>NZ_OX366392.1:0-1312310 GCF_947251875.1 Wolbachia endosymbiont (group B) of Lycaena phlaeas
TGGAAAGCAACAAACCAGCGATAGTAAGAATTATTAAGCAGAATAAGCCAAATGAAAAAGTACCTATTTGGTTAATGCGCCAGGCTGGTAGATCTCTTCCTGAGTATCGCAAAGCCGTAGAAAAAACGAGTAATTTCATGGAGATATGCTATAGCATAGATTTAGTGGTAGAGCTGACGCTACAGCCAATAAAAAGATTTGATATGGACGCAGCCATAATTTTTTCAGACATTTTAATAATAGCTGACGTTTTAGGTTGTGATGTGAATTTTGTTCGCGGTGTGGGTCCAATAATAAAACCTGTGAAAAGCTCTGAGGAGTTAAAAAATTCACAAGAATTTGAAACTAAAACCTTTCCAATCTTAAATGCCATCAGGAAAGTAAGAAGCCAATTATCAGAGGAAAAGTCCCTTATAGGCTTTGCTGGAGGGCCGTGGACGGTAGCTTCCTACATTATAGAGGGTGGTAGTAGTAAAACTTTTTCTAAAGTATTACATTTCTGTTCCCTAGAACTAGAAGAAGTAATTAAAAAAATAACAGAAGCGACAATTATTTATCTAATCAAACAGATAGAGTTTGGAGCAGATGTTATTCAGTTATTCGACAGCAATGCTGGTATATTGCAGGGAGAACTGTTTGAAAGGTATGTAATCAAGCCAACAAAGGAAATTGTTTCAGCAATAAAGAATAAGTTTCCTGATTTTCCTATAATAGGTTTTCCACGCTCTGCTGGAAATCTTTATAAGGATTACTATGAGAAAACAGGTGTATCTGCAGTAAGTATAGATTATAATGTTCCAATAGAATGGGCGAAAGCAAATCTAAAAATTCCTCTGCAAGGGAACCTTAATCCTAGTCTTTTGGCCTACAATAAGGCAGAAGCAATTGAAGAAGCAAAGCGTATAATAGATTGTTTTAGAGGGTTACCTTTTATATTTAATCTTGGACATGGAGTGCTTCCTGATACTCCGGTTGAAAATATTGCTGCATTAGTGGACCTAGTAAGAAACTACTAAAACTCTTGTATGAAAAGCCTTTATGAGGGTGGAATGAAAACCTTACTTGACAAATCTTTACACTTTCCTTATTATGGCAATAAGAGTATTTATCCTTGTTTTTGGGCTCAACGACAAAATTCAGTAAAAAAACTCAGATATCTATTGGCAGGTTACAAAAAATTATAGCGGCTGCATGTCTTTTTTATTTTTTCTACATTCAGCCAAATCGCGCTTATTTTAAGCGTTAGCACATTATTACAATGCCAATTTACATTATTATAGGGTCAAAACTCGCTATACGGGGATTTATTTGCCTTTTTAAATTTATTAAGCTTTTTAATATCTATAGTTAATATATTTAAGAGTACAAAAATACCAACCTTTATGTAAAATAATAAAACTTCTAGCTTTTTTGTTGTGTAGAGTTTATCATTTTTATTTAACTTTAGTGAGATTATGTCAGACCTTGCAAAGAGGATGTCTCTGATAAAACCATCGCCTACAATCGCTGTGACCGATAAGGCAAACAGATTAAAAAGCGAAGGAAAGAAAATTTGCGTTTTAGCTGCGGGAGAGCCGGATTTTGACACTCCAGATCATATAAAAAAGGCAGCTATTCAATCGATAAATGAAGGCAAAACTAAATATACTGCTGTTGATGGAACGCGTGAGCTTAAAGAGGCGATAATCAATAAGTTAAAAAGGGATAACATTCTAGAATACACACTTAGCCAAATCTGTGTTGGTGCTGGTGCTAAGCAGGTGTTATTCAATTTGTTCATGGCAACAATTAACCCTGGGGATGAAGCTATAATACCAGCTCCTTATTGGGTTTCATATGTTGATATGGTAAGTCTTTTTGGCGGACTGCCAGTTGTTGTAGAGTGCAAACAAAACTTTAAGCTGATACCGGAGTTACTGGAAAGCAATATAACTGAGAAAACTAAGTGGTTAATTCTCAACTCACCAAATAATCCAGCAGGAATTGTCTATACATATGATGAATTGAAAAGCATAGCGCAAGTATTGCTTAAACATCCACATGTGAATGTTGTTACAGATGATATTTATGAGCACATAGTATACGACGAAAAGTTTTTTACCATTGCTCAGGTTGAGCCAAAACTTTATGATAGAGTTTTTGTGGTCAATGGAGTATCAAAAGCCTATGCAATGACGGGCTGGAGAATAGGCTATATTGCAGGCAGGAGTGATGTGATAAAAGCTATTTCTACACTGCAGTCTCAAAGTACTTCTAACCCAAACTCGATAGCACAAGCAGCAGCAGTTGAAGCGTTAAACGGTGATCATAGTTTTTTGAAAGAAAGAACAAAAATCTTTAAGGATCGTAGAGATTTTGTAGTAAAAAAGCTAAATTCTGCTTCAGGATTGTCAGCATCTATTCCACAAGGTGCATTCTATTTGTTTGTCGCATGTGAAGGTTTATTGGGTAAGAGCACGAAAAGTGGTAAAGTAATAAATAGTGATCTTGATTTTGCTGAATATTTGTTGGAAGACCATTTAGTTGCTGTTGTTCCAGGAATTGCGTTTGGTCTGAAAAATTTTGTCAGAATTTCTTATGCAACCTCTCAGGAACAATTAGAAATTGGATGTAATAGTATTATTAAAGCATGTGAAATGCTAAGTTAACTTTTTAATATTCTTATGTATAATATTTCAGTAAGATAGAGTTGATTTATGGCGTGGGTATATTTGCTATTAGCTGGTTTGGTTGAAATAATATGGACCACAGCACTGAAATATAGCAATGGCTTTACTCGTGTTATACCTGTAGTAATTATTTTAGTTAGCGGTTCTGTAAGTCTTTACTGGCTATCGTTAGCAATGAAGTCTATCCCCCTTGGTACATCTTATGCAGTTTGGACTGGTATAGGTTCTATAGGTGCAGCGATAATAGGAATAATGTTTTTTAATGACCCAGTAAATTTTGGGCGTTTATTTTCCCTTGCTTTGGTAGTGCTGGGTATTATAGGATTAAAAGTATTTTCCAATTAGGAAAAGTTAAGTACGTCTATTTTACCATCTCAGGACTTTCTACTAAAGTTGCCTTGGATTTTTCGGTTCTTGAAGAGGGCATTCCTATTGATTTAGCAAGTACCTTTCTGATGTTCAATGTTTCATTTTTCTCATTTTGTTGAATTAAGTTAATATCGTTTATTTTATTCATTAAATCTTTTCCTTCCTTTAAAATTTTTAAATCGCTTTCGTTGATATGATGTTCATTTTTAAATTCTGCAACGATTTCTTTCTTCTTTGGATGAGTATTCAGAAATTCTAATATCTGGTGTTTAGCAACAGCTTGAATAAATTTCTTATCGTGAAATATTGAATTGTTATGTAGTTCTTCTATGATTTTATCATATTGTTTTGCTTCATTTACAGTAAGTTTTATTATTTCTTCTGTGCTACTTAAAAGTTCCCTGTATAACTTGTCGTATCTATTGCCTGTGTGTGAGGCAAATGTTTGTTCAATGTATTTTGTTATGTAGTTTTGTAGCGTATTGTCTATTGTATCTATGTTCATTCACTCACCTTGCTTTTATGTTATATTTTACACGCGAAAAGGTTAATATTAAGTTAACTTAGACGTCTCTAAAGCCAAGTTTTACTAAAAATTATATTATTTAAAATATAATTGTTATCACGAAATAAAAGCGTAAGTAAAATGAATTTTGTAACAAAACTAAAACTTATAGTAAAAAAAATAAAGCTTAAGATGAACAAGGGTAAAATTATAAAAATCCTTATCATCTGTGGTATAATTTTTTTCATATACCTTATCCATGAACCAGTTATAGATATGCTAAAAGGTCTCTTTTAAGAAAGATACTCGGATTAGAGTAGCTATTTACAAAAGTGTTGCTCCTTGCTGATAAAATACCTATAATTCCGTTTTTTAGGTAATATTAGCATTGCAGAGAAATTTTTTCATATGGTTGCTAGCATCACTATTTTATGCATACCAGTATATATTGCGTGTAATTCCAAATATAATCGCGCCTGAATTAATAACAAAATTTAACATAAGTATTACAGATGTTGGTCAATTTGGTGGGCTATATTATATAGGCTATACGCTTGCTCACATACCTGTTGGTCTTGCCCTTGATAGATTTGGGCCAAAGTTTGTTTTACCTGCGTGTATTGTCTTAACATTTGCTGGAACATTGCCGCTAATATGCTTTGATCAGTGGTATTACTCAATACTTGGTAGAATGATTGTCGGAATTGGATCGTCTGCTTCAGCAATTGGACTTTTCAAAGTTGCAAGCATGTATTTTTCACAAGAAAAATCAGCAAGGATGGCTAGCTTATCTATAATAATAGGGTTATTAGGAGCTATTTATGGTGGATTACCTCTAGACTTCTTGCTCAATAAATTTGGTTGGAATTATGTTATATACACTTTCTCAGCATTTGGTTGTTTACTTGCTCTGCTGTTGCTTTTAATAACGCCAAATTCTAACATAGAGGAGAGTAGAAATGACAACATACTTCAAGATTTAAAAACTGTACTTTTCAATAAACATATCATTCTAATCAGCTTTTTTGGGGGCTTGATGGTTGGACCACTAGAAGGTTTTGCTGATGGTTGGGCGAAAGCGTTCTTATGTGAAGCATATCAAATGAACGGAGATTTGGCATCTTCACTTTCCTCTCTCATGTTTATAGGTATGGGAGCTGGATCATTCTTTCTCGCTTATTTACTGGAGAAGTATCCAGACAAACATTACGAGGTGATTATTGCGTGTTCTTTTGCAATGATCGCTAGCTTCCTCTTGCTTTTTACACAATTTGGCGGTTTATATATTGCATTACCTACACTTCTTGTTATCGGCTTTGCATCTGGGTATCAGGTAATTACTATTTACAAGGCAATAAGTTATGTAAACAATAACTTGGTAGGCTTAGCCACAGCTGTATCAAACATGATAGTTATGGTTTTTGGCTATTTTTTTCATACTGGAATTGCAAAAATAATAGACTTATGTTGGAATGGAACGGTAATACAAGGAAATCCTGTGTATGGTACTGAGTTACTAGTAAAAGCAATATCAATTATTCCTGTATGTCTGCTTTTGGCTGTTTTTGGATTTATGTGGTTAAGGAAAAGGTCTTATGACAATTGCTTCAGAAAGGATTTGTAACTCTGAAAATAATTTAAAGTCTTTTGATAATGAAGTTTATCTCTCTATAGAGAAGGAACTGCAGCGTCAAAGATCGCAGTTGCAATTGATTGCATCGGAGAATTTTGCAAGTAAAGCAGTGATGGAAGCACAGGGTTCTTTTCTGACTAATAAATATGCAGAAGGTTATCCTGGTAAAAGATATTACTGTGGCTGTGAGTATGTAGATGAAGTTGAAAATCTGGCTATAGAAAGGCTTTGTAAGCTGTTTAATGTTAAATTTGCAAATGTTCAACCTCACTCTGGTTCTCAGGCAAATCAAGCAGTGTTTGCTTCACTACTTACTCCGGGTGATACAATACTTGGATTGTCACTGAATTGTGGTGGACATTTAACTCATGGTGCAGCACCAAACCTTTCTGGTAAGTGGTTTAAGTCGATCCAGTATACAGTTAATAGAGACACTTACCTGCTTGATATGGATGAGGTGGAAAGGCTAGCGCTAGAGCATAAACCGAAGCTAATCATTGCTGGTGCTTCCGCTTATCCAAGAGAAATAGATTTCGAGCGCTTTCGTGAAATTGCGAATAAAGTTGGTGCATATTTGCTTGCAGATATTGCGCACTATTCAGGGCTTATTGCTGCAGGTTGTTACCCATCACCTGCTGAATATGCGCATGTTATGACTTCTACAACTCACAAGACTCTACGTGGTCCTCGTGGTGGAGTGGTAATGACAAATGATGAAGCGTTACATAAAAAAATTCAGTCTGCAGTTTTTCCAGGATTGCAAGGTGGGCCACTTATGCATGTGATAGCTGCAAAAGCTGTTGCATTTAAGGAAGCATTAGCGCCAGAGTTTAAAACTTATAGTAAAAAAGTTGTGGAAAATGCGAAAGTGTTAGCTCAAGCGCTGCAAGGGCATGGGCTGAACATTATAACCGGTGGCACTGACTCTCATATAGTGCTAGTTGATTTAAGATCACGGAAATTGACTGGAAAAGACGTTGTGAATAGCCTTGAAAGAGCTGGCATTACCTGCAATAAAAACTCCGTGCCGTTTGACACAGAAAAACCAACCATTACTTCAGGGCTCCGTTTTGGTACCGCTGCTGAGACAACACGCGGACTTGAGAAAAAAGATTTTAAAGAGATAGCTGATCTGATAAATGAAATAATTCAGGGATTAATTGATGGAAATAGCCCTGATGTTGAAAAAGCAGTGAAAAATAAAGTTGAAAGTATTTGTAGTAATTTTCCTATTTATTAATTTATTTAGCATTGGAATTTCCTTCCTTTACTTTGGATTAAACTATTGTATAGTGATTTTATAGCTCTTTAATTTTATGATAAATGTACCTAGCATAGAGAGTTGTGATTTTCACAATAAAAATGTTCTGCTCAGGGTTGACTTCAATGTTCCTATAAAAAATGGAAGAATTTGTGATGCCACTCGTATTTTGAGAGCGCTACCTACCATTCAGTATTTGGCAAATGCGGGTGCAAAAGTTATTGTTATCTCACATTTTGGGCGTCCAAAAGCCAAAGACAGTAACTTATCGCTAAAAAACGTAGTTGAAACTTTATCGCGGCTGCTAAGCAAAGAAGTGAAATTTATTGATGATTGTATTGGTGAGAGAGTACAAAGAGCAATAAATGCGATGGATGGAGGAGATATAATATTACTAGAGAATCTGAGGTTTTATAAAGAAGAAGAGCAGAATGATTCAAATTTTGCTAAACAATTAGCATCTCTAGCAGATATATATATAAATGATGCGTTTTCTTGCTCTCACAGAGCTCACGCTTCTATTTCACGCATTACGGAATTTTTACCTTCTTATGCAGGATTTTGCTTGCAAGATGAGCTAAAGTATCTTGAGCAAGCTATATCGTTTGACGCTAAACCTATTACTGCGATAGTTGGTGGAGCTAAAATATCAACTAAAATAAAAATGCTTATAAAGCTAGCAGAAAAGGTTGATTACCTTATTCTGGGCGGCGCAATTGCTAATAATTTTTTGTTATTTAATAAAGTTAATATAGGCAAGTCTTTTTTTCAAAATGGCGTTGATGATCTTCTGCACGATATTGTTGAGACGGCAAATAAAAACAATTGCAAAATAGTTGTGCCAGAAGACGTTTTGGTTGCAGTAAATTCTGATTATAGCACTGGCGTTTTAAGAAAAATTGAATCCATTTTGGACGGTGATATAATTTTAGATATCGGACCTCAAACTTTAAGCACAATAAGCGGTATAATAGCAAGCAGTAAAACTCTGCTGTGGAACGGACCTATTGGTGTTTTTGAACATTCAGCTTTTGCAAATGGTACAGTAGAGGTGATGAGAGTAGTAAGTGATTTGACACACGAAGGAAAATTAACCAGTGTAATAGGAGGAGGAGATAGTCTATCTGCAATAAATACTGCAGGTCTTGCCGATAAAGATTTTACATATATTTCAACTGGTGGGGGAGCGTTTTTAAGTTGGCTAAGTGGTGATGAGATGCCAGGACTGCGATCAACATTAGATTAAAACTTTTTTAAGTTGTTGCTTATACCCTAGCTTCTTTATGAATATGATTATGTCGAAAATAGCTAAGTTAATCTTGTGCTTAATAATACCAGTAATAGGATTTGTTTTTTACATTAAGGAGCATTATCTCAATGATGCAAATTCACAAATTGGCTTTGAGCCGTTTTTCAAAACAGATTCTTCAGATCCAGACTATATTCCACCACTTCCAGAGTTGACTGATTTTGATAGAGGAGTGTTAAGGGTTTGTGGAGATTGGGGAACACAGCCTGATGAAGAAGATTTCAGAATTTTGCTTGATTGTCCGCAGCATCAAGAAGTGGTGAAAAGGATATACGATAAGCTTGATCATCAGGTGATTACACCTAGTGCAGACTTGGGGTTGTTTAAAGATGAATTGACTAAGATTTGGTTTACAAATAGCGGAACTGAAAAAGAAACTATAGGGTTTGGGCATATTTTTTGTGGTGAACCAGATAGATTGGGGCTAGGTGGTATGCATTTTGTAGGTAGATATGTTGAGGCTCAAGAAAATAAGTGGGCGGGTGCGATTTGGGATAATGAATCTCTGTGCAATAAATTAGATATTAAGCCACCTGTTTACACATTTGGAATGAAATATCTAGGTAAGGATGGAGAAGTGAAAGTTAAGTGCCCAAGTGGGTACGCGTATAACCTTCATGCTGATGATATTTTAGTTTCTGCAACTAAGGCGTTTAAGGAGCTGGGAAAAGATGGAATGTGTCTGTATAAAATGGAAGATGACAATTATCAATCAGTGTTTGTGAGAAAGAAAGACGCTATACTCACATTCTATCCTGACTTAACACCAAAATGTAATGATAAGAGTATTAATTGTAGCTGTAGCAAGTCTTGATTGGCTGAAAAAAAGTAAACATTTTATGTGTGTTATGCTAATTTAGTTATATTAAGGGCAATTTGTAGAGCTACATGAAACTTATAGTAAAAAAATGTTTGTCTGTTTTATTTCTGTTGCTGCTTGTAGCGCCTCTTTTATATGGACAACAATCTTGTTTAAGTGATATTGAGAACGATTTTCAAGATTTGAAAACATCATTAAAAAATCCAATATTTTTAGATCCTGCACCGAGTTTAAATTATGATGATAGAGAAGGCAAAAAAGTGTTGATGGTGGTGGTGCACCATACCGAATCACCAACATTAAAAAGTACAAAATACGCATTAAATTCTTCAGGGATATCAGTACAGCTTATTGTTGATAGAGATGGTAGCATTACTCTGATGGTTCCACTTGAAAAACGAGCATGGCATGCTGGTATAAGTTATGCGAAAGTTCAAGTAGATAATGTGGTTGAAGAGCTACGAAAACTGAATGATTATTCTATAGGTATAGAGATTGTAAACACAGGGCTTGAGCCTTTTCCAGAAGAGCAAATGAAATCTGTCAAAGATCTGATTTTGTACCTCATGAAGCGCTTTAAGATTAGAAAAGATATGATATTTAGTCACGCTGAGATAGGCACTATAGTGTACAACTCAGCAATTGAAGGTTACGCAATGCGTAAGCCTGATCCACATAAGTTATTTGATTGGGAGTTATTAGAGAAAAGTGGTATTGGATTGCATATAGGTGATAGAATCAGTCCTCAAGACGCAGAACAAAAAGTAAATGAGGTTTTGTATAAGGTAGGTGATAAGAGTGAAAATATTTTGAAATTAAAAAAAAGGTTAAACGGTTTTTTTTATAAAATACTGCCTTGGAATGATAGGGAAGGTAATATGATTTTTCCTGACAATAATGCTAATTACTCAAATGAGTTTGATGAAAATTTTGCGTGGGTTATCAATCAGTTTTCAATGCACCACTTGCCGAAAGAGATTAGAAAAGACTTGCCTCTAAAATTAGAACAAGAAGATATTTTGCCTGAATTTTTAGTTAAGTATAGAAATCTTATTTTTAGTGAATTCTTATCTTTAAGTGATAAAACTCAATTAAGCTTAAAGCCACCATTTTTGAATGAAGAGGATTATAAGCATTTATTATCTTCTCTTGCAGAATATGAAAATAATATTTCTTCTGATGCATTTGCTATGCTCATGTACAAGATTAAGCTATATTATGACTCTTATCTAAGATACAATATAAGATCTTCACTTTATATTCCATTTAGACTTAATTCATTTGAAAAGCTAGATATTTTAAAGAATGAAATATTATCTTTTAAGTCTATAAGCCCTGAAAAGGCTATAGAAGTCTCGAATTTGATTAATGAGTTTAGGTCGAAAATTTTATCTGATTTCCAAAATTTTGAAAAGCAATGGTTTCAAGAATTTAAGGACACTTGGAAACAAAAATTTATACCGAATATGGAAAGGCAAATGTCTTGGACTGCGCTACATGAAACTGTGTTGGAATATTTAGAAAAGGCGAAGAAAGAAGTCTAATGAGTATTACAATGACCAGATGCATGGGCAGAGAAAAATAAAGGCACATGCATCTGGAAGTATACAAAAATTTCTAAATGAGATTAATATAGTATTGGGATGACAGAGTTTAAAAAATAAGTTACTTTTTTTATTTTTGGTAAAAAGTAGTCTATGGGTATTAAAATTGCACCTTCTATACTTTCAGCAGACTTTGCAAAATTAGGGGAGGAAGTAAAAAGAATTAGCGACTTGAATGTAGATTATATACACATAGACGTTATGGATGGAAATTTTGTTCCAAATATTACAATAGGTCCGAATGTTATCTATGCGATACGTAAATATAGCAACCTTCCTTTTGATGTGCACTTAATGATTAAATCTCCTGGTGACCATATTGAAAGTTTTATAAATGCTGGTGCTGATATTATCACTATACATGCAGAAGCAGAGATACATCTTGAGAGGCTAGTAAGAAAGATAAAATCATATAAAAACAATACAAAAAAAATAATACAAGTTGGAGCTTCAATTGTTCCTTCAACTTCTCCAAGCGTGCTTGAGTATATAATAGATGAGCTAGATATTGTGCTAATTATGACAGTCAATCCTGGATTTGGAGGACAGGAGTTTATTCATTCGCAGTTGAGTAAGATATCTACTGTGAGGAAAATGATACAGGACCGTAATCTTAAAACACAAGTTTCAGTAGATGGTGGAGTTAACTTTTCTAACGCAGCTGATATAATAAAAGCAGGTGCAAATATATTAGTTGCTGGATCAGCAATATTTAAAGCTGAAGACATGAAAAAGGCTGTAAACGATCTTAAAAATCTTTCGTTATAACCCTACAGATAACACAAACCATTTTTGTTATCTTGTCAGTTTTAAAAATTCCTATTATCCCAGTGTTTCGACACTGAGATAATAGAAAGTAAGTTCAACCTCAATAGAAACCTGATGACGAGTCATTATTACCAAATTTTGGTCTGCTTCTATTACTAAAACCAGAACGAGGACGAGTAGGTCTATTACTATGATAATTATCTTCAGGTTTTTTATTAAACGAGTTGTTATAATAATTATCCCTATTATTTAAACCATCTCTCCTTTCTTCATTGTAAAGCTTACCTTCAAAAAATTCACCTGTTTCTTGATCAACACGACGTCTTGATAATTTTGGACATCCACCTTTTTCAAAGTCAATTATCAAAGCTTTGAAGGTATCACCCTGTTTAAGTATATCCTCAATGGACTCTACATGTTGATTAGCTACCTCGCTTATATGCATTTTTCCTTTTCTTCCATTAAGAAGTTCTAGCTCTACAATAGACTTCTCTATCTTTACAACTTTAGCATCAATTATAGAACCTTGTTCTAGCTCTGTTATTGAATCAATCATCATATTCTTTGCAGCTTCAGCTTCAGTACTACTAATGGCAAAAACAGAAACTTTACCGTCATCCCCTATTTCAATTTTTGCATTACTTCTTTCACATACACTGCGTATATTTTTTCCTTTAGTACCAATAGCTGCAGAAATTTTATCTTTATCTATATAAAACGATAACACTCTTGGTACATGATCTTTTATATCCTTACGATGTTCTGAAATTACTGCATTCATTTTTTCTAAGATATGTAATCTTCCGACTTTTGCTTGTTCTAAAGATTTTTCAACAATTTCAAAGCTTATACCAGGAATTTTCATATCCATCTGCAGTGCTGTAATCCCTTCGCTAGTTCCTGCTACTTTGAAGTCCATATCACCAAGATAGTCTTCATCGCCCAGTATATCAGAAAGTATTATATGCTCATTTTTGTCTTTGATGAGACCCATAGCAATTCCTGCAACGGGAGCCTTTATTGGCACACCTGTATCCATTAATGCAATGGAAGTTCCACAAACTGTTGCCATAGAAGAAGAACCATCAGATTCCATAATCTCAGATACTACCCTTATTGTATAAGGAAATTCAGATTTATCAGGTAAAACAGGATGAATTGCTTTCCAAGCAAGTTTACCATGACCAATTTCTCTCCTTCCTGGTGTGCGTATAGCAGAAGCCTCTCCAACAGCAAATGGAGGAAAATTATAATGCAACATAAAATGTTCACGTCTATCCCCTTCAATGTCATCCACAATTTGCTCATCTTGTGTAGTACCAAGAGCAGTAACAACTAGTGCCTGAGTGCTACCCCTTGTAAATAGCGCAGAACCGTGAGTCTTGGGTAGAATGTCAGCCTCAATTTCTATCTGGCGTATTTCATCATACTTACGGCTGTCTATTCTCACACTTTTCCTTCTAATCATTTCACGCACTAAAGATCTTTCAAAGCTTTTTACTGCATAAGTAATTAACTTTTCGTCTTTTCCAGCCTCTTTAAGAGTATTCAATATATTATTCCTGACTACTTCTAGAGCTTGGACTCGCTCTTGTTTTACTGTTTTTGAATATGCTTCTTCAAAGTCTTTTCGATATTTTTCAAGTTCTTGAGTTATATCTGATATATCAACAGGAGCAAAGCTTTCAGGTTTATTGCCAACTGTATCAGCAAATTCTTTTATGAGCTTAATAACAGGTTGAAGGTGTTCATGACCAAATTTTATTGCGTTTAAAACATTTTCTTCAGAGAGCTCTTTGACTTCCGATTCGACCATTAAGATCGAATTTTCATCACCAGACAAAAACAGATCCAAGTTGCTCGCTTTCATCTCTTGAACGGAAGGATTGAGTATATAATTGTTATTTTCATCACAACCGACCATGACTCCAGCTATAGTAAAGTGGAAAGGAACACCAGAAATTGCAAGAGCTGCGACGGTACCTATCAATGCTGGTACTTCAGGAGAATTGACCGTATCGTAAGTTAACAGATTACATACTACACTAATTTCATCATGAAAACCTTCAGGAAATAACGGCCTTATACTTCTATCTATTACTCTTGAAATTAAAGTTTCTCTATCAGATGGTTTTCCTTCTCTTTTAAAAAAACCACCAGGAATCTTACCCATGGCATAACTTTTTGCAATAAACTGCACATTTAAAGGGAGAAAATCAACACTTTCTTCCTTCTTTTTTCGTACAACAGTGACTAAGATAGAAGTATCTCCATAATTTACAACTACTGAACCATCAGCTTGACGTGCTATTTTCCCAGTTTCTAAAGATAAGGTACGCCCCTCCCAATCTATAGATTTTTTTATAATTTCAAACATACAAAATTCCTCGATTATTTTCTAATGCCTAACTTCTCTATTAACTCTTGATAGGCTTCATTACCAAATTTACGTTTTATATAATTTAAGTGCTTGCGCCTTCTACCTATCAATATAAGTAAACCGCGCTTAGAATTATGGTCATGCTTATGCGCTTTAAAATGCTCAGTTAAATTACTGATCCTCTCGGTTAAAATTGCACACTGTACAAAAGATGAACCTGTATCATCTTCTTTAATTGCATATGTACTAATCAAACTTTTTTTCTTTTGGGATGTTATTGACATCTAAACCTCATTTCAAAATATTAAAAACACGAATAGGCTTCACACAACCATGAGTAAAACTGCAAATTGCAATAGGTACATTACCCACTATCGTACAAAAAGTATCATAATTCTTTAAATTACGCAAGTTATTTAATATAATTTCTTGACCTTTTCTGATTTTCTCCGCTTCCTCTAAGGAAATTTCAACTTTGAACATCGATTTTAAAGCCGATTCAATGGGGATGATGAAACTTTTTGTATTACCTCCATCATCTTCTGCAATCCCACCTCCCTCTGTCATCCCAGTGTCAAGCACTGGGATCAAGCTTATTGCATCACGAACATTGTTTTTGACATATGCTCCTAGAATCTTTTGTCCATTACATGATTTGTAAGTATTTGTATCCAGTGTCAAGCACTGGGGAGAGTAAGTTGTTGTGTTTTTTTTAGTAAGTTGCTCAATTGTCACTGATTCATCTTCCTTAAAATCACCTACCATCGTTCTTCTTAATTTTGTAATGTGTCCAAAGCAATTTAATGTGACTCCAAGATCTCTTGCAATTGATCTTACATATACACCGCTACCGCAGATCATAGAAAAATCAGCACTATTATTTATAGTGTCCAAGAATATCAGCTTCAGTTCATGTATTTTGACTTGCCGGGGCTTTATATTTACCTTTTGCCCACTTCTTGCTAATTTATATGCTCTTGCTCCCTTGATTTTCACTGCTGAAAATTGAGGAGGAGTTTGTGTTATCTCACCAATAAAATCCTTAATCGCACAGTTTATTTGGTTATATTCGGGTTTTATATCGCTAGTTCTAATGATATCACCACCCAAATCATCCGTAGTTGTTTGTTTTCCCCATTTTATTGTGAAATTGTATGCCTTTAAGTCACAAGATAAATACGGTATAGTTTTTGTTGCTTCACCAAGAGCGATCGGTAATATACCTGAAGCCAAAGGATCAAGTGTTCCCAAATGTCCGGCTTTTTTTATTCCAAAAATCCTTTTAATTTGAGTTACAGCTTGTGCAGAACTCATTCCTGTTGGTTTATCAAGATTCAGCCAGCCATTTACCATGTATCAATCTTACATAATTAGTAACAATTTAGAAAGTAGATAAAATATTAAGTTGTTAATAAAAATGCTTGACTAGTGTGCATTGTTAATATACAATTAACTTTTTATTAACCTTAATTAAGGAGGAAGTAATTATGACTACTATATGGAAATTGAAAAATATAGCACCCATAACAAAAATGAGTATTGAAAGTACAGTTGCAACTGCATCTTTAGCAGCAGCAATAACAACATTATTGATTGCTACTAAAGTAATTGCTGGACCTGCGTCTTTAGCACTTATTGCTAGCCCTGCTGGAATTGCAGTTCTGTTTATTGTCGCTGTATATTTTGCCGCAGCAGCTTATGCTTCATATCAGCAAATGCATAAGAATGAAGAAATAGGAGTGAATGGTAAAGATACAGGTTTCTTTGTTCTTCTTGGTGATATGGTAAAGAGTGGTGAAGTTGTTGAAGAAACAACTAAAGACGAAAATCAGCAGGATGTTAAGCAATTATATCTGAAACTTTCAAAAGATGCTTATCAAGCATTGACAAATGATAAAAAAGAGGATGATGAAGTGGTCCTGCACGTATTATCAAAAGATAAATCAGTTGAAGTTAAATTTAAACACGTTGCTGACGATAATCATAAAGTACAATTAACTAGCGTAGGTGATAAAGATAAGACTAATGGCATGAAAGAAGAGTTAGGTATGGGTGATGGTAAGTCATTAAAAGTTGCGGTGAGTAATGAAGCTTTGGAAGCTTTAAAAGGTAAAGTAGCAACTAACTTAGCAGATGTTGCATTAGAAAATGCTATATCAAACGCTAAAAAAGTTTAAAGTTAATGAAAGAAGAGGTAGAGGTGGTTCTGCCTCTTTTTTTTCATTTGAGAAGAGTTACGGTAATCTATCCCACACCTCAACTACATCCTCATCAAACTCTATTATCTTTGTTTTTTTAAACTGATAACAGTTGTTAATGAATTGAATCCCTAGATCTCCTATAAAAGGAGTGGCATCATTGCCTAAAATTTTACCACTGCGGCAGATTATCAACCTGTCAATTAAACTACACTTTAATAGTTCTGTAATTAACACTCCTCCACCTTCAACTAATAATCTTGTTATACCAATTTTTGAAACAAGTTTTGATACCATGTCTTTTAAGCAGACTTTGCCGATAACATCATGTTCCGATGTCATTCCAGCGCGTGACCAGTTTTCATTATGCAATTGCTTGAAGTTTTCTGGATCCCAGTGGCTGGGCACTGGGATGACAGGAGGTGTATTAACTATCAAATAATTAATATTTTTTATTTTTTCCTCTACTTCTTTATTTGTAATCACCCAAGTTGTTATTTTGTCTGCAGTCTTTGCAATATTATGCTCTTCCTGCAATTTTGCTTGGCTATCGATAATTAGCCTTATTGGCGACCTTTCTTCGAGTCCTGGTAATCTGCAAGTTAAGAGTGGATCGTCATTGATAAGGGTACTACTGCCAATCATAATTGCATCATATTTTGCTCTGAGCTCATGTACCCAATTTCTCGTATCTTCACTTGTTATCCATTTGCTATCTCCTGTAAATGTTGCGATTTTTCCGTCAAGAGTTGTCGCGATTTTGCAAGCTATAAATGGTCTATGGAGTTTCTTAGTGGTAAAAAAGCCAACATTTAGTTTCTCTGCTTCTTTCTGCATAATCCCTTGTTTTACTTCAATTCCTGCATCTGCTAAAGCTTTTATCCCTCTACCTGAAACCCTACTATCTGGATCAATTGTTGCAATCACCACCATTTTTATTCCAGATCTTATGATTTCTGCAGTGCAAGGTTCTGTAACTCCAAAGTGGCAGCATGGTTCAAGAGTGACGTACATAGTTGCACCATGAGTTAAATCTTTAGCATTTTGTAGAGCAATTACTTCTGCATGTGGACGTCCACCGATTCCTGTGCAGCCTTCACCAATTATCATACCATCTTTTACAATGATACATCCAACAGCGGGATTTGGTGCAACACTTCCAAGACTTTTTTCTGCAAGTTTTAATGCGATCGACATGAAATAATCATCGGTCATTAGAAAGAAGTCATTTCGTATGAGGTATCAAAAATTCTTCTGTGCTCGTGTATGGCAAATCTATCTGTCATACCTGAGATATAATCACATATTATTACTGAACGCTGAGATTCACAAGCAAGTTTGTTCCACTCTGTGGGTAATAACCTTGGGTTTTCATAAAAACATTGAAAAAGCTCCTGTACTATACGTTTTGCTTTGTTCATTGTTCTGGCCAGTTTATAACTTCTGTATATTTTTTCCATGTTGAATTTTTTCATCTCTTTTGTGGCATTTGCAACTTCTGGTGAAAATGTGACTAGCATATTATTCAAGCTCCTTACATCTTCTACACTTTTTATTTTGTGATCTTCAATATTTCTTTCGGTCTGAAAAACGACATCATTTATCATAATTCCTATAGTTCTACTCAGTGATTCATGTATGAGTTTGCTTTGAGCCAATTCTGAATATTCGCTTTTTACTTCTTTGAACATTTTGCCAATTAAAGGAACATCAAGCAAATCTGCGATGGTTACTAAATTTGCCCTGAGTGCATCATCAAGATCATGCACACTGTAAGCGATGTCATCAGCAATCGAAGCAACTTGTGCTTCAATGCTTGAAAATTCTTCAAGCTTTAGATCATATTTTTCATTGCATTCTAATAACAGCTGATTATTTGTTTGAGATACCGCATTTTGACCGAGTAAAGGACCGTTATGTTTTGCAACCCCTTCAATCACCTCCCAACTTAGATTCATACCATCAAAATCAGCATGTTTTTGTTCAAGATAAGTTAAAATCCTTATAGCTTGAACATTATGATCAAACTCATACTTCTCCTTATCAACTTGAACTAGAGCATTCTCACCTGTGTGACCAAATGGAGGATGACCAAGGTCATGTGCAAGCGCTATGCATTCGGTGATGTCCTCATCTAATCTGAGCCTGCGTGCGATGGATCTTGCAATTTGTGCAACTTCAAGGCTATGAGTTAGCCGAGTACGATAGTAATCATGCTCATAATTGATAAAAACTTGTGTTTTGTACCCCAATTTCCTAAACGCATTAGAGTGAATAATGCGGTCCCTATCACGCTGAAAGCAGCTGCGATTTTTGTCTTCTGGCTCTTTGAAATTTCTTCCTTTTGTTTTATTTGGAAAGCACGCGTAACTTAATAGAAAATTATTGTTTGACATGTAAAATTTCTACTATAATAGGTTATCAATAATGAACGGTGGTTGTTATGTCAACAGATTACAATATTAGCTTAACTGACAATGCATTAAGGAAAATCCACTCCCTTGTAGAACAGGAAGGAGATGAGAGTTCTGTTTTGCGGGTTGCAGTTTCAGGTGGTGGATGCTCTGGCTTCAAGTATAATTTTCTTATGGATCAAATAAATAAGAAGATGTCTTTGGGTGACGATTTTGACGATGATGAAGACGACGATTTTGACGATGACGAAGATAGCGAGGATTATAGAAGCCACTCCAGTTTTAGTGAAAAAGGTAAAGATATAGTAATTAATGATGAGAATGGAAACCCTGTGTTAATGGTTGATAATTGTTCAGCGAAATTTTTAAATAATTCAACTATAGATTATACTGAAGATCTAAGTGGTTCTGGTTTTCAAATCAAGAATGCTCTCGCTAAGTCTCGATGTGGGTGTGGTAACAGTTTCTCGGTCTAATTCTCCCTCCTGGATCTTTTTATAATATGGACAGTGATGTAGCACTAGAGCTAGCTTCTGTGAGTAAGAGCTTCAAAAAAAGTCCTGCTATTGTAGAAGATATCAATCTGAGTCTTACAAGAGGGCAAGTAGTTGCATTGATCGGCAGTTCAGGATCAGGAAAAACAACTATATTGCAAATTGCAGGCCTATTGGATAAGCCAACTTTAGGTGTAGTGACAATAGATGGAGTAAATTGTACGCAAGCCAGCAATAAATATAAAACTCATGTAAGAAGAAATTTTCTTAGCTTTGTTTATCAATTTCACTATTTATTACAAGAGTTATCAGTGTTGGAAAACGTTATGCTTCCTCAGCTTATTGCAAGAAGAAGCAAAGCTGAAGCAAAAAAAAAATCGCAAGCAATATTGGAAAAATTTGGTTTGGAAAGTAAAGCAAGTAGTATGGTATCTGAAATTTCTGGTGGAGAAAGGCAGAGGGTTGCAATTGCAAGAAGCATTGTAAACTCTCCAAAGCTTTTACTTGCAGATGAGCCAACGGGAAATTTAGACCCAACAAATTCTTTGAATGTATTTTTGCTGTTACATTCATATGTAAAGGAAAATAACAGCTCTATGCTTATAGTAACACACAACTATATCCTTGCAGAAAAAGCAGATCACATTTTTCAGTTAAAAAACCGATCATTAGTAAAGTTGTGAATGGAAGAAGCAATACAATACAAAGCTACCTATAACTTGTACTTATTTAACCAATGATCATTAACGGAGTATAATTCGCATGAAATGCCTTCATTGCTTTTTATACACGGACTCTTTAACTTACGCTGTTTACTTAGAAAGCATCCTGACAGCATAAATATCGCTAAAACGAGAAATAATAATTGCCTAAACATAACAAGACTTTTTTTATTTATATTAATACGTTCATTTCTCTCATTTGTAAAGTTAGGCATATTCTTTTACCCTTATCTCTTTTTTAACTTTTTTGGAGGAAGTGACTGCACTGTTTAAGCGTAGTTTTATATAATTATCTATAATTTGAGCTACTTCCTCTTCTTTATCCCTTAAAAAGTGGTTAGTATCGTCTACTATATGGTATTCCATATGGTTATTTTTTACCGAATTTATTAACCTTTGTGCTAATTCTGTTACATCGCTTTCTTCTGAAATTGTATCATTATTACTTTGTATTATAAGTCCAGGAACTGGGCAAGGAGAGAGAAAAGAGAAATCGTACTTAGTTGCTGGAAGAGAAAGGGCAACAAAACTTACTATTTCTGGACGGCGCATTGTCAACTGCATAGCTACCCATGCTCCAAAAGAAAAACCGACTATCCAAATTGGAACGTTGTTAGAGTTATGCTCCTGAAGCCAATCAATAGCTACTGCAGCATCAGTTAATTCTCCTATACCCTTATCAAAAGTTCCGGTAGATTTTCCGACACCACGAAAATTAATTGTCAATGCAGAAAAGTTATTATCGATAAAAGATTCATATATAGTATGTATAATCTTACTATCCATACTACCACCATATTGAGGGTGATGATGTAAAATTAGCACAACTGGTGCATTGGTATCTTTGCTTTGATGATATCTACCTTCTATCTTTTTTGTTGCATTATTTAAAAAGACTTCTACCATGATTGCTCCTAATAAAAACCTGTTTTGACAGGGCTTGATAATGTAAATTATTTATTAATTATGTATTAATTTCACTGTTTTTGCAATAAATTTTTTATCGTGTTAAAGTTAACATACATAATTGGTTAATGGTAAGTGACAAATAAGCCTGTGAGTTTATTCTCTCTGGAAGAAAGTAGTTGCGTGTATGCTGATTATAATGCAACTGCTCCAGTGAGTAAAAATGTAAAAAAAAGTATACTTGAGATTTTGTCAAAACAAACACTAAATCCATCATCTCTGCATAAAAGAGGACAAGAAGCGAGGAAGATTCTTAAAGAGGTAAGAGATAACGTACGTGATGCTCTTAGCATTCCAGATGATAAAGAAATAGTTTTTACGTCTGGTGCAACTGAAGCAAACAACCTCGTCATGAGAGGAATGAAAGGCTATCTGCATGTAATTTCAGCTACAGAGCATCCTTCAATTCTTAATTCTGCATGTAATCCACATATAATACCCGTTAATCAAGAGGGTATTGTTGACTTTTTAGAGCTAGAGAAAATTCTAAGCGAACTTGAAGGGAATAAAGTAATAATTTCAGTGATGATGGCTAATAACGAAACTGGAGTTATCCAGCCTGTTAAGGAAATAGCTAAAATAGCACATAAATTCGGGGCAATCTGTCACACTGACGCTGCTCAAAGTGTTGGGAAAATCAAAGTAAATATGGAAGATTTAGGAGTGGATTTACTTACTTTATCTGCTCACAAATTTGGTGGTATAGCAGGTAGTGGAGTTTTAATATTTGACAAAAAGCTTGTAATAGAACCTACTATAATAGGTGGTGGGCAAGAAAGAGGATTGCGTGGTGGTACAGAAAACATTGTTGCAATTGCAGGTCTTTCTGCTGCATTGCAAAACATTCCAGATCTTCTATCAAAAATGAATGAAGTGGAGAAGCTGCGTGATCAATTGGAGTGTGAATTATTAAGTCTTGTCAGTGATATCAAGATCTTTGGCAGAAATTCTGAAAGATTGCCAAATACAAGTTTTATTTATATGCCGAGGGTAAAGAATGATCTGCAGCTCATGCATTTTGACTTAAATAATATTGCAGTCAGCAATGGTTCTGCATGCTCTTCTGGAAAAGTTGGGCCTTCTCATGTTTTGCTTGCAATGGGAGCAACAAAAGAGCAAGCAGAATGTTCAATTAGAATCAGTATAGGTCCGGAGGTTAAACCGCGAGACATAGAAAAAATAGTGGATTGTTGGTATAGTATCTATAAGAAGAATGCTTTAGTAAATGCAAAAACTACTTTCACCATTCCCCTTAAATCATGATAGAGGGAATGGTGAAAGTAATTTCTATTGCCAGAGGTTGTTATAATAGTTAAATGCTGCTGAAAACCGATTTGCTTATAGTTATGGAAGAAATTCTCTAATTGCATACCACACCATTCAATTGTAGTATGTCATTTTATACTTGATAAAAACGCTGTATTGTATTATAATATATCATCAAGAGATAATAAGGAGTTACATATGTCTTATATGAAAAACGAACAGGATATTCGCTCTCAGGGCGTTTATTATAGTGCTGGACTCAGGAGTTACCTAACTAAAGTATACAATTATATGGCTTTAGCTTTAGGTGTTACAGGGCTTGTTGCGTTTTTAACAGTGTTTTCTGGTCTTTTCCAGGTGATTTATTCCAATCCTGTTCTATCGCTTGTGGTAATGCTATCTCCAGTTGCATTGGTGTTTTATATGTCTTTTAGGCTTCAACACCTAAGTGCTCAGTCAACACTTACTGTATTTTTTCTATTCTCAGTTTTAATGGGAATTTCTTTATCTCATATTTTTATAATTTATACTGCAGAAAATATAGCGAGAGCATTTTTCATTACATCGATCATGTTTGGTTCTATGGCTTTATATGGTAATACTACAAAAAAAGATCTTACCAGCATGGGTTCTTTTTTGATTATGGGAATCTGGGGGTTAATCATTGCATCTATAGTTAATCTGTTTCTTGGAAGCAGTCCTCTCTATTTTGCAATATCGTTTGTATCAGTGATAGTGTTTACTTTAATGACCGCATACGATGCTCAGAGAATCAAAGATGTTTATTATAGATATAATGATGGCTCAGAAGTTGCAACTACTAAGCTGGCAATACTTGGTGCAACTAATCTTTACTTTGACTTCATCAATATATTCCTCAATTTACTCAGGTTACTTAACTTGTTCAACAATAAGGATTAGATGATTTCCTTTTTAAGGGGAAACAATAAAAGTTCTATAGTTTTCCTCCTAATATCTTTAGTGGTATTGATGCTGTGTCTTGCATATGCTTCAGTACCGTTGTATAGCATCTTTTGTAAAGCTACTGGATATGGTGGCACAACGAGAAAAGTAACTAATGCAACAATAAATGCAACTGACCAAAAAATCAGGGTTCACCTTAATGCTGATATAATATCAGGTCTGCCTTGGGAATTTAAATCAGAAACTAACTACATCGATACAAATATAGGGCAACAAAGTTTAGTATTTTATTATGCAAAAAATTTATCTGATCAGCCTTCTTTTGGAATGGCAGTGTATAATGTCACACCTTTTAAAGCAGGTAAATATTTCAATAAAGTTGCATGCTTTTGTTTTGAAGAGCAAATGCTGCTACCAAAACAAAAAGCGGCTATGCCCGTATCCTTTTACGTAGACCCTGAAATAATGCGTGACAATAGTACAAAAGATTTAAGTGAAATAACACTATCATATACGTTTTTTAAGCTTAAATAACAAACCTTTGACTATTGTTGATTTAAATAATAGTTATGCAACAGATCTATTTAATTGGGCAGAAGCACTTATTTGTTTTTTGCACACTAAGTACTTGTATTGCGGTTTTTGGTATTGCGAATTCCCATTCTTCACTATTTGCTTTACAGGCATTCCAGTACTCAGTTAACTCTTTATTACTTTTTATAGAGTCTGGCATTTTACTGTGAGGTTTTTTTTCTAATGTATGCTCAATTAGAATTTTACAGCAATCCTTGGATTTCGTTGACTTATCTCTACCATATAATTTAGCAACATAGTCTAAAGCGGTATTTCCACCATAGTTTTCATTTGGGTTATCATTTACTCCCGCTTTTATGAGAGCTTTTAATATATCTGGAGAACGAGCCAAAACGCAGGCATGTAAATATCCTTTTTCATTTTGCACATTAGCTCCTGCTTTTATTAAAACTTGCGCTAAATTTGTTAAAGTGTATAATTTATAATTAATGGCAATAGAAAAAAGACTATCTATTGGAAAGCCATCATAATCTTTCAAGTCAAATTGGTGATTAATATCAAATCCTTTTTTTTCCCAAGAAGTATATAAATATTTACAATAATCTCTTTTTTTATCTGATTTTTGTATTCTATATTCTAACCTTTCTTTTATTTTTTTTATTACATTGTTAACATCCAAATCATTATCTTCATCCACTTTGCACAACACATTGAATAAAACACCATAAAGCCAAATTTCTCTGTTCATGATAATTTGTGCCTCAAAACTATTAACAATACGCTTATGTAGTGTATAAACTCTAAATAACATTTTGCAAAATATTAATTGCTAGATAACATAATTAAAGTTTTTGTCTTACATTTATCATGGTTAGAGCTATACAAATTAAAAAAACTGGGGGGCCAGAAGTATTAGAATTTGTAGATAAGAGCATAGGTGAGCCAAAAGATGAGGAAGTCTTAATACGTCATACAACTATCGGCTTAAATCGTTATGATTTAGAACACAGAAAAGGTACACGCAAAATTAAAGATCTGCCATCAGTACTTGGAGTAGAGGCAGTAGGAGTTGTTGAAAAGCTTGGTAAAAAAATTAGTGATGGACTTAAGGTTGGAGATAGAGTTGGATATTGCACAGCTCCTCCAGGGGCATATTGTGAAAAGCGCATTGTACACCAGAAATATTTGATAAAAATTCCGAATGATATACCTGATGAAGTTGCTGCTGCAGTATTGTTTAAAGGTATGACAGCTCACTATTTAGTTAATCAATCTTATAAAATCAGGCCTGGTGCTTTTGTACTAGTTCATGGAGCTAATGGTGGTTTGGGGCAAATAATATGCCAATGGGCAAAGGATAAAAAAGGTATAGTGATAGGTTCTATAAGCTCTGACGAAAAAATGAAGATAGCTTTACAAAGTGGCTGCACATACGCAATAAACTACAATGATAAAGACTTCGTTTCTAAAATCATGGAGATTACGAAAAATAGAGGAGTAGGTGCGGTGTATGACCCTATAGGTTACGCTACAAGCAAGCTCTCTTTTGAATCTTTAGGTAAGTTTGGCATATATGTTTCCTATGGGCAGATATCAGGTAATGCTCCTATTAATTTCTCTTTACTTAGTTCGCGTTCGTTATTTGCAGCTGGAACTTCGATATATCACTACAAGCACAATAGACTTACGTTAGTGCTTACTGCAATGGAAATTTTTGAAATGATAAGAAAAAAACTTTTAATTGTACGAATTAATAAAAAATATAAATTTGATGAAATAATAGAGGCTCATCGTGACATGGAAAATAGAAAAGTAAGTGGGCTAAATATTATCAAAGTTTCTTAAATAACTTAGTAACCTAAAATAATTATTCATTAAGTCATATCAACAAGAATTTCACATGGTTAATTTTCTTTTTGGGAGAGTTAAAAGCATACAGCTGTAGCTAAACTGACTGAGATTTTTATACCGGACTAGTTTGAAAAACTTGTCATTCTGCTACTCGTTAGTGGCGTGGTAATGCAATGTTTTATCTATAGATATTATGTTCACAGTAGTTTCAAAAGAAGCTGAGTAAATAAGTTATATTTCAAATTAGATTTGGTGTCACATCTAACATTATAAGTATTATCACTTCAATAGTATATGGAGCTGTTATTTTTCTTTTAAATGAATGCTTTTTTCTGTTTTACAATAGTTTTAGAGTTAGTACTTAGAAAGTTTACATTGCTTTATGAATTGTCTCTGTTGTTCTGATATATCCAGTAATCATAAGTTCTCCTTTAATGGCATTTTGTTCTCATATTTTATATACCATTACACTCTGGGACCATACATATAAGGCTAAAGTGTGCTGAAAGTCAATTAAAAACTCCAAAAAGAATAACATAGAAGTATTGACTATAATGTGTTAGTATGTTAGCCTTTATATAAGTTTTAATTAAAGAGATAAGGTTATGAGTGGTTTCCAAGATCAAGAATTTAAATCAAATCTGATATATGAAATGGCAATAGCAGGGATATCCTGTGGAATAGTGGGGGGGATAGTAGCAGGCTTAGGAGCTATTGATGGAATTTTTACAAATTACGCTATAAGCTCTATTTCTGGTTTGTCACCTCTTGTTGCAGGTGGAATGGTTGGTGTTGGGTTTCTATTATCATCGTTATATGCAATAGCTTTAATAGCAAAACTCTCAACTTCGGGCTTTAAGGACTCTTCAAAAGAAATAGTGCAAGCAATTGCGTGTACTGGTGTTAGATTTGGGATAGGAGCAGGATTGGTTGCTCTTGGCTTTACATCACCAGCAGCTATAGGTGCTTTAACTTTTGTAGTGAGTGTGATTGCTTGTATTCCTTTAAATTTCTTAATTGATAAAGCAATTGAGTGCTTTTTTCCAGAAGGAAATAAACAGCCAGGTAGCTCAGTTGATAGTGATGTGAAAATTGTTGGTGGGTATACGTGCAGGGAAGTATCTTAAGAAACGATAGATAGAAGTTTTTGAAGAGGATTTAGCTCATTTTTTTCATGTTAAGTATAATTGAATTATCCGCTCAAGTCCTAATCCTGCATAGCTAGTTGATTTTTCCATCCAAGAATCATTTTATTAGCTTGCCTCAATGTTTCAATAGAAGGCAAGTCTTCTGTGCTTAGTGGTAGACGAACAGTTTTGTGTTCTATAAGCCCAATGTCATGCAAGAGTGCTTTAGTAGGTATTGGATTGCTGGCAGTAAATAGAGTTTTGCAAGCTTGTTGCCAACTGTCTGCCTGAGGGTTCTCGCCACTCATGCATTGCTTAACATATTCATGTACTACACGTGGCCAAACATTGGCAGCAACAGAAACCAGACCAGCCGCACCCTTAGCAGCCATATCGGGTATCATATTATCATCTCCGCAAAAGACCTCAATATTTGGTGCAACTTTCTTATACTGAGTTAAAGTATCAACGGTGCCACTTGAATCTTTGATAGCCCAAAATTTTTCGTGGCTGGATAAGTTGCGTACAGTTTCAGCGTGAAGACTCACTCCTGCTCTTGATGGAATATTGTAAAGCATGGCTGGCACATGTGCTTTTTCAAGCAGCTTTTCAAACCATAAAGTTTGCCCCATGATTCCAGGCTTTGCATAAATGGGAGTTGTCATTAGATAGCCATGAATAGGCATACCCTTGCAAAAATCAAGCCATTCAAGAGTCTGATATAGATTCACTCCTGGTACACCAATTATAATTTTCGTATTTAATTTTAGCTCACATACAAATTCAACTAATGTGCGCTTTTCAGAATCAGTAAGTGATAAGCTTTCACCTGTGCTACCTAGCAACACTACACCATTTTCAGCTTCAGCTTGCATTGTTAGTAAACGCTGCAAGCTTTGGTAATCTATACTATCTCCACTGCAATTAAAAGGAGTAACACAAGCAGTCCATAAAAATGTAGATTTCAATTGAAGTTATTAAAATGGTATTTCATCATCGATTAGTTCGTCTTTTATATCGTTGTCAAAACTTCCGTGTTTATCTTTTTGTTCTGTTTCATTTTGTTTGTATTCACTTGGCTTGTAATCAGAGTTTGACATACTGTTGCGTGAATCTAAAAGGGTAAGGGCACTATTAAAGTTATATAGCACCACCTCTGTCGTATACCTTTCACTACCATTTTGGTCAGTCCATTTTCTAGTTCTCAGAGAACCTTCAACGTAAACTTTACTACCTTTCCGTGCAAAGTCTTTAACAATTTTTACTAGTCCTTCACTAAAAATTACAATATTATGCCATTCTGTCTTTTCAGAGCGCGTACCAGAAAATTTGTCAGTCCAACTTTCAGATGTGGCTATCGAAAAACTTGCCATCTCTTTTCCATTTTGTGTAGTCCTAATTTCAGGATCTTTTCCTAAATTACCAACTAATATGACTTTATTTATAGTACCACTAGACATAATTATGCTTTAAAATAAATCTCTTTATTATCTTATGTGAGAGTATTATTGTCAAATTTAATTAAAAACGCGCTTGGAGGGATTCGAACCCACGACCTTTGCCTCCGGAGGGCAACGCTCTATCCAACTGAGCTACAAGCGCAGATGTATTAGATTATTTAATAGATAAACTATCTAAATCAAATTTTTGTTCTGGATAAAGCGTAAACATAATACCTCCATGTCCAAAATGTACATTTTTAGAATTGCTTATCCGTTCTTTTGTTATCTTTTGGTTTACAGCCCATGAAAAAGTTACATAATTTTCAGTTACTGAGTGCACTTTTAAATCCTTAGTATTTATAAACAACTTTCCATTTACCCATATTTTCCATGTATCGGGGGAAAAGTATAAAATTGAATCTAAACTGACTACTTTACAATTGAAATTTTCTTCCTCTGTAACTCCTGAAGACTGTAAGTTAAACTTTTCCATCTCACTAACTATTCTATTAACCTGCTCTTCATCAAAAAAAATGCTTTTTATGCTACCATATTGCGATAAAGTACTCTCTGCTGCCTCTTTTATTATATCGTCTCGATCTATATAATAATTGTTGATAAAAAAACACTCCTTCGCACGCAAATTTGCTATATCAATGAAGTCATTTATTTCTTGATTTCCAACTTTTAAAATACTTTTTAAGTACTTCTTTTCTATAATCATTCCATCATTAGAATGATGACAGACCATTTCATCATTGCCTTGTCTTTCTATATATACACATAAATTTTCACTATTTAACCCCAATATTTTATGCTCAATAAAATCTTCATTACTAATATGCTGTTGGCAAGAATATTTTTTACAAATCCCTATATTTTCTACAAGATCTTCGCAATTGCAATATGCACTAACATTAAAAAACAGCAGCGTAAAAATAAAAAACAACTTTATATTCATCTACTTAATATGGTATACCAATCAAAAACTATACTAGCTCTCACTATCTCTATCATATTACCACTTAAAATCTGGTTTATAGCTGCAGAATCTATATTTCTCTGCTTATTCAAGGTAAGAGATCTGATCATAACATAACCAGGAAGATTTGGAATAGACTGTAGAAATAAAAAAATATGCTTATCGCTAATTGAGCTTAAACTTAGAACCACTTCACTTCTTATTACTTTTGTATGTTCACTTTTATTGTGGAGTTCAGCTTCTTCAGGTATAGAAATTGATATTTCAGGTTCTAACATGTAGTGTTTTTTATATAGCTTGTTAAGCTCAAAATTTAAATTTGTAATGTATCTGCTACTATGTAAGTTTGAAGAAGAAATTCTTTTCCATAAATCTAGGTTTTTATTTAGAACGACTTCTTTCTTTTGAATTTCAATGATCTGTAAATTAATAGAGCGTATTTCCTCAGCTGCAGTTTGATTTTTATTATAAACCTTTTTGTTATAGATAATAAAACACGTTGATAACCCTATTAATACAATAGATAACAATAAGTAATATATGCACTGAATTGTAGCTTTTCTTTTTAGTTGAGAGATAGTCATCAATCTACATTGCCTCTCCTATTTCAACATCAATAGATAGATTTTTCTCTTTAGTAGTAGGTAAGCTAGAGATACTAATATCATGAGTACGGAAATTATCGTTTAAATTTTTCTGTAGTTTCTCGTATTGATAAGAAATGTCTTTACCAGATTGAAAATTAAACCTTAAAGTTGTGGTAATATAACTTTTTGCCTCATTATAATTCCACTCAAACGATTGAAGCTCTACACCTGGTACTTTTAACTTTTCTGCATACTTAATTTGTGTAAGGGGAGAGTACTCTATTTTTGATAAAATATTATTTATATTAATAAAATCGTAAACTTCATCTATCTTTTTTACATTATAGATTTGGCTAAGTTTTATTAGTTTGTTATTTAAAGCACTCCGCGTTGCAGATAAATTATCAGCAACATTAAAATTTGAATACAAATTTTGCAAACAAAAGGCGTTAATTACAACTAAAACCAAGAGTAGGTATAGAAAAATTTGAGGAGAATTTAAATAAAGATAATTAAATAGATAAAATTCTTTAGTTTCTTTTGTGTTAAAAATATTTATTGGCTTATTCTTAAAGCTGTGAAACAAAATTGTAGTATCACAAAAGCTATCTTTTTCGCTTATAGCTAATTCTGCCCCCAATAGTTTACCCAGCTCATATGGAGTCAATATGTTCACACTATTCTCTGAAAAATTTATAACTGATAAACTAGATTTAATAGCTTCTGATACTATAATGCAGAGGTCGACAGGGTCATTTTTTTCAAATCCAAACTTAGTTAAAGATTGAATTGTATTTTTCACTTCCTGATATATTTCACCAGCAATGATTCCTGGTAAATTATCATTAGTAAATGGTATTAAACGTGTAAATATCATTTTGTTCTCTTTAAGAACCACTTGTCTATAGCCACCTGTTTTAGTTGCAGCAACTATAATTTTCCAGTTACTAGGATCTTTGTGTAGAATCTTTTTTGCTATACTGACTAGTTCTATAGGAAACATTAATATTCCTTTAAAGTTAGAGCCTATTTCAACAAACACGTCCAACCAATATTCTATTAAATGATTTGCTTTTGATGAAACAAATAGATACCACCAGTTTTGATTAAATTTATTCGGCTTTTCGACCAAGAGAATAGAATTTATATCGTTATTATGAGCAAAATGCTCTACTTTTGTTTTTGCTGATAGATAAGCACTAATCCTATTTACTCTTGGGATAGACTGTAGCAAATAGTTCTGATCAGTGTGATTGAGAACCAGATATAAGGGTGCTTTTTTATCTGATGAAAGACATGAAATTAAGTCAGAAACAGCTTTATTATTTTTGTCCTTAGCAAAATATCTTTTATTTAAAGTATCATTTTTAAAATATAGTAACATTGTGCCTTCTTTTCCTATAGAAAGCATAAACTTACTTTTGGGTTTTGACCCAAACATATTAACAAAGTGTATACTCATCTAGAATTAAAAAGGTAATTTATTGAAATTCATTAAACATTAGATGACAATATTACTTATATTATAAGTTTTTGATAAAATTAGTAGTAATATTAACCCTTTTGTATGATGAAGGTTTTTTATATTTGTGCTAGACACAACTTAACCTGACAAACGAGGATTAATTATATCTCAGCTTGATATTTTATTCTCCAACAGACTGAAAATTGAATTGAGCTAAAGACTTGATTTGACGCACGTTGTTGCACATTACCATTTAGTATACTTGAACTGAACATTTTCAGTGAATCCATCTGGCATGACTGAAACTTTTGTATTCATATTTATTTTTAAGTAATTTACTAGCTCATCAACTAATATATCAGGAGCAGAAGCACCTGCAGTAATTCCTATTTTTTCTGCGCCCTGCAACCAATTTTTGTTCATACATTTATAATTATCAATCAAATAGGCTCTTTTTCCTGTGGAAATGCACAGGTCTAATAAACGGTTTGAATTTGAACTGTTTTTGCTTCCTACAATTAACACTACGTCTGTAATTTTAGCCAATTTTTTAACAGCGTTCTGCCTATTTTGTGTTGCATAGCATATATCTTTTAAGTCGGGGCCTGTAATGCTTGGAAATCTGAGCTTCAGTGTAGCAATAATTTCTTTGGTATCGTCAATACTTAACGTGGTTTGTGTTACATAAGATAAATTATCTGGATCTTTGATTTGTAAATTGTATACGTCTTGCATAGTTTGCACTAGAGATATAGGATTACTTACTCTTCCTATAATTCCTTTAACTTCTGGATGATTTTCATGTCCAATTAGAATTAATTCTTTACCACTATCCTCATACCTTTTTGCCTCTTTATGTACTTTGCTAACTAATGGACATGTTGCATCAATCACTTGAACACCCTTTCTTTTTGCCTCATCCTCTATACTTTTCGACACTCCATGTGCACTGAAGATCAATATTCCTCTATTGTCTTTAATGTCTTCTATGCTGCTTACAAAAACCACTCCTTGTTTCTTAAAGCCCTCTACTATATATTTATTATGAACGATTTCGTGTAGTACATAAACTTGGCGTTCATTTTTGTATTTCTCTAAAGTGATTGCTAATATGTCTACAGCTCTTTTAACACCTGCACAGAAACCGCGTGGTTCAGCTAAGATAATCTCCATTTTTTAAGTAAGTATGTAAACATTGCTAAAAAGTAAGCTCCGCTCACTATGTTTCATATCATGACTGCTTTACTATAATTTCAAATTTATCATTACCAAGATTCTTATTAATATACCAGGAACCGTCATCTTTAATTACAAATTCGGGACTCTTGAGGTCTCTTTTTATTGTCTTTCCATCTTGGCCATCCATAGCAATATGGATATCGAATGTAACGATGTCTATATTTACCATGGCTTTTTTCCCACTGTGTGAATTTAGACTAAACTTGCCCAACATGACATCATTAATACTCACTTCTCCTGCATAAGTATCACACTGACCATCTACACAACACTCACTTTCAATATAAAAAAGATCTGACATATTTATATCTATAAAAAAAAGAACTAAACTTACATACTAAATATAGCTTATCATTAATAAGCAATTACAGATTACTTTGGCTACAACAATAATGCAACAGACATAATTAATTGTATAAGAAACTACACTTTAGAGAAATGGTTGTTTGGTTTTTTTATTAATTTTTTTCACCATACTGTCAATCATGTGTTTTATTCCTTGATATACAGAGTGTGTACTTTCGTCACTACGCATATAAGCAGAGCAGGAAAATATATTATGCTTTTCGTCTTCTATTGATAGCTTTGTATCGCATGTTATATGTTCGCCGCCGAGCTTCTCTATCAACTGGTCTTTGTCGTCTCCTATAGTTACCTTAATCTTACTTTCTTCTTTACCTATCTTGCTATTTAAAATTAAAACAATAATGGCTGGAGATATACATATAGTTCCTATTGGCTTTTTTGCAACAAAGAACTCTGAGACTAATCTTTCAAACTCAGGCATTACTGTTTTATTTTCAGCTAAGTCAGATAAATTTTTCGCAACTCCATATCCACCAGGTACGACTAGCATGTCAAAATTTTCAGCTTTAGCTTCTCTTAAATCATTTATCTCACCTCTTGCAATTCTTGCTGCTTCTACAAGTACATTCCTTTTTTCTTTTACCGCCTCTTTTGTTTTGTGATCCATAACTTGTGTGATATTGATATCAGGTGCAAAACATTTAACATCCACTTCCTGCTGATCAAGCACAAGCAAACTTAAAACTGCTTCTCTCACCTCTGTGCCGTCGAGGTGGCCGCATCCTGATAACACCACAGCAGCTCTTAATTTTTTCTCACCCATAAAATACCTTGATTTCATATAATCTAGGTATTGTAATACAAATTCCATATTTGGAAAGGAGTAATTATTTTATGTCAATTATAATATAATTAATAATTAGTATATATAATGAGGCATATTTATAATTGATGGGAATTGAATATGGTACAAGGCGGTATAGCAAACCCACCCGATAGGGATAGATTCATTGAGAATTTAGTAAAGTGTATTAGAGAGAAGCCAGGTTTGGTAAGCAATTTGGAGGGCTTATTAAAAGATAGTGAAGAGTTTAAAAAGATAAATAAAGAATTTAAGGAGCTGACTACCGATAATATTATTGCACTATTGAAAAGCAAACAAAATTTATTGGATGGTGTAGTTAGAGATTTTAGAGAGAATAAAAAAGACTTAGAAGAACTTCTTGAACAAGTAAATAAAGTAAAAGGCATGGAGAAGGAGCTTGAAACTTTAGGCAACCAACTGTTAGCTCAAGGATTGATAAGTGGAGCAGCAGTTACAACACTAACAGGTGCACTAGCAGGTACATTAGCAATAGGGGGAGTGACTGGTGCATTAATTGTTGGCGGAGCAGCATTAGTAGGGTTTGTAGCACTAGTTGCTATAGCTGCTATTGGTTATGCTATATATCAGCATAGAGGTGAGATAAAAGAAGGAGCGATGAAAGCAGGAAAAGAAGTGAAAAGTTTTGTGAAAGATGTGATCGATAAATTACCTACGATTCAAGACAGAGAGAATAATTTTGAAAAGTTAATAAGCAATTTTATGGAAAAGAATCTTGAAGCTGGTGAAGGAAAAAGAACAATGTTTAGTAATGAAATAAAAATAATAAAAATGCTTAAAAATGAAGAGCAACGATCTGCTATACAAGAGTTAGTAGAGAATGGAACCATCAAAAATTTTTCAAAAGATGATATGACCAGACTTCTGAAAAAGGGCTTAAGTACTCATGAGGAAGATATGCAGAAATTGCCAAATTTGATGAAAAAATTTCTACCTAAAATTATGGCCATTGGTAGTGACATAAAAGAGGTAGAACAAAAAGTTAATGAGAAAGTTGCAGCAATGAAGCCAAGTTCTAAAGTGAAGGAGTCAAATTCTGAACAAGTTGATGGAAACAACATTGCAAAATAGAATTGATGCATTTGGGGAGCGTTTTAATGTATCTGTCTATCTTATTTTGCCACCCTGCTAAGCGGACACAAAAAATTACTTCCGCATATTTTAAATCTGATTATAATAACAATTAGAGATATTTATTGAGCTCAAAAATCTATCTCCGTCTGCAGACTTTTTTTATTAAACTCATAAAAAAAATGTAGCGTATCCTCTTCAGTGTATACTTAATTTCTGTCATATGTGCGCTGCATTTTTTTCTAATCTTTTTTACAGGGGGATTTTATGTCCAGAATTCCAGATATTTGACCTTTACTTTAGCTAATAAAAACCAACTGGTACCTGCGGTTTTTATAGCTACGTTTCTCAAACAAGTTTCAAATGAATAGATTTCTTGCATAACTGGAATTCAAAAGTTGATGTCATTCTAGCGCGTGACGCTAGAATCCAGTCCTTTTGTGCAAAAAACGTTGTAAAGTAACTTAGTTGGATCCCAGTGTCAGCTACTCTGATGACAAGACAGGTTTCAATATTTGCATGCATCTAAACAGATAAGCAATTACTATCAGAAAGAGGTAGACTATGCTACTCCTTTCTATCCGTTTTCTTGAGCAACCTGCTTTCAAGTCTAACACACATCTCAGTAATTATAATATCCAATTTTTGATCGTGTTTTTCCACAGGTAAATTTTTACAATATTGCTTCTCATAGGCTACACCTATAAATATTTTTCCAAGTGGCCGTAATTTTTTTATCATTTCATCATACCAACCACCGCCAAAACCTAACCTATTAAAATGATCATCAAAAGCAATAACAGGAGTAATGATTGTATCGGGGATTATATCTTCATCTGCTTTATTCCATTCCTCAAATTTTAATAACTTGTTTTTATTAGGGACTGCTACTTTATAATCTAAATCGAGTAAACGATGCATCAAAGGCACAACATTAATTTCTCCGTCTGTTGGAATGTACGCTGCTATTGTTTTACCTTTAACGTAGCTTAAGTTCTGATTAAAGAGATTAATAAGGGAACTTGCTGCATAACTGGAATAACTTTCATCAATATCTCTTCTTATGGTTCTATATTGCTTCCTTAGTTCCTCTTTGTGCTGTTTAGTGTCTTTGAACATGTTCTATCCATTTTGCAGTGAGCTTTTCTTGTAAACTATTTTGCTTCAAGCGCTCACTTAAAAAATCAAAGTCAACAAGCTCCATATCCTGGTCTTGATTACTGCAACTATAAACAAAACTTATTTCTCCTGTTTCCTTATTTATGTGTTGCTGAATACATTGAGCGCAGATTTCTTTCATCATGCACTGCATAGGAGAGTTAACTGATGATATTGCTATGTGTTTTGGTTTTAGATATGGCTTTAAAATTGTTTTTCTAGCTTCATTTATAGCTTTCATCATTTTATCAGAACCAATAGTGATGATTTTATCTATAGTGTTTAAACTAATAGTAATTTTACCTAACTTTCCTTGCTGATATGAGATTATTGCATCAACTATATTACCATGAAAGGATTTATCCTGTTCTCTGCTTGTTTCTATCAATCCTTCTTCACATGCCCAAATTACTGCACTTGATGCACGTTCTATCAGTGCTCGTTTAAATACATCACTTAATTTTTTATAGCCAGCGAAATATAAAACCTTATGATTGTTTTCAAGACATGCCTTCCCTATCGAAAATAACACTGCATTTCCAACTCCACCGCCAATGAGCATTATATTCTTCATAAACTTTTTATGGAGTAGAAAACCTCTCTAACTTCAATTAAACTGATAATTAACAGCTGCATTTTTACGCATATTATCCAATAACAGGTTGCTTTGTATCATAATCTTTTGTTGATACATTTCCTGTTTGATTGCTTCTATATCCATTGCATTATTTTTGATATCACATAACATCATCAACTTTGCAGTGCTATTTTCTCTTAATTCTACTATTTCATTCATATTTGTTTTACTAAATAAAATCTGTAAATCAGGATTTAAATTTCGCATTTTTATTTCAAACTCTTTTACGCTTGGCAACTTGAAATCATCTGCTAACTTGTCAAAATTTAAACAACTGACCTTTTGCTCCTTAAAACTAGAGAGTAAACTTTCTGAACCTTCAACTACAACCTGTTTCAGTTTTAAAGTACTTTTCAGCATTGTATGATTAAGCTGTACTTTATCTATGACTTTTATAACAGAGTAACCTTCGCTTAAACTAACCGGACCTGCTACATCACTGATTTCTAATCCTTCCAAAACGTCCTTGAGTTTACCTTTTAGCTGACTTAAATTAACGGTTGCTTTGCTCATCTTTATTGAAGATTCTGGATTATTACTGGTACGTAATTTTTTTACTAAGTCTTCAGCTATCTTCTGATCGGGAATTATGAACTCCTGAAACGTAATAAGGTAATCAGACTTCTCTTTTTGCTTTCTTGCATCATCCACTTCTTGATCGCTGATATTAATAAGCGGTACAACTCCTACTTCAATAATCTTGTTCCACAGCAGCTGACACTTTATTTGTTTTTTTAGGGTATTGAGATCTATATTATGCTTTTTTACGTATTGATCAACTTCATCAGCCTTAAGTTTTAAACTTTGAGTTAAGAATAACGTGACAGCATTATTTAACTCCTCGTTACTCAATTCTATATTCATCTTCTGTGCTTCGCTGACAATGATAATTTCGTCTATTAACTGTCTTAGAATTTGAGATTTTACCTCTTTTTGATTAATCTTCTGAGTGCCAAGCAATGAATTTATGAAGTTTATACGTCTTTCGATATCTAAATTTGAAATTGGCTCACCATTTACATCTGCAACAATTTCAATCTCAGTTGCAAGTAACCTAAGCGGCAGCATTATTAATATCAAAATTAGTATTTTATGCATATAAAATTATTTAGCTAATAACTAATTCTATAATAAATACTGAATAAACGCTAGCTAACTTTTTAATAATTAAAAAAGAGGGTGAAATTACTGTAATGAATACCTAAACAATAATATACGGAAGGAGAGGGATTCGAACCCTCGATACGACTTTTCAATCGTATAACGGTTTAGCAAACCGCCGCCTTCAGCCGCTCGGCCACCCTTCCAAATTATTACTATAATATCAAGACCTTTACTGCCTGTCTAATGCTTTTAATTGCAATATTTGTATCTGTCCAGATGCATGCAAATATTGAAACCTGTCTTGTCATCAGAGTAGCTGACACTGGGATCCAACCAAGTTACTTTACAACGTTTTTTGTGCGAAAGGACTGGATCCCAGTGTCAAGCACTGGGATGACACCATTTGTTGTAAACTCACTTTTACTCTATGGTTATACTACCTTACCGCTATCCTGAACGGATACCAATATTTACCCATTAAAAACAACAACATTTTTCCGAATAACTGTAATTTAAGGCTAAATCAACGCAAACTAATTTCTACTTTTTTCAATGATTTCTTTTGCTTTTTCCACATTAGCCCATTCTCCAACTGTCACCGTTTTTCCCTTTTCTAAATCTTTATAATGAGAAAAGAAATGAGCTATTTTATCTAGTAAGTTTTTAGATAAATCAGAATAGTTTTTTATATTGTCATAATAGCTATCAACACTGGAGATAGGTACAGCTAATATTTTTTCATCCTCTCCTTTCTCGTCTTTGGTAAGTAATGCACCTACTGGACGCACCGATATCAAAACTCCAGGCGCTAAAGGAAATTGAGTTAGCACCAAAACATCCGCAGGGTCACCATCACCTGCGCAGGTATTTGGTATAAACCCATAATTGCAAGGATAAGTCATTGAGGTAGACAAAAATCTGTCAACTTGTAACAACCCAAGCTCTTTATTAAATTCATACTTTACAGGCTCAGCATTTGCACTTATTTCAATTACTACATTTATTTCATCTGGTTTTGTTGTTACTTTGCTTAAATCCATGGATTACCTCGTTATTCAAGAGAAGATATTATATAGCATACACTTTAAAAGTGCTACATTTATCATTCATAAGTAGAGATTCATGATTGAATAGGACCATTTGCAAAACTGTTAATAGTTGTATCATTGATCGTTGAATGTGGCGGTTCTTGAGGTGATTTTAGTAGTTGAAATAAAGCATATACTATTACGATAGTAAGTACTGCAGCAACTATGAAATTGATGAGATTATTTTGTGGCAAAATATTTGTTATTGAGTTGAATAACTTTTGCTCCATAAAGAAATAATCAGCAGTATATAATCCAATAGACAATATAAACATACCTAAAGCTAATTTACAAAATGTGTTTTTATGATTTTTGTTTTTTTTGTTACTGATACTAGAGTTTAGTCTGCATTCACTTTGTGGCACTGAGTAATACGTATTCTCAGGGTTTGTTACTAATTGTTCAAATGCATCACTATTTTGGTTTTTTAGTAGTTGCTCTAGAGTACGTTTGATATTTTTAGGATATAGAGAATCTTGACTGTCTTGCTCTCTTGCAGCTGTAAATGTCCCGTTCAATTCACTTATACCTCTATAATTAAGTGTATACTTGGTGAATCCATTTCTATACGGTAACTCAATTTTTCTTAATACCTTTATTAACTGTAAGATGTAACTGTAATACAGTGGTGTGTTGATTACTCTAGCTTTCTCATTAATATATTGATTGAGTGATAAAATATCTCCATTTCCAGTACATGTAGAAAATATACCATAACTAGAAAATAGTAATGCTATGTCTTTATCTATTTTTATACTGTGAATCGAGTAATAATGATTTATTACCTCTTTACATAAGCTAAACTCTTTATCAAATTCATTTGCATAGCTTATTTTGAGTAACTTTTTAATATTATTGAGTACTTGTTTCTCAAAGTCATCATTATTGTTAAATAGAGCTTCACCTTTCGGATTTGCTAGAATATTAAAAAGCTTTAGTTTTTTTTGATCTTCTGTCAATTCTACTTGATCTACAATTTCCCTTAGCAGTTTCTTCGAAGTGTCACAAAGAGTAGGTATTTTTTTACTTTCAACTGCAGCATATATTTTATCAATTACTTCTTGAGTATTGAACTGAGCATTTTCTGCAAGAACTCTATAAGCTTGAACATAAATTAAAAACAATCCTTGTAGACTAAATTTTAAGTTAAAATATTTATCTAATGGCTCTTGTTCTTTTTTATTAATGAATTCGAATAGACCTATATGATTTCTGCAATCCATGCAATGATGTAAGTCAGCATGTTGAAAACTGCCCAAACGAATAAATGCGGCTTCTAGTAAATTGCCCTTACCAACAATTTTTATTAACTCTTCAACTTCTTTAACCATCCCTCTAGTCCACAATATAATAATTATCTTTATAGTATAAAGAATATAGGATAAAACAGCAATAAATTTTATTGTATGTTTACATTCTGCATTAAAAAATTAAACCACCAAGTTAGGAGCATATCCAACCTCCACCTATAACTTGTTCGCCCTTATATGCTACACAGGCTTGACCTGGACTGATGCCAAAGTAATCGTCGTTTAAAATTACACAGGCTTTGTTCTTTTCGTCAGTTGAATATATTGTCGCTAAGCTTCCTGCATGTGATGACCTAAGCTTCACAGTTACTTCCATGCCTTCTTTTGGTTGTTCTAACCAATTTAACTCTTTGACCAATATCTTTTTTTGCATTAGAGCATTGATCGGGCCTACTACAACTTCATTATTTTCTGTATTAATTTTTATCACGTAAAGAGGCTCATTGTGTGCGATGCAGAGGCCTCTTCTCTGTCCCACTGTAAAATTTACTATGCCGCTGTGCTCACCTAGCACTTTTCCATGAATATCTACTATTTTACCTTTCTGCACAGATTGTGGAGCTAATTTAGCTATTGTTTTACTATAGCTTTCGGAAACAAAGCATATATCTTGACTATCCGGCTTTTCAGAAATTTGTAAGCCAAAATACTTTGCTAATTTTCTTATATCACTTTTATAGAACCCACCTAATGGAAATCGCAAAAGCTTTAACTGCTCCTCAGTAGTTGCAAACAAAAAATAACTTTGATCTTTACTTTTATCAATACTTCTGCACAACTTTACCTCACCATTTTCTTCTAATCTTCTTACGTAATGTCCTGTTACGAGCACATCCGCACCAAGATTTTTTGTAACTTGCAATAGATCGCGAAATTTTACTGTTTGGTTACACCTTACGCACGGTATGGGAGTTTCTCCACGCATATAGGTATTTGCAAAATCCTCTATTACTTCCTTTTTGAATATTTCCTCGTAGTTTAAAATATAGTGGGGAAAGCCAACACTTTCAGCCACGTATTTGGCATCATAAATATCCTGTCCAGCGCAGCATGCACCCTTTCTCGCATTACCATCACTGCCATAGAGCTGAAGAGTCACACCTATCACTTCGTACCCAAGGTTATACAGCAGTGCTGCAGCAACGGAGCTATCAACTCCCCCGGACATTGCAACAATAGCCTTAGTTTGATGCGGAGCTTTATCTTTTAATAAAGGTTCAATTTCAAATTCTTTTAGCATATAATTTATAAACACAAACCTGTGTCAAGCACTGGAATCCAGTTTCTATTACACAATTTCATCGAAACAGCATACTTATTTGTAGTCAAGTTCCAGTGTCAAGCGCTGGGATGACACCCCTTCCTGCTGGAAGTTGCCTTTAAATTACTTGGTGCGTGACACTGGGATCTCATTTATATTACATAATTCCATCAAAACAATTCGATCTTCAAAAACAATTTAATCTTGCTTGAATAAAACATGGCCAAAATAGTCCATGTTTTCAAGTACTTTTCCGCTACCCAGGGCAACACAACAAAGTGGATCATCTGCAACACGAACTGGTAATTTTGTTGTTTCACTAATAACTTTACTCAAGTTGCGCAATAACCCACCTCCACCAGATAAAATTATTCCTCTATCAACTATATCAGAAGAAAGTTCGGGTGGAGTACTCTCCAGTGCAGTTCTAATAGCAGAAATTATCTGATGTACAGGCTCTATTAGGCTCTCTGCAACTTGATATTCTGATAAAAGCATTTCTTTTGGCATACCACTCACTAAATCCCTGCCTTTAATTATCATTCCCTCTTTGTTGTTTTCAACTGGCAGACTGGCTGAACCGACGTTTTTCTTAATTTTTTCAGCAGTTGTTTCGCCAATCAATAACTTATGATTTTCACGAATGTATGACTTTATTGCCTCATCCATAATATCACCACCTACTCTGGCAGAACGTGAATAAACAATTCCACCTAAAGAAATAATTGCAACTTCAGTTGTACCACCTCCTATGTCAACAATCATAGAACCTTCAGGTTCGGTAACTGGAAGTCCAGCCCCAATTGCTGCAGCCATTGGTTCTTCAATTAAGAATACTTCATTTGCACCAGCACTTTCTGCTGCATCTTGTATAGCACGCCTTTCAACTGGGGTAGATCCAGATGGAACACATATGATAATACTAGGCTTATTAACAGTGAATCTTGTGTTTGCGCTGCGTATGAAATATTTTAACATTTCTTCCGCGCTTTTAAAATCAGCAATAACTCCGTCTTTCAAGGGCCTTATCGCTTCTATTTCTCCAGGTGTTTTTCCGAGCATCATCTTAGCTTTTTTGCCAAAAGCATAAGGAACGTAACTTCCTTTTTCTTTTACTCTTGCTACAACTGAGGGTTCATCAAGCACTATCCCCTGATTTTTCTGATAAACTAAAGTATTTGCAGTACCAAGATCTATAGCAATATCGCTAGCAAATAAACCTTTGAAAGTAAAAAAATTTCTGATTAAATTCTGAACAAAACTCATACACAACTCAAGAAAACCATTTATTGAGACAAATTATACTTTTCAGATAAGTAACTAGTGTAGCACTCAATATCTAAATCCCTACCTGTTACCTTTTTTAGCTGTTCCAAAAAGCCATAATTTGCACTATATACATTTTTAGAGAACCAATCGATAAGTAAACTGAAATCTCCTTTTACTATAGAATCTAAAAATTCGTAATGATTTTTCTTAATGAAAGAAAAAAACTGCACAGCAGCGATTAACGCTATGACTTTAATAGGAAAGTAGCCTATAACACCACTTATCCAATACTCATCTTGAAAATAAGTGTCTAGCTCATTTTTAGCTTTTACTGAAATCTTGTAATGCTTCATACCTTCCAGCCATTTATCGTGTAGATCTTTAACTTCTAACGTACCATTTATTAGATCTTGTTCTAATTTAGTTCTTAGCATAATGTGAGCCAATAAACTAAATTCATCCGCATTCTTCAAAAAAGATGAAAGATTTACTTTATTGAAAATCAAATACAAATTTTCAACACTACTATTAATTTTGCCTTTTGTAGAAAGTTTCTCCTTTATGTGTGGTTGAATGAACTCAATAAATTCTCTCGATGTTCCAATGATCTTTTCCATGAATAACCCTTGAGTTTCATACATAATATGTTTTGTAATTGAGCTCTTTATAGAATTTTGCGCTAAACATTTTTGATGAATTGCATAACCAGTATGCCGTAAAAGTAAAAATAAACCATAACAAAGGTCAGATTCATCATAATCGATAGAATCGTAATAAGAAATGGAAATCTCATTTGGTGTAACACTCATTTGCTGTAAGAATAAGGAACCAAGTTCAATCTGTCTCTGAACCGTAACTTTTTGTATATTAGTAACCTTATCCTTCTTCTGCTTTTGAGTTACTTTCTCTACATTTTCACTAAAAAATTTACCTAGCTTAGGAAATATTTCCTTTATGTTCTTTTCTGTGATATTAGAGTCATAGTCAGCAAGCAATGACTCATAGTTTGAGCGCTTTAATTGCTGCGATTTTATAGAAGCTGCTTCACGAGTAAGCTTAATTAGGTTAGTAAAGCATTCTTTCAGCTTTTCTAAGTTACTAATTTCAGAATTAGTTAGCCTCCATAAGTTTTGGCATTCAATCTTAGCTTTGGACAAAGATTTTACTAAATCAACAGGAATAGCACTGCTGCTTTTGTGTATCCCCTCTATTAACTTTAGCTGCTGAATATTAGCACTCTTTTTATTCCTAAGAGCATTCGCTAATGATTCCTTTATTGCATCATGAGAGATAATTTCATGTCTGATTTCCTCTAGAAGACACATTTGTTCAACTTTGTCCTCTACATTCAATTGGCTTTTGCTTAGTAGTTTTAGTGTGTTTTCGATATTCCTTACCTTATGTAATACTTCCTCTAAAAACTTATAAGATCTCATTTTTATTCATTGCTTTGAAACATCTGCTTAATATCGTAATAGATTAATAATAAAGTTAAAAGTATATTTGCTTAAAGTACAATAAAAAATTGTATTTTTATTCTTTTATTGTACTTCATTGCTAAGAATTGAGCATCTTATCAGAAAATTAATTATAAGATTGTAAAGAAAACATTTAGTATTTTATTTCCCTTGACTCTATTCTAGTATAGAGGGATTATTAGTACTAAAATTAAAATTACGCACTATATTTTAAATTTATGGAGGTTTAGTGATGTGGAGTAGACTGATTATAATGTGTTGTTTTTGTTTACTGCTTACTGGTGTAAGTTCTTGCCCTAAAAAAGGAGTAAATACGACAAATAAAATGAATGCTGTTGTTAAGCAGATAGGTGATAAAAGAGTTTTCTTTGGTTATGATGAATCTAGTATCAGTGAAGTGAGTGCAGATGCATTACTTGACGTGATGGAAGTGTTACAAAATAATCCTGACGCAAAGGTCACTTTAACTGGTCATACTGACAATCGTGGTTCTCACGAGTATAATCTTGCACTAGGAGCTAGAAGAGCAGATGCAGCTAAAAAATTTATGGTCAGCTGTACACCTTATCTAGAAAATAGAATAAAAACTGCTTCTAAAGGTGAAACTGAGCCTTTGGTTAATGTAAAAGATGATTCTAGAAATTCTAAATATGAAAAAGAGCATGCTAAAAATCGTAGAGTGGAATTTTCATTTTCTGGAATAAAGAAGTAGTTTCTTGCATTAAAACCTGGATCCCAGTGTCAAGCACTGGGATGACAAAAGAGAGCAATTCCGCTGCTTGTTAGCGGGATCTATATATACCACAAATAAGTCGCTGTATGACGTAGAGACTATCTGGCCATCAAGAAACATAATGAAATTAGAGTTATTATTTCAAAATATAGCTAATAGTTTTGCTTTCCATAACCAAATCGCAGTTGCAGTATCAGGTGGTGTAGATAGTATAGTCTTACTGCATTTAATGACTAACTGGGCAAAAAAAAACAAGCTTTCACTTCCTATAGCATTAACAGTAAATCATGGGTTACGTTCAGAGTCTCAAAAAGAAGCTGATTTTATTATAAGTTATGCAAAAGAACTTGGAGCAAAGGAATCGTTCATATTAAATTGGGAGAAGCAAAATATTAAAGGTAATATTCAGTTACAGGCACGAAAAGCACGATATAAGTTACTAGCAGAGTGGTGTAAAAACAATAATGTTAAATGTTTGCTCGTTGCTCATCACAAAGATGATCAAGCAGAAACGTTCTTATTAAGATTGGAGCGAGGTAGTGGAGTAGATGGATTATCATCAATGGATTACAAATCTTTCTTAAATGGTATTTATATATTTAGGCCGTTGTTAAATTTTAGTCGTAGTGAAATAGAAAGGTATGCTAAGCTTCATCAGTTAAGATGGATCGAAGATAGAAGCAATTATGACTTAAAATACAGACGAACTTTATACCGTAACTTACTTAAAGCAAGTGATAATCAAGATGTTCTAACAGAGCGAATATGCCTTACAGCACTTCATATGAAAAGAGCTGCAAAAGCGTTGATGCACTACACACGCCTTGCATTTGATGATTGTGTTAATGTTCATGATTTTGGTTATATTGAAATTAAACTAAGTGAATTTTATCAATTGCCAGAGGAAATAGCCTTGAGGCTTCTTCTTTACTCTATAATGGCAATTGCCAGCAAACATTATAAACCAAGGTACAACAGCCTTATCGTAATATTTAATAAAATATTGCAAAAGGGTAGTAATGTTAACTGTACACTTTCTGGGTGCAAAATAAGAAAATATGGAGAAAATATCTTAATAATTAGAGAATCGTCAAAGATACAAGAAATTACTGTACACTTACCATTAAATGGTTCTATTGAATGGGATAACAGGTTTAGCTGCACAATATTTGGAGATCAGGAGTGTTCAGTAACTATTGCTCCACTAAAGAAAACACAAAAAATCCCTGAATTTCTAAAAAATTATGATTATTGCTCTGAAGTTTACTATTCTTTGCCTACAGTACAAAAAGATGGAAAGATGCTTGCTTATCCTGATGTAAATTATAACGGAAAAAATACCGATGATGATAAGGTTCGATTCATTATTAATAGCACGATAAAACAAAATTTGGTAAGCTTGATTAGTATTTAATTAGAAATGTAAATGAAAAAATTTTTAGAAGGCTTATTGATCTGGTTAGTGATTATTGTTCTTATTTCAGTTGCTTATATTCAATTTAGCGGAAGTATAGGTAAGAGTAAAACAACCATACCTTTTTCAGAATTTTTAACTAGACTAGAAGATAATGATATAGAAAATATTACAATAAGAAACCAAAGCATCGAAGGGAAGTTTAGGGATGGGTCAGCCTTTAACTCAAGTGGTGTTATATATAGTGACTTAATAAAAAGTTTGCATGATAGGAAAGTGAAGTTCTCCTTTTCAATTGGAGACTCTGCAATAGGTATAATTGGTGGATTACTTATTCAATGGGTTCCGACGCTTATCTTTATCGGTTTATTACTTTTCCTTTTTAAACAAACGCAAGCAGGAGGTAATAGAACTATAAGCTTTGGCAAATCAAAAGCTAGGCTTATGACTACTGGAAAAAAAGTGACATTTGATGATGTTGCTGGGATTGATGAAGCAAAAGAAGAGTTGGTTGAAATTGTTGATTTTCTTAAACAAAGGCAAAAATTTCAAGTGTTAGGTGGGAAGATACCAAAAGGATGTCTTTTAATTGGTTCCCCTGGAACTGGTAAAACTCTACTTGCTCGTGCAATTGCAGGTGAAGCTAATGTACCGTTTTTTAGTATTTCTGGATCTGATTTCGTTGAAATGTTTGTCGGTGTTGGTGCAAGCCGTGTCCGGGATATGTTTGATCAAGGCAAGAAAAATGCTCCTTGTATAATTTTCATAGACGAAATAGATGCAGTAGGTAGGCATCGCGGCATTGGTCTTGGTGGCGGTAACGACGAAAGGGAACAAACATTAAACCAGTTACTGGTTGAGATGGATGGTTTCGAGTCTAATGAAGGTGTGATAATAGTTGCTGCAACTAACCGTCCAGACGTCCTAGATCCAGCACTACTTAGACCTGGTCGTTTTGACCGACAGATTACTATTTCTTTACCTGATATAAATGGGCGTGAGAGAATATTAAATACGCATATAAAGAAAATATCGATAGCACCAGATGTAAACGTAAAAACAGTTGCGAGGGGAACGCCAGGTTTTTCAGGGGCTGATCTAGCAAATTTAGTGAATGAGTCTGCGCTTATTGCTGCAAGAAGAAATAAGAAAATTGTTACCATGGATGATTTTGAGTATGCACGTGATAAAGTGATGATGGGCATGGAAAGAAGGTCCTTAGTCATTACAGAAGAAGAAAAAAAGCTTACTGCTTACCATGAAGCTGGTCATGCAGTAGTTGCAGTTAATATGCCTGCTTCTGATCCTATACACAAAGCAACAATTATTCCACGTGGTAGAGCACTCGGTTTAGTTATGAGACTACCAGAAACAGATAGAGTGTCCCTCACAAGAGAAAAGATGCTAGCAGATATAACTGTTGCAATGGGTGGACGTGTGGCAGAAGAGCTAATTTTTGGCTATGATAAAGTCACAAGCGGCGCATCTTCAGATATAAAACTAGCATCAGATTTATCACGTGCTATGGTGACAAAATGGGGAATGAGTGACAAAATAGGGCCAATATATCACAATCGTGAACAAATCACACATGATTCTGAGACAATTTCTGAAGATACGTTAAGACTTATAGATGAGGAAATAAAGAAAGTTGTATTTTCTTGCTATGAAAAAGCAAAAGACATTTTAACCAAGCGTAGGAAAGACTTGGAGCTCATTGCTGAAAATCTACTGGAGTTTGAAACTTTAACAGGAGATGAAATAAGAGACATATTAAGTGGAAAAAAAATTGTTAGAAATGAAAATGAAGGTAAGGAAGAGGTAAGGAGATCCTCTCTCTAATCAGATCTGGCTTTATTTAACCGCTAAAACAAAAATTTTTAATTAATTAGCTTAAGTTATAAGATCATAGTTAAGCCGATGTATTTTATAAATGGACTTTTTTGAACATTCTTCCAATTTTTTTCTAAATAACTCTTTGCCTATTTAAATAAGTATGTTCAGTATTAGAGCTTTCCAGACCGCTACTAGGAGAAAGATTAGGTTCTTGACCTTTAAACATCTCTATTAGCTTTAATACAGGAGCAGTTCCTGCTACAATAGCTCCTATAACAGCAGTAGCACCCATGATGAGAAGAATCGGTTCTGCAGTGGTGATTACACAAAGCTCAATACATAAACCAGCAATGACCATACCAACCATTATACCAATGAAAGCACCTACAATTATGGATGAAACTACACCAATTAATTCTCCTATTTTTGAACTAAGTGGTACTTCTCTTTCACGTCTAATACGCCTAATATAGCGTGACCTCATTTGTCCTCTCATTATTACATTTTCATCCCTGTTTCCAAAGAGATTCAATGACGCTTCTCTTTCTCTAATAAAATTTGGCCGCATTTGTTGTTCTCTTGCCCTTCTTCGCTCTCTCATTATTATGTTTTCCTCAAAGAGGTTTAGTGGTACTTCTCTCTCACCTCTAATTCTAACATGATTTAGCTGTGCTTGTTCTACTAATAACCTTATTGTACTTTTTATTTCATTTAGCGGTGCTCTTCCTCCAATATCCTTAATTGCCTTCTCAAATTTTAATAGCGACTTGTTATTTAGTCTGACATTATTCTGAGAATCACAAACAATAACCCAATCTAAAATTGGCTTTTTTTGACCACCATACTCTATATAATCATTAATGTGTTCCTTTAGTTTTTTAATTATCTCTACTGCTCTTGTTTCCATAGCTTCTATGGCGCTATCTTCACTTTCTATGAGTATATTGAAAACAATTCCTAATAACTCCTGTTGTAAATCCTTTCCTTCTTTAATATTCATAATTAGCCTCAACTTTTATATGCTATTTTGCCAAAATAATTTTACCAAATAAGTAATATATATACAATAATTCTCGTTTAAAAATTTTTTTACATTGGCTTATCTCAGTTATGTTTTAGGATGTAAAAGCTTCTTACTTTAATAATTTATTAAAGTAAACCATATATGGATTGCTATTTAGGAGCAGCTGTTGTACTTTAATCAGAAAGTACAGTAATGTAAGAAGGAGGTACTTTATGTCTTTAAAAAATGAAATTTCTGAATTGATAGAGCAACAGCTTGGCATTAAATATCATGACAATTGCTTAGCTTACACTATCCATAATTCGGCTGCAGGTGAAATATCCGATTCTATTGCTCTTTGCATAGTTGGCTGTGGCGATTGTGAGATTAAGTATCAAGGTATTGCTAATTCATTTAACATAACGAAAGAAGAAATTAACCAAAGTAATATAGAAAGCATAAAAAATAAGATAGAAAGTGAAGCTAGAAAAGAAGGTAGTGAATTTTCCGAGTTGATTTCTAGAATGGATCAATCGCTGAAAGAACAAAGTGAAAAGTCTATTATACAGATTTTAAATTCATCTGCTGAAGAGATGTTAAGGAGTTTTTGTGGTAGTTCTATACAGAGAACAGAGGATAAAGAAGTTAGTCTGTCCTCTGCTTCACATGAAGAGCCTGCTACAGAAGATTCGGAAACTACTATTAATTCTGATCTTTTATCAATTTAACCAGCTCCTCATATAAATTTTTTCTGTACCCAAGCTATATGTTTGTGAGAGGATAGTAAGCACTACATTTTTCTATTTCCATTATAACAGATTCGTCTATTTTCATGATGATCTTACTATTTGTACTCTGTCTAGGACTAAGCAATAGAAATAGTAGGATAACAGTAGTCAACCAAGATTCCAGCATCACGTACTAGGATGATATAAGTATCATAATTTACGATTAGATTGACATAGGGTAAAGAGTAAATTAAAAGTTAAATAGATCTTTTAATACAGAATAAATGCCTATAGAAATATTGATGCCTGCTCTTTCCCCAACAATGAGTAAAACTGGAGGAAAAATTGTAAAGTGGTGTAAAAAAGAACAAGATAAAGTTGAAATAGGTGATGTAATCGCTGAAATTGAGACTGATAAAGCCATAATGGAGTTTGAATCTGTCGATGAAGGAGTTTTGGCAAAAATTTTAGTGTCGGAAGGAACAAGTGGCGTGCCTGTAAATCAACTGATAGCTCTAATGTTAGAGGAAGGGGAAGATAAAAGCGCACTTGATTTAGCTTCTGCCATCAATACCAAGGTTGAGAAGGAGGTTGAAGCCGATTTTTCAGTATCATCCAACCCTTCGATTTCATCTAGCTCTTTAATGTCATCCCAGTGCGTGACACTGGGATCTAAAAAAGAGGATAGAGCAACAGAAAATAGAATAAAAGTAAGCCCCTTAGCTAAAAAAATAGCTCAAAATGAAGGTGTTGATATAAAGCGATTAAAAGGTACAGGTCCATATGGTCGTATCATCAAAGCTGATGTATTAGAATTTTTAGATCAAACTAAAAGCTATGAGAGATTTGAGGAAAATACAACAGTTGAAGTAAGTAATATGCGCCAAGTGATAGCGCAGCGCCTAGTTGAATCTAAGCAAAATATTCCACACTTTTATTTAACTGTAGACTGCCACGTTGATAAGCTAATATCGCTCAAAAATGAGGTTAATTCAGCAAATGAGAACAATAAAGTAACAATTAATGACTTAATTATAAAAGCTGTGGCTTTCAGCATGAAAAAATTTCCTGATATAAACTCATCGTGGATAGATACTAAAATAGTAAGATACTCAAATATAGATATCTCAATTGCTGTAGCGCTTGAGGATGGACTGATTACTCCTATAGTAAAAAATGCTGATGAAAAAAGTGTTTTATCTATATCAAAAGAAGTGAAAGATTTAGTAAATAGAGCAAGATCTGGAAAATTAAGGCCTGAAGAATTTCAAGGAGGAGGGTTTACCATTTCTAATTTAGGCATGTTTGGTATAAAAACTTTCAGTGCTATAATCAATCCACCACAGTCTTGCATTATGGCTGTCGGCGCATCTAAAAAACAACCAGTTGTCATAAGTGAAAAAATAGAGATAGCAGAGGTAATGACAGTTACTCTCTCTGTTGACCACAGAGCAGTTGATGGAGCACTCGGAGCAAAATTTTTAAATGCCTTTAAGTACTATATAGAAAACCCTACGGTGATGCTTCTTGAGCCTTTATTATTATAATAAAATTAATACCTCTTAGTTTATACTTTTATTAGTTAATAGGTTTAGAGGTAAAATATGACTTATAAAAAGATAGAAAAACGTAGTATATCTTTTGATGCTACAAAATCAAAATTTTCAAACGATAGGTTTCAAATAGATTCCTCATCTAATGAGTCAATAGATACCATTGGTAAAAAATTTAAGTATGAAGTGAAACTTCCAGGTGTTATTCACACTACAACAAGAAAAAATAATGTTGGAAGCGGATTAAATGAGTTGGATCTAAGAAAGAAAAATGAAAACTCTTTCAAGACACCAATAAAGAATATTGAAGAATCAGATAGTAAGAGAAACCAAAGTCATTTGCTGTTTCAGGAGGACTCATTTCCAGAACTACCAGCATGTGCATATAAGCCAGCACTGCTGCCAAAACCATCAAAAGAAAAAATAAAGGAAGCTGTAGATAAAATGCGCAATAATAGAAAAGCTCATAATTCTGCAAGTGTTGAAAATGGTGTTAGTTCAGACAGGTTCAAAGTGCGCCCGTTCTTATGTAGTGATATAGATGGATATGTAGCTCCTGACAAACGTGACCGTAATCTAGAAAGGTGTAGGGTTACACATGATAGCAGTAAGCTTGAAGCACAAATGGAAAGAAAGCATGGGTTTCAATCAGATCCAAGTGTTAAGCATGTAAAGGCTGATACTGTAGTATGTTCTATTACTAAAGGTCATGACAAAAAAGGCGTTAAATCTGATGTCTCATATACACAAGAGCCTACATCAGAAATGTCTAAGGTTAATGTGAGAGAATTAGCAAATAGGTTCCGCGGCTAATCATTATTGGATTTTTCGAATAACAATTGCTTAAGATTTTATAAACTGTGCATATAGTACTCTATAAGAGAAAGAGAAGTGTGACAACTTCTCTCTTTCTTAACCACTTGCTGAAGAACGTTTATCTTCTGTGGCATCTGGTGATGGAGCAACTAATCTACTCAAAATCTCATCTTTTGGTCCCATAGCATAAATAACCCCATCTGACATGACGATCACTGTATTGACTACAGATAGTAGCTGTAGCTTATGAGTGATGATAACAGTGGTAGTATTTTGCTCTCTTGCAACATTGATTGCATTAATCAAGCGCGCCTCTCCATTACTGTCTAAGTTAGCATTCGGTTCATCAAGCACTAAAAGCTTAGTATTACCATAAAAAGCCCTTGCAAGTCCAAGAAGCTGTTTTTGGCCACCAGAGAGTATTACTCCTCCAGGTCCTCCTATTGTTGTATCATACCCATTTGGTAAGCTCAGTATTAATTCATGTATTCCTGCAATTTTTGCTGCTTTGATTATTTCTTCAGGATTTGGATCTGGTCTCATGCGGGCAATATTAGCTTTAACGCTCGTGTTAAATAACTCAATATCTTGAGGTAAGTAACCAACATAATTACCAAAGTTCTCTCGATTCCAAGTATATACATCAGCGCCATCTAGTCTGACTACACCTGATATGGGTTTCCAAACACCAACGGTTAGTTTTGCAATGGTCGACTTACCAGAAGCACTTGCACCAATAACACCAACAACATCCCCTGGTTCTATTACAAATGAGATTCCTTTTACTGTTGGCTTATTGCTCCCATAAGGAGTAAAAAATACCCTATCAAATTCCAACTTCCCTTCAGGCTCTGGTAGAGCCATAGTTTGCTCTCTTTTTGGGGATGTTAGGATAAGTCTTTGCAGCCTGCCATATGACATCTTGGCTTGATTTAAAAATTTCCAAGTATGAACTGCTGCATCAAATGGAGCCAATACTCTACCCATCAAAATCGAGGCAGCAATAATGCTACCGGCAGTTTTGTGAGCTGTGATTGCAAGTAATGCACCTGTTCCAATTACTGAAATTTGGAGAGTTGAACGTAAAAATTTAGTAATACCAGTAATTACATTAGAACGATTCTGCGCTGTAACTTGCATTGCACGATTTTGATCATTCCGTTTACACCAATCAGAAACTATAAATTCTGACATGCCCATAGCTTCAACCACCTCTGCGTTTCTTGTTGCAACATCTATAGCATTAATATTGCGTATAGTTTCTTCATTGGTTTCTCGCAATATACGCTTAGTGGCAAGTTCATTCCATACTGCCATTGAAACTAATATAATGATCCCGGCAATAGCTATAAACCCTGTAGAGGTATGTATCATAAAGATCACAACAAGGTAAATTAGCGACCATGGAGTATCGAACAGTGAAAATATACCATTTCCTGTAATGAAATTTTTTATTACTCCAAGATCTCGTATTGCTTCACCACTTGAAGTTGAGCTTTGTACTGATGTTAACCTGATTGACCTTACTATTAGATCTGGTGTTGCAGTTTTATCAATCCAATCACCAATTTTAGCCATAGCTAAATATCGACAAGTTTCAAGCATTGCAGAACATGCAAACGCAGATAAAGTAATAATCGTCAGCATAACTAGTGTTGACACACTCTCGCTCGATATCACTCGATCAAGTACCTGAGAGGTATAAAGTGGCAAAAATAACATTAACGCATTAATCCCTGAGCTAAACCAGAAAATGAACCAAAACGCACTCTTGCACTTCTCTAGACAAGTATATAGTATACTTTGCTTTAATTCCTTTTTTATTGACGGAGTGATTTCCACAATCTTCCTTTTATTTAATTATATGTACCATATATAGTTTTTATTTCAAAAGTATTAACAGTTATTGCCTTACCATATCATTAATGTAATAAAATATTAATGATATGCGAATATAAACTTTTTCATGGAAATTTAGCAAGGCTATCTAATTTCTTCTCTACTATAACCTTATACGATAGCCTTGCCAATTGTTCTACGTTTTTCTTATCTACTACTCAATGACAGTTCTTACTATCACTCCTCTGAAAGTTGATGCTATCAGAGTCAGTGACTACAATCTGCATCTATTTTCCTCTTTCTATATGATCAGGAAGTATTACATATTCCAATGATCTAGCTGTAATTGCTCTTTTTCTCACACAAGATGGACTTGAATATACCCTTGGTCTATATCTTTCGAATTTAAAACAGTCAACAGTAATCCCCTCCTCAAAGTTAGAAAGTATTAGAGATGGAGATTTACTAACTTCCTTATCACTCACAGGATTATTTGCACTACCATAACTCACATGACGCGCTGCACTATGATTGTTACCACACTCTTCTCTTGAGGTTGAACTGCTTGGATTAAAAGGAGTCGAAAATATTGAATACCCATTGGTATCACCAAATCGTTTTATCAACCCACAGTTTTCTTCATTCATTTTTGTAATATTCTCGTGATTAGCACCTTCTGATAAGCTTGATGAAGCGATAAGATCTTCTTTTTTCTTACTAAAGATATTGCCTATTTTTAGCTTAGTTGCAACATTCTTGAATTTGTTTTTCGGAGCTTTTGGTTTAATTTCTGAATTCTCATTTATAGTAATTACACATGATGGATTATCTAACTTGTCCATTGTATTTTGTACTCTACTGTTGCGTCTTGAACACAGACTAAGTTTTGCTGTTAAATCATTCAAAACAGGTGAACTTTTTCTACCTTCTAAAGACTTATTCGAACATAGTAGTGCACTACCACCCCTACTCATTTTCTGAGGAGAAATATTGAGTTTGTCTTTACTCTCTAATCTAGTTTCATGCGTAAACTTGTAAAGTTCATTTTCCAATCGTGAAATATCTTCTGCATTCTTTATTAATAGTTCCAATATTGAGTTGTATTCCTCCAAATCATGATCCCCTACTTTTGTCTTAGCTAACTTTCCTGTAGCCTCTTCAATTCTGTTCATTTTTTCAGTATAGTTTTCTATCTTACGTTTAACAGGTTCTTTTTGAAGGCCAATCACTAAGTTGTATAAGATAAGTAAAAATGATATCGAAGAAAATGCAATGGAAATCCAGGTAGGAATTTCTTCCTTTTCAGATTCTGCATTATTATACTTAATGCAAACAGAAATAATCACACTTGATATTGACATGGCCAGATTATAGTAGTCTAGAAGCTTTTTGCTTCTTTCTTGATCTTCCATATTAAGTTTATCATATTTCCTTTTTTTGTTTTCCCTTATTTCATAAAAGAAATCTAAAAATAACCTCAAGATATTTGTGTCACCATGTTTAAAAGCATAATCTAAAGCTGTTTTTTTTGCATTATCCTTTATATCAAAATTTATCTTTTCATTTAAAGTTTTCTCTCCGGTGCTGATTGTTAGGTAGAATAAGGCTTTAATAGCTTTTTCCCTTAAGTGCTCATTTTGTTTACGCTTTTCTAAAACTAACTTTTTCAAAAATTGACCTTGCTTAAAATCCTCATTTATAGTTTTTTCAAAATCATTATCACTCATTACAAGATAGTGTAATGCTGTTCTTCCAGATTTAGATACAACATTTAACATTTTCTTATTATAGGGGTAATGATTATCTTTCATAAAATATTCTATTAACTCAGCATTAAGGCTCATGGCAGCTAAATGTAGAGGTATAAGCCCTTGACTGTTTGTGTTAAAAAGTGGTACTGTGTTCCTAATAGTTGACTTAGCAATACTTTCAATAACATACTGAGGGAATTCTATGTCGTTGGCAAGAGCAGCCATGTGTAACGGTGTATTGTCATTTTCATCATATAACACTTTGATGCTAGCAGCCACCTTTTTACCTACAAGTTCTTTTGACACAAATTCAAGACATTCCTTATTGCCGCTCAAAATAGCTGCAAATAACAACTTTTTTTGTGTATTTTGTTCTAAAAAAATACCCTTTGGGCTTTTTTTTACCAAATACTTAACGCATTCTACTCTTCCACTGAGGATAGATAAGTGTAGTAAAGTTTGTCCATCCTTATTTTTCTTACTTAATATTTCTCCCACTCTCTCTTTTTTAAAAAGGTGCTCAAGGCATGATTTATTACCAACACGTGCTGCCATATGAAAGACGGTGTCACCGTTGCTATTCTCACGCAAAACCTCTTGATAAACGTCAAATTTCTTCTCTTCCAACTTTTTTTCTATCATGCTTAAAAACGATAAATCAAGTTGGGCAGCAAAATGTAAAGGGGTGTTTCCTTCATTATTACTCTTATTTACTTGCATGCTTCTGTCTATTAATAGACTCACACATTTTTTTCTTAGTTCTGTTTCTGTATTACTCGATAGAGCTAAGTGTAGGGCCATATTTCCTTTGTGTGTTTCTGTGCTTAAATCGTAATCAGGAAATTTCTTGAGTAAAGATGTTAGACAATCATACTTCCCGTACATTGCAGCTAAATGTACAAGATCTCTTCCATAATCACCTTTGGATTGAAGTATGCTATTTCCTATATTTTCATAAAATAGGTCTATACAATATGAATTACCATGTATAATAGCAATATGTAAGGGGGTGTTACCTTGTTTATTCTGAACAATTTTTGCACCTGATTGAGTAAACAATTTCATTAGCTGGTTATTTCCATGTTTTGCAGCTATATGCAATGGGGTGTTACCATCTACATTTTCTTGATTAATTTCACTTTTTCGTCTACCTAAAAATTTTAGATGCTCTATAAGAAAATTTATGGCATTTTCTTGAGTTTCTGAGTTACCTACAATCTTATGAAAAGGATTCTCATTATATTTATTTTTTAAAAATTGTACTTGATTATCAATGAAGAATTTTATGCACTCAGCATTTCCAGATTGCACAGCATAGTGTAATGCGTTATTTCCATATTTATCTGTTTTAATTTTCTCCCTATCAAAAATTCCTTTTGCTGTCAATATTTCTTTTAAATATTCTAGGAGGTTAGGACTTCCGCTTCTGGCAGCATAGTGTAACTCGGTTTTATTATTGGTAGTGCAACTAAAATCTGCTTCATTTTCTATGAGAATTTTCAAGCATTCTTTATTGCCAGATTTAGCCGCATAGTGTAGTGGTGTTTTACCATCTCTATCTTTATTCCTTACTGCTTCTTTAATGTCAAAATTAGAATTTTCTATCACAAAACATAAAATATCTTCTTTACCCGACTCAGCTAAATAATGTAGAAGTGTTTTATCATTACTATCTGCAAAATTCTCCAATTTTATAATCAATTCTCTGCCCATACTAAGAATTAGAGATACAGCTATTTCAACATGAATATCATAATTCCTATTTTTCTTTTGTTCTTTCCTAATTCTTTCAATAGCCACTGTTAATAGCGAAGAACCATCATTACTTATTATATTCCATCCATCTTGACGAAATTTTTCAGCTAATGAATCACTTATATTTTCTGCTAAAATCCTGCTTTTTATACAATCAAGATTATTAGTACATATATTATAGTTTTCTTCTTGAGTTACTTTATTAATATAATCATATATGATTATTAGGTCTTGCTTATTGACTTTATCTTCTGAATTGCCTTGTAATGAAGAGAGGTCTATCTCACTAATTGCTCTGGCCATAACAACGTTTCCCGCAACAAATAAACCTGAACTGAGTGTCTTTGCGCTTGTACTAGATTTAGCTTTGAAAACACTAATAACTGTGTCAAATTTATTTTTGAACATACTGTACCTCATAAATAATAATGCCGGTAAGGCTTTAGTAGATACCACTGTAATTTTTAAGCCTACAAAAATTCACCAGCGGCCGCATTATATAGTAGATAATTTTTTGTGCTAGTAATATTTTTCTAATTCCCACTTTGGCCTTGGTGCAAAGTCAAGAGAGTCTACATAGCTTCTCTGTAACCTTTCAATTCCTGTCCATCCAACCATCACTGCATTGTCTGTACATAAATTGCTTGGAGGAGAAAGCACGTTCAAGTCTATGTGCTTTTTTAATCTCTCTTTCAGGAAATTATTTGCTGCAACTCCACCAGTAATTACAAAATCATTGATTTTAATATTTAAAGATACAGCGATACCAATAGCATTTCTGACTCTATCGAGTAATATGTCGCTAATACACTCTTGAAACGAAGCACACATATCACACACATCCTGTTCACTCATTACAAATTCTCGTGCTAAGTTTTTTACCGCTGTTTTAATTCCAGAAAATGAAAGGTCACATCCAGAACGTTTTATCATTGCTCTTGGCAGCTTAAATCTCATACCATCACCTTTTTTAGCTAACTCTTCAATTAATGGACCTCCCGGATAGCTTAGACCCAGCGTTTTAGCGACTTTGTCAAATGCTTCTCCTAATGAGTCATCAAGCGTTTCTCCAAGTTTGATGTATTTACCTACATCCTGTGCAATTAAAAATTGGCAGTGACCACCTGATATCAGCAGGACTAAAAACGGAAATTCAACCTCATATAGTAGCCTAACAACTAACGCATGTGCTTCTAAGTGATTAACTGCAATAAACGGTTTTTGTGTTACGTGTGCAATTGCTTTAGCCATCATTGTACCAATTATTAATCCACCTATGAGTCCTGGTCCTGATGTTGCTGCAATTGCATCTAGATCACAAAAGTTAAGGTTAGATTTTTCCATAGCACTTTTTATTAAACCACTTAAATGCTTCATATGAGCACGTGATGCTATTTCAGGAATCACTCCACCGCACTTTTTGTGCTCTACCTGAGAAAGAATTTCGTTAGCAAGCACTTGCTTATCACTATTTACAATCGCAACTGCAGTTTCATCGCAACTTGTTTCAATCGCTAAAATGGTTTTCATATATATTTGAACTCTTTAAATTGCGAGAACTATAACTTGAAATGTTGAAGAAGTGAACTTTGTTCTGCTGAGCTAATTATCATCTTCAAATATAGAACCAATTTTTTTGCTTCCAGGAGAAAATTTATTAGTCCAACTGCTTTGTACTTTGTTTATATCTTTAAAAGCAGTTTTATCGCTATATTCCTTTACTTCTTTATCTATTCTCTCCATTATTTGTAGATCCAGGTAGCTCTTTTTCCATTGGTTAGTAGCAAGAAATACTCTGTTTAAATCTTGAGTGCGAATTAGATATTCTTTATCTTTAGGATAAACTTCCTGAGCCCAAGCAAACAGCTCAAAATAGCGTGCGAATAACTCAGACGCACGTGATTTTGGAGTTTGGTAAACTTGTATCTCCTTAAATATAATTTGACCAATAATTTTTTGTACCAGAATATTTGACTGCTTTAAGTTCTGCTCAATATCCTGATAAACTTTATAGAGAAATTCTTGCTCTAAGCTTAAGTTCAGTTCATTTTCAACCATATGTGAAAGTTCATGTACTATGATGTAAGGATTTGACCTTCTTAGCACAATAACATACTTATTTAAACCAGAAGAACGAATTGTCTTACACACTCCCTCTTCCATATCCACTAATCCTTCTTGATATATTTCAAACGAGAGTCTAGTTTGCTTTATTATTGACAAAGTGAGGTTTAATGTATTTCTAAACTTCTCAAATTGATAGAGATATTTGACATATTGTATTACGTTTTCACTATTTCCTACTTGAGTTGCTTGTTTTATTAAGTTCCTGATTAGCATGCTTCATTATTAAAGGAATTTTCTTTATGCTCAAGAATTATAAAGTGTTTTCAGGAAGTATAGCTAAAAAAGTTTAATTTACTTACATTCCGCTACTTATTATTAGCCAAGAGGTATCACGTCAGTATGACTTAGGAATGTACTAGATATAAAAGTGCAATATCAAATATATTTTACTAAAAATCAATCAACTTTTCACATGTTTGCTCTTCATAAAAGAAGCTCAATGTTATCGTAGTACCAAGTTTTGCTTCACTTTGAATGTTGAAAGTCCCACCCATTAACTCTACTAATTTCTTGCTTAGAGGTAATCCGATACCTGTGCCTTCGTTTCTATATCCCGAATCTGCTTGGCCAAAAACGGACATAACTTTATATATGTCCTGCTGCATTATCCCTATTCCATTATCATGAAACTCAATAGTTAATAAATTTTTTTCTATATTCTCTTTAATAATCATTCTTATTAAACCACCTTGAGGAGTGAACTTGATTGCATTTGATAACAAATTTATTATAACTTGCTTCATTCTTTTGGGATCGGCGATAACTAATAATTGTTTATCAGATATCTCTTTCTTTAAACTAATCCCTGTTTCTTTTAGTTTAGGTGATAACATTTTTAAGCACGAATCTATTATCTTATTCAGATTAAACTTCACTTTCTCTACTGTTAAACTACTTGATTCAGCTTTAGAAAAATCGAGCACATCATTAATCAAAGCAAGTAAATGTGTACCAGCATTATATATATCGTCTACGTATTCCTTGTATTTAGAGTGATCTACAGAACCTAAAGTTTCATTTTTGATCAACTTTGCAAATCCAATAATAGCATTAAGAGGTGTACGCAACTCATGTGTAACACTTGCAAAAAATTTTATCTTATTTGCATTTTCTTGCTCTAATGCCTCTTTAACCCTTTGTAATTCAATATTAGTTTTATGCTGCTTGGCTAGCATTTGGGTATTGGAAAAGTGCAAATAAAGCATTATTAGTATTAAGATAACCAGTAATAAGCCCATTAATATTGAAAATAGACTATATACCATAATATAAGAGTCATTATAGCTTTGAATGATCTTCAAAAAAAATGAAGGCTTAATGTCATCTTCATGAAATATAGGGAAAGTAGAAGTTAATGTATTTCCTGTAGCGTAAAATATTTCTTGATTGCTTAGCAATTTATCAATTTCATCATTTGTAAGCAACTGCTCATAGTCATGACCTTGAGTATTAAAATTACTGAAAATTACTCTGGCATTTTGATCATACAGTATTAAGCTAAAATTTCTTACTTTGCTTACTGATTGTAACAATTCAGCACGCAATTTTACCAACTGGTTTATGTAATCAAAACTGTTATATTTAATATGATGTTTTTCTATTAGTAAATAATGATATTTTTTTATTATACTATTTTCCAATAGATCTTTTAAGTTTGCATTTGAATTACGGTAAAAAGAAAGAAAATTATTCTTTAATGAATAACTGCGGTATATTGTGCCCAATAAAACCACAAAAATTAATAAGAATAGCGAGATAATTTTTGTATATCTATTTGTTTTTAGTGTAGTAAAAATTAATTTACTTAATTTATACATATTCTTCTCATTGTGAAATAACGTCTTTTATGGTATTAATAAAAAATTAGCATATCATACTTTTATGACAATTTCTCCTATCTTGCCAGTTTATTCTCCTGTTAACATAAATTTTTCTTATGGCAAAGGTATTTACTTGTATGATATCGATAATAAGCGCTATATAGATTTTCACTCTGGAATAGCTGTTAGCAGTTTAGGTCATGCCAACCCACGATTAACTGATGTCCTAAAATTACAAGGAGAAAAACTATGGCATATATCAAATACCTATAATATATCTACTGCCAACAAATTTGCAGAAAATTTAATAAACAACAGCTTTGCTAATACTGTATTTTTTGCAAATTCTGGATCAGAAGCAGTGGAATGTGGACTTAAAATCGCTAGGGCCTATCAAAATGGAAAAGGTAATAAAAATCGCTATAGAATTCTAACATTTCATGGTGCATTTCATGGAAGGACATTTTTAACTTGTGCAACAAACGATAGACAGAAATTTTCTGAATTACTGAATCCTTATATTGACTGGTGTGATAACATAGAGCCCAATATTGAGAGTGTAAAGAAAGCAATTTCTAATGGCATAGGTGTTATATTAATAGAACCAATACAGGGACAAGGTGGTATTAAAGTAATGAGTGAAGTCTTCATGAAAGAGCTAAGAGAACTATGTAACGAAAACGACATACTGCTATTTTTTGATTGCGTTCAGTGCGGTGCTGGCAGGACAGGAAAGTTATTTGCATCTGAACACATAGGAATTAAGCCTGACATATGTGCTCTTGCAAAAGGAATAGGAGGAGGTTTCCCTCTGGGGGCTTGTCTTGCAACTGAAAAGGTTGCTAAGTACATGGCGGTCGGTATGCATGGTTCTACTTTTGGTGGTAATCCACTTGCAACTTCAGTAGGTAATGCTGTATTGGATGAATTGCTCGGCCCTGGCTTCTTAGAAAATGTTGAAGTTAGAGGTAAGTCTTTAAAAAACAAACTAGAGGACTTAGCAAGCAAGTTTCCAATGATAGAAGAAGTGAGAGGAAAAGGGTTGATGCTAGGAATAAAAGTAAAAATGAATAACCAAAAATTTGCAGAAGAGCTAAGTCACCGTGGTTTACTCACTGTTGGAGTAACATCAGATAACGTTGTAAGAATCTTGCCTCCACTCATTATCACTGAAAAAGAGATTGATGAAGGCATTGAAATCCTCACTCAGTATTTATCTGAAAAGTTCTAGTTAAAAACTAAACCTTCCTGCTCACTAGTTGTTGGCTGTATCAAAATTGCAGATAAAGCAGTAGATACAACTTTATCAGCTACTTCATTTGTACACTTTGCCTTTTCCTGTTCTCTTATCAGTGTAAGCTCATTTATATCACTTAGTGAGTCAAATTTTGTTATATCCTCAAATATAAACGATTGCACGATGTCTTTCGGAATATTGAGAAAAGCCGAGTTACCAAGCGATAATGTCATATCTAACAAACTTTTCATTGAGCCGTTTCTCAAAACACATTTAGACAGTTCTCCTAAAAGAATTGGCACTCCAAAAATAAAAAATGCTCCTCTCACTAAATAGGTCGTTATTTCATATAACAATGCACCACACAAGAGTGCCAGTGGTCCAAATACTATAAAACCGCAAAGTAAAGGCAATTGCATGGTCTGACCTGATGATATTCTACCTATAAGCTCCATTGAAATTATAAACCCAATAAGTAACATAGCTCTACCTAGATATGTCCTTTCTTTAGAGCGTTTGTTAAAGTTTTTCTCACGTAACTTAGAAAAATCATTATTGACTCTTACGTCAAAAATATTATGGCCATTTTTTAATTTGAGCTCCAAGTTCTCTATTCCATGACGCCACTTATGGCACCTTACAACTTCATTAATTACCATACTAATTCGATCATTGATCTTGCATAATTTGCTTTCTTGATATAAATCTCCTTGATAATACTTTTCTCTAAATTTCACACAGTCTAATTTCTTTAAATCAGATAAAAAATCTTTAATTTCTTGTGCCATTTTATCAGTATCACCTCTGTAGCCTACAGCTTTCAAAATTGCTGCTAAGTGTTCATTTTCAATTTGAGCAATTGTTCTATCTAATGCACGTATATATTGCTTGGATTGAAAATATGAGATGATTTTTTCTTTACATCTATCCTCATTGCCTTCGTACAAACTATTTCTTTTGAAACTGCTGTCATGTTCTTTGGCAATTTCTAATGCATGAACCAATACATTTTGCGCCTTCACACTACTTTCACAGTGACAGTTTCTGATTATGTGTACATACGCTCTTGCACTGGTATCTCCAGATTTATCTATATTGTACGCTTTAGCCAAAAAGACTAAATAGTCAAACCCTGCCCAAAGATAATACATTACCTTTGTTATAGAACTCCCCACAGAAAATAAAGCTGAGCGTGTGCAAGATAATTTACCGTTGTTTTTAATTCTGTTCTCATATGAACGAAGGTATGCCTCTGTACTTTTTAAAATCCTATGTAAATCTTGTTCTGTCTTTTTGACATCAAAATCATTTATATCATGAACTTTTTCATACGTTTCTTTTATCAAATCACTAGAAAACTTCTTCAGAGCTGAATCATCAATATTTCCTAATGCATCAATATTTTTACTAATATAGATTTCTATTTTTCTTCCAAGTTCTTCTCCCATTCTATTTTTTAGCAACTTATTGTATTTATTAGTAGCTGGAAACAAAACTTTCTGACAAAATTTCTGTGGTTCCTTTTTAAAATTTGCTAAGATCTTATTCACAAATAGCTCAACTTCTTCACCTGCAGCAGCGAAAAACCATGATTGTCTGCTCTCATTACGCTCTCTATTTCTTCCAAGATTCTGTAGGGCTTCAGATGGATTATTGAACTGACTAACCGAATCTGCAAATATTGATGCAACATGATTATATTCACTATCAAATCCACGACCTTTCGATCCATCTATAACCGTTGTCAACGCATATTTAGCCAATGAATCAAAATCTCTTTTTTCATAATCACAATAAATAGTTCGATATTTACCTATTTGATTACGTATTATCGCTGAAAAGGGTCTATTTTCTCCAATACCAAGATCATTTTTCCCAATTCCTGCAAAGATACATTTATTTTGTTTGCAGAAATCAATGAGACTATGTAGTATACCTTCCTCTCTTTCCATGAGGTCATGGAGCTCTTTGCTTAAGCGCCAATTATCAACTATTAAGCTGCATTGCTCATTATCACTTTTACTCAGTGCTTCAATTACTGTCTTTATTTGCAGTAAGAGCTCATCTCTAGCAAATTGCTCACTAAAGCCTTTTCTCTCTAGGTAGCTTATAATATTGTTATCATTAGTGGTGCTAACATTCTTTTTAACATCTTCTATCAATTCACTCAAACCTTCTCTTCTTTTTTTATCTAAAGTAATATTATCACACTTCATTAAATATGAGAGAGTAAGATCGATCATTGAATGCATTACTCTATATTTTAGATATTCAGCAGTACTACTGAAATCCACCTTTTCTTTTAATTCAGATATCTGCTCTTCTGTCAGACTAGGATGTTGCTTTTTAACGCAGCTTATAAAGTTCGCTTCGCGTAACTTGAGCCTATAGTCTTGATAAGACATCCCTTCAGGCTGAAATTTATTATACACTTCATAACGTGTACTACCTTCATATACTAAATTATCTCTACCCTGCAACGCAAAGTTAAGATTAACTATACTATTTACATCATCAGCTAAAAGCAGAGCACTTTCTCCAATTGGGCTTTGCACATTCCATCTTATAGAAGTTAATAAATCATCGGTATCAACAAGCTTATTGTAATTAAAAACTTCTTCGCTCTCTTCAACATATTCATGAGCTGGGCTCGATTTTTCTCTAGTAAATAAGCTACGCACGTTAGCAAGAAATCTAGAAAGCAGTTCTTTTGACTCTACACCAGTTGCTTTAGTTAGTACCCACCAAATTGGCAACATTACTATACCAAATATAAACATAGAAATTGTATAATATAAGTTTCCAATCAAAGCAGAATACAGCCAATAATCTGAAGTGAGACCAATTACGGCAGCAACATTACTATTTATAATAGGAAACAATATAGCTAAAGATATTATGGAGGTAGTAACATTAACTGCAAACGCTTGATTGAAATTTGCTCTTCTATTGGTTTTTGCAATAACACTTGCTGTTTCGATAGCGTTTGCAATACAACGTCTACTCAATCTTGTCGGGCTGATAACTTTTCCGCATCTATTTAAAATCCTTCTCTTTGGTGTTGCAGTGAGGTAAGTCGTAGGATATTTCTCATCAAGCTTGCACATGTTCTCAAAATCCTGCTGCTTATTAATACTGTCTGCTTCATCAACACTAATCCACAACTTGGTATTTTGGTCTTTTAATTTCCGATCATTTTCTTGCTGTAATAGCAGGTCATGTGTTATTATAATTATTGTAGGTTCAGTTTCCTGCAGTGCATTTTTAATTTCCTCAGCAGTTTTGGGTGTCCTAATGTTTACAGTAAATGCACTACTCATCATTTTTTTAGCTTGGTTTACTAGATCACTGTTTGGTACTGCAACCAGATGATGAAACCCTGCTTGGGCTAGTACATGGCTCCACATTCCAATATCGTAAGTCTTGCCAAACCCAGTTTCTGCATCGATCAGAACATTACAGTTAGTAGTAGAAGGGTTGCGTAAATGTTCTAATGCCTCTTCAACAACAGGTTTACGACGTGCTACTATTATAGATTCCTTTGTATCATCAAGTTTTATAGATTCACCTTTTAGCTTGCAGTTGATTTTTTCTAAGCTACTTATAATACTTTGCTTTTCTTGATTGCTGATGGAACTCACACATTACCCGCTATAATTATTACAATATTAATTGTATGTTAATTCAGTAAATTGTCAATTCTATGGACAAAAAGCTGATTTCAACTATCATATTAATATGAATATATGCCTCGGAATAATTACTTCTCCTCATGGAATCAAAGGAGCTGTCAAAATAAAAACCTTTACTGAAAAGCCCGAAAATATTTTCCTATATGGTGAACTAATAATCGGAAGTGAAAATTATAAAATAAGCTTGGTGTCTGTTGTCAGTAATAATTTAGTAATAGCAACAATTAGCGGTGTGAATTCCCGTAATGAAGCAGAGCTTTTAAGAAATAAAAAGTTATATATAGAAAGAGATAAGCTACCACAGTTAAATGATGAGGATGAATTTTACCAAGATGATCTTGTGAATATGGAAGTAAGACTAGAGAGTAATGAATTATATGGCTATGTGAAGTCTGTGAATAATTTCGGCTCGGGGGATATATTAGAAATTTTGGTTATCAGCACAAAAAAAAACATTATGTTATCTTTTACTAAAGAAGTATTTCCATACATCAACATGAAGGAAAGGTATATAGTAATCAACATGCCAGAATTCATTGGCCAATAAAAATTTTGATATTTGTATAAAGTTATTTATAATAATCAGACCAAATTAAAAGTGTAATTATGGCAGAAAGGGCTAATGATATCAGGCCAGGTCAGGTACTAGAACATAACGGTGGTTTATTTTCGGTTATAAGTATTATGCATACTCAACCTGGTAAGGGTGGTGCTTACATACAAGCTGAAATGAAAAATATCAAAACTGGAGCAAAGCACTATGAAAGATTCCGCTCTGATGCAACAATCAGAAGGGCAATTTTAGATGAAGAGGAATATGTTTATCTCTTTACTGAAGGGAATATCGTAAATCTTATGCATCCAAGTAATTACGAGCAGATTGTTATAAATTTAGACTTATTAGGAGAAAAGAAGTCTTATTTGCAAGATAATATGAAAATTAAAGTAGTAACTTATCAAGATAAAATAATTTCTGCACATGTGCCTGATCACGTTACACTAACTGTAAAAGAAACAGAGTCTGTTATCAAAGGTCAGACTGTTACTGCTTCTTATAAGCCTGCAATTTTGGAAAACGGAATACGCGTTAACGTGCCTCAATTTATAAAAGAAGGTGATAAAATTGTAGTACATACTCCTGATAACAGCTATTACGAAAGAGTGAAAGAGTAAATGGCAATTTCATCACCACGAATCAATGTGATGCTTGATTCTGTACGCAGTGCCTCCAAGCAGCTTATACGTGATTTTAATGAATTGCAAATTTCAAGCGTTAAGTCAGCAGACTTTATCAATAAAACTTATTCAAAATCCAAGCAACTTATATACGATTGCTTGAAAAACTACAACCAGAACTATGACTTTATTTTTGAAGACGATGTGGGCCAAGATCTAAAAGACGGCGGTTATACTTGGTTTATTATGCCTATAGAAGGCAAGGAAAACCTTTTTAGTTGTATGGTTTATTTTGCAGTATCAGTTTGTCTCATTCATAAAAACAGAGTTGTAGCAGCTGTGATTGATGCTCCAGCCCTTAGAGAAACTTTCTGGGCAGAGGAAAAGAAAGGAGCTTTTCTTGAAGATTTCAAATCTCGCCATGTAAAAATGCGGATGAAAGCTCGTGAAGGGGGAATAATAGACATAAGTGGTAATTTGTTAAATAAATTACCACTTGACAATAATAATCTACGCTCCCTTGGCTCAACGGTACTAGGTTTTGCATATCTTGCTGCCGGAAGATACAATGGAATAATTTACTCTGGAATTAATAAATATAAAACTTCACTCGGTAGGCTTTTTCTGCAAGAAAGCGGTGGGAGATTAAGGGAAGATAACGCGCTTGTCATTGCTGGAGATATAAACTAAAGTTCATTCAAAAGAGCAAAAGTCACGTAGTGAAAATAATAAATGGTCTTACCTACCCCTCATTGCAGCAGGGTGGCAAAATAAGATAGACGAGAAAAGACAACTATAGGAACAAATAGTCAGTGTGTGACAATGGCATCTAGTCCTTTTGCACAAAAAATGTTGTAAAGTAACTTAGTTGGATCCCAGTGTTAGCTACTTTCATGACAAGAAATAAAGCACTGATTTTGTACATTAACCATGCTTTTAAATAGATACCTTATTCTTGGCAACTTTAAACTCAACAACAGACACAAACAGACAATTTCTCAAAAACTTTTACAAGAGATTTTGTTAAATGCTCTATCATTTCATTTGTATGGTAAGGCGTAGGAGTAATACGGAAGCGCTCAGTCCCCTTTGAAACTGTTGGGTAATTTATATGTTGTACATATATTCCATACTCATCAAATAACAATTTTGATGCTTTTTTGGACAACTCAGGATCGCCAATTATGATTGGAATTATATGAGTTTCTGTTTGCATAAAATTCACTCCTGCGTTTCTCAGTGAGTCTTTTACCTTTTCAACAGACTGCTTTTGCTTCTCTCTTTCAACATTGCTCGATTTTAAATGCTCAACGCTTGCCTTTGCTGCTGCTGCTAAAACGGGCGACATAGCAGTAGTAAAAATAAATCCTGGGGCTGAACTTCTTATTACATCCACCAAGCTCTTTGAAGACGCTATATATCCACCCATCACTCCAAAAGCCTTTGATAATGTACCCTGAATAACAGTTATTCTATCCATCAAACCTTCTCTTTCTGCAATTCCGCCACCGCGCGGTCCATACATGCCAACTGCGTGTACCTCATCCAAATAGGTAATTGCATTATACTGATCTGCTAGATCACATATCGCTTCAAGCGGTGCTACATCACCATCCATTGAGTATACAGATTCAAGTGCTATTATTTTCGGCGTTTTTATATCTATAGACTTTAGCAACTGCTCTAAGTGATCAACATCATTATGCCTAAATATGTGCTTCGGTCTTTTTCCTGATTTTATACCTTCTATCATTGAAGAATGGTTTTTCTCATCTGAAAAAATTACCACACCCGGAATAACAGACGATAAAGTACTAAGTGTAGTTTGGTTGGCAAGATAGCCACAAGCAAAAGTTAAAGCAGCTTCTTTTTGATGCAAGTCAGCCAAAGACTTCTCGAGCTCAACAACTTCCTTTGTTGTACCTGATATATTTCTTGTTCCTCCAGCACCAACAGATGAATTTTGAATAGCAGCAATGACACTATCGTTTTGTGACATTCCCAGATAATTATTACTGCACCAGACAATAACCTCTCTATTTCTTTCATAATCCATAATATAGGGAAGTTTGCCAGGTAATGACGCAAAATGCGTAAATTCACGATAGCGCCCTTCTTCTTTTATATCTTTGATTTTATTTAAGAATATTTTTTCGTAGTCTACCAAGTTTTTATCTATTAACAATCAATATAATTATAATAAATTATTAAATGATAGACTACTATATTTATTACTTAGACTGACATTCTTCTGTCTGCATAACCTTTTTGACCTGATTATCCTCAACTAAGCTTTTAGGCCTATAGCAGTACGTAATTGTAGCTGCAATAAGACAACAAACTGCAACTGCTATTCCTATTGCTAACATTTCCAAGTAAACTGCAACAGCTGCTCCTAAGGCAATAACAGTTATTGCAAGCGCAGAAGCAGCTACGACATACTTTTTTGTGTTTTGTGGATCATTCTTTGAATTGCTTGGTACGGTTGCTGAATAGCCTAAAGATGACATAAATTCCAAAAATCCCTTATTTCCTCGTTTTTTTGCCATATCTAAAGAGCTTCCTTTCAAAAGAGTATCTGATGGTTTATTAATAATTGGATCGTTTTCTAAATACGGGCTTGTACCATTGTCTATTATCAATTTTGCAGATTTTTTATGCTCTTCATTTATTTCTCGATTATAAGCTATAACATGCAACGCAGTACCAATACTGTTGCTTTGCATATTAACATACTTTTCTTTATCTTTTGCTGCACTTATTAAGATGGCAACTACATCAGAATGACCATTATCAGCAGCTAAGTGCAATGCAGTTTCACCATTATGATGTTGTAAATAAAGATCTGCCTTTTTTTTAAAAGTAATTCCACCATTGCCGAATTACCTTCTGCAGAAGCATACATCAAAGGAGTAAGATTATATCGTTCTTTAGCATCAACTGTTGCGCCACGCTCTATTAGCAATTCTGCAACATCTGAATGTCCACTATATGCTGCTTCATGTAAAGGAGTTACTCTGCTGCCTGTACTGCTTACTGAATTAACATTTGCGTCATTATCAAGTAAAAGCTTCACAAAATCTTTATGACCACTCTTGGCAGCTAAATGAAGTGCAGTGTCACCACCTACTTTTGTTTTTGATTTAATCTCAATATTTGCACCACATTCTAGTAAATGCCTGCCAAGCTCAACATTACCTTTTTGTGCTGCAACGTGTAAATGAATAAATCCATCATTATCATAATCTGTGAAACGTTCATTAATATCGTCTAGTAAACTTTCCCTACCAGCTTTTAATTCCTCAGAAATGATAAGTGTTACTTTACCATTTTCATACTCTACTTCACCATTATGAAATTTAAGTGTGAACTCTAAAATAGCATCAACCCTGCATATTTCCCTATTTGTATCAAGTTTCCTGACAGGCATACTTGGACAATACTGAACATTGAGAGAACCTTGGCTATTATATACAATACTTATCTTTCTATCATTGGCATGAGGCAAGATTAGTTTATGCTTAGAGAATATAGGAGAGAGCTGCATTAACAAAGAGCCATCATACCCAGCTTGATTGCAACTAGTAATTAACTCTTCCAGTATATAGTCATTTGGAACCTCTGCTTTAGCATGTTTAAAAATTTCCGTAAAAACATACTTTGCAAACAGACGTTTATCATCTCCCTCATTATATTTATCATATAACCCTTTAATGAAACTATTATCTATAGTGCGATCATTGATTACAAAAAAATCCGTTCTATATAGGTCTTGATAAGCTGTGTTACCAGACTTTACATCTTCATTATTCTCATCTGCCTTTACTTGACCCAGCAGAGATTGTGTTAGCTGAAATTCTAACGTAGTTACTGCACTAGATTTAGTATCAGAATTATTAACGCCAGATTCCTCTTGACTTTCATTACCTGAATCCTCAGAACGACGGCGCTCTTTTTCCTCTCGTTCTAAAATTTCAAACCCTTCTTCAGTTCCCGAATCCCTAGAATCTGATTTCTTTAAAATTTTGTTTGATTCCTGTGATACAAAATCTGAACCTAACATGTTTTTCCTCACTAATTAGTAGCTAAGCTAAGTGTAGCATTAAATGGCAATTTTGTCAACTTAGCAAGCATCTCTTCGTAGTCTACCAAGTTTTTATCTATTAATAATCAATATAATTATAATAAATTATTAAATAATAGACTACTATATTTAGTATACAGACCTTTCCTTGAACACAATCTCTGCAGGCTCACCATTCTCAATTAAGCTTTTAGGTCTACAGCAGTATGTAACTGTAGCTGCAATAAGACAACAAGCTGCAACTGCTATTCCTACCGCTAACATTTCCAAGTAAACTGCAACAGCCACCCCTGAAACAATACCGGCTATTGCAAGCGCAGAAGCAGCTACAACATACTTCTTTGTATTTTGTGGATTTTTTTTGAGGCCACTTTTGCTGCTTTGCTCATTAATTCTTGGCAATTCTGTTTTTGGCTGTCCATTTCCGTTAGCAACTTGTTCTACATGCTCAGTAGGTTGATTAACGTTAATATCATTATTAACATCTTCAATTTCAATCGAAAGAAATTCATCTTCATCATCACTTGTTAATTCTACTCTTAAAGTACAAGGAACAGAATTACTAGAAACAGTACCATTAGCTGTTGCTTCAGCTTCCACTGTGTCAATTACAGATATTCTTGTTTCATGACCTTCTTCACTAATTTTTTCAAATGGAGAATTACTATTAGAGTCTGAGGAAGTTCCGGCAGAGCAATCACTTTTATTACCTTCAAGTTTAGAAAAATCATCCTCCTCAGAACTCAGTGATGGTGAGCTTTCTTTAGACTCTACCAAAGGAGCTTCTTGGCTACTTGCAGCAGCTTCTACATTGTTGTCTACTGGTAATGTAGCAGCAGTGTGCTTGAGCTCATTTTCAAGAAATAGTATTATTTGTTCAAGAGCCTCTTTTTGCTCACCCTCTTCCAAATTTGTAATTTTGTCATTTGCTTGGTCCAAGAGCTTCTGTACAGTAGGTTCATATGTGCTGACTTCTAATTTCTTTAATAAATGTATCAAACGAGTAAGATTGATTCTATCGACAGCATTAGACAATTTTTCTCCTATAATTTTTTCATTTCCAGGCATTTTACCCTCCTCACAATTATTACCTATAGCTTCTTCTATTGAAGCCTCTTCATTATTCATAATATTCTCTACTTTATCAACAATGTTTCTTTGCGGCTGTTGATTATCAATATTTTTGGATTCTGGATCTTTTTTAATATTTAAATGCAAAGGTGTTTTATCATCTAAACCTTCAAGAAATTTTGTGATTTTTGATTCACTAGAAGATTTTTCCCTGTTTTCTTCCCTTACCAAATATAAACTTTTCGTTCCTACCAGATCTAAAGCTGTTTTGCCATCTCTATCTTGAATGTTCCAATCAGCTCCCTTGTTTACAAGTAATTTTACTATTTCAAATTTATCATGGTAAGCAGCCCAATGTAAAGCTGTTCTGCCATGCCTCTCATCTTGAATATCAATCTCAGCGCCATTTCCAATAAGCAAGCCCATTAATTCTAAATTATTACGTGCCACAGCCCAATGCAAAGGTGCATGCCCTGAATTGTCTATACTATTAATATCAGCAATTTTATGATTAATAATAGTCTTTGCTACATCTATAAAATCTTGTTGTATAGCATAGTGCAAAAATTTTTCTGACATATCAGAAACTCTAGACCTGGCTTCAGTATCTTTAAATTTATCTAATACCGCTTTCACGCATTCTTGATTACGAATAGACAACGCCCTTCGAAGTTTTTCACATATGCTATGCCAAGGTAGAATAGTACTTCGATTTTTTTCCAAATCTTCTAATAAAAGCTTAGTATAGCGCTGTCCACCAACACCAATAAGTAGCCTATCGAGACCTTCATCTTGCGTAAATAATATACTTTTATGCGTTTCTGCATACCTTTCCACAAGTGTGTCATCAGCTGCAATGGCTAGTAGTGAAAGCTCTTTTACTGAATAATTATAATAACCATTTGTTTCATCATAGCTATTATTCAACAGCACATTGTGCATATGATCAGTCAAATTAAGCTGTTGAGAGCAAAAATCCTTCAAATTACCACAATTTAAATCAGTAATAAATCTATCGCTTTCCTCTATATTATTTATAGTTTTATCTAAATCTGCATAATCACCATAATTTTTTGCTTTATTTATAACGTCTATTAATCCATCAAAGGTTAAATTTTTAGGGGTAATGGTAAATTCTTCTTCATTATGCCTTGGTTCTATATTAACCTGATCTTGAGGCCAAAATAACTCTGTTGCTACAACTGCTGTAACTTCTGCAACACCTACCAATACATTCGCAACATTACCTAAAATGCCTGGATCAGTAACTACTTTGTTTGCTACTTCACTACTATCAGATGAACTCTCAGTAATAGACAAGTCTTCAGCAGCAAATGACTTAGGTCCTTCATTCATATTTTTCTCAAGAGTCTCTGTAATTCTATTATCCTCATCTTCGAAATGCCTATTTATTTCATCTAACAAACTTTTGCCATCAACTTTGTAATTCTCTAATTGTTCAGGAATAGCAAGTGTTACTTTGCCGTTTTCATACTCTACCTTACTATCTCGAAACTTAAGGGTGAACTCTAAAATAGCATCAACCCTGCATATTTCCTTATTTGTATCAAGTTCTCTAACAGGCATACTTGGACAATACTGAATATTGAGAGAACCTTGGCTATTATATACAATACTTATCTTTCTATCGTTGGCATGAGGCAAGCTTAGTTTATGCTTAGAGAATATAGGAGAGAGCTGCATTAACAAAGAGCCATCATACCCAGCCTGATTGCAATTAGTAATTAACTCTTCTAATATATTGTCATTTGGAGTTTCTGCCTTAGCATATTTAAACATTTCTGTGAAAACTTGCTTAGCAAACAGGCGGTAATTTGCATTTTCACTCGAAATTAAGTGATTGTGCTGGCAATATAACTCGTGAACATACGCTTTGCTTATTGTTTGCCCATTAATTACAAAATCCATTCTTTCCAAATCAAGTTGTGCTTGCTTGCCAGAATTTGCATTCCTATTATTCTCACCTGCCTTTACTTGACTTAGCAAAGATTGTGTTAGCTGAAATTCCAATTCAATTGCTCTGTTAGTATTTTGTCCTTCTTCAACCTCTGAACAATTGCCTGAATCTCCAGAATGACGATGCTCCTTAATTTCTTCTTGTTCTAAAACTTCAAATTCTTCTTCAGCACCTGAATCTCTGGAATGGCGACGCTCCCTTTCTTCTGCAGTATCTACTGCTGGCGGCATGAGCCCACCAAGTAAATTCCACCCCATGTTTTACCCCCTAATTATTAGCTAAACTAAGTATAGCATTAAATAGAAATTTTGCCAAGCAAGTTATTGAGCCTTTTAGCAAATAGACTTACGTCTTCCATCTCTTCACCTTCCACTATACAAGCTTGATAGAACAATAAGTAAATCATATCTCCAAGTGTTGGATTTTCACCATTTTTAGCGTGAGATTCCATTATGTTTCTTATCAAAGGATGCTTAATGTTAATTTCAAGTACTTTTGGCGTGCGGTAATTTAGCTGCTTCTGTTCACGTAAAAAACGCTCCATACGGAGATCCATAGTTCCTTCATCAACTGCTAGACACACAGGACTATCGGTTAATTTCTTAGAGATCTTTACACTTTTTACTAAGCTTCCAAGAACCTTGGTGAAGTATTCGAGTATAGAATCCGCGTTTTCTTCGCTTTTGTTTTCATCTGATTTATTTTCTTCATCTTTCTTGCCTTCTTCTGAAGAAAATTTTTCTAAATCAACATCAGCGCGGGTCACAGACTTAAATTTTTGATCTTTATATTCATGAATCACGCTAGTCCAGAAATCATCAACTGGATCAACAAATAGAAGCACTTCCAATCCTTTGCTGACGAATCCTTCAAGTTGTGGACTGTTTTTTACTGAATCGAGACTATTACCTGTGAGATAGTAGATATGTTCCTGTTCAGGCTTCATTCTGCTTATATAATCATCAATGCTAACTAGCTTACCATCACTGGTGCTATGAAATCTGCAAATGGAAAGCAATGCTTCTCTTTCATCAGTTGGCATAGCTTCGCAAAGACCTTCTTTTAACACCGCACCAAAATTGCCCCAGAATTTTGTATATTCCTCTAAATTCTCTTTTGCTTTTTTGCCGAGCTCTGATATTATGCGCTTAGTTAAAGATTTCCTAATCTGCTCAACTACACGATTATTTTGCAGTGTTTCTCTGCTGATATTGAGAGGCAAATCCGGTGAATCAACCACACCTTTCAAAAAACGCAAGTACTGCGGTATAATCTGCACATTATCTTCAGTGATAAACACTTTATTTACATACAATTTTACAGAGCAGCGTCTATCTGGATGAAATAAATCAAAAGGCTTGATAGAAGGAACATAAAGCAAGTTCGTATACTCTATTGCACCTTCATTTTTATTATGAAATATCATCCAAGGCTCACCGCCCACATGTGCAACACCACGGAAGAAGTCGTTGTGCTCTTCTGGAGTAACGTCATTTTTTGGCTTAGTCCAAATTGCAGCTTTGCTATTTAATTTTTCACTTTTTCCTTCTTCATTTACAAACTCAACGGGAAAATTTATGTGGTCAGAGTAAGTAGTAACGATGTTTTCAATACGGAATTTGTCTAAAAATTCGCTTTCTTCAGGACGCATGATGAGCGTAATTTTTGTGCCACGAGAGATTTGACCATCTAATTTGCTGATTGAATACTCTCCATCTCCTTTAGATTTCCACACCCAAGACTCTTCTTCTCCGGCTTTCCTTGATTCTACTATAACTTCTGAAGCAACCATGAAGCTTGAATAAAAACCAACACCAAACTTTCCAATCAGCTCTACAGCTTGGCTCGAATCTTTATTATTCTTAATTGCATCCAAGAATTTTTGCGTACCAGAACTTGCAATCGTGCCAAGATTATCTATTAAATCTTGCCTGTTCATGCCAATTCCATTGTCGGTTATATACAGCTCATTCTTATCTTTACTGGAGCTAATAGTAATCTTCAACTCATCACTTGAATCTAATAAATCAGCATTTAATTGTGATTCATAGCGCAATTTATCACATGCATCTGATGCATTTGATATTAACTCACGCAAGAAAATATCCTTATTAGTATAAAGTGAATGAATTACTATATTTAGTACTTTGCCTACTTCAGCGTCAAATTTTAAACTTTCAGTTTCTTGTATGTTGTGCATTTTGAGCTCCATTATTAGCCTACTACTCTAATAATTTAAGTATTGCACTGCGATCTTTCAAGGTCACACATGCTAAAATTTATGTGGGCCAACTTATGGTTCCAATGCTAAACTGGAATAAGTACAACCATTGTGTCATGCAAATTAAGAAGAAAGTGCTAGAATATAATATCTCTTATTTGCTTCAAAGATTTGTTAGTCTTTGATTCTTTTTTTTTTAAAGTAGTCTCAAGAGAGATTTTAAGCTTTTTCCATTCTTCTTGACCATTTGGCATTAAATCACTCTCAATCTTCTCCAGTACTTTCTGAGGTGATGAATATAATTCCTCGTACAAATCAGTGTTTACTGACTGTAGTATTACTAAAAATGTAAATAAATTCGGATCAAGTAATTCTTCTTTTGCATGGTTCAAAAAACATAGCTTTATTCTTCTTATACAGTATTGTATTGCCTGCAGTGATAATGAGAAGCTTTCTGCATAAAATATAAAGCTATCTATAATTAAGCTCTTTGATTTTTTCGGTAATTCAGAACTTTCAAACAGTTTTCTTATAAACTGCTCTGTTGGCTGTTTTGGCAAATGCAAAGAGAGATCAGTAAAAGATTTTAGGCTAAAATTTGGTCCAAGTATTGTGCTAATTGCTCTTTGCACATTACTCTTATCTTGGCTAACAGAGATAATGAAAACCAGTCCCTCAACATCAAGCATGTACTTTATGGATTCTAAAAAATCGACAATGAATTTAGGGCGACATATATCAAGATCATCCACCATTATATAAATGTTTTTGTCTTTCCTGATTTTATTAACCACATCTGCTAGTTGTATTTTAAAATCTCTAATGTTCTCTTTTCTCCTTTGGAGAAGATTTAACTCACCCAAGACAAAACCAATGTCTTTCTTATCAGCCTCTTTTGCAGCATCGAGAAATACTGAAAGCATAGCAAGTGGAGATTTACTGATCAGCTTTCCTAATGTATTGAGAGAAAATAGTTCTTGGTTTATGTTTTTGAACTGCTGTATAACACTCCTTTTTACTTTGTATGATGCGAATAGATCCTCAAACAGGAAATGCAAAAAAGAAGGCAATGGTTGATCTAGCGCACTAATATCCCATGCGCTGTAATAAGCTGCAATTTCATTTTGCTGCTCTAGATCCTTTACCCATTCTTTCAAAAAAAACGTCTTACCCCATTTATCATATCCTTCTAAGGATACAATAGAAAAAGACTTACCAATTGTCTTGATTATAGAACTAAATTTACTTGCAACTTGTTTATAGCCTAAGCAATCATTCTCCCAAGTTATTACCTTAGGTAATTGCTCGTCTTCTTTTTTTCTGAATCTTACTAATGATATAAGTTTTTTAAAGCACATAAGATCCTTATGCTATATTTTACTATAGTATCTTATAAGTTAAGGGTCCAGACAATCATTTGCTTAGTAATCCATGTTTTTCTAACACATTAATAGAAATGTTTTTCAAGCTACTTACAGGATCAAGCACACCACATGGATCATATGTGATAGTTTTTATTCCTGTTTTTTCTTCTATGCATCTTTCCATGTATTGCACGTAATTTTGTGTAAGATCGTCTATTACTTCCTGTGTTTCCTTTAAACTTTTACAATCTTTGAATTCAGTTACTAGTTGCTCAATTCCACTTTCATAGAGTCCAGAATAGTTTTGAATTATAAAACTCCTGTTTTTAATAGCTTTTTGTATTAAAGGAAACATCCCGTTTATATAAGCTAAGCTTCCTGCATCCAAACTGATATCTATTGTTAACTTTCCTTTTTCCTTCCATAAGTCTATTTTTTCCTCCATGATTTTCCTACTATCACAAGTTTTTATTAATTCTATTAGTGCAGAATTACCATACATACTGTAATTGCTATTGAATGATGGAGAGACATACTCCATTATTTTAGCACGAAGTAACAAATTCAATGAATTAGTTCTTCAAGAATAATTTAAACTTTTACAGTAGGAGTAGTCTCATGAAACATTATAGCGGGTTAGATGTCTCACTCAAAGAAACTTTTATTAGTATCATTGATGAGAAAGGAAAAATTGTTAAAGAAGGGGTTGTTGCAAGTGAAAGCAGTGCAATAGCTGAGTTTCTGCTTGGTCAAAACAAAAAATACGAGTCCATAGGAATAGAAAGCGGGCAATTATCAATATCGATGTGCAAAGAGTTGAGGAATCTTGGATTACCAGTAACTTGTGTAGATGCAAGGCATATGGCAGCAGCATTATCTGCGAGAATCAATAAGAATGATAAAAATGATGCAAGAGGCATAGCACAAATGATGAGAGTTGGGCTATTTAAGGAGGTATTAGTAAAATCAGACGAAGCTTGTCAGGTTAAAATAATACTTGGAAGCAGAAGACAATTAATACGTTGCAGAGAGCAAATTGCGGGAACAATAAGGGGATTACTGAAAATATACGGGATAAAAGTTAATCAACGTCTTAGTTCTGCAAACTTTGCTTTAAAAGTGCAAGAAATGGTTAATAATCTAGATGAAATTAGCCAAACCTCAATTGAATCATTAGTACATAGTTTAGAAATAATAGAAGAATCAATAAGAAAACTTGATAAAATGCTCTCAGAACAAAGCAAAAAAGATGAGGATTGTAAATTATTAACTACTGTTCCAGGAGTTGGTATTATAGTAGCAATGACATATAAAGCTGCAATAGATGATCTGCATAGGTTTGAAACATCTTATACAGTTGGAGCCTATATGGGATTAAGTCCAAGACAGTACGCTTCTGGTGAGATTGATCGACACGGAAGTATATCAAAAATGGGACCAGTGGACTGTAGGAATATGTTATATGAAGCCGCGCAGGTCTTACTGGTAAAATGTAAAAGGACATTTAAATTAAGAAGCTGGGGATTGAAGCTTAAAAAGAAAAAGGGCATGAAAAAAGCAATTGTTGCAGTAGCAAGAAAATTAGCCGTGATTATGCATAAGATGCTAATCGATAGAAAAGAGTTTTGCTATCAATAAACACTAAAGAAGTATAAAACAATAATTTTACTGAAAGTAAAGATAGCAATGCCGATGGAAGGGATAAGCAAGAGGATAAGTTGAAGCATAGACTTCGTGGCGTACATGTTGCCGTCCACTTCCGCCTAACAAGTATAGTGCGGCTTGGCTACAATATGAATTAGCCATATTAGACCGCGGAGAGAACAATGGAAGCATGCTACTTTTAACTTATGTAAAATCATTAAGACTATAGAGGAAAAGAATGATACCTTAGTTTTTATAAGCTTAATGAATATGTGGATAAATACTTTAAGTTTGTGTGGACGTATTTATCCACATATTCATTGGCTACATAGTTTAAAAGAGATTAATTGGAAATTAGTGTTGATGTTTTTATTGCCAATAAAACCTCTTTTGATTGAATAAGATAATACAATAATAAATAAAAGGTTGTATTAGAGCTGAATTTTACATCAAAAAATATTTTTCATGATACAAAAAATTATTGTTGACTTTTATGCAATTAGAGAACTTATCAGATACCCAGTCACTATGCACAAAGTTTTTATACACCAGCATTAATGGAAATATAAAGCTTAGGTTATCAATATATCGAACATATTCGTCTTGATTTAATTTTCTTATTATTTTGCTGAAATTAGGTTTAATAATAATATCCTTATATCGAGCATATTCGTATTCGTCTAGATTGAATTTTCTTGTTATTTCGCTGAAATTGAAATAAGGCTTAATAATAATATCCTCATATCGAGCATATTCGTCTTGATTTAATTCTCTTATTATTTTGCTGAAATCAGGATCCTTATATCGAGCATATTCGTCTTGATTTAATTCTCTTATTATTTTGCTGAAATCAGGTTTAATAATAATATCCTTTAATAAATCTGTATTGTGAAAATTAATATCGCTTTTTGTTAAGAGTAGATCATTTGATTTAAAATCAAACTCTTTTAATTTTTTCACTTCTAAATTAGGCACTTGTAGTCCTAAGTCAATCTTTATATCCTTTAATATGTATCCAATTCGTTTACTATCTGCGTATTCTTTGTTAAATAGCGCAATGAAATCAAGAGCGATTGATCTTGATTTTTTGATTAACCAACTATAAGTATCACGTACTCCATCTAGTACAAAAGTTAACATAACCCCTCATTTTTAAATACCATATTTAAATGTATAATATTTTCAATTAGCAAGCAAGTTTCTAGGCTGAAGTATGTTACAGTATTTTTAAAGTATGTTGCTCAGAAGAAATGGAATATTATTTAATATCCTGTCTTGAAGTAAGCGCTATCTTCAGAGTCCCTTCATCTAGGTAGTCAATTTCTCCACCTATCGGTATACCACAAGCAAGGCGCGATATTTTTACATTCGAATTCTTTAGCAATTCAATTATATATTGCGCAGTAACTTGGCCTTCTAATGTCGGATTGATTGCAATAATGACCTCTTCAATTTTAAATTCTGTAACTCTTTTGGGAATGTTATCAAGATTCAGTTCTTTTGGACCTATGCCATTTATTGCTGATAGCCTTCCACCCAAAACATGATACATACCTGAATATATATTCCCTTTTTCAAATGCCCATAGATCACCCAATTCTTCTACTACACACATTAACTTGGTGTCACGCTTTGGGTTAGTACAAATAGAACACGGCGATTTAGTATCTAGGTTTCCACAAATTTTGCACTCTATTATAAGATCCGCTAGCTCTCTAATCAAAGATGCAAGCGGTAGCATGACTTTCTCTTTATTTTGGAGCAAATGTATAACTAATCTTCGTGATGATGATGGACCTAAACTTGGCAATTTAGAAAAAGCATGAACTAAATTCTTTATATTAATGTTCATTTAACAAATTCAGGATATAGTTTATAAAATGATAACATCAAACCTTTCGTAAAGAAAGCTTAGTTTGATTGGCTATGAAAAAGATTTCCCACTTTTTTTAGAACTGTCTTGAAAAAATTAATGTAATCACAATCTACTGTAACCTAACTCTGATTCAGGTATAACTGAAATTATCTCACACATTTGCGTAGTTACTACGGTACTTCTTTTTTGAAAATGACGTAATTTATTTTTCAACATATTTCTTTCTTCTACATAACTGTCTGACTCTTTATTCAAACTAGAATTTTTTTCTTCATACTTGGAAAGTATTGTATCGATCAAATAATTAAAAAATAATATTAGACCTGTAGTGTTGGCAAGCAATGCAAGAGAATAATATAACATATCTTCACTCACTTCTTCATTTATTATGTCATGGGAATTTCTATACATTCTAAAACAAGAGCCGAAGGCTGCTAAGCATACACAAGTAAGTTTTGTTTTGTTTAGGACACACTTAATTCGTGCTAGTTTTTTATTATTATCTTCTAATTTTATACGCAACTCACTAATTTTACTACTATAGTGCTGAATAAACAATTCTATGGCCTCTTTGTTATTAGCATAATTATATGCTTTGTAAGATTCCTTATCTATGAGTTCAGTATCTATATCCTTTGATTTGAGAAGCTCTTTGATTGCTTCATTTTTGTTAAGAAGCATAGCTTCGTGTAGAGGTGTGTACTCATTTTCAACATCTTTTCTTCTGTTAATATTTTCACGAGTTAAGTAGTTAAAAAGAGCTGAAATGCATTCTGAATTATTGCTTTCAATAGCCAGAGTAATTGCATCTTTTCCATCCTTGTTATTAGTATTAATAACTTTGAAAAGCGGCTTTTCATTCTCTTGCTTATGTTCAAAATATTTGCGTTTGTAAAACTCACTTGAACAGTATGGTTCCTTAAGAATACACAAAAGTTTTTCTACAAAACAAGTACGATTTCTTTTTATAGCTACATGTAAAGGTGTGTCATGATTCTCCTCGTCTTGCAACAATAAGACATCATACAAATAACCCTCTTTATATAAAAAATTAATCTCTTGATCAAAAGAGATATCTTCTTCTCCTTTACAGATATTTAGTAGCCGTAACCCTATACTTTCTGTAGTACTGTAATCAATTGCAGAGCTACGTTGCACTTTAGATTGATAAAGGGTTACGTCCATACTATTCCTACCTTTAAACAACCCAGCTATACCTCTAAATATTACAGCTATACCTGATTCACTCCGAGCAGCACAAGGCGTTTTATCTTGAATGTGAATCTCAACATTTTCACTAGAAAAAAGTTCTAAAACATGCGAGTTGCTTTTTCTACTGGAAAAAGGCACATCGTTCCTTTTATCTTTAATCTCAGCACTCTTTGCATTCAAAGAATTTAGAGAGTTAGCTAAACAATCAAGATCTGTAGCATTTTTAGACTCAAGGTCTTCTGCTTGAAAATTTGCTGCAGTGTTTATTTCACCTTTCATATTTCTTTTTTTACAGAAGTTGCATTTCAGGTAGGGTATCTCATCTTTAAAATTTTTCAACTCTATTTAAATTTTTTTAAAATAGTTTTTGATAAAAATACTTATGAAACTAACTTCTGTGTTAATTTTTTAGAAGATTTTATAGCTAAAAAATTACTTCCGCATATTTTAAATCTGATTACAATTACAGTTAGAGATATTTATTGAGCTCAAAAATCTATCTCCGTCTGCAGACTTTTTTATTAAACTCATTAAAAAATGTAGCGTATCCTCTTCAGAGCATATCTGTCGTATGTTCACTGCATTTTTTCTAATCTTTTTTATACAGGGGGATCTTATGTTCAGAATTCCAGATACTTGACCTTTAATTTAGCTAATAAAAACCAACTGGTACCTGCGGTTTTTATAGCTACGTTTTCTCAAATAAGTTTTAAATGAATAGATTTCTTGCATAATAAGATGTCATCCCAGTGCTTGACACTGGAATCCAATAAGAAAAATGCGCTGGAACTTTCGAATTCCAGTTATGCAAGAAATCTAATGTTAAAAAACTCACAGTTATCCTAGTACTGCTTTATTATCTTCAGTCTTTTCATACTTGACAGAAGAGAGTTGAGGATTAACAGCTTCTTCTATTGATTTAGCCTGTTTATAGTCTTGACTTAGGAAATATATAGCCACTCCAACTGCTATTCCAGCAACAAGAGCAGATACTGCGAGTGTGCATAATATAATAGTCATTGAAGGGACTAAAGCACTACCAACACCGAGTCCAATGCCAAGAAAAACGCCAGGTATAATGCCAATCAAACCATTACATCTAGCACTTTCTTTTTTCGATTGAGCTTGGTCTTTCATAGATTTAATGAGTGCTTCTCTTGTTTTTTCTTCTTGATCTAAATCTAATGGGATTTTCTCTTCTTTATTCTTTATCAAAGGGCTTGCACCATATTTTAAAAGGGCTTCTATTGCCTCAGTGTTATTACTTATAACAGCTTGGTGTAATAACGTATTTCCATTTTGATCTTGAAAATTTATCAATTTATAGAAATACTGAGGAGTAGCAAATATATTCACCACTTCATCTAAAATCTTCATCACGTTTTGAAACGGTAATATATCTCCTTTTTCAGACCTTGCACTATTGTGTTTAATACAGTGTTTCAAGATAGGGTATACTATCTTTCCTCCTTCTTTATTGATAAGATCTCCATTTACAGGGATTTTATTTAAAATAGCCAGTGAGAATAACTCCTTTTTAATCACAATTTCGCTATTATCATTAAGATATTCTTGTAACTCTTTAATTTTTTCTATAAATTTCTTTTCTCCATCATTAATGATTTTACGTAAATCAGTCATATTATCTCCCTATTCTAATTATATAAATAATATAATAAATTCTAATAAAAGTCAAGTTTTTTTAATTAAAAAATTAATAGAACTTATTAGCAATTCCTACAAATGTCAAATAAATTCAAAAGAAACTCACAGGATCAACATCTATTGTTACTGCAATATTTGAACTCAAGTTACAGCAATGTTTCAGCTTTTTCTTTATAGACAGACTGTATTTATTGTGTATTTTGAGTAACACTCTATACCGATATTTATTATTTAAGAAATTTATTGCTGCTGGTGATGGGCCAAAAATTTCAAATTCTTTCAATGTCAAGTGCTGAGAGGTAGTTGAAAATTGATTATGTAAAAAGCTTGTTAACTCACTTGCTGCTTTCTGCGTTGCAAATTGATCCTTACCACAAACTATAAGCGCTATTAATCTACTAAATGGGGGCATTTTAGCTTTGCTTCTTGACTCAAGTTCAATTTCATAAAACAAATCCCTTTTTTGCTGCTGCAATGCTTTTATTATCAAACTTTCAGGATTATTAGTTTGCACTATTACCATTCCTTTTTCATTAAACCTTCCCGACCTTCCTGCAACTTGATGCAATAATTGATATGTCTTTTCTGCTGCCCTGAGGTCAGAATTTTCAAGGCCTAAATCTGCGTTTATCACTCCAACCAAAGTTAACTTAGGGAAATTATGCCCTTTAGCAATCACTTGTGTACCGATTATAATATTCACTTCTTCTTTGAGCACTGAGTCAATTACGCTACCAAGCGACTTCTGGTCGCTGCTAATAATCGCAGTCTTTGCGTTTGGTATTAATTTTACTATTTCTTCAAGTAACCTCTCAATTCCTATACCACAAAGGGATAATGACTGCTGACTTTGACAATTAGAACACTTTTCTGGAAGTTTTAATTGATAAGAACAGTGATGGCATAAAAGGACATTCTTTTTCTTGTGGTACGTAAGCCATACAGTGCAATTTGAGCAGGAAATTTTATATCCACATTTTTTACAAACTGCAAGTTGCGCATACCCCCTGCGGTTTAGAAAGAGCATAACTTGCTGTTTTTTCTCTATGGTTTGTTTTATCCCTTCGAAAAGCTCATTTGAAATCCATTGTTTATTATTCACTACTTTTATGTGCGGCAACTCTGCACCACCGAATCGTTCGGTTAGCTTTACATGGTTGTAATTCCCTTTTTTAACATGATAAATTGTTTCAAGCAGCGGAGTAGCGGATGATAAAATAATCGGAATATTTTCGAGCTTGGCTAAGATAATGGCCATATCTCGAGCATTATATATAATCCCCTGTTCTTGTTTAAAGGATGAGTCATGCTCTTCATCGACGATAATTAATTTTAGGTTTTTATAAGGCAAAAAAAGTGATGACCTTGCCCCAATAATGATCTGCGCACTTCCATTTGCTATATTGAGCCAATTATTTCGGCGAGCTTTTGGAGTAAGTCCTGAATGCCACTCAGCTATATTTCCAGATATCTGACTGTGAACACGATTTACCAATTGTGAAGTTAGAACAATTTCTGGCAGAAGGATAAGGACTTGTGCATCGTTTACGATTTCAATTAACCTTGCAATCACAGAGAGATAAACTTCCGTTTTTCCAGACCCGGTTTCACCGTCAAGCAAAGTCACTGAATACTCATTCAAATTACTTATTATCTTATTGCGAGCTGCTTGCTGCTCAGGGCTTAATTGGCAATCTATTTCACTTATTTCCTGATTTTGCTTAGTGAAAACTAACTTATCTATCTGATTTACCTTTAATACTCCTCCCATTATTACTTTGGCAAGCATACCGATAGGTATTACATTATACTGCGCAACCCACTCTGCAAATTCGATCAGTTTTGGTCTGATACTCGGTAACTCGATCTTTTGTTCAATGCATTTTAATTCTCGATCACTCTTGCCGCTATATTTCCAAACTATTCCAATCAAACGCTTTCTGCCAAATGGTACCACTACGTAATCTCCAATTGAAGTTTCAGTATCTTTCTCAATTGCATATGAAAATAGCTGATCAATTGGAAGTGGTAGTAATACGTCAACTATTCTTGTCATAAGTTAGCGCTGTTTTTAGATACATAAAGAAGCCTTAATGCTTTTTTCATAGTACACAATTTATAATCATAAATATTAGAAATGTGAGGAAATTCTGTATGTTTAGCGATAAAATAGTCCTAGACTTTGAAATAGAAAAAGGTGACCGAATAGATCGGTGTTACTTCTCTACACGCATCAAACTTACAGATAAGAGCAAGAGTTTTCTACGTGAAAAGCTCGGTAAACCTAACAATTTAGATGATTACTTTAATCTTAATCCTGAGAATTTTTATATTTATTACAACAAATATAGTGGGCACTATGGTATAAATGAGCTGTATGTCAGAGATAATAATGGTAGATATTTAGCTACTAAACTTCCACTTGATCAGAGCGGATTTTCGATAGAGTTATCATTCGACGAGGTGAATTATGGCTTTTATCCTATGTATGCAATCTATAACCCCACTCAATATGACAAAAAGCAGGAAAAGAGCTTTGAAGATAATGGTGAATTGCAGACGTTTGTGTCAATTGTATTGGATTACTTTCTAAATGGCTTAACCGTTCAAGATATGTTTTTGCAAATACAAAATGAGCTTGTTGAAAAAGAAACAAAATTAGAAGAAGACAGAAGAAAAGCAGAGGAAGAATTAAATAAAAAGAATGAAAAGTTAAGGGAACTCATAGAAAATGATGAGATTAAAGTACTTAAAGTAATAAAAGGCCATAGTATTGGGAATGGACGTTCAGCGGCAATTTTGCAGCTTGATGGTGATCTTGATGCAAGTAAGTACTACATAGCAGAGTATGAAGGCAATGAATACTTACATTGCACGAGCTCTGGTTATGACATACTGCTTGACCAGAGCGATTTATTTTTTGTTCTCAATAGCAGCTCTTATCTTGAACTTGAAAGCGGTTTCTACTCAATACCTGCTGGCAACTATGCTAAATATCTCGATACTAAGAATCTGCTTTTTAGCGATGATCAACTATCTAAGCAGTTATGCAAAAACAAGGTAAAGGCTGAATCTACAGTTAACGCATTTTTCTCAAGACTTATTTATAGTGAAAATTTTTAAGAGGTGAATATGAAATTTAAAACAAATTCTGAATATGATAAATCACAAACTTTGATTAAAAAATTATTTCCAAATAAAGAAAGTATAGTAATAAACGATCAGCTTACAATAGAAGTAAAATATGGGGGATTAGCTAGTTATACCCCTGAGTATATAAAACAAACTGTAAAAGATGCTTACGGAGCCTGGTCTGATAATTTCTATTCACAAAAAAGCGTTCATTCTGGTCCAGTAAAATTGCAGCTTTATGTGCTGAAAAATTACGATGATTACAAAGCTCACATCAAGGAACTTTCAGGTGGTAAGGACCATAGAGAATTATGGGGTGGTGGAACGGTCAGAGCACACGAAGCTGACGGCACGATAGCAAAGACTTTTATTGTTGGAGATGTAAATGGTTTACTTTGCGCAAAATCTAAAATTTTAATGGAGAAAATGAGCGATGCATTTCTTGAGTACTCTACCGGTAATATGGATACAGTACCTGAAGTTTTACGTACCGGTATGAAGCTTTTCATGTGGAGCTATGATGCAGCTAAAAAAGAAAGCACTCGCGATATGCATTATACAAAAGAAGCATACAATAAAATGCATGAATCTGGGCATGATACACCATATAAAATAGCAAGTATGTCTAACGACTATAGAATATCAGATTGCTTAGTGACATTCCTACAAGAAAAACATCCTCAATTCATAAAGCAATTGCTTACTGAAATGTCCTTCGATAGAGTACAAGCGATATCAAAATTCAAACATCTTTTGAATAACTCAGAAGTTGAAAAAGAATTTAAGCAGTGGATGGATGTAAAAAGTGGCGATAAAATTGTGGCAGATCTTGTGCCAGATAGTGAAGTTATGACTTTTGGCGAACACAAGCTTCAAATAAATATAAAATATGATGATGAGGAATTAACTCAGAGCAAATTGAGTAGTGTAAAAAATGCCATCGAGAGTACTATAAAAGATTTTGATTCAGCATTTGGCATTAATAATTCTCAGCCTTGGCACAACATACCAAATAAAGTTAATGTTTTCGTATTTAATACAAAGAGTGACTACGAAAATTATCTTAAGGAGTTGAACGTTAACTATAAAGGCGCTTCTGGCTTAACAGTTCAAGGGCGTGGCTCAGAAGTTCATGTTTATTTTTATCTACAAGACCAATTTGATGACTCGTGTAAAACTTTAAAACACGAATTGGGGCACGCCTTAACTATCATTAATTCCTATTATGGTACAGGTGATGTCTTATCTAAGGCCATGCATGAAGGGGTTGCTAACTATATGGCAAGTTTAGAAGATGGTCGGCATGTCAATGACCACGGAGATAAAGAGGCCTTGATTGCAATAAGAAATAAAGATCTCAAACCAGATGAAATATTGCGCAATAATATTTGGAGTAATAAAGGGGAACATTATCATTCGGATGCTGAACAAGTGATCAAATTTCTTGAAGATAAACACCCAGATATGATTGATAATTTGCTCAAGAGCCTTTCTAAATCTGGTGCAAATAGGTCTCAAGGTAATAAATTATTTGAGGATTTTTTGGCTGAGCTGAAAGGTTATGATCAAGAATTTAAACAATGGGTTAAGGCTGAGCTGAGTGGTGAACAACATATGGAATATAATGTTGTTGAATCTAACAGTGTTGAAAGTTCAACAAGCCAACAAAGTACAGGCAAGGGTCTATATGGTTATAGCCCAGTACATAATGTAAGTGGTGATAAAACCAAGATAGAAAGTGTCAGTAGAGAAGATTCTATGCAACCTGCTAAAAAAGTGAGTGAAGACGAACAAGGAAAAGCTGTTACAACAAAAGTTATGAAGTATAATAAACAGCCTTTCTTAAAGGTGAATATTGATGACAATAATGTAGAAAACACTATAGGAAAAGTAAACGAGATAAATAAGGTAACAGGTGCGACGAGTTTACATTTTGCTGCTTCATTGGGAGATTTAAGCAAAGTAGCAATGCTACTAAAACACAATTCATATACTGATACAAGAGACCATAATGGACAAACGCCACTACATTATGCCATTCAGTCAGGAAATACGGAAGTAGCAAAATATCTTATTGATCATGGAGCAAATCTTAATGTTCATGACAATTATTATCAGAAAACTAATACTAAATATGTGTATTATAAGACACCTTTACACTATGCCATTGAGTCTGGAAATATAGAGATAGCTAAATACTTAATAGATCGTGGTGCAAATCCTAATATTCAAGATGCTTATTCCAAAACGCCATTATACAGTGCTATTTATTCAGGTAATACAGAAATAGTGAAGTATCTATTAGATCATAACGCAGATCCTAATAGTAAAAGTTATTATACTTTTCCGTTACTTGCTGCTATTAAGCTAGGGAATGCGGAAATAGTTAAGAGTTTAATTGAGCATGGCGCAGATCTTGGTATCAAAAACACGTCAGCTCAAACACTGCTGCACTATGCAATTGAGCTAAAACATACGGAAATTGCTAAATACTTAATAGATCGTGGTATAGATGTTGATACCCGTGATATTAGCTCTGGTAAATCTCCACTACATTTTGCCATGTACATGAAAAATATGGAAGTAGTTAAATATCTCATAGAGCATAATGCGGATATTGATATTCAGGATAGCTACGGCTTAACACCTTTGCATCTTGCTGTTGATCTTGGGAATAAGAAGATGATAGAGCAGTTAGTTGAAAAAGGTGCGAATATTAATGCTCAGGATAATGATGGTTGGACACCTTTAGTTCATGCAGTGAGGCATGGAAAGTTAGATACAATAGAATATCTAATAAAAAACAAAGCTGACGTTGACGTTGTAGGCAAAGATGGCAGGACACTTGTTGAACATGCTGAGTTATGGGCAGAAGAGAAAGGACTAGCAAGAGATGTAATAGATAGCAAAGGCGGTAATGATTCTTATTATCGTGAGCTTTCAAAAGAAGCTGCAACTTGGGAAAAAGCTGGAAAGGATATGCTTAGCTATCTCAAAAAAATTACTATGCAAGAAGAAGAATCTAACGATATAGACCAAATGCCAGCAGATCAACCTGCGAGTGAAGAAAGGAGTAAAAGATCGATAAGAGGAGATGAAGAGAAGCAAGAGGAAACAATTGTTATAGATAATGTGAAACAACATCCTTTAAAAATCAAAGTGGGTGAGGCTGTTGAAATAGGGAAATATAAGGTAGAACTGCAAGTTACGTATGATGATGTAAGAAATTTTTATGACACTATACGTGGTAAATATCATGATGGTAGTGGATACAATTATGAGCAAGTAATGGTTTTGTACAATGAAATTGTTAGGCCAGCATCACAGCATCATGATGAACCATTTACTCTTGCTGAGTCCTATATTGCAGATGGGCATCTATTTATTAAAAATCAAGATTTTGGAATTTTGAATGATTTTAATGAGATGTTCTATAAAAGTGATGAGTTTATGTAATGTAAAAGGTGGATGAGAATTAATTGATATAAGGAATTAGATCTTTCACTGTCATCCCAGTGTTTCTTTCCCCTGCCATTCCGGCGTTTCCTTCTCCTGTCATCCCAGTGCCCCGACACTGGGATCCAGTGTTCATATAATCTCATCACAAACGTTTATTTTAATTTTAGACCAATACCCAATTTAGAATCAAAATTCCTAGATTCCAGTGTCAAGCACTGGAATCTACTATGCAATTTACTTTTTTATATAACAAATAATATTAATTTATTAATTGACAGGTGGCGTGGGTTATACTATTATTAAGATATATAGTTAATATCTTAATAATCAATATGCCAAAATATGTTAATCGCATTGCTCAATCTATTGTATTAAAAGTCTATACTGATAAGGAACATCCTAGAGTTAAAGTGTTTTATAAAACTGAAGATAGAGAAGATGGACAAGTTGAAACAAGACTCTCAAAACAGGAAATTGCGGAGTTTTTAAATCAATTTGCCAATAAAGGAAAGCACCAAATTTCTATCAGTAAAAATGTAGAACAAGGTATAATTAAAGATATAGAAGGTATACGTAGAGAAAATGGTAGATATGTATACAAAGCACCGGATTTATCAGCTGAAGAACAATATAATAAATTATTTGAAAGTGAGAAAGCTATTCAATTTAATTTGAATACTTTTATGTCAGATAGTATATCTAAAATTGTACAATTAAAAGATAGATTTGAAGAAATTTTAGGTTTTTCTCTCGAAAGAGGGGTATGTCACTCATTAAATTACTTTGTTACTTTTCTAAAATTAGAGAATAGGCAAGATTTTGTTGGATTTCTCGAGTCTGATAATATTATATCTGAACAAGATTTTATGAATTATATTGATGGAAAAAAAGAACAAACGAAAAAGTTATTAATGATGCAGTTTTTATCGCAATTCTTACCTATTCTTGATATTCAGAGCATTGAAAAGCGAGAAGGAGATCCATTTTATTATGATGAGATAATATATAAGCAATTATGTAACGATCTATCTTCAACAAAAGTATGGGTCTATACTAACCAAGAACAAATCAAACGTTTCTTAAATGATGTGAAGATAGGATGCTACTTAGAATTTAGTTATTTTTGCTATGCTTGTAATGAAGAAGATGTCATTGAGGATGAGGGGCATTCTATGTTGGTGTATAAAGCAGAGAATGATAAATACATATTTTTTGACCCTAATAAAGGAGCGGTTGGCTTTTGTCCTGATACAGGAGCTGCCAATTTTACATTAGAGGAAGTTTGTAGGGTAATGGAACTTGCTGTAAACCGTTATTCATATGATATGTATGTTGAAAATTTTGCAGATTATTGCGAAGTTCGTATTGGACTTAGAAATGCAACACTGATTTCAAAGAAAGCTGAAAAACTTTATGAAACAACAGAAAGAACAAATTCAAAAATAATTGATATATCAGTTGATAAAGGTATGAATAAATTGTTGCTCACACCTGCAAGTCTGTGAAAGGACATAACTCGATCTTTTTGGCTATTTACCAAGTATAGACATCAGCTCATTCCATTCTCTTTTACCAATGCCACTTTCTTCTCTCGCAACATTTTCTCCTTTTATTAGCTTGCGAATTATTTCAAGACCAGTTTTTGAAATACAGGCTGATTTTAAGGAGTATTCAATGAAAGCATTATAGGCCAGCGGGACCCATTTCTTTACTATGTCCAACATAACTTCTGCATAGACTCTAATTTCATATTGGGCGTGCTGATCAGCTCTAAGCCTTAAAAAGTGAAGAAGGTTGTGTAAATCTATTTTCCAATAAAACTGAGTATAGTAATTAAGTGTTAGATTAGTTCGGGCAATTTCCCTTGCAAGGCCCTGTTCAATAAATTTCTCATAATGAGAATATACTAAATTAGAATCATTTATTAGAGAATCTATTATTTCTTTTGAAGTACTTGAGTCAAAAGCTTCACCGCTGCCTTGTTTATTATTATCAGATTGTTTTGCAACCTGTTCTGGTATATAAAATTCATTATCAAGTATCGAATACCTTCCGGAATATTCATTCACATTTGCAGTTCTGTGTCTTATCCACTGTCTTGCAATAAAAATTGGAAGTTTCACGTGAAACTTAATTTCACACATTTCAAATGGAGTTGTATGATGATGCCTCATCAAATACTTTATAAGCGCTTCATCTTGATTTATCTGTTTTGTTCCCTTTCCATAAGAAACACGAGCAGCTTGAACTATGGCGCTATCAGAGCCCATATAATCAATCACTCGAACAAATCCATGATCTAATACTTTATGTTCTTCGTATAGAATGTCATCTATTTCTTTTACTGTAGTTCGCTTAGTTGTCTCATTCATAATATATCCTCAAGATGAAACGAAAATATCAGCCCCGCATGAATTGAGTTTTTCGTCCATTGCTTCATAGCCTCTCCATAAATGATGTGAGTTATTTATTGTAGTTTCTCCTTTAGCTACCAAAGAAGCGAGAATTAAAGCTGCTGTTGACCTTAAGTCATTAGCATGCAGATTAGCTCCAGATAAGCTCTTTATTCCACTTATAGTAGCTTTATTTTTTTCGATGCTGATATTAGCACCTAATTTTCTTAGCTCATTTGCATGTGCAAATCTACTTTCAAAAACGTTCTCTTCAATGATTGATATTCCACCTGCAATTGACATAGCAGACATTAGTTGTGGTTGCATATCACTGGGAAAGTTGGGATATGGATTTGTTGCAACGTGAGCAGATTTAATAGAGCCATTTTTTCTAGAAATAATAATACCATCATCATGTAACTCAACTCTGGCTCCTATAGTCTTCAATTCATTTGCAATACATTCTATATCAGACAAACTTACTCCTTCTAACTTTAGCTCGCCGTCGGTAATGATAGCAGCCAAAGCATAAGTACCGGCCTCTATGCGATCTGGTATGATTGTGTGGACACATCCGTTTAATTCATCAACGCCTTCTATTGTGATTTTTGTGTTGTTAACTTCAATATTGGCACCCATAATCTTCAGAAACTCTATTAAATCAAGAACTTCCGGCTCCGTTGCGGCATTGTTTATTGTTGTTACTCCTTCTGCAAGTGTTGCTGACATGATTATGTTTTCTGTTGCGCCAACACTTACTTTTTCAAATGTTATTTCTTTGCCTTGCAATTTTCCCTTTGTTGTTGCAGTTATATTACAGCTATCAATTTCAATTTTAGCTCCCATTGCTTCAAGTGCCTTGATATGAATGTCAACAGGACGTTTTCCAATATTACATCCACCAGGAAATACTGTTGAAACTCTACCAAATCTGCTGAGCATTGGACCTAGCATTAAAAAAGATGCTCGCAGTCTGCTTGCAATTTCATGTGATATTAAATGGTTATTGATATTGCTACAGTCAATTTCCAAAGTATGATTTGCTTTATAGTCTTTATTGCATATAAAATTTACTTCTGCACCAAGACTCTTAAGCAGCTCAGACATCAAATGCACGTCAATTAAATCAGGTACGTTATGCAAAGTTATTGAAGAATTACTAAACAAGCTTGCCGCCATTATTGGCAAGACTGCATTCTTTGAACCATTAATCTTGATTTTTCCAATCAAGGGCTTATGGTTACTTCTTACTAATATTTTATGCATTTAATCAAGCGATAGAACTTATCAAGTAAGTATAATAGGTTAGCGGTAAAAGGCAAAATTTTGCTTTTTCTTCTTCAGTCATTCGAGTAGCTGACACTGGGATGGCTTTGTTGCACCACTCAAGGAAAGAACAGGCAGTTACTGATGGAATTTGTTATAAAATAGATATTTAGCCGACAAAGGAAAAATATGCCAATAAGAATGAAAGTCAGTAACTGCAATGAATATAACAAATTTCTTCAAGAAAGGGGAAATGTTTTTCATTATATCAACGATGCCATTGAAAATTGGTACGAAAATAGTCCAAAAGTAGCAGGTGGCAACAATGTCTACAGCGACAAAGTAGTGATTCTAATTCACATAATAACCTATCTATTCAGGATTGGTCTTAGGCAAACAGTGGGATTTATAGAGAAATATCTTGAGCAAATAGGGAAAATTTTGCAAATTATCAGCTATTCGCAGGCTTCAAGAAGGTTTAAAAAGCTTAATATCAAAATCAACGACTGCAGAGTTGATAAGAACGATATGGAAGATATTGAAATTGCTATAGATAGTACAGGTATCAGCATCTACAATAATATTCCAGGCCATAGTAAGGCAAATGGTACAGATAGAAAGTATCGCCGCTATGAGCAAACAAGATGTAATGCTAGAGATAGGTAGTAAAAAAGTTATAGCTGCAAAATACAGTAGTGGAGTTTATTCCGACCACTATGGAGCCTGTGATCTTATTGAAAGAGTGGATACCAAGTATAACATAAGCACGATATATGCAGATAGATCGAAAGAAGTTATACAAACTGTGCGATGAGCTTGACATAAAGACAAGGATTCCTCCGCAAAATAATGCAGTAGAGCATCCAAAGTTGGATTATATGAATGAGAGAAATTCTACAATCAAGCTCATAAAGTCATATGATGAAGATGGTATGAAGAGGTGGAAAAAAGAGATAAATTATTGGAAGAGATCTTATATAGAAAGTTTTTTCTCGCGACTGAAGCAAATATTTGGATTTAGTTTTAGGAATAAATCTGAGATTAATCGTGAGAAGGAACTGCTACTCAAGTGTTATTTGCTTAACAAATTTACTGAAATAGGCATGGCTAAGTTTGATATGGCTTCATGAATTTATTATACATTACCCACTATCCGAAGAGCTGTGCAACAAAGCCCACTGGGATCCATTTCTTCATCATCATCAAAATGTTATATTTCAACATTACTTTTATGCTGACCAATTTAACTGGATTCCAGTTGGCTTTGTTGCATCGCTATCTACGGCGGATTAAAGATAAAAAAGATGAAGAATATCAGTAGCTTATTATTCTAGCATTTATAGTAAGGACGGTCAGTGAATATCTAAATTTGAGTAAAAGAAATTTTACTACCATTCACTAATCTAGCTAAAATTCAAGAATTTCAATGCTTTAGCTATTTTAAGTAGAATTAAATTTACTAATACAAAAAATAAATTACTATTCTTAAATTTGATCAGATTGACTGCAAAAAAAATAAGATTTTCAATAAGTTGCTTGTATAGTTAGCCTTTCATAGGTAGCGATGCAACAAAGCCATTCCAGTTTCAGCTACTCGAATGACATTTTCGTAGTCGATTCAAAATAGCATAATTAACTACACCTTTCCAAAGATGAGAGACGCGTTGGTACCACCAAAACCAAATGAATTAGAAAGCGCATATTGAATTTTATGCTCTTGAGCTTTAAGTGGTACAAAATTTAAATCACACCCTTCTGAAGGTTTGTGTAGGTTTAAAGTTGGTGGAACAATTCCATTGTTTAATGCAAGGATACTAAATATTGCTTCAACACTTCCTGCGGCACCAAGTAAATGTCCTATAGAAGATTTAGTCGAGGAAACAGGTATTTTATAGGCATAGTCACCGAATAACTGCTTCATTGCTATTACTTCAACTTTATCCCCAAGTTTTGTTGAAGTTCCATGTGCATTGATATACCCAATTTGACTTGGGCTTACTTGTGCACTCCTTAAAGCAAGTTCCATTGCCTTAAGTGCGCCTCTTCCTTCTGGATGTGGTGCTGTAATGTGGTGCGCATCTCCTGTGAGTCCATATCCAGTGAGTTCTGCATATATTTTTGCTTCCCTTTTTTTTGCATGTTCATATTCTTCCAGAACTAATATACCGGCCCCTTCGCCCATGACAAATCCATCGCGTTCTTCGTCCCATGGCCTTGAGGCCTCTTCAGGCTTATCATTGAATTTAGTTGATAGCGCCTTCATCGATGCAAAACCTGCAATTCCAACTCTGCATAACGCGCTTTCTGCTCCGCCTGCAATCATAACGTCAGCTTCACCGAGTTTTATAGCTCTTGCTGAGTTTATAATCGCATGCGCACCTGTTGCACATGCAGTTACCGCTGAGTCATTTGGACCTATAAATTCGTATTTAATAGAAATATGACCAGATATCAAATTTATTAGACTTGCAGGAACAAAAAATGGGCTAACACGTCTAGGCCCCTTCTCCTGCATGGTAATTACATTTTCCTGAATTGATGGAAGACCACCTATACCAGAACCAATAGCTACACCTATTCGCTCTTTATTAATATTTTTATTTTCCAAAATTAGTGAATCTTCTACTGCCTGAACAGCTGCTGCAATTCCGTAGTGAATAAAACGATCTGTTCTTTTTAGGTCTTTTTCAGAAATATAATCTAGCGGATTAAAACAGCTTTCAGCGTTGTAGGATACCTGTCCTGCAACCCTGCAAGCAAGATCAGAAGAGTTGAACCTATCTGTACTGATTGCTTTTATGCCAGATTTACCTTCTTTCAGCTTTAACCAGGTGTTATTAACATCTGCTGCTAGTGGAGTAATTAAGCCAACACCGGTAACTACTACTCTTTTGCTCATTCAACATCAATTGTTTGCTTTGTTTACTACATATTCAACTATCTGTTCCATAGTTTCCATTTTTTGCGCATCTTCATCAGGAATCTCTATACCAAATTCTTCTTCAGCTGCCATGATTATTTCAACTGCATCTAAACTATCTGTGCCATGGTCTGAAAGCTTTGAAGAACTACTAAATCCCTCTACATCCTTACTGATGTGCTCTAGTATAATCTTCTTTACTTTTTCTTCTATATCTTCTCTAGTGCTTTTTGCCAATTCGTTCATTTCTTACTAAAAAATAACCTATTCTCTGATGTTATAAGAAATTTTGATGTTTGCAATAGCTTTTATGATTATATAAACTATTAAAAACTTCCTATCTCTTAGCACTCGATAGTTAATAAATTTAAAAATGCTAGACGAAACAACAAAAAATTTGCTTGTTGTAGAAGTGAATAAGCTCTTACCTGAAAATAGCGAGAATAAACTTATATCAGCTATGCGTTATGTACTTCTTGCTCCTGCAAAACATATACGTTCTTTTTTAGTTATAGCATCTTCGTCGATATTCAACATAAAGGTTGAAAAAGCAATAACAGCAGCAGCAGCAATTGAATTTATTCATGCTTACTCCCTCATTCACGATGATCTGCCATGTATGGATAACAGTGACACCCGCAGAGGCCAGCCAAGCTGCCACAAAAAATTTGGTGAAGCAACAGCAGTACTGGCCGGAGATGCATTACTTACCCTGGCTTTTGAGGTATTATCTTTGTTAAATTGTGAGATCATAAAAGTGCTCTCTCAAGCAATAGGAATGAAGGGAATGGTGGGAGGGCAGATTTTAGATATAGGTGCAGATTTTGACAAAATAAAAGAAATTCATTTGATGAAAACTGCAAAACTATTTGCAGCTTCATGTGAAATAGGGGCTATAATAGGAGGCGCTACAGACAAGGAGCGGGAAGCATTATATAACTATGGAATAAATCTAGGGCTTATTTTTCAAGCCAAGGATGATATCGAAGATTATGAGCAAGATAAAACAAACAATTTAATGTCCGTGCTTGGAAAAAATGAAATGGAAAACTATATAGATAGTCTCTTTAAACAGGCCTCAGATAATTTAATTACGCTTTCAGGGAATACTAGTGACTTATATGATTTATTGAATCAAGTAAAAAAAGATGGTTAGAAAAATTATATTACAAATGTTTATCTCTGTAGTAATGATTCTCACTTTAGCTTCTGTTTTTATAATCACTATTGTTTATATAAATAAAGATAAACCGGAAAAAGAGGACAAGCTTTACGAGATAAATGCCACACATGATGGTTTAACACAGACGATAGCACGTTATCTAGTAAAGCCCATACTTGAATCAGCACTTGATCGCTATATTGAAAAGCATGGGCTAGCAGAATATTTAGAAGAAATAACACAGCAAAAGGAAGAAGAGACGATAAAATTTTATGAAATTACTGAAGGCAGCGGCAGTAAGGCTTTCTGTGGCCAAGAAGTCCTGCTACAAATGTACAAAGTCTCCAACAACCTAGCAACGCTACTTCCGACTGATGTCAATTTGAAAATAGGTCAGGATTACTTAAAAGAAGTGAGTTTAGGGGTAATAGGTATGAAAGAAGGTGGAGAGCGTGTAGTTACTATTGCTGCTGATGACAACAAAATGAGTTTTAACTCTTATTACATCAAACTGATTGAAGTAAAAGATAAATATCCTGATTCAGTAAATAACCTAATGATTTTTAATGACTTAATTAACAAAACTAGAAAACAAGTAAAGTGTGGTGATGAGATATCGGCTCAATATAGCATAAAGAGATATAATGGTGAGTATATAGTCAAAGATCAAACAGTGCAGTTTAAAGTTGGTGACAGAAAAATGCCGCTTGCTATAGAACTTGGAGTTGTGGGAATGAGGGCTGGTAATAAAAGAACAGTTCTTTCTCCACCTGATCTTTTAACTGGTATATTAATAAAAGAAATAGATTTTGATGAAGAAAATATCTCAATAATTGATTTAAGCTTAGATTTTGCCATTAAGGAATAGCTTAACTATGATTGGCAAAGATAGCAAATTAAGAGAGAAGAGAACATAAGATAGACAAAATAGTATAGAGTAAAAATATTACACTGAAGTTCAAAAAATTTCGCTTGTACAAGTAAGCTAGTGTAAAATCTTAATTCAGAAAACCAGACTCTGATGAGATTACTTAAATAGTATTTTATTAAAACTTTACTTTTGTATGCTAATATATACGCAAGGAAAAAATAGAGTGTGAAAAATGCATTAATTTTTCTGAAGGAAATTTATGATTGAAACAGTTTTTGACTACCTGAAGAACAAATTTGAACTTGAGCATACATACTGTAATTGCTATTGAATGATGGAGAGACATACTCCATTATTTTAGCACGAAGTAACAAATTCAATGAATTAGTTCTTCAAGAATAATTTAAACTTTTACAGTAGGAGTAGTCTCATGAAACATTATAGCGGGTTAGATGTCTCACTCAAAGAAACTTTTATTAGTATCATTGATGAGAAAGGAAAAATTGTTAAAGAAGGGGTTGTTGCAAGTGAAAGCAGTGCAATAGCTGAGTTTCTGCTTGGTCAAAACAAAAAATACGAGTCCATAGGAATAGAAAGCGGGCAATTATCAATATCGATGTGCAAAGAGTTGAGGAATCTTGGATTACCAGTAACTTGTGTAGATGCAAGGCATATGGCAGCAGCATTATCTGCGAGAATCAATAAGAATGATAAAAATGATGCAAGAGGCATAGCACAAATGATGAGAGTTGGGCTATTTAAGGAGGTATTAGTAAAATCAGACGAAGCTTGTCAGGTTAAAATAATACTTGGAAGCAGAAGACAATTAATACGTTGCAGAGAGCAAATTGCGGGAACAATAAGGGGATTACTGAAAATATACGGGATAAAAGTTAATCAACGTCTTAGTTCTGCAAACTTTGCTTTAAAAGTGCAAGAAATGGTTAATAATCTAGATGAAATTAGCCAAACCTCAATTGAATCATTAGTACATAGTTTAGAAATAATAGAAGAATCAATAAGAAAACTTGATAAAATGCTCTCAGAACAAAGCAAAAAAGATGAGGATTGTAAATTATTAACTACTGTTCCAGGAGTTGGTATTATAGTAGCAATGACATATAAAGCTGCAATAGATGATCTGCATAGGTTTGAAACATCTTATACAGTTGGAGCCTATATGGGATTAAGTCCAAGACAGTACGCTTCTGGTGAGATTGATCGACACGGAAGTATATCAAAAATGGGACCAGTGGACTGTAGGAATATGTTATATGAAGCCGCGCAGGTCTTACTGGTAAAATGTAAAAGGACATTTAAATTAAGAAGCTGGGGATTGAAGCTTAAAAAGAAAAAGGGCATGAAAAAAGCAATTGTTGCAGTAGCAAGAAAATTAGCCGTGATTATGCATAAGATGCTAATCGATAGAAAAGAGTTTTGCTATCAATAAACACTAAAGAAGTATAAAACAATAATTTTACTGAAAGTAAAGATAGCAATGCCGATGGAAGGGATAAGCAAGAGGATAAGTTGAAGCATAGACTTCGTGGCGTACATGTTGCCGTCCACTTCCGCCTAACAAGTATAGTGCGGCTTGGCTACAATATGAATTAGCCATATTAGACCGCGGAGAGAACAATGGAAGCATGCTACTTTTAACTTATGTAAAATCATTAAGACTATAGAGGAAAAGAATGATACCTTAGTTTTTATAAGCTTAATGAATATGTGGATAAATACTTTAAGTTTGTGTGGACGTATTTATCCACATATTCATTGGCTACATAGTTTAAAAGAGATTAATTGGAAATTAGTGTTGATGTTTTTATTGCCAATAAAACCTCTTTTGATTGAATAAGATAATACAATAATAAATAAAAGGTTGTATTAGAGCTGAATTTTACATCAAAAAATATTTTTCATGATACAAAAAATTATTGTTGACTTTTATGCAATTAGAGAACTTATCATAGATTCTCAGTAAATTTCTTAGTGTATATTTCTCTACTCCCATTTCCTATTCAATGTAATTAAAAAAGCCATGTGTTTCTTAACTTTATTTTGTGGGTTAATCTTTTTCTTGAGTTATGAAGGTCTGATAAAGGAAAAAAAAGAGGACTATGAAAAGCACTGTATAGTAGAGGCAACAGAGTCTGGTTGCAAATTAGATTGTGAGATTTTTAAGACATTCAGAGATAAACCGATAGTGAAATCAATAAAAACTGGTGAAGAAGTTGGCGGTGTAAACGAGTCAGCTTGGTATTTTCAACTTAAAGGAGGTAGAGAACAGCTTGTTCTTGATGTGCTAGGCGATGGGAATTACCCAAGTGTAACGGGAAAAAATGCAAATTATTTAAAAGTGTTGCCTTGCGGGAAAGGACAGTTTCATAGGCTGGAGCTTTGTGATAAAGATGGTACTATATTCAAAAAAACTGAGAATGGAGCACGAATAAGTATAAGTAAATGTAATCTTGTAGGGGGGGGAGATATAGAACTGAACAAGTATGTAAGGAAAGACTGGCTCCCATCATTCATTATCAAGCCATCAACATCTAAAGAATTTGGGGAGGCTATAGGTGAGAAATCTAGAGCAGAAGTATATACATACGATCCAATTAATGGCAAAGTTGGAGACAAGGTAGCAAAGCTCAATACTACTATTTTACACGGAGACACAATCTGTAGCTATTTACTTGCTCTAGGTACTTCTTACGGCAAGAATGACTATGATGATAGATACTTCCCTATTAATTCAAAAAAAATTATAGTCCAGAAAGAAGAAAATGGCTCTTATGAGATAGAAATAGACAACCCACTTCTTAATATCCGTGAAAAAAGTACTAAAGCTAGCAAAGAAATGATAAATTTGTTTCTAGATGATTTACTGTGTTTATGTGATGAAAGCGTATTGTCAGATGGTTATGGTGTGGAAATTTCTGGGTGGTAAGAATGTGTCTCTTTAGAGAAGCAATTTGAACTGCTTCTATTAAAGTATAAACTTAGATAAATCAAGCTGCTTTGAAATTGACTCTAGTTTATCTCTTACATATTTGCTATCTATAACAAATTTTTCACTATTTTTTTCAGAAGCGATAAAACTTATTTCATCCAAAAGCTTCTCCATGACAGTATGAAGTCTTCTTGCACCTATATTTTCCACTTCTCTATTAACTGTAAATGCTATTTCAGCTATAGTCTCTATACCATCATCAGTAAACTCAAGTGTTACATTTTCCGTTTTCATTAACGCTATATACTGTTTTAACAAACTAGATTCTGGTTCCTTTAATATTTTTATTAGATCCTCTTGAGTAAGCGCCTTAAGTTCCACTCTAATTGGCAATCTACCCTGTAATTCTGGTAAAAGATCAGATGGCTTAGATAAATGAAAAGCACCAGATGCAATAAATAATATATAGTCTGTTTTTACGGGGCCATACTTAGTTGAAACAGTTGTTCCCTCAAGTAATGGTAACAGATCGCGCTGCACTCCTTCTCTGTTGACTTCACCTTTTATTTCTGTACGTGCTGCAATTTTATCTATTTCATCTAAAAACACTATGCCTTCATTGCTAACAAGATCAATCGCTTCTTTGATTATCTTGTCTTCATCCATTAACCTTTCGCTTTCTTCATTAATCAATATTTCACGTGCTTCTTTCACTTTAACTGTAATAGTTTTTGTTTTTTTGTTCCCATTAAACATCTTACCCACTATTTCTGTTACGTTCATCACGCCAATTTGCCCACCTGGCATACCAGGTATATCAAAAGTGGGTAGCATACCCTTGCTCTCCCTGACGTTAATAGAAACTTCTCCATCTTCAAATTCCTTATTTCTCAGTCTTTCTCTGAAAACTTTTTTGCTTTCCTCGGTTGCATCTTCACCAACCATGGAGTTGACTATTATCTTTTCAGCCAAACCTAAAGCTTTTTTAGTTAAGGCTTTACGTGCTTTTTCCTTAACTAAAACTATTGCTGCGTCAACTAAATCACGTATTATCGAGTCAACATCACGTCCAACATATCCTATTTCAGTAAATTTCGTTGCTTCAACTTTTATAAAAGGTGCACCAGCAAGCTTTGCTAAACGGCGAGCTATTTCAGTTTTACCAACTCCCGTATGGCCTATCATGAGTATATTCTTAGGTATAATCTCTTCACGTAGTGGAAGTGGGACTTTATTTCGACGCCAACGATTTCTGAGTGCAATAGCAACAGCGCGCTTTGCATCATTCTGCCCGATTATAAATCTGTCTAATTCTTTAACTATCTTCTGTGGTGGTAGATCATCTAATAAAGCTTGTGAGCTTTGAATGCTGCTACTTCCTGTACCTTCATTTTCATAGAGGCTATTTTTCTCATTATAGTCATCATTATTATCAAATTGACCTACTACAGATTGACTAGAAAAATTATCACACAAAGTTCTTGACATATTACTCCTCTATTTTTTCGATAATTAGATTATGGTTTGTATAAACACATATATCGGCAGCTATCTTCATAGCCTTTTTTGCAATCTCCTCTATTGATATTCCTTCAACGTCAATCAAAGCTTTTGCTGCAGATAAAGCAAAATTTCCTCCAGAGCCAATGGCTGCAATGCCATCTTCAGGTTCAAGAACATCACCCGTTCCTGTAATGACCAATGAAATGGACTTGTCTGCCACGATCATCATAGCTTCTAATTTTCTTAGATATTTATCCATTCTCCAGTCTTTTGCAAGTTCAACACATGCCCTCATTAACTGTCCTGGGTGCTTATCAAGTTTAGATTCTAGCCTTTCGAAGAGAGTAAATGCATCAGCTGTTGCTCCAGCAAAACCGGCAATTACGGAATCACCAGAAAGACGCCTAACTTTTCTTGCTCCAGATTTTATAACGGTATGGCCTAGCGAGACTTGCCCATCACCTATTACTACTACATTTTTGTCTCTTCTAATTGACAGTATAGTAGTACCATACATTTTACTGCTGTCATGATGAATCATTTTTTTGTTATTTTAATTCGTTATATTATATTAAGATTATAACTTATAATATAGTACTTTTCTTATAACATTTAAAGTGTAGATGCAAAACATAATTCATCCAAATCTGGAAAAAGATATAAATAATTGGTTCAAAACAAAATTTAATGGTTTTACATTACCATTTTATAGCTCCATAGATCTTAGGAATTCAGGCTACAAAATTGCTCCAGTAGACGCCAATTTATTTCCTGCAGGGTTTAATAACCTAAGTGAAGTATCAAAAGCGATAGCAGCAAAATTGATAAAAAGCTACTTCGAAACAAAACAATATAAAAAGGCCCTTATAATACCGGAGAATTACACACGAAATAAAATGTATATAGAAAATGTATTTGCCATAGAAAAGGTAATGCAACTCGCAGGTTTTGAAACTAGAATTGGCCTCTTTCATAATGAAACGTACAATTTAATAGAACAGTATGAAACTGTTGTGAAAGAAAACTCTTTGCTGAAGACAACTTCAGGATTTGTGCCTGATATTATTATACTGAACCGTGATATGACGAGCCACATTCCAGACACGCTAGAAAACGTAAAACAAGAGATAGTGCCAAGTCCATTATATGGCTGGCACAGTAGGCAGAAATTTCAATATTTTGAAATCTATCAAAAATTAGTGTCCGAATTTTGTGGCGAATTTAAAATGGACCCATGGCTTCTTTCTGTGCTTACAGAAAGCTGTAATGGAGTTGACTTTAATGATGATTCATCACTAGGAGCAGTAGCGACTAAAGTTGACCAAATATTATCTCTAGTGCAAAAAAAATATGAGGAATATGAAATAAAAACACAACCTTACGTTTTTATCAAAGCAAGCAATGGCACATATGGAATGGGCATTATAACAGCAACAAGTGGAAAGGAAATATTAAATCTCAATAAAAAAAAGCGTCATAAAATGAAAAAGATAAAAGAAGGAATAGCAATCAATAGTGTTATTATACAAGAAGGTGTACCAACTATTGACATATTTAAAAGTAGTTCTGCAGAACCGCTAATATACTATATAGGAGATACTCCAACATGTTACTTATACCGATGTAATAGCAGGAAAGATGTATATTCTAGCTTGAATTCCACTGACTGTGAATTTTATGACATCAGCCAAGAAAATAAAACTTTGCCACTTTGGAATATTGTTAGCAAATTAGCAGTGCTAGCATTGGCAGTAGAAATTAAGTCTTTTCATCTCTAATAATTAATTTCTACAATGCTGCCATTATGCTGAATATGGTGAGCGTCATCAAGTCCAGTAGAAGGATCAGTACCATTATTAGGTTGATTGACAAACTTATCGATGTTTGATACTAGATATGCTATACTTAGTATCAAACTAACCGTAACAGTTAAGTTGAAATTATAGATTATGCCACCACCCAAGTCTATCGGTATAGTTGCAATTTCCATTCTTTTTAATATGAAGCTTAACAAGCCCAATGACAAAGTGAATGTGCTAAACATAACATTCTTCTTGCATTTAGCAAGCTCAGCTTCACATTTCGTAAGTTCGTCATCACCCTTTTTGTATTTTTTACATGCTTCTTGATATTTTTTATGCACTTCCTTATATTCTTCGCACTTATAATAACAGCTTACGAATTCTGAAAATAGAAATAGAACTGCTGATGTTAAGCTAATATAACTTATTACATCCTTGTTGTTTCTAGCTAAGAAATGAATGATTTTTGCCTGCATCAATATTCCTATGATACAGCTTGCCAAGTACGCTGAGTTACCTACAACCTGTATTGGTTTTTCAGGTTTATTTTCCTCTTCACCATTCGCAGGTTTCTTAGATTTATATCCAGCTAAATTGAGACCAAAATGAAGAGCAAATATTATTGATGTTGGTAGTTTTATGAACTTAGAAATATCTAATATAGTACAAATATTGGATCTGTTGTTATCAATAAACTCGCAACAGAATTGCAATGAAATTTTACACAATATGCCTGTTAAACCTACTGCAATACAATACATCTTTCTAATATCATGATTGTGAACATCATGTATACTTTCTATAAATGTATTTGGCTTACCTTTTGGCATAAGTAGATAATAAAATAATAACTTTTTAATATTATACTATAAAAATCTAAAAAGAAAAGTGCTATAAATCAGTACTTTGAGAGTGATCTAAACATAAATCGGCCAAGCACTTGATAAATAAGAGATCAGTACTGAGAGTTGGTACGCGAAAGTAATATCCGTCTTTGATAATTGCTTTATACTCTATATCAAGTTCAACCAGTGTTTCAGAATGCTCAGAAACAAAAGATATAGGTGATAAAACTACAGGTATATTATCGTCTTTCGCGCGTGATAGCTCACTTTCAGTGCTAGGCTCCAACCATTTTACAGGGCCAACCTTACTCTGATAACATATTCCCCAATCAAGATCTTCAATATTCAATTTTTTTACTATTAATTTTACTGTTTTTTCTATCTGTGAAGCGTAAGGGTCGCCTTTTTTAATGATACTAAGAGGTAAGCTATGAGCCGAGAATAGGACTCTTGGCTTACCGATTTTGCTAGCTAATTTATAATATTTAGACGTCAGATTAACATGAGCTTCAATAAAGTCTTCATTGTCATAATAATGGTGAATTGTTTTTGTGTTACATTCCAGTTTGGCATTTTTTTGCCAATTCTCGATGGATGATAGAGTTGTGGTGGTTGAATATTGTGGATATAGTGGTAACAGAATGATTTCGTCAGGGTCGAATTGCTTTACGCTTTTAACAACTTCATCAGCAAATGGATGCCAATAACGCATGCAGATGAATATCTTATATACATGGTTTCCATTTTCATTTAATTTTAGTTCTAAAGCATCAGCTTGTGCTTTCGTATTCTCCAAGATTGGCGATTTACCTCCAATGTGCTCGTATATTTCTTGTGCAGTACTTTCTCGCCTTTTGGAGATAAACTTTGCTAAAAGGAAGCGAAAAGGATTTGGTAGATTTATTATTCTTTTATCGTAAAAAAGATTAAATAAGAAAGGACGGACCGCACTTAGTGAATCAGGTCCGCCTAGGTTAAATAAGATTACTGCCTTCTTCACTGACAGCACCTTTCTTCAGGTTTGCCTATAAAATCAGCTACACACTCATCAAGTTTAGTTACAGGCACTAAATTTCTCACACTAGCATACAATAGATGGCCAGATCTCTTCACGTTACTCTGTGTAGATACAAAGTTTCTATCAAAAACCACATCAACACAAAAACTTGGCACTGCTTCAAAAAGTTCAACAGCAGCCAAAGATATCATTATGCAGCTTTGTAGAGCCTTCAGAAAAATCGTAAGGGGAAAAAGTAAAACCCTAACAAAGAGAGAGGGAGGACTTTCATTCATTAGTTGTCCTGGATTAGGAGAATTATACTCAATATGCTGTCTGTTTTTATCAAAGATAGGAAATTTTATAATGTCTTTCTTAAATTCCTGCTCTATTTGTTCCTCGGTATAATTTTCATTATTAGTCATTTTTTTCAATAACTTTTCACGCAAGTGAAAGGTTCTTACAACAAAACATGTTGCAACCATCAGTGCAGCACATATAAGTGCGCACTCGATAAGGCTTATGTTGCCTACCATAGCTGGTAATACAAAGCAAAAAAACAGCGGTATGGCAATCATTTCACCAAATGGAACAACGTTCCTTTTCATCCCAAAAGCGGCACCTTCTTTTAATTTTGTATTATTGTGTAAGCTATACTCTAAATAACTTAAAAATGCCAAATTAAAGGTTAAAAAACCTTTTGTTCCGCAGAAAATTGATGATTTAAGATTATTCACTAGTTTCTTACGACAGTAAACCATAAACTACCCCTTGATGTTTTATTCTTGACTATAAATAAAAAATCTCTTTGATGGAACAAAAATTCACAATAAAGTAAATATACGATCTTAATATAAGGGAATGATATGGCAATTGAGAGAACACTTTCGATATTAAAACCTGATGCAGTAAAAAATAATATTACAGGCAGTATAAATTCTTACATTGAAAAATCTGGACTAAAAATTATAGCACAGAGAAAGATGCTGCTGACAAAAAAACAAGCAGAGCTGTTTTATGAAATTCATAAGGATAGGCCTTTTTTTGGAGAGTTGGTGGAATTTATGACTTCTGGGTCTGTGATAGTTCAAGTTTTAATCGGTGAAAATGCAGTCAGTAAATACAGACAAATCATGGGTGCTACAGATCCAAAACAGGCAGATAAAGGTACAATTAGGGGTGATTTTGCTAATGATATTAGTGAAAATAGAGTGCATGGTTCTGATAGTCTAGAGAATGCTCATAGAGAAATAGCTTTCTTTTTTGCTGAATGTGAATTGGTGTAGTTTTACCTTTTTACATATTAAATTTCTGAATTTTATGTTGAACTGTATAATACTAGCCCAATTTTTAGTTTAAGCAATATTAAGGGAAAGCTTTTTCATGCACAGTATAGATAATATTTAAAATGGATCATGTTGTTAACGCTTATAATAGATCTGAAGCTTCTATAGTTAGAGGAGAAGGAGTATATCTCTTCGATAAGGATGGTAAAAAATATTTAGACTTTGCTGCAGGAATTTCTACAACCTCTCTAGGGCATTGTCATCCATACATTACAGATAAACTGAAGGAGCAACTGGATTCATTATGGCACTGCTCTAATATTTTTACTATTCCTCAGCAGGAAAGGCTTGCTCAGCGTTTAACAGAACTTACCTTTGCCGATAAAGTTTTTTTCTGCTCAAGTGGACTTGAAGCAACAGAAGCTGCAATTAAATTTATTCGCCGCTATTTCTACTTAAATGGACAAGAAAAGCGCAGTCACATCATTACAATTGAAGGAGGTTTTCATGGCCGCAGTATTGCTGCAATTTCAGCTGGGGGAAATGAAAAATCACGCGAAGGTTTTGCTCCACTCCTTTCTGGTTTTGATAAAGTTCCAAGAAATAACATTGAAGCATTAGAAAAGAAAATCAATAGCGAAACAGCTGCCATATTTTTAGAGCCCATACAAAGTGAAGGCGGAGTACATCCATTGGACGTAGAGTATCTTAAAAAAGTAAGAGAGATAACAAAAGCTCAAGGAATAATTTTATGCTTTGATGAAGTGCAATGCGGATATGGACGGATTGGCTCTCTATTTTACTATCAAAATATAGGAGTTGAACCTGATATGCTCACTTGTGCGAAGGCTATGGGTAATGGATTTCCTCTGGCTGCATGTTTAGTAAAAGATTATATAGCAGAAGCAATCACTCCAGGAACTCATGGGTCAACTTATGGAGGTAATCCACTTGCCATGACTGTTGGTAATGCAGTACTCGATGTAATGCTAAAGGAAGGCTTTTTTGACCATGTTAAGAAGGTCAGTAAATATCTAAAAGAAAAGTTGTTGCCTTTGACTGAAGAATTTCCGAAGATCATTTCAGAAGTTCGTGGGGAGGGTTTATTGATAGGGATAGAGCTTAGAGTACCTTTGGCTGATAAAATTGTTAAACAATCTCTTGACAAAGGCTTAATAATGACTAATATTTTAAATAATAAGGTAATAAGAATAACTCCTCCACTTGTTGTTGAGAGTATGCATGTGAATGCAGTGTGTGATATATTTCATGATTTATTTTTTTATATTAAAGATATATAGACTTGCAAATGCTTCTTACAACATATAAAATCAACTCTGTTTCTATATCGCAATAACATCATACTTTAATGGATTGGTTATTGATTTCAGTATTGTCAGCAATTTTCTTCTTGTTGATCTTATCGTTTTTGTTTTCAGGAGCAGAAATAGGGTTAACCTCAATTAGCCGCTCCCGAGTTAATAAACTAAAGCTAGATGGCAATAAAAGAGCTAAGATAATAGACCGCTTGTTGAATACAAAAGAATTAACAATAGGAACAATATTACTGTGCAATACAATTATTAACATTACTTGTTCCGCTTTATTTACAGCAATATTTATACATTTCTTTGAAAGTGAAGGCATCTTTCTTTCAACATTCATGATGACGTTTTGTATTTTGCTATTTTGTGAAGTTTTACCAAAAACTTACGCCATGCAAAATCCTGAAAAATTTACATTGCTTTCTTCTTATTTTATGCTGTTTTTTGTCAAGATTCTTTCTCCATTGACATTAGGCATTCAGTTTATTGTCAATCTCATTCTGAAGTTATGTGGGCTTCATAAGAATAGGGAGGTAATATCTGCAGCAGATGCAATGCGTAACATGATTACTCTTCATCGCAGTGAAGGAACTATGTTACAACAGGATTTAGATATGCTAAGTAGTATACTTGATTTGGCTGAGACAGAAATATCACAGATTATGACTCACAGGAGAAGCTTATTTTCTCTTGATATAGATCGAAACAAAGAGGATTTAATAAGAGAGATTTTAACCAGTAGCCATAGCAGAGTACCTTTATGGCAAAAAGAACCAGATAATATTGTTGGAGTGGTTCACGTGAAAAATCTAATAAATGCCTTGCGTGAAAAGGATAATAAAATAGAGATTGCCAAAGTTATGTCAAAGCCTTGGTTTATACCAGAAAGTACGCCACTCAGTGTACAACTTCACAACTTCCGTAAAAACAGGAAACACCTTGCATTTGTTATTGATGAGTATGGAGCACTACAGGGAATCGTAACTCTTGAGGATATACTGGAAGAAATAGTTGGAGAAATTTCAGATGAACATGATTTGATCACAGAGAATTTTATAAAAAAGATATCCGATAATATGTATCACATAGAAGGAAAATCTACTATTAGGGATATTAATAGACAGTTACATTGGGATCTTCCTGATGAAGAAGCTACAACTCTAGCAGGTATGATTGTAAACGAGATAGAGCGCATTCCTGAAGAAAATGAAGAGTTTTCCATGTACGGTTTTTACTTTAAGATTTTAAAAAAAGATAAAAATATTATTACTATGATTGAAGTACAAGTAAAAACTGATAATACTGTAGTAGCAATTAATTAGTTGGGTTCTATGGAAGATACATTAAAAATAACGGCTGAAGATTTGAAGAACTATATAGAGAGAATAGAAAAACTTGAACAAGAAAAGAGGGATGTGCAAGATCACATTCGTGATGTATATGCAAAAGCTGCAGATGAAGGTTGGGATATAAAAGTGATGAAACAGATTATTAGGCTAAGAAAGATGGATGATGATGACAGGGAGGAACAGGAAATATTACTTGATACCTACAAACGTGCATTGGGAATGAATTACGAAGGTGAATAGTAGGATTGTAATTGGAATAAGTGGAGCATCTGGTTCTATTTACGGTGTACGGATTCTAGAGGCACTAAAAAATACCAATCATGAAACTCATTTAGTGATCAGCAGTGCTGGAAAAATAACTATAGCTCATGAGATTAAAGAAAAACTTGAAGATATTATGTCGCTTGCAGATTTTTACTATTCTGAAGAAAAAATAGGAGAAAAAATAGCAAGCGGCTCATTTAAAACCTCAGGTATGGTTATTGCTCCATGTTCTATGAAAACAATGTCTGAAATAGCATCGGGGGTGACTTCCAATCTATTAACAAGGGCTGCAGATGTAACTCTAAAAGAAAGAAGAAAATTAGTTCTTATGGTGCGAGAATCTCCACTACATCTTGGACATCTACGAAATATCTTAAAACTAACGGAGATGGGAGCAATTATTGCTCCGCCGATGCCTGCTTTTTATATTAAACCAAAATCTTTGGATGATATTGTAAATCATTCTGTTGGTAAAGTATTGAATTTATTTGATATCGCATTACCTGACTTCGAGGAGTGGCAAGGAAATGTCAATTATTATTAACGGTAAAAAAACAGCAAATGATCTCTGTGAGGAGCTATCAAAAAAAATTGATATTTTAAAGAAAGAGTATAATGTTTTTCCTTGTCTTAAAGTAATTCTCGTGGGTAGCAATCCAGCAAGTCAGGTCTACGTTCGTAATAAACAAAGAAAAGCAGAATCAATAGGCATAAGTTCTGAAACTATTGTTTTGCCTGATAGTATCTCAGAAGATGAATTGATTGAAAAAGTTAATACATTAAATGAAGATTCATCTGTGCATGGAATTTTAGTTCAGTTACCTTTACCAAAGCACATCAGTGCAAGCAGAATAATTAATACAGTAAGTGTTGAAAAAGATGTAGATGGCTTTCATGATGAGAATGTTGGCAGGTTAGTTAAAGGTGAAAAAAATTGTCTGATACCTTGTACTCCCAAAGGTTCTTTGCATTTAATTAAGTCAGTTGAAAATAATCTGTCCGGTAAAAATGCGGTAATCATTGGCAGATCAAATATTGTGGGTAAGCCAATGTTTCACCTATTGTTGCAAGAAAATTGCACTGTTACCATCTTGCATTCACAAAGTAGGGATTTAGCTGATTATTGCTCTAAGGCGGATATAGTAGTTGCAGCAGTTGGAAAGCCAAATTTTGTTCAACCAGATTGGATAAAAAAAGGTGCAATAGTGATTGATGTTGGCATAAATAGCATTAACATAGGAAATCAAAGTAAGCTTGTGGGTGATGTTGACTTTGAGGGAGTAAAAGAAAAAGTCAAAGCTATTACTCCAGTGCCTGGTGGAGTTGGCCCGATGACAATAGCATTTCTTATGATCAACACTTTAGTTGCTGCTTGCTTACAGAAGGGAGTTGATCCTTCTGATTTTATTGCTTAAGGTTTAGCTTAATGTTAGCATAAACAGAATACCTTTGCAAATAGCACATATATAGCACCAAGCATACAACTGTGTATAGGGATTCAAAGTGTTCATAGCTTAAAAATTATAACGTATACCTACTTCTATGATTGCATCTGGTTTTTTCATCGGTGGTTTAAAGCCACTTAATTGACCGCTTGCAGCAATAGCAACTGTGCCAACTATCTGCGGAATAATTTCACAATCAACACCTAACTTTACTTTATAGGAAATAGCACCCAGTATTTTATCTAGTGTTTCATTTTGACCTGCGGCTGCAGCTACAGTTGCAGCCGAATTTGGAGTGTTAACTGCATTTGTATCCTCACCAAGACCAAAAGATGGCAATATTCGAATATATCCACCCAGTCCTATACTAGCATATAATTTAATAGGATCAATTTCAAGATCAGGATAGTAAAGGTAATTTGCCAACAAACTAGCTCCTACTTTCCTTTTTTGTTTATCAGTTATATCACTTATGTTAGCAAGAACCTCAAGTTCAAACTTAGAATTTTTGTTATGATGATAACCAAAGACAACGTTAGGGTTCAATTTAAAGCTTTCACCCCATCGAGTCCCAAAGTTTAAACCTACATAACCTACATAGTAATGATCTTCGTACTGGTCTTCATATCGATCTTCGTATTGATCTTCACAATGATCTTTGTGTTGATCTTCATACTGATCTTTGTACTGGTCTTCATACCGATCTTTGTACTGATCTTCTAACTCACTTGTACCATTACTAGCTGTACTTGCTAAAGCAATCAACACAGCGAACACTTTCATCGTTCTCATATAATTCATACACATTACTTCCTTAAAACAGACTGGAATAAGTGTTCAAACATGCTAGCAGCAAGTTTTGAGCATTGCTTATGGTTACACCTAACCATTAAACATGTACACAATGCCATCCAGCATTAAAAACTATAACGTACTCCTACTTCCAGCATCGCATCTGGTATTTGTTTTGCTTTTAAACCACTCAGTTGCCCGCCTACGGTTAAAGCAGCTGTACCAACTATCTGTGGAGCAACTTCATAATCAACACCAACCTTCAGTTTGTACGAAATAGCACCCAGTATTTTATCTAGTGTTTCAGTGCCAACAATGTCAAAAGGATATACTTGTAGATGTCCTCCTAAACCTCCACTGACATATAGTTTCACAGGATCAATGTCAACGTCAGGATAATAACGGTAATGTGCTAATAAACTAGCTCCCATTTTCTTGTTTTTGTCCTTTCCTTCTGCATCCTTACCTCCAAACATATCACTTACGTCAGTGAGAATCTCAAGTTCAAACTTAGAGCTTTTATCATAATTATAACCAAAAACTAAGCCAGGTTTTATTTTTAATCCAGTGCCCCATCCACCACCAAAGTTTAAACCTGCGTAGTACTGCTCTTTTGCACTATTACTAGCTGCTTTATTACTAGCTGCACCTGCTAGAGATGAAGTGAGCAAAACAGCTAAAACACACAATCCTTTTATTTTCATATAACTACCCATACAAAAAAATATATAATGCACAAGTATATATCCTTTATATTAAAAAAGATATAACCTCATATCAAAAAAAGTATACCTACGAAATTAGGGACATGCTACTCAAAATTTTTATATAACTATGTTTACTACCTTATTTGGTACAGCATATATAGTGCGAATTTTGCTTTGATCGATTTTGTTAGATACAGAACCTGTTGCTATTTTCTTCAATTCTTCTTGAGGTAAATCAGTTTCTACTTTGATAGTCGCACGCAACTTTCCATTAATCTGTACTGCCACAGTTACCATATTATCAATTAGTAGTGATTCATCAGCTTTTGGCCAAGGTTGCATATATAGCATGCCTTCGCCTCCTATTTTTTGCCATAAATTTTCAGCCAGGTATGGCATGAATGGCTCAATTACTCTGATTAGTATGCATATACCTTCATCAATAAGAGATTTTCCAGTTTTTACGTCTATTTCAGCTATTAAATTTGTCATTTCACGAAACTTTGCTACCACACAGTTTAATCTGCAGTTTTTCAAGTCATCTGTAAGCCCTTGCAATAGTTTATGGATTTTTTTTCTGTACTCTAGGAGTTTACCTACAATGTTTTCATTATCATAGTGTATGTTTACGGGCCTAAGTTGCACTACCATACGCCACAATTTATTTATGTAGCGAAAACAACCTTCCACGCCATCATCAGACCATTCCATATCTTTTTCTGGGGGGGTATCGGATAATACAAACAAACGAGCAGTATCAGCACCGTATTTTTCTATGATAAAGTTTGGGTCAACTGTATTCTTCTTTGACTTACTCATCTTTTCGACTTTTCCAACTTGGATCTTAGCACCCTTCGCAATCAACTCTTTTGCTTCTTCGGGAAAGAGCCATTTGCCATTCTCATCTTTATAAGTTATATGGCAGACCATTCCTTGAGTGATTAAAGTAGAGAAAGGCTCTTTAACGTCAAAATAGCCACATTTAGTTAAAGCACGGCAGAAAAACCTTGAGTAAAGCAAATGTAAAATTGCATGTTCTATTCCACCTATGTAATAATCAACAGGCATAAAACGATTACAAGTATCTTTATTAATCGATTTATTTTCACTGCAAAATGCAGCAAAATACCAAGAAGATTCAAAAAAAGTGTCAAATGTATCAGTTTCACGTTCTGCTTGCTTTCCGCACTTTGGACAATCAACAAATTTCCAGGTTGGGTGCTTATACAGGGGATTACCACCACTTGTAAATTCTACATCCGTTGGTAGAACAACAGGGAGGTCTTTTTCTGGAACTGGAACAATTCCACAATCTTTACAATGTATAATAGGTATAGGACATCCCCAATAACGTTGCCTTGAAATTCCCCAATCATGCAAACGGTAGTTTACTGTTTTTTTGCTTATTCCTTTTTCTTCAAGTTTTTTTATGATTACTTTTTTTGCCTCATTAATCATTAGTCCGTTTAAGAATTCAGAATTGAACATCACTCCATCACCGAAGTACGGTTCTTTTAAGATCTCTGTGCTCTCTGTGCTCTCTTCACAAACTACAGGAATAATCGGTAAACCATACTTCTGTGCAAATTCAAAATCACGCTGATCATGTGCAGGGCAACCAAAAATCGCACCTTCTCCATACTCCATCAACACAAAATTCGCTATATAAATTGGTAATTCCTTGTCGAGAAATGGGTGCCTGACGTTCAGTCCAGTGTAAATTCCAATTTTTTCATCATTCTCCCCCTTTGCCTTCATATTACCAAAAAAGTCTCTTATTTCTTTGTCCTTAAGGTCTTGTACAATAGGGTGCTCTGCTCCTACTGCAAGAAAAGAAGCTCCAAATAAAGTATGAGGAGAAGTTGTAAAAATCTTTAACTTCTTATTCAAGCCAACTATTTCAAAATCTATAGTTACACCTTCAGATTTTCCTATCCATCGTTCTTGCATAGTTTTGACTTTTTCTGGCCAATTTTTTAAACTTTGCAGACAATGAAGCAAATCTTCAGCAAAATCAGTAATCTTTAAAAACCATTGGAATAACTTACGTTTTTCAATAACTGTACCTGATCGCCATCCTTTTCCATCAACCACTTGCTCATTTGCAAGCACTGTTTGGTCCACTGGATCCCAATTAACCCACGACTCTTTTCGATAGGCAAGACCATGCTTTAAAAAATCCAGAAAAAATTTCTGTTCGTGTTTGTAATAATCAGGCTCACATGTGGAGAGCTCACGATCCCAATTGTATGAAAGACCTATAGATTTTAGCTGCGTGCGCATATTATCTATATTATCTTGTGTCCATGCTGCAGGGTTAATGTTATTGTCCCTTGCTGCATTTTCAGCTGGTAATCCAAACGCATCCCAGCCAATTGGGTGCAAAACCTCAAATCCACGAGCTCTCTTGTAACGTGCTATAACATCTCCTATTGCATAGTTACGCAGGTGCCCCATATGAATCTTACCAGATGGATATGGAAACATTTCCAACACGTAACATTTCTTCTTTTTACTATCTTTGCTTACAGAAAAATCCCACTTATTTTGGTAGAATTTTTCAACGTTTTTAAAATCATATTTCATAAATTCAATCACAGTTTATATGTACTAAAGGATCGACTGCTTGACCATTATGTCTTATTGTGAAACACATCTGCGGATCTTTATCTTGTGTGCTTGATTTACCTGCAGATCCAATTACTTGACCTTGTTTTACTTTATCACCAATTTCAACTTGTATGTTTTTTAAATAGGAGTACATAGTCATGTAATTATCTTTATGTTCCACTATAATTAAATTTCCGTACCACCTCAGGCCTTTGCCTACGTATATTACTTTGCCAGGTGCAGAAGCAATAACCTTTGTTCCACTTTGAGCAGTAATTTTTATGCCATCTTGACATATTTTATCAGAAGAGGTAACTGCACCTTTAACCGGTATTACAAATTTACACATGCTTTGTGCATTATTGTTATATACCTTATCTACAAAGGCTTTTCTACTTTCTTTTCGCAGCGAAGAATCAACATTTTCTTTAATCAAATTATACTCCCTTGTGTACTCTAGGTCTCTTTTCCCATAAAATTCTTCGCCTTTAAGTAGTACAGGTGCAGGTTTTTGCAGGCCACAGCTTATCAGTATTGCTGATAATATAAAGAACAAGGCTATACGACACATACACTTATCTCTAGATATATCAACTTTCACAAAACTTTATAGTGTTTTTCGTCTATTTATTACTTTCTTCATTTATTTTATCAGTCAAATAGTCTCTTAAATCGGTAAGTTCTTTCAACAAATTTCTTGAATAATGATCAATTCTTACATCGTTACCAAATTCCTTTTGTACTCCTTTTATTGTATATCCTTTGTCATATAGCATATATTTTATTTTCTTTATTGCCTCTATACACTTATGATCATATAGTCTTCTTCCCTTCCGTTTTATGGGTTTAATTTGATGGAATTGACTTTCCCAGAATCTTAAAACATGCTGCTCCAAATGTAGTTCTTCAGCTACTTCTCCAATTGTGTAAAATAATTTTTCCTTATTCATCGGTTGTTTATTAATTTCTTCATCATTTTTGAAGGTCTAAAAGAAATTGATTTTCTCGCTTTAATTACTACCCTTTCCGATGTCTTTGGTATATTTCCTGGTCTTTCTTTCTTGTTTTTAACCAAAAATGTTCCAAATGAAGATATTTTTACTATTCCATCCTTTGCTAAGCTCGTTTTTATCTCATCCAATATGTCATCTATTATTGCAATAGAGTCTTCTTTCGATAATCCAATTTCCTGGTTTATACATTCAGCTATTGTTGCCTTAGTTACTGTTGTGTCTTTTGTTGTCATAATTTATTACAGTATGTTAATATAATATAACAATCGACTCAAGATTCAGCTACTTTATTTTTATAGTATGTTTCTTTTGTAGCATAATTAAAAATACTAGCAAATGTTAACATTGCAAATATTGTGAAAAGCGCCATTTGATGATCTGAAAAAAGTGCTAAAATTGACACTAAAATTCCACTCATAACAAACATAAATCCATTGATAATGGATGATGATGTGCTAATATACTTCTGCTCAACAATCTCACTACCAACAGTAAAATTAAGCATATGTCCTCCTGCAAAAAAACCAAACATTAACATACAAAAGTATATAATATGAACTGTTAAATTACCGCATAGTAAAATAATAGCTGAAATACTTTGCAATGTGGCAAAAGCAGAGATTACGTGCCTTCTATTTTTAAATAGATTTGAGATTAGATCTGCAATTGGAGCACCAACTGCAAGACCAAGCCACAATATTGCAGTTGCCACACCTAACTCCATTGTATTGAGTTCTAAGTTGCTTAGTAACCTTGGTGCCCACAGCATATTAAGCGCTAAAAATGTTCCAAAAGTAATAGCACCCACTATTGAGGTTATCCAGATATCTCTTAATTTTAGCACTGTTAGTACAGAACATATTACTGTTTTTATAGAGCTCTTTATTGTGTATTCCCCCAAATTTTTTTTTGAAAGTCCTTTCGGATAAAAAAACATAAGTACGAATATTGATACGCCAAATAATATTACGCATACAATAAGATTTTTCCAATCTGCACCTTCGGCAAGCAAGCTAGAGAAGCACATTTGAATCATCAAAGCAGAAAGACTTGAAATTGTCTGCACTAGTGAGAACATCAGTCCAAATTGAGTAAGGGGAAAATATGTGCTACTTACATGAGCAGCGCCAACAAAACCAAACGATGCTCCAATTGCGATCAAAAATTGAGATAAAATTAAATGGGCAAAATTGTCACTCTTGATAAGGACAAAAAAACCAAAGAGCATGATTGACAACGAGAAAAAATAAATTTTTTTGCTGGAAAAAACATTAAACATTGCCCCACTAAAAAATTGTGAGATAGCAAAAGTCCAAGTATATGCTGAATTAGCTAGTGCAACTTGCGCAATCGTGAGCCCAAGTTCTTTTTCAAGATTCACACTTATAAAGGTGTAGATTATCTGCATATTGCTGAATATAACAATTAAGTTGCTGATCAGCCAAATGAACCAAGCTCTACTTTCCATAAGATTTTATAAGTAATCCATTAATAACAAGCCTCTTTTAGTCTCTGATTAATGTTAAAACAGTTGCAATTATAGATTATATAAAAGCTATGAAACAACAAATTTGTTGTGAGATTTTAATTGTTAGAATCTGTATATGATCTCAAAAAAAGAATAGATTTTTGCTTTTTATCCCCTGTTATAAAGGAGTATACAGCGTAGGGTGAAAGGCCTGGGTAAAGATGATATAATTCCAACAAGAGAGATACCCTTCAGATCATCTTCCATTGAATGTAATGGTTGATGTCACAGTTGAACAGCACAAGCAAAGACAATTAGAGTTATAAAATCTTGTTTAATACACATTAAAGTGGACCTATGTTTTGCCACTCAGAACCTGTCTTGAAAGGGAAAAAAGAAAAGAATAAGATGCAAAAAATAGGAAGGTGAGTTGTATCTAAGTGATATAAGTGACAAGGCCAAATGTTGCACAAGGGGCGATAACAATTATTAATGCAATAAAATATATAATGAGGGAGTTTAATATAGTTATGCAAGAGGCCTAATTTAAAATATTAACGTAAAAAATTGCTTCCATATATTTTAAATCTGATTATAATCACAGTTAGAGATATTTTAAGAGCTCAAAATCTATCTTTGTCTGCAGACTTTTCTATTAAATAATCAAACTAAGTAAAAAATGTAGCGTATCTTCTTCAGCGCATACACATATGCTTAATCTCTGTCGTATGTGCGCTGCACTTTTTTCTAATCTTTTTTACACAGGGGGATTTTATGTCCAGAATTCCAGATACTTGACCTTTACTTTAGCTAAAAAACAATAGGCGCCTATGGCTAATTAAAATAAAAATTTTTCTAATATATAGAAGAATTACAAAATCACTGTTTACTGAAACCGGGCCAAGGAAGCTGCTAATGTCACAGAATTTTAGGTAAACGTTGTTTGCTTGACGTATGAGTGTGCTCTCCTTACTTCAAGAACTCTTTAATATTTAACCACTTAAGTCCTTTCAAGATATGTTCTTAGATAATAGTTTTTCAAATCCTTGGTAAATCAAAGTCAGCTTAACTATTAATTATTTATCTTTTTTTCTAGTTATGTAACGGGTCTGTTATTAAATTTTTCAATAATACCTTTTATTTTCGCCGCCTCTTCAAACTCTAAATTTTCAGCATGCTTCAACATTTGCTTTTTCAAACTATTTAGATCATCCTTGCTAAAATTCTCAACTACCACTTTTTCCTGTAAAGTATTTGATATAGGCTTTATTATAGTTTTTGGTACAATATTATGCAGTGTATTATGCTCTGTCTGTTTCTTTCTTCTCCTTTCAGTTTCTTTCAGTGCACGATCCATAGAATTAGTAATTTTGTCTGCATATAAAATTACTCTGCCTTCAACATTTCGTGCAGCACGACCTATCGTTTGAATGAGCGAAGTCTCTGATCGTAAAAACCCTTCTTTGTCAGCATCTAAAATTGCAACCAATCCACACTCGGGAATATCAAGACCTTCCCGCAACAAGTTAACGCCAACAAGAACATCTATTTCTTTAGATCTTAATTTGCATATAATTTCAATTCTTTCCAGTGCACCAATATCTGAATGTAGGTAAGTTACTTTCATACTGAGCTCACTCATATGCTCAGCTAGCTTTTCAGCCATTTTTTTTGTCAATGTGGTAATTAGAATACAAAATCCTTTTTTTATTGTTACTTGCGCCTCGTGAATCACATCATCAACCTGACTCTCTGTTGGTTTTATGGTGCAGATGGGATCTGTCAGTCCTGTTGGGCGGATAACTTGCTCTATAAATGCGTGATTAGTCTTTTCTAATTCATATTTTCCTGGAGTAGCCGAAACGTAAATAGTCTGTGGCCGTATTGCCTCCCACTCTTCCAATTTTAATGGACGGTTATCAAAAGCAGAAGGTAGCCTAAAACCATAATCTATCAATTTCTTTTTACGTGCTTCATTACCGCTATACATTGCACCTATCTGGGGAACGGTTACATGGCTTTCATCAACAAATAAAATTACATCTTTAGGTAAATACTCAAACAATGTAGGCGGTGGATCTCCGGCTTTCATTCCGTAAAGATAACGCGAATAATTTTCAATACCTTTACACACTCCCGTTGCCATCATCATTTCAATATCAAAATTAGTACGCTGCTCAAGGCGTTTTGCTTCAACAATTTTGTTCTGTGAATAGTAATAATCCAGGCGTTCATGTAGTTCTTTTTTAATCAATTGAACTGCTTGCAAAAGAGTCTCACGTGATGTAGTGTAATAGCTATTTGGAAAAATGGTGACTGTATCTATGCATCTGATAATATTGCTGTTCATGGCATCAATCTCAGAAATTTCCTCTATTTCATCACCAAACAATGATAAACGCCAAGCTTTATTTTCATAATAGGCAGGAAATATATCAATAATATCGCCGCGCACTCTGAAATATCCTCGCTCAAATCTGACATCAGAACGTTTATATTGGAGATTAACTAAATTATTCAGAAAGTCATTAACATGAATCTTATCTCCAGCACTTAAAGTCAAGGTCATGCTGAGATAGCTCTCAGGCGAACCAAGACCATATATACAAGAAACACTCGCAACTACAATCGTGTCCCTACGCTCCAAAAGAGAGCATATAGCAGAATAGCGTAGCATATCAATTCTTTCATTTATTAAAGAGTCTTTTTCAATATAAGTGTCTGTTTGTGGCGAATAAGCCTCAGGCTGATAATAATCATAATAAGAAATGAAGTATCCAACAGCATTGTGAGGGAAAAATCCTCTCATCTCCTCGTAAAGCTGCGCCGCTAAAGTTTTATTATGTGCCATAATTAATGCAGGCCTGTTTGTTCTTGCAATAACATTTGCCATAGTGAAGGTTTTTCCAGAACCAGTAACTCCAAGCAAAACCTGATCTCTTTTATTACTATTTAACCCTGCAACTAAGTTGTCTATTGCCTGTGGTTGATCTCCAGCTGGCTGAAAATGTGTAACTATTTGAAATTCCATACCTTTATATTTTCATAATGTATTTATTACTATACAATACATTTGCTAGTGTAAATAAGGTATGAAAGAATGAACATAAAAAACTCTATTTTTTCTTTTTATAGAGCCTGCTCCAAATCCTGTTGTTGGTTAATACAAAAAACACCGTCAAAATTATAAAATATGTCACTATTTTTAGCCCAAGTTTATGTCGGCGCTCCAGTTCTGGCTCTGCTGCCCATTGTAAGAAATTTACCACATCATATGCCATATTTTCAACTGTGGCTTGTCTTGCACCATCATATTCTACCATTCCTTCAGAAAGAGGTGGGGCCATAGCTAACCTACCTGTTGAAAAATATGGATTAAAATATAAACCATTCTCATCCTGCTCGCCGTTTTGATAGCCTATCAAAAGTGAATAGACGTAGTTTGCACCATCGTGCCTTGCTTTGACAATGAGTGATAAGTCTGGTGGAATTGCACCATTATTACTTGCTGCAGCTGCTTCTTTTGTATCAAAAGGTGCAATAAAATAATCCGAAGACACTCCCGGCCTATCAAACATTTCACCCAAATCATTTGGACCATCTTTCACTTGATAAGAGGCTGCAATTTGTTTTACGTCCTCTTCAGAAAAACCAACATCTTGCAAATTACGAAACGCTATTCTATTCATTGAATGGCAAGCAGCACAGACTTCCTTGTATACTTTATAGCCACGCTGAATTGACTCTCTATCGAAAGATCCGGTAATTCCATTAAAACTCCAGTCAATTTTCTTATTTGGTAAAGGTTTAAACTCCTCTGCAGATAGAGAATTAGCGAAAAATAATACACAAAACACAGCAACTTTAACCAATAGCATCACTTCATCTCCGGCACGGAATCGCTTATTGTTTTTGGTAATTTTTTTGGTTTCTCATACTTACTAAGTAAAGGTAAAATTATCACAAAATATGAAAAATAATAAAGAGTTGAAAGCCTACTTAAAGTAATGTAAGGCTCCTTAACTTCTTGTCCCCCAAGCCAGGCAAGAAATGCAAAATTTATTGCAAAAACCCAAAAAAATTTCTTAAATAATGGACGGTAGGAACCACTTTTAACCTTTGATTTATCAAGCCAAGGCAAAAGAAACCACACTAAAATAGATCCAAACATGGTAAGTACACCAATAAGTTTATTTGGAATTGAACGCAGCATCGCATAAAAAGGTAAGAAATACCACTCTGGCACTATATGTACTGGAGTTACCATAGGATCAGCCTCTATATAATTATCAGGATGCCCAAGATAATTAGGGGCATAAAAAACAAATGCAAATAAAATTATAAAAAATAAACCAAAAGTTATGCAGTCCTTTGCTATATAGTAAGGATAAAAAGGAATGGTATCCTTATCTGACCTGACTTCTATTCCACTTGGATTATTAGAGCCAAACCTATGCAGAGCAACAACATGCAACATAGCTAAAGCGATAATAATGAAAGGCATAAGATAATGCAGCGCAAAAAAACGATTAAGCGTTGGATTATCAACAGAGAAGCCTCCCCATAGCCATATAACTATTTTATCACCAATTAAAGGTATAGCCGAGAATAAATTAGTTATAACTGTTGCACCCCAAAAACTCATTTGTCCCCATGGAAGAACATATCCCATAAAGGCAGTTGCCATCATTGCAAAAAATATAAATATGCCAATAAACCATACCATTTCTCGCGGTCTCTTATAAGATCCGTAATATAATCCACGCATGATATGAACATAGACCACCATAAAGAAGAGCGACGCCCCAACAGCATGAGTATAACGTATCAGCCATCCATAACTTACGTCACGCATTATACGCTCCACACTATTAAATGCATGATCAACATGCGGAGTGTAGTGCATGGCAAGAAATATACCTGTTATTATTTGTAAAATCAGCGCTATACCAGCTAAAGAACCAAAATTCCAAGCATAATTTAAATTTTTTGGTACTTGATAAGAAGCAGTATGTTTTAGAAAAGAAAATATAGGCAGTCTGTACTCTATCCAACCTAATATACCTTTTTCTTCTATTATTTCTTTTTTGCTATCATCTTCCATAACTTAAAACTTTGTCATCTTAACTCATTGTATTGTAACAATTTAACGCTAATAAACAATAAAAAGTTTAAGTTTAAAGAGTAGATTTCACAAAAACAAGCACTCAAATTTGAGTGCTTGTTTTAAAGGGACTTTTGATGACATACACCTTTAGATATTGTTGAATTGCTTAATGAACTTCGAGGACATTGATAAAGTTTTTCACAATTACTAAGTGCCATCTTGACATTTCTTTCTATAGCACTAACCTTTCTTTCTTTAATTTGCTCCAATGTCAAAAGCGAATTATCCAGTGGCATTGAATATCTTTCCCCTGTGAATTTACTGATTGCTATAGCAGTTAGCAGAATTGCTCCATTACAATCAACTTGTGAAGAACCAATTGAGCTTCCAGTTGAATGTGCAATAGATTGCTGTGCAGGAGGTAAAGCAGGGGCACTCTGAAATAAGCTACTGAGTGCAGCAGTTGTTGAAGTTCCCATCCAACTAAATACACTATTAATAAAAGAAGAAGGTCTTACTGCACTACTTGGTGCAAGAGTAGTATCACCTGGGTTTACATTGGCACTCTCTGCTTCTGCAACAATCTCTTTTATCGTTTTACCGGGATAAAATAACTTAACATAATCTGATGGTGTCTCGTTCCTTATATCCTTAACATTATCAATATCAGCACCACTATCGTATAACAGCTTCATTATTTTTGGACGTTTTAAACTAATAGCCAAATATATAGGTGTGTGCCCCCGTCTGTTTTGAACATTGACGTCAGCATGATATTCAATAAGAAGCTCTACTATTTTTTGGTAATCTTTCTGAATGGCAATATGTAGACACGAATCTTGTGAAGAATCATTAAAATCAAATTTGCCATCTGGACTAGCACCATGTTTAAGTAGGACCTCTACTTTTTCCGAACTATTTTTATCTATAGCCCAGCCTATAAGAGTACGTTTTTCACCAGCATATGAAAAATAACCACTAATGCTAGCCTTTTTATCGATTAGAAGCTCTATCATTTTTTTGGTGCCCTTTGTAACAGCATAGTATATAGGAGGCACACGAAAAAAGTCCTCAATATTAACATCTGCACCATTCTCAATTAAAAACCTCATCATTTCTAAATCTTGTTTACTAACAGCAATCGATAAAGGTGAGTTACCATTTCTATCTTTAGAGTTAATAACATTAGTAGTATGTGTCTTTCCTTCTCTAATATACTCCTCAGCTTTTTGAAAATCACGTTCCTTTACTGCAGAACGTAACCCATCTCTCCATTTTTCAACTTCTGTTTTTGTAACCATAACCCTCCTAAAGGATAAAATTTTTGCCCTTATACCACATAATTTGGGAATATGCTAGTGAAATTTATATGTAAAATTAAAAAAAATTTACAACGTAAGAGATTGTTATTTGATCACGTGCTACATTTAGTTTTTGTACAAAACACCATAAGCCTCCTTAGTTTGCTTAAATTGCTTAGCAGCTTATTCTCAACATATAAGAGCTTTAACTTAAAGAGGATTATACGAAAATAAGCACTCAAGCTTGAGTGCTTATTTTAACTGATTAAAAGGGACTTTTGATGTATACCTTTAGATATCGTTAAATTGCTTAATGAACTTTCAGGACATTGATAAAGTTTTTTAAACTTACTAAGTGCTGTCTCGAAGTTTTTTTCTATAGTGTTAAGCTTTCTTTCTCTAATTTCTTCTATTGTGAGAAGTGAATTGTCCAGTGTCCTTGAATATTTTTTTCCTGTGAACTTACTCATTGCTGCAGCAGTTAGTAGAATTATTCCATTACAATCAACTTGTGAAGAACTAATTGGGCTACGATCTAAGTGGTCAACAGATTGCTGTGCAGGAAGTAAAGTAGGAGCACTGCTGAATAAGCCATTGAGTGTGGCAGTGGTTACCCAACTAAATATACTATTAATTGTGTGATTCATATAGGTCATAACAACTGATTTGTCAGATTAAGTCTGAATTTTAAATAGTTAAGTAACGTTGTGTTTTTGAATTGACTTTAATCTTTGATCATGCTTGTAATTTTGCATGACAAAAGGCTCCTTTGACGGAATGTAATTTTTTTGCACTTCACTTAAACAAGGAATTGTACTTTCTAGCTCTTTATATTTTTCCCATGGAGTTTTTCCTTGAAGAGAGCTATGAGGACGTTGTCTATTATAATGGTTTTCCCAATCTCTGAGTTTAATTTGTAGGTCAGGATCCTTGATGTTAACACTACTGTAAAATTCATCTAAATCTGTACGCTGAGCTCTTTCCACTTTACCGTTTAAATGCGGGGAAAATGGCTTGATAGGACGAAATTTGATTTTCCATTTTTTCAAATATTCTTGCACCCCATAAGCAAAAAATTCCTGTCCTCTATCGGTTTGAATTCTTTGACAATGAAATGGCATTTTTTCTCTTAGTTGTTCAAGAAAATCTAGAGTGTTTTCTGCAGTACGTCTTGGGTACAATGTAACAACTTTATAACGTGTACAATCATCTATAGCGGTATACTGATAAAGTCCAGAAGCTATTTTGCATACATCCATCTGTATACGCTCTCCTGGTACTTTACAGTTGTAACGCTTTATTTGTTTGCGGTAATGACGTTTAATACGTAAAAGACTTACATCATATTTTTTGAAAACTTTGTGTATAGTAGCCAATGAAAAAGAGAGATCATGTAAACGTTTCAATTCAGTTTGAATACGTCTTGCTCCTAATTTTCTAGTTTTTCTTAAGTGGAGAATAAGTTGATCACTAGATATATTGGTTTTTTGTAAAGGTGAGGTTTTAGGCCTGCTACTAAGATTTTCTAATCCTTTTTCACCAAACTCCTTGTAACGTTTACACCATTTGCGTAAGGTAAAGCGTGAAATATTATAGTGCTGACATACTCTTCCTGCATGACCTAATTTTTTATATAGGTTTACCCAATTCAGGCGTAGCTTAACTTTAGAGTCCATTTACTTGCGGCTTTTATTGTTGATATACTTCCCACCATAATTGTAATAAGGTATATAAACTATCACAAGTACAAATTTCTATTTGATCTTACATTTTTATTGTAATAACCTATATGAATCACACATATTAATAGAAGAAGAAGGTTTTACTGCACCGCTTGTGATGCTGCTAGCTTCTTTAAAATCTGCTCTGGTAGGAGTGGAGGAAGAGTTCACTGTGCTACTTGCCAAGTTTTTGGTATTACTAACTTCCAATTCTATCTTAATTGCTTTGGTAGGGGATAATTGAAGACTCGCTGCACTACTTACAAAATCTGTGCTGTCGTTAGCGTCTTTAATACCTGCTTTTATAGAAGTTAATTTTGCTTCACAGTCAGCTTCAGTAGAACTGCTCAATACAGATTCTATTTTTTGAATTTCACTACTACTACATTCATCTTTTCTAGCATTTCCAACAACATCTAATGCTGTTTTGCCATACTGACTTTGAATACTAGCATCAGCACCCTTGCAGAGTAGGAGTTTTACCATATTTAAATGACAGTGGTCAGATGCTAAGTACAGAGGTGTAAAGCCTTTATAATTTGTAGCATTGATGTTAGCATCACGATCAAGTAAAAACTTTGCTATTTCTAGTTTATCATGTCTAGCAGCAATGTGCAAGGGAGTACTCAAATATCGATTACTAATAGTAGTATTAACATCAGCACCGCTGTTACATAAAAACTCTAATATCTTTAAATTACCCAAGAGAGTAGCATGATGTATAGGTTTCATATAGTATCTTTCATAATTCAAAACTTCATTTTTTATTTGTTCATACTCTATCTCTTTAATACATTCTTTAACTTTCTGAAAATCACCTCTGCTTATAGCAGAAACTAATTTTCTTCCTAAAATCTCAATTATTTTTTGTTTTTCCATCAAATACCTCCTAAAAGAGAATCTCCCGGGTTTATATCATGCAACTTAATATGTGCAAGCAAAATTTACAGAGAAAAATTTCAATAGTTAAAAATTAGGTCTTCAGCAACCTACCACGTTAACTTTTGTACAAAATATGCTGAGCTTCATTATTCAAATTTTTTTGCTCTTAATAAGAAGCAATCTGCTTTAGAAAAGGAAATAAGGGATAAGTTTTGTAAATAAGCACTCGAATTAGAGTGCTTAGTTTAACTGATTTAGAGGTGCTTTTGATGATGCACGCCTTTAGATATTGTGAAGTTGCTCAGTGAGCTTTCAGGATGCTGATGAAGCTTGTCACACTTGCTAAGTGCCATCTTGACATCTCTTTCTAGAGAATTAAGTTTTCTTTCTTTAACCTGTCTTATCGTTAAAAGTGAATCATCCAGTGGCATTGAATATCTTTTCCCTGTGAACTTACTTATTGCTACAGCAGTTAGCAGAATTATTCCATTACAATCAACTTGTGAAGAACCAATTGAGCTTCCAGTTGAATGTGCAATAGATTGCTGTGCAGGAGGTAAAGCAGGGGTACTTTGAAATAGGCTACTGAGTACAGCAGTAATTGAAGTTCTCACATAACTAAACATACTATTAATAAAAGAAGAAGGTTTTACTGCGCTGCTTAACACATTTGTACTATTATCATGATAGCTAAAGTAATTCCTAGCTTCTATTACCTTAGGATTTGCTCTAGAAGCTAATGTCTGACAATTAACTTCTTTATCAGCACATTTTAATGTAGATATTATTTTTTGCCTTGTATTACTAGTACATATAGATTTTGGATCATCTCCAACAACATCTAGTGGTATTCTACCACCCGCATCTCTTATATAAATATTAGCATCATGCTTGATAAGAAGTTCCACCATTGCCACTTGGCAATGGAAAGACGCTAAGTGCAAAGGCACCTTACCCGTTATATCTTGCAAATTGATCTTAGCATAACGACTAAGTAGAAGCTGTCCTGCATCTTCTCTGCCATATTCAGCAGCAACGTGCAATGCAACTCTCAAGCTTTCACTACTAGCAGCATTAACATTGGCGCCGTTATTAACCAAAAACCTCAATATCTTTAAGCTATTTTCTTTCACAGCAAAACTTATAGGTTTCATACCGTATTTTTCACCAATAAAAATCTGCTTTCTTAGGTTCATGTACACTGCACTTCTGATGCATATGTTAGCTTTTAGAAGACTATGCTCTTTTATGGCAATAAATAACTCATTTACAAAGTTCTCAGTTTTTATCCGTTTTTGCATCCCTTGCATCAAATATCTCCTAAAAGACAACGTTCCCGATTTTGTATCACACAATTTGATATATACAAGCAAAATTTACAGAGAAAAATTTCAATAGTTAAAAATTAGGTCTTCAGCAATCTATCACGTAACTTTTTTGCAAAATATTTTAAGCCCCTAATTCATAATTTTTATTACTTGATAATAAGCAATCTGCTTTAGAAGAGGAAATAAGGGATAAGTTTTGTAAATAAGCACTCGAATTAGAGAGCTTATTTTAACTGATTTGAAGGGACTTTTGATGCATACTTTTAGATATCGTTAAATTGCTTAATGAACTTTCAGGACATTGATAAAGTTTTTCACAACTACTAATTGCCGTCTCGAGTTTTTTTTCTATAATATCAAGTTTTGTCAGAGGTGGATTGTCCAGTAGTCTTGAATACTTTTTCCCTGTGAACTTTTTGACCACTACATCAACTAGTAGAGCTGTTGCATTAAAATCAACTTGTGAAGAACCAATTGGGCTACCAGCTAAGTGATCAACAAATTGCTGTGCAGGAAGTAAAGTAGGAGCACTGCTGAATAAGCCATTGAGTGTGGCAGTGGTTACCCAACTAAATATACTATTAATAAAAGAAAAAGGTTTTACTGCACTGCTTGGTGCAGGATTTGGAGTATCACCAGCTTCCAATCCTATCTTAGTATTTGCCCTGGTGGAGGTTGAGAAAGGGTTTGCTATACTACTTGCTGCATCTGGAGTATCACCAGCTTCTAACTCTAATTTAGTATTTATTCTAGCAGAAAGTAATAGTTCTGTACAATTATTTTTATGAAATCTTAACACAGCTAAGAATATTTTTTCTATGTCACAGCCATCACTGCAAAGACTTTCATAACCAGGGATAACCTCAAATGCCGTTTTGCCATTTGCATTTTTAATATTAATAGTGTTATTATTGAGCAGAAGATTCGCGATATCTAATCGACAATAAAAAAAGGCTAAGTGTAAAGCTGTAAAACCTTGCATTACTTGGGAAGTGGTACTACTAGTACAATGATATATCATTTCTTTTATTTCTGCTTTTCTATTCATGGCAGTAACGTACGAGTAAGGAACAAGACATCCATCACTAACAGCATTAATATTAGCATTATTTTTAAGCAAAAACCGCACTATCTCTAAGCTACCTCTATAAACAGCAAGATGTATAGGTGCCATACCATCTTTTTTACCATTAATAATCTCTTTTTCTTTATTTATATATCTTGCCTTTTTAACATATCTTTTAACTTTATTAATATTAAGCTCATCTATAGCCGCAAATAAATTCTTTCTCAATCTCTCAAGTTTTTTCATCAAATACCTCCTAAAGAATAATGTTTCCGGTTTTATATCATGCAACTTAATATGTACAAGCAAAATTTACAGAGAAAACAATAGTTAAAATTAGGTCTTCATCAACCTATCACGTGCTGCGTTTAACTTTTGTGCAAAATATTCCGAGCCTCCCTTGTCTGGATGGACCAGTTTCATTAAATTTTGGTATGCCTTATTGATTTCATTTTGGCTTGCCTCGGAATTCAGCCCCAGTATTTTTAATGCTTCATCTTTGGACATATTATCACCAGTGTAATTTTTGGTGTAACTTTTACTGCTGTTAAATTCGTTCAAAAACTTACTTAATATAGAGTGCATCATAAAACTTATGTTATTTCTCTTTGCCAAAAAGAGAAAAAATACAACAACGCTAGGTAAAACAAACGTGATTATTGTGAATATCAAAAAAAGGAAGAAGATGAATGACATGTATATTTTTTTATCATTTTATGATTAAATAGTAACAATTATAATTGTCATGGTAAATAACATGTTTATCCAGATTGAAGAAACACCAAACCCAAACACGCTGAAATTTCTTCCTGGTTTTGAAATTCTGAGCGAAGGAGAAACAGCTGATTTTTCAAATGCAGATGAAATAAAGAACTCCAAACTAGCAGTAAATCTTTTTCAAATAGAACATGTTGTAAGAGTATTTTTTGGTCATGATTTTATTTCGGTAACAAAATCAGATAGAATGAATTGGGATATAGTAAAGGTGGAAATTTTAACTACAATTATGGATCACTTTACTTCTGGTGGAAAAGCATTTGATAAAGAAGGAGTAAGTGATAATAAAATGCTAGAGGAAGAATTCTTTAATGAAAATGATATAGAAATTGTAAATAGAATAAAAGAATTGATGGAAAGTTATATTAAACCTGCAGTTGCTCAAGATGGTGGTGATATCAAGTTCTGTGGCTATAAAGACGGAATAGTTTACGTTGAACTGCAAGGAGCTTGCTCTGGGTGCCCAAGTGCTGCAATTACCTTAAAACAAGGAGTGCAGAATATGCTAAGCTATCACATACCAGAAGTTTCAGGTATAGAGACTATGCTATGACTAATCAAACAGTTAGAGGAACAAAAGATCTCCTGTTTGATGAATGGTACAAGTTTAAACACATAGAGCAAACAGCAAGCAGAATCTCAAGTTTATACGGCTTTTTACCTGTTCAAACTCCGATATTTGAATACACAGAAGTCTTTACAAAGACTTTAGGTGATAGCTCAGATATTATCACTAAAGAGATGTATACTTTTATTGATAAAGGGGGAAAGAGCATAACTCTGCGTCCTGAGTTCACTGCAGCTATTGTTAGGTTACTCATTGAAAAAAAACTACAAGCGCCGATAAAATTATTTTCAATAGGGCCTGCATTTCGCTATGAAAGACCGCAAAAGGGAAGACAAAGGCAATTTCATCAGATAAATTTTGAGGTTTTTGGCATAGAAGATCCAAAAGCTGATATTGAATTGATATCACTCGCTCAGCACTTACTAACTGAATTTGGCATCAATAAAAATGTAAAGCTGGAAATCAACTCTCTGGGTGATAGTGAAACAATAACTCAGTATAGAGAAGCTTTGATATCGTATTTAAAAAAGTTTCAGAATGACCTATCAGAAGATAGTCAAAATAGATTGATTAAAAACCCACTCAGAATATTAGACTCTAAGGATAAGACAGATAAAGAAATAATCTCTGACGCACCAAAAATCAGTGATTATTATACAAAAGAATCTTCATATTTCTTTGACCAGGTGTTAAATGGACTGCAAGCTCTTGGCATACCTTACACTGTAAATAGCAAATTAGTTCGAGGTCTAGACTATTATTGTCACACAGTATTTGAATTTGTCACAGAAGATTTAGGTGCACAAGGAGCAGTTTTTGCCGGTGGAAGATACGATAATCTAGTATCTTCAGTAGGTAGAAAACACACTCCAGCAATAGGATTTGCAGTGGGGATTGAGCGTATAATGGAATTAATCAACTATGCTGAAAAAAAAGAGAGGCCTATTTATATAATTCCAATCGGTGGAGAAGCTGAAGAACATGCTCTAACACTTGCAAGTGAATTACGCAGAAATGGTTTATATGTGATTTACGAATATAGTGGAACTCTAAAAACCCGAATGAAAAAAGCAAATCAAGCAAATGCAAAAGTTGTATTAATCTTTGGTGATGAAGAGCTAAGCAGTAAAACTTTAAAAATTAAAAATATGGACACAGGTGAAGAAAAAATGATTGCTCGCGATAAAACCGTAGAAAATATCTAATCAGAAGCAATAGGAGTGTTAGCTATAGAAGAAAATTCCTCTGCACAAGAATTTTTCATAGCATTTAATATATCATAATCTGTAAAATCTAATTTTATCGGTGTAATAGTAATAAAACCTCCTTTTATTTTATCTACACTACCACTGCCTGAGTGTTCCCGAGACCAATTTAAGCTCAAAGAACCATTTAAGTTTTCAGTAAAAGTTAAATCACCATCAATGTTATATTCACCTTGTTCAGCAAATTCGACCCCTTTCACTTTTTCTGTAGCAGGAAAATTTATACTCATCACTATATCTTTAGGCCAACCAACTTTCATTAGCTTGGCAATAACCTTTGGTGCAAAAATCTTTGTATTGTTCCAGTCTATTTTATCATGATAAACTTGGCTCAGCGCAATAGAAGGTATAGATCTTGCAGCACCTTCCATTGCAGCACCGATTGTGCCTGAATAACAAATATCATCGCCGACATTTGATCCAATATTTACTCCAGATAATATTAAGTCTGGTTTTTTATTCATAATTTTATTTAACGCGATAATGACACAATCTGCGGGAGTACCAGACACACTAAACTCCCTTTCACTATGTTGACTTATTTTAATAAATTGCTTTACTGGATAGTCAAGAGACCTTGCAGCTCCACTCCTATCAGTATCTGGTGCTACTATCCATACTTCCGATGCAAAATTGTGTGCAATTTCTTTAAGTAATCTTATTCCTTCACTCTCAAAACCATCATCATTTGTTATCAATATTATCATATATAATACTCACCTATCAAAGTATACTGATGAGGTTTCTTTTCATAACCATAGCAAAGAACCTGCTACGAATCAATAAGGAAAAATTAGAGGGTGACCAGGTTGCCATCGTTTAGTTTGCTGTGAGTTAATCGTAAATACCAATTTTTAGCTTCACACCTAACTCACAATCAAAGTTTAGTAAACTCTAGAGGCGTGCTAAGCAGCAGAAAACCTTGCTATATTTCCCAAAAATGCTTTCACTCTTTCAAGGCAAGTGGATGGTTCTGCAGGTATTGCTACTTCATCTATCTTACCATATATTGCTGCATCTACGACTTCACCTGTTATTAATTCCCTTAGCTTTTGTTTTATCTGTCCTCTACGAATATGTTCTCCATAGTCATTATAAAACTTCACATATAACTCTTTAAATACAAATTCTTTTATAGCACTTCTCATATGAGAAATTCCATCCTTTACTTCATCATTTGCATTGCTCAAATCCACTTCAGAACCTAGCGAATATAAGTCATCAAAATTTTCTTTTAAAATTTTTATTTTAAAGTAGTGCTTATCTACAGATCTCTCAAGAAATCTTTTAGTAGCATTACCGGCCAATTCTCCTATTATCTGAGGCTCTAGTTGAGCTGCAAAATTATTTTCTGCTTCAAGGCCACTTAATGCATAAATGATACGATTAAGCATTCCAGGACCACATTGGCGATTACTTTCCTCAAAACGAACCAGCAATATGGATTTCAACAGCTCTACATCTGCATTTTGCTTTGTTGCTGCAATTAAAACTAGATTTATGGCCTGTGTTAATGTCAGTCCGGTTTTGGAATCTACCCACCTTACCCATTCTCCTTCTCTATAATTATCTACCTTCAAATAAGGCGCTATCAGTTCTTTCTGCTGATTTGTCAAACCGCCTATATAGTTTTTAAACTCTTCATCCAGCTCATTTGACGGAGTCCCATATTCTTCCTTTAATTTTTTGGCACACTCAATAACACTTTGCTCAAAACTTCTAGTATGAACATTCTGATTACCAGTACCTACATCACTTACATTAAACAAAAAGCTCATTTGCTTTACACTTAAACCCAGAGGCGAGAAGAGCTTTATTAATGGATACTTTATTAACTCAAGAAGCGCTACAGGGATCAATAATATAGTATTGATAAGCACTAAACATATTCTAAGACCGAGCGCTCTACTCTCTGATAACATTCTACTAAGTTCTGATATCTTTGATGCACAATACAAAAATGGTAATTGAATGTAGTATATTGAGTATATAGAAAAAAATAAAATCTTATCTTTTAACCCTACTGTTGGATCATTATATACTTCAGAAAAAATGTTATCATCACTATTTTCATTTTTGAAAGACTGATAGCTGCTTGTAATTTTTTCTGTAAAAATAGAACAGAGCTTATGCAGTCCGTAGCATGAAACGCCAACAGCTAAAAAAATTGCAAGTGTTCCAAAAAATGCTAATACTTCACTTGAAGTTTTGGCAAGAAGGAATGCATAAAGCGCATTAATAAAGATATCAAATAAATATTCAAATAAAAAAATTGCTCCAATAGCGGAAACAAACAATAAAATACCCCCACAAATAATCAAAAAATCTTTTAACCTTGGATTCATACCCCGCTTCTTAATAATCTATTAATATACTTTTTATATATGCTTAAATTAAAAAAATGCAAATTTTGTAAAGACCAATTGAAATTTCTGAGCTTCAACTATATTGTTAATTATTCAGATAAAAATTAAACATTGTCGTGTCAAATAAAATAGGCTTTTTTGCTATTTTTGCCTTGGTGATTAGTAGCCAAATTGGCTCTGGAATTTTTATGCTCCCAATCAGCCTTGCACCATACGGCGCTTATAGCCTCATAAGCTGGGTTATATCAGGATTTGGTGCTATATCTCTTGCTTTAGTTTTTGCTTCACTCTGCGCAAAATTTCCAGAAACGGGTGGTCCTCATATTTATGTGAAACATGCCTTTGGCTCTACAGCAGCTTTTTTTGTTGGCTGGACATATTGGGTAAGCTCGTGGGTAAGCTCAACAGCTGTGACAATTGCAAGTATCGGTTATTTAGCCCCGCTTTTTCATAATGATATACAAGATATACGTTTGCTTTTAGAAATAACATTAATTTTAGCTATCATGCTAATAAACTTAAGAGGGGTAACTACTGCTGGGCATGTTGAGCTTCTTCTGACCATTGTTAAAATTATCGCACTTCTTGCAATACCCATAGCAGGATTATTTTTCTTTGATAGAAATAATTTTGTTGTAAGTGAAGAAGTATCAAACTTTACGATGTCTCAAGTCCTTGCGCGCTCTACACTCCTTACTCTATGGTGTTTTATTGGACTTGAATCAGCAACGGCACCTGCAGGATCTGTCAATAATCCCTCTAAAACAATACCAAGGGCTATAGTGCTTGGAACAGTCTGTGTTGCTGTGATATATTTCATCAATAGTCTTTCAATTATGGGATTGATAAGTGGTAATGAACTAGCTAGTTCAAAAGCACCATATGTTGATGCGATAAAAATTATGCTTCCAGGTAATTGGCATTTAATTGTTTCTGTTGTTGCCTTTATCGTTTCTGTAAGTAATTTAAATGCTTGGTTTTTAGCTGATGGACAGGTCACCTTAGGCCTTGCAAAAGACAAGTTAATGCCGCAATTTTTTGGCAAAAAAAATAAGCATGATGCTCCATTATGGGGAATAATACTCAGTACTTTGGGGGTGTTAGGTTTACTTATCCTAACGTCAAACAAAAGTTTTGCTGAGCAAGTAACTTCAATAATTGATATCTCTGTGGTGTCATTTTTGTTTATCTACTTAGCATGTAGCCTTGCTTTTCTCAAAGTTAATATACAAGACAAAAGCTACTGCAAATTTTTAATTGGAGGTGTGGCTGTATCTTTTTGCTGTTGGGTAATATACGAGACTTCTATAAAAACATTGTTAATATCAAGTCTATTCCCTTTAAGCGGAACACTTATTTATCTACTTTGGTATCATAAACTAAAAACTTAACTTAAATTTTTTATTTGCTAAAATTCTTAAGCTATACTACTGGCTTACATTAATAGAATTAAGAGGTATTGTGTCAAATAAAATAGGTTTTTGGGCTGTTTTTGCTTTAGTCATTAGTAGTCAGATCGGCTCTGGGGTTTTTATGCTTCCAATTAGCCTTGCTCCATATGGCGCTTATAGCCTTATAAGTTGGATGATATCAGGAGCTGGTGCTGTGTCTCTTGCGCTAGTTTTTGCTACGCTATGTGCAAAGTTTCCAGAAACAGGAGGTCCTCACGTTTATGTGAAACATACTTTTGGTTCTACCGCAGCGTTCTTTGTTGGTTGGACATATTGGGTAATCTCATGGGTTAGTACAACAGCTTTAATAGTTGTGGGTGTTGGCTATCTTACACCATTTTTCCATGAAGATATCAAAAGTATGCGTTTATTTTTAGAGCTGTTGTTATTTACAATCATTACATTAATAAATTTAAGGGGAATAGCTACTGCAGGGCACGTTGAGTTTCTGCTCACGGTTGTGAAGGTTGCTGTATTGCTTGCAATACCTGTAGCAGCGTTGTTTTTTTTCGATAGAAATAATTTTATCATAAGTGAAGAAATATTAAGTCTTACAACATCGCAAATTCTTGCGCGCTCTACACTCCTTACTTTATGGTGTTTTATTGGACTTGAATTGGCAACAGCACCTGCAGGGTCAGTTGATAATCCAGCTAAAACTATACCAAAAGCTGTGGTGCTTGGCACAGTTTGTGTTGCTGTTATATATTTTATCAACAATTTTGCAATTATGGGATTGATCAATGGCAACAATTTAGCAAGTTCAAGAGCACCATATGTTGATGCGATAAAAATTATGTTTTCTGGTAATTGGCATTTAATTGTTTCTATAGTTGCATTCATTTTTTGTGTTGGCAGTCTAAACGCTTGGGTTTTATCTAGTGGACAAGTTGCTTTTGGTCTTGCAGAAGATAGACTAATGCCAAAATTCTTTGCTAAAAGGAACAAGCATGGCTCTCCTTTTTGGGGAATAACAGTTAGTTCAATTGGAACTGCAATTTTACTAATTCTCACTTCAAACAACAATTTTGCCCAGCAGATTACGTCGATTATTGACTTTTCTGTAATTTCATTTTTGTTCGTTTATCTTGCGTGCTGTTTTGCCTTTCTAAAGGTTATTATACAGGAGAGGAGTTGTTATAAGCTTTTAATTGGTAGCATAGCAACAACCTTTTGTTGTTGGGTGATATTAGAAACCCCTGTAGGTACTCTGCTGATTTCGAGCCTGTTCACTGCAAGTGGCATACCCATTTATTTATTTTGGTACTGCAAAACTTCTGTGCAACAAATTCAGTAGTGAGAGATACACTTTAAATGGTTAATATTTATGGGCCAAGATTTTTTTTCTCTTTATCTACTTGTTCAATATTACCATTCTCAAGTTTGCTACCTACTTCTTCTGTGCGTTTATTATCTATGTAGATCTCATTTTTTGCTTTATTAGAAAGACCTATTTGCGATTGCAGTTTTTTATACTCTTCTTTTTCAGGCGTGAAAATTTTCACTAAAAATCTTCCTATTATTGGTATTGAACTTAAAAAATCTCTTAATCCAAAAGATTCTTGCTTCTTGTTTGAAAGATGCTGGTCTATCTTAGAAATTTTCACACCATACTTTTTATCATCAAAATTTATCGCTGGCTTGCTTTTTTTCGAAGGAACATTTTGAATCTCTAATCTATTGACTTTTTCAGGCTTTTGAAATTCAGATACTGCAGGTTTGACCTTAGTGTCATCATGTTTTTTACTCATTTCATTCTACCATGCAATATTACTAGTGTCTTATAATTATAACTAAATTATGGTTAATTGCAAGGTAAAAATATTAAAGTAATTGTAAATTTTATCAGTAAAAATATAATATAGCTTTAAAATCAGAGGTTTATTTATATGGGATGTAAGATTGCAGTTATTGGAGCAACAGGAAGAGTAGGGCGTGAGGTATTAAGCGCGCTTGCCGAGTTTCAAGACGAAGGAAAAATTTCAATAGATTCTGTTGTTGCTTTTGCATCAAAAAAATCAGAGGGAAAAAAGGTAAGTTTCGGCGATGAAGAATTAACTGTCTTAGACCTTGAGAACTACGATTTTGCTGGAATTAATATAGCAATTTTCTGTGCTGGGTCTCATGTTTCCGAGAGATACGTACCGATTGCAACTGAAGCTGGATGTATTGTCGTAGATAATACCTCTCATTTTAGGATGAAAGAAGGCGTGCCACTAGTTATTCCAGAGATCAACAAAGATAAAATTACGGAGTATAAAAACCATAACATAATATCTAATCCAAACTGTACTACAATACAAATGTTGCTGGCATTACATTTATTACACCAAAAAGCAAAAATAAAGAGAATCGTTGCTTCAACTTATCAATCAACTTCTGGTGTAGGTAAAGCAGCAATGGATGAGCTTTACAATCAGACAAAAAAAATCTTTATGAATGAAGCTAAAAAACCTGAAATATTTCCTAAGCAAATAGCATTTAATTGCATTCCTCATATAGGAGAGTTCATGGAAGATGGTTCTACAAAAGAGGAGTGGAAAATGCAAGAGGAGGCAAAAAAAATTTTAGAAGAGGATATAAAAGTAACTGCAACTTGTGTCCGAGTACCTGTTCTTGTTGGTCATGCTATAGCAGTAAATGTAGAATTTGATCAGCATATAACTGAAGAAGAAGCTCGTGAAATGCTCAGTGAAGACGATGGAGTTTTAGTGCAAGATAAGCGCGAAGATGGTGGATATATGACTCAGATTGATGTTGTGCAAGAGAATGCCGTATACATATCGCGTATTAGACAAGACGATACCGTTAAACACGGATTAAATATGTGGATAGTAGCTGATAATCTACGCAAAGGTGCAGCACTAAATATAGTGCAGATCTTGGAGATCTTGATCAAAGAGCATTTATAGCTCAATAACTTAAATCTATATTGACATGTCCCATTTTACGCTTGTCCCTAACCTCTTTTTTCCCATATATGGTTAAACTAGCTTTTTCGTTGCTCAAATATTTGTGAGAATTATATATATCATTACCTATTATATTTTTTGTCATGCAAGGAAAGCGTAATACTACTTCCTGCATAGATAGACCGCATATTATCCTAACTAGCTGCTCGAATTGACTAACGTTGCATGCATCCAAGCTCCAGTGGCAAGAATTGTGGGGTCTTGGGGCCAATTCATTAACTAGTAATTCATGATTTTGAGTGATGAAAAATTCAATAGCTAGAATTCCTACTACATCAAGTGCAGTTGCTATTTTCTCTGCAGTTTTTTGTACCTCTTGGGCTAATTTATTATCTATTTTAGCTGGTGCTATTGAAGTATTAAGTATTCCGTCAACGTGGTGATTCTCTGCTATAGGAAAAAAAGCTACTTTACCGTTTTTATCTCTTGCAACGACTATTGAAACCTCTTTCAGTAAATCAACACTTGCTTCAAGAATGTACTCTTTATTCCAATCGAAGGAAGCAAATTGCTTCAGTTCAGAATCATTTTCAATCATATATTGTCCTTTTCCATCATAACCCATTTCTGTTGTTTTTAGCCTCACTGGATAGCTAAAAGTTTCACTACTTTCTAGTAGCTGATTATAATTTTGTATACTTTTGTAATCAGCAGTTTTTATGCTTAAATCTCTAATAAAATCTTTCTCTCTCAGCCTATTTTGCGAAATGTGTAACGCCTTTTTACCTGGATAAAAATCTGTATGCTGCGACACAATATCAATTGCACTACATGGAATATTTTCAGACTCAATAGTGACTAAATCCACACTCTGTGCAAAAGATTCAAGTGCCCTCTTATCACAGAAGTCTGCTATTGTTAAATCATCAGCAACAGAACAAGCTGGATCGTTTTTAGTACTGGCAAAAATATGCGTTTTGTGCCCAAGTTTTATTGCAGCGATAGCAGTCATTTTACCTAATTGCCCACTTCCTATTATTCCTATCACTTTTTTATCCAGTGGATCTGTTTTGTTCATCATGTAGATTAATATTTCCTAGTTAGAGTACGATAATATGCTTGGAAAATCTATGAAAAAAGTGTATAATTGAAGTGTGTTAAACTTTTATCATGAACACTTTACGATGACCATGAAATACACACTTATTACTAATTCTGTTGAAGTTACAGTTTTGCCAATTTACATTGAAGAGCAATCCATTCCTTATGAAAATTGTTACGTATGGATGTATAATGTTAAGATAAAAAACAAAAGCTCATCAACCATTCAATTATTAAGTCGCTATTGGCAAATAATAGATCATAAGGGGAAAATAAATGAAATTGCCGGAGTTGGTGTTATTGGAGAACAACCTGTAATAAAATCTGGAGAGGTATTCAAATATACAAGTGGAACATACTTAAATACACCATCAGGAATAATGCAGGGTAAATATGAATTTCTGAACGAAGAGAGCATAAAAACCTTTGATGTTATGGTACCACCCTTTTCCTTAGATAGTCCATACGTTAACACTAGACCTCATTGATCATCAAGATAGTGTATTTGTTTAAGTGCATCTGAAACCAGTGCTTCTTGTTTTGTCATTTAAGCTTCCATAATGTCATCCGAGTAGCTGATACTGAGATCCAACTAAGTTGATAAACACGAAAGCACTGACCATTTGCTTCTATAGTTGTCTTTTTTCGTCTATCTTATTTTGTTACTCTGCTGAACAGATGCAAAATAGTTTATTTTTGATTCTTATCATCAAGTGTGAATAAGATTATTGTAGAGGTTAAACCTATAATAACTATCATTAACGAAAATGGGGCAGCTTCTCTGTAACGCTCATCGCTGACAAGTTCATATATTCTAGTTGATATAGTTTCAAAATTAAATGGTCTGATAATTAGTGTTGCCGTGAGTTCTTTTACCGTATCCATAAACACGAGCAGAAATCCCGATAGTATGCTTTTCTTGATAAGGGGAATATGAATATTCAGGCACGTGGAAATAGGCCCATGACCCATAGTATATGCAGTCCATTCAATTTCATTTGGTGTTTTTTTGAGTCCCGACTCTATTGCTTTGAAAGATATAGCAAAAAAACGAAATAAATATGAGTAAACTAATGCGCCAATAGTTCCTACCAAGCTAATTTCTACAATATATTGAGTAATGAAAGAAGATATTCTGCTTAAAAACATTATTATGCTAATTGCAATAATTGCATTTGGAATTGCATATCCAAGAGAAATGAGACGTGCTATATTGCTTATTACCTTATTTTTACGTGCTGTATATCCAATAATTATTGCAATGCTGATAGAGATTAGCGCGGTAATAAATGATAAACTAATACTGTTTGTTATTATATTGTAAAATCTTGCTTCGTATATGAAAAAGCCTTTCTCTATGCTCCAATATATAAGTGGAATCATTGGTAAAATAAAGCCTATTAATATCGGCAATAAACACATAAGATAAGAAAAGATCAACGATATAGAACCGTTTATACTACGTTTATTGTGATAATCTGCATTAGTATTGATTGAAGAGTAAGATATTTCTCTTTTTTGTAGTTTTTTCTCGATAACTATTAGTGTTGCAACGAAAATCAGTTCTGCAACTGCCAAAACAGTAGTTGAATATTTGTCATGAAGTAAAAACCAAGTACGGTATATTCCTGTCGTGAAAGTATCGATAGCAAGAAACTGTGGTGTGCCGAAATCTGTAATTACTTCCATCAGTACCAAGGATAACCCAGCTATAATTGATGGACGTATGGAGGGTATGATGACAGAAAACAGACTCTGTAATGAGGAGAACCCAAGTGTTGATGCAATAGTGACTGAGTTACTAACGCTCTTTAGACTTGAGCGGACCAACATATAAACGTATGGATATAGACTAAATCCCATTACTAATATTCCACCACCTAGGGATTTGATCTCGGGAAACCAATAGTCACCTTTGCCCAATTGAAAAGTATCTCTTAACAAGCTCTGAATCGGACCTGAAAACTCTAGCGTATTTACATAAACAAACGATACTATATATCCAGGAATTGATATCGGAAAGAATAAGGCAATCTCAAAAATTCTACTTCCGGGAAACGAAAAAAATGTAGTAAGCCAAGCTGGAATTACTCCAAATATAAAGGATATTAACCCTACTCCTACCATCAAAATTAACGTATTGAGTATATATTCAGGAAAAAGTCTACTAATTACCCATCCAGAGTTTGCTGATTCTGTAAATAGAATCGATATTAACGATAGTATAGGGCAGACAAATAATACACTTACTAAAAACAAGAATATATTTTTAAATACTCTCAGAAACATTAACTTGAATCTATATTTGATATTAAAATGTTATATGCAAAAACTAAAGATATCCAGTAATTAACAGCCGTCCTATTGAATATCTTCATAATTTTATATATTATGTTTTAAATCGATAAACTAATTAATTATGAGTTTTGTCATTGCAACTTTCTATCATTTTGTAAAACTCTCTAATTATTATGACATGAAAGATGAAATAAAAGTTGCATGCGACAATGTCGAATTAAAGGGTACTATACTCCTTGCAGAAGAGGGTATTAATGCAACTGTATCTGGAGAAAGAAACGCAATTGATAAAATACTTGATTTTCTACGTTCTGATTATAGACTAAGGGACCTTACATGGAAAGAGAGTGCAGCAGAATATCAACCATTTAGTAAGATGAAAGTGAGATTAAAAAGAGAAATTGTGAATCTTGGTGTAAGTAATCTCGATACTTCCGTTAGAGGTCAGTACATTGATCCAGATTATTGGGATGATTTTATCTCTCAACCTGATGTTTTAGTGATAGACACACGAAATGATTACGAAGTAAAACTAGGCAAGTTTAAAAATGCAATCAATCCACATACTCAGCGTTTTCGAGATTTTCCTCAGTGGGCAGAGTCTTTCTCTGAGAGTAAAGATCTGAAAGTGGCTATGTACTGCACTGGTGGAATCAGATGCGAGAAATCTACAGCATATATGAAAAGCCTTGGATTTAACGATGTTTATCACCTTAAAGGCGGTATTCTTTCCTACCTTGAAAAAACTCACAACAAAAGTGGTAATTGGGAAGGCGAGTGTTTTGTTTTTGATGATAGAGTTGCTGTTGATCACTCACTCGCTCCAAGTGATAAAATAAAATGCATATTCTGCTCAAGTAAAGTTTCAACTGATGAGCTGAAATCAGTTCCACGTGGCCAAGTGGTTTGCTCTGATTGTAAATCTTTAAGTATTGAAAGAAAGCTAGAATTCAATACGAACCTCTAATAACATTTGCTTATTGCACACTTACTAACCTCAATTTTATCAAGACATTTACCTACTACATAGCTCGCTCCAGCTCCAAGTAACGCACCAACTATAGCAAATGCAATCAACACTACACCAGAACCGCCAATAAGAGCTAAAGTTTCTTGCCATAAACAACATGCTGCAACTAGACCAGCAACTAAACCAATTCCTGCACCTCTGCACCTAAGTTTCATATTATTACTAATATTTCTACCTTTCCTATATTGTATACTATGATCAGTATCATCATCTTGAAAAGCAAATTCTTTGATATTGTCTCTTGTTTTTAAACAATCGATAAGCTCACCTATTGTTTTGCTACGCAAATTATGTAAATATATAACGCGATTTTTTATAGATTGTTCAGGTATCATTTTATTTTTCCATACTATTAGAATATATTTTTATTACACTTAATGTCTTAATAGTTGGTAAATTCCCATATAAGAATAAGTAGATAATCTTACCACTATAGGTAGGACTAAAGCGCGATAAGATTAAATTCCTGAAAAATGTTGGTAAGAAGAGCTTTTCCAAAAACAATAAAGTTAAGAGTTGAAGAGATAGTAAAAGAGCGACTTACAGTTAATCCAATTGATTTTGGTGAATCGTTTTGTTACAAACTCAAAGGATACAGAAGACTGAGAACTGGCGATTATCGTATCATGTAAATGCTGCAAAGTATGAAGTGTTTCAATAAAACACAGAAAAGACATTTATGAATCCTAGATTAATATCCTTCCAGTATTAACTTACTGTAACCTTTCCGGTTGATCCACTGCGATTCTTTGCAACGTTTATCTCTAATCCGTTATTAGCATCGATTTTATAGTCTGTAGAATAGTAAAATTATAGGGGTATAGTCAAAAAATGAGTTATTTTTGAGCTGAGCAAAGCCACCTAAGGTGAAGAGGAAAGAGGTCTGTATAATGAAATATACAATGCTTATAGGAAGGTTCTAACTTTTATAGATGTATTCTCTATGCTCTATTGCAGTAATTATTACTGTACGTTCTAATTTACTTATCCTATAAACCAAACGATAATCACCAGATCGTATTCTACGATGTCCTTTGAACTCAACGAGCAAGGGATCTCCTGCCTTCTCAGGAGAAAGTGTAAGACGCTCTTTTACGATTTCTTTTACCCTTGACCATATTGTCTTTGGAAGATTTTGAATGTCTTTGTGAACTACATTTTCCTCATAGCAGATTAAATACTTATCACCAGTTGATGTCTTCATGCCTGATGAATTTTGCATTTCGAGTGTCACGTTGAATAGCAAGTTTGGCTATTGCCATATCTTCTTCATTTTCAATTGCTTCTTGTATAAACTGCTCTGCTAGCTCTTGAGCTGATTGATTCTTTACTTTAGCTAAACGAGTAAGGTTTTTTAAAACTTTTTCACTAATGTTAATACTTGAATCAGCCATAAGTTTTACCGAAATCTACTGCATAATTATACAACATTTTCCTAAAATTTTCAATAAAGAATTGTATTGACGGATTATGGTAGATTGAGTATATACTAGTATTAGATTTTAGGGAGAAATGACACAGACGTATTGCAAGACATCATTAGGAATAAGGAAGGTATGCTGGCTACTGGATGTATTTCTATGATAACAACTACTCTTCATCATCAAAAATCAAGAAGGCTCTGCAACTTGATAACTCTATTCTTTTATTGACGTAGATGACTCTGAAAAATTGCGGAGCTGAAGTGCTATGGTTATTACGGTTTAAGAACAAAACGGAAAATCCTATGTTACACTAGAAATAATGTGCGGAAAAGGGGGGATTCGAACCCCCGACATATTTTCATATGTGCACGCTTTCCAAGCGTGTGCTTTAGACCGCTCAGCCACCTTTCCATACTTATTCATAATATTAAAAATTATGCTGCTAAACAACTGGTATATATGGTTCGCCACGGAAATTCACAGTATTGTTAAACTTGTTTTTGCACGTTAAAAACGCTTTATCACAACCTGCAAGTATCGAATATTTATCTCCGGTAGAAATTTGATATGGAGGAGAAGCAAATAATGTAACTACTTTATTTTTGTATTCTTTAACTACAACTTCAAATGTTGCTGAACTAAAGAATTTTACCACTCCGTGCTTATAATATCCATCACTTTCGATTAAATTAGTGTCTTCAAATCTTCTTTCATCTATCACTTTAGTAATTGTGCTCATTCTACTAAACTTTTTAGCATCAGCTTTACATCTATCATCGCAAAATTGTGCCCTGCATACAGGAGAATATAGCTCTGTTATGCTTCTCTCAAGCTTTGTCGCAAGACCTCTAATTTCAGCGATAAACCTCCCACTATTTAATGTTACTTTACCAAAAGTTCCTGCATGCAAATTCATAATTCCCTGACTCAAATCTTTATAATTCACAAGAAATATTTCAATATTTGCAAAGTCATACCTTCCTGATAAAACATCTTTTTCTTTAATATCAGCACTATTTAATATTCCTTCAATTTCTAAATTATCAGTTCTCAAATCGCTATTTAATATTATACTGCTGGCTATAAAACCGCTTGAAGATTTATAGAATACATTATTGAGATTTAAATCTTCATCATAGTCAGTAAATCCCATTACTTCTCCACTTACAAGTGTTAATTTCCAGCAAGTAGCGATGGTAAGTAATTCTCCAGCTAAATGGTTTTTTAATTTGGTTTGCATAGTTGCCTCTTATAAATAATGGCATACCTGCATTTAGCTACACTTGTTTTTTCAAATCTCTATAAAAATTTTCGTGTGGAGCAAATGCAAGAAGTGTTAATATGTTATTTTGTTCGTTGTGAATATAGGCTAATAATGTCAGTTGATTAAAAATAGAGAATTTATACACGCGAACACCTGCAAGATCGCCTGACTTTAGCTCTCCAATATATGGGTTACCTTGAATTTGTTTGATGGCTTCTTCAAGTTTGGGTAGTTGATTATTGTGCAGCTTCTTCATTAACCGCTTAAAAGTGTTGGTGAGAAGAATCTTCAAAATTTTGTGGACTTATACTCCTCAACATTACCTGACTTGATATCCTCAATGCCTGAAAGGATTTCTTTGATGATGTTATAGCTGAGCTCAGGGTTATCTTCAACAATCTGACCAATCTTAGCCCAATGCTCGATTTGTTGCGGTACAGAACGATTTTGCAATATGGAATGAGACTGCACTATTTTCTCGAACTCCCCATCAAGATTTACTGTTATACTCATTAGATTATTACTTCCTAGTTTTAGCTATTATATCATATATTGGAAATTTTTTCAACATTTTGAAAGTGCATAGTGAAAACACACACCACATTCAAGTTGTGGTGTGTATTACTAGAACAAATTAGAAAGAAAACTTCACACCAGTGAGGAGAAGAATTCCTTTGTTGGAAGGTACATCAGCATTATTTTTATCTTTCAGCGCACCTTTTTCATCAGTCATAAAATAATGTAAGGCTGCATAAGGAACAAATTTGCTCTTATTGCAAGAAGATAGATCATACTGAACACCAAGTGCAACATCATGAAGCATATCTTTATCACTCATTCTGCTACCAAAGTATGTCACGCTTGTGTAGATGTTATCATATTGATAACCAGCACCTGCAGTCCAATACATGGTATTGTTATCATTAAATTGCTTTAAGCCATTTTTTCTAGCAATATCAGTAGTCTCTTTATATTCTTTTGAAGCAAGGTCGAGTTCCTTGATACTCTTAGGTTGACCAGATTTGCCTAAATATGCAAAAGAAGCAGCGAATTTTACACTTTGATCTTCATCAATCTTATAATCAGCGCTTGCACCCAAATTAATGCCTGCCAGATTATTGTATTCTATGAACTCATTATAAAGGTGCTTATCTTTACTCGGTTGCTTTGAAAACCCATATTCACCAACTACGGAAGTTTTAACTTTTACATTATGTTTACTAAAGTCATATTCATATGATGCACCAGCGCTTACTATATGCTCGTAATCTGGTCCAACATGTCTTAACGTTTCCTTATGCTTTACCTCATCTTGCTTTTGAGCATTTTTAGAAAGAACTGAATCTATTTCTTTTACAACGGATAAACCACTATCATAGCGAGGTGAGTAGCTAAGACCAAATCTTGCACCCATATAATTTGGTGAGTAGTAAGCAGCTCTAAACGGCAATGTGGTCATAACGTCTTTGTTGTATTTTCCTGCCATACGGAAGGAGAGTTTTTCGCTCTCGCTCGAGAAGCTTTCAGTGTAAAGACGTGGTGTTACGTAAAATGGGAAGTTTGCAGCACTTCCTTCTAAGTTTACTTTTCTGAACCAGTCACTATCTGCAGCTCCATCAACAGTTGCAATTCTTGTTGCATCAAGTCTCATCAGAGACTCAGGACCAAACTGATAACCAAGTTTCAGATCACCATATTTTGAATTCAAAAACACATGTGCACTTCTACCTCTTGCAGCATTCACGCCTTGTGAAGCTCCTTTACCTTCAGTAACTGGAACATGGAATTGTACATCGGCACCATAACGAAGACCAATATCCTCATTTTTATTTTCAGCTCTTAAGTGCAATATTGCATCTGAAATCATGCCCATGTTTTCACTGTAATCACCAATATTCCCTATCCCTTTAGGAAATATTGGATTTGCTCCTTTTATACTATCTGGAGTATTGTTAAAATAATCTGTAGATTTACCTGGCATAACATTATAATGGTTATAGCCACTTAGCCCATGGTTACCATAACCTTGAGAATCAACAACGCCACCGAAAGTTATTCTTAAACCATCCCCTTGATTGGTATTGATAATATCAACCCCACCAACTGAAACAACAGGACTTGCCTTACCTTTTTCCTCTGTATTGCTGTTAACAACTTTTACATCCTTTTTTATATCTTTAGCTTCAATTTTAGCATTCTTAGTTTTAGAACCCTTAATTTTTGACTTTTCTACATTAGAATTTTTAGTGCTTAGAGCTTTCGCCTTTGAATCCTCTATAAGCTTTGCTTTTTTCTCTTTTGCTAGCCTAATTTCATCTTTTTTCTTTTGTTTTGCTACTAATTTTAACTCTTCTTTTTTCTTCTTTTGTTCAGCTGCTAATTTTAACTCCTCTTTTTTCTTCTGCTCAGCTGCTAATCTTAGTTCTTCTTTTTTCTTAAGCTCCTCGGCTTTTTTTCTTGGATCAGCATTACATATCCTGTCCATTTTTTCTTTTAGTTTCTTATTTGACGTCTTCATCACTTCCATCTTTCCAGAAGTTTTGATTGACTCGTTACTCTCTTGCTTTTTTACTTCCTTCATACTCTCGTCAGAAAAGTCAGCAGCAAAGCCACTGAAAGAACATAAAGTCAATAGAGAAGCTAGAGCAGTTCTAGTATAAATAGATTTTTTCATGAAGTGCCCCCAAAAAATTTTAAAATCATAACATAAATAGTATAAAGGTGTTGAAAATCCAACTTAAAGCAACCTTATAGCGAAAATAAAGGTAAAATGCAATACTTTAAAAGCAACTTTCTTAATACGCTCAACGTGTATATTAACCAAAATTTAGTACAGAGGTTTGCTTGTTAGTGTATTATAACTCTATACTTATTCTATGGAAGTAAAATTTACTCAAAGTAAAAGCATAAAAAGATTAAATTATTAATATAAATTGTTGACAATAATATTAATTTGTATTATAGTTGGTAGATTATTGTTTTATTTTTGATAGATTGGGGTACTTATGGATTTTAGTTTTTTACGCAATTGGTTTAGCACTACAGGTGCTGCTACAGGCTCAGAGCCAGGTAATACTGAACAGCCAGACTCTATTTCAGTAGATGATGGCAAATACGAGATGAAAGAATATGACGATGAATTTGAGATCATTGAAGATTATGAATTTATAAATCGTGCTGATCCAAATGAGCCATGTTCTTTACCTTCTGACTATAAAATAGATGAAAGTATTGTAAAAATTGCAGGATTTGATAGAGAGAAATTATTAGAAATGGGTAATTTCTGCAAGATAAGCTATGGCGATGATGATGGTAAATTAAGTAAAAAAAGATGTAACAACCTAGCTCAAAGAGTATACAAAACTGAATTTGAAATTGTAGAAGATTTTGAAATTGTTCCATCTACTGAAAAAATGTATAAAACTAGAGCTGAACTCATCAGCGAAGGTTATGAAATTATTCCATTTGGTAATAGCTTTGAAAAAGATGCTGGTCACGTTTTTATAAAAGGTAAAGAAATAACAATAGCCTACCATGGTACTCGTCTGAGCCAGAGTTTTAATGATGGAATTACTGATATAAATGTACTTTTTGCTACTTCGGAATTTTTACCTGAAGGTGGAAGAATTCATTGTGGTTTCTATAATTCATTTATGGATTCATGGCCTAATCTGTATGGCATTTTGAAATCTCATGCTGAAAAACAGGGATCAGAAATCAAGGATTTTAAAATTAATCTCACAGGTCACAGTATGGGAGGAGCTATTGCTAAGATAGCTGCTTTATGCCTCAATAAAACAGAAGGAGCTGAAGATGTTCATGTTGCAACTTTTGGTGATCCACGAGTTTTTGATCTTACTGCTAGTGAATTTTATAATGATGTTCTTCAAGAAAAAACCATTAGAGTAACTCAACATAGACAAGACCCAGTACCAGCGGTATCACCTGGTATTTGTGGTTATGCTCATGTAGGTGCACAATTGAGAATATCAGTACCTGAAGGATATTTTGTTCATCAAATAGATGGTTATCATGAAGCCATTAAAATAATGGATGAAAAAGATTTCCGATCGAACAATAACGTTTCTCTCTTTTATTACCCTTCGAGAATATTAAGTCGAATTAACTGTGCAGTTTTAGGTAATGCTCAATATTATGCTGCTAATTTAGGTAATTATATTCTTGGTGGACAAAATTTTTTCGAGAAAGTAAAAAAGGAATACCAAGATAAAAACTTAGAAAATTTTTCTAAGCTTGAACAAGCAGAAGTTAAGCAAAGGGCACATCAAAATGTCTTTTCTACTACAAGGAGTTTATAACTACTATACAGAGCAATCATTAGATTGCTCTGTAGCATCTATTCATTTAAATTCAATATAAAAATTTTCACCAGAAGTTATTTTCCATTCTTCTTTAAATTTCTTTAGGTGTTCTTTTTTTTCGCATTCTAAAAGCAGTTCTTCTATGCTCTTATTATAGCTTTCTGTAGTAATTCTTCCTTGATGATGCATAAACCTCAAATAAATCAAATAAGTGTTAATCACATCTGTTTCACAATAATCGCGAATCTCTTGTATTTTGCCACTATCATATAAGTCCATAACTTGTGAACCATCAACTCCAATCTTACCGGGAAGATTAAATGCTGCGCAAACTTCGTTCATCTTCATTCTTGCAGAAGCTCCAAAATCAGAGAGAGATTCAAGCAAATCACAATGCCAATCACTACTGTACCTCTGATTGTAACTATTCCACTTATCGCCAGCTTTGTGAAAATATTCTGCTTGAATGCCATGAACCATAGCACGGTACTTCAGTACCGGTATATCAAAAGTGCGTCCATTGAACGAAACTAGTCTTGGCTTTTTCTCTGATATGTAGTTAAAAAATCCCTTTACTAGCTCTTTTTCATTGGAGTTTACTGTGCCTCCAGATCTTATTTCTTGTAGTGTGAACATTTCATAACCGCTCTGGCGTGTTATATTACAAAGTAAAAAACTAATGACTACAACAAGGTGGAAGGGCTGACGCAGAAAAGAGTTTTGCCCGTTTGTTATTTCAAGATGATATTTTGTTAATGCGTTCCTCTTTTCTTCTACACTGCTATCATCACTAATATTTAGTAAATTCTTGCAGGAATTTACATCTGGTATAGTTTCAATATCAAATACCAACAAAGAATTAAGCATTACTTATATATTCCTCAGGGCGATCAGTCCAAGGTCGCACTTTTACGAACAAAAAGAGATGAACTTTACACTCAAATAACTTTTCCAATTCTGTACGTGCCTCGATATTAATTTTTTTTATGCTACTGCCGTCTTTTCCTAGCACTATTTTCTTATGATTATCTTTCAATACAAATATGATCTGTTTTATGACTAAACTCTTATCTTTTTTTTCCTCAAATTGTTCAGTTATAACAGCTGTAGAGTATGGCAATTCTTCACGTAGGTTCAAGAATAACTTTTCTCTCGTAATTTCCGCTGATAAAAAATCAGCTGAGGAATCAGTTATTTGATCTTTTTCATAAAACCAAGGGCCTATCGGTGCAATTTCAGACAAGTAACTAGTCAGATCAGAAAGTCCATCATTCTTCAGTGCCGAGATCGTAAAAATTTTTTCAAACTTATAAAGCAAATTTAGGTGCTCATGTGCCATCTTGAGCTCTGATTTCTTTACTAAATCAGTTTTATTGATAACCAAAATGCATCTGCCTTTTGTGCGCTCCAGTCGTGCAAATATCGTTTTTATTCTTTCTATATTTTTTAGGTAATTGTTTACATCAACAAGCAACAAAGTAATGTCACTATCCTTAACTGCTCCCCATGCAGATTTGACTAAAGCTTTTTCAAGATTTGTTTCTGCTGAAAACACTCCTGGAGAGTCAGTAAAAACAATTTGCGCATTGTTGCATATAGCAACACCCCTTACCTGCGTCCTTGTTGTCTGCACTTTAGGGGTGACAATTGCAATTTTCTTGCCTACGATGCTGTTAATTAGCGTTGACTTTCCAGCATTTGGCAAACCAGCTATCGTTACAAATAAGCATTTTTGTTCTTCCACAAAGGAAATTATAAAGAAAACTAAATGCTAACGTCAATTGATTATTATATAGCTTTCTCTTCCCCTTTTGAAGAAAAACGCTCAACTATAGGTGATATAATATAATCATTCACTTTTTCAGCTATTGGTTCAATAACACAAACTGTTACAAATACCCCTGCGATTACTGCTATGGGTGCTATCACCGCACCTGCTAAAGCTGCCGATCCCATTCCAAGCATTGCACCAGGGAAAACAGCAGTTGCAGCTGCAGCAAGACCAACTCCAATTGCAGTACCTACAGAACAAGAACAAGCAGTCCGAAAAAAGACTTCTTTGGAGAGTCTTCCATTAGAGATTATCCGACATGCAAGTAAGGCTGCCGGAACCGCAGCAATAATTCCACCCATCACCAAAGGTGACAGAGCTGTAAAACTGAGCGCTAAGCCTGTAAGTGCTCCTATTGGTATATCTGTACCTAAGATAAATAACATTGGTTTAGTCTTGTTGTCCATATAATCCTCCTAAATAATAATTTTCTAAAAAGCTTTTAGCTACTTTTAGTATAGCTGAACTAGTTGAATAGGGGAAGGAAATTTTTTATGTTAAAATTAAAGAGCGGGAGAAGGGGTTCGAACCCTCGACCTCAACCTTGGCAAGGTTGCGCTCTACCAACTGAGCCACTCCCGCAATGAAAATTTACTTATTCTTATTATAGGTGCATATCATAATTTGTAAACCCATGCATATGAAAAATATGGGAGCCAATCTTCTATGATCTTTTCGTATACTTAAAACTCATTTTTGATTATTGTATGTGTCATAAAACATATTAAATTTATGAGAATATTTGTATATAAAGACGACCTGCCAGCCAGTGCAATACCGAATGATATAAAATCTATAGCTGTTGATACAGAGGCAATGGGGCTACTGCATAGCAGAGATAGATTATGCCTTGTTCAGCTCTCTTTCAATGATGGCAACGCTCACTTAGTTCAATTCAAAAACGATTATACAGCTCCAAATTTGAGAAAAATATTAGAGGATAAAAATATAACCAAAATATTTCACTTTGCGCGATTTGATGTGAGTATAATACATTACTACCTTCAAACTTGGTCACTGCCTTGCTATTGCACGAAAATAGCCTCACGTTTAGTTCGCACCTACACAGATAATCATAGCTTAAAAGAGTTGTGCTTAGAACTACTTGATATAAAATTAAATAAGCAACAACAATCTTCTGATTGGGGAAATGAAAATTTAACAGACAAGCAAAAAAGTTATGCTGCATCTGATGTTTTATATCTCCATAAAATAAAGGAAAAGCTAGATTTAATGCTAGAACGTGAAAATAGAAAAGAATTAGCCGAAAAGTGCTTTGAATTTCTTCCTACTCGTATTGAGCTAGATTCAATGGGTTGGGGGAGTGTAGATATCTTTAATCATCATATGTAATCACTTCACTTGAATCCAGAAAAATTTAGTTGATCAGCTGTTAATTGATACGCTATATTTATAAAAATTTAGGTATTTTATGAGTGATGATATTAAAGCGGTAAATGATCAAAATTTCGAATCTGAAGTTGCTAACCACAAAGGATTTGTGCTGGTAGATTTTTGGGCAGAATGGTGTGGACCATGCAAAAGTCTGATGCCACGTATCGAGCAATTGGCTGAGGATAGAAAAGGCAAGATCAAGATCTGCAAGTTCGACATAGATGGAGAAACTGAGGTGCCAAGTAAGTATGGAGTTCAATCTATACCTACTTTAATCATATTTCAAGATGGTAAGGAAATTGCACGCAAAATTGGCGCAATAAATGATTTACACAGTTGGGTTGATAGTGAAATAAGCGAGTAGACAAATTTCCTTTTGCGTGTATTATAGGTGTTGATAAAAGGGATTGTAGCTCAGTCGGTTAGAGCAGTTCGCTCATAACGAATTGGTCGTAGGTTCGAGTCCTACCAATCCCACCACTATTGATACAATTGCAAGGCCTACTCTCTTAGATAAGCTTTTTGCCTTATTAAAGTACTTGGTTGTTAGTGTTTGAAAACTCCATGATATTAGATTTCTTGCATAACTGGAATTCAAAAGTTCCAGCGCGGTTTTCTTATTGGATCTCAGCTGGGATGACGCCTGGTTATGAAAGAAATCTATTGTCAAAAAAAATTACTTCCGCGTATTTTGAATCTGATTATAATGACAATTAGAGATATTTTAAGAGCTCAAATTTGTCTGCAGACTTTCAATTAATCTTTCAATAAAAAGCGTGCTCTTCAGCTTATATCTGTCGTGTGTGCGCTGCATTTTTTTCTAATCTTTTTATACAGGAGGATTTTATGTCCAGAATTCCAGATATTTGACCTTTACCTTAGCTAATAACAGGCGCCTGTGGTTTTTATAAAGAAAGTGTAGGAAATAACCAAAAACTTTTTCCAGGCATAAATTTGCCATGTATACCTAAAAAGTAATTATATTAGCATAATGTTCATACTTATATGCTAATATTAATATTATTAAAATTGAAGAATATTATGGAACAACAAGCATCAAACAAAGAGAAAGGGATTGAATTTAGATATAATCAATGTAATCAGAAATGCCATTCCTACAAAACAAAACGGACAGACCAAGAATGCCTAGATAAATGCTATGAGAAGTACGTTTCTAAACTTTATCCACAAATTAGTGAGAAATTATTAGCTAGTGAAAACAATCTCTATGATGAAAGCGAAAAATTATTGCTTATAGCAAATGAAATACACAATCAAGATGCAATGTTTTTTTAATCACAAAAGAAACACTTATTTCAATATTTGAAGAGATGTTAGCTTTTTAGATATATTCTGACTTATTGAATAATTCTTTAAATTGGTAAAATACTGTTTCTTTTCCTCTATTTCTTTTTCACTATTCTTTCCACATATCGCTTCTGTTTTTATCTCTGGTTGTTTCTCTTGATTGAGAGAGCCCTTCTTTTCAAAATAATTATCTGTGAATTCTAAAAAGAGTGAAATTAACTCAGGAAGAGTGTATTTATGTTCACTTGATGAGCACAATTCTGTAATCGGAGAAAAGTGAATATCATCTGCCTTAATAGGTAGTAACGATAGAAACTTATTCCAGCATTTTCTCATTACTCCAACTTCAGGTTCAAGATTTTTTATTTTAGCTAAATTAGTATTCTCCATGAAAAACTCTTTGTATTGCTCAAAACCTTCAAAAGTTTCTTTTTTTTGGTAGTTTTTTTTCCTATGACTTTTTTCTATGTCAGAAATTTTAGTACCTATATTTGCCTGCTTACTAATAAAGCCATCGTTCTCTAGATTAAAACAAATTGTGTATGGAGTAATATCGTTTACTATTGTATGTGGCTTAAAGTGCCAACCAAAGCATTTGAGTATGAATTTTATTATAGGAGGAAATAGCCATTTAGGTTTTGATATGTGTAGTAATTTCACTACAAGTTTTTTGAATGAGCTAAAGGATTTATTGATAACGCATCTTAAATGAACATTGTCATCTTTTTTAAACTTTTTATAAACCTCTGCAGCTATTGGTCCTCCAGCACAGCTTCCATACAGTACTATATTGTCTGGGTGAATGCCTTGCTTTAGAAGATCTGAAATGACTGCAATTCCTGCATTTACTCGATTTTGACCGTTTAAAGAATGACCTTTGCTTTTTCCAGAACCAGGAAAATTAATAAGGTGAACATCCATACCTGCTTCAGCTGCCCAATTCCATTCACTTTTGTCTTCATCTGGCTCTTTTTCAAAAGTATATGTAAGCCCTGGAAAGTAAACTATATGCTTTTTCTTTCTGCTATCTGCACTGCTCTTCGAGTTTGACATCACTATCTTTTGAATTCGCATTCCATTTTGAACTTCTACGAACTCTTCCCTAATTTTTATTGTATTTTCTTCTGTTACTTTCATTTTGCGTTTTTCACTATATTGATTTAATAATACATGAAATTTTAGAAAAAATCAATTTTTACTAAAAAATTAACTTATAGCGTATCTATCTTTATATTTATTGGAATTAAGGTAGTAATGGGAAATGTCTCTTGACATTTGATAAACCTAAACGTAGCCTAAAACAATTTAGTGTTTATTTATGACATTTGTTCAATCACTTAATAATCAATTAGATAGTTTACACTTATTAAAACACCCATTTTACGAGTCATGGAATGAAGGTAGCTTAAGCCTGCAGGCTCTTCAAACCTATGCTAAGGAATATTATCACCATGTTGCTGCTTTCCCTCGTTATATCAGCGGTATACATTCTTTATGCCCCAATCTAAAGATGCGGCAAGTTTTACTTGGTAATTTAATAGAGGAAGAACAAGGCGATGAGAATCACCCAGAATTATGGCAGCGTTTTGCTGAAGGGCTCGGAGTAGCAAGGGTTGATCTTCTTGAAGATGCACAGGTTAAGGAGACGCAAGAATTAGTTGACGGTTACTTTGACATTGTAAAATCAGATTTTGCAGCAGGTCTTGGAGCTCTGTACGCTTATGAACGTCAAACTCCAGAGGTTTCTAAATCTAAAATTGAAGGTCTAAAAAAACACTATTCAATAAATGATGAGCGTCCTCTCAAATTTTTTACTGTTCATATGGAAGCTGATGAGTGGCATTCTGAAGAATGTGCAAACCTTATTGCAGATTTAAACGAAGAAGAACAAGAGAAAGTTATGCAAGGCGCTGAAAAAGGAGCAAAACTCTTATGGGGTTTTCTTGATGGCATGATGAATGTTGATGTTTGTCATTAATTATAAGTAGATACTAAATTCAGTGGTAGCATGTAATCTTCTTATATCTGATTTACGGCTTTGGGTTCATTTGGGATGTAGTGCAGAAGAGAAGTTTTCTCCCCAATTGGTGAGTATTGACGTTGATTTCACTTTTAAATCTCCTCCTTCAGGGCTTACAACTGATCAACTTAAAGATACTATCTGCTATTTGGAAGTAGTGCAAAATATTCAATCTCTTGTTCAGGGCAAGCAATTTAATTTAATCGAGCATTTAACTCATGATATATACAGGATGATTAACGACCTTTTTATGCAAAAAGAGCATTCTGTCAGGGTGACTACTCACAAAATCGCACCACCAGTTCCTGGTGTGCATGGGGGCGTTTTTTTTACTTACTGTAATGAATTGCAAGAATGATCTATATTTCTATTGGATCAAATATAGGGAATCGCCTTTCCCATTTACAAAGAGCTACTGAGTTACTAAAGAAGCGCTATTTAAAAGACTTAAAGTCTTCGATCATTCTAGAAACTAAGGCTATTTTACCAAATGGTGCTCCACCTGATTGGAACAAGCCATTTCTCAATATGATTGTCTATGGAAGTTGTTCTTCTTCTCCTGAGGAGCTACTAAAAGGCTTAAAACAAATCGAATGTGATATTGGTCGTCCACAAGTCTACGAAAAATGGGCACCTCGTGTTATTGATTTAGATATTTTGTTATGGGATGATCTAACGCTTGATACACCTGATCTTAAAATTCCTCACCCAGAATTGGTAAACAGGCCATTTTTGATCCACTTGATGGCAATGGTTAACAAAACATTTGCTTTCAATGTTCAAGACTGTTTTTCAAAGAGTTTTACGATTTCACCAAAGCTTATGGGTATTGTCAACATTACCCCTGATTCATTTTCAGATGGTGGTCTTTATTATGATGCGAATCGAGCAACCAAGCAGGCATTGCAGCTGGTATCAGATGGTGCAAGCATAGTTGATCTTGGAGCTCAATCAACAAGGCCTGGAGCTTCAATAAAGACGCCAGAGGAAGAGTATGAACGTCTAAAACCAGTACTTGATAATCTTAGCGACTATATGAAAAATGGTGATATTGAAGTCAGCATTGATAGTTTTTGGCCAGACGTTATTTTAAACGTTTTGAAGCACTACAATATTGCCTGGGTAAATGATCAGAAGGGAGATCTGAGTAGTAATACCTTAAAAGAAGTTGCTAGCAGTGGGTGTAGTGTCGTTATTATGCATTCACTTTCGATACCACCACATAAGGACAATATTATTCCACATGATATTGACCCAATTGATATCATAAATAATTGGGCAGAGGAGAGCATTAATAGGTTACTTGCCCTTGGTTTTGATGAAAGTTCAATAATTATTGATCCTGGTATTGGTTTTGGCAAATCTATGTATCAGAATATTCAGATTTTACGCAGTATAGAAACTTTACAAAATTTTGGCTGCAAGGTTTTAGTTGGCCATTCCAGAAAGTCATTTATTTCCTCTTTTTCCATAGAATCTCCCTCTAATAGAGATTTAGAAACAATTGCTATATCTGCTATACTGCAAAATAAGGTTGATTTCCTTAGAGTGCATAATGTACGCGACCACATGAGATTTTTTGTAGCCCAAGCTGTCTTAAAGGGATGAAGATTATTGGAATTATGGCTGTTGACCCTAATGGGGTAATTGGAATAAATAATGATTTGCCCTGGCGTTATCCAAGTGAGTTTAAACATTTTTGTCAAGTAACCGACAAGCAAGTTATTGTGATGGGAAGAAAGACATTTGAAACCGTGCCTCAGAGTATACTAAAGAATCGTACACCTATTGTTTTCTCCCGTAACAAGTGTTTTAATAGAGGCCCAAAATGTACTGTTGTCTCTTCCATGAAAGAATTTCTGTCAATTCAAAGTAGTTCTCAAGTCTTTGTGATTGGTGGGGCACAAATAGCACACCTTTTTTTAGAGCATAACCTAATCTCAGAATTTATTATGACTGAAATGCATAAAACTTATAAAGGTGATACGTATTTCAATTTAGCACTCCTTGATCAGTGGAATAAAACTATTCTCACTAAAACTAAAGACTATACTATATGCAATTGTGTCCGTTCAGCAGAGTAGTAAAATAAGGTAGGCGAGAAAAGACAACTATCAGTGCATGACACTGGCTCCTTTATGATGGTCAGTGCCCAGAAACTGGCATCCAGTTAAATTTATGGATCTCAGTGTTAGCTACTTAAATAACAGGGGAGAGCTACTAAATGACATCTTCAATTTCTGTACAGCTACATCGCAAGAAAGGAAGCACTGGCTTTCACATTAGCAAATTCCCTGAATAGATGCATACAATTTAATGCATAATGAAGTGTGACCTTAGCCAAAAAAAAAGCAGCAAAAAAGTTAACGCGTTCTAGACGTAACTTTACTAAGTACCATTTCTCTTAATTCTTCAGTCAGTGTGCCACTATCCAAAACACTGTTATAAGGATCATCTCCATATATACACAGATCATCACGAATCTTGATCGGATTACCATTTAATAATCGATCATCTCTCATTGCATTTGCCAACTGTGCAGGAAGTGGTATTAATTTGTCTCTTGCGTGATTAATAATTACTATTGGCGTTTTTTCATTTTGTGACTTTTGTAAATTATCTACTATATCAAAGTCTAAATCGAAGGCTTTTAGTATTCTTTTTAGTAGGAATGAGGGCAGTATACTCAAAATTTTCGTCTGAGGCATTGGAAAATGCTCTATTGCTGTATGAAAAGAACTAAAAGTGCTAGTGAAGACAATTCCTCCAAGTTTAACATCTCTATTCGCAAAATGCCTTGATACTTCTGATGCAACTGCTCCTCCAAAAGAATGACCGAAAAGTATAATATTTTCGGGTTTTACACCTTGATTTATTAGTTGATTAATTTTCTCTATTGAAGACTTGAATAAGTTTTGATTCTTATTTAGAAACGGAATCATGAGTAGCAATATAGATAAAAAAACACAAGCTGAAGCTGATAAGACTGCCAATCCAGCTGTTCTAGCTGTTATTGGATTAGTGAGCAGTATGACAGTAGGTGGCAATATTGATGCTAGTAAGCATACGAAGCTGGTTAAGGCATAAGTTATATAATTTTGAAATGCAGCCGGGTATTTGTGTGCATGAGTGTGAAAATTAGGTATATCATGGTGGTGCATGAGCTCAGATTGCATATCTTTACAGAATGTAGTTGCATTTTTATAATTATCCCCTAACCCATGAAAGAATATAAGATGTATTTCTTTTTCTTTAGTGTTAGGCATTATTTTCACTATTAAATATTTTCAATTATATACTATTCTTATAATTTTGTTGAGCTTTTTCTATGTTAACTAGTGAACCGGCAATCTTAAAATGCTTGCAAGATCTACTTACATCAAGGTGCATGAGTTTTTTTTGTATCCGTTCATCAGAGTAGTAAAATAAGAAAAAGAGAAAAGACAACTAAATGAATTTCATCCGAGTAGCTGACACTGACATCTATATAAAGACAATCTAATGCACTCATTTAAAGTGAAGTTTTCTGGATCCCAGTGTCTAGGCACTGGGATGACAAGAAAAGAGTTGACTTGAATGACACCGAATAGGTACTGGGACAGAGGCTACTTGAATAATATTTCACCATGTCATTCCAGCACTTGATGCTGGAATCCAGAAGTTTTTTGAGCACAAAAGTCATGCTAAGTTTTTGTTGTTAAGAAAGGCTGGATAGCTACTTGAATGACACCATTTGTTACTGTGTTTTTGTCTATCTTATTTTGCTACCCTACTGAACGAATACACAAAATCTAACTTTTTTCTATACAACCAGCTAGGTCAAGAAAGGTGAATCTATCTCTTGTTGCAAATGTAAGATTGACTACCTTGCAATATTGCTCTTTGTTCCAATTAAGATGCTCCGGTAAGTACGGAATTGATAGATCTTCAAATACTTTCTGCAGGTGTTTTGCAGATAGTAAATTTTGCTTAATTAAACTAGAAATATTACTCCATTCTTTGTAAATAATCTCTTGAATTTTTTGCTGCATAATTTGCTTCTGCTTTAGAATTTTTATAAATTCGGTATTACCAAAGCACTGAGTTATATGTTTTACATCTAAAGTGATCGGTTTGGTAATCGGGTTTTGTATTGACAATATCTCCTCTTGCAAGTTAGCCATAGTAATCGTCGTAACAGCAATTTTTTCGCCATGTAACGAGGAGGAATAATCTTTTGTTACCGTCTCCATTGCATGAGCTATCATATGTTCTCCTTGGCTTGCAGAGTAGCTGCCTTTTGACATCACCATTCCAAGTCCTGAAATCAATAAGGCTTCCATAAGTAATAAAACTACTCTTTTATCTTTTTTAGCAAGTGCCAAGTGTTCTCTGAGCAAAATTTCCTCCAGATTGCGAACAAGTTTAAAGGGGAGTTCATTATATTCTGTGCCAAGTAATAGATGAGATAATAGCCAATCGGCTTGTACTGTTGAACGGCAGATGAAATCTGCAAATCCACTTAATGTGAGGCGTGGTGGTGCGTTGGCAATTATATCGTTATCAATGTATATTGCCTTTGGAAGATGTGCTCCGAACGATTTTTTATATCCATCAACTAATATTGAAGCGTTTGCAGAGCTATACCCATTCATGGAAGCGGCTGTTGGGAACGATATATAATCTTTTTTCTCGAGGTAGCTTGCATATTTGCAGATATCATTAACAGTGCCACTACCAAATGCAACCATTAAGTCACTATCTTTTGCTTTATTTCTAACTAGGTTTACAGTTTGGAGGGAAGCAGCGCTGTTCAGTCTATTTGGTGTCATCCAAGTAGCGTGACACTGCGATCCATCATAGTCACGCGCTGGAATGACAGTTGTGGCTGGAATAATTAAATGAGAAACTTTATTAAGTATGTTTTTGTTTAAAAGTTTTGCTGTATTTTCATCTGCAATCAGAAAAATGTCATTTCCATATTGTCTACATATTTCATAGATATTATCAGCAACTTCCCTAATAAGAACTTGTTCTGTGTGCTGTAATATTTGTTTTAAATATCGCATAGAATGTTTACAATACGGTAATGTTAGTATTTCAAGATTGATATGAAGATTGACCCTGTAGAACTAACTAAGAAATTAATTTCTTTTAAAAGTATAACACCAAAAGACGATGGGGCAATAGAGCATATAGCAGCCATTCTCAAGAAAAGTGGTTTTGAATGTGAGATTTTAGAGTTTGGTGATAAAGTTAAAAATCTTTATGCGAAATATATAAATGGAGTACCAAACTTGTGTTTTGCTGGACATGTTGATGTTGTACCACCAGGTGAGTTAAAAGATTGGATATCTGATCCATTTAAGCCAGAAGTTAGAAATGGAATGCTATACGGAAGAGGAGCAGCTGATATGAAAGGCGGAGTAGCTGCATTTATTGCTGCTATCGTAGATTCAGTTGCAGGTAAGTTTCGATTCAGTGGTTCAATCAGTGCATTGATTACCGGTGCTGAAGAAAGCACGGAAGAACATGGAACAAAGGCCGTTTTGGAATGGATGAAAAGTAAGCAAAAAAAGATAGATTTTTGTATAGTTGGAGAACCAACGAGTAGTGAGAAATTAGGTGATACCATAAAAATAGGTAGAAGAGGTTCTGCAACATTTAAATTGATTTGCCATGGTAAACAAGGGCACGTTGCCTACCCAGATCTAGCAGATAATCCAATATATAAAATGGTATCGATACTAAGTAAGATAAAAGATACCACTTTTGATACTGGTAATAAATACTTTCAGCCTTCACATTGCGAAATTACTACTATCGACGTTGGAAATAATACTAATAATCTAATACCTAGTTCAATAGCAGCAGGTTTTAATGTTCGATATAACAATACACAAACACCGGACGTTTTATATAAGATGATTGATGCAATATGCACCAATGTGACTAACGATTATAAACTGTCTATGCAGAGCAGCAGGGACGTTTTTCTCTCTACTCCTGATAGAAATACTGATATTATGCTTGATGCGATAAATAAAATTACCGGTATTGATGCTGTGCTGAGTACAAATGGTGGCACATCTGATGCTGCGTTTATTAAAGATATTTGTCCAGTAATTGAATTTGGTATGATCAACAAAACCGCACATCAGGTAAATGAATGCGTATCAATAGACGATATACATAAATTAACAGCTATATATAAGGAGTTTATAAAAAATTATTTTTACCCCACTAATAAAATATTAAACCAAATCAATGTAATTGGTAATACGCCTGATGGTCCATTATTAGCTTGAGGTGCAGTTGCATAGAGAAGAAACTTACTAGACACATTTTACCAACCCCTTATTATAATATTAAGGGTATTTTTGACTCAAAACTTGTCTTTGATCTGTGCGAGCTTAATAACAAAAATTCAGTAGAAAGCTTATTGGCGAAAATTATCTGTTCAGCAGAGTGACAAAATAAGATAGACAAAAAGGGTGTAAGAACAAATAGTGTCATGCAACACTGGCTTTTGTACACAAAACGTTGTAAAGCGCTTTTGTCAACCTGGATCCCAGCTCGGATAACAAGAAAAGAAGCACTGGTTTCACATAGATCTGAACAGATATAATTTCTTAAACATTTATAGCTCACATAAAACCCGGTCTGACTGTCATAAAGGCTACTCATTGCAGCAGACAACTTTCGCACTACTTCAAATTCTAATTTTCAACTTAAAGAGGTACGTAATGTCAAATAACTTCAATTTCAAAGAATTTTTTCACCATCACGAAGCAAATAGCACTTTAGATGATATACAAAGGTACTGCATACTGTGGCAATCAGTGATATCACAGGCAATGATTGATGCAGCAAGTAACTGTAAAAAAACAGAAAGCTTGTTAGAGAAACGTAAAGCAATTTCCTGGCTATCAGACTTCAGTCAAGATTTTGTTGAAACATGTATACTGGCTGATTGCGATCCATTATACGTAAAAAACAAAATACAGCCAATTCTAAAAAAGATAAAGCCCTTTTAATGAGGTTTACCCCTCTCACCAAGAAAAATATCATTTAATCTTTTTTCTATAGCTTCATCTATATCTTGGATTAATAGCTGCTTTATCATATTCACTTTCCGTTCTGCCTCTTGAAGATTATTGTTACCGTAACTGTTCTTATTACTATAACCATAACTACTGCCATTTGGTTTATTACTCATTTTTCTTCTTGTGCTGAGTATCTGAACTATCTTCTCCTTGAAAAAAGACTTCCAGCCTGTGCCAGAAAATAATTTGTAGAGAAAATGCGGAGTAAGAAACGCTACTAATATTCTAATAGAAACTCCATAACCCAAATCATCTCTATTTTCATAATACCATTTTAAATATTGATACAAATGGTAAAATGCATTTTTGAAAGAGCTAAACTCTACAGCATACCAAAAGCCACTGGTGAGAAACATGAGCATAATGCTCGATGTATAAAGATACAGAGTGAAAAGAAATAGCTTGACAACTATATCTTTCAAGCTGCCCAGTATATAATTAAATAACCTTAATTTATAAAAAAGTGATATCATTTCACGCACACTTTAATAAAGCTGGGGTGGAAGGATTCGAACCTTCGCGTGGCGGTATCAAAAACCGCTGCCTTACCACTTGGCTACACCCCAATATTGTTTATATCAATAACATTATTAACCCAATTAGTAAAAGATTTATTCGCTTTTCCTATGGGTATTATCACAACGGCTGGTTGATCATAAGAATGCATTGCCTCGATTTTTTCTACAATCTTATCAGTCTGATCATTCCTGCTCTTCATAATTGCCACTATTTCACAATTACTATTAATTTTACCTTCCCATAAATACAGAGAATTTACTTCGGGAAATATATTTACACATGCAATTAACTTCTCGTTTAACAATTCTTCAGAAATAGTCTTAGCCTCTTTCAGGTTTGAAAAAGTTATATAGACTAAAACTAAGTTGCTCATTAATCGCTACATAAATGCATTTTTACTATACTCTACTTAGATTTATTCATCAAGAGAAAATAGGAGAGACCTCTTCAGTGCTTGACACATAGAAATTGAAGATGTCATTTAGTAGCTCTCCCCTTGTCATCCCAGTAGTTCTCCTCTTGTCATGCAAGTAGCTATCCAGCCTTTCTTAACAACAAAAACTTAGCATGACTTTTGTGCTCAAAAAACTTCTGGATTCCAGCATCAAGTGCTGGAATGACATGGTGAAATATTATTCAAGTAGCCTCTGTCCCAGTGCCTATTCGGTGTCATTCAAGTCAACTCTTTTCTTGTCATCCCAGTGCCTAGACACTGGGATCCAGAAAACTTCACTTTAAATGAGTGCATTAGATTGTCTTTATATAGATGTCAGTGTCAGCTACTCGGATGAAATTCATTTAGTTGTCTTTTCTCATCTACCTTACCACTTTCTTGAACGGATACCATTAGCCATTCCCCTGAATAGATACAACAAATGTTGTATCTTTATCACTTCACATACATTATTCCATATACTATATGAACAACTGAAAAAAGACTTCAGTTAATTGACAATGAATCACGTTATTTTGTCAAATGCGCTGCTATCGCCAAACCATAGCTTAGCTTGAGTGGCTGAGGAGGGATTTGAACCCCCGACCAAGAGATTATGATCCTCCTGCTCTACCACTGAGCTACTCAGCCTCATTAAAAACCTTGCTATATATATGATCTACATGCTTCGTATAATACTTCAAATCAAACAAAGATTCAAGTTTTTTAGAGTTAATAACTTCAAGTAAGGATTTATCTTGTTTCAGTTCGGCCAGAAAATCACTATTGTTTTGTTTCACTTTCATTGCATTGCTCTGAACAATTTTATACGCCTCTTCCCTCGCCAAACCACTATTTACCAACTCGAGTAATACTCGTTGTGAAAAAACCAAGCCTTTTGAAGAATTTAAGTTCTTTTCAATATTTTCCTTATTGATCACCAATTTATCTATCAAATCTGTTAATCGTACTAAAGCAAAATCCATTGCTATACAAGCATCAGGAGCAATGCACCTTTCCACAGACGAGTGCGATATATCTCGTTCGTGCCATAATGCAACATTTTCTAATGCAGGAAAAACGTAGCTGCGTACTAAGCGTGAGAGCCCAGTCAAATTCTCACTTAAAATAGGATTACACTTATGCGGCATAGCAGAACTTCCCTTCTGTCCAGTGGAAAAATATTCAGAGATTTCGCCGACTTCAGTTCTTTGCAAATGACGAATCTCAATTGCAATATTTTCTATTGAGCTTGCAATTACTCCCAAAATTGAAAAGAACATGGCATGTCTATCACGAGGGATGACTTGAGACGATATGGTTTCAGGTATGAGTCCCATTTCTTTCGCTACATACTCTTCAACAAATGGATTAATATTTGTAAAATTACCTACTGCACCTGATATTTTACAAATTGAGATCTCTTTTTGCGCGCTAATTAATCTCTGATAATTGCGTTTAAATTCAGCATAAAATCTAGCAAATTTTAATCCAAGAGTTATTGGTTCTGCATGCATTCCATGACTGCGCCCAACACAAACAATATCTTTATAGTCCTCAGCTTTTTTTTTCAATACTATAAGTAAATTTTTTAGATTCTTGAGTAAAATATCACATGACTCTTTCAACTGCACTGCAAAGCATGTATCTAAAACATCAGAACTTGTCATTCCGTAATGGAGATAACGAACATCAACTCCCGCTTTTTCAGCAATATATGTCAAAAAGGCTATAACATCATGTTTTACAATGGATTCAATTTCGTTAATACGCTCAATATCAAATTCAATAGCACCAGAGAGCTTTTCAGCAACATCATTTGGAATAACTTTTAATTTTGCTTGAGCTTCACATGCTAATTTTTCTATTTTGAGCCATATGTTGAACTTATTTTTTTCTTCCCAAATAGAAGAGATTTCTTTGCGGCTATAGCGTGGAATCATTTTTGATTTATTCCAATAATGGTGTCATTCCAGTGTCATGCACTGGAATGACATGAGGGAAGCACTGGGATGATACCAGCTTAGCAATGGAAGACATTTCTTTACGACTATAACAAGGGATCATCTTTGATCAGCTATCATCAGCATCAGTAGCTTCTTTACTCGCATCTTGCTCTGCCTCTTGTTGCTCAGATTTCTGATTTTGCAACTTTGCTTGCCTTAATTCATGTGCATCTTTCTCAGATCTGACAACGTATATAGTAATTGGCACTATCACTTTACTATGTAATTCTATATTCACTTGATACTCGCCCAAATTTTTGATGCTTATTCCACCCAAAGATAAACTATGATGACTTATATCATATCCTTCTTGTAATAAAGTTTTTGCAATTTCACGTGTGGTTACAGAGCCAAAAATCTTTCCATCCTCTGAAGCTTGCTTTATTAATATAATAAATTTATCATGCAGTGATGATGCAAGCACTTTTGCTGCATTTAATTTTTTGGTATTTTCTTCTTCCAATAATAAACGCTGTTCCTCTAACTTTATTAAATTTTCCTTAGTGGCTTTCATCGCCTTTTTTTGTGGAAAAAGAAAATTACGTGCATAACCTGGCTTAACTTTGACAACTTCACCAAGCTTACCTAAAGTTGTTATATTTTCCTTTAAAATTATTAACATAAATTACCTAACTTTTTTAGTACAGTAAGGAGCAAGAGCTAAAAAGCGTGCTCTTATAATTGCTAAGCGCAACTTTCTTTGTTTTCTTGCGCACACACCTGTTAACCTTCTAGGTAATATTCTACCATAGTCAGAGGTGAATTTGGACAATAAATCTATATTCTTATAGTCTATGTCCTCATCTTTAGATGCAGCAAGAGGACAGACCTTAGGACGCCTAAAGCCAGTTCTGTTATTTACAGACACGTAAGAATTATTAAAACTATTTCGTCTTTTCATCATTATGCACTTTTCTCCTCAATTTGTTTATCCATCATGTAAGATTTACCTTTAAAAAACTCATTAACCCGTACAGACAAGTGGCGAATAATATTCTCATTCAGTTTTACTCTACGCTCAAATTCATCCATAATGCTTGAAGTAAAACTTATACACATCATACAGTAATGACCACTTTTCATCTTATTTATTGGGTATGCAAAATCCAATAGACCCCAATATTCATATTTTATCAATCCTGAAGCTTCAATATTTTTCAAAAGCACTTCCAGCGTTTTATTCAATTGATTTGAGTCTACTATTTTAAAACTTTTTAAAACCTCTTGAAGGGGCTTTATTAGATGTTGTGAAATATTTTCCTTAAAAGCATTTACTACATTATAGATAAATGCACTTTTAGTGTTAGCTCCTGGAAGGTCCATAAAATTTTGTTTTATTCCCGTATCACTTAGTTCATTTTTCAATTCTTTATCGATTCTTGACTTTATTTCTTTTAAATTTGAAAAATCTTCTTCCAATTCAACCCACAAAATTTTTGTCAGAGTTTCCAAAAAATCAGAGTAAACAATCAGACTTTTTTTAATGCTTTCGGTACTTGCCTCTAGCTCTTGTTTTATAACTGTGCTATGTTCTCTTTCTATGAGACCTTTAACCTCCTGAGAAATAACATCTGCTTTAATATTTTTCAACAAAATAGCCAATTCTTGGACCATTTCTTCTACTTCTTGCTGCAATAAGTTCGGTTGTGCTATAAAAGTAAATTCATAGAGATTCACTATATCTTCCTTTAATATCAATTAAACACTTTAATTATATAAAACTTTTTTATATAAGCAAGTTATTTGTATTAATTTCTACGTCTTCAATCCAACTTAAGTGAGATATTTCATAAATAGCTTTGGGGGTGATTGAATATGTACCTGGCAACAAGATGCTGACTTTATGTTTTTCGAGAAGAAACTTTAGCATTATTTTGGTTTTGCCTCCATTTTTCAACACTGCATTCAACTCCTCAGCAACTTTTTGCGAGTCTGAACATACAGCAGTTAAAACTAATCCTTTCATTAGAGAAGTAACCTTTTCTGTAAATTCAGATATGTCCTTTCCTGATAGTCTCGTTGTGTTTTCTGAAATTTCAAGATCAATTATCACAAATGCTCCAGGTGAAAATAGATTCCTTTTTTCTTCTATTATTTCATTATTGTAGAATGCTATTTCAGAAACATTGTGGGGATCAGAAAGTGTTAGTATAACAAATCTTCCACGTTCTGAGGTTCTCATACGCACATTTAATATTACACCAGCAGTTTTTATCGTTTTACTCTCTCCGATAAACCCAATATTTAATTTTTTCAAGAGAGTTCTAAACTTTTCAAGTGGATGATTAGTTAAGTAAAATCCCAATGAAAATAACTCATGCTCTAATTTTTCCTCTTCATTAAAATCTTCCACGTTCTCAAGTTTTGGCTTCAGAATATCAAGATTACCAAATAAAGCAGCTTGATTTGACTGCCTATTTTTATTTGCAAAGTAAATCAATGTGTCTATTGACTCGTATAACTGCTTTCTATTTTTGTGCACACTATCGAATGTTCCAGATTTAATTAAACTTTCTAATGCCCTTTTATTTATTATATGCCCCAAATTTTGAATGAATTCCCATATGTCCTTATAAGAACTTGAGCGTGCATTTACTATTCCTTCTGCTATAGCAAAACCAACATTACGCAAAGCAGCAATTCCGTAGCGTATGTGCTCACCCTCTATTGAAAATTCAGCCTTAGATTTGCTGATATCAGGCGAAAGAACAGCAACTCCACTGAATTTTGCAGCATGATAAAACAAATTCAGTTTGTCTCTATCATCAATGTTGAGATTCATCAAGGCCGTAAAAAATTCTAGCGGGTAGTTAGCCTTAAGGTAAGCTGTTTGGTAAGATATAATCGCATATGCTGCAGCGTGGGATTTATTAAATCCATAACCAGCAAATTTTGCAACAAGATCAAAAATATAACTTGCCCTGTCGTAATCAACACCGTTTTTTGTTGCTCCTTGAACAAAAAGTTCACGTTGTTTATCCATCTCTGCCTTAATTTTCTTACCCATGGCACGTCTGAGTAAATCCGCCTCTGCTAAGCTATATCCAGAGAGAATACGCGCTATTTCCATTACCTGTTCTTGGTAGATTATTACTCCGAATGTTTCTTTTAACACCTCCTCAAGCAATGGATGAATGTAATCTGGCTTTTCAAGTCCATGCTTTCTTGCAACATAAGTTGGAATGTTATCCATAGGCCCTGGGCGATAAAGAGAAATTAAAGCGATGATATCTTCAATGCAGTCTGGCTTTAGTTTTATTAAAGCTTCTCTCATTCCCGAACTTTCAAGCTGAAACACTCCGATTGAATCACCTCTTGAGAGCATTTCATAGGTTCTTTGATCAATCAAAGAAACTGAGGAAATATCAAATTTTTTTTTATCACGATTAATTAAACGACATACATGATCTATTAGTGTTAGCGTACCAAGTCCAAGAAAATCAAATTTTATTAACCCAGCTTTCTCTACATATTTCATGCTGTATTGAGTGATTGGCAGAGCCGAATTTGGATCATAATAGACGGGAACAAAATTTTCTAATTTTTGATCGCATATTACAATTCCAGCAGCATGAGTTGAAACGTGACGATATATTCCTTCGAGCTTTAGAGATATATCAAGAAGTTTGGCAATTACTTCATCACTATCCCTTTCTTTCTGAAGATTTTGATCAAACTCTATCGCTTGCGATAAAGTTACAGGATTTACTGGATTAAATGGAACCATTTTAGATATTTTATCCACTTGAGAGTAAGGCATTTGCAATACTCTACCAACATCACGCAATACTGCCCTTGCTTGCAATTTTCCAAAAGTGATTATTTGAGCAACATAACCGTACTTTTTCTGAACATAATCAATAACCAGGTCCCTTTTCTCTTGGCAGAAATCGATATCAAAGTCAGGCATCGATACACGATCAGGATTTAAAAATCTTTCAAAGATCAGACCAAATTTTATTGGATCAAGATCTGTAATCTGCAAGCTCCAAGCAACAATTGATCCAGCACCAGAACCTCTTCCCGGTCCAACTGGAATGCCATTTGCTTTGCTCCAACGAATGAAATCAGAAACTATCAAAAAGTAGCCAGCGTAGTTCATCGAAGTTATTACGCTTAGTTCGTAATTCAGCCGATCGTAGTATTGTTTAAGGTTTATGTCTGTTTCATTTGCAATGCGGAATTCTAATCCTGCAACTGCCTGCTCCCTCAGTTCTTCATTCTCAGTTTTATTTTCTCGACAAGGAAATTTAGGCAAGATAGGCTGCCTGCTTCTTGGCATGTAAGAGCACCGCTTAGCTATCACTAAAGTGTTATAAATTGCTTCGGGAATGTCGCTGAACAGTTCCTCCATTTCTGCCACAGATTTGAAGTAATGCTCGGTAGTTAACTTCTTTCTGTTATTCTCCAGGGCATAACTGCCCTCCGATATGCACGTTAATATATCATAAGCTTCATAATCAGATCTATTTGAAAAAAACACATCATTCGTTGCCACTAGTGGTATATTGCGCTGATAAGCAAAATCTATTAAAGCTTCTTCAAGCTCTAGCTCTTTATTCAGCCCATGACGCTGCAATTCAACATATAAATGACCATCGAATGCTGAAAGCAGTTTTTCAACCGTTTCTTTGTCTTGCTCCAATAACAGTTGAGCCAAACATCCACCAGTTAAGGCGATTAGACCTGTATTAAAACTTAATAGCTCATCAAAATCAACGTAGGGAATATCGCTGCTATTTTTGCGCTTTTTAAAAGACTCACTCACCAAAGTGACTAAATTAGTGTACCCTTGTTCATTTTTTGCAAGTAGGAGTATTGATAAATTTTGTTCTAAGTGTCGAACGATAATATTGCATCCTACTATTAGCTGTATTCCCTTATTTGCTGCATATTCTGCAAATTCAAGTGAGCCAAATAAGTTGCCTGAATCAGTAACTGCAACTGCCGGCATTTTGTTCTGCAAACAAAGACCAATCAGCTCCTCAATTTTAACCGAACTCTCAAGCAGAGAATAAACGCTATGAACACGTAAGTGTATGAACATAAAAAATTTTAGATTAGCAATAGTTAAGGATAACATTAATTTACTTATAAGGATATGCAATAGAGTCAACTTGACAAACCTCATCAGTCTTCTTATCATGACAATAAGAGTATTTATCCTTGTTTTTAATCTCTGCAGATTTAACAACAAAAATTCAGTAAAAAACTCAGGTATATATTGGCAGATTACATAAAATTATAGCGGCTGCATGTCTTTTTTATTTTTTCTACATTCAGCCAAAACGCGCTTTAAATAAGCGTTAGCACATTATTACAATGCCGATTTACATTATTATAGGGTTAAAACTCACTACTGGGGGATTCTTTTGCCTTTTTTTGCTTGGTAAATTTCTTAATATTTTTGATTGGTTAGGAGTTCTATAGAGATGTCATTTCAGTGCTTCTTATTACCTGTTCTGGATCCCAGTGTCAGCTACTTGGATGACACTGAAGGAGTTACTCGAATGACAAGAATAAGGAGTACTGGGATGACAAGAAAGCACTGGTTTCATATGCACCTGATAAAAAAGATGATGTCATGCAAGTAGCTGACACTGGCATGGCTTTGTTGCACAGCTCTTCGGATAGTGGGTAATGTATAATAAATTCATGAAGCTATATCAAACTTAGCCATGCCTATTTCAGTAAATTTGTTAAGCAAATAACACTTGAGTAGCAGTTCCTTCTCACGATTAATCTCAGATTTATTCCTAAAACTAAATCCAAATATTTGCTTCAGTCGCGAGAAAAAACTTTCTATATAAGATCTCTTCCAATAATTTATCTCTTTTTTCCACCTCTTCATACCATCTTCATCATATGACTTTATGAGCTTGATTGTAGAATTTCTCTCATTCATATAATCCAACTTTGGATGCTCTACTGCATTATTTTGCGGAGGAATCCTTGTCTTTATGTCAAGCTCATCGCACAGTTTGTATAACTTCTTTCGATCTATCTGCATATATCGTGCTTATGTTATACTTGGTATCCACTCTTTCAATAAGATCAAAGGCTCCATAGTGGTCGGAATAAACTCCACTACTGTATTTTGCAGCTATAACTTTTTTACTACCTATCTCTAGCATTACATCTTGTTTGCTCATAGCGGCGATACTTTCTATCTGTACCATTTGCCTTACTATGGCCTGGAATATTATTGTAGATGCTGATACCTGTACTATCTATAGCAATTTCAATATCCTCCATATCGTTCTTATCAACTCTGCAGTCGTTGATTTTGATATTAAGCTTTTTAAACCTTCTTGAAGCCTGCGAATAGCTGATAATTTGCAAAATTTTCCCTATTTGCTCAAGATATTTCTCTATAAATCCCACTGTTTGCCTAAGACCAATCCTGAATAGATAGGTTATTATGTGAATTAGAATCACTACTTTGTCGCTGTAGACATTGTTGCCACCTGCTACTTTTGGACTATTTTCGTACCAATTTTCAATGGCATCGTTGATATAATGAAAAACATTTCCCCTTTCTTGAAGAAATTTGTTATATTCATTGCAGTTACTGACTTTCATTCTTATTGGCATATTTTTCCTTTGTCGGCTAAATATCTATTTTATAACAAATTCCATCAGTAACTGCCTGTTCTTTCCTTGAGTGGTGCAACAAAGCCCACTGGCATCCAGTTTTTTTGTGCAATTCCGTCAAAAAAAGCGCTTTCGTGTTTACCAACTTAGTTAGATTCCAGTGTCAAGCTACTCGGATGACACCAAAGAGGCTATTTGAATCTAATTTACTATTCACAATCCCGGTTATTAGCTTATTTGAGTTGACTTTTCATCATAATTATGTAATAATTAAACATATTGTTTAATATTGAAGGTAGAATTATGACAGGAGGATATGAGTCACTGGAAAAAGTACTAAAGACGATTGAGGCTGAGAAAGATTTAAATCTCAATAATATAATTGAGAAAATAAAAACAGAACTAGAGGAACGGGATCAAGGTCTATATAAAAATTGGGAGGAAGGTAAATTTGATGTAAATTATGTATTTTCTCTCTTCTTCTGTGAGTGTACGTTATTAACGATAGCTGCTAAGAATGGTTACACAAATATAGTAAATGTTTTACGAGAAAAAGGAGCAAATGTTGATGAGAAAGGTTGGCGTGATGCGACTCCTTTGCATTTCGCTGCTGGGAATGGTCACAAAAAGACAGTAGAGGTTTTAATCCAAGAAGGAGCAAATGTTAACGCAGTAGATATTGAAGGGTGGACTCCTTTAAATGTCGCTGCTTTTCATGGTCGAGCAAATATAGTAAAGGTTTTACTCGAAAAAGGAGCAAATGTTGATGAGAAAGGTTGGCGTGATGCGACTCCTTTGCATTTCGCTGCTGGGAATGGTCACAAAAAGACAGTAGAGGTTTTAATCCAAGAAGAAGCAAATGTTAATGCAGTAGATATTGAAGGGTGGACTCCTTTACATGTCGCTGCTCTTCATGGTCGAGCAAATATAGTAGAGGTTTTACTCGAAAAAGGAGCACATGTTAATGCAGTAAATAGTGAAAGGAGGACTCCTTTACATTTAGCTGCTGGGAATGGTCACGTAGATATAGTAAACCTTTTACTAGAAAAAGGAGCAAATGTTAACGCAGTAGATCGATATGGAAAGACTCCTTTGCATTTCGCTGCTAGGAATGGTCACGCAAGTGTAGTAGAGGTTTTACTCAAAGCAGAAGCAAATGTTAATGCAGTAGGTATTGAAGGGTGGACTCCTTTACATTTCGCTGCTGGGAATGGTCACGTAGATATAGTAAACCTTTTACTAGAAAAAGGAGCAAATGTTAACGCAGTAGATCGATATGGAAAGACTCCTTTAGATTATGCTGAAGGTTATGCTAAGAATCAAGACGTAGTAAAAGCTCTATTAGACGCAAGAGGAGGTTCTTTTGTGAAAGCACGTAATAAGGCAATGATTGCTGGTGGAGTGAATACATTATTAGGCACTGCTATAGCAGTGGCACTTTTTACAACTGGAACAATTACAGCTCAGTTGATACCTATCGTTATAGCAGTGGTTGCAGTTACAGCAGCAGCACTGGTAGTTGGTTGTGCTACATATGAATTACTAAAGCCTAGTACTAAAGTTGATGGAGCAGAAAAACCAATTGTCAACTCAATAAATGAACAGCAGAGAGTTACTAGCATTTCTTCATATTAGAGCGCGTGACGCAGGTTCCTGGATCCCAGTACTGGGATGACAATGAAGGGGCTGCTTGAATAACAACGAAGGGTTATTTGGATAATAGCCGTACTTGATCTGGATCCCAGTGTCTAGGAACTGGGATGACAAGGGGGGATACTAGGATGACAACGAAGGTGCTGGAATGAAAGGAGTGTGAGATAAAGCTACTTGTATAACTGTTGCACATCCATAAACTCTTTCTCGTCTTGCATGCTGATGATAGTGTGAGTGTTGAGAGGTAAAGGGTCATTTCTATGTCCATGTCCTACCCCTTTTATTGTAAATACTGGAAAGTTAACACTTTTTGCAAACCTTTCTTTTACAATTTCAACAAGATTATCATTATAACAGTTAACAAAGTCACCGAATATTACTGCATCTACTCCATCAAAAATATGAGCTTGTTTTAGGTGATCTAGACTTCGCTCAATTGAATATGGATAAACTTTTATGTCTTCTAAAAATAGAATTTTGTTTTTTGCGTTTATTTGCCAAGCAGTTCCTATGCTATTTTCAACCAAAGTCATATTACCACCGATGATTTTAGACTCTAATTTGCCATTTTTTAGTCTAATGCCATTGTCGATCATTTTTAGGTTATCAAATCTGATAGAGTTGCGTTGCTTAAGAATTAACTCTTTTAATTTTTCAACAGAGGTTTCAGCAACAGAGTTATTTACTATCATTTCCAACATGGTACCGTGAAGAGTTTGCCAGTCATATTTAACTTGCAGATAAATATGTAAAGCAGTGATATCACTATAGCCTATAAGAATTTTTTTGTTTTGAGCAATTCTTTCTTTTTTATCATTGGGTAACTTTTCTAGATAGGGAATTAGCCGAGAAGCCCCTTCTCCTCCTCTGATACACCAAATTATTTTGCTATCATCAGTGAGCGCATTAACCAAATCATTCGCTCTAAACTCATCAGAGTTAGAATAAAATGGGTTGTCATTACTGTATATTTTCTCCGAAATGTGAGGATTAAAACCCAAAGTTTTTACGGATTCTTTTATAGTGGGCAGATCCGATTCTTTTCCCTTCGAAGAAGGAGCAATAATATCAACTTGATTTGCAGGATTAGTGAGTAAAAGGCATAGAAAATAAAGAATAAAGGAATACATTAAAATATCTTATGAAACTCTTGCTTTAATATATCATCTAATTCGCAAAGAGAAACTTTTACTCCTAGTTTTTCCATTGATGTAACGCCGTAATCTTTTAGTCCACAAGGAATAATACCCTCATAGTGGGAAAGGTTTGGAGAGACATTAAGCGCTATGCCGTGATAAGTTACCCATTTTCTCAAGCGAATGCCAAAAGCTGCTATTTTTTCTTCTACTCCGTTGTTGTTCACCCAAATGCCTATTCTATCTTCCTTAAATTCCCCAAGTATATTAAAGTGTTTTAAAACATTTATGATCCAATTACTTAGGTCTCTGATATATAGTTTTATGTCACATTTGTTTCTTTTTTTAAGATTTAGCATTAAATATATAATGCGCTGCCCTGGTCCGTGATATGTATATTTACCACCCCTACCTGTTTTATATATAGGAAATAATTTTTCAATAATGTCATCATCTGTTGCACCGATTCCTGCTGTGTAAAGTGGAGGGTGCTGGAGCAGCCATACTAGCTCATCAGACAAATTATTGTAAATTTGTTGAATTTTTGCTTCCATGAATTTTATAGCATGGTTATAATCAGTAAATTGGTTAGAGATTAGCCATTCTGTCATGTTCTATTTCTTTAGGTCTATCAGTGTCATTCCAGCGCTTGACACTGGAATCCAGAAATTTAATTGTAGATAGCACACTGAACTGGTGAGCATAGTTGCTTTACGCTAAAAGGAACGTATTTGACTAAATTGTATAAAAAGATGGATCCTAGTGTCAAGCTACTTGGATGACAAATATGGGCTACTTGAATGGCACTATCGCAAACGAACTAGTGTCAGCTACTCAGATGATATCATTCTTGTAACACCAATTGATATAATTCAACTATAATTTTAATCTTTTAACAAATTTAATTTTTCAGGAGGCACATATGAATTTTAACATTTTTCAAAGAAAGAAAAGCAGTGAATACTCTGCTTTGCAACTAATGATGGAACCAAGTTGGAGTAGGCGTGATTATGTAAGTTTTGCTGAGGAAGGTTACATAAAAAATGTTATTGCCTTTCGAGCAATTAATATGATCGCAAGTGCTGCATCTTCGGTACCTTTTATTCTCTGCCAGCTTACTGACCAGGGAAAATCACAACTAAAAGCACATCCGTTACTGAAGTTACTTTATTCTCCTAATCCAATGACATCAAAATCAGAATTTATTGAGGGGATTGTAACTTATCGGTTAGTTAATGGCAATTCTTATGTATTGATGATTGAGGCGCAGAACAAACCAACAGAGCTTTATCTTCTGCGCCCTGATAGAGTTGAAATTGTTCCGGGGAGAAGTAACGTTCCTTATGCCTATCGTTATACCGTAAATAACAACAGTTATGACTTTAAAGTTGATAAATTGACTGGGCGTTCAACAGTACTGCATCTTAAAACCTTTAACCCTTTGAATGATTGGTATGGACTTTCACCAATTGAGGCAGCTGCATATAGTATAGATCAGCATAATCAGGCTGGTGCTTGGAATCAGGCAATGCTGCAAAATGGAGCAAGACCAAGTGGTGCAATAGTTGTGAAATCAGAAAAGGATGGAAGCGTTGGAAACTTAAGTCAAGAGCAGTACCAACGCTTAAAAGCGCAGATAAATGATCATTACTCAGGTCCTGTCAACGCTGGAAGACCGATATTACTTGAAGGAGGTTTAGAGTGGAAGGAAATGAGCTTATCACCGAGGGATATGGATTTTATTGAGTCAAAACATAGCTCAGCTCGTGATATTGCGCTAGCTTTTGGCGTTCCGCCGCAGTTGCTTGGCATACCGGGTGATAACACTTACAGTAATTTAGTTGAAGCACGTCTTTCCCTTTGGGAACAGACGATTTTACCAACGCTAGAAAATATTATCTGTCACCTGAATTCTTGGCTAGTGCCCAAGTTTGGCAAAGATTTATGTTTGTCATATGATAAAGACGCGATAGAAATTCTAATGGAGAAAAGACAAAAGATGTGGAAATACGTGCAAAACGCAAGCTTCATGACGCTCAATGAAAAAAGAGAAGCTTTTGGCTTGCAACCGTTACCCGGTGGTGATAAGTTGAATTGATGTTTATATAGTATAGATATTTATACTAAGCTGTAAGAAATTAGAGGTATTTTATGTATCAAGAACAAGAAAATTCAGTAAGTAATTCTCGATTGACTCTTCCTCATATGGAATTATCGTTGAGAGCCAAACAAGATACTAATCCAACAGATAATGAAGGTCTTGTCCCTTTACATTATGCTGCTTGCGGAAATCGCTTAGAGCAAGTGAAATTATTGCTTAAAAACGGAGCAAATGTTAATGCATTGGATAATTATGGTTTTACTCCTTTACATTATGCTGCTTCCATAAATTGTAAAGAGGAGGTGGAATTATTGCTTAAAAACGGAGCAGATATTGATGTAAGAAATCATTTCGGTGCTACTCCTTTATATTTAGCTGTTCAGGGAGGCCATGAGAATGTGGTAAAATTATTGCTTAAAAACGGAGCAAATATTAATATAGCAGATAATTCTAGCAAGACTGTTTTACATTTATCTGTTCTCAAAGGCCACACAGAGATAACAAAGTTATTGCTTGGAGATATGGAGACTCCAAGTACAAGCTGCATCGATATAAGCATTGAAGAGTTACAAGTAACTAGTAAGTCTTATTATTAGAGGGTAGATGAAGTTTACTATCTCCTAAATCGTATCTGTTCAGATTCATGTGAAATCAGTCCTTTTTTTCTTGTCATGAAAGTAGCTGACACTGGGATCCAGTTTGACGAAAGCGCTCTACAACGTTTTTTGTGAAAAAGCCAGTGTCAGGCACTGACCATTTGTTGCTACGTTTTTGTCTATCTTATTTTGCCACCCTGCTGAACGGATACCCTAAATCATGTAGCTAAATGAGTTAACTATTTTTCTTGCTAACTAAGGTGTTGTAAATTTGGTCTACATCAAAACTCATCTTAGGGCACCAAATAGGGCCATCTAAGTGTGCCTCGATATAAAGAGGACTATTATGATTTGGTAGTATGAAAAAGAGTCTGAATATAGAAGTTAAGGAGAACTTAGATAAGATTAAATTAGAAGAGATAGAACCTGATGCTTGATCGATACTAAACTGTGAACTAGTTGAACATACACCACTGTTAATACTTACTTTTCCATTAATATTTTCAAAAAGCGTACTGCCATTATATATATCAACGTAAGCAAGCTTGGAAATTTCAGGTTTATTCTTACTGCTTAACAACTTAGTGATGAATGAATTAAAATCCACATTTGTAAACTCTATTTTCTGTGCTTGAAAGTTTACATTTCCTGATAAGTTACTAGCCCAATCATCAAAGCTTGTCCCTTGAGTTTTGATTTCACCACTTAAGCTTATCTTGCCATTTATGTTATTAACTCCTATAACTTCCTTGGTGTCCAAATTTGCAATAGAAAATTTTATGTGAATTGAGCCTGCTTTTAGATAACCCTGAAAAAACATTTGTCCATGTTCTAGTATGTAACTTATCTTTTTGATAGTGATAGTGCTGTTTCTTATCACTGTATCCAAGTTAAAATCTTTTAAGACGTTTTGCCCAATTTTAAATTCTGTAGTTTTGATTTGCACGTTTGCATCAAAATCTCCTTTCTCATCTAAAAAATTAAGCTGCTTTGTTGACCATTGAATTTGATTTATTTCATTTCTTGAGTTTCTTTTTACCTCTAATAGTTTTGGTAATTTAAAGATATTTCCATTAAATTTATTACCTGTAAGGTTTACGTCTAATAAAGGCTTAGTGTATTTTTGATCCACTAATATTTTTACACTACCGGTAATGTCGAAATTTTCTCCGAATAACTTTATTTTATCTGCAACTAGCTTGTTCTCTTGTATTTTTAATGAAAAATCCAAATCTTCAATTTTTGTACCATTGAATATAGAATCTTTAACACTAGTTCTTATATTTACATCATATTTAATATTTTTCAGCCATTGCACTTTGCTGAATAATGAATAATCATATTTATCTATATTAATGTTATGTATGCTAAATTTACTATCGATCATATTGTGTTTTTTTGTGTGATTTACCTTAATTGATCCTTGCCAAGATTCTTTGTTATTTAGCAATCTGATATCTGAAAGAGATAATATTCTAGGTGCTAAATATAGTTTAGAACTTGCTGTAAATTGACTTTTCTCTCTTTCTTGCATCTTGATAGAAGGTAAAATATGTGAAATGAACGACTCACCCTTTATCAATATATCACCATTAAATTCAGACAAGTTGCCATTGTTTGAAACTTTTCCTGATAAGCGAGATATATTATTGGTTCCAGGAAACTGAAGAAGAGTATCAACGTTTATTTCGCCATTAGCAAATTTTAGCGTAGCATGAAATTTGTCCAATATCCTGTTTTGATATTGAATATTTGAAGCTTCCATATTAAAATCCAAGCTCAGGTTCTTTGGCACAACCTCTCTAAAAGATTCTAAAAGACCCTTCATATCTGTTGTTTTGTGTGAGCCGTTTTTTAGGTCGACTTTACTAAAACTAATATTGATATTAGTATGATCACTTTTTCTATCATTTTGTATTATACCAGTGCCTTGCATGCTTTTGGACTCAATTTTTAAATCAGTTGCCGTAAACTCGCTTTCATTGAGATTGATATTGGATGATATCTCAATATTTTCGCTGGGAATCACATAAGAAAGGAAGCTAAGATTAATGATTTTTGCCAAGCCGCTCATAGAATCAGAATTATTATTAATCGTCAATACTAAATTGCCCTTGAGCTCTTCTTGATTTCTATTACCTTTAAATAGCAAATTTGCAAAATTTGAATCAACACTAATGTGTACATTATTTTTTGTGACATTAACCTTTCCAGAAAAATCGTAATTGTTGTCACCAATCTGTACTTCACCAAAAAACTGCTTATTTTTTTTTATAGCAACTTCCTTGATATTAATAGTATCGGCGTTAAAACTTATTTGGCTGTCCTTTATTAATATATCAACTATATTATCATTGGCTTTCGTATTTATAATATTAAGTAAATTTTCTTTGTTGCTTTTCATGCCCAAAAATGAGATTGACTTTGGTTGCAATGAAAATGAAAACAACGATGGCCTTATTTCAATTTTTTTTGCACTAATTAAATCTGATAATTTTTGCTCCTTGTTTTTGTTGTATTGTACATATACATTGTGAATAGTAAGTTTTGGAGTAATGAGCGAAACTTCAATTTTTCCTCCAACATGTACTTTAGCATCATACGTCTTCTCTAACTCTTTTACGATATATTCTCTGTAGCCACTCCAATCCTTAAAAGTTGCAGCAACGTGCATGAGAATTAATAGCAACGAGATTGATAATATGGCGTATAAAGAAAGTTTCATAATAGACCTCTCATTCCAGCATCCCTTCTCTTCTTGTCATCCCAGTTTGGGATCCAGGAAATTTGATTAGACATTAAGTTAATTAGCAAAAAAGTAGCTATTCTTATGTTAAAGCACAGCATTTTTACATGAGAAGCTGGTCTGATGAGCACTGGGTTCCCAGTGGAAATTGCTCTCAAACCACAACACTTATACAGTTGTGTGTGTGACACTGTGATCCAGTGTGACTTAAATAAGGTTTTCCAGATTATATAATCAACAAAATTTCTGGATCCCAGTGCTTGACACTGGGATGACAGGAATAGGTTATGGGATGAAAGAAGTGGATATTGGAATAGTAGCTGAAATGACATATAGCAATACAAAGGGTGTAATTTACACATATTTCAAATTATTCAAATTTCCTCTAAAAATCAGGTAAAGAGTGCTAGAATAAATAATAACACTCAAAGCTATTAAAGTTACTAAATAAACAATACGAGCTAGCCCTCTATCGAAAAACAACCCTGCTGATAAGTAATTAGAGAGATAAAGAACTATTGACATAACCAATGTTGCAGTGAGAATTTTTACAATATTTAGTAATAATGCTTGGCTAAGCTTATACATCTTATTTATTGTTAAATAATTAATCAATAAAATAGAATTTATCCAAGTGGAAATGGAAGTAGCAATAGCAATTCCTATATGTTGGTATTTGTTCATTAATAGGAGATTTAGTATTACGTTAATTCCAAGGCACGTTAATGAGAACATAGTTGGTATTTTTAGCTTTCCCCTAGCAAAGAATGTGGGTAGCAATACTTTATTTATAATAAATGCGGGTAAAGAAAGAGAAAATGCTACTAATGTAGGAACAGTTTGCTGCACTGCATAATAATCAAATCGGCCGTAAGAAAAAAGCGTAAGTAAAATCATGTCAGGAATAATGATAAAAGCAGCAGTTATTGGCATAATTAATATTAACCCTATATTAAGGGCCTTGTTCTGTATTTTGACTATATTCTCAGTATCATTTATTCGTTTTGAAATCATAGGAAGAAGTACTGTACCAATTGCAGTGCCAATTACTCCTTGCGGTAGTTGATTTAGTCTATCGGCATAATATATATAAGAAACTGCATTTGGTATAAAACTCGCCATGATTGTGTCAATCCATACACTTATTTGTATTACACAATTGTTGATAATTGCAGGTATTACACGCTTGAAAAACAACTTCACTTCGTTACTTAATTCTAAACTAAAAGAAAAGAAAGCCTTTAATTTGTATGCACTAAATATTATTAAAAGTAGCTGCAAAATCCCTCCAATCAGGACGGCTATAGAAAGGTTATGAGCCGGTGTTTCAATGTAAGGTAAAAACAAACTGATGATTAAACAGAGGTTCAAAATGATTGGTGAAATAGCTGTTGAAGCAAAATGCTGTTTTACTTGCAACATTCCACCAATAAGTGATGCGATTGACACGAAGATTATGTAGGGCATCATAATTTTCGACAAAGTTACAGTAAAGGTAAATTTATTTTGGTCAAATCCAGGAGTGAAGATTTTGATCATGTAAGGGAAGAAGGTTTGTGTGATAAGGCAAAAAATTACTAGAATAATAAACGTAATGGATATTACACTACTTGCGAAATTAAATGCCTTTTTATTATCATATGACTCTGCAGAGTATAATGGTATGAATGAGGTAGTAAATGCCCCCTCTGCAAAAAACGATCGAAATAAATTAGCAAAGCGAAACGAGGAAAAGAATATATCTGCAAGAGAGGTTGCACCAATAACCGTAGCAATCAATACATCTCTTATTAGCCCTGAGATTCTTGAAATAGCTGTAAAAAAACTAAATGTGAAAATACTTTTAAACATATCATGGTGTCAATACGATTGAGTATAATGATAAAAGCATGAATGAAAATATTTAAAACCCTCTGCAAAAGGAGGTAACTTAAATAATTAATTGACTATTTGTGCTCGTATGTTAAAAATTTTATATCTTGGCGGGCGTAGCTCAGTTGGTAGAGCGTCAGTTTGTGGTACTGAATGTCGCCAGTTCAATCCTGGTCGCTCGCCCCACTCAAAATTTTCACTTTACATAAATATAAACATTAGATATTTTTGCACGGCCGTTAGCATTCCTTGTTGCTCTAGTATTTAGATGGTGGAGGGGAAGTTTGCAATTTAGAGTAAAAATGATGCCTATTAATTAGTGAGAGGGATTGTATGTATATTTGTTTGTTAGCTTATAGTATAGTGTCAGCACTAGGAATATTAGCTTGGTGGTTGAGTTTTGACACTTCATCACCTTTAGCCATAGGTGCAATTGCTGGTTCTATGGCTCTAGCATTGATTGCGGTTTTGCACGTAGGATGTTTGCTATATAAGTTTTGCAAAAGAGATCCTATTGAGGAAGATCATGGAAAAATAGCAATTTTTTTGGGTATGGCTATACCTATAAGTACTATGATTGGGGCAGTGCTTAATGCAAGTGTGATTGCTGTTCTTCCTAACCCAGTAGTAACAGTGATTATCTTAGTAAGTGCAATAACAGGGCTAATAGCAACAATTATGGGGGTTTATGTAGCCACATCTTTAGTGCATTGTGCAGATGAAGCAGCAATTACATTTGCAGCAAGTGCAACTTCGATTACAGATTCTACATTTGTTAGAATATCTCAGGAAGAAGAAGTGGATGAGCGTATTACCTCTCCTACAGTTGAAAAAGTTTCTTCTGTAAAAGAGACGATAATTTGAGCTAAGTTAGTTTGTAACACTGGAATCTGTAAAATTTGACATCAATCACTGATAGTTGGAATATTATAGATTAGGAATTACTCAAGAAGATGCATAAGTACGACGTAGTGGTAGTAGGTGGCGGTCATGCCGGGTGTGAAGCAGCTACAGCTGCAGCACGTCTTGGTGCAAGCACGCTACTTATAACTCACAAAATTTCAACTATAGGAGAGATGTCTTGTAATCCAGCAATTGGAGGAGTTGCAAAGGGTGTTGTAGTTAGAGAAGTAGACGCCCTTGATGGAATAATGGGGAGAGCTATCGACCGAGCAAGCATACACTCGGTCGTTTTAAATGGCAGCAGAGGCGCAGCAGTATGGGGCCCACGTGCACAAGCAGACCGAAAATTATACAAAAAAGCAATACAGGAAATTATTCTAAATTATAACAACTTGACAGTAAAAGAAGAGTCAGTTGACGATTTTCTTATCGAAAGTGATAGCAATGGAGAATCTTATATAAAAGCTGTAATAACAGACTCAGGTGAACGTATACTGACAAGCAGAGTTGTTTTGACTACAGGGACTTTTTTACGTGGTGTGATTCATATAGGAGAGCAAACAACTCCTTCTGGAAGAATAGGAGATAAACCTGCAATAGAGCTTGCAAACACGCTAAAGAAGTATGATTTTAAACTGGGCAGGTTACGTACCGGAACTCCACCGAGGCTTGATCGTGGCACTATAAACTGGTCGGTATTACAAGAACAAGTGGGTGACAATCCACCTACACCATTTTCTTATCTTACAGAGAAAATTAACCAGCCTCAGGTTTCATGTTTTATTACTCATACTAATGAACATACACACAGAGTAATTCGAGAGAATCTTCACAGATCAGCTTCTTCATATTTAGATAACGTTATTGCACCAAGATACTGCCCATCAATTGAAACTAAAGTTAAAAAATTTGCAGAAAAAAATAATCACCAAATATTTCTAGAACCAGAAGGGATTGATGATAACACTATATATCCAAATGGAATTTCAAATTCATTGCCCATCGAAGTGCAGTATGAAATGATAAAGAGTATAAAAGGGCTTGAAAATGCAGAAATATTAAGACCTGGATATGCAGTTGAATACGATTATATCGATCCACGAGAGCTATTTCATACTCTCGAAACTAAGAAAGTTAAAGGACTATACTTTGCTGGTCAAATTAATGGTACCACTGGATATGAAGAAGCAGCTGGGCAGGGAATTATTGCCGGAATCAATGCAGCACTCTCTTTATCTCAAAAAAGTTTTGTTCTTCATCGTACAGACTCATATATCGGTGTAATGATAGACGACTTGGTCACTAAGGGAATTACCGAGCCTTACAGATTATTTACCTCGCGTGCAGAATATAGACTGGCAATCAGGTCAGATAATGCAGATAGAAGATTGACACAAAAAGGTTATGACATCTCTCTTGTGTCGCATGAGAGATACTCTGTTTTGCAGGGTAAACTTAAATCCATTAAGCAACTTGAGGAGAAATTAGAGAGCCTAACAATTACTCCTGAGCAGCTCAGGTCCTATGGCATTAAAATATCTTATGATGGAATAAGAAAAACAGCATTAGATTTGCTCGGTTATCCAAATATTGACTGGAATAAATTACGAGAAATATGGCCAGAGTTAAACATGGGTTCCAGTGTCAGCTACTTGCATAACGCCAAAGCACCTCTTCCTGTCATCCAAGTAGCTGACACTGGGATCCAGTACTTGAATGATGATGGAATGGATGCAGTTGACACTGAAAAAAATGTAGATTCCAGCGTCATGTGCTGGAATAACACTATAACTGATAGCATAGCCAAGAATGAAATATATGAAGCAGTTGCAATTGAAGCAAAATACAAGCCTTATTTAGTAAGACAAGAAGCAGATATGAAGTTTCTACAAGAGGAAGTTAATACTCAAATTCCAACTAATTTCAACTACTCACAGATTAAAGGCTTGTCAACTGAAGTGATAGAAAAGTTGCAGTCAATAAAGCCAGCAACAATTGGTATTGCGAAGCAAATACAAGGTATCACTCCAGCAGCGATAGTTAGCATATTAGTGTACCTTAGGAATAAGAAAACGAAAATAGCTGCTAATTCTGCGTAACATGTCAAAAATCGAAGAATTTCGCTCTTTTATGCACGAAATAAATGTTGATACATTTATGTTGAATACTAAAGACGAGTATTTAAATGAATATTCAAAAGAGTTAGCAGAGTTATGTGGCTTCACGGGAACAAGTGGGCTACTTATCGTTACAAAGAGTAATAAGTGCCCATTTTTTACAGATGGACGCTATATCACACAAGCTCGCAGTCAGCTCGATCAGGGCAGTTTTCGAGTATATAATATACAAGAAGAGGATCCACACAAATGGGTAAAAGCAAACTTAACATTGACTACCTCACTGGGTTACTATCCGCAATATTTTACTATGAAGGACATAAGAAAATATGAAGGCATTTGTAAACTAGTACCATACTTAATTAAAAAAGATAGTAGTCATAAAGCACAAACAATAGTCTCACATGTATCTGGTGAGAGTGGTAAGGATAAATGTGAAAGAGTAGCTAAAAACATAGAGGCTGAAGCAGTGCTTCTGACTGATCCAAATTCAATTTCGTGGTTATTAAATTTAAGAAATGAAAGTTCTGAATATACTCCTTGTATATTGGGTCGTGCTATATTGTATAAAAATGCCAATGTTGATTTATTTATTCAAGATAAAGAACATTCAACTATAGAAGCAAATTTTGATAACCATATAAATGTTTTTGATATTAGTGAGCTAGAAAATTCACTACATAAGTTAAATTTGGTGGTGATAGATCCAAGCACGACTCCAATGAGCATTATGAATGCAATAGATCCCTTGTATAACCATTATTTAAATGAAAAATCAGCTTCGGTGTCATTCCAGTGCTTGACCAGAAATAAAAAAGCATGGATCCCAGTGTCAAGCACTGGGATGACAATAAGTAATGAAAGAGGTCTAATAGAAAATAAGCAGATAATTGAGAAGGAGGATCCTTGTTTGATTCACAAAGCAGTAAAAAATCAAACTGAAATAACTGGAGCTATAAGTGCGCACATCAAAGATGGAGTAGCAGTTATAAATTTTCTATATTGGCTTGAAAACAATATTGACAGTGAAATTACTGAGCTTGAAGCTGAAGAAAAAGTTTTAGAATACAGAAAAGAGCAGAATTTGTTTAAGCAACCGAGTTTTCCAACAATTTCAGCATTCAACGAGAATGGAGCAATCATTCATTACCGTGCAAGCAATAAGACAAATAAAGTCATTCAAGAAGATGGGCTGTATTTAATTGACTCTGGTGGTCAGTACCTTGATGGCACAACCGATGTTACAAGAACTATAGCAATTGGTAGTCCAACCAATGAGCAACGAGCTCACTACACAATAGTATTAAAAGCTCACATTGCGATAGCAAGTGCGGTCTTTCCTTCTGGCACTACTGGTGGAGAATTGGACATATTAGCGCGTATACATTTATGGAAATTTGGAATGGATTACATGCACGGTACAGGACATGGAGTAGGAAGTTACCTTTCGGTACACGAAGGACCGCAAGCAATATCAAGAGGAAATAAAGTGGAACTCATTCCAGGCATGATACTTTCTAACGAGCCTGGTTATTATATTCCAGGAAAGTATGGAATAAGAATTGAGAATCTGATGTATATTGAAAGGCGAGAAAACGTCTTTTTAAGCTTTAAACAATTGACCTCTGTTCCTTATGATAAAAAGCTAATAGATATACAAATGCTTACTGAAGATGAAGTTAAATGGATAAATAGCTATCACCAATTTGTTTATAAAAATATAGAAAATGGCATAAAAGATAAGGAATGGTTAAAGAGAGTATGTGAACCTTTAAAATAGTTAATTTGTCATTTAATCAAGTATTAATATAGTTGTTCTTGTATTGTTTTTAATTAAAAACAATATATAATATTAGTTTCAAATAGGTGTAATTATGACAGATAAAGTGCAAGATGATGAATTTATGAAGCAGTACATGGATACTTGCAAAGAGCAAATAGAAAAATTGGCAAGCGACCCTAATTTGCTTCAACAGACCTTAAAGCCATTCATGCAAATGTCTCAGCAACTTATGGCTGGTGGTATGCTAGAAGGAAATATGCCTAGCATGATACCTGATATGGGTGGTATGGATATCAACAAGATGATTGCTCAGATGAAGGAAATGTATGATTACATAAAGAGTAATCACAAAGAGCTCATGGGAAAAGATGCTTCACAAATTCAAGAGCTTGATGATTCCAGCAGAAGATTGAGAGGCTTGGTCAAGAAATTGATAGAGAAAGTTGAAGCTAAGTAGTATTTATTCATATCAAAGAGCTATAGCAGTAGTGAGGTCTTGTTCCTCAAATTTAGTATTACCATAGAGTTAAATATAAACATAAAGGGATGAAGAGATGATTGAACTTAAAAGCCAAGAAATTTGCCCAAATGGAAATAAGAAAAATTTGATTATTTTTTTTCATGGTTGGGGCTCAAGTGGCGATAATTTCGTGCATCTTGCTAAAGTTATGAGCAAGTTTTTGCCTGATTCATGTTTTGTGGTACCGAATGCTCCGTTTGAGAGGGAAATAGGTGATGGTTATCAGTGGTTTAGTTTAGAGGATCGTAGTGAAGAAGCACTATATAATGGGGTGAAAAATGCTGCATCAATTGTAAATCATTTTATTGATACAAAATTAAAGGAGCTTAATTTAAAAGATACTCAGCTTTCTTTAGTTGGATTTTCTCAAGGGGCAATGCTTGCAATACATGTGGCTCTTACCCGGCTTCAGTCTTGTGCATCGGTTGTTGCATATTCTGGTAGGTTTCTTTCACCTTCAAAAATTGCACCGGAGATCAAATCAAAACCCAGCATATGTGTTATTCATGGTGAAGCTGATGATGTGGTACCTTTTTCTTCCCTTGATTTAGCGGTTAAAGCTCTGAAAGAAAATGGAGTAAACGCTCAAGGATACCCAATTCATGGATTAGGCCATATTATTAATGAAGAAGGAATAAGGTTAGGGGTTGAGTTTATCAAGAAGAATTTTGGAAATTAATTTCCATGCACTTGTTTTGCTTTGGTTACGGATATGTAGCCAAATTTCTATCGAAAAAATTGCTAAATTTAGGCTGGAAAGTTAACGGTACATCAAGAAATAAAGATATACAACTTTTTGATTATGAAAAGGTTGATCAAGATCTGCTTAAAAGCGTAACGCATGTTTTAGTTTCTATTCCTCCAGACGGCGATGATGTTATGGAGAGATACGGTCATTGTCTGGAGAATATTAAATGGCTTGGTTATCTGTCTGCAACTAATGTTTATGGTGACCACTGTGGTAATTGGGTGAATGAGGAATCTGAAACAAAGCCTATAGAAATTAGAGGAGAAAAGCGCCTTGAGTCTGAAAAGAAGTGGCTAAGTAGCAAATTGCCTGTACATATTTTTCGTTTGGCTGGGATATATGGTCCTGGTAGAAATGCGCTAATTGACCTGCAGCTTGGCAAAGCAAGAAATGTGAAAAAAATTTTTTCTCGTGTTCATGTTGAAGATATATCGAATATTTTATTTTCTTCCATGCAAAATATAAAGCCTTATGAGATATACAATTGTGCAGATGATTTACCTGCTACGCAATCTGAAGTGGTCACGTATGCAGCCGAGCTTCTCAATATTAGCCCTCCAGAGCCAGTTGAGATTTCTTCCGTACCAAATTACGCACGGGGTTTTTATTTAGGGTCAAAAAAAGTAAGCAATACTAAAATTAAAAAAGATCTTGGTGTCTCTCTAGTTTATCCTGATTACAAGGTGGGTTTAAAGAGTTTGTATATATCAGAATAGAGAAAATAGATTGCCAGATGCAAAAATTTTTCTTGAATGTTCCTTGTTTTGATGTAATACCACTAGGCATACTATTATATAGAGGTAAATATGTTCAGCACTCAATCGCTCCCGGTTGAAAATATTCTATTACATCAAGCCGCTTATAATGGTAACATAAATGAAGTTAGGTTATTACTTAATGTAAAAACTGATATCAATATCAAGGATAAAAAAGGATTTACAGCCTTGCATTTTGCTGTTTATTCAGGACATTTAGACGTAGTAAAGTTACTAATCAGTAAAGAAGCTAATATTCATGCAAGAACTACTAAAGGCAGTACAGTTTTACACTTTGCTGTTGTAGCTAAAAGCAAAGCTATAGTAGAGGAGTTAATTAAAGCGGGAGCTGATCCCAATATAAAAGACTGTACTGATGGTAAGACACCTTTACATATTGCTGCTCAAAATGGACTTGTAGAAGTTGTAAAGGTGTTACTTAATACTCAAGAAATTGAGATTGATGCTAAAGACAATGAATTTGGTATAACAGCTCTGTACTTAGCCTCTCAGAACGGACATACTGAAATAGTTGAACTATTAATTAGCACAAAAAATGCTGATGTTAACATAGTAGATAAAAAAAATAATGTCACACCCTTGTATCTAGCTGCTCAGAATGGGCATGCAGCAGTAGTTAAGTTGCTTCTTGATAATGGTGCTAAAGTCAATGGCTGTGATACCAGTATGAATCCTTTGTGTGTAGCTATTGATAATGGCCATGACGAGGTAGCTCAATTATTACTTAGTGTAGAAGGGGTGGATGTCAATATTGGCAATCAGCTTGGCAATACACCTCTACATATAGCAGCTATGAAAGGTAATGAAAAAATGGCAAGATTACTGCTAGAAAAAGGTGCTGATCCTAATATTAAAAACCTTTCAGGAGATACTTCCTTACAAGCTGCTGAATACGTAAGAAAAATTAGCTGGCATGATAATCCTCCAAATGTACAAGGAGGATTCTTCGTGTTAGTTGGCTCGAATGGAATATATTCATTTCAGCAATTTTATGAGCAAAAAAAAATTATGGAGCTTTTGGTACAACATATAAAGGACAGCAGACCTAGCTCATCAGTAGATGAAATTGACGTATCTGTTCAGCAGAGTAGCAAAATAAGATAGATGAGAAAACTAGTTTGTGACATTGGTGTCCAGTTAAATTTACATGGATTCCAGTGTCAGCTACTCGAATGACATTATGGAAGCTGTGATGACAAGGAAGGAAGCACTAGAAAGAAATGGGTGTCACGCACTGGGATGACATTATGGGAACTGAGATACAAGAAAAGAAACACTGGTTTGACATGCATCTGTCTCAGTGATGTAAATTCGACTTTACCCCATTTGCAACCATCAGGGTTCTTTGACTATAGACCTAACAATTCTTTTCTAATTTCTTCTTTAATTGTATCAATAATCTTTTTATCAAGTTTATTTATTAAGGAATCATCAATACCTGTGATGTCATCTGGATTTTGTATCATTTTTTCAATAGCATCATCTATTTTTTTTACTCTTTTTTCATTAATTTCCTCAAATATAGGTTTAATTTTCACATAACCAGGAGCGCCCTTGCTATAACTTTTGCTGCTTTCGTTGATACAACCACCAGCACCATATGTTTTATTCACGTAGTTTTTACTACATTTTGTTACATCTTTATACCCAATCTCACCATTTTCTATATATGCTATTTTATTATCTTTACTAGAGTTTAGCTTGTCCCCTTTCTTAATTTCTTCTTTTAATTTTAAACTTTGTTCATGAATTATTGTATCTTTGTAATTCTTTCCCCCATAGGTTCTGTATGTACCTCCGCCTGCAACAGTAATTAAATCTTTACAAATTGTTTCTGAAGAGTCTCTGCACATTTTTATTAAAGTTGGTCCCCCATCCTTGTTAGATTTATCATTTTCTTTTCCACCACCTCCTTCTGTTACTTTTACTTTAATATATGGATAACTAGGGTTGACTCTCAGTTTAGCTTTAATGTAATCACCTGGCATTCCTAGTCTACTTACAGTAGACTGAGCTTTACCATCTATATGACCAGCTTCACCACCTCCCCATGCTTCTATTTCAACGTAATCATACATTGACAGATCATCTGTAGAGCCATCTCCAAGCTCATAAAGTTTTTGATCCCTGTTTTCAATAATCTGCTTCTTATGTTTCAATTGTGCTATTATTATTTCACGTAATCTCTTTTTTAAACCCTCTAAATCGAACCTACACAATTTATCAGCATAAAAAACTTCTGTTCTATTTGCTTTAATCGGTTGATTTTTTAATTGTGTGCACTTTTGTATTTCACCTTTCTCGTTTTTTACTGTTTTACCATCCTTATCCTTGCAATCCACTTCCTCATATCTTAAGTAAAATAGTTTATCATTCTTATCTACATACTGTGTTGAGCGACTACATACTCCATCAAAGCAGAGGCAACCATCATCACCGTGATTACAGTTTTTTTCTTCATACTTTCCATCTGTTAACTCATATACTATTTTGCATTTGTCACAATTTTGTTTTGTATCTACCTCTTTATCCTCTTTTGCCATGCAGTTATCTCTAGACTTATTTTCAGCAGGAATGGAAATATATCCTTTTTTATTAAATATTATTTCATTCAGTGCATCTTGTGGCTTTGCTAAAACATCAACTAATTCAATAATTCCCCCTTTTTTGCAAGGAAAATAATAAGATTGATTTGATTCTTTCGAGTAAACAGTATTGTGTTTAGCATAGCTTGCTCTCATTGACTTCAGTGATATTAGCTCACTTCCTTTTTCAAGAACGAATTCCTCCGGTTCTGGCTGCCAACCAGAAAGGCATAGCATTTTACTTTTAGGATTTTCTTTATATTTTATTTCTACTTTTGGATATCCTGAGCCATCTAGTTTGCACTTACCATTCTGAAGCTCTTTACATTCTGTTTCAATATCGGGAACATATCCATATTTTTCTAGAACTTCAAATTGCGAATTATTTTTTAATATACCTTCTATTACGCTATCGATGTCGCTTTTACTGTTACTGCTATCAGTTGTTTTTGCCACTATTGCTGGCTTTACTACTTTTAAAGGTAGATGGCCAACATATGTAGGAGAATTTTTATTAACATAAAAAGTACAGATGCCATTACTGTGAGTTCCACGTGCGTCATAAGTACAAACGTTCTCACTCATCTTCATTTTTACTTTTAGCGTATTTTCGCCTTTACCCTCATTAGGCTTTGGTATGCTCACTTCTTCAATCTTTGGAGCAGGTGGCGCTGGGAAGCAGCGAGCAGGAAATTGTAATTTTCTTTTGGACTCTTCTCTCTCAGTACCATAATATTCAGTGCAGAGCTGACCTTTTTTTCTATAAGTTTTAAAGTGATGGTGGGTATCTTTATCTGGAATAGAGTATGTAGCACTTTGAATGTTTTTATTACTTGAAATAACGCGTGGAAAAGGTAGCTCTCTTCTTTCCTTCAGCTCACCAATAATGACTCCAACTCTTGGATGGAAATAATCATTTTCTTCATTTGTTATAGGAACAATTCTAACTTGTGGAGGTGACATTGCAAGTTGTTCACAAAATGGAGGGGGGCCAGGTGCAAGTTGCACAGGGGCACACTTTACTTTTGTTTGATAGCATGTATCACAAACTTTTTCCATCTCTCCAGGACGAAAAATATTTTCCCCAGAAAATACTCTAGAGCCCCATGAAGAAATTCCTGACATACAAGCCCCTTTTTGACTACAAGCACATATCTTAGGAGAATTAGCAAATTTTACTTTTTCTTCATCAGTAACACCATCTGCCCATTCCCATCCAAGACCTTGGGCAATTTCTCCTCCAGCTTTTGTTTTATCTCCTTCCCAATCTATAAAAGCTGCTGCAGAAACTCCAGCTCCTGTACTCTGCGTTCCATATATCTGGCGGCAGAATGTTCCACTGGATAATATATAACAGTTGTCGTTCCCTTCGTAATCGCAGACCTTAATCTTTGGATCGAAGTAACCTTCTGGTTCCTGATTATTTACTGCTGTAACTTTAATAAATTGCAATAATTTTTCGTCAAAATCTAAATCGCTCCACTTGCCTTTAAAAAAATTCGCAATACCTTTTCCTGCTTTACTTCCTGTAGCTTCAATTTCAGTATTACTTTTTACAAATGTTGGACAATCAGCATATCCTTGATAAGAAAGACAAAATATCAAGGAGAATATCAATAAAAAATTAAGCTTTACATTTTTCATAGAACGCCGGTAACCACTTACTCACTTTTTCGCCTTTTTCCTTTATTGCTTCATACATATACTTTATAGTCTCTTTATTAGCTGAAAGTACATGTATTTCTTTCATATTCTTCAAATCTAGATTTAAAGTTACTAAACCTTTGTATTGCTTTATCAAAAATAAACCTTCCTGTGTTGGTGTTTGCAAAATGACATTCAGTTCCTCTTTCGACAGAGAAAATGCCTTCATGTATAATCTGTTTGCATTGATGTTCGGCATCAGGATTCTCGTATCGACATGCTTATCTAAATATTGAGTAAACTTGCTAGCAAATGCTAGGTTTAAGTTTTCAGTACTTAGAATTACTACAACATTTAACTTTGTCATTCTTTGCATCCAGTCGTCAAACTCTCCCTCTGTAGGAAAAATATTACTTATCTCCCATGCTTCATCCAAAACAAGTATTGCAGGTGAGCCATCACATTTTGCTTCGAAAGAGTATAAGAAATAGTAAAGTATCACGGACATACATTCTTTTTGCTTAGTGAGATTTGCAGTATTGAGGGATATAGTTTTTGTTCCCCAGTCAATGTCTGACTCATCACCATCTTGGAATAAGTAAGCAAATTCACCTTCACCACACCATTTACTTATTTTGCCTCCAAGAAGTAAAAGCACTTCAGAAATTTGAGAAATAGATCGCGATTCTCTTGGTATAGCAAATATAGAATCTACAATTTTTTTTGTCTTTTCTTCTACGTCTACCAAACTTGCATCTGCAACCATCCTTTTGATCAATTCAACAAGCATATTGCGATTAGAAGCACTATCTTCAATGTTCAGTGGGTTAAATTTTAGACTTTTATCTTTATATTTTGGATCAATTATGTAATATTGGCCGCTTACTGCTTTAGTAAATATTATTGATTTTCCAGTATTATCCAATATAACAATCCTAGGGTTAAATTTTCTTGATTCCGAAAGTAAGAAATTGATCAGTGAGGTTCTACCTGAATTTGGAGCTCCAAGTATTGTGGTATGACCATTATTTTTCTTTCCATGAAAGTTAAAAAAGTAAGGACTGCCTTTTTTTGAAAAAAAAACTGTTACTGCTTCTTTCCATCTTCCTCCTTTTAACGTACCTGATGTAAAATCATGCAACATAGCAAAGCTGCAAGCATATTTTTCTAATATATTTTTTGGTTGTGTAACAAAAGCAAAGTTTCCAGGAAGCTGTGCCCAAAAATGATTTTCCATGTGCAGATCAGTCCTAAACATCATCAACCCGATTAACGACATTACAGAGGATAAATCACTGATATTTTTAGCTAACCTATTCTTATCATCTGCAAAGATTGTAACAATAATTTTCTGTTGACAAAAATCCATAGCAGAAATTTTTTCAAGCTCTATTATTTCATTTATTCCTGAGTTTTGAAGTAAGGTATTGTCCTCACTGATTTGCAGTATATTAATTTGTTTTTTGAATTCTTTTACTGCTTTATTATTACTAGTAAATATTATTATTTCTGTGATGATAAGCTCAGAGTCAAGTTGCAAACACCTATCTATATTTTCTAAGGGGATTTCTCGATATTCCTTTATGCAAAAAATAGAACCAAACTTCTGTTGACCTTCAAACGATGTTTGAAATTTATTGAAACCAAAAGCTACTTTTAAATTTTTAACATGCTGCGATAGATCCCTTTCACATATTGGATAATCTTTGTGCGTTAATGTAATAATGTAATGGAGAAATTCCATCATTTGAGAATATATTTTGCCTTCACTAGACCTAAGGCCCAGTTTTTTAGCTCCAAAAGGTTCTAAATCTTTTTGAATCAGGTCAGTTATTTTTTGTAATTCTTGATGATTTTTTTGTAAAAATAACTTGTGCCTATTCTTTATCCTGCCAAAAAAAAATGCATTATTAATATGTTTGCCAAAATCACTAAGTAACACCACAATGTATAACTCATTTATATACTGTAGTTTACTATCAACTAGTTTATTAAACCACGTTGAGTGTAGCTGATCGGAAAAGTCTGAAGTTTTATTCCACTGTAAGCTCAGTTTATTGCGCTTACGGACAGTGTGAATCCAAACGGTAAAATATAAACTCTTGATATTTTTTGATATACTTTTTCTAATTTCAGTTCTAAGATCACCATAGTTATCAACTGAAGAATAGTCTTCTAATTTGATTATTTTTAATAATTCCCCCTGTTTTGTTAGTATAGTTTCTTCATCGTAGTGGCAAGCATAAGGGATAAAATCTAAATTAATACTTTCTAGTAACGCTAAATTGTTCTTTTTTTCAGAATTAGATCTAGTGGCTGGTACTTTTGGTTGCATACAATATCATGCGTATTCAATAAAAAGATAATAAAGAATCATCTATCTTACTTAATCCTTATCTTCTTTTTTGTTATTGGATTGTAACTGTATGTCCTTTGCAAAGTTGAATTTTTCTTTCAGGTAATCTGTTGCCTTTTCTGTGCTTCCAAACATCATGATCAGTACGCCAAATATTATCATGAAAAAAATTAGGCCTCTGAACACTACTGCAAGTATCACTGTAGCTATACATAACCCTATAATTGTCGAAGGATTCATATTTTCTACAGTATCTTTAACTGAAAATGAAGAAATAAGTTCTTTCAACGTTCCTGGTATATTTTTCAATTCATCACTTGCTTTGCTAGAACATGACATGAAGATAAAACTTAACAGGGCTACAATAGCAAAAACTCTACCCAATTGAATACGCATCAGCTAAATACCTTTAAGATACTCCTCAAATGTAACAATTTTTACATCAATAGGCAAGAACCGAATTCACTTGCTCACCATAAGTAACTCATATTTAACTTTTATCACCGTGTTAGCTCTTTATTATCAACAAGAGGACTCACACTAATGGATGTCAATTTACTTGACAGAAAGTTTGAACACAATTCAGCAGCAGCTGCTGTAGCAAACACCGCAGCCACCACAAACAGTCCTGCTCCTACTAATCCTGATGTCATTGCTCCTGCAACAATGCACCCTATTGCTAAGAGAGCAGAACTTGTTACAAGTGCGACGTGAAGATTTTTGTTTTTACTATTATTTTCATAATTATTGGATTGCATTGTATCTTTTACCTTACTGCCTGTCACTGAGATCACACAATGAGGCCCTTCTTCAGTCTTCTTATAATGTTTAGAAGGGGATATTCTTCCGCTTGGGCCTTTGGGCCTTGTTTTGTTCGGATGTGCTAATTTTGTTTTTCCTTCATCTTCTAGTTGCAAACTATTATCTTTCTCAGCAGGGTTTAATTTTAAGTGTACACTTTCCTCAGATGAAATGCTTGTTACTGAAGTTAAGCTGTTCCTTCTGCTACTTGATGCCAAGCTAGATGAATTTATTCCACTATCTAAGTCACTGCTACTACTGAGTTTAGAAGTATTTGCACCGCTTGGCACTTCTACAGCATTCACAGTTATATTAGGCTTTTCATTTTTTAAATCTTTACTATCAATCGAAAGATCAGATTGACTATTCAATTGTGATTGTGCGATCTCCTTTCTTGCTTGCGATTGTTTTGATGTAGGATGTGCTGAAGCACCATAATAACCTGAATTTCTCAAGGTATTGTATTTTCCAGGGGTTCCTTTTCCACTTACACCCTTAGCTAAAGAATCCTTTTCCAGAGGATTAATACCTGAATTTTTGGGAATTTCAACTTCACCAGAAAGACTTTTTTTGTTAAATAGTTCCATAGTATTATTTTGTCTATTTGCTTGATTACTTCTAAGACTTTTCTGATTTTGAATAGTGCTACTAGAATGATCTTTGTCACTACTTTTATTAGTAATCCCTGTAATCTCTAAAATTATTTCTAATATTTTTCCTCTTATTGTTGGTGATCTTTGTGATGATTTTTCTTCATTGTTAAGTACTGAAGGTTTCATTAATTCCTCTGACTCTATCACTTCTTTTTCCAATGCTGGAAGAAATTTCTTGGTGTAATAATTATAATATTTTTCTTGCTCTCTCAGTAATTTTTCTAATTTAATTAATATGTTCGGATCAGCTCCTTTGTTGAACAACTCTATGCATTTTGCGATAGTTCCATCTCCCTTTTTTAGATTTTCATGATTATGTCTTTTTTTTGTGACCTTTTTGTGTATAATTTCGTGCAACTCTTTCGTTTTTGATGCTGAAGAATTCCCTGTTTTCTCCTTTCTCTTATCTGAGATTTGTGAACTTCTGATAGGATCGCTAGTAGATGAGTAAGTATTGTTTCCTACTGCGCTATCAAATAGCACTCTTTTCTCATATGATGAATCAAACATAACATTCCTCTCATATAAATAAAATGTATGAATACCTCTTTAGCGTTAATTTTAGATTAAAACTGGGCAGTTATGCCTTATTGCGGATAATTATAGCAATTTGCTAACTATTTTTTTTGCTGATTACTGATTTTACATTTCAACATAATTGCTTGCCTGTTGAACTAACATATCTATCACTTCTTTTACAGGCTTTTCTCTATCAACCATGCCAACACTTTGACCGGCCATTAAAGATCCTGTTTCAACATCTCCATCAATTACTGCCCTTCTTAAGGCTCCAGCCCAGAACTTTTCTATTTCAAGCTGCCCATTTTCTTTTGAGATTTCTCCATTTTGATATTTATCAATAATGTCTCTTTGATGCTCCATAAAATCGTCACTTGCTTTGTTAACTATAGCCCTTACTGGAATTACAGGGAAATCAGCACTAATCTGCACAGAAGATACAGCATTACGCGCAGCTGATTTGATGAATACTTCTTTAAAATTTTTGTGAGCGATTGACTCATTCGTGCAGACAAATAATGTACCTATTTGACAGCCACTTGCTCCCATTTCTAGGTAGTTCACTATCATTTCGCCTCTTCCTATTCCACCTGCAACAAACACCGGTGTTTTCTCATTTTTAAAATGAGGTAATATCTCTTGTGCGAGAACAGAAGTGCTAACAGGACCGATATGTCCTCCTGCTTCCATACCTTCTATTATTAACGCATCTACTCCCATTTTTACTAACCTTTTCGCGAGGCTTAATGCTGGTGCAAAACACATAACTTCAATGCCCGCACTCTTGATTTTTTCTATATTAGGCTTCGTTGGTAGTCCACCTGCAAGCACTATATGGCTTACTTTCGTTTCAATGCACACATCTATCAACTCACTCAACTTTGGGTGCATAGTAATTAGATTTACACCAAATGGTTTGTTAGTTAATTTCTGTGTCTCTATGATTTCTTTTTTCAGTAAGTCTGGAAACATTGCACCACATGCAATTACACCAAAACCACCGGCATTTGAGATTGCTGAAACTAAATTTCTCTCTGAAACCCAGCTCATAGCGCCACCCATTATGGCAAACTCACTACCGAGAAAATTTGTTCCTTTTTTCCAGAGGCTACTTAACATATAACCTATATCATACGTTTAAAAATGTTTTGTTTATCTATAAATGTGTGTTTTAAAGCACCAATTATATGCAAGGCTATAAAGAGTATCATAAAATATGCAAGTATCGAGTGTAACTGATTAGCTGCACTAGCTAGATCTGCATTATGGTTAATTAATAAAGGGATATGAAAAAAATATTTGATCTCTTTGCTAGAAGCAGAAGACATGACATAACCAGATAGTGGCATTAGCACCATCAAAGCATATAAACCAAAGTGTATCGTTTTGCTCGCATTGATTACAAATCGAGAAAAATTGGCTGGTAATGGCGGAACATAAGTAAAGACGCGAAAAAATATACGTACTATAATTAATCCAAGAACGGTGATACCACAAGCCTTATGAACAGCGTATATGCTGAATTTAATTTCACTGCTAATCGGCAAATTTTTCATGTATAGTCCAGAACAAAGCATGCCAATAATAAAAGCAGACATTAACCAATGAATGATCCTTAAACCTAAACTATATTTATTGTCTTTCATTAATTTTGATTACTCTAAAGTAGAATTTATATAGTAGAAAAACTATTTCTCAATCAAAATTATCTATACATAATTTCGCTGCCTTGATCAACATAAGTGCAATAATTGTATGTGACACATAAACATTGTCTATCAGATCATGAAGAAGTGGTGAAGTTTTTGAGAGTTTTTCTATTGTAACGATGAGTTATAGCTTGTACAAGAAGCCTATTGACTTTAAGCACATTTTACCCTATACAATTCCAATACCTTAAGCTACCAAAGCATGCCTGATCTAAAGACAATGATGCTAAATTTTGGTCCTCAGCACCCAGCTGCACATGGGGTGCTACGACTTGTTTTAGAGATGGATGGTGAAGTGATCGAGAGAGCAGACCCCCATATTGGGCTTTTGCACCGTGGCACTGAAAAATTGATAGAACATAAAACATATCTTCAAGCTCTGCCTTATTTTGACCGCCTTGATTATGTGTCGCCAATGTCACAAGAGCATGCATATTCGTTGTGTGTAGAGAAATTGTTGCAATGTGAAATTCCAATTAGAGCAAAATATTTGCGTGTTTTGTTTTGTGAGCTGACAAGAATACTAAATCATTTACTAAATATCTCTTCTCAAGCACTTGATGTTGGGGCGATGACTCCTCTTTTATGGCTCTTTGAAGAGAGAGAAAAAATACTCGAGTTCTATGAAAGGGCCTCAGGTGCAAGATTTCACGCAGCTTATATAAGGCCAGGTGGACTTGCAGCAGATATCCCAGAAGGTTTGATTGAAGATATTGCAAAATTTATAGAGCAATTTCCAAAGTATATAGATGATGTTGATGAACTTTTAACGGAAAATAGGATATGGAAGCAACGCACTGTAGGAATTAGTGAAATATCAATAAAACAGGCGCTTGATTGGGGCTTTAGTGGACCAATGCTCCGTGCTGCTGGACTTGCTTGGGACTTGCGAAAAAGCCAGCCATATGAGATATATGATCAGTTAGATTTTGATATACCTATCGGCCAAAATGGTGACTGTTATGATCGTTATTTAGTAAGAATGGCAGAGATTAGGCAGTCTGTTAGCTTGGTGAAGCAATGCATAGAGAAAATGCCTGAAGGGCCAATAAAAACTGAAGATAGAAAAATTTCTCCACCGCCAAGAGCAGAAATGAAAGAATCCATGGAGGCTATGATTCATCATTTTAAGCTTTATTCAGAAGGATATCATGTGCCAGAAGGTGAGGCTTATGTGGCTGTTGAAGCACCAAAAGGCGAGTTTGGAGTATATATAGTTTCAGATGGTACCAATAGACCTTATAGATGTCGAATAAGAGCACCTGGCTTTGCGCATTTACAGGCCTTAGATTTCATGGCAAAAGGACACATGCTTGCTGACATTGCAGCAATTATCGGTTCACTCGACATAGTCTTTGGTGAGATTGATAGGTAATTATTGTAAAATAGTAACTCAACTAATGGTCAATACATCCTCTATTAAAAACTGCACAAATTCATTGCCATTCCAGTAATTCATAGAGATTTTACCCAAAATGGCTTTAACATTACCCTGCATAATAGCAGAGCCAAGCTCAGTATTTGCACAGCGAAACGCAATAGCTTTGACCATAACATTATCGTCAGCAATAAAACATTTTATATGGTCAACTCCTATAACTTCCGGCTTTCTTATCTTTGCTCCTTGAATGATGAATCTCGGTTCAGGATTGCCAGCTCCAAATGGCTCTAAGCGCTGCAGTTGATTCCAAAGGGATAAGTTTATTGCTTTAGCTGTTACTATACCATCAGCTTTTATGATTTTGTCATTTGTAGAGTTTGCAAATCTTTCAGTAAAGAAATCATGTAGATCACTTATTTTATCTTCCTTAATCGAAAATCCTGCTGCCATACTGTGACCACCACCTTCAATGATTAGGTTGGTAAATTTTGCAGAAAGAACCGCAGCACCAATATCTACCCCAGAAATTGATCTGCAGCTTGCTTTTCCTATTCCATTATTTAAAGATATTACTATCGTTGGTAAGTGAAATTGCTCCTTTAGTCTTGATGCAATGATACCAATTATTCCCTGGTGCCAATTACCACTTACCATTATAAAATTTACACCTAAGTGGGCAAAATTTTCCGCTTGTGTTGTGGCTTCCAAAATAGCCTCATTTTCTAGCATTTTTCTTGCATTATTCAAATCTATTAGTTTTAGCGCGATTGAATGTGCATCATCATCATCATCGGTGGAAAGCAACCTTGCACCGAGCGATGCTTCTCCAATTCTTCCTCCGGCATTTATACATGGCCCAATACTAAACCCTAATCGTGAAACACTTGGTTTTTCAAGGATTCCCAAAGCGTCAAACAAAACACGTAAGCCAACATTTTTTCTTGCTGACATAACTTTTAATCCTTGTAAAACAAAAGCCCTATTTAGGCCTGTAATCTGCATAACATCGCAAACAGTTCCAAGAGCAACCAAATCCAGTAGATCAAATAAATCTGGTTCTTTTTTGTTGGTAAAAAATCCTTGCTCACGTAGGATTCTGTTAAGAGCAACAATTAGCAGAAATGACACTCCAACTGCTGCTAAGTTATTATAAGGAGAGCTCTCATCAAGGCGGTTGGGATTAACAACTGCTACAGCACTTGGTAATTTTTCTGTTCCAAGGTGATGGTCGACAACTATAATATCAAGTCCAAAGACTTTTGCATCTTCTATTGGTTGATATGCAAGCGTACCGCAATCAACAGAAATACATAAATCAATACCATTCTTTTTAAGTTGTAATAAAGCATCTGTGTTCAATCCATAGCCCTCATCAACACGATCTGGAATATAGATTATAGAGTGTGTCCCAATCGCTCTTAGGTACCTATTAATCAATGCTGATGACGTTGCACCATCAACATCGTAATCACCAAATATTGCAATATTCTCATTATTGTTTATTGCTTTTACTATGTGAGAAACAGCTTTATCCATATCAAGGAGGTGAAAGGGATCTGGTAATAGCGATCTGATTAGTGGGTGTAAGAAGTCATGTGCATTTTCTATGTTAACACCACGAGCAACTAATATTCTTGCTAATATTTCTGGCAACTCAAATCTCTGTATAAGAGTAAAAATCTCCCTTTGATCTGCTTCTTGTAACTTCCACAGTGCATTTGTTATGCTGCGTTTTTCAATATCAAGTAGCATATTTTTTGTAAATAAAACTACTTTACCAGAACTTTTACGTTTGTTCTATAATTGTGTTAGACTTCTGTATAACCTAAAGAAAGATATAGGAGAGTGTCACTCGAAAGGAATCACATTTATTTTGACAAAGAGCATCTGTAAAATCTGATACTTCTTCTTGCATAACATGCTCTTTAATTAGTATTATATCTATATTAGAATATGAGTGTGAATATTATATTAGTGTAATTACTTTTTGGTATACATAACAAATTTATGCCTGGAAACAGTTTTTGGTTACTCAAACCTTTTCTACCTTTATTTCATATTCTTTAAAGTATTTTTTGCACTTTCTTTATAAAAACCATAGGTACCAATCGGTTTTTAGCTTAAGAATAAAGGTTAAGTATCTGGAATTCTGGACATAAAATCCTCCTGAAAGATTAGAAAGAAAATGCAGCGCATATACAACAGAATTTGAACACGTGCTGAAGAAGATACACTACGTTTTTTTTTGAAAAATTGACTGAAAAGTCTGCAGACGAAGATAGATTTTTGAGCTCTTAAAATACCTCTACTGTTAGAGTAAGGAAAGCGAGAAGGTTTGTCAAGCAATCTTTATTGGCTGTTGTACTAGAATTCAGTTTTTCGTATAATTTGCTAGAATTTGTGTGAAGAATTTTAAATATGAAAGGCCTATATATTAAAACTTACGGCTGTCAGATGAACGTTTATGACTCCATTTTAATGGAGAATATAGTTAAGCCTTTAGGGTTCAACGTTGTTAGTGATGTAGAACAAGCTGATTTGGTGATATTAAATACTTGTCATATTAGAGAAAAGGCAGCAGAAAAGCTTTACTCAGAGCTTGGAAGAATCCATTCATCACAAAAAAATAAGGAAATGACCATAGTGGTGGCTGGATGTGTAGCGCAAGCAGAGGGAGAAGAAGTGTTCAGAAGGGCTCCTTTTGTTGATATTGTTGTTGGTCCGCAGAGTATCGCTGTTTTACCGGAGCTGATAGTCAAAGCAAGCAGAAGTAAAGGTCATGTAATAAATACTGATTTTCCAGAAGTTGCGAAGTTTGATAAATTGCCAGATGAATGCTATGGCAATAGCCAGGGGTCTTCTGCGTTTCTTGCCATACAAGAAGGTTGTGATAAATTTTGTACGTTTTGTGTGGTACCATATACACGCGGGGCTGAGTATTCACGACCAGTAAATGAAATATTCCGTGAAACATTGAAGTTAGTTGCAAATGGGGCAAGGGAAATCAATTTGCTCGGTCAAAATGTTAATGCTTATCATGGAGAGTGCGAAGGAGAGGTGTGGGATTTAGGAAAATTAATTAGTCACATTGCTAAAATTGAAAAGCTAGAAAGAATCCGCTACACAACTTCTCATCCAAGAGATATGCACGAATCTCTCTACTTGGTACATGCGGAGGAATCAAAACTCATGCCGTTTGTTCACCTACCTGTGCAGTCAGGTTCGAATAAAATATTGCATGCAATGAATAGAAAACACACGGCAGAGGAATATTTGGGAATAATAGACAGATTGCGCAAATTGAAACCTGAAATCGAATTTTCTTCTGATTTTATTGTTGGGTTTCCTGGAGAAACTGAAAAAGATTTTGAGGAAACTATGAAGTTAGTAGAAAAAGTAAAGTACGCTCAGGCTTATAGTTTTAAATATAGCCCAAGGCCAGGAACGCCAGGGGCGGAAAGAAAAGATCAAGTACCAGAAGAGGTTAAAACAGAGCGTCTTCTTCGTTTACAGGAATTAATTAGCAAGCAACAACTTGAATTTAATCAGAGTATGATAGGAAAAACTATTCCTGTTCTATTCAGTGATAAAAAAGGTAAACACCAAAATCAAATTATTGGTAAAAGCCCATACATGCAATCAGTATGCGTTGATGATCCTGACGATAAATACAAAGATAAAATAGTAAATGTAAGGATATTGGAAGCTCGGCAAAATAGTTTGTTGGGATGCGCTGCCTAATTAGAGAAAAGTGCTCCCATGGTCTCATGTAGAAGCACTTTGTGTGTTTTTATAAGTTTATAAGCTATCTAGATTTAATCCTTAAGGGACTACAACTCTCTGTTACGCAATCATATGAGACTTGATATAATAGATTTGCGGGATTTTTTTCTTTTCCCACTGATAGTGTACTTTTTCAACCTTTCCAGAATTATTATATTCATAAGAAAGCGATCTCCAAATAACGCTGCTTTTACTATTATTTTTGTTAGCATCGTGAAATTTCTGATAAGGCCAACTGTTATTGTCTTTATTCATCTTTAACTTAAGTAAATAAGTCTGATTTATTAATATGCTGTATAATAATGTCAATACCTATCAATGTTTATAGAAACAGAGTTTTTGAATTTGTAATTTTCCAGAAAGCTCTATATTCTTTGATTTTATCCAGTTAAAATGAATATGAAGTATTATCCTGATACAAGCAGCAGTCCTGATTTTTCATTGCTAGAAAAGGAAATCATAAAATTTTGGCAGGAAAATAAAATTTTTGAGCAGTCAGTCGAGAAACGTTCCAAGGATCATTGTTTTGTATTTTATGATGGGCCTCCGTTTGCAAATGGACTTCCGCATTACGGACACTTGCTTACTGGTTTTATAAAAGATGCATTTGCAAGATATCAAACTATGCTGCAAAAAAGGGTTGAACGCAGATTTGGTTGGGATTGCCATGGGCTACCGGCTGAGATGGGCGCGGAAAAGGAACTTAGAATATCTGGTAGAACTGAGATAGAGAAATTTGGCATTGAAAAATTTAATAATAATTGCCGTACTTCTGTGATGAAATTTTCATCAGAATGGGAGAAGTATGTAAATAGACAAGCAAGATGGGTAGATTTTCACAATGACTATAAGACTATGGATAAGTCATTCATGGAGTCGGTCATGTGGGCATTTAAGCAGCTTTATGATAAAGGTCTGGTGTATGAATCAATACGCGTTGTTCCCTATAGCTGGGCGTGTGAAACTCCACTCTCTAATTTTGAAACAAGGCTTGATAATGCATATAGAGAAAAAATTAGCAAAGCTGTAACTGTTGCTTTTGAACTTTTAGAAAATCCAAAGCAATTTAAACAAAAATGTAGATTACTTGCTTGGACTACAACGCCTTGGACGTTGCCGAGCAATCTTGCACTGGCAGTAGGGGAGGATATTGAGTATTGTATGGTGTTAGTAAATGGTGAAGTCTGCATCTTTGCTGAAAGTTATTTAGAGAAATTTGTCAGCCACTGTGAACAAAGCAATATTCAATATGAAAACTGTAATACAAAACTTAAAGCGAGTGATCTTGCAGGTCTTTCCTATAAACCACTGTTTGATTACTTTAAAGATACAAAGAATGCGTTCCGTGTTTTCATTGCTGATTATGTTACAGGAGAAGATGGTACTGGTGTTGTGCACACTGCTCCTGGATTTGGTGAAGAAGATTTTTACCTTTGCCAAAGCCATGATATTCGAGCTGTTTGTCCAGTTGATAACGCTGGAAAATTTACTACTGAAGTTTCAGATTTGGCAGGAGTTCATGTTTTTGATGCCAATGATACAGTAATCAAGAAATTAAAAAGGCAGGGGAGCTGGTTTAAAACTGAGCAATATATTCACAATTATCCACACTGCTGGAGAACTGACACTCCTTTAATCTACCGCACTATGCCTTCTTGGTATGTTGCTGTGACAAAGTTTAAGGGAAGAATGACAGAGCTAAATAAGAGAGTTAATTGGATGCCGAATCATATTAGAGATGGTCAATTTGGAAAATGGCTTGAAGGAGCGCACGACTGGTCTATTTCACGCAATCGATTTTGGGGTACGCCAATTCCTGTGTGGAAATCAGATGATGCAAAATATCCAAGAGTGGATGTGTATGGCTCAATAGCAGAACTAGAGCGAGATTTTAATGTTAAAATAGATGACTTGCACAGACCATTTATCGATACTTTGATAAGACCAAATCCTGATGATCCAACAGGAAAATCAGTTATGCGTCGTGTGCCTGATGTGTTTGATTGTTGGTTTGAGTCTGGCTCGATGCCGTTCGCGCAAGTTCACTATCCGTTTGAAAATAAAGAATGGTTCGAGAAAAATTTCCCTGCGGATTTTATCACTGAATATATAGCACAAACAAGAGGATGGTTCTATACGCTTTTTGTGCTTTCCACTGCTTTATTTGATAGTGAGCCATTTAAGAATTGCATATGCCACGGTGTGGTTCTTGACGTGAAAGGTCAGAAATTATCCAAGCGTTTAAATAATTATGCAGATCCAATGGAGGTTTTTGACAAATGTGGTTCTGATGCGCTGCGTTTTCTTATGCTATCTGGTTCCATTGTTTGCGGTGGTAATTTACTACTCGACAAAGAAGGAAAATCGATACGAGATATTCTGAAGGACGTAATAAAACCTATTTGGAATAGTTATCACTTTTTTACCATGTATGCAAATGCAGATGGAATTAGAGCTGAGGTTTGTAAAGATTATCAGAGTACCATTGATCGCTACATGATTTCCAAATGTTTTGAAGCTGTGGAAAGTATACAAGCTTCTATGAACAACTATAATTCCCAAGAGGCTTGTAAAACCCTGATGAATTTCTTTGAAGTGTTAAATAATTGGTATATTCGTCGTAGTCGTGAGCGTTTTTGGAAAAATGATTTAGATCAAGACAAAACTGATGCTTATAATGTTCTATACACAGTTTTTTATTACATACTACGGGCTGCAGCTCCTTTGTTGCCACTCATAACAGAGACTATATGGCAAGGGCTTGAGTACAAAGAAACATCTGTTCATTTGGCTGATTTTCCACAATCAGATAGATATGACAGTGAACTCATTGCCAAGATGGATTTGGTAAGAGAGATATGTAACTCTGCATTATCCATCAGAAATACGTTTAACATGCGCATCAGGCAGCCACTTGGCAGTATGACCATTTATCATAGGTCTTCCTGCGATTTCCTTAAAAATGAATATCAAGAGATAATAAGAGATGAGGTGAATGTAAAAGAACTAGAAATAGTAAGTGATTTGAAAGAAGTTGCGTCACTAGAGCTAAAACTAAATTTTCCGCTACTTGGTAAGAAGGTTGCAGATAAAATCAAGAAACTAGTTCAATATGTCAAAGAAGAAAAGTGGAGACAAATTGAGAATGAGCAAATATTTCTGGGAGATGAAACAGAGAGCTATACTATAGAAAAAGGTGAGTATGAACTATTATTAAAAGCAAATAGTGAATATTCTTCTGTATTTGATAACAATAAAGGGATTGTTGTTCTGAGTACTGAGCTCAATGATGAACTAATTCTAGAAGGACTCGCAAGAGATGTTGTGAGGCTTATTCAAGAAACTAGAAAACAAGCTGATTTCCATATATCAGATAGAATCAGAGTAATAATTAAAGCAGAAGATGAGAAAATTAAGGAAGCAATAACTACATGGAATAAATATATAAAAGAACAGACCCTTGCCTTATCTTTGGATACTAATAAAGAGATCGAGGCCGATTTCTATTCTAAAGAATATCAAGATTTGATAGTTGGTATTAAGTTAATAAAGTTGCAAAGTTAGTAATATTTATGATATACTGAGACTGCTTTAGGTAGGTTTGTAGTATGAATCAGATTGTTGCAGATGATTGTAAAGAAATTGTTGATTTAAATAACAATAATGATGATTTAGATAAAGTACAATCTATTTCCAATGTTGCTTTGGAAGAGGAAGAAGAGTTTTTTGATGCTATGGAAGATGTTTCTAATGTAGAAGAAGGGAATGATTTAGGTGTTGTTACTTCAGAAGAGAGAGAATTTATTTCTGATTTAGAGGAAGTGGAAGAATTCTTTGATAGCAAGGCTGCTACTTTTGATATTCCACTCAGTATATTTCATTATAAAGATTACAACTCTGACTTTTTTACCTCTTGGTATAATATGTCAAGCAAAATATTGAAAGAGATAAACAGAGCTTGCCCAGAGAAGAAAGTATTAAATTTAGCTCTGTCAGTTTTAATGCTTCCTTATATTGCTTTTACTGCAATGGGGTTAGTCATATATAGTAGATTTAAAGCAGACAGCAAGACACAAGCTGATGTAGGTGAAGATAAGACACAAAAGAGTGAGGCAAGTGTACCAAAAAGACTGGCATATGGCGTTCTTGCTGCAATAGCAATTTTTGTTAATGTGGCTGTGCTAACAGCCTTAGTTATTCCTGCAACAGTTGCTTTGGCTACTTTTTATCTTTTAAATAGAGAGTTAGTCCATTCTTTAGTTACTGTTCTTAAAATAAGTACGGGGCAGTATTCTAATAAGCACCACAATATTGAGGTATCTTTTCATGAAACAGAAGTTCCTGAGCCAAGCATTGAATATGATATGGAAATAAAGTTTCCACCGCAATTTAAACAATTACTTAGAGATTTATGCGATAATGAAAATAATCAGTGGTTTAGTGTAACGCGGGATTCAGAGCGCAATATCGTACTGAAATTGTCAACTAACATCAATTTAAAAAATGGTCTTAAGCCCTTACATAGTGAAATCAAGAATGTGCTTGCAACTTCGATTCAAGAATGCGCAAGAACTATGGAAAAGCTGATGAAGCTAGAAAAGAAAGATATTACACATGATAAACTGAAGGAATTGTTGAACGAATTCAGGCTGAAAGTTGTAGATAGTATAGGCCATCAATTGACAACTCATTTGATAGAAAATGCTTATCAAGTTGCCTTCATACAAGCAATTAAGTTTCAGCAAAATAGACGGGGAGAAGATTTTTCACTGGAGGATGAGCTAAAAAATACTTTAGTGAAACAGAAATTAGAAAGTCAAGGTAAGGAATTACCAAATGAGAAAGAGATGATAATAGGAGATATAAAAAAACTGAAAAATAAAGAGGCACTTGATTTAGCTGATGAAGATGATCGATTAGAAGCATTGGGAAAAGTAGGTGGGATAACAAGAGATATAAGTGATGATGCACTTCCTGTATTTAAAGCAGAGTGGGAACGACTTAAAGAAGAAGGGAAAATAGCTAAGAGTACAATCATTGATGTTTATAAGGATATATATCCTCAAGAAACGAAGAAAGCTCTAGATAACACTAAAAGAGAGATTAAGGATTTAAGAGAAATAGGACAGAAAAGATATGATGGTGAAAAATTAAAAGAGATGCATAAAAATAGGAAAAACGGTAACTTAAAAGATGGTGCTTTAAAAAGGAAATTAGAAGATTTTTTTAAATTTGAATATGATGGTCAAAAAGTTGAGGAAATGCTAATAGAATCGAGAATAAGGACTATTCAAACTCTACCGAATAAGTCAGATAAAAAAATAAAGCAATGTGAATTAAATGAAATAAGGATTTCGGGTAAAGTGAATGACTTTGTAGAGAAGATGTATTTAGAAATAACAAGATGTAGAATTCAAGAGTTATTTGAAAAGCAAGGGGAAAGTATAAAGAATGTAGAAGATAATAAGGACAGGCTATTCAATGGAGAAGATGAAAAACGTCTAGTAAACAAGATTGTTTCTTATCGAAAAGAAATTGGAGAATATTTTACGCAACCTACAAGACTGAAGGAAATAATAGGAAAGAAGAATGAGGATTTGGATGTTGAGAAAAATAGTAAAGAAGAGAAATCTTCAAGTATGGAGTTAATAGAGTTATGCTTGCGAAATAACCAAGAAATTCTAAAAACATTAAAACAGTTAGAATTAGAGAGAGAAGGATTATTGATAAGTGAAAAAACAACAAATGATTACAGAGAAGAACTAGAATCTCGTGAAAAAATAAAATTTGCAATAATAGAAGATGATTTACTGAAGGCGTTCGAGCATGAAACTTTTAACGAAGAAGCAATTAAGAAATTATTAGAGAGAGCAGAACTTGAGTACTATTTTGCAGAAAAGTGCATAAAAAGTCCTGTGATTAAGACAAAAGACAATATCAAACATTTTTGTCAAGATTTATTGTCTCCTTTAATAAATAGGTTGGTGGAAAATATAGTAAATAATGTACCAAAAAGTGATAAGAGTTCATGGCTGCAGCCTATAAAAGCTATTAGGACAGGCTTGGGATATATTCAAACAGGTCTTGCCGTTGCAATGCGTGGGGATAAGAGCACAGAAGGAAAAGCGTTGAGTGTGGCACATGATACTCATAAGGAAGTAGAAACATTTCTTCAACATTTTCAATCAAGTTATGAGGAAGTAGGAGTTTTTTTGGGTAATTTATTTTCTGATGATGGAACGACATTTAAAAATGATGTATGGCCTAAAGTAGAAGAGCATTTGCATGGAATGTGGGATAGGTTTTTCAAGGATATTGAATTCAAGATAGGAAATAAATTGGATGAAGTAAACGTGACACAGCAAAATCAGGAAACGGCGATTACGGCTTAATGATGAGCTCTCAAAGTTCCTTCAGTATTTTCACACACTAAGTTGACTATCATATTTGATTCTTTTTGGATTTCCTCTTCAGTTAAAGTGTGAGTTGGAGAGCAGAAAGTAACTGAAAATGCTATAGACATCTTATTCGATTCTATATTGTTTCCATGATATACATCAAATATCAAAACTTCTGTGATGAGCTCTGAGCTTTTTTTCACCATATTGATTATACTGCCTGCTGCTACATCTTTATTTACAATAAATGCAAAGTCGCGTTTTACACTTTGATATTTATAATCGATAAATTTTTTTCTACTTATAGGTAAATTTTCGATATTTTCTAATATCAACTCAAAGCCTACAATTTTTTGTTTGATGTTAAAAAAATCCAATATACTCGGATGCAATTCTCCAAAATAACCAACTATTTTACTTCTAAAAGATAAGGAGCCTGATTTTCCTGGGTGATAATATTCTTTTTCTGCTCTCTCTATTGCTAAATTATCACAATTGACATTAAAAAGTTCCAAAGCTGTTATGAGGTCAGCCTTTGCGTCAAAAATATCTATTTTCCTATCAGTGTTATAGTGGTTTTTCGGCGAATTATTTCCTGATCTAATTCCACTTAAAACGTACTTAGACTGAGCCTCACCATTATAAATTGGTCCAATTTCAAAAATTGCGAGATCAGATATCCCGTGAGCAATATTATCTGCAGTGACTTGCAACAAATTTGGTATGACACTTGGCCTCATTATATTGAAGTTATTATTAAATGGATTATCGATAATGAATAACTTATTCAAGTAACCAAACTTTTCAGCTGTTGATTCACTCATAAAAGACCAAGTTATCACTTCATGAAACCCTCTGCTTGTCATTAAAATGCGCAAATCATCTTGTGTCTCTTCTTCTACTGTAACGTCTTCTGCTAGTTGCTCTTCCTTTATTTTATCATAGCCGTATATTCTTACTACCTCTTCAACTAAGTCAGCAGGTATGGTTACGTCCGGTCTCCAGCTTGGTACTTGTATATTCCAATTACCTTCGGTTTTTTTATCGATACTAAACCCTAGCTTTGTTAAAATATCGAATACCTCATTAGGTGATGCAGATACACTTCCAAGTTTGTTTGCATTCTGATAATCAAAATTTATCTTGGTATAAGCCTTATTCAAATTGCCAGCAGACACTATGCTTGACACTTCTCCGCCACATAAATCCAAAATCATTTTGGCTGCAAGATTGAGTCCATCAAGGGTAAATTCAGGGTCAATTGAACGTGCAAATCTGTAACTTGAGTCTGTGGAGATGCCTAGCTGCCTTGAAGATTTAGTGATGGAGATGGGGTCAAACCAAGCAGACTCTAAAAAGATATCAGTAGTTTCAAGTGTACATTCGCTATACTTGCTGCCCATAATTCCAGCAATTCCATGAACATTTTTATCATCAGAAATAACGCTTATGTCTTTGTTTAATAAGTACTCTTTATCATTTAAACCAATAAATTTTTCTTCGTCATTTGCTTTGCGTACTATGAGCTCTCCTTCTATTTTTTTTGCATCATACGCGTGCATCGGGCGCCCGAAAGATATCATAATGTAATTAGTAATATCAACTATTGCAGAAATGGAGCGCATTCCTATCGATTCCAATTTATCTTTTAGCCATTTTGGACTCTCTTTATTTTTTACATTAGTGATATATACTCCACTAATAAAACTCTCCCCATCGATGACTTTGACGTTTATTAGTGAGTTCATAGAAGCGGTAAGTTGTGGAATGATTAAAGTCTTTAACGTTCCAATTCCAGTTGCTGCTAGATCACGTGCTATTCCATAAACACCTAAGCAATCTCCACGGTTTGGAGTGATGTTTATGTCAATTACAGGATCGCAATTGAAAAATTTATCTCCTGTTTTATAATCATCAGAAAGCTCGATTATTCCTTCACTTTCATCTTGAGTCAGCGAAAGCTCAGAGGCAGAGCAGAGCATCCCTTCACTTAGCACTCCTCTTATTTTTGTAGGCTTAATTGTAAAGTTGCTTTCTGGCAATGTGCTACCAAGAGATGCAAGTACAGTCTTCATGCCTTCTTTAACATTTTTTGCTCCGCAGACTATCTGCAGAACTTTACTTCCATCATTTACTCTACATAATTTTAATTTATCAGCATTTGGATGAGGTGCGACTTCTGATACTTCTGCAACAACAAACCCGGCCAATCTGGAATTGTCGATCACATTCTCTACTTCCAACCCTATGTGAGTTAATTTATCAATAATTTCCTCTAAACTAGCATTGGTTTCTAAGTACTCTAATAACCAAGATAATGTGAACTTCATTTATTTAACAGAAAATAAAAAAGTTATTGTAATGTAAAATATAATGATTTTAAAGCTTGTTGTAGTGAGTAGCTTCTCTAATTGTAAAAAACGAAGGAGAAGCCTACTTTTTCTACAAAGAAAGAATTTTCTTTATATCACCTTTGCAGTCCATTTCCATGCAGAGTTGAATGTTCATATTGTGATCATCTATATGGAAATTATAAATGTAAGCATCACCAGTGAAATTTCCTATAACATCATGGCTTTCATTTAGCATTTCACCTGCCATGTGGAAAAGACCAGTGTCTGAGTTAGAAGAATAATCTGTAAACTTGATGTACCCGTTACCACATTCCTGTTCTAAATTTAAAGGTGGATTAGTAAAATCTATTTCGTTCATAATTGCCTCATATTAAAATTAAATTATAGTTAAAATAAGATGTTAAGTCAAGAATTTAGAATAAGATTGGTAGCTGACTATAATTTGCATTTTAATTGTATATTTTGTTAATATATTAATGCTATAATAATACAGAGCTCCTTATATTAATTCTTGACTTTATTCTATAAAATTTATACTTTATTTACTGCTGCAGTTTAAGTATACAGGGTCAAAATGGCGTTAAATCCGCTAGAACAATTTAAAGTATATACAATAATAGAACTACCAAAATTATTTGGGTATGACATAAACTTTACCAACTCATCTCTTTTTATGATGATCTCGGTGATATTAATGGTACTGTTTTTGCTCCTTGGAATAAGAAAAGGTGCAGTAATACCAGGATATTTGCAAGCTGCAGTTGAATATGTATATGATTTTGTTGTTTCAATAATAGAAAGTAACACTGGAAGCAAAGGTTTGGAGCACATTCCTTTGATATTTACAGTATTTATTTTCATTTTATCGTGTAATTTAGTTGGTGTTCTTCCTTATAGTTTCACAGTTACAAGTCATGTGATAGTTACCTTCGCTTTATCAATGGTGGTTTTTACTTATATAACGATTGTTGGGTTTAAAGAAAGAGGAGTAGAATTTTTACGCATATTGCTACCAAAAGGAACTCCTTCGTGGCTTGCACCTATAATCATCATTATTAAATTATTTGCTTATTTAGTAAGACCGATTAGTTTATCAATAAGGCTTGCAGCAAATATGATTGCGGGTCATACAATCATCAAAGTGATAGCAGGATTCGTCATAAATATGAACATATTTTTTACACCTGCACCTTTTTTGTTTATAATTGCACTAATAGGATTTGAAGTATTTGTTGCAGTTTTGCAAGCTTATATATTTACTATATTAACATGTGTATATTTGTCAGATGCAGTAAAGTAATTGACTTCCTTGCAGAATATTTTACAATTATATTATAAAGAAATAGTTAAAGGTAATATATGGATTTAGTGGCTTTAAAATTTATAGCAATTGGTTTGGCTGTATTTGGAATGCTCGGTGCTGGTTTAGGTATAGCTAATATCTTCTCTGCTATGTTAAATGGGATTGCGAGAAATCCTGAGTCAGAAGGTAAAATGAAAAGTTACGTTTATATTGGTGCTGCCATGGTTGAAATCATGGGGTTGCTTGCGTTTGTACTTGCAATGTTATTAATATTTGCTGCTTAACAGATGCCACAGCTTGATGTTTCAACTTTCTCTTCTCAAATTTTTTGGTTTTTAATTTTTTTCTCTTCACTTTTTTTTGTAGTCAGTTGTTTGTTTTTACCGAAGTTAGATGAAATAATAAGCACTAGAAGTAAAGAAGTGTTAGATTCATTTAATAGTTCTATTCACCTTTTAAGACTTACAGAAGAGCAAATTGCCAAGTATAATGCAGCTTTAAATCAAGCTAGAGTACGGGCGAAAAAAATCATAGATGATGCATTTGCTCAAGTAGAAGAAATGAGAGCGAATGTTAAGGATATATTGGAAGAGGAAGACAAGAAGATGATTAAACTTGTTGAAGAAAAGGTAGTACAATTTAAATCTAAGTATATTAGTGAATTAAAACAAATGGCTACTAGTATTGCTTTGATTTACTATACTAAGTTAACTAATTCTGAGATTGAAGAGGAATTTGTTGCTGACTTGGTGTCAAAAGAATTTTAGGGTTTTTATGTCTACATTACTAGTTATAAGCCTTGCTTTTTTAGTAGGTTTTATCCTCTCATATAAATTGCTAAGGAAGGTAATAAAAAACGCGCTTAACAATAAACGTAACAAAAGCAAGTTTTCAAGTGAAGAAACTGAAAAATTCAGAAAAGATATATTGGAGTATTACAAAAAATCTTCTGAAAAATACAAAAAATTAGATGCAGAAGTTAACAAAATGATGAATGAAGCACTTGATAAGGCTAATAGTATTATTAAGCATAATAGACAGCAACTCGATCAAACGTTAGATGAAAATGCCCATTCTAATTTGAAGAAAGTTACTGACCAAGTTGAAAAAGCTCTTGGGGATTTACAAGCTAACACAGCGAGTATAGCTGCTGATGCTGTAAAAAAAATAATGCATGAACGTAAAGATGATAAGCGTAGTAGTGAGGTTATATCTTCGTTTTCACGTGACTTGAGCAAAAAGTTGCATTAAGTTTAATGCCTGTACTTCAAACTGATAATGTAGAAAAAATTAAATTTGATTCTAGTTTATGCAAAGAACAAGAGAAACTTTTCTACTATAGGTTTAATATAATTCCTTGGCAAAAATTAAATGATACTACTTTTTTTATGGTTGAAGACATAAGCCAAGATATCAACCTTTGGGTCGAATCTCATTACGGTATTGAATATGTATTGATAAAAGTAGATAGCAAACAGATTTTAAATCTTCTTAACTCACACTTTGGTATTTCAGAATTCGCAAGTAACTACCTATATTATAAGAATCCTAATTTTTCAGCTAAAAGCATTAGGCTGAGTTCAATCTTTTTTTCCTCTTTCTTTGTTATGATTTCGACTTTAACACTGACAAAAAAATATGCATATTTTGCTTTGGTGTTGATATTTATAATCGGATGTTCTAGTTCTTTATTCAAATTTGTAACTAAAATTTTTGGCTTGCGTAAAATTTCTAACCAAAAAGCAGATTATGATAAGATGAATGAACCTATATATACTATTTTATTGCCTGCTTTTAAAGAGAATGCGGTTATAAAGCAATTGATTAAGAGCATTGAAAGTTTGGATTATCCAAAATCAAAATTAGATGTAAAGCTTGTGATAGAGAGCGATGATCAAGAAATGTTGGCAGCTATAGAAAAATGCACTTTACCACAGTATTTTGAAGTAATAAAAGTGCCTCATTCTCTGCCTAGAACAAAAGCTAAGTCATGCAATTATGCTATGAGCTTTGCTAGAGGAAAGTATGTGGTAATATATGATGCAGATGACAAGCCAGATCCGTTGCAGTTAAAAAAAGCACTAATTGAATTTAATAAGGGCGACGAAAAGTTGGCTTGTGTACAGGCGAAATTAAATTACTATAACTTTGGTTGCAATTTTCTTACAAAATTCTTTTCTCTTGAGTATATGAACTGGTTTCAATATTTTTTGCCTGGATTTCAAAAAATGAACATGCCAATACCTTTGGGTGGTAGCAGTAACCATTTTTCAGTGGAAATTTTAAAGAAAGTGCTTTTTTGGGATGCTTACAATGTCACTGAAGACGCTGACCTTGGTTTGAGACTTGCGCAAATGGGATATAAAACCAGGATTATTGATTCAGAAACATTGGAAGAATCACCAACTACTGTGTTTGCTTGGATCAAACAAAGAGCACGCTGGATTAAAGGTTATATGCAAACTTATATCGTTCATTTAAAAAATATAAAATTACTTTTTAAGCACACTGGGCTTAAGGGAGTTTTGCTATTAAACCTTTTTGTTGGTTCCTCAGCTTTTATATTTTTCACGACTCCTTTTTTGTTACTTTCATTGGTGCTGACTCAAATTTTGAATGAATTATTCTTATATTATTTTATAATAGTATACGGTATTAACTTGATTTTTTTGATAATAGCTATCAGACAACAAAAAATGCCTTTTTATTTTTATATAGTATCAATATTTTTTCCCGTCTATAGTCTACTACATAGCGTTGCAGCTTTTCTCGCTTTGTGGGAATTTGTTATTCACCCTCAGCAATGGAATAAAACTCAGCATGGATTATGGAAGCAAAACCTGTAGCTATTTGGCTTTTTCTCTGCTCTCTCATGGTGATTTGCATGGTGGGAATTGGTGGATTTACCAGACTTTCAAAAGCAGGATTGTCAATCACGGAATGGAAACCAATTACCGGAACATTGCCACCGCTGAGTGAACAAGACTGGCTAAAAGAAAAATCAAAATATGAAGCTACACCTGAATATAAAGCATTTAATTATGGTATGAGTATGGAAGAGTTTCGCACCATATACTTAATAGAATATGTGCACAGGTTAATTGCAAGGCTGACAGGTTTAGTTTTTATCTTACCATTTATATACTTTACACTAAAAAAAAGAATACCTAAAAATGCAGTAATAAGGTTATCTACAGCACTATTATTTGGAATTTTACAAGCTTTTGCCGGTTGGTATATGGTTAAAAGCGGTTTGGTATCTAATCCTCATGTTAGTCACTATAAGCTCGCACTTCACTTACTGCTTGCGTTGGTTATCTTTGCATTATTGTCATATCAATTTTTTGATTACCAAATCAAACCAAAACAGATAATTAAAATTAATAGCAACATTACATGTTACATATGGATAATTTTAATCCTAGTGACAGTACAAATAATCTTCGGTGCATTTGTTGCAGGGCTAAATGCTGGTTTAATTTATAATACCTTTCCACTAATGGATGGACAAATTGTTCCGGAAGATTTATTTTACTTACAGCCTGCTTGGCTAAATATCTTTGAAAATAGAGTAACAGTGCAATTCATACACCGGGCATTGGCATTGCTGATATTAGTTCTGACAGCAATACTCACAATAAAAAATGCCAGTATAAAACCATTATATGTTATGCTATTCTCCGTCATCATTCAGGTAATTCTAGGAATAGTCACTTTGTTGCTGCATATACCAATGGCTATTGCTATAGCCCATCAAATGTTTTCATTTATCTTATTTGGATCAGGTTTATACTGCTTGCGTTATTTAAGAAATCAGATCTAATACCAAATCACCAGCATGTATATTTTTTCCTTCTTTAACAGGGATATTTTTTATCACCATTTCTGATTCAGCACATATTATATTTTCCATTTTCATTGCCTCCACAACAAAGAGAGGTTGTCCTACCTCTACCTGATCTCCAGCATTGACGTGTAATTTAACCAATAAACCGGATATTGGAGATTTTACAGCGTCTACTGAAATCCCTTCTGTTTTGTTGTTTAGCATTAATTTGCTTAGTTCAGCTACATGAGGTTTCAATACACAACATTTAGCTTTCATACCTGCGTGTCTTATAAAGTATTTGCTACCTTGTCTTTCTATTTTAAGTGCTATATTGGTATCATCATTAATTGTGATATATAGTAATCTGTAACTTGATTTCCATTTACCCACCACGGAGTATTTATTGTGGTTATATACTGTTGTTAATGTGTTATCTTGATACTTTGCATTTACGGAGTACTCATTGTCATCTATTTTCACTATGAATGCTTCGTCTGTTGACTTACTGTAATACTTTCCCTCATTTTCTAAGTGAACATACAGTGCAGCAAAAATAAATATTTTAATATATTCCTCTGTGATAAAATCGCCTTGAAACCCACTAGGATAATGGTCTGGAATGAATCTTGTGTGGAGTTTTGCTGCAATAAAGTTTGGATGATGGAAAATGGATTCTAGAAATTCTATATTATTTGTTACTCCTTCTATATAACATTCAGACAATGCTTTTTGCATTCTGCTGATTGCTTCTATTCTATCTTTTCCATAGGTTATAATTTTTGCAATCATTGAGTCGTAGAACATGCTGATTTCTGAACCGCTAGCTACTCCATCATCTATTCTTACATCATCTGGTTTGTCGTAATATTTGATTCTTCCGCTGGAAGGAAAAAATCTCTTTGATGGATCTTCAGCGCAAATTCTGCTTTCTATTGCAGAGCCAATAAGTTTAATATCATTCTGACCAAATCTTAATTTTTCTCCGCAAGAAATTCTGATCATCTCTTCCACTATATCTATTCCAGTGACAAATTCTGTTACTGGATGCTCAACTTGTAATCTCGTATTTACCTCAAGAAAATAGAAGTTTTGGTTCTTATCTACAACAAACTCGACAGTACCTGCTGAAAAATAATCAACTTGCTTTGCCAAAGAAACACATTGAGCATACATTTTTTGTCTTACTTCTTCACTAATAAATGGGCTTGGTGTTTCTTCTATTATTTTCTGGTTATTCCTCTGTACCGAGCACTCTCTCTCCCCAAGACACACTATATTGCCGTATTTATCTGCTATGATTTGTATTTCAATGTGTCTTGGCAGCTCTATATATTTCTCTATAAAAATACTGCCATCTTTAAAACTTTTCTCTGCTTCATTTGTTGCTGATGTAAATGCTAGTTCAATTTCTTTTTTGGAATATACAATTCGCATTCCTTTGCCACCACCACCTGATGCAGCTTTGAGCATAACGGGAAAACCAATCTCTTCAGCAACGATGGCTGCGTGGGCAGCATCTTCGATCTTACCCATATATCCTGGCACTACATTTACTCCAGCTTTTCTTGCCTCTTCTTTTGCCGTTATTTTATTGGCTGTAACTTCTATTGTTTCTGCACTTGGACCAATGAAATCTATGTTATGTTTTTCCAGAGCACGGGGAAAATCTGGATTTTCTGCTAAAAACCCATAGCCAGGATGAACCGCCTCGGCACCTGTTTCAACTGCTACTTCGCATATTTTTTCGATATTTAAGTAACTAAGATAAGCAGGCGAAGGGCCAATGTGCCTTGACTCATCTGCTTGCTTTACATGCACAGAATTTGCATCTGCATCTGAGTACACAGACACACAAGATATGCCCATCTTGTGCGCAGTTTTGATTATTCTGCAGGCAATCTCCCCTCTGTTCGCTACTAAAATCTTACTATACTTCTTTCTTATCATCTTATAAGTATACTTTCTTAAGTTAAGAAAGTAAATTTCTATATTACTACCTGCAAATACTTCACACTGGGGCTAAACCACCCTCTAAAAGTTGCATAACATTAGGATCTGTCACTATAGTACTTTCGTTATAGAGGCCATATACCTAGTTACATGCCTTAAATAATAGATATGAAGACCCTCCAGAAGCTATTGTCGCTATTGAAGCCAACGCAAGAGACTGAGAAACCGAAAATAGAAGATACAAAGATACACACATAGCGGTAGCACACACTATAGCTCCTACTATATATAAGCATATATGAAACTTCTTATTACATATAAAGCCACATTTTATATCTGCAATTTGCTTAACTTCCTTCTGCTCTGAAGGATCCAAGAAGTAAAGAGGTGATACTGCCTTATTATCCTTAATATAGCTTTTATCGAGGAGTGCTTCCTTAATATATTTCTTATTATTCTTAAGTTCCTTTTCTAATCTTTTTACTTCTTCCCAGTCTTTTGCTTTTTCAACCTCAACCCTGGTACTTTCTTCTAAATCCTTTATGATCTTCTGTAACGCAGATAATAGAAACCCTTTACTTGCTGCTATATGAAATGGGTTTCCATTTTCATCAATTCTATGCTTAGCTACACAAGCAACTCTTTCCTTGCAAGAATCGACAAATTTATCCACATCCCCTTTTCTTGCAATTTCAAATAAATTATCCATATATACACCTCACTGCATTCACTAATATTAAATTATACAATGCAGTTTGTTAAAAATAAATGTAAATTGATCTTTCAAATTTACTATAGTTCCACGTTGTTGCAAGTACAAATTTTAGTTATCATCGGTTACGTTATCACAATAGACAAATATGCCAGGTATAGTCACTAGATTCGCTCCATCACCAACAGGATTTTTACATATTGGAGGAGCTCGCACAGCTTTGTTTAATTGGCTCTATGCGCAGCGTCATGGTGGCCAGTTTTTACTAAGGATTGAGGATACCGACAGAAAACGTTCAACACAGGAAGCAATTGATGCAATAATAGATGGGTTAAAATGGCTTGGAATAAGCTATGATGGAGAAATAGTATATCAATCAAAAAGAATAGATAGACATATTGAAGTTGCAAATCTTTTAGTTGAAAAGGGTAGGGCGTATCATTGTTACTGCCCCGAGAATGAAGTTGCGGAGAAGAAAATAAGAGCAAGGGAAGAAGGAAAAATATATAAGCATAAGTGTACTCATTCAACATCAAATGCAGAGCCTGTTGTTCGCTTCAAAGTGCCAGACTCAGAAGATATTGTTGTTGACGATAAAATATACGGCCAAGTTACAATAAGTAGCGATCAGCTTGATGACATAGTAATCTTGCGCTCTGACAATACTCCAACATATATTTTTGCTGTAGTGGTTGATGACCATGATGCTGGAATAACCGATATTATACGTGGCTCTGATCATCTCACTAATACCTTCAAGCAATTACTAATATACCAAGCTCTTGATTTTGATGTCCCACGCTTTGCACACGTACCGCTTATTCATGGAGAAGACGGGAATAAGTTATCTAAAAGGCATGGTGCAACAAGTGTTTGCGATTATGAAAAGATGGGAATATTGCCACAGGCAATGCGTAATTACTTGCTAAGACTTGGCTGGAGTCATGGCAACGATGAGATTATTAGCGATGAGCAAGCAATAGAGTGGTTTAATTTAGAAAGCATCGGTCGCTCACCTGCACGGCTCGATTTCAAAAAACTGGAGCATTTGAATAACCACTATATTAGTAATATGAGCAATGAAGATATTCTGACTCTAATGCTTAGAGAAAATACTCTAACTGACAAAAAAAAGAGCTATTTACTGCAGGGACTGACAGAGCTGAAAAAAAGAGCAAACTATTTGACCGAATTATTGGACTTAGCAAAATTTTATATTCAAGTTGATTTTAGTGAAGAAGCTCAGCAAATTGTCAAATCTAACCTCAATGTAATTAAGTTACTTGCATCATTTCTTTCGAGTGTAGGTAGTGAAGATTGGAATAAGAATTTTTTATCTTCTCAGATTAAGGAATTTTCAAAATTACATAATATAAAAATGAGCGATATATACCACTCATTACGCGCTCCAATAACTGGAATAATGGATGCGCCTGGAATCATCGATATCATGGTAATTCTTGGTAAAGATGAGTGTATAAAAAGATTGCAAGCAATTTAAATAAAAAATTGCTTGACAGACTCTAGTAGCTTCATTATAGTGGAGAATGAAGATTTTTTAGGATCCAAAATCTATCTTCACCTGCAGGTTTTTTCACCAAATAATCAAATTTCAGCAAAAAATATATAAGTTTATTTTTGCTAGCTCTTTATTCATATAGGAGGGTTTATGTCTAGAATTCCTGATACTTGACTTTTATTTTTAAGTTAAAAAAACAATTGGCGCCTATGGTTTTCACATTAAATCATTTTAAATTGTTAAAGTTAATACGGGCTTTTTTTGCCTTTTTTTTATTGGTATTTTTTTCATATTTTATTATATCATTATACTGTGGTACCATATAGACTTCAGTTTCATGATAAGGGGAGCAGGCTCCGTCTCAGCTATGGAATTAAAAAATGACTATGCATAAGATCTAATGGTGTGTCTAATCTATAGATAATTTTTTGTATTGCTAAGTTAATATTTTACATATCTGTTCAGTAAAGTGGCAAAAAAGACAACTAAATGAGTGTCATGAAAGTAGCTTACACGTAGTTGTAGGAATATTCATTTTTTAAGGTAAATTACACAGCAAATATTGTCATTCAAGTACTGTAATTCCAGCTTCTATAATGTCATGCCAGTGCTCGACACTGGCATCGAGCAAAATTTATCACAAACAAGACAACATTTTCAATTAAAAAATCAGTGTCTGGGTGCTAAGATGACACCTTCATAAGGGAGCCAGCATCAGCTACTTTCATGACATTCATTTAGTTGTCTTTTCTCATTTACCTTATTTTGCCACTCTGCTGAACAGATATTAAAATAGCAAGCCTCAAGGTCAGAAGCCTGCTATTACTTACTGGTTACTTTACATCAATTTTCTTGGTGTGTTTCTCTGATTTAGGTATGGTTACATGCAATACCCCATCTAAAAAGTTGGCAGATACCTTATCTTGCTCTACATTTGTTGGAAGTTGAATAGATCTATAGAAAGAACCATAGTACCTTTCTTTGTGGTAAAACTGCTTATCTTTTGATTCATTATCACATGTTTTTTCACCCTTCACTATTAAGTTATCGCCAGATATACTAATGTCTATGCTTTCTTTAGGAATACCTGGTAACTCTAATGATAGGCAATAGCTTTCCTTTGTTTCATAAAGGTCACAAACTGGTAGTAGGCTACTGCCTCTTTTAGAAAGCTCTGGGTTCCATCCTGTAAAGAAGCTATCAAATATGTCATCAACGGCTCTTTGTAACCCTCTTACACTAAAATTATCACGATTATTGTTTTTATTTAAATGAACTATATTACTCATGTTGTACCTCCTTTTACTAATACATGCATTACATAATCACTCCACTTATTAATTTCAATCCTAAATCTAAAATTTTTTAGATGCGAAAAATTTTCCCCGTTTACTATAACTTGATTATGAGAAAAAATCTTATTTGGATTACCACGAGTAGTTCTATAAACTAGATTAACTGTAAAAAAGGGCAAGTGTATGCAAATTTATTACTTCTCTTTCCACTTCCACAATCAAACAATTTTGAATGTTTCTTATTTGACTTGCCAACAATGAGAATTGGTATAACTGCTAGCTCCGTCTTTCAGCTATGGCATTAAACAATGACATGCATAAGATCTAATAATATGTATAATTTATAAATAATTTTTGAGGTAAATTGTGAAATTGGGCGTTAATATTGATCACGTTGCAACCCTTCGCAACGCACGTGGAGCTTCTTATCCAGATCCATTAAAAGCAGCAAAAATAGCTATTGATGCTGGAGCAGATTTTATCACCGTACACTTACGAGAAGACAGAAGGCATATCAGAGATGAGGATGTATTCAATCTAAAACAAAACATTAGCACTGAGTTAAATCTTGAAATCGCAGCTACGGAAGAAATGCTCAAAATAGCAAAAGAAGTAAAACCCTATTCGATTTGTATAGTACCAGAAAAAAGAGAAGAATTAACAACCGAAGGTGGCCTGAATATCGTGAATATGCACAGTAAACTTTCTGGTATAATAGAGGAAATGCATAGCTTTGACATAAAAGTCTCACTGTTTATCGATCCAAATATTAATCAACTAAAATATCTTGAGAAGCTAGAAAGAAAGCCTGACATAATAGAAATTCACACAGGGGATTACTGTGATAATCCATCAGAAGAAAAATTAAAACTTATTACTAACTCTGCAGAATACATTAATAAGCTAGGAGTAGAATGCCACGCAGGGCATGGCATAAATTATAAACATGCTAAAAGAATAAAAGAAATACCTCACATCTCAGCTCTTAATATAGGCCATTCTTTAATCAGCGAGGCTATATTTCATGGCTTACATAGTGTAACTAAAAAGATGAAAATGACAATATCTAAGTAGCTTATACTTTCTCTTTGGTATTTAAAGTACTTGAAAGAGCTTGACTTGCTTTAAACCTTACTCTTTTCTTTTCAGGAACGGTCATAATCTCACCATTTTGAGGATTACGGCATTGTCTTTCCTTACTTATAGCAGTAGAGAATGTCCCTATTCCATGCAAACGTATTTCACCTTTACGATTTAGATCGTTCTTGATTGTTTCCATAAAAATATCATGAAGCTTACCCAAACTAGCTTTTGTTATATCTATACCTTGACTAGAGCACTCTTGACTCAGTTGGTTTACTATATCTTCTTTACTCATAAATTACCTTAATATTGAAAAATTACATAAACAGCATATTATGCTAATACCAATAGTCAACTAAATTCGTCATAAAAAGAGAAAATGTCATAAAACCTTGTAAGAACTTGTATAATATTTACAAAAAAATACCATTATGAAACAATTATCTCTTAGAAAACTGACATTTTTTCCGAGCTTTATGTTGACCATATTTCTTACGCTCAACAACACGTGAATCTCTAGTTAGGAATCCACCCTTACGTAATATAGAGTGTAGATCTTGACTTATACTACTTAAAGCTCTGCTTATTCCATGAGCTAAGGCACCTGCTTGGCCAGATAGTCCTCCACCTTTTACAGTTGCAAACACATCATACCTATCTAACATAGAAGTTACTATGAATGGCGCTTTAATCATTTGACACACTGATTCTCTTTTAAAATAAGAAATTAAATCATCTTTTTTATTAACACTAAATTTTCCACTTCCTGGCTTTATCCATACTCTTGCTACAGATTCTTTCCTTCGACCTGTGGCATATGAACGACCAAGTGAGTCAACCATTGCCTTTTTTGGCTGATCATTATTATTTATTTTCACTTTTTACTCCATTATTTCTTATTTTTACGATTTAAAGAGGCAAAATCTATTTTTTCAGGTTGCTGTCCTTGATGCTTATGTTCTGAACCAGAATAAACATACAAATTTTCAAACCGTCTACGTGCCATAGGACCATCATCAAGCATTCTTTTTACTGCCATTTTTATCACACGCTCAGGGAATTTACCATTTAAAATATTATCTGGAGTAGTTTTCTTTAAACCACCAGAATAACCTGTATGCCTATAGTAGATTTTATCTTTAAGTTTCTTTCCGGTAAAATGTACCTTTTCTGCATTAACAATAATTACATTATCTCCACAATCCATATGAGGTGTGTATTCAGGCTTATGCTTTCCACGCAATAGCGCTGCTACAAACGCTGCAAGCCTTCCTACTACTAATCCTTCTGCATCTATAACAAGCCATTTTTTATCGACTTGTTTCTCTTTTAAGAAAAAAGTTTTCATATATCAATACATAACAGTAGATTATGATACACTGAGTTGCTTGATAGTGTCAACAACATTAGTTACAACATTAGTTATTGATTATTAAAGTAATTTATGCTAATAACTTAAACAACATGCTAGAAAGCAAAATGTTTCGATTGATTATTATACTTATAATTGCTTTTGGTACTATAGGTTGCTATGCAATCGATTTGGAAGAAGCCATAAGCAAAGCTATCAAAAACAGCTCAAAAATAAAGTCTCAGTTTTACCAATATAAGAGTGCTGAAAAACAGCTGAAATCTTCTGGATTGGCTGGATTTTTACCTGACATTAATTTACAATATAATTTCGATAGTAATTTTAATATTATTAACGATCGACAAAACTCTGGAAAGCGTCTAACATTAAGCCAAAGAATAATAGACGGTGGGGGCACTTTTGCTACATTTAGCCGATCAAGTCATCTTCTTAAAGCAGCAAAAATTAGATTTCAGCAGTCAAAGCAAGAAGTTGCACTCAGCGCTGTGAAAGCATATGTTAATGTTTTACAAAAGGCAGAAATATTAAAACTGAGAGAACATAAAGAACGTGTTTCTTTAGAACATTTGTCAGCTATGAAAAAACGCTTTTCTCTTGGAGAAGTTACTAATGCTGAGGTTTTATTCGCAAAAGCAAAATTTTCATCTTCTATATCCAAAAGAGTTGATGCTGAAGGTGAATTAAAGCTCGCTAATATTGCTTACTATCATTTAATTGGTGAAGATGCTGATAATCTTCACGAGACTAATGGTAAACTACCTTCTATACCAGAATTAAATGAATGTTTACAATTAGCAAAAACTAATAACTTGTCCCTAAAAGCAGCAGTTTATCAAAAAAGAGCAGCCGGAATGGAAGTGATCGCTGAAACTTCCAAGTGGCTTCCTTCTTTGAATCTAAGCGCAAGTAAAAATTTTGGAAAGGACAATATAAAATTGGACACGTTACTAGAAAATGTGAATGTTGTCTTTACTCTTGATATTCCGATCTTTAAAAGAGGAGTTAATGTTTTTGGTGTTAGTAGAGCTAAAATGGATGCAAAACAATCCACTTACGATTATTACGAAGCAGTAAAAAATATAGAACAAGCAGTTATAAATGCTTGGAATAACGTGCTGACAGCAAAAGCTATTATTAAAGCAAGTCAAGAAGCAGAAAAAGCAGCAGCTTTAGCATTGGAAGGAGTTGCGCAAGAAGTAAACTTAAATTTAAAGAGCACAATTGATCTTTTGGATACTGAAGATGAACTATTTAAAGCACGTTCCGATCTAATTCAGGCAAAAAGCAATTATGTAATTAGTGTTTACAACTTGCTTTTTATGATAAATAGTATAAACCTTTAAATTTAATGGTATGAGCGATAATCAATCTGTAAAAGATATACTAGAAGATATAAAAAAAGCTATATCGGGTAAAAATCCAAGTGGTGATAGAGCAGAAATAATAGATGAAGATGATGACGTATTATGCCTTGAAGAGGAGTATCCAGAAGACATCGAAGAAAAAGAAAATAGTGAAGAAGAGAATAATTGCCAAAGTGAGAAAATGAATAACCAATTTAATAGTTACAACTCAGAAGAGAAAAATTTGTATGATAATATCCAAATGAGTAATAACAAAGTGAGCTATCAAGAACAAAGTAACGAGCATTTAGTTTTAAAAGAAAATATGGAGGAAATTAAAACATTGCTTGAAAAGATGCAAAGCGAACTACGGCATAAACAACAAAAAAGAGCGGATCTTACTGTTGAAGAATTAGTTGTATCTCTTTTAAAACCTCAGCTTTCAGAGTGGCTGAATAAGTATCTACATGCATTGGTAAAAGAAGTAGTTGAAAAAGAGCTCAAAGATATAATCAATAATAAGTAGGTTATTAGTATAAAGACCAGAGTAAAAACAGCTAGAGGTAGAAAGTTATCTTCAACAAGATGGCTACATCGCCATTTGAATGATCAGTATGTGCAAAAAACCAATAAGGACGGTTATAGATCGCGCTCGGCATATAAGTTAATAGAAATAGACGATAAATTTAAACTACTCCAACAAGGGCAAAAAATTATTGATCTTGGCGCTTTTCCTGGTGGATGGTCACAAGTTGCATCTAAGAAAGGAGCGAGTGTGATTGCTGTTGACATAAAACCAATAAACGCAATTAGTGGAGTAGAGTGTATACAGTGTGATATTATCAGCGAACTTGAAATTTTAAGAGAAAAATTCAAGGATCACAAATTTGATGTAATTTTATCTGATATGGCACCAGAATCTTGCGGTTTAAAATCGTTAGATCATATCAGAATTATGCTTTTATGCGAAGCAGCGCTCAATTTTGCAAAGCATTTTTTGAATCATGATGGCAAATTTGTAGTAAAAATTTTTCAAGGAGAGTCTGATAAAGATTTCTGCAATGAGCTAAAAAAAATGTTTAAAACAGTAAGATACTTCAAACCAAAGTCAAGTAGATCTGAATCTACAGAAATGTATTTAGTAAGTTTAGGCTTTATTGGTGGCAACTATTCTGTATAGCAGGTACTTACAGAAATGTTGACGAATCTTATCCTATTAAACTGAAGATTAATAACGCTCGCACAAAAGCCCCTTTTTCTTGTTTAAATATTTATGATAATTAATTAAACTCTTGACTTTATTGCTTAAGTATATGATAATTAAAGTATATTATTATAGGAGAATTTTATATGTGTTTAGCATTGTTGAAAAAGATATTAAGTACAGTAAATCGTGAAAATGATTTGAATGGTAATAACATAGTTGAAAAAATAAAAGAGCGAATAGAAAAAAGAGACTCATCTACTTATGAAGAATGGAGGAAAGAAAGTTTTGATATAAATTATAAATTTAGTGTTTATGATTATTATGACAAAAAAGGATTAACATTATTAAATGTAGCATGTCTATATAATCAAAAAAATGTAGTAAAAGCTCTATTAGAAGTAAAAGGTATAAATGTTGATTTTCAAGATGGATCTGGAAAAACTCCTTTGTATATAGCTGTTGATAAAGGTCATCACAAGATAGTAAGAGCTCTATTAGAAGCCGGTGCTAATCCTTTAGTAAAAAGTCGTTGTAACAAAAATTTGGCAGAAATATTTACTAAAAAAGCAATTGGGAAAGCAGTAGACTTGGGTGCTCATATATTTATTATTGCATCTTGTATAGCTGCTATAGTAGTTACTTATGCATATTTTTTTGGTGTGTCATTATCAGTAGGTGCTATGGCTGGGATAGCTGTGGCTGCTGCTGTACTCACAGGACTTGTTGCTGGTGGTATTACGTATGAAGTGTATAAGCCTTGTGATGAGTTAAAGGACGCTATTGCAAAAGAAATATCAAAGCTTAGTCAGAATAGTGCAGTGGACGATAGTAAGCCTGATTGTAATCCTGGACACGCTTACTGACACCAATAAAAGGTGTTATAAATAATGTAAAAAGTTTTTGCGCTATTTAAGGAAGAAGTCTCTTCTTCCTTTTTTTCCAATTTTTTATTTAGCAAGGTATCTAGATACCTTGCTTAACACCAAAACAGAATTAAGGTTTAAACATCCTAGGTGTATTAACATTCATTTTGAAGACAGCAAATGGTGTCATCCCAGCGCCCTCTTTCTTGTTATTCCAGTACTGGGATTCAGAAAACTGACCAGGTTGGTCACGCGCTGGCTCTCTAAAATTACTTTAGCTACAAATATTAAGAAATTTACTAAATAAAAAAAGACAAAAGAATCCCCGTATAGCGAGTTTTAATAATGTAAATTGATAATGTGCTAACAAGCGCGATTTGGCTGAATGTAGAAAAAATAAAAAAAGCTGCTATAATTTTATGTAATTTGCCAATAAACACCTGAATTTTGTCGTTGAGCCCAAAAACAAGGATAAATACCTTTATTAGTATAATAAGGAAAGTGGGAAGGTTTGTCAAGTAATAAAACTAGAGGGCTCAAATGAAAGAAGGTAAACTCTAAAGTGTACGTTCAGTAGCACTTTCTATAAGAGAGATTGTATTATCTATCCCATAAAGCTTTATAAAAGATCCCATTCTTGGACCAGTTTTTTGGCCAAGCAGCGTTTCATACAGCAACTGAAACCAATCACGTAAGTTGCTGTAATTGTGCTTTTTTCCAATGGAAAAGACCTGAGATTGAATCTCTTCAGCAGTGGCGGTAATAGGCAAGGAATGTAGGTTATTCTTTAAATCTAGCAACGCTTCTTTCTCTTTTTCGTTTGAGGTTTTATATGCTTTTATTGGCTTGATAAAGTCATAATAATACCTAACTGCAAAATCTGAAAGCCTATCTAGCATTTTGTTGCTTTCTGGTGTAACGTTTGGTGCATAAGTTGATATAAAACCCCAAAGAATCTCTTTATTTTCAGCATTACAAGCTGCTGCCAGGTTTAAAAGTAAAGAAAAATTTATGCCTGAAGTTTCTACGTTTGGAACTTTACCCTGGTGGATGTGCCATACAGGGCTATTTACATCCTTTTCTTTACTTTCATTATAACGTTTAGCAAACTCTAAATATTCATCAGTTGATTTTGGTATCACATCAAAATATAAACGTTTAGCTTTTTTAGGACTCTGAAAGATGTATAGCGCTAAACTCTCTGTTGGCGCGTAAGTTAGCCACTCCTCAATTGAAATACCATTTCCTTTTGATTTTGATATCTTCTTTCCTTCTTTATCAAGAAAGAACTCATAGCAAAACAGAAGCGGTGGCTTTTCTCCAAGTATTTTACATATTTGACTTGAAAGCACAGCAGATGGTGTTAAATCTTTTCCATGAGCTTCATAATTGACTCCAAATGCAGCCCACCTCATCCCCCAATCAGGTTTCCATTGCAGTTTACATTTTCCTTTTGTCACTGGAACTTCTATTTTTCCCCCGTTTCGGTCTTCATACGTGATTGTTCCTTTATCTGTATTTGTTTCAATTACTGGAACTTGTAAAACTTGGGAAGTTTTTGGGCATATCGGCAAGAATGGACTGTAAGTCTGCTGCCTTTCTTCCCGAAATGATGGAAGCATTACGTCCATCACTTTATCATAATTTTTCAGCAGGAGTAAAAGTTTTTCATCGTAAACGCCAGATTTATAACACTCTGTTGCACTCCTAAATTCGTATTCAAATCCAAACAAATCAAGAAATTTACACAACAACGAATTCATGTGATGACCATAACTCTCATGAGTGCCAAATGGGTCAGGTATCATGGTTAATGGCTTGTTCAGATTCTCTCTTAGCATTTCCTGATTTGGTACATTATCTGGTATTTTTCGCAAACCATCCATATCGTCGGAAACTGCAATGATTTTGGTTTTTATACTAGGAGCTATTTTTTTTAGAGCGTTTGCAATAACTGTGGTACGAAAAACTTCCCCAAAAGTACCAATATGTGGTAAACCCGAGGGACCATAACCAGTCTCAAATATTATCTCTTTTTTATTAGGGAACTCTTGTAGTATTTTTTCTGCTTCTTGAAATGGCCAGCTTATAATCATTGAATTTAAATTAATTATCTTACCTAAAGTGCTATTCATTTCAATAGATTTTTAATTAATGATGTAGTATTAGTGTTAGAGCTCTTATTAGAAGGTTAAAGATATGTCTACTGGCAGCATACAAACGAATCAATTATTTAAAGGTCTTACAAGACCTGCAATGCTCTTTGGTGTGAGTTATATGTTTGCAATATTAAACGTTCTAATTTGCATGCTAATTTTCATTAATACAAATGATCTTAGAGTAATTCTCCTGATGTTACCAGGTATACATGGACTTGGCTATATAGCTTCTGCAAAGGAACCGTTGTTTATTGAGTTATTTATGGTAAAGTTGGGAAAATGTTCCAAATGTTTAAATCGGTTTTATCATGGAGCCAATTCTTATGACATTACTTGATGTTATGCAATGTTGAGATTTAGAGCTATTCAATCAAAGAATAAATCTATTCTAAGTAGAGAGGTTCACGCTGCCGAATTTATACCTTATTCTTGCTATTGGAATAGTACAACCTTGATAACAAAGCAGAATTGGTTAGTTAAATTTATAAAATTAAATGGCTTTGCGTTTGAAACGGCCGATGATGAAGACTTGGTGATACAAAATAATATCAGAAATCAGATGCTAAGAAGCATTTCATCTCCAGCATTTAGTTTGTACTTTCATACCATCAGACGTAAGAAAAATATTTTTTCTGATGAATTTGCAAATCAGAGTTTACCAAATTTTTTTGCTAACCATGTAAATCTAAAATGGAGAGAAAAACACGCAACTAGGCAATCTTTTATTAATGATTTATACATTACGATTATTCGTAGGGCAGATACAAAGGGAGTAGAATTTTTATCACATCTACTGAAAAAATTTGGGCATGTAACTTCAAAACATGCTTGGGAAAGTGATATGCGTGATACCTATGAAGATTTAGAGGAAACGACAAATCGTATAGTAACAAGCCTTAGGAATTATTCGCCTAAAGTCCTTGGAGTAAAAGAAACTCCAAACGGACTGTTTTGTGAAATAATGGAGTTTCTGTCTAGAGTTGTAAATTGTGGCTTTGTTACAAATACGCTTTTTCCACTAAAAACTGAAATATCAAGATACTTACCAGTTCATAGGTTATTTTTTGGCCATAAGATGATACAGGTTGTGACTCATAATGAAAGTAAATATGCTGGAATAGTTAGTATCAAAGAATATGGAAATAATACTTCCGCAGGAATGCTTGATTCTTTTTTACAACTTCCTTATGAATTTATTATCACGCAGTCTTTTCAATTTACAAATAGGCAAATGGCAATTGCGAAAATGCAGATACAGCAAAATCGTATGATACAATCTGCAGATAAAGCTATTTCTCAAATAGCAGAAATTTCTCATGCGCTTGATGATGCAATGAGTGGTAAAATTGCGTTTGGTGAACACCATTTAACTATCTTATGTATAGAAAAAAGCCCTAAATCATTGGACAATGCTTTATCATTGGTTGAATCGGAGCTTTCTAATTGTGGTGTTTATCCTGTTCGTGAGAGGGTTAATTTAGAACCAGCATTTTGGGCGCAAATTCCTGGTAATTTTGATTATATAGTAAGAAAAGGTACAATAAGTAGTCTTAATTTGGCCGGTTTTGCATCTCAACATAATTATCCTACTGGTAAAAAATTCAATAACCACTGGGGAGATGCTGTTACAGTTTTTGATACAACATCTGGCACTCCATTTTTCTTCAACTTTCATATAAGGGATGTTGGACATACTATGATAATTGGGCCAACAGGTGCTGGCAAAACTGTTTTAATGAATTTTTTATGTGCTCAAGCAATGAAATTTTCTCCAAGAATATTCTTTTTTGATAAAGATCGCGGTGCAGAAATTTTTTTAAGAGCACTTGGTGGTATCTATACTATAATAGAACCAAGAACTAAGACAAATTTTAATCCTCTGCAACTTGACGATACTCCTGATAATAAAACATTTTTGATGGAATGGATAAAATCTTTAATTTTAGTGTACAACGATAAATTCACTTCAGAAGATATTGCTAGAATTAATGATGCAATTGAGGGAAATTTTAAATTAAAAAAAGAAGACAGATTTTTGAGAAATCTTGTACCATTTTTAGGACTTGCGGGCCCTGATACTCTAGCTGGAGCAATATCTATGTGGCATGATGATGGCTCTCATTCTGCAATATTTGACAATAAAGAAGATTTGCTAGATTTTTCAAAAGCAAGAGTGTTTGGCTTTGAAATGGCTAGCTTGCTAAAAGATCCTGTTGCTCTTGGGCCGGTCTTGATTTATTTGTTTCATAGGATTAGTATATCGCTTGATGGCACTCCATCCATTATTGTTCTTGATGAAGCATGGGCGTTAATAGATAATCCAGTTTTTGCACCTAAGATAAAAGACTGGTTGAAAGTGCTGAGAAAGTTAAATGCTTTTGTGGTTTTTGCTACTCAGAGTGTTGAAGATGCAAGTAAAAGTGCTATTAGTGATACGCTTGTACAGCAGACAGCAACACAAATTTTTTTGCCAAATCTGAAAGCTACTAGTGTCTATCGAGATGTTTTTATGTTAACTGAACGTGAGTACATACTGATCAAACACACAGATCCAAGTACTAGATTCTTTTTAGTAAAGCAGGGAGTTAATGCTGTAGTAGCTAGAATAGATCTGAAAGATTTGGATGATGTGGTCAACGTGTTATCTGGACGTGCGGAAAGTGTTCTATTGTTATATGATATACTGAAAGAAGTCGGAGATGATCCAAAGATGTGGTTGCCTGTGTTTTATCAAAAGGTGAAAAATGTTTAAAACTAAACTGTCATTACTGTTAGTTGCGATATTTTTGTTAAATATAGATTTTTTGCTCTCGTATCCAGTGTTTGCAGATACAGTAAGTGGTACTGACAAAACGGAATTTGTTAGCAGATTTAATTCTACTGGCAGCTTTAGTCGTGCTTCTAATCCTGACTGTAAGGCGTTTGAAACAGCTGCAGCAGTTGCTGGGATAGCAATTGCTATTGGTGCAATATTTACTGGTATTGTTTTGATTGTCTCTTCTGCTGGTTTATTTACTGCTCTTGTTATCGTTGGAATGATAGCTGCAATTGTTGGGGTTTGGAAGGCGATAGGAGGACTTGTTGTTTGTGAGCATAGTTTTGTTAAACACCCAGTTGCACGTGATCATGATGGAAAGTATAAAGATTTCGAATTCTCAAAATCAGAATACTCAAAATATTCAGATTGCACAAATAAGAATTATCAAAAGGAAGATGAATATTTTAAATGTTTTGATGGGGCAAATGGATCAATAGAAGTAGGTAGAAAAATAGAGAAGGGCATTTTAAACTCCATACCTGACCAAAATACTGGTGGTTATTACTGGCCAAAAAACGGTGTGCAATACAGTGAATATATAGAAGTATGCCATAGAAATCCTTTAACATTTAGCAGATTGTTTTGGTTAGATACATCAATAAAAGCAGACTTTGATGTTAGAGAGAAGGACACTGGATATGAAGGTGGGTCATGGTCTCCAAAAGTTGATGGTGATCTGGAATGTAAAGTTCTTAAAGCAGGACAAAGCGAAACCATACATGGGTCAACATTCAAGGCAGTAAAAAAAATGGACAGATTGTGTGTGGAGCTGGCAAGTGTGAGAATGCTTGGTATCAAAATGACTCCTTGGCCGCAAGGGGTTGATATGGGATGCACAGAATTGCCACCTGACCCACTTGCTCCTATGTGTGAAAAATCTGTGATGATATTCAAAAATAAAGATGGTACAGGTAAATATGAGGAAGATCTTAATGATTCTAAAAATAAGGACAAAGATTACAAAACTATTATAAGGGAAAAGAAAGGAGAGGGAAAAATTTTTGTAGGTTATAATAATGCCAGTTGTTTTAGCCAGTATGTCTCTGAAGCTTGCTACAATCAAGCGGGAAGTAAGTCATTATCTCCTATTCCTATAACTTCTATGATAGTGCAATGTATTAAGGAGTCGTTAGATAATTTAGTGGCAGGTATTGATTCAAGTGGTAACTTACTTACAGACAAAAATGGACATGCTAAGGGTAGTTTTTTGTCTGTAGCACAAAAAAGACTGAAGAACACTGTTACTGCTATCTTAATTTTAGCTTTGATATTGTTCTCTATAAAAGTTATGTCTGGTGGAGTGCGTAGTCCGCAAGAAATGTACATGTTGATCATTAAATTCGCTTTAGTGATTTACTTTACGACAGGTAGCACTATGTCTCATTATTACGGGGAATTAACAAAACTTTCGAACGGCTTATCAGAAATAGTGCTTAAAGCTTCATCTGAGAGTAAAAATATATGTAATTATGAGGCAGGTAAAGATTATGAATACGATCGTGCAGGGCAGAAGGTATCCTACAGTTATCTTGCACCTTGGGATAGGCTTGATTGCAGAATTTTATTTTATTTAGGTGCCCCTTTAGATGGAATTGGTGGCAAAATTGGTACTGGAGGTGTTGCAACGTTAGCGGTCTTGCTTGGCGCTGCTCCTGTCTTGTTAGTTGCAGGTTCGGTGATTGGTATTATTTTCGCTGGTGGACAAATTTTAGTAGCTCTTGTCTGTATATTTATGGCCATTTTGATGATGATGGTTATTTTATGGATGTGCTATGTATTTATCTTATCTTTAGTTGCGCTTAGTGTAATTATCATCTTATCGCCTTTATTCATTCCTATGGTTTTGTTTCAACATACTAAAGGATATTTTGATGGTTGGCTAAAAGAGTTAATTACCTACAGTTTATACCCAGTTATCCTCTTTGCATTTCTATCTTTTATGTTCATAGCATGTGATAAAATCTATTTTAAAAATTTAAATTTTAAACTGGACGAGTCATATAAAAATGAACAACCAGACAAGTCATATGAAAAGAAACAAGCAGAAATCTCATATAGTAAGAAAAAACAGTGGTTTAAATTGAAAGATGGGGAATGTGATAAAAATGAAACTACTCTCGCATGTATGATGCAAAATTATAGCTTTAAAAAGAGCAGCATACTTGGTCTATTCGACTTTAGATACATGGAGTTTGGCAGCTCTCTAATCGGAGAATTATTAAAATTGTGTTTAGTATTATTCCTCTTTTACCACTTTTTAAACGTTCTTCCCGGCATGGCTGCTGAGCTTGCTGGTAATCACAGAGCAGCACTTGGTTCAGGTAGCACTCCTGCACAAATGGTGAATAAAGCTTTATCTGCTGCCAAAGCTGCTGCTGGAGGTGCTGGTCAAGTTGCTGCTGCGGCTGTAAATAAGGCAAGAGGGGCTATTGGAGGAGGTGGAGATGATAATAAGGGATCGGGATCTTCCTCTAGTGAATCTATAAAATCAGGTGGAGAGTGAGCGCAGGTGAGTAACAGATGTTTGAACATTTGAGCAACCAAAATTTGGTTAAGCTATGCATAAGTTTTGTGATACTCTTTTTATTATCTGGGTGCGGGTGTATTAAGCCAGAAGATTCATCAGGCTTGCGTGAGAAATTGGATATAGTGTCAACAGAGCAGAAATGGGTTGATTCTGGAGTCTATATTTCGGATAAAATAAAAGTAACAGAGATTAATATAGTACCTAATAAGGTTAATTTTTGTTCGCAATATAAAGATTTTGCAATTGAACCTGGAGTAAGAAACGTTACATTACCGTTTGCGCTTAAAGCTGGCGATGCGATAAGCTTTAGTGTTGTTGGAAGTAAAATGTGTAAAAACAATAATGGCATGGTCACCTGCAAAAAAATTGACGAAAATTGCAGTGAAGGGGAAAAGGAGTATTTTTCACATGTTTTAAATCAAGAGAAGTGTCAAGGTGAAATATGTCCTAATAAATATGAAATAGGCAATGCACAATGGTTAAATGGAAAAGAGTACTGGTCTTCAGAATTAGATCAAAGTGAAAGAGAGGAAATTAGAAATGTCATCGACTCTATAAAACAGCAAGGGGAAAATGTAGACTGTAGCAAGCTTTCAGAGAGCAGTGCAAGTAAGATAGATACGCGCATTTTAAATTTACTCTGTGGACGTATATGTAAATTTTCTTTCGGCAGCGGAGAAAAAGGTTGCGTATATATTGAATACAATAGTATAGAAGGTGAGATATTCAATACTTTAAATTCTAGAGGTGAATCTGTTATTGCTGAAATTATTGATAACGTATTAAAGGAAAAACGGGTAAAAACTGACATTACACTATTACGTGTTCACATGGATAATGAGGAATTTGAACACATTCCAGGAGGCGGTATATGTATTAACTGTGATCATAAGATAGATCGTAACCATCCAAAACCAGAGTTAACTTTTAGTTTAGGTGATGGTAAGGGCAAGGGTGGTTTCAATATAAGAGTAACGAAGAACCATAGTCTAAAAAACAACTTATATATACATGTTTCTGATAAGTTTCCTGAGCACAATCCTGGTGAAATTCTGGGGGATATACCTGTGGATATCAGTGAAGTTCATAATACTGAGTATATGGAAAGATTAAAAGAAAAGCTAAAAGACAAGAGTGGCACTATATATTACGGAATAAGAGATCATGGCTGTGATTATAAGAAAAATGAGGGTCAGTTTAGTATTAATCTTACAACTAAAGAGCCACCTGTAAGAACTTTTAGTGCGATATATAATTTTTTTGATGAAAAAGTAAAAACTGCATTTTTCGGTTCTAGCTACAAAGACACTAACGCGATTCACTCTGATACTAGCCCTGTGAAGTCTCTTTATCAAAGTTTTGTAGCATCAAATAGAACAAATACCATCAGATCTACAATAGTGTCGTTATTAGTATTATATATAGTTTTATACACCCTTTATTACTTTTTTGGATTGTCTCATGCTTCTATATATGAATTTTTAATTATATGTGTAAAGATAGGAGTTATTACCCAATTGCTGAACGATAACAGTTGGAGTTTTTTTTATAACAATGCATTTTCTATTTTTGTTAATGCTCCAAAACAGTTAATAGAAATAGCAAATTTCAGAGGTACAACATCAAATGTTTTTGAATTTCTTGATTTACCGCTCAATAGGTTTTTATCAGCACACTCAGTGTTACTAATAGTATCTCTTATATTCTCCGGTCCTTTGGGTATTGTATCGTTTTGCTTGGTGATTTGGGGTTTGATAACAGTGAGCTTATCGATGTTTAACGCCTTATTTTCTTTTATCACATCTATAGCAATAGTTGCATTATTGCTTTCCTTGGCGCCTCTTTTTATTATTTGCCTTCTATTTGGATATACTAGACAGATGTTTCACAATTGGGTCAAAAATTTAGCAAGATTTGCAATTCATCCGGTAGTGCTTTTAATTTTTATATCATTAATAAGCCAGGTTATGGATTATATTGTGTATTCGGTCTTTAATTTTGAGGTCTGTCCTACATGTATACTTAATCTTAACTTAAAGATTTTTAATCCTTGTATTATTTATGGTTATGCTTCCAAACATGCACCTAATATCACCGCTATGATGGCTTTTGTGATTTTGGGACATGCTATGAAAGCTTTAGTTGAGGCATCTTCAACAATATCTGATTCGTTGTTTGGTGTTTATGTGGCAAGCGAACCAGGAAGGCAATATCAGCAAAGCTTAATGGGAACAGTAGGTTTAGATGAACAAAGTATCCAAAGAAGAGCAGGTCAGCAATCTGGTACACCAAGTCGAAGACCTCAAATACCACAATCAGCTCAAAGATCAGCACCTAAAATACCGACAAACACAGGAAATCAATGATGAGCAGAAAATCATTATTATTGATACTATGTCTTGTAATTACTGGCTGCACAATGGATTGTGTTGAACCTGGGCTGCAGAGCAGAAATACTAGTGTCAGTATAGATGTTCCAGTTCGTGAAGCTGGCGAAGGAGTTAAAATTCATTGGGTTGATTCTGGTCAAGTAATTAGCAAGGATGAGAAAATCAAATTTACTCTTGGTGGGTCAGTAAATTTTTGTCCTCTTAAAGAAGGGAAAAATCCAAAGAGAGTACTTGTGCCCGCTGTATTTTGTGCTAATGATTTAATACCAAATTACAGTAATAAGTTAACTGATAATGCTAGTCTTGATGAACGAGAAATATGTGGGGATATAGGCTTTGGAAATAATGAATTCTATAGCAATAGACGTTATGTAGATACTGGAATTAAAGCAAATCCTGGTGATAAGTTAAGCTTTAGCTTAGTTCCCAGAGAGATAACGATTGATTATGACAATCCACAAGGAAAAGGTATCAGTTTTGATGATAATTGCTATAGAACTGAAAAAGGGGATGAAAAAGATAGAGCTACAATAAGAGACATGCTAAACGGAGGAAAGTTCTTTTGTGGAGAAAGTGGTAAAAGAACTGTAGTAGAATTTCCGCCGCTGAATAAAGAAGAAATGAATAAAAGAAGAGTGCTAGTTGGCAATGGCTACACTCCATATGATAATAAGGTACATTTTAATAAGGATTATATTCAAAATTCATGGATAAATGGTGCGTTGTTAGATCTACGACGAACTAAAATAGGACTGAATGAATTATGTAATGGGAAAAGGTGTGATTTTAATGAGCTGAACAAATACAGTTCTTATGAACTTAATTGTTACTATCAGAATATATGTTACAACGCAAAAGGTATAGGGGAGAATTGCGTCTCTTCTATAAGGTATGAGAAGTATGATAAAGGAAATACATGTGACATGTATTCTCACCTTAAACGTATTGAGGATGAACTAAAAAAGATTGAAGAAAATAAGAGGGATTCTAAGCAGATTGACATTAATTTAATATCAAATTCTAAATTAAACTTCAAAGAGGACAGAGGAGATATTTCTTGGGCCGAAGCTCTTGTTGCAAAAATTGGCGATTTTGATGATCAGGATACTGCTAAAGGTATTCAATGTTTTCCAAATGAGAAAGGTGCGAAAGGAGATAATGTATGTTCACAGATTAATTATAAATTTGAAGATTACTCTCTGAGATTAAATCATGATTATAAAATAAAAGGTATAACACCTGGTAGTAGTGTGATGCTTGCTATAGCAAGTAATGGCAACTACCAACTTCATAGAGGTGGATATCATGTTGAAGTAACTAGATCATGTAACTTTGATGGTGGTAAAAAATTGTATGTGTACTTAGGTGATAATCCGCCAAGGGATCCATCTGCTCGAAAGACTAATGATTTCAAAAAAGTAAAGAGGTTGGATAAAATAACAGAGGATAATGTAGACTATTACATAATAGATGGAAGTCATTTGGTAAATGAAGAGTCTAAGAAAATATATTTTGGTATTAATGTAGAAAACGTAGAGAAAGATGATATTACGGACAAAGATAGCAAATATTATGAAGATAACAAATACACAGTAAATTTATTTTTAAAAAGAAAAATAAACGATTTTATTTCATCAACTGTAAACAAGATTTTTGATTTCATAACAGACGGGAGTGAAGACGGAATTAAAATTCCATATGAAGGATATAGAAAGGGGCTTCTACAAGGAATAAGAGCTTTGCTTATTCTATACGTTATATTTACTGTTGTTGGCTATATGCTTGGAACAATACAATTAAGTAAATTCGATTTTATTATAAGAATATTCAAAATAGCATTTATAGCTTTTGCTTTTAGTGATAGAAGTTGGGAATTCTTTGGTACAACTTTGTCTGGGCTTTTTGTTGAGGGTAGCATTTATTTAGTTGATAGTTTTTCTGGCTATATAGGAGAAGGAGGTAAAAAATTTGCATTCTTAGATTTAACAGCCGGAGTATTATTTACAGGAGAAACATGGCTGAAATTTTTATCTTTAATGCTATCAGGACCTTTTGGCTTTATTGCATTTTTGGCAATACTTTATGCTACTTTTGTGTTTTTAAGATGCATTATTAGTGCTACGTTTAAGTATGTAATATCTACTGTTTTAGTGGCATTTTTATTGTCATTGGCACCTTTATTTATCGTATTTATTCTATTTCAACAAACTAAAACATTATTTGATAATTGGATAAAAACGCTGGCTCATGTTTCATTGCAACCAGTCATTTTATTTTCATCCTTGTCTCTTTTAAACCAGTTAATGTATTCAGTTCTATACAACCTCACAAATTTTTCTGCATGCTATCAATGCTTAATTAGTGTAAATTTTTTATCGTATGATCTGTGTCTTATGAAATCAATATTACCTCTTGGGTATAGTCCTGGTACTAGTGTTGATGTTGCGCTCAGTACTGGAGAAAGGGCTGGTGGGCACTTTGCAGCATTACCTATAGATCTAATCCAGGCATTTATATATCTCATCATTGCTAGTGCAATGGAAGCTTTTGTTTCTATATCAGAAACTATGGCGCAGGCGTTGTTCAGCTCTGGTTATGGAGTTGCTCAAAGTGTTAGTCATATTTCTAGGAGCGCATCACAAGCTATGCTGTCAACTGTTGGCCTTGATGATAGAACCCAAAATATGATACATAACATCAAGCAGGGAATGAGTAAAGATCGTAGCAAAATTGAAGCTAAATTGCCTGATACACCAAAGCAAGCAGATGAAAAAGGGAGTTCTGGCAAAGAAATGAGCAAATCTGAAACACTAAGCCAGCCAGATAAGCAAAAGGATTCTGATAAAACAAAAGGACAAGTCAAGGAAGATTGATGAGATATATGGAGTAACTAATTAAAAAGATATTTGAAGTAAGGTTTTAGAAATTTATTCTGTATTGGAAAAAGTTTAGGTATGCAATCACGCTTAGGCAAATGTTGGTTTAGGTTATTAATTTTGGTAATCTGTGTTCTGGTTACAGGTTGTAGTAAGAATGATATGCCTTTTCCAAGATGTATATCTGCTGATTATTTTGGTCCTGAACCCATTGCAATTGGTGCTCATTTTCCAATCGGTCATGATGCGTTTTTTCCAGAAGGTGAAAGTGGAGAACCTATTGATCCTGAAACCGGAGAAATCAATTATGGTTTTCACCCTAATCAAGTAGTGAAGTGGAAGGATACCGGCCTTGAAACCAATGGAGATAGTTTAGTAGTACGAGTAAATGGTGCATGGACATCTTGGAGCAATAGTAATAAGAAGAAATCTCAAAGTAGTTATAGTTTGGAAAGTTTGGAGCAGTTAAAATATGCAACCAAATTTGAAAGAGGGAAAGGTGACAACAGTCTGCCTGACTTTCACTTAGTTTGTAATGATTATAAACCTAGCATACAAAAATTTTCAAGTAAGCCTAAAGAAAGTTGCACTGTAAAGTGCAAGTGCATTAATGAAGATGATAGCGCAAATACAGTATCACGTGGTGCTCCATGTTGGTTTACTAACGGCCATGGTGCTTATCTTTTATTTAAAAGGCCTAGCGATTCTAGTCCTAACGAAAATTTAAAATCCATGCGTAACCCTGAGTCTCCTACTGTACATCTAGGTTACAATTCCGTAGCGGAAGATGGAAGTGGGCTTTTTACTTTAGACAGAGATAACACCACATTACAGGACAGGAGTTGTAATACGGTGAGGTTAGAAAAAGGATGGAAAATATATGTAAAGATATTAGATAGATATTATCTAGATAATGCAGGTGGCTACTCTTTTGAATTTTTGAGCGGAGTGCAGAAACCAAGTAACTTTGGATTTTTTGATTACATTTATAACTATCTAAAATGTGTATTATTGATTAACGAAAATTGTAAAAAGCATTTTGATAGCAATGATCCTGCAGCTGCACAGGCGATGTTCGAAAATATAGCTGAAAAAAGTACGAGCTTTCACAATTTTGTTCTTTCCTTGCTTGTTCTATTTATAGTGATTTCATCGCTTCTTTATCTTTTTGGAATGATAAGAGAAACTAAGCATGATATGCTCATCAGAATGATGAAAATCACTCTAGTAATAGTGCTTATATCTCCTGGAAGTTTTAGATTTTTCTATGATCATTTTCTTGTTTTATTTGTTAAAGGTCTTGAACAATTGATAAGCATAATTACTAATTTTGCTCCCAACATGAACACCGGAGGTAATTCAAACGTTGCTCAAGGAAATGAAGCTAAATTGTTTAGCTTCATGGAGGATATGTTTAATAAGTTTTTTGCTTACTCTGTTTGGAAAAAGTTTGCAGCATTTTTACATTATCAAATGTGGGCAAGTCTCCTTATGATACCGGCAATTTTTATAGGGATTGTCTTATATTTCCTGCTGTGTATGTATGCTTACATAATATTCCTTTCTGGTTTTATGGGTATAGCTTTTCTTGTAGCTATAATGCCGCTATTCCTAATCTCTATTTTATTTTCACCACTGAAAAGTCTATTTGAGGGTTGGATAAAATTCTGTATTAGTTTCTGTTTGCAATCAATTATGATATTTACCCTGCTGTCATTACTTGCTGCGATGATAATGAATACCTTTTATAAACAGTTAGGCTTTACTGTGTGCTATAATAAATGGCTTGAAATAAAGTTATGTGCTCCAAAATGGGTATTTGGTGGTTTTTGTATAATTGATAAAGAATACTTTAGCTGGACTCCAGGGCAAATTTTTGTACCTTATGCTATTGGAGAGGCTTCTACATTGAACGTAGATAAGAATATAGAAGGTATAGAAAAACTAAGCAGAATAGGTGGTACAGTAAAGTTTACTGGTGGCGCTGGATATATCCCTCTTCCACCAGATTACATTAATAAAGGTTTTCGTTATATAGATTATCCTTTCTTTAATCCAATTCCTGGAACTAAAGATAATCCAGCAGACCACTATATTGCGGAAAGTGATATGATAGTTAGTAATGGCTGTAGTGCAAAAGATCTAGTACGCTTAACAAATAGTTTATCTCATGCATCAGAGAGGGCTGACATTATATTACTGATCAACAATATAGAGAAAAGGATAGGTGATGTTAGTGAAATAATAAAACGCTACTGTCAAGATATAAATAAATGCAATAGTTATAGGGAAATAATTAATGAAATAAGATCTTTAGTGCGGAGTGCGATAAAAAAACAAGGTTGTAGAATACTGAAACTTCATGATTTATATAAGGATCCCAACAGTGAATACTGTCAGAAATGTAAAGATTGTGAGGATTGCAAAAATTATAAAGAAAATAGTGATTACCAAAGGGTGCAAGACATACAGAGAGGTTATTTAATCAACGCAGGAGAGATCTTTGTATTGTTCTTGCTTTCGTTTTTGATGTTTTCTTTGAAGGAGTTTGTACAACAGATGGGCTCAAGCATTGCCGGTGGTGGGTTTGGTGTTTACAATATATCTAGTATGTATCAAGCATCACCTGTGACTGGTTTAATGCAGGGATTAAAACAACAGATGCAAGATAAAATTGGTGGAGGGCTAGAGTCTTTAGGTAATTGGGCTACTCATGTACCGGACAGATTAGCTGGAGGTACAGCTAATTTGCTAGGTAGAATACCAGGAGTTGGGGGTGTGCTGAAATATGCTATTAATGTGCCACGTAAGCTTGTAGGTGCTACTATTGAAGCAACAAAATTTGCAACATCACCTAAAAATGATGTTGATAAGCTTGAGGAAAAAATCTACAGGGCGTTTGGAATTGATAAAGAAGATATTGCACATAGAAGAATTGATAAATATTTAGAATATTATAAAGGATATGTAGGATCACATTTGGGCTATACAATAGAAGATGCTATGAAGTTTACTTGGGAACATGGTCTCGACTCTATAGGAATTAACCCTGCTACAGGAGAAAAGGATGGTTACCAGCATAATCTACTCTATAGAGCAAAAACATATAGACGGGAATTTCTTGAGAAGCTTCATGACTACACTATTGGCCGCAAGAGAGAACCAGAAGAAGATGAATCATCAAAAGAAAATAAGCCTAATCAATCAAATCGAAAATTAGGTACGGAACCAGAAACCCTAAAAAACACTACAGAAGCTATACGTGCCGGAGAAGATAGAGAGCGTCAAGATAATGAAAGGAATGAGAACATAGAGAATGATGAAGAATCGTAATTTCAAAGGGCTAAGTTATTATGGTCTTCAGCAAGACGAAGATGGTAATATCAAGTTAAACGATTACAATGATGTTTTAAATGCGCGCAGAGCGAGGGTAGATTTGTTACTAGATAGCACTAAGCAAGGTGATGTTAGTCTTTCAAAGCTAAATAAAGCTCTGAATGAGAGACTTATAGATGATAAAGGGCTATCGTCAGAATTTGACAAAGAAGACAAAGAAATTGCACAGAAGGAGCTTAAGATGTTCTCTATTTTAGACGATCTTGATAATCTTGCAAACATTGAAAGTGAAGATCTATTAGAGGTTAGTTTGTTACTATCAGATCTTAGTTTTATAGAGAGAAATATTGTGTTGAATGCCGATCAGAGTTCTGATCTAATAGGGTTCAAAAATCTATTTATAGAAAAAAAAGCATCTGGTGAGGAATATAGTGATGAAGAGTATCACAATTTCCTCGATAGTATAGAGAAAATCAATACTTTAATTAAGTTAGAGTTAGAAAGTAGAATTGAAGGGATGGGTCATGATGAAAAAAACAACCATGATGATTTACAAGACGAGATTGGTCGTGCAATCAGTATAGAGAATAAATCAAAGAAAAGCGATTGATCTTGCGTTCCTCCACAAGCAACCTTCTTTCTATTAGACTGCTGAAGCTATGTTGACATTAAATGTGTATTATAAATAATTAGTTAACTTCGAACTTGTTTTATATGTTACGTGTTATTGCGGGTAAATATCGTGGAAGAAAAATAACTACAGGCAAGAATTTAGCTGCACGGCCCACTATGAGTAGTGTCCGAGAAGCAATATTTAGTATACTTTCTTCAAGAAAACCTATTTATAACCTAAATGTACTTGATTTATTCTGCGGAAGTGGCTCTTTTTCATTTGAAGCACTTTCTCGAGGTGCTAAACATGCATTCATGGTAGATTCAGATTATTACAATTTGCAACTGCCTAAAAAAACAGCAGAAGATTTTGGAATTACGAACGATATCACGTTAATTTGTTGCAATGCTAACGGATTACCAAGACCTATTTCAAAGTGCGATATAGTTTTTATGGACCCACCTTATAATATCAATCTGGTTAACTCAACTTTAGACGAGTTAGCTCACTCAGGCTGGTTAAATGATGATGCGTTAATAATTCTAGAAATGAGGAAAAATGAAGGTTTTGAGTGCAATAAAAACTTCAATATAATTGTGGAGCGTACCTACGGTATTGCAAAAATAATTTTTCTTTCTTCACTCACTTGAATTTCTTTTGTAAACATCTATAGCTAAGCTAAGTAAGATTTTTCCGAGGACTGAAAGAAAAAATCAATTCGTTTTGGTGGGAATAGGGTGTGTAACAGCAAATCAATACGAGTTGATATACTAGAAGAAGCAGTATGGAAAGAAATGAAGATGGTACTCAAAGAACCAGAGGCAATGACTAAGGAATATCAGCTCAGACTCGTAAAACATGAAAGTACGCAAGCAAAGGATTAACTTGAAAAGCGTGCAAGTAAAATAGAACAAGGTATAGAAAAATTAGCTTATGTATATGCAAGGGGTCATATAACGAAGGAAAAGTATGACTTAGAAGTTGAGAGCATGGAAAAGGAGTTAAAGGAATCAGAGATCAAAGGGAAGAAGCTATCGATGAAAAGAGTCTACAGAGAGAATTAGATTTTATCACAAACAGTGTAGAAAGTTTTTCCTCTGAGAGAGCTTAATCAAGCAGACTATGAAACTAAACTTGATATAATAAGAAAGTTAGTTCAACGCATTGAAATTGACGATGATAACGTACATATAGTGTTTCGATTGAAAGAACTTACTCTCGAAAGGCAAAAAAAAGTGTTCAACATTGTATCGGGATGCCAGTGTCAGCTACTTGCATGACATCCTCTTGCTTCTATAGGTGTCTTTATCTCGTCTACTTTATTTTGCCACACAGATACAATGGTTTCACATGCACTTGGTAGGCTATCTATTTTGACAAAGAAGGACTACCAACACCTTCAGCGTTTGCATCACTAAACTTACTTGCTACTTTATCAATAGTCCAAACGAGTGGCGTAACAACGAGCGCAGCAGCCCAAATAACAGCACTAACAACATAACTCAAAACTGTGTTAACAAACTGAGCTAATGCACTACTATGGACACGTGCCTTACCTGACAACATGGATGAATAATCTATCAACGATTTTGTACTGTACTTAAGATCACAACCATCTGTTACTTTCGCTAACCCTTTTGCCGGCCAATATGATAGATACGCCAATGCTAGATATAAAGGTTGTAGGGCTATATTAGCTAATGTATAAGTAGTAAGATAAGTCAGAGAATGACACCTCAAACTACCAAAAGCTACATTTTTCACTGGCTCAATAACACTATTAATATAATAAACGGACTTATAGAAACTATTTTGTGGAACTTCGTTACCTCGAACGCTTTTGGTAGGAACATCTCCGAATTTAACATATTTCTTAAAATTACTATATGAACTTGACATATTACCCCTCTAAAAATAAAAAATAATTACCTTGTCAGTATAGTTCATTTTAGAATAACTGCAATAAACATCTTACAAATTATGTGTTGCGCAAAAGCACATATTAACATACCATCGAAAATAAAGAGGTCAGCATGAGTTTTACTTTACCTGAGTTGCCATATGATAAAGCAGCTTTAGAGCCTTATATATCTGTAAAGACATTAGATTTTCATTATGATAAGCACCATAAGGGATATTTAAATAAACTCAACGAACTGGTTGAAAACACAGATTATCAACATATGGAAATTGAGGAATTAGTAACGAAAGTTCATGGAAATAATAATACAGTTCCTATTTTTAATAATGCAGCACAAGTTTGGAATCACACTTTTTATTGGAATTCAATGAAAAAAAATGGTGGTGGTGAGCCTAAAGATGATGGTCTTCTAGCAAAAAAAATTCAAGATGATATTGGTGGCTTTGACAAATTTTGTGAAGAATTTTCAAATTATGGAGTAAGCCAATTTGGCAGTGGATGGGTGTGGTTAGTGCTTGAAAAAGGAAAACTCAAAATCACTAAAACTCCAAATGCGGATCTACCGCTAATTTATGGCCAGGTGCCACTACTTACTATGGATGTATGGGAGCATGCATACTATTTGGATTGCCAAAATCGCAGAATTGACTACATAAAAGTTTTTCTTGATCATTTGATCAATTGGGATTTTGTAGAAGAGAATTTAAAGAAGAATATATAAGATGAATATACCACAAGTAACAAAACTAGATAATGGTCTGCGCATAATAACTGAGAGAGTGCATGAAGTTGATTCCGTAGCTTTAAATATACGAGTTGGTGTTGGCAGTAGAGCTGAAAGTGCAAGTCAAAATGGAATATCTCATTTCCTAGAGCACATGGCTTTCAAAGGAACAAAGACAAGAACTGCTTTTGAAATTGCAAAAGCTTTTGACGATATAGGTGGAGCCTTCAATGCCTGCACCGGTAGAGAAAGCACCAGTTATTATGCAAAGGTTCTTAAAAAAGATATAAAAACTGGCATTGATATATTAATAGATATATTAATGAATTCTACATTTCCAGAGGATGAATTGGAACGCGAAAAGGGTGTTGTAATACAAGAGATTTTTCAAACTAATGATTCACCGAGCGATATCATTTTTGATAAGTATTTTGAAGCAGCTTATAAAGATCAACCATTTGGTAGATCAATCCTGGGCACGCAAGATACTGTCAAATCTTTTACTCGAGAAGATCTGAATAACTACATAAAGGAGCATTACTTTGGCGGAAATATGATATTTGCTGCTGCAGGAAATGTTGAGCATGAGGAAGTTGTTCAATTAATCAAAGACTTTCTCTCAAAGATTCATTCAAAAGAGCTGAAAAAAAGCGAGAATGCAGGTTATACCAGTGGTGAGTATCGAGAGCATCGTAAATTAGATCAGGTGCACTTGTTAATTGGGCTACCTAGTGTTTCTCGTGATGATAATAAATATCACACATTTAAAGTGCTTGATTCTATACTGGGAAGTGGCATGTCATCACGCCTGTTTCAGGAAGTAAGAGAAAAGCAGGGTCTTGCTTACTCCATTTACTCATTCAACTCTAGCTATGCTGATACGGGAATGCTTTCGATTTTTGCTGGTACAGATAGTAGTAATCTAGATAAGCTTTTAAAATCCATAACGACAGAGCTAAAGAAATTGTCTACAGATGATTTAAAGGAAGAAGAAGTAAATAGAGTAAAAGAACGAGTAAAATCTCAAATTTTAATGTCACGCGAAAGTGTTAGCTCACGTGCTGAAACATTAGGACACTACTACGGTAACTATAATAAATACATCAGTAAAAACGAATTAATAGAAAAAATTAGTGCTGTTACTATTTACGATATAAAAAAAGCAGCAGAAGAATTGCTATCTCAGCATGAAAAAATTACTTTAGCTGCGATTGGAGAAATTAATTCACTGCCAAGTTACGATAAAGTGGTTTCTATGCTTAGTGTACTTTAGTTATGTTGCTTATGCTCACTAAAAAGTTCAATGAATGGTTGCAAAATCCTTTCTATAAAAAGTTTGCTTTCTGGTTCATCGCGTATACCACTAATCATTTTATTGAAAGTTTTTTCGCTGTTTTGTAAAAATAAATAGCTTTCTACTGATTGCACAATAGACAAGGCAGTTAAAACTCCTCCTATCACTAAACAAGAAGCTATAGCAGGTACAGTACCCACTGCAATTCCAGTTGCGATTAATGATAAACCAGCTAAGAGTGTAAAGGCTGAAACGCAAAACGCTATTTGATGTTTTTCTTTATTTTTAACTATAAATGCCTCACAAAATTATATTTTTAGTATACCCGTATATATACGGTACTGTCAAGTTTTTAAAGAAGATTAAAAAATGCAACGCACATGTACAAAATATGAACTAGGTATATAGTTCACAATGCAGCGGTATTTCACTAATCCAATTATTTTTTTCCTGATCTAGCCTATCATTCAATATTGCTTGTCTTATTGATTCCATCAACTTATTCATGAAGAAAACATTGTGAATGGTAACGAGTGTATAAGCCAGCAACTCTTTAGCTTTCAGTAGATGGTGTATATAGGCTCTTGAATGTTTTCTGCAAGTAAAGCACAAACAGTCATTTTCAATTGGGTTATCATCTAGTTCGAATCGTTGATTTCGCAAATTAATATGCTCTTTACGCTTTGAAGAAATAGAATCTCTGTTTTTTACTTTAACAAGCGCGCCACCATGTCTTGCGAGGCGAGTTGGATGCACGCAATCAAATGTATCAACTCCAAGCTCTACTCCACGAAAAATGTCTACAATTCCACCAATACCAAGCAAATGAGTAGGCCTATCTTTTTTTAAATGTTCCATAGTAAAGGAAACTACATCATACATCTGCTCTTTACTTTGACCAAGTGATCCACCTATTGCTTGACCAAAAAATGGCAAATCGTTGATAAAATCACAACTTTCTCTACGCAAATCTTGATACACTCCGCCTTGACTAATTCCATAAAGCGCCTGTTTGCCATCATTATTTTTTTCAAACTTATTTAAAGAACGTTCAGCCCATCTATGGCTCATGAGCATTGATTTTCTTGTGTATTCTTTACTGACATGGAATGGAGTACATTCATCTAAAACTAGGATTAAATCTGCACCTAATTTTTGTTGAATTTGTATCGACTTTTCAGGAGTTAGACAATAAGTTTTACCATTTATGTAAGAACGAAAAATTGCCCCATCCTCGTTAATTTTGATCAGAGTTTTTTGCTTCTGTCTTATTCCCTTTATTTCTTCCGAAACTGACCCGTGCCCTAAACTAAATATCTGGTATCCACCAGAATCAGTGAGCATTGGCCCACTCCATCCCATCATCTTGTGCAAGCCACCAAGCTTTGCCACAGTATCCTCTCCCGGTTGGAGCATTAGGTGATAGGTGTTGGAAAGTATTATCTGAGTACCTGCTTCTCTGATTCTCTCGATATCTGCAGCTTTAATAGCAGCTTTGGTTGCACAAAATATAAATGCTGGTGTTTCTATACTTCCATTTGGAGTTTTGATCGTTCCAACTCTTGCAGAACCTGATTGCTTAGTTATCCTAAACGAGAACTTTTCCATCTATTTACTTGAAAGTTCTGCTATGATATTTTCCACTTTTTCAGGAGTGAGGTTTTCATAAAAGTCATTATTGATCTGCACCACAGGGGCATTAACGCATGCACCAAGACATTCAACTTCCTTTAAAGTAAATAGATTATCTTTAGTAGTTTCACCGATATTGATTCCTAGTTTCTTTTTAAAGGTATTTAACACTTCTTCGCTATTGCACAACCAGCAAGGAGTTGTTCTACAAATTTGTATGAGATATTTACCTACTGGTTTTAAATTATACATGGTATAAAAATTTGCCACTTCATACACGCGAATATGTGGAATATGAAGCATGTCAGCAACGTAGCGCATGGCAGATTCAGGAACCCATCCGCATTGTTCTTGAACCAGGTATAGTAAAGGCATGACGGCACTACCTTCTCTACCTTTAGGATACATCTCTATAGACTTTTTCGCTTTTCTGAGGTTGTCTGATGTAAAACTAAACTGCTCTTCTTTCTCTTTCATCTAATAAAGTTCGTGTAAATCTCAACAAATTATACTTGAAGAGTTAACAATTGCAATTGTTGGTTTTTTGAGCTCTACAATATTATATCTGTAGAGTGGGCGCATTCAATTTGTGAATTCTTTACTGCTACTCATTTTCCATATTTCGCTTTGCAGATTATAAAGGTATTAATTTCTTAATTTTAGTTAAAATTTTATTGACGTTACATATAGAAATAATCATAATAGCGTTTTATTAAAATTTTAAATATAATTATGTCTATATTAAGTAGATTATTTAGAGTTAATACAACTACACTGAAAGTTAAAGAAGCGATAGGTTTTAACCCAGTAAACGTAGGGTTGATTGAAGGAAATGGAGTTACTTATGGACTCAGCTATCAAGATAACGGCAATGGAAGCAGTAGAGTAAAGTTACTTATTAGTCCATTATATCAATCGAAAACATACGAGTGTGATACATGTGTCAACGTAGCAAATGAATTCAAGGGCCAATTATCTCCCACACTAATAGAAAATTCAGCTGAAGTAGATAAAGTTGGAGTTATTTTTCCTACAGAAGAAACTAACAAAGAAAGAAAGTGCATCAAAGGCTTAACATTCAACACTTACGAAATCAAGCATTCAACTAATGCTCCCTTAGTTGAATACGTAGGAAAAGTAAAATTATACAAGAACATTGATATAAATAATCTTGCAAATGAAGACAATAGTTACTTTCAACCAAAAGCAGTAAAAGTTGATCATGGTAATATTGTTGTAATTGCTCATAACTTAAAGGATCAAGCTTTAGTTTCTTGGTATTTACAATCAGACACGAATGGAAAATTTAAGATTCTGCGTGAAAAAAACGGTCTTACAGAAAGAAAATTATTCAAATTTGATAATCCAGGGCAATTAGTACTAGATGAAAATACGATGCTTTATGCACAGATGAGCAAAGAGATTATTGGGAAGCCAGAAGTAAGAACAAATATCTTTAAATTCGACTTGATTGACGTGGCTCAGAAGCTGAAAGATAGAAAAGAAGATGAATGTTTGCTTAAGAAAAATTGTCAAATAGATAAAGCATCATCTACTATCTATAATCCAGGAAAAATAAACTTTTTACAGTATGTAAGACGAACTGAAGGTGATGATTTAGTTGCTTTTCTTGCGAAAAAACAATCTTCTAATACGCAAGAATTGCATTTAGCAAGGCTTGCTAAGAGAGGACCAAAATCAAATTTTACTGTTTGTGAATGTGAAGATCCTATAGAACAATTGTATGTTAAAGACAATGGTCAAGGAGGTTTTATCGTCACTGCGGTAAGTGGAGAGAGTATTATAACTTTTAATAGAGAGAGCTCTGGAAAATCTTCTGAAGCAACGATAATACCGACAAGCAGTATCAAAGCTCTCAGTGATTTTGTTAATATCATTAACGGCCAATTGATGCCTAGTATTATTTCCAGCAGTACTGTGGCTCCTATAACTGTTACAGAGACGGTTGTGACTTCTAAGAAAACGACGACTGCTGCAATTACTAGCACAACAGAAACCGACACTGTAAAGACTACCAAATTAACAACAGAAGCATCAACTATCATTGTACCAACTTCCACAATGAGTAAATCTTCAACAGAGTCAACAACTCAGGCAAGTACAGTAACAGTGGAGTCAACAACAGTAGCATCAACTACCACTGCACCTACTTCTACAACGAGTAGGCCTTCAACAGAGTCAACAATTCAAACAAGTACAGTAACAGTGGGGCCAACAACAGTAGCAAAAACAACTACTACTCCACAAGCGACCACAGTTGCTACAACGTCAACTAGTGTGCCTTCGGAAACTGAGACAAGTACTGTAAAATCTACAGCAGCGACTGTTGAGTCAACTTTTACAGCAAGCAGTACTACGATGAGTAGGCCTTTAACAGAATTAACAACTAAGATGAGTTCTCTAATTGCATAAAAGTCAACAATAATTTTTTGTATCATGAAAAATATTTTTTGATGTAAAATTCAGCTCTAATACAACCTTTTATTTATTATTGTATTATCTTATTCAATCAAAAGAGGTTTTATTGGCAATAAAAACATCAACACTAATTTCCAATTAATCTCTTTTAAACTATGTAGCCAATGAATATGTGGATAAATACGTCCACACAAACTTAAAGTATTTATCCACATATTCATTAAGCTTATAAAAACTAAGGTATCATTCTTTTCCTCTATAGTCTTAATGATTTTACATAAGTTAAAAGTAGCATGCTTCCATTGTTCTCTCCGCGGTCTAATATGGCTAATTCATATTGTAGCCAAGCCGCACTATACTTGTTAGGCGGAAGTGGACGGCAACATGTACGCCACGAAGTCTATGCTTCAACTTATCCTCTTGCTTATCCCTTCCATCGGCATTGCTATCTTTACTTTCAGTAAAATTATTGTTTTATACTTCTTTAGTGTTTATTGATAGCAAAACTCTTTTCTATCGATTAGCATCTTATGCATAATCACGGCTAATTTTCTTGCTACTGCAACAATTGCTTTTTTCATGCCCTTTTTCTTTTTAAGCTTCAATCCCCAGCTTCTTAATTTAAATGTCCTTTTACATTTTACCAGTAAGACCTGCGCGGCTTCATATAACATATTCCTACAGTCCACTGGTCCCATTTTTGATATACTTCCGTGTCGATCAATCTCACCAGAAGCGTACTGTCTTGGACTTAATCCCATATAGGCTCCAACTGTATAAGATGTTTCAAACCTATGCAGATCATCTATTGCAGCTTTATATGTCATTGCTACTATAATACCAACTCCTGGAACAGTAGTTAATAATTTACAATCCTCATCTTTTTTGCTTTGTTCTGAGAGCATTTTATCAAGTTTTCTTATTGATTCTTCTATTATTTCTAAACTATGTACTAATGATTCAATTGAGGTTTGGCTAATTTCATCTAGATTATTAACCATTTCTTGCACTTTTAAAGCAAAGTTTGCAGAACTAAGACGTTGATTAACTTTTATCCCGTATATTTTCAGTAATCCCCTTATTGTTCCCGCAATTTGCTCTCTGCAACGTATTAATTGTCTTCTGCTTCCAAGTATTATTTTAACCTGACAAGCTTCGTCTGATTTTACTAATACCTCCTTAAATAGCCCAACTCTCATCATTTGTGCTATGCCTCTTGCATCATTTTTATCATTCTTATTGATTCTCGCAGATAATGCTGCTGCCATATGCCTTGCATCTACACAAGTTACTGGTAATCCAAGATTCCTCAACTCTTTGCACATCGATATTGATAATTGCCCGCTTTCTATTCCTATGGACTCGTATTTTTTGTTTTGACCAAGCAGAAACTCAGCTATTGCACTGCTTTCACTTGCAACAACCCCTTCTTTAACAATTTTTCCTTTCTCATCAATGATACTAATAAAAGTTTCTTTGAGTGAGACATCTAACCCGCTATAATGTTTCATGAGACTACTCCTACTGTAAAAGTTTAAATTATTCTTGAAGAACTAATTCATTGAATTTGTTACTTCGTGCTAAAATAATGGAGTATGTCTCTCCATCATTCAATAGCAATTACAGTATGTACGGCATCAGAATCAACAACAGTAGCTGAAACTATTGCGACCTCACAAGCGACTATGATTACTACAATGCCAACTAATGTGCCAACAACAAACTCAGAGGCAACTATACAAACAGTGTCCGCTATATCAAATACTGGAACAAAGGTAACAACTCCTTTGTTCACTACAACTTTACTTCCTCAAACTACTCCTTCACCACAGCCCGCTCAGCTTGCTATAGAGTCTAATAGGGCAGGAATGATAGGTGGGTCTTTGGTTGGAGCGATAATAAGTATTGCTGGAATTATAGGATTCATAACATACAAATATGTTAAGGGTCGTAATTCTGCCCCTGTGTTAGAACTAACTAATTTCAATGATAGAAGGCGATCATCTTCAAGTGGCAATAGCGATGAAGAAATTTTTATCGCTAATAACAGAATGAGACATATATCTATGCGAACTATGGATCAATCTGAAACAGTGCTAAACAGTATATCGGTGGAGAGTAGTAGTCGGTCAAGAAGTAGCTCATCGTCTTCAAGCGGTGGACCAGGATCTTGACTGACTGAGCTAGAGTCTAAAAGTGAAAAAAGCTTATCTTGGGATAGCGATGATGTACCGGAATATCACCTTTAGCTATTTGTCTGAATGTTTTTAGTATGTAGACTGTTAGGAAATTTTCTTTTGCTTTTATGATTTTATGTTAAAGTATAATTCCTAGGTGCAATAAGTAGCTGCTGTTGTGTGATAAACACAGCAGAGGAAAGTCCGAGCTCCAAGAAAAGGTAGTGACGGGTAACGCCCGCCGGAGGTAACTCCAGTTATAGGGCTACAGAAAATTACCGCCTAAATATTATTAGGTAAGGGTGAAAAGGTGTGGTAAGAGCACACCATAACAATGGCAACATTGGTAGTCAAGTAACCAACACTAGGAGCAAGATTAAATAGAAGTAGATTTTATGTTTTTCTCATATCTACTCGGGTAAATCGCACGAAGTAAATGGTAACATTTACTCCAGATAAATAGCTACATAAACAGAACTCGGCTTATATTTCACCTAGGCAATGCATGAATGTCAGCCATACTATGTAAATGTATCAAACATTTCACATACCCTGTACGCTCAATTTGACCACCTATATTCCTTTTACTTCTTGGCTTATCTCTTTATTTTATTGTCCCAAATTTGGGAGAAAAACCCTGGACTTGAAGTCCATCCTTTTAAGAATATAATTTTAAGGTGAAAAATCTGAAAGAATGTGGAATATTATAGAAAAAGCAGTCACTCTGTATATATATCACATAGTGTGGATAACAAAATATCGATATCCAGTACTAGTTGGAGATATTGGACAGAAAGCTAAAGAAGTTGTACAAGAAGTATGTGCAAATAATCAAGTAGAAATTATCAGAGGTAGAGTTGCGTCAAGTCATGTACACGTATACGTTTCTGTACCCCCATACTTAAGTATTAGTAAGTTAGTGCAGTTAATAAAAGGAAAAAGTTCCAGAAAAATCCAGCAAAACTTTCCAGAGCTAAAAAAGAGATATTGGGTTGTGGGCAGTAGGCTAGTTTGTCAGGACTAGCGGAAATGTAACTGACGAAATGATAAAAAATTATATTGAAAATCACTCTAAAAAAGAAGATAAATTTGGTGACTTTCAAGTCGAAAGTTAGCATTCTATGCTCTCTCTCAATCTTTGGATTTTAATCCATAGTGGTTGAATTCCTTTTGAACTTAACAAAGCTTGAATTTTAACCGAGCTTTTCCTTTAACTAGTCATTCTCTATCTCTAAAGCCTTACTTTCTTACCTATAACTTTTTAGCTCCGCTTCCAACTTTTCTATCTTTTGTTGCAAATCTTTGTAAAGTTCTAAAAGACTGACCACGTTACCTCACTTTTAGGATTAGTTTTTATCTTACTAAATCTACCTTTTCGCTTCTTCAATCAACAAGTAAATAAAGCATTTCATGCGCTGTCCTTGACTTGTTCTGCTTGATAGTCACTACTGCTTTCGCTTATATTAACACTAGAGTATTCTTCATCGTCAACATACTCTTTTAGAACATATCCTCTACCCCAAACGGTTTCTATGTGGCTTATTCCGTCATTTGCACTTTCAAGTTTTTTACGTAATTTACACATAAAAACATCAACTATTTTGTTGTCTGAAGGTTCGTCCAAGCCATTGTAAAGATGGTTTAAAAACATTTCTTTTGTCAACACTGCTCCTTTACGCAATGCCAGCAATTCTATCATGGAATACTCTTTGTTAGTAAGGTGAACTGTTTTGCCTTTTACCTCAACAATCCTGTGATCAAAATTGATATTCATATTACCAATCTTTATCACTGATTCGGGATGGCCTTTAGTACGTCGGACTATGGCCTTAATTCGAGCTAATAATTCGCTCTTGTGAAATGGCTTGGTTAAGTAATCGTCGGCACCATACCCAAGTCCTTTAGCTTTATGGTTGGCAGCGGAGATACACGAAAGTATTAAAACAGGAACTTTGATTTTTGCACTTCTTAATCTTAACAGTATATCATATCCATCAATATCACCAGGCAGGTGTATATCTAGAATAACTAGATCGTAACAGTCTCCACCCGAGGAAACCATATTATTGTTATAATCTTGTGCAGAAGTAACAACGTCGCAAAAATGTCCATCAGAAGTTAAGGCATTAACTACAGTCCTTGCACTTACTTGATCATCTTCAATTAATAATATACGCATATTTTACACCCCATAAATAATTTATAATTTTAGTAATATATATAACCAAGGAAAGTAACAAATCAAATTTTTATTAATGAATAATAGAAATTACACTTATTAATTAATAGTTAATGTGTCGTTCCAAAATTATACAAATAGATCTAAAATACAATAGATATACTATAATAATACTATTTTTAGTAAATATTGAATAGAAGCTATTTTTATTAAAAGAATACTTAGGTTAATAGATATTTAAACTATTTTATACTTTTATGTTATATTTTTAATTTACTTATTCTACAGTTTTAAATTATAAGTAATACTTTCGGGAATATTGAGTGGTAATATCAGTTTTAGGTGCTGGCGCATGGGGTACAGCAATTGCGATTTCATTAAGTGGTAAGAAAAATGTAATTTTGTGGACTCGCAATAAGGCCATATTTGAATCAATTAAAGAGAAAAGAGAAAGTGACAAGCTACCTGATTGTCCAATTTCTGATAATGTATCAGTAAAATTAGCTATTGAAGATGCAGTGAATGCTTCAGTAATAATTCTAGCTGTTCCCACTCAGTCTCTAAGGGAGATATGTCATCAATTGAATGATTGTAACCTAAAAAAAAATGTAGCAATAATTTTGGCTTGTAAGGGAATAGAAAAATCTACATTAAAATTACCTAGTGAAGTAGTCAATGAAGTTTTACCTAATAATCCTCTTGCTGTTTTTTCTGGTCCTAGCTTTGCTATAGAAGTTGCAAGAAAATTACCATATTCGATGGTTCTTGCATGTCAAAATGAAGTATTAGGTTTAAAATTAGTATCAGAGCTACAGCAAGAAAATATTAAATTGTACCTTAGTAGCGATGTTATAGGAATACAGGTTTGTGCAGCGTTAAAGAATGTTTTTGCTATAGCATGTGGGGTTGTTCTAGGTAGGTTTGGGTTTAATGCTCATGCAGCATTAATTACGAAAAGTATGAGTGAAATTAAGGCTTTATACTCAGCAAAAGTTGGTGACGGCAATGTAGATATAAATACACTACTTGGACCAGCATGCTTAGGCGATTTGGTTGTGACATGCACATCATTAAATTCAAGAAATCTATCTTTTGGATCTAAAGTAGCTAATAGTAATGGTTCTAGTGCTCAGCAGATTTTATTAGAAGGTAAGTCGGTAATTGAAGGTTTTAACACTGCTAAGTCTGCATTTGATTTAGCAGAAAAGCTAAAGATAAAAATGCCCATATGTGAAGCGATCTATAGATTGCTATATGAAAATACTTCTATAGAAGATACTATTTCTGTTCTTGTAAATTAGTTTTATATTTCGGTATATTGTGAAATTTTTATATAAATTAATATCAACATGGTGGCTATCTGGCACGGTAAAACACATGCCAGGTACTATAGGCAGCTTGGCTGCTTACCCAATTGTTCCTATATTACTCAATGACAGAATTTTAGGTACAGCAATTATTTTTTTTTTATTCTTAGTTGGATTATGGTCTACAGGCAATTATATACAACATTACAAAGCTCCGCATGATCCAAAAGAGGTAGTAATTGATGAAGTAGTTGGTCAGTTGCTGACAGTACTTCTAGTTTCAATATTATTAGAACAAGAAATGAATAGCTCTGTATTGTTGGTGTGCTTTTTCTCCTTTAGGTTTTTTGATATAATAAAAGTGTGGCCTATAAATTTGATTGATAAAAATACAAAAGGTCCTTTAGGTATTATGCTAGATGATGTTGTAGCTGCAATTTTAGCCTTTGTTTTTATAGGAGCCTTTTATTGTTTATTGTTGATTTATGCAGAATAAAAAAATTTGTTATTCAAGCTTAATTATTCAGAACCTAAAGGATTATATACTTTATGCAACGAATTTGTCCAAGTGGGAAATACATGACGAATTTGATAATGTTATATTTACAGTAAATGGTACCAGAGAATCGTTATTTAATTTTGTGTTTTGTGAAGATCAATGTACTGAGCTTTCCATATGCAGAACTCTAGATTATCTCAAAGCACGAAATATAGAAGCAACATGGATAATAAGTCCACGTATAAAAATAGGGGGTATTTTAGAAAAATGCGAAATAAAACACGTTAACGCACCAAAAAAAGTTTTACTCAATATAAAAGATTATTTTTTGCCTGATGATGCTGTTCCAAATTTGAAGTTCAATGTTGTAAATAGTAGTGAGCTCTTAGAGCAATTAGATTTACACACTTCTAAAATTTTTTATCACAGAATTAGTATTGTTAGCACATTTTTTCGCCAATTATCGAATTATGATGATAAGAGCTCAAGGTTAAGATTTTTTCTTGTAATGCTAAATAACGAAATTGTTGGAACATGCGGTCTTTATATTCAAGACAGCATAGCTGGTTTTTATAGCGATGGAGTTTTACCAATTTACAGGGGTCGTGGAATAGGAACTCAAATGGTTCTAGAAAGAATAAAGATAGCTAGGCAATTTGAATGCAAATACATAGTAGCACATTGCATGAAACCTTCTGTAAACCTTTATAAGAGATTAGGCTTTAGGGTATTGGGCAATCTTCACTTATATACCTCTTCAGTACAATCTCTTTGCTGAGAGGTTATAAATTTTTATATTTGTTTTAGAATACTATGTTTTTTTTGTATGAAATAGTTTTACTACTAATTCTAGTATTCTTCTTTTTCTCATATTCTAAATTAAAAATTAGTAATAAAATTAAGGACTTACAACATCAAAATGTTATCATAAATAATTTAATAGATACTGTAAATGATGGATTTTATATTTGGGACGCAAAAAAACGTATAGAAAAATTTTCTCCCAATTTACTAATTTTGCTTAATACTGTTTTTTATTCATTTAATGAGTTTGTAAATTTTTTTGAGCAATCAGAAAGCTTAATTAAAAGTTTTGCTGAGGCAAAGGAAATAAATAAATCTTTTACTCTAGATTTAAAGTCAAAAGACAGTGAGGTTTATTGCACATGTTATGGTAAAAGCATAATAGATTATTCTAATAATGTGATTGGTGTGTTGTTGTGGATAAGAAATATCTCCGATTATAAGATAAAAGCTAATGAACTTGAGTTAGAAAATAGTAAGCTTATGCGAGAATTGGAGAACTATAAAAAAATTTTTGACTCTTTACCATTTCCAATACTGAAGCACAATAAGAATAAAAAAGTAAGGTTTTATAACTTATTTTATGATAAATATATAGGCAGCTCTAAAAAATTTACTGTTGCGAGTGGCTCCTATAACGTAAAACCAGGAGAGTGTGTAATAACTTACAAGAACGAACCTAAGGTTTTTAATTTTGTTGAAGTTCCAGTGCAAAATTCTAATAGCATAGTAATGTATGGAAAAGATATTAGTGATGAAAAAAAATTACATACTGAGCTAAGCAATTGTTTAGCTGCACAAGAAAGTTTGCTTGAGAAGCTATCGATTGCTGTAGCGATATATAGTAAGAATCAAAAGCTAAAATTTTATAATAATGCTTTTATAAAAACTTTTCAGTTTGATCCAAAATTTTTGGAGTCTTATCCAACTTATCACGAGATTATGCTTCACCTATTTGAATCTAAAAAGCTTTTAGGAAAAAATGATTTTCAAACTATTAATAATCAAAGACATGAGTTGTTCAAAAGATTACTGGAATCATATGGTGAAACAATACATTTCATGAACGGAAGAACGTTTAGAGTATTAACAATACCCTATGCTTCAGAGGGTCTACTATTTTCTTACGAAGAGTGCCAGAAATAACACTCAAATTCCTCCTCTCTCTACCATAAGCTGTTTTACTTTCGCTATCGCTTTTGCTGGGTTAAGACCTTTCGGGCAGGTTTTTGTACAATTCATTATTGTATGACAACGATACAACTTAAATGGGTCGTTTAAAGAAGCAAGTCTTTCTTCTTTCTTATTATCACGACTGTCAGCAATCCATCTATAAGCTTGCAGTAATACCGCTGGCCCTAAAAATTTATCACCATTCCACCAATAGCTTGGGCAACCAGTCGAACAGCAAGCACATAGTATACAATCAGACAGACCATCCAATTTTTTTCTATCTTCAGGAGATTGAAAGTATTCTTTATTTTGTAAGGCAGATTTATCTGTTTGTAACCAAGGTTTAATCGATTTGTATTGCTCATAAAATTGGCTTAGATCTGGAACTAGATCCTTTACTATATACATATGAGGTAGTGGATATATTTTTACTTCACCTTTTATATCATGTATAGATTTAGTGCATGCGAGAGTGTTGGTACCATCAATATTCATTGCACAAGATCCGCATATTCCTTCTCTGCAAGAGCGTCTAAAAGTTAAGGTTGAATCTATTTCATCCTTTATTTTTATTAATGCATCAAGTACCATAGGGCCACAATTATCCATATCGATAAAAAATGTGTCTATTCTTGGATTTTTATCATCATCAGCAGACCAACGATAAATTTGAAATCTTCTAATATTTTTTGCTCCAGTAGGAGTAGGATAAACCTTGCCCTTTTTATTAACTTTAGAATTTTTTGGTAAAGAAAACTGAACCATATTGCTTACCTTTTACAGCTAAAACCCCTTTTTTGTAAATAACATATTTTGGTATTATCTACCATACTTTTCCTTTTCAAATTCAAGCAAAGCTAAAATCTTGCTCTCTAAACTTTTCATTATAATTTCTTCATCTTCTTTTTGATGATCATAGCCAAGTAAATGCAGCAATCCATGAACTAACATGTGTGCAGTGTGAGTGAGGATAGATATACAGTACTCATGAGACTCTCTTTCTATTGTATCTACTGCAATTGCTATGTCTCCTAGATCACATTCACTAGATAACTGTTCGCATGGAAATGATAGTACATTAGTTGGCTTATCTATTTCTCTAAACTTAAGATTAAGTTGATGTAGCAAGTTATCATCAGCGAGAGCTATTGATATATTTGGTTTATAATGATCTATTTTTAATTCTTTTAGAGAAGCATTAATAATATTTAATACAAAACTCTGTGGGTCCTTCGTAATACTATGCCACCTCTTATCAAGAATATTTACTTCTAACATGAATAAAGCACCAGAAAGGACATTATCCCATCACTTGACATTGGAACCAAAAAAAGAAGAATTATAGACCATCGTATCATACACACAACTATACGAATATTGTACACTAGAAGTATGTCATCCCAGTCTGGGATCCAGGAATTCTGATTAGACATTAGGTGAGTGAATATAAAAGCTATATTAAAACACAACATTTTTAATGTGGTTGCATTACAGCTGGATTCCAGTGTCAAGCACTGCTTTGTGTTTGATGAAAAATCGGCTACTTCGAAACAAACACTCATACAGCTGTATGTTGTGTGCTGAGGTAATATTGTTTGGCAACAGGTATTACACATCACTCATCCTTATTATTTCATTCCACTCAGTCTCTAAAACTGGAGAAACTGATAAACGTGATTGTTTTAATATAACCATATTTTTCAAAAGTGGGTTTTGTTTTATACTGTTTAACGTCACTTGGTTACTTAAAGGTTTCAAAAATTTTACATTCACTAGTCCAAATTTGGAATTATAAACATGATAATACTCCTTTAATACTTCAACTATTCCAAGTATAACTCTCTCTTTACCTGTATGATAAAAAAATGCAAGATCGCCTAATTTCATAGCTCTCATGTAATTTTGAGCTTGATAATTGCATACACCATTCCACTGCGTCACCTGCTCCTTTTCCATTTTTTGCCAGGAGTATTCGCTTGGTTCTGACTTTAGTAGCCAAAATTGCATTATTTTTTTCTTCTTAAATAAGCTGGTATATCATAAACATTGCTGCCCCACTTAACTCTTTCATTTGTTTGCTCAGTTGAAGCATATTCTTTTGTTTCTAATATTGGAATTTGATTATAAGGCCATTTAAAATTTTTTTCCTCTGCTGGGATCTTGTTTTGATTAACAGATGAATTGTCGTTACAGCTATCAATGCCAGTTGCAAGAACAGAAACTCTAACTCTTCCCTCCATCGCCTGATCAAAAGTGGCACCAAATATTATATTTGCATTTTCATCCACTTCTTCACGCACTCTATTGGCTGCAGAATCAACTTCAAATAGAGTCATGTCTCCACCACCAGTAATATTAATCAATATTCCTTGCGCACCTTTCATTGATACATTGTCAAGCAATGGATTAGATATCGCAGCCTCTGCAGCACTAATTGCCCTATCTTCTCCTTCTGCCTCTCCAGTACCAATCATTGCTTTACCCATCTCACTCATTACTGTTTCTATATCAGCAAAATCAAGATTAATCAGTCCTGGCATGATCATCAAATCAGTTACTCCTCTTATGCCAATATGCAGAACATTATCGGCGAGTTGAAATGCGTCAGCAAATGTAGTTTTCTCGTTAGCAATTCTAAATAAATTTTGATTGGGAATGACAATAAGTGTATCTACGTATTTTTGCAACTCTTCAAGTCCAAGCTCTGCAATGCGCATACGTCGCACACCTTCAAAACCGAACGGCTTAGTTACAACTCCAACAGTCAGTATCTTTTTTTCTTTTGCTCCCTTATCTTTAACTACCGCTCTTGCTTCTCTGGCTGCCTTTGCAATTACCGGTGCAGCACCTGTTCCAGTACCACCACCCATCCCTGCTGTGATAAAGAGCATATGACTATCTTTTATATGCTCCATAATTTCATCAATTGATTCTTCTGCTGCACCTTTACCAACATCAGGCAAAGCACCAGCACCAAGGCCCTTAGTTAAGTTAATACCAAGCTGAATTTTTTTATCACATAATGACTTCTCTAACGCTTGAGCATCGGTATTTGCTACGACAAAATTTACCCCTTGTAAATTGGATTGGATCATGTTGTTTACAGCATTTCCGCCAGCACCACCCACTCCCACAACGGTAATCCTTGGGTGTAATACAGGTAGCTCTGGTAAACTAAGGTCGATTGACATTTAAATTTTACTCAAATATTAGTGAATTCACTTGATAACAAGTTACTGCTTTTTTAACAATATGCAAACATTTTTCATTTTGACATACGCAAACAGTAAACAAGATTTACTTATTCTTAACATTGTTAATCAGTAGGTATAATAATTGCAGACCTTCAAACAACACTATTTAAGATGCAAAAAAACAGAAAGTACTTGTAAGTAAAAAAGGACAGAAGCCTGTCCTTTTTGTTGAAAGCATAATTTATACAGAGAGGCCCTTCCCCAAGCAAAGCATTTCTTTAAGTTCATTAATCTTAGTACCTGGTTCTTTATTCTCTTCGTTTACTTTTGCTGCTATTTTGTCGATGTCGCCATTGAGGGCTTTAATTTTCTCTGATTTACCACTGTTTTTATATGCAAGCACAGGTGCAGTTATTAAAGCTGCTACTGCAGCAACAATTACCAAACTAGCAATGAGCGGATGAGCAACTGCAAATGCAGACATTGCAGTAATAGCAGGACTAACAAGTGTTGCAGCCTTTGTTCCAACTGTACCAACAAAAGTTGCATAAGCTGGACTTAAAAAATAAGCAGCTGTAAGTGAAGCTACTGCTATAACTGCTAAAGAAATACCAATTGTCTTGCCTTTATGTTCTTTTACGAGATCCCAACCTTGCACAGGCACTTCTTTAGCTGCTGACCAAAGTCCTTCGTCTCTATATTTATTTTTTATTGCTTCAAGTTTTCCCATAACTATACTCCAAAAATATTAAAATTTCACTAAGGGTAGTATATGGCAAAAAAAGTTTCCTGTCAAGTAAATTAACTTATTTATACATTCTTATTCTGTAATTTAGTGCTTCTGCAATATGTGCTCTTTTTATTTCCTCACTTTTTGCAAGATCTGCAATGGTTCTTGCAACTCTTAATATGCGTATGTAGCCTCGATTGGAAATGTAATTTTCTTTCAGTACGTATTTTAGTAATTCTAATCCTTCCTCGTCTGGCTTAGTTAATGCTTCACCACTTACTTCTGCATTACAATAAATATTCAATTTACTATAACGCTCAGCTTGAATTTTCCTCGCTGCTATCACTCTTTTTCTAATATTTTCAGTGCTTTCTCCTTCTGAAGAAATTTCAGGAGAGAGTATACTAACGTTTGGCATTTCAATGCATATGTCTATTCTATCAAGCAAAGGTCCTGATATTTTATTTCTATAATCTGTGCCGCATTTTGGAGCTTTGTTGCACGATCTACTTGCATCACCTAAGTAACCGCACCTGCAGGGATTCATTGCAGCTATAAGTTGAAAATTAGCTGGATAAGTAATGTGAGCATTTGCCCTTGCGATAGTGACTTTTCTATCTTCAAGTGGTTGGCGTAGAGAATCAAGCACAAGCCTTGGAAATTCAGGTAGCTCGTCAAGAAATAACACACCATTGTGAGCCATGGTAATTTCCCCAGGCTTTGCATTTTTTCCTCCTCCTATCATCGCTGGCATGGAACATGAGTGATGAGGTTCACGAAAGGGACGAGTTACTTTAAATGTTTCGTTACTGGCTTTTGTTATGCTAGAGATAATATTAACATCAATCATCTCTTGTTCAGTCAAATCGGGTAATAGCCCTATAAATCGCTTAGCAAGCATTGACTTTCCAGTACCAGGAGGTCCAACAAGAAGCATATTGTGTCCACCTGCTGCTGCAATTTCAGCTGCTCTTTTTGCAACAACTTGACCTTTAATATCCTTTATATCTGGAACTGAATTTTTTTCTTTGGGCGCAGCGCTATAGTTAAAAGTTACCGGCTGAATTAACTGCTCACCCTTAAAATGTCTGATAATATCGGTTAATTTCTCTATAGCCAGAATAGAAACATTCTTTACCCATGAAGCTTCTACTCCATTTCCCCTTGGGCAAATTACTCCTTTATTTACCTGTTTTGCATTGATTGCTGTTGGAAGTACTCCTGAGATTGGTATGACTCTGCTGTCTAGTGCAAGCTCGCCCATGATTATATAAGACTGAACTTTTTCAACTGGTATCACATTCATTACAACAAGTAATCCAACAGCAATAGCTAAGTCATAATGACTACCTTCTTTAAGCAAATCCGCAGGGGAAAGATTAACCGTAATCCTTTTTGGAGGTAACAGAAGATTGATTGAATTTAACGCTGCTCTGATACGCTCTCTGGATTCTGCAACAGTTTTATCCGGCAGTCCAACAATATTAAAAGCTGGAATACCATTTGCCATGTGAATTTGTGCATTAATATTTACTGTGCTGGTTCCCTGAAGAGCAACGGTATTTATATTTGCAATCATACTATATTATATAAAGTTATTAATATAATATATTGACAAAGTAACGAAGTAAACAGTAGCTGCTAAAAGTGGTTTAATTTAGCAAAAAAGTGTAGTACTCTATCACTTTGCTGATTATATATGTTTATAAGAATAATCGCTTTTCTTTTGCTATATTCAAGCGCAGTTTTCTGTAGTGATTGTAACTTTAACTTACCATATCGTGGGCTCAGTTGTGATTTGGATCTATCATATAGAAATTTAAGTAATATAAAGAAATTATTGAATAACAAAGATAAGTTCGTTGCACTTACGTTTGATGATGGACCGTCTTATAATAGAGCAGGAGATATTATTAATATTCTGGAGAGCAATGAAACAAAAGCGACATTTTTTGTGCTTGGTGAGCGTATAAATAAAAAAACATCTGAAATAGTAAACAAAATCCATAAAGCAGGTCATGAATTAGGTAATCATTCTTGGTCGCATAGGAAGTTGACATCACTTTCAAGTGAGGAGCAATTGCAAGAACTGGAAAAGACAAATGTGGCAATTAAAAATGCAACAGAACAGAATGTAAAATGGTTTCGTCCACCATATGGATGTCATAACGATAATTTGATCAAAAATACTAATCGATTAAATATGTATTCCATATTATGGACAGTTGATTCTCTGGACTGGCAAGGCGATAAATCAGAAATTCTGGTTGAAAGAGTTTTAAGCAATGTACATAATGGAGCGATTATATTGTTCCATGATCACGATAACAAATCAAATACAGTTGAAGCTTTATCTCAGATTATTGAAATACTAAAAAAATCGGGTTACAAACTTGTTACCTTAAGTGAGTGGGAAGAAAGGGTTTGTGATGTAGTGAAAGCTAGAAATGTGTCAATAAAAGGAGAATGAGTGCGTTCTAAAGGAATTCTATGTGGACAAAAAACAAGGTCTTCAACCGCAGGGCATTCATATTAGGTGGTATTCAGCTTACTATTTCTGCTATTTTTAGTTATAGGTTGTATACTTTACAAGTACGAGATAGACAAAAATATGAAGTGCTATCCAATAATAATAGGATAAAAGTTGTTACTATTGTGCCTAAACGAGGCAGGATTTTGGATAGGAATAGCGTTGAACTCGCAGTAAACAAAATTTCGTATATTGTTTTATTTGATGGGCAAAAAACCTTTACTAGGGAAGTTGATTTGCAGATGTTATCAGAAATTAAACCTGATACAACAAAATCATCAGATACAAAAATAACTGCTCTTTATAAACGTTATTACCCGTTTGGTTCGATATGTTCTCATATAATCGGATATACAAAAAAACAGCAAGACATAAATGAAGCAGGGGTTAGTGGAATTGAATATACATATGATCATGTATTAAAAGGCAAGACCGGAAAATCTGAGCAGGAAATAAATTCTAAGAAGCGTATCATGAGAGAGTTATCTAGCATACCGCAGCAAGATGGACAAGATATACAGCTGACAATTGATGTTGATTTACAGAAGAAAATTGCAGAGATATTTAAAGATCACCAAGGTTCCACAGTGGTAATTGATGTAAATAACGGAGAAATTTTAGCATTATATAATTCACCTTCTTACGATAATAATCTTTTCACTAGCAGATTATCAAATGAAACTTGGAAAAATTTAAACAATCCTTCATTACCGCTTGTAAACCGTGCATTATCATATCAAATTCCACCTGGTTCAATATTTAAAATAATAGATGCGCTTGCGGGTTTAAAAGATGGAATAATAACACCAGAAGAAAAGTTCTCGTGTAGGGGCTATATGAAAATAGGTGAACGAAAATTTCGTTGCCTAAAAAGCAAAGTCCATGGATATGTATCTTTAAACGAGGCAATGGCCTTCTCATGCAACACTTACTTTTATAATATAGGAAAAAAAATAAATGTAGATTCTCTACTAGAAATGGCTAGCAAATTTGGTATAGGAAGTGGACCATTAATTGGAATGTTTAAGGAAGAAGCTCCGGGATTGTTGCCTGATGTGGATTGGCGTGCACGCAAGCTATATTCAGAGTGGTATTTAGGTGATACCATTAACTTAGTTATAGGACAAGGGTATTTACTTACAACGCCATTACAGCTTGCAGTTCTTGCAGCGAGGGTTGCAACAGGAAAGGAGGTAATTCCCCACATTGAGATGAGTAAATCAGGGCAAGACTTTCTTGATATTGATGTGAATCATGAGCATCTTAGTGTGGTTCGAAAAGCTATGTTTGACGTGGTGAATTCTAACTATAGAAAAGGACTAGGCAGTATACAAATTGCTGGCAAAACCGGAACACCAGAGATAAACTCTAAAGGTGAAAGTCATAAATTGTTTATCGCTTATGGCCCCTACCATGATCCGCGCTATGCAATCTCAGTGTTTATAGAACATGGTAAAACTCCACGCCAAGATGTTGCAATTGCTAGTGAGATATTGCAATATATGCTTGAAAAATGAACTTATGAAATTGCCATATATGTTACTTGTAATTTATATATTCAAATCAGAGCTTTGAGGTTAAAAAAAAGAAACGAAAATTGCATAAACCTTTTCAATTTAGTGCTTTAATGTTTCTGATGAAGGGAAGGTATTATCCTTATTTTCTATGGAGGTAGACACACTAATTTCGTTATTATCATCAATTGAAGTAATAGGGTGCATCAAAGCAACTTTTATAACTTCATCAATATTCTCAGCAAAAATTACATTGATTTCTTCTTTTATATTTGCAGGAATCTCTTGCATATCTTTCTCATTTTCACTTGGTATAATCACAGTTTTGATTGATCCTCTTAGCGCAGCAAGCAATTTTTCTCTCAAACCCCCAATAGCCAACACTCTACCACGCAATGTTACTTCACCTGTCATAGCAACACTTTTGTTAACTGGTATATTTGTCATAAGAGAAACAATAGATGTACATACTGCACTGCCAGCAGAGGGACCATCTTTTGGCACAGCACCCTCAGGTACATGCAAATGTATATCATTATTTTGAAATTTTTCGGGTTTTATACCGAAAAATAAACAATTTGATCGCACATAACTATACGCAGCTTTTATAGACTCTTGCATAACCTCTCCAAGCTTTCCTGTGTATTTTATTTCCCCCTTGCCCGGAATTAGGACTGACTCTATCATTAAAATATCACCACCTGTTTCAGTATAGGCAAGACCAGTTACTATCCCTACCAAACTCTCATTTTCTGCAATGCCAAAGGTATACTTACGTACCCCTAGATAATCTTGTAAATTACCAGTCTCTACGGATATTTTCTTATTTTTATCAGTTAATATTGCTTTAACTGCCTTTCTCATGAGTTTTGCAAGTTCCCTTTCCATGCTTCGCACGCCGCTTTCACGTGTATATAAACGTATCAACTCGTATAATGCTTCATTGGTTATTTCCCACTCCTTCTGATGCAAACCATGCTCTTTTTTTAATTTTGGAATAAGGTGATGTGTAGCAATACTGATCTTCTCGTCTTCGGTATACCCAGATAATTGTATAATTTCCATCCTATCACGCAAAGGATGCGGTAAATTTAAGCTATTTGCTGTGGCTACAAACATTACACTTGAAAGATCAAACTCAACTTCCAAGTAATGATCTGTAAAATGTTTATTGTGCTCAGTATCCAAAACCTCAAGTAATGCAGATGCAGGATCACCACGCGAATCAGAACCCATCTTATCTATTTCATCAAGCAGGAAAAGCGGGTTGCATGAATTAGCTTTTTTCATGTGTTGAATGATTTTACCAGGCATTGAGCCAATATAAGTTTTCCTGTGTCCTCGTATTTCAGACTCATCACGTATACCACCAAGAGATATGCGAACAAAATCTCTTCCTACTGCTTTTGCCATAGACTTAGCTAAAGAAGTTTTACCAACACCAGGTGGTCCAACTAAGCAAAGTATAGGACCCTTTATCTCTTTTACTCTCTTTAATACTGCTAAAAATTCTATTATTCTATCTTTTACTTTCTCTATGCCATAATGATTTTCATCTAAGATTTTTTTAGCCGCATTTAAGTTAATTTTTGCATCTTTGTACTTTCCCCATGGCAAATCAAGCAACCAATGCAAGTAACTAGATATAACTGTTGCTTCAGGAGAAATGGGATTCATTTTCTTATATCTCTTTAAGTCAGTTATGGCTTTCTCTTTTGCTTCCTCAGAAAGCTTTGTTTCATTTATCTTTTTTTCAAATTCATTGAGTATATTCCCTTCATCTCCATTTTCAAACTCACCTAATTCTTTCTGTATAGCTTTTAATTGCTCATTAAGGTAGTAAACTTTTTGAGTACTTTCAACCTGTGATTTAATTGTCTTATACAAGCGGTTTTGTGCACTCAAAATACTTATTTCTCTCTCAATAAGAGCAAAAACTTTTTTTAAACGCTCTTTTGGGTTATAAACTTCAAGTATGTTTTGCTTGTCTGATACCTTTATATTTAAGTACGAAGCTATCATATCTACAATTTGATTAACCTCTTTAACTTGATCAATGGGGTCAATAATAATCTCGGGCCGACTTTTCTTGCTTAGTTTACACCAATTGTCAAATGCATCTATAACAGAACGCCTTAAAGCTTCTAAATCAATATTATCTTCATTTTCTCCATACTCATAATGACCATCTAACGCTACTCTGGCCTCTAACAAAGTGTGAGAGCTAATATATTCTATAACTCTTCCCCTTCTTACCCCATGAATCATGACTTTTACTGCATTGTCAGGCAGTTTTATTAATGGTTGTATAATGTTTGCTAACACACCTACTTCATAAAGATTCTCTGGCTCTGGATTATCAATAGAACCATCTTTTTGTGCTATGAGAAAAATCTCGTTTTGGTGACTACTGCTACTTATTGCATACTCTAGTGCATGAACAGATTTTTCTCTACCTACGAATAAAGGCAACATTATATTTGGAAAAATTACTACATCTCTTAGAGGTAATACTGGTAATACAGTAGAATTAAAGTTTACAGCACGTCCAATACTCATAATATATGCCTCAAATTAATCATTAACCGTTATAACACTACCCTTATTATTATGATTAATCGTCACTTTGCCTAATTCTACCATTTTCTTAGTAACCGTTATAGTGCTACCTTCAAAACCTCCGTTGCCGGATATATACATAACATCAAGCAAAAGTGACTCTAAGATAGCACGTAACATCCTTGCACCTGTTTTATAGCTTATAGCTTTTTTAGCAATAGCTGATATTGCTTCATCTGAAAACTCAAGGTTTACTTTACTAAATGCAAGCAATGCTTTATATTGTTTTACTAGCGCATTTCTTGGCTCTGTCAACACATGTATTAAATCTTCGTGATCCAGCTCATCTAGAACAGCAGTTATTGGAACTCGTCCTACAAATTCGGGTATCAAACCGAATTTGATTAAGTCCTCAGGTTGAGCATCGCGTAAAGCATTTTTTTTCTTTTGTGCTTTAGACTGACTTATATCTGCTCCAAAGCCAACTGATGTTCCCTTTTTTCTTGCCTCAATAATTTTATTTAGGCCTTCAAAAGCTCCTCCACAAATAAATAGTATATTACTAGTATCTACTTGTATAAACTCTTGTTGCGGGTGTTTTCGCCCTCCTTGTGGCGGAACATAAGCAACTGTACCCTCCATAATCTTAAGCAGAGCTTGCTGGACCCCTTCACCTGAAACGTCACGGGTTATTGAAGTGCTTTCAGATTTTCTTGTAATCTTGTCTATTTCATCGATAAACACTATACCATGCTGTGCCTTTGCAACATCATAATTTGCAGCTTGTAATAGACGTGACAACACGCTTTCTACATCATCACCTACATAACCTGCCTCAGTCAAAGTTGTCGCATCGGCCATAGCAAATGGCACATCTGAAACTTTAGCAAGTGTTTTTGCTAGCAAAGTCTTACCAGAACCAGTAGGGCCAATAAGCATTATATTTGACTTCTCAATTTCAATATCACTTATAGAATGAAGTTGCACCATGGATTGACAATGGTTATACATAGCCACAGATAAAACGTGTTGCGCATGTTCCTGACCTACAACATGCTTACTAAGAAAAATTTTTATATCTTCAGGTTTCTTTAGTAATAGCTTCATATCAGATATATGATCTGAATTAAAAGCTCTCTCTTTCTTTTGACTTATTGCTTTATGGGATAACTCTATGCATTCATTACAAATGAACACCTTTAAACCATCTGAAGAGTTAGTAATCAATTTATCTACTTCGTTTTGTGCCTTGTTACAAAAAGAACAGTAGTGTAAATCATTATTGTTATCCATTAAACTACCTTTTGTTTAACTTTAATATTTTCAATCTTCATATCTTTACGCTCAGCTATTACTCTGTCAATTAAGCCAGTTTTCATTGCTTCTTCAGGATCCATGAATTTATCTCTTTCCATCATTTCTTCAATTTTTTTTAGTGAATTTCCAGTATGTTTTTCATAAATTTGATTTAATTTTTTCTTAACTCGCAAAATTTCATTAGCATGTATTTCTATATCAGTTGCTTGCCCATGATAACCACCAGATGGCTGATGTATCATAATTCTTGAATGAGGTAGCGAGTAACGTTTACCCTCCGCACCAGCTGTAAGCAACAAAGAACCCATAGATGCAGCTTGACCTATACACAAAGTTGAAACGTCTGGATTTATATACTGCATTGTATCGTAGATCGACAAACCAGCAGTTACAACACCACCTGGTGAGTTAATATACATACAAATGTCTTTATCGGGATTTTCCGATTCTAAAAATAAAAGCTGTGCTACTATTACGCTGGCCATGTTGTCTTCAATAGGGCCAGTTACGAAAATTATTCTTTCTTTTACTAGCCTTGAATATATGTCATAAGCCCGCTCACCGCGACTAGTTTGTTCAACTACAATTGGTATAAGAGTCATACCTTTTCCTATCAAATATTATCAAATAATTCCTTTAATTCTTTCACAGAAACAATCTGTTCTTCTTTACTAGCTTTTTCTATCATATAATCCGTCACTTTATACTCAAGCGCTTGCCCTCTAACTAATTCCTGAAATTGTCCATCTGATTTAAAATGTTTAAATACCCTGTCAAATGATACATCTTTACTGACATATTGATTTACAATAACATTCATAATATCACTTTGAGTTAATGATATTTCATGTTCTTTACTGAACTCCATGAATAGCATTGCAAGCTTTACGCGTCTTTCAGCTTCTTTACACGAATCATCTTTAGCATTCAACTCTCTTTCCACTCTCTGCTGTTCCTGTTTTACTACTTCTATAGGCAAATCAAAACTATAACTAGCATCCAAACAATCAAATAGCTCTTTCTTAATTAAGAGATCTTCCATTTCTTTACACTGATTATCAATTACTTCTTTTACATGATCTATTAGCGAAGAATGATCTTCAAAACCAATTCTCCTAGCTATTTCATTATCACTTTGCAAATCTTTGGCAATCTGAATGTCATTAACTCGAACAGAAAAAGCAGCCTCCTGTCCCGCAAGGGAAATTACCTGGTAATCTTCAGGAAATCTCAACTTAAAGCTTTTTGTTTCCCCTTTTTTCATGCCAATTAATTGATCTTCAAAACCATTTATAAATGTTCCAGATCCTAAATTAACAGTAAAATTTTTGCCACTTCCACCTTGAAAGAGCTTATTTCTAATTCGCCCTTCAAAGTCAATTATCAGTTTATCCTCGTTTTTTGCTTGATAAGAAGCATCATCAACAGAGACAAAGTTAGGAAATTTTGTTTTTATAGAATCAATAAATTCTTTTATGTCTCCCTCTTTGATTTTTGCCTTAACTTTCTTCAAATTTATTTTATCAAGATCTATTACTGGCACTTTTGGCATCGATTCAAAAGATAATTTGTACAGAAAGTCACCTTTTTTATCCTTTTTATCAAGGTTTGGTAATGACATAATATCAACCTTAGGATGGATGTGAGACTTAACTTCGATTTTTTTCATTAAATCACTTGAGCAATAGTCAATCGTATCGTTTATCACATATTCCAAAGCTTCGTTTTTATAATTTGTAATAACAAGATCGTAAGGCATCTTTCCTGATCTAAATCCAGGAAATTTTGCATTCTTCGCTATTTCTTGTAATCTAGAGTTTATCTTTTGTTCTATATAATCACTACTAACTGTGATTTCATACTCATACTTTAGTTTATCTACACTAAGTTCCTTATAGGTATATATATTACTTAATGTATCTGCTTCGACTGCATTTTGAGGTATATTACTAGACATTACAACCTGTTATCAATATTTTATTTATGTTTTAATAAAGCCATTTTACCAGAATTTAAGTTAAATACAATCCTTAAGAACAGGTTCTTATACAAACAAAAGTGTACTTAGTGATTATAAATTTTCTCTTAAAACCTGAGTTACATGACTTTAAGTGCGGATAGAGGGACTTGAACCCCCACGAGCAAGCTCACCAGGACCTAAACCTGGCACGTCTACCAATTTCGCCATATCCGCAAGAGCCCTTCATTAACTTATAGATAACCACTTCTGTCATCTTATGCAATTTAAAGATTAGATTTTAGTACCACAGACTGAACTTATAATACTGGTTAACTCCACTATGAGTCTAAGCCTAAATTACTTTAACTAACACTATTAAGATAAGTACTGTCTTAGAAATATTCAAGGCTTATTCAATTTATAGTATTTACACAATAAAAAAAGCTTATTAATATTCTTTAATTAAGGCTCTAAACTCTGGAAATTAATAATGAGATTAATAGCAAGCTTCTTACTCGCAATTTTTCTGATTACACAGAGTGGCTGTACGACTCTTGTAAGTGGTATAGTGGTAACAGCAACTGCAGCGGCTACAGCAATAACAATGCAAGATAAATCCTTGGGAAACATTATTGATGATACAACTATAGTAATAAGAATCAATAAGGGACTCTTAAAACACGGACTGTTCTCATCTATAAAAGTTAAAGTGAGTGAAGGAAGAGTATTACTCATTGGAAATGTTGATAATCATGAAAAGCAACTCACAGCAGAGAAAATAGCTTGGCAGCAAAAAGAGATTAAAGAAGTGATAAATGAAATAAGAGTCACACCAATTAAAATGACTTCTATGCTAGATGTTACTGTAGATGGTATGATAACAGCAGAGATAAGCACGAGGCTTCTGGGAAAAAGAAATATTAAATCAATTAATTATAGCGTTAATACAGTTGATAGAGTCGTTTATTTGATGGGTATAGCTCAAAATAAGGCGGAATTAAAAGCTGTAATAGCAATTGCAAGAAAAGTAAAAGGAGTAAAGCAAGTTGTAAGCTATGTGAGATATAGACATAGCAAATTGCGTCATTGATGAAAATTTACTTGAGTGTTAGTACCATGTAGCTAAGCCATAAAACTCCTTTACAAATTTCGTCAGTTCACTCTTATGGTATGTATAACAATGCTACAGAAAATAATATCATAGAATTCAATAGAATAATTCCTAGAAAATCTCTACATACTAAAAAAAGTAAAATGCTATTTAACACTCCCAAGCTTAAGAATAAATAGCAAACATCTATATCTCGTGCGATATGGCGTTTTATTCCTGAGATTTTTTTACCAGCGTCATAGCCTTTTTCTTCATCAGTGTCTGCGTTCTTTACACTCTGAGTGTCAATTATGCAAAAGCTGATTTTTTCTTTCCAAACATTGTTTTGTCGGACCACACTAACTATTTTTTTTAACATGCACTCCAAAATACTTTTTTTTATTTCCTTTTACTTTTTCACTCCATTTTTGAAATAATCATAACAATTGCGCCGTTTTGGGAAACTCTTTTGGTAGCATCCTCCACTGATAACCACTTTTTAGGGCGTACAACACTCCGCAAAATATATTCATACAAATCAAGTTTTCTTGGTTTTGTTTTTTCCACAAGACTCCAGATCTGGTGAAATAATCTCAAACTTCTCTCGACTTATGTCACTTGGGTATACACTCCTCATATATCCTAATTTATACACTCTATTTCTTACTTTATGCCTTTCTTGAGATTATGAACAGGTTCTTAGAAAGCTAGCGTTCTACTAGTCATGTTCTTTATCTTGCTTTACAACAATGCATCTTTTCATTCCAGCCAAGTCGTATACGTATTCCTGAAAAGCCAGTCCATATAAGGGTATTATTTTGTCAATATTGCTCTGATCTTCGCCTATTTCCAGTATCGCAAACCCATCTTTTTTAAGGCACTTTTTCAATATTGGAAAAATACTCAGGTAACAGCTCAATCCATCGATACCACCATCAAGAGCAATTCTTGGCTCTTTTTGCACTTCAGCTTGCAGATTTTTTAACTTACTTCTTTTAATATATGGAGGATTGCTTATTATAAGATCAAATAAATCTCTACATTCTGTCCACGAATTTGGAAATATTTTAGCTCTGTTGAGAAGATTATGTTTCTTTGTGTTCTGGCAGGTAATTTTGTATGCTTCCAGGCTTTTTTCAAAACCAACTCCAATAGCATATTCATACTCACTAAGTATGGAGATCAACAAACAGCCTGTGCCTGTGCCAAAATCTGCAATTTTTATTTTTTGCTTCTTATTTTGGTAATATTTTAACACTGTTGAAATTACTGTCTCACTATCTGGTCTTGGATCTAGAACATGTTGGTTAACTATAAAATTTTTACTCCAGAATTCACGATTACCTATTATTTGCGATATTGGATATCTTTCTGCTCTTTTTTTTGTTAATTTCCAGAATAGAAGCTCTTTGTTTCTTGGTACCTGATTGGTGTGATTCATGATTGTGAATGATCTTTCTACTCCAAGTACGTACTGCATGATGATTTCACAATCCAAATGTGGTGATTCAATTCTATGTGATGATAGTAGCTTTGACCCTTCTTTAATTAAAGCGCTGATTGTTTTCATTATTCTAAAAACGTGTTCCTTGTATGCAAGAACAGCAAAATTGAGTATAGAATTTTGAACTTAGGGTAGCTGCATTAAATCTAAGTGTCAAGAGTAGGATTGTAAAAATCATCTGGCTTTACTGGTAATTCGGTTAGTATTTTTGCATTAATGTTAGAAACTCTTGGCTCTATTATAAGGATTATTTTCTGCATATTCTTTGATAGCCATCACAGTATATTACTTGTTCCATATCTATATTAATTCGACCACAGCAAGTGATAATTTCTTAATATTAAAACCAATATGCGCTTTAGCATATAATTATCAGTAGCTTTCAAAGCAATTGGGCTGAGATTATTAGAGTAGTAATGTTTATTTTTATATTGACTATTGAGGTTTATTATTTTATAACTAAGACTTAGTTATTTTCAGAGTTTTAAATTTACAGTATATGCCTACGATAAATCAATTAATATGTAAGGGTAGATCAGGGTTAACTCGCAAGAAGAAGGTGCCAGCTTTGGGAAAATGCAATCCTCAAAGAAGGGGTGTTTGCACTAAGGTATATACTACAACTCCTAGAAAGCCTAACTCAGCACTACGTAAGGTAGCTAGAGTAAAGATTAGTGGATACGGTGAAGTGACGGCTTATATACCTGGCGAAGGTCATAATTTACAAGAGCATTCCGTTGTTTTAATACGTGGTGGGCGAGTTAAGGATTTGCCGGGTGTACGTTATCACATAATAAGAGGTGCTCTTGATCTACGTGGTGTGCAAAATCGAAAGAAAGCCCGTTCGAAATATGGTGTAAAGAAATCTGGTTAAAATTTATGGCACGTCGTAATAAAGCAAAAAAAAGAACAAGCCCTGACTCTCGTTATGGTAGTGTCTTGCTTATGCGTTTTATTAATATAATTATGAAATGTGGTAAAAAGTCTATTGCAGAAAAGATTGCTTATAGTGCTTTGTCCTTAGCTGAAAAGAAAATAGGCAAAGATGCCTTATCAATTTTTGAAACAGCAGTAGAAAATGTTACCCCTTCTATAGAAGTACGCTCTCGGCGTATTGGTGGTGCAACTTATCAAGTCCCTGTTGAAATTCGTCAAGATAGAGCAATTTCTTTGGCATTAAGGTGGATTGCTAGAGCAACTTCTGCTGCTCGCAAAAAGAGTGGTAGAACTACTGTTTATTGTTTGCAGTCTGAAATATTAGATGCTTATAATAAATGTGGTGGTGCATTTAAGATGTGTGAAGAAAAGTATAAAATGGCTGAAGCTAATAAGGCATTTTCTCATCTTCGTTTTTAATATTAGCTGATTGATTGTGGTATGGAAGTTTTAATATCTAGGTATAGAAATATAGGAATAATGGCTCATATAGATGCTGGCAAGACCACCACAACAGAGCGTATTTTATTTTATACTGGTAAACAAAATAGGATTGGTGAAGTGCACGATGGTGCGGCTTCTATGGATTGGATGGAGCAAGAGAAGGAGCGTGGCATTACAATTACCTCTGCTGCAACAACATGTTTTTGGAATGATCATAGGATTAATATAATAGATACTCCTGGTCATGTTGATTTCACTATTGAGGTTGAGAGATCTTTGAGGGTTTTGGATGGTGCAGTTGCTGTATTTGATGGAGTTGCTGGAGTTGAGCCTCAGTCTGAAACGGTTTGGCGTCAAGCTGATAAATATACCGTTCCTCGTATCTGCTTTGTTAATAAAATGGATAGAATAGGGGCAAATTTTTATCGATGTATCGATATGATAAAAACGAAGCTTGGCGCATCACCTTTAGTTATTCAGTTGCCAATAGGAAGTGAGAAAGATTTTAAAGGCATAATCGATCTTATTTCTATGAAAGCTATTATATGGCAAGAAGAAACATTGGGCGCTAAATTTTCTTATGAAGATATTCCTTCTGATTTGCTTGATAAGGCTCAAGAGTATCGAAATCTTTTATTAGATGCTGCAGCTGAAATGGATGATGAGGCGATAAATACTTACTTTGAATCTAACGATCTGCCAATTGATTTGTTGAAAAAGTGTGTGAGAAGCGGGACCATTAAAGGAAAATTTGTCCCTGTATTATGTGGGTCAGCTTTTAAAAACAAAGGCGTGCAATCACTTTTAGATGGTGTGGTTGATTTTTTACCCTCTCCTATTGATGTTGATGTAATTATTGGAACTGATCCTAAAGATTCAGAAAAGAAAATTGAGATCAAACCTTCAGAAAAAGAGAAATTCGTTGCTCTTGCGTTTAAAGTGATGACGGATAAATTTGTAGGTAGCTTGACGTTTATTCGTATTTATTCCGGTAAGTTAAAATCTAAATCTGCTGTGTTAAATGCTGGAAAGAATGAGACTGAAGGAATTGGTAGAATGTTGCTTATGCATGCAAATAACAGAGAAGATATAAACGAAGCTAAAGTTGGTGATATAGTTGCCTTAGTTGGATTAAAGAAAACAATTACTGGTGATACTTTATGTTCATCTGATTTTCCTATACTATTAGAGCGTATGGAATTTCCTGATCCTGTTATTGAAATTGCTATAGAACCGAAAACCACCTCAGATCAGGAAAAATTAGGTGTTGCTTTGAATAGATTGGTTGCAGAAGATCCTTCTTTAAGGATGTCAGTAAATGCAGAGAGTGGGCAGACTATATTGAAAGGTATGGGTGAGCTGCATCTTGAGATTATTATTGATAGAATGAAGCGCGAGTTTAATGTTGAAGCTAACGTTGGTGCGCCTCAAGTTGCATATCGTGAAACTATCACTAAATCTGTTGAAATTGATTACACTCATAAAAAACAATCAGGTGGTGCTGGTCAGTTTGCTAAAGTTAAAATAAAATTCGAACCTCTTGAGCCTGGTTTTGGCTTTCAGTTTGAAAGTAAAATTGTAGGCGGTGCTATTCCAAAAGAGTATATACCTGGAGTGCAAAATGGCTTAGAGTTGATAAAAGAAGGTGGTATAATTTCCGGCTTTCCATTGATTGATTTTAAGGCTACTCTTCTTGATGGTGCTTTTCATGATGTTGATTCTAGTCCTTTGGCTTTTGAACTTGCTGCTAAGGGTGCTTTTAAGGAAATGGCAAATAAAGCTGGTCCAAAAATGCTAGAACCTATAATGAAAGTGGAAATCATTACTCCTGAAGAATATATGGGTGATGTTATGGGTGATATAAATAGTAGAAGAGGCAGTGTTGTTGATATGCTGGATTTAGGTAATAATAGCAAAATAATTACTGCTTCGGTTCCTCTTGCAAATATGTTTGGTTATATAAATGTTTTGCGTTCTATATCTCAGGGAAGAGCTCAGTATAGTATGCATTTTTCTTGTTATGAACAAGTGCCACAATATGTGGTTGATGAGTTAAAGTTAAAGTATAATTAAAGGTTAGTAATTATGACAGCGATAGTAGAAGCATTTGGAAAGCCGCATGTAAACGTGGGAACGATAGGACATGTGGATCATGGGAAGACAACGTTAACAGCGGCGATAACAAAGCATTATGGTAATTTTGTAGCATATGATCAAATAGATAAAGCGCCAGAAGAAAGAAAGAGAGGGATAACAATAGCAACAGCGCATGTTGAATATCAAACAGAAAAGAGACACTATGCACACGTTGATTGCCCTGGACATGCTGATTATGTAAAGAATATGATAGTAGGTGCAGCACAGATGGATGCAGCGATATTGGTAGTGTCAGGGGTTGATGGGCCGATGCCACAAACGAGAGAGCATATATTGCTGGCAAAACAGGTGGGTGTTGGATATATCGTGGTATATATAAATAAAGCTGATGTTGCTGATGCTGATATGATAGATTTGGTAGAGATGGAAGTGAGAGAGTTGCTGAGTAAGTATGGATTTCCAGGTGATGAAGTGCCTATGATAGTTGGGTCTGCGTTAAAAGCATTAGAGGATGATAGTAGTGAGTATGGAAAGAAATCAATAGATAAATTGATGGAGAAGTTAGATGAGTATGTGGCAGTACCTCCAAGGCCTATAGATTTGCCGTTTTTGTTGCCAATAGAAGATGTATTTTCAATATCGGGCCGAGGGACGGTAGTAACAGGAAGAATAGAGAAGGGGGAGATAAAGACAGGGGATGAGATAGAGATAATAGGTCTGAAAGCGACGCAAAAGACGATATGTACTGGTGTTGAGATGTTTAAGAAGTTGCTAGATAAGGGAAGTGCAGGACTCAATGTAGGAATACTACTAAGAGGAACAAAGAGAGAAGAAGTGGAGAGAGGGCAAGTATTGGCAAAACCAGGGACAATAACCCCGCATAAGAAATTTAATGCGGAGGTGTATATATTGAAGAAAGAAGAAGGAGGAAGGCATACACCATTTTTTGGAAATTATCAGCCACAGTTTTATTTAAGGACAACGGATGTAACTGGGAGCATAAAATTGCTAGATGGAAAGGAGATGGTAATGCCAGGGGACAATGTAAGTATAGAAGTGGAGTTGCAAGTACCAATAGCAATGGATAAAGGATTACGTTTTGCGATAAGAGAAGGTGGTAGAACTGTTGGTTCTGGCGTTGTTTCGGAAATTTTAGAGTAAACTTTGAATTATAGGAGTGTAGCTCAATTGGTAGAGCGCTGGTCTCCAAAACCAGAGGTTGTAGGTTCAATTCCTATCGCTCCTGCATTAATATTATGGTAGAAATGTTAAAAAACCTGTATGTTTTTTTTTGCGATATAAAGCAAGAAATAAGGAGAATTGCTTGGATAAAAAAACAGCAGGTATTGTCATCTTTGTTTATTGTAATAACTGTTATATTATGCTTTTCGATTTTCTTTTGCTTCGTAGATTTTATGTCTCTTTACGTAATTAAGACTTTATTTGGAATTATTTATGGAATATAAGTATAAATGGTATATCATTAAAGTCGATTACGGGTATGAGAAGGATATATGCGAGTTGGCAACCAATACTGTTTACTTTAAGGAGGTGTTTATTCCTTATCAGACAGTATGTGATGTAAAATCTGATATAAAAGAGTTATGTGAAGTATATATATGTATGCATCTGTGTGATGAAAGCAAAAATATTTTGAATCAAATGACTGGGTTTTGTGGTGATGAGTCTGGTCATTTTGAGATGATTTCAGATGATGAGGTAATTTTAAAACGTAAGGAATTTAATAGATATAAGTGGTACATTTTAAGAGTTGCCTCTAATTATGAAGAGAAAGTGCGCCAATATATATTAGAAAATTCTATGAGATTGAATATTAATAATTATTTTAATAGGGTTTTTATTCCTTGTGAAGAATTAAGTGAGATGGATTTAAAATCTAAAAAAAATGCTAAACGAAGGAAGTCCTTTCCTGGTTATGTCTTTTTATACATGAATTTATGCGATGAGGTATTAAATTTTATTAATAATATACCAAAATCTCTTAAGGTTTATGGATTTTTGAAAAATGGTAATGTTCCAAAGGTGATTGAGGATAATGAGATTCGTTCAATGTGTAGTGCGCTTTACAATGCTCAAGAAACGAAAAAGTTGAGTTATGGTTATGAGAAAGGTGAAAAAGTAAAAATTAATGATGGTCTTTTTCAAAATTTTACTGGTAAGGTAGATATGGTAAATGATGAGAAAAAAATTATTAATATTGAAGTATCAATCTTAGGTAAGCCAACAATAATAGAGCTTGATTTGGCTCAAGTAGAGAAAATAGAGGATTAATTATGAGTAATGTAGTTGCTAAGATTAACTTGCTTATGGAAGCTGGAAAAGCAGTTCCAGGACCGAAAATTGCTTCAGTACTTGGCCCGCGTGGTATACCTGTTCCTAAATTTTGTGAAGCTTTTAATAAAGCTACTAGCGCTGCTAACGCTAGTTATAAAGTAGGTGATTTAGTAACAGTGAGAATTTCCATAAAGGATGATCGCTCTCATGATTTTACTGTCAGCGGTCCGCCTGTGGCTTATTTGCTTAAGCAGGAAGCTAAATTAAGTAAAGCTTCTGGTAATTCTGGTAAAGAATTAGTGGCTAAATTATCTATGTCTGCTATCATTAAAGTGGCAAAGTGTAAGATGGTTGATATGAAAGTGGATAATGAAGATTCAGCAGTGAAGATGGTTATAGGCACTGCAAAATCTATGGGTATAGAAGTTGTGGAAGGTTAGGTAAATGAGTACATATAATGATAATTCTAAGCAATGTTTGGAGAAGGTTGTTGAGTCTGCTTCAGCAAAATTTAATGAATCAGTTGATATCGCAGTCAATTTAGGTGTAGATTCACGTAAATCTGAAGAGCAGGTGCGTGGTACAGTAGTTTTGCCTAAAGGTATCGGGAAGAATATTAAAGTAGCTGTTTTTGCTCAAGATAAACATTTATTAGAAGCTGAAAAAGCTGGTGCTGATATTACAGGAGGAGAAGATTTAATTGAAGAGATAAAAAAAGGTAGAAAGTTGAATGTTGATTGGTGCATCACTACTCCTGATTTCATGGCAAAAATCACTCCTATTGCAAAAGTATTGGGTGCTAAAGGGCTGATGCCTAACCCTAAATTTGGTACTGTGACTTCTAACATTGCGGAAGCTACTAAAACCATTAAGTCTGGTCAAATAAAATTCAGGACGGATAAAAATGGGGTTATTCATGGTAAATTAGGAAGTATTAAATTTGATATTGATGATTTGCTGGAAAATTTAAAAGCCTTTCTTAAAGTAATTAGAGACAATAAACCTGCTTCTGTGAAAGGAGTTTACTTTAAAAGCGTTTTTTTAAATTCAACTATGGGTAAAGCTCATAAAATAAACAAAGTAGAAGATATAATTTAAGGGAGCGAAATTGTGAAGCGTAAAGATAAGGATGAATTTATACAAAACATAATGAATGTGTTTGTAAATAATGATTTCTTAATATTGGTAAATTTCAAGTCTATGAATGTTAGCAATTCATTAATTCTTAGGAATAGTCTAAAATCTGTAATGGGTGGGATGTTAGTAGTTAAAAATACTCTAGCTTGCTTGGCTTTGGAAAGGACTGGTAAATTTTCTTATTTATCAGGTAAATTTTCTGGTTCTGTTGCTATTATATATTCTAGTGCTATAGTAGAAGCTGCAAAGTTAATAGTTGATTTTATTAATGCTAACAAAGAAAAAATGTCTGTGATTTGTGCGGCTCATATAAATGAATTGTTAACAGTGGAAGATGTTAACAAATTGGCTAAGCTTCCCTCTCTGGATGAATTGCGTGTTAAAATTATGCGTTTAATATCTTATGATATTCCTGCTCGGTTAGCATTGTCTATTAATTCATCTTCTATGAGGCTTATGAGAGTTTTGGATTACTATAGTTCTAAAAAATAAATTTGTTGTTAAATAAGGTGGTCAGTATGAATAATGTAACAAGTGATTTGGTTGATAAAATATTATCTTTAAATCTATTAGAAGCTTCTGAACTTGTAAAAGTTCTAGAAGAAAAAATAGGGTTGCCTAGTGGTTCTTTTCTTGGTGGAGCTGTTGGTGCTGGGGTGCCTATTAGTGATAATGCTAATGCTCCTGTTGCTCAAGAAAAAGCTGAATATAAAGTTGTAATCAAAGAGATTGATGCAAGCAAAAAAATAGGAGTGATTAAAGCTATTAGAGAAGTTAATTCTACATTGAATTTAAAAGAAGCGAAAGAATTAGTTGAGTCTTTACCCAAAGATTTGACTGCTAATGTTTCTAAAGACGAAGCAGAAAAAATAAAGCAAAAACTTATTGAAGCAGGAGCAACTAAAGTTGAGCTTGAATAAAATGTTAGTATATTAATTTTATGTTGATATAGCTCTTTTAATTAGTGAAGGTATTTTAATGGTTGATTCTTCTTATATGTGTGCTTCTAGTGCTTTTGTTCCTAGAGTTTCTTATTCCAGGTCGATTGATTTAAAAGATTCTTTGTTGGATTTGGTTAAAGTCCAAAAGGGGTCATATAATTCCTTTACTCCTAATAATGAGAGTAATGAAAGACTTGAAGCTATCTTTCATACAATTTTTCCAATATCTGATCCTTTGCATAGGGCTACTATCGAATTTTTGAATTGTAGGGTAGATGATCTTAAGTATAGTGAATCTGAATGTATAAAACGTGGTATAACTTTTTCTGCTCAGGTTATTGCTTCTATACGTCTTGTTATTATGCAGGATGGTGTTTCTCTTGAAAAATATCAAGAGATTAAAGAAGATGATGATCATTCTAAGCTTGCAACTGTTATAAAATCTGCTGAAGAGCAGGAGGTTCGCTTTTGTGAACTGCCTATGATGACTGATAAAGGTACTTTCATCATCAATGGCGTAGAGAAAGTTATCGTTTCACAAATGCATAGATCTCCTGGAGTGTTTTTTGATAGTGATAGGGGAAAAACTTACAATTCTGGCAAATTGATCTATTCTGCTAGAGTTATTCCTTATAGAGGTTCTTGGCTTGATATTGAGTTTGATGTTAAAGATCATTTGTATTTTCGTATTGATAGAAAGAGAAAGTTGCCAATATCAGTTTTATTAAAGGCTTTGGGCTTATCAAATAATGACATACTTAATAAATTTTATGAAAAAATAGAGTATATAAAACATAAAAGTGGCTGGAGAGTACCTTTTTCCCCTGATAAATTCAAGGGAGTGAGGCTTCCTTTTGATTTAAAGAATGTTGAAGGCAATGTGTTACTTAAAGCCAATGTTCGTATTACTTCAAAATTAGCTAAAAATCTATATGATAACGGATTGAAAGAGTATCTAATTCCTTATGATTCTATATGTGGTTTATTTCTTGCAGAAGATTTAATAGATAGTGCTAGTTCTACAAAAGTCTTATCTGCTGGTGAATCTATAAAATTAGAGGATATAAAAAAGCTTGAATTATTATCTATAGATAAAATATCAGTGTTGAACATAGATAATGTTTCTGTTGGACCTTACATATTAAACACACTTTTCTTAGATGAAAACATGTCTTATGAGAACGCTCTATATGAAATATATAAGGTTTTGCGTCCTGGTGAAGTTCCTGTTTTAAAGATAGTAGAGGAGTTTTTTCGTAATCTTTTCTTCAGTTCGGAATATTATGATTTGTCTAACATTGGTAGATTAAAACTTAACTCTTGCCTTGGGTTAAATTATGAGGAAAATTTAACTACTTTAACACATGAAGACATTATTGAAATTATAAGAAAAATAGTATTGTTACGTGATGGTCAAGGATCTGTAGATGATATTGATCATTTAGCAAATAGAAGAGTCCGTTCAGTTGGAGAGTTTATAGAAAATCAATTTAGAACTGGATTATTAAAATTGGGACGGGCAGTAGTTGATTCTATGTCTACTTCTAGTTTAGATAAAGTCTCTCCATCTGATTTTATAAATCCAAAAGTGTTAACCAATGTCTTAAGAGATTTTTTCAACTCTTCCCAATTATCTCAATTTATGGATCAGACTAATCCATTATCTGAAATAACACATAAAAGAAGGTTGTCAGCGTTAGGTCCTGGTGGTTTAACAAGAGAGAGGGCGGGATTTGAAGTGCGTGATGTTCATCCAACTCATTACGGAAGAATTTGCCCTATTGAAACTCCTGAGGGGCAGAATATAGGCTTAATTAATAGCTTAGCTATATACGCTCGTATTAATAAATATGGGTTCATTGAAAGTCCTTATAGGAAAGTAGTTAATAAGGTTGTTACTGATCAAATTGAGTATCTGTCTGCTATAGATGAAGGTTTATATTATATAGCCGATACCAGCGCAAAGCTTGATGAGAACAACTGCTTTGTTGATGATATGTTATACTGTAGGTATGCTGGTACCTTTGTAATGGTAAATAGTAATCAAGTAAGTTACATTGATTTATCTCCTAAGCAGGTAATATCGGTTGCTGCTTCTTTAATTCCATTTTTAGAAAATGATGATGCTAATAGAGCGTTAATGGGTTCAAATATGCAGCGTCAAGCTGTACCTTTATTGAAGCCTACTGCTCCTTTGGTTGCTACTGGCATGGAATCTTTCGTAGCTTCTGGCTCTGGTGCTGTAGTTTTAGCAAAACGTGGTGGCATAGTTGACAGCTCAGATAGTAACTCTATAGTTATACGTGCTTTTGACAAAGGAGGAATTAACTACTTGGATGTAGATATTTATCATCTAAGAAAATTTCAGCGTTCTAACCATAATACTTGTATTAACCAGAAACCACTGGTGCATGTAGGTGATTGTGTTAAGGAAGGTGATGTGATAGCTGATGGTCCTGCTATTAATAACGGTGAATTGGCACTTGGCCAAAACTTGCTAGTCGCTTTTATGTCTTGGCAAGGTTATAATTTTGAAGACTCAATCATTATTTCTAGTGAAGTTGTTAAAAAAGATCTATTTACTTCTATTCATATAGAAGAATTTGAATGTGTTGTACATGACACTCCTTTAGGGTCGGAAAAAATAACTCGTGCCATACCCGGTGTTAATGAAGAAAATCTTTATCACTTGGATGATAGTGGTATAGTAAAGGTTGGTACAAGAGTTGGTCCAGGTTATATTTTGGTGGGGAAAGTTACACCTAAGCATTCTCTTTCATTGCCTCCTGAGACAAAATTGTTAATGACAATTTTTGGTGAAAAGTCATTTGATTGTGTGGATTCCTCTTTATATACATCTCCAGATATTGAAGGGATAGTGATTGATGTGCAGGTCTTTACACGCAGAGGGGAAGAAGAAAACGAAAGGGCGTTTCTTATTAAACAAAAAGAGGCAAACGACTTTGAGAAAGAACGAGACCATATAATCAATGTTATTAATCAATATTTCTATGATGAATTAAGAAAAATTCTTATTAATTCTGGCTCTCAAGATCGAGAAAGTATTAATTTTATTGAACGTGAGGGATGGTGGGATATAGGATTGAAAAACCAATCTATTTCTAAGCAAGTTGAGAGCTTAAAAAAAGATTTTGATGAAAAAGTATCACATGCGATAGCAAACTTTAAGCGAAAAGTAGAAAAATTGCATGAAGGCTATGATCTGCCTCAAGGTGTGTCGATGTCAGTAAAAGTTTTTATTGCTGTAAAACATAGTTTGCAGCCAGGGGATAAGATGGCTGGTAGACATGGAAATAAAGGTGTGATTTCTCGAGTTGTTCCAGTAGAAGATATGCCTTATTTAGAAGATGGTACTCCTATTGATATTATTCTTAACCCTCTTGGCGTTCCTTCGCGAATGAATGTAGGTCAAATATTGGAAACGCATGTAGGTTGGGCTTGTAAAAAATTAGGAGAAAAAGTAGGCAATATTCTTGATGAGATCAATAAAATCAAACGTGCTTTTTGTGAGGCAATTAGATCTCTCAGTGATGATGATTTTGAAAAATTTGCAGCATTATATCTTGATAATAAAAAATTTGAGGATATTAATGATGATGAAATAACGGCTTCTATTTTAGATACGCCTAATAAGGATGAATTAAATAATGAATTGACTACATTAGTAGAGAATTATTTCAACTCTTGTAAAGATGCACACAGTAGTTTACGTCACTTCCTGATTGAGGTTTATAGTTGTGGCAGTAATTTATCTATTTGTAATAACATTCGCGATATTAATGATAATCACCTCATTGAATTTGCGTATAAGTTGCGTGATGGCATTCCTGTTACTGCACCTGTATTTGAAGGTCCAAAAGATGAACAAATAGTAAAGCTATTTGAACTTGCTGGATTGGATAACTCTGGGCAAGTTGTATTATATGATGGTTGCTCGGGTGAGAAGTTTGATCGCAAAGTTACAGTTGGTTACATGTACATGCTTAAGTTGCATCACTTAGTAGATGGTAAAATTCATGCGCGTTCAGTAGGACCTTATAGCTTAGTTACTCAACAACCTCTTGGAGGAAAGTCTCATTTTGGTGGTCAGCGTTTTGGTGAAATGGAATGTTGGGCATTGCAAGCCTATGGTGCTGCTTACACTTTGCAGGAAATGTTAACTGTGAAGTCTGATGATATTAATGGCAGGGTTAAGATTTATGAATCGGTAATAAAAGGTGACAGTAACTTTGAATGTGGAATTCCTGAATCCTTTAATGTCATGATAAAAGAGTTGCGTTCCTTGTGTTTTAATGTGGATTTGAAGCAAAATGACATAGTAATTGAAGATATATCTCATACTAACATCGCGCAATCTTTTAATGAGGTTAGCATTTCCATTGCTAGCCCTGAAAGTATTAAACGTATGTCTTATGGAGAGATAACAGATGTTTCAACTGCAAACTACCGTACATTCAAAGTTGAGAAAGGTGGATTATTTTGTCCTAAAATTTTTGGTCCTGTCAATGATGATGAATGTTTATGTGGAAAGTACAAAAAAAGAAGACATAGGGGCCGTATATGCGAAAAATGTGGAGTAGAAGTTACATCTTCTAAAGTAAGAAGAGAAAGAATGGGTCATATAGAGCTTGCATCTCCTGTTGCTCATATATGGTTTTTGAAGTCACTTCCTTCAAGAATTGGAGCATTATTAGATATGTCTCTTAGAGATATCGAAAGTATTTTGTATAGTGATAATTATGTTGTAATAGATCCTCTTGTTTCCTCTTTTGAAAAAGGTGAAATTATTAGTGAGAAAGCTTATAATGAAGCTAAAGATAGCTATGGGGTCGATAGCTTTATAGCTATGCAAGGTGTTGAAGCTATAAGAGAATTGCTAATACGCCTTGATTTACATGAAATTAGGAAGAATTTAAGACAGGAGTTAGAGTCTGTTGCTTCTGAAATGAGAAGAAAGAAAATTATAAAGAGATTACGTATTGTTGAAAATTTTATCAAGTCTGGAAACAGACCTGAGTGGATGATACTTACAGCTATACCTATTTTACCACCTGACTTGCGTCCCTTGGTATCGCTTGAAAGTGGTCGACCTGCAGTTTCTGATTTAAATCATCATTATAGAACTATTATTAATCGAAATAATAGATTGAGAAAATTGTTAAGTTTAAATCCTCCTGAGATTATGATTCGTAATGAGAAAAGAATGTTACAAGAGGCAGTTGATTCTCTTTTTGATAATAGTCGTCGTAATGCTCTGGTAAATAAAGCTGGCGCTACTGGATATAAAAAGTCTATTAGCGATATGCTGAAAGGAAAGCAAGGTCGTTTCCGTCAGAATCTTTTAGGAAAAAGGGTAGATTATTCTGGACGTTCTGTAATAGTTGTTGGTCCAACTTTGAAACTAAATCAGTGTGGATTACCGAAAAGAATGGCTCTTGAGCTATTCAAGCCTTTTGTTTACTCAAGGCTTAAAATATATGGAATGGCTCCAACTATTAAATTTGCTAGTAAGTTAATAAGAGCAGAAAAGCCAGAAGTTTGGGATATGCTTGAAGAAGTAATAAAAGAGCATCCTGTTTTGCTAAATAGAGCGCCTACGCTACATAGGCTTGGTATTCAGGCTTTTGAGCCAGTCCTTATTGAAGGTAAAGCAATACAGCTTCATCCACTTGTTTGTACAGCATTTAACGCTGACTTTGATGGTGATCAAATGGCAGTACATGTGCCAATTTCATTGGAAGCTCAACTTGAAGCTAGAGTGTTGATGATGTCAATTAATAACGTTTTAAGTCCTTCTAATGGAAGACCGATTATAGTTCCTAGTAAAGATATAGTGCTTGGTATATACTACCTAACTTTACAGCAACTTAAGAAGGATGATTTACCACTTTTTTGTGCTTTTTGTGAAGTTGAGCATTCCTTAAACAACGGTACTCTGCATATTCATTCTCATATAAAGTACAAAATGGAACACATCAATAGCGATGGAAACATTCAGTATAAAACTATTTGTACAACTCCTGGACGTTTAATATTATGGCAGATTTTTCCTAAACATGAGAATCTAAGCTTCGATTTAATAAATCAGGTATTAACAGTTAAGGAAATAACTAGTATTGTTGATTTAGTATATCGTAGCTGCGGTCAAAGTGCTACAGTGGTATTTTCTGATAAATTGATGACACTTGGCTTTGAGTATGCTACATTTTCTGGTACTTCTTTTAGTCGTTGCGATATGGTCATACCTGAAACTAAAGCTACACACGTTGATTATACAAGGGGTGAAATTAAGAAATTTTCTGCACAGTATCAAGACGGACTAATCACTAAAAGTGAGAGGTATAATAAAGTTATAGATGAGTGGTCTAAGTGCACAGATATAATAGCGAATGATATGTTAAAAGCGATATCTCTGTATGATGAAAATAGTAAGTACAATTCAATATATATGATGGTTAGCTCCGGTGCAAGAGGTTCTACTTCCCAGATGAAGCAGTTAGCAGGAATGCGAGGGTTAATGACCAAACCTTCTGGTGAAATTATAGAAACACCTATAATTTCTAATTTTCGCGAAGGATTAAATGTATTTGAATACTTTAATTCTACTCACGGTGCGCGTAAAGGTTTAGCTGATACTGCACTTAAAACTGCAAACTCTGGATACTTAACTCGTCGCTTGGTTGATGTATCTCAAAATTGCATAGTTACAAAACATGACTGTAAAACGAAAAATGGCCTTATTGTAAGAGCTATAGTTGAAGGTAGTACTATAGTTGCATCTCTAGAGAGTGTTGTACTGGGTAGAACAGCTGCAAATGATATATATAACCCAGTAACCAAAGAGTTATTATTAAAAGCAGGGGAACTAATTGATGAAGGTAAAGTAAAGCAAATCAACATTGCAGGTCTTGATGTTATAAAAATTAGATCGCCTTTAACTTGTGAAATAAGTCCTGGTGTGTGTTCTTTGTGTTATGGAAGAGACCTTGCAACTGGTAAAATTGTTTCAATAGGTGAAGCAGTTGGTGTTATCGCTGCTCAATCTGTTGGAGAGCCAGGTACTCAGTTAACGATGCGTACTTTCCATATAGGTGGGGTAATGACTAGAGGTGTTGAATCCTCAAATATTATAGCTTCTATTAATGCTAGAATAAAATTAAACAATAGTAATATAATTATAGATAAAAACGGAAATAAAATTGTGATAAGCCGTTCCTGTGAAGTCGTTTTAATTGATAGCCTTGGTAGTGAAAAATTGAAGCACAGTGTGCCTTATGGTGCTAAACTTTATGTAAATGAGGGTGAGTTAGTAAAAATTGGTGATAAAGTTGCGGAATGGGATCCGTATACACTACCTATTATTACGGAAAAGAGTGGTACAATATCTTACCAGGATTTAAAAGATGGAATTTCAATCACTGAAGTGATGGATGAATCTACAGGGATATCAAATAGAGTAGTAAAAGATTGGAAATTGTACTCTGGTGTAGCTAATTTACGTCCTCGTATTGCACTGCTTGATGATAATGAAAAAGTAATAACACTTTCAAGTGGTGTGGAAGCATGTTACTTTATACCAGTTGGTGCAGTGCTTAATGTACAGGATGGCCAAAAGGTTCATGCAGGTGATGTTATCACAAGAACGCCGAGAGAGTCGGTTAGAACTCGTGATATTACTGGTGGCTTGCCTAAGGTTATAGAATTATTTGAAGCACGTCGTCCTAAAGAGCATGCTATCGTTAGTGAAATAGATGGCTATGTAATGTTCTCTGAAAAAGACCGTAGAGGAAAACGCAGTATAGTAATTAAACCTGTAGATAAGCAAGCTTCTCCAGTTGAGTATTTAGTATCAAGAAGTAAGCATGTAATAGTTAATGAAGGTGATTTTGTGCGTAAAGGTGATTTATTGATGGATGGCGATCCTGATCTTCATGATATTCTACGTGTGCTTGGGTTAGAAGCGTTAGCACACTATATGATTTCTGAAATACAGCAAGTTTATAGATTGCAAGGTGTGCGCATAGATAACAAGCATTTAGAAGTGATCTTAAAGCAAATGCTACAAAAAGTAGAAATTACCGATCCTGGTGATACTATGTACTTAATTGGAGAAAATATTGACAGGCTGGAAATTGATAGAGAAAATGATGCTATGAATAACTCTGGAAAACGACCTGCTCATTATCTTCCTATTCTGCAGGGAATTACTAGAGCAAGCCTTGAAACTAATTCCTTTATTTCTGCTGCCTCTTTCCAAGAAACAACAAAAGTACTTACGGAAGCAGCATTTTGCGGAAAGAGTGATCCTTTGAGTGGGTTAAAAGAAAATGTTATAGTAGGAAGGTTAATTCCTGCTGGTACGGGTCTGATTATGAATAAGGTGAAAGCACTTTCGCTTTGTGAAAATATAGATAAATATGAAAAATATTTTGATATTGAGACTTATGACGAAAAATTGCTGAGTGATAATAGTTATCAATTACATTCTGATGAAGAAGAGAGTGTGGTGGCATCGCACTATGATCAGTCAAATTGAATATATCTAATGAGGTAGTATGTTTAATCTGTTTTTAACTAAAAAAATCGATTATATTTTCTTTCACCTCTGTGCTGTCTATTATGTTATTTACTCTTACACGAAATTCAGATGAGTTTTGAAGCCCGCTACTGTACCATCCTATATGTTTGCGGGCCATCTTTATTCCTGTATCGCTTCCATAGTACTCAAGAATACTGTCATAATGCTTGAGTATTATGCTTAATCTCTCTGAGGCTGTTGGCTCAGAAACTTTATTTCCACTCAAAAAGTTTATTGCTTGATTAATCAGCCAAGGTTTGCCGTAAGCACCACGACCTATCATTACTCCATCTGCCCCAGATTCTTTAAGTGCACTTTGAACATCATTCAAACTCTTAATATCTCCATTTACTATAACTGGAATTTTTACCTGCTCTTTAACATTTCTAACGAATTTCCAATCTGCTTGACCATTATAAAGCTGTGCCCTTGTCCTTCCATGTACAGTAATCATCTTTGCTCCCAAATCTTCTGCAATTTTTGCCAAGCGCGGAGCATTACGATTTTCGTCATTCCATCCAGTACGCATTTTTACTGTAACTGGCACACTCACTGCCTTGACTACAGCTTCTATTATCTCAGCAGCCTTTTTTTCATCACGCATAAGTGCTGACCCTGCGTAACCGTTTACAACTTTTTTAACTGGACAACCAAAATTTATATCTATGATTTTTGCACCCATGCCCTCATTTAACTTTGCAGCTTCCGCCATAACATCAGGCTCACAACCAGCAAGTTGTACAGCGGTTAGTTCATCGACTTTTGCTTTTTGCATGCTCTGGCGAGTTTGCATGATCATAGCTCTGCTTGCAATCATTTCTGAGACTAGCAAACTTGCACCAAGTTTCTTTACAATACTCCTAAATGGATAGTCAGTCACTCCAGACATTGGCGCTAAAATAACTGGAGAATCAATCGTCAAACTTCCTATTTGTAGGGACATAGATTTTATAGATTAATTACTTAAGCCCAAACGTCTTGCACACGTTGTGGTAACATTTTGAATAATCGAACTTATGGTAGATTGTGCCTCCTCTTTCTTACTATCTTCAGAAATGAGCTGCTGTATAGTATCATGTAAAATTCCACCTTCAGCAATGGATTCTTTCCACTCTTCATCCTCCATAAGTGCTTTTGCGAACTCTCTTCTCTTCTCGTGCAATTGTCCTGGACTAGGCTTGTACTTTGATAACTCTCTGTCAATTTCATCAAATGATTTATCCTCGTTGAGCATTTCCGTAATCCTATGAGCATTTTCTAAAGCAAATACTCCACAATTACAGCCATCTTTTTGCTGATCAACCGCAGAACTCTTTATGCTATCATTTCCTATCTCTAAGGTTTCCTGCAATATGCCCACTATATAACTAGTATCAATTGGCTTACTAACTAACTTATTTCTATATTCTCTTGCATGACCTAATGTTTTTTCAACATCATCTTTTTTCTCTTTAAGGCTAGCATTATCTGGATTATTTTCTCTTTTCCGTATTAAACTTCCCACCTCATTATTTAAGGGTACTAGACACTTCTCAGCAATCTCATTAGCAAGACTTATATCGTCTTTTACCTTTCCTTCAACCTCATTTGGTAATTTATTACCAAATGAGTCACAATAATAAGCTCTAAATTGTCTGTTACCATTACATGTGACTATCAGTGTTACCCAGTGATTTCCTCCTAAATTAATAATCGAGGCAAAGATTTTTTTTGTGTTCCCTTGTTCTATTTTATACTCTTTCAGTTTTGAGTTTAAAGTACTCACATCACCAGGAATACAAAAAACTACATTGCCACTTGAATTTTCTGAATAGTTATATACAGCTCTTGCAATATGAGAAATATCATGTTCTTGTAGCCAGTAATAGTAATTTTCTCTATTTGTCTGATGCATAAGAGTTTGTAAATTTTCATGAAACTCTTTGCCACCCAAACCACTATCTCCTGAAGCATTAGAATTTCTACGACTATTGTTACTTGAGGCAGGTTCACTTCCTGGTACAATACCACTATCTGTAGATGGAGAATAGGAATTTCTACGTACCCTCTGATCCGAATCATTTGTTTGTCTTGATATAGTATCTAGTCCACTATCCAGTGATTTACTTCTTGTGAATTTTTGCTCTTTTGGACTCTTTTCTTCCTTTACAGTTCCTTTTTCATCAACATAACCTTTTACCAAGTAAAATAAAGGTTCAATAACCATCTTGTATGTCGCTGCAAGCACTATTCCCATTAAGATCCAAGCTATAGGGTTGGAGATGAGCATAGCAAGTGGTAAGGTTAAGAGGAAAGATCCCATTATTAATCCCAAACAGCCAATGGTAAATGTAGTCGCCAAATATATACAAAAAGCGTAGACAGCAAATCTTCCACTAGCCTTAAGTTTAGTGAAGTGAGTACTCTCTTTAGATTTATTGTATCTTTCTATGATGGCTAACATATTATATTTTACGTTTATCAATTCTAGCAAATTATGAAGGTAAAATCAATATTAGCATTTATATGTAAAAATATTGAGCATTCAAAGCTTTTGAAGTAGAGTAATGATGTTAGTAATAGCACAACATATGCATGATATAGAACATATACGCAAAAACCCTAAAGGATTTGAAAAAGCAATAAAAAGCAGAGGGGTGAAAGAATTTACTACAGAAGAAATATTAGAGATTGACCATAAAAAAAGATCACTGACTACTAAATTGCAAGCTTTAAATAAGCAACGAAACGAGGTCACGGAAGAAATAAAGAGGCTTAAAATGAACAAAAGCCCATGTGAAGAACAAGTAAAGTTATCAAAAAGCATCACAAGTGAGATAGAGACAATCAGCCTCAAGGAGCAAACAGAAAAAAATAAGTTAGTGGATATTTTATCTAACTTACCAAATATTTCTGCACAAAATGTACCAACAGGTGAAGATGAGAGCTCCAACGTAGAAATCAGAAAATATGGAAAGAGAAGAAAATTTGATTTTACACCAAAATTTCATTATGAACTCGGAGAAAGGTTAGGCTTGATGGATTTTGAACAAGCAGCAAAAATTTCTGGATCAAGGTTTACAATACTAAAAGGACAGTTAGCTAAGCTTGGACGAGCATTAATAAATTTTATGCTGGAAACACATGTTAATGAATTTGGTTATACTGAAGTGCATCATCCAGTTTTAGTAAAGGATAGGGCGATGTATAATGTTGGTCAACTACCAAAATTTTTTGATGATTCATATTTAACTACCGATAAATTAAGATTAATTCCCACAAGTGAAGTAGTTTTAACAAATTTAGTTGCTGACAAAATAATAGAAGAAAAAGAACTGCCTATTCGTTTTACTGCATATTCAGAATGTTTTCGTAAAGAAGCTGGTAGCGCAGGACGAGATACAAGAGGTATGATAAGGCAACACCAATTTGGTAAAGTGGAGTTGGTAAGCATCACAACTGAAGACCAGTCAAATGATGAGCTTGAACGCATGACAAATGCTGCTGAGGAAATATTAAAAAAATTAGAACTACCGTATAGAGTAATGCTACTTTGCAGTGGCGATATGGGTTTTGCTGCACAAAAGACTTATGACATAGAGGTATGGTTACCTGAGCAAAATAAATATAGAGAAATATCAAGCTGCTCAAATTGCGGTACGTTCCAGGCAAGAAGAATGAACACTAAATACTTCTTAGAAAATGACAGAAAAACAAAAAAATACGTTCACACTTTAAACGGCTCAGCTTTAGCCATAGGAAGAACAATTGTTGCCATAATGGAGAATTATCAAAATTCCGATGGGTCAGTTACAATACCAAACGTGTTGCAAAGATACATGAGTAATGATACTGTTATAAGCAAACAATAATTTTGACATATATAGAAAAGCGAGGAAATAAAGATGAAGGTTTTGGTTATAGGTTCTGGTGGGCGTGAGCATGCTTTACTTTGGGCTCTAAAGAAGTCTCCTATCTTGACTAAGTTATATGTTACTCCTGGTCGCCCGGCCATGGAGAATTTTGGAGTTCTTGTGAATATAAATATTCAAGATTCAGTGGATGTTACACAATTTTGCAAGAAAGAAAATATAGAGCTAGTAATTATTGGTCCAGAGCAACCGATAATTAATGGACTTGCTGATGATTTAACTGCGGAGGGGATAAACGTTTTTGCTCCAAGTCAAGCAGCTGCAAAACTTGAGGCATCAAAGTCTTTTACGAAGGAACTATGTAAACAATATGGTATACCGACCGCCAAGTATGAACGTTTTATTGATGAAAGGTTAGCTAAAAATTTTGTCCGTAGTAATAAAATAAAATTGCCGCTTGTAATTAAAGCAAATGGAATTGCAGCAGGGAAAGGTGTCATAATATGCCACACAGAAAATGAGGCTTTTTCAGCAATAGATTCAATGCTAGTGGAGAAAAATCTTGGTGAGTCAGGTGAAGAAATAATCATAGAAGAGTTTTTAATTGGAGAGGAAGTAAGTTTTTTTGCTCTTATTGATGGGTTGAAGGTAGTAACCCTTGGGTGTGCAAAAGATTACAAGAGAGTTGGTGAAAATAATGAGGGACAAAATACTGGAGGCATGGGGTCATACTCATCACCTTCGATTATAAGTAAGGAGATGGAGCAAAAAATTATCCAAAAAATAATATATCCTACAATTCAAGCACTGACTAACATGGGAACATCCTATAAAGGAGTACTCTTTGCTGGTTTAATGATTTGCAAAGATAGTCCAAAGCTTCTTGAGTATAATGTTAGGTTTGGGGATCCGGAAATACAATCTATGTTACCTAGACTTGATCCAAATTGTGATTTGCTAAAGTTGATGTTATCAGTTGCAGAAGGCAAGTTAAATACAAAAATGGTGGAGTTTAATCACAAAACTACAGTTTGTGTAGTCGTTGCAAGTAAAGGCTATCCTGGTGATTATCAAAAAGGAGAGGTAATTAAAGGATTGGATAAAATTGAAAACATTCCTGGAGTGCTAGTATTTCATGCTGGTACTAAGCTAGATGAAAATGGTAATTGGATTTCCGATGGCGGAAGGGTACTAAATATAGTAGGAGAAGGAAACACTGTGGAAGAAGCTAAAAGTAAAGTGTACTCAGCATTAAATTTTCTAGAATGGTCAGGTGGGTTCTTCAGGTATGATATTGGTAGTTAATTTAGCTCATGCAGAAACGAAAGAAGTCACTTTGCAAGCAGTAAACTAAAGAAAAACATGATATCTGTTCAGATTCATGTGAAACCAGTGCTTCTTTTCTTGTCATGAAAGTAGCTGACACTGGGATCCAGGTTGATGAAAGCACACTAGCATAGAAAGTGGTTACAACGTTTTCGATGAGATTATATGGAAAACTGGATTCCAGTGTCAAGCACTGGAATGACACCGTCTATTATGCAAATTACCTGCTAATTGCAATGTTCGTACAGATGTGGGTCACGCGCTGGAATAACACCCTTGGTGATAACAACTAAAGAAAAACATCAACTAGGTTTATAGTCTATCACTACTGTTTTTGCAATTTTGTCATTAAGGAACTGTTTATGCTTATCAAATGTTGCAAACAATATGATAATAATTGGTAAAATTATAAATAGACTAGAAATACTCAATATTGTATAAAAAATTATAAAATATAACACTCCAAAAGTTCCTGTTCTGATTATTGTTTGTGTTATAGTGATTTTTTCAAGTGTATTTTTGTCTTTTATATGCATACGAAGCAATAATTGTCCCGGAGTTCCGCCGAATTCTATTATCGTAAATGCATAAAATGCTAATGCCAATATTAGCGCTGTTACATTAAGAATTGTTGCGTTGTCTGAAATTATTTTAACCGCATTGGGTGTTAAAGAACCTAAGGTACATCCAACGTTAAATCCAATAAAATACTTTATCGCCGTTAATAAAATATGATCAAACGCAAATGCAAAAATGCGTCTCGTAACTCTTGCATAGCTTATTTTAGTATCCATATAACCCCACCCGCATTACTAACTGACATAAGAACATGTTATTAAATAACTGTAAATATGTCAACTTGTACAGTACTAGCTGCTTGTGCCACTATATTATTTGAATTAACATTAAATCATTTACAGTTAAGGAAGTTATGTCAACATCAGTCACAGTTGCGTATGGTGATGGTATCGGACCAGAAATTATGGAAGCGGTGCTGTCGATATTGCGTGAAGCGAAAGCAGAGATCTCAATAGATATTATTGAAATAGGAGAGTGTGTTTATAGTAAAGAATGGTCTCACGGCATTTCTCCAAGTGGTTGGGAATCTATCGAAAGGACAAAGATATTACTCAAATCTCCAACAACAACCCCTCAAGGTAAAGGGCACAAAAGCTTAAACGTTGCACTCAGAAAGAACTTAGGGCTGTATGCAAACATTAGACCATGCATTTCGTATCACCCTGTTATAGAAAATAAATTCGATAAATTTGATGTTGTTGTAATACGCGAAAATGAAGAGGACGTTTACACCGGAATAGAGCATAGGCTCACTGGTGACTCGTACCAATGCACTAAAATTATTACTAGATCTGGCTCAGAAAAAATATGCAGGTATGCTTTTGAATATGCGAAAAAACATAACAGAAAGAAAGTAACTTGCCTGACTAAAGACAACATAATGAAAATGACTGACGGCGCTTTTCATGCAGCGTTTGATCGTATTGCAAAAGAATATCCGGATATAAAGGCGGAACATTATATAGTTGATATTGGAATGGCACGTGTTGCCACAGAACCCGAGAATTTCGATGTTATAGTAACTGAAAATCTATATGGCGACATATTATCAGACATAGTAGCACAAACCTCAGGTTCTGTAGGGCTTGCAGGAAGTAGCAATATAGGTAATGAATATGCAATGTTTGAAGCGGTTCACGGCTCTGCTCCTGATATTGCAGGAAAAAATATAGCTAATCCTTCTGGTCTTTTAAATGCCGCAGTACATATGTTGGTCTATATTGGTCAAGTGAGTACTGCAAAACTAATCTACGATGCATGGCTCAAGACTTTGGAAGATGGAGTACATACCGCTGATTTATATAAGGAGAAAAAGAGTAAACAAAAGGTTGGAACAAAAGAATTTGCAAAAGCTGTTATAGATAATCTAGGGAAAAAACCCACAACGTTATCTGAGCTTATAATTAGCAGTGATTCGGATAGTAAAATAAATAAAGTACAAGACAATTACGAACAAGATTACAAAGTTAAAAAGCTAGTGGGTAGTGATATAACGCTTGCTTGGGACAAATCCAACAATTTTGATCAAATAGTTAGGTTATTTGAATCGAGTAATCTGAAAATGATAGCAATATACTCAAAAGGACTTGCAATTTGGCCAGGAGGCTCAAAGTCTTCAAGTGACCAAATAATCTGCAGGTTTATTGCAAATAATGAAATTACAAATAGTGATGTGAATAACTTGCTAATCAAATTTGAGGAACACAATTTTGATGTGGTGAGAATGGATAAGTTGTATTTGTATGATGGGAAAGAGGGTTTCTTCTCTTAGTGGTTGCTTGATATTTTTATGCTTGTGTGAAACATTAAATATATTATACTAATAGCATCGTGTATTTATGTGAGGTGTAGTAATGAGTCAACATTTTAAGTTAACTGGTCAGGAGTTTTATGATAGTAATGGTCTGTTTAACGTACTAGAGATAAAAGCTGAACAAATTGTAGGTAAAGATTATCAAGCTCTTAGCAAGTTTCTGAAAAAACAATATAATAAATTGATACTTGTAAACCATCCTGACAAAGGTGGAAACAAAAATAGATTTGATCAGATTTATAAAGCTTATCAAGAGCTAAAAAAGTACATTAAACCTTTGGAGTCAGGAAATCCTTGTGTTAAAGTCAGCGTTGATGCTGAAAGTAATGGACGTTTAACGGCAAGAGAGTTTCACTATAGGAGAAAGTTGTTTAACGAGCTAAAAATCAGTGAGGAAGAAGCTGTAGGTAAAGATTTTGATGGGTTGATTGCTATACTAAAAAGAAATGATTGTTCGTTTGGAGAAGACCTAAAAAGCTATAATGAACTTCAGGCTCAAATAGAGAGGATTTTGCTAAATCCAAATTTAGATAATTTTCAGAGGAGTGTACAAAGTGCAAAGTTAATGCAAGAGTTATATCAATATATAGCAAAGCCAAGCATACAATTATTCAATTATATTTCTCCTCTAAAGGAAAAAAAGAACCTAGTAGATGAGGATAAAAAAGAATTAGCGTTAAGATTTATAGAACGTAAAAATGCCTTACTATTTATTCGGACTCTTAGTGTTCTACCCTTAGGCCTGTTAACTACAGTTACTATAGGTTGCTATTTTTCATGGTGGATCATAGCATTTAACATCGCTATTAGTAGAGCCTCTGGTTTATTAGTGAATTATTATATGGAAAAGTATAAAAATTCAGAAATTTCTACTGATGAATTCATGAGTAAAATGAGCTATATCGAGCTAAGTAGTAAGCTTCTTATCAACTATCCTTTAGCTGCTTTTTCTGTTTATTTAGTTACAATAAATTTCATTGCTAATGGATTAACTGTTGGTGGAGCTGTACTTGGTCCACTATTGTTATTGGCAGTATTAATTGAAATGTTAGCTCCTGTTTTCTCAAAAGGCTGTGAAATATATGCTGACAAGCACACAAAAGATTTACTAGAAGAGGATCCAAGAGATAGAGTGCAAAAGGAGACTGATCTGTTAGGACGGTATGATCCACGAAGGCTATTAATGCCGATAATTATGCCTCTTGTTAGAAAGTGTTTTGCAGAAGTGGCAAGCAAATTTGCTGAGAGGAATTTTGATGAGGTAAAAACTGATATGTCTGATGTTAATACTGAAGGACTATCTAATCCTCAAGCAATTGAATTTGCACAGCAAACAGTATAGTATAAGCTTTTAGCTCTATGCATGGACTCAAAAAAAGTAGAATTAATATTTGAAAAATTTCAACAGTCAAATCCTGCGCCAAAAATAGAGCTAAATTATACCAATCATTTTACGTTATTAGTTGCAATAGTTCTGTCAGCGCGGACGACCGATATAAGTGTTAATAAAATTACAAAGGAGCTATTTAGTATCGCTGATACGCCAGAAAAGATGTTGAATCTTGGGCAAAGTGAGCTGAGAAAATGCATAAGCAGTATTGGTTTATATAATTCCAAAGCAAAAAATATAATCGGGCTCAGCAAAATATTGATTGAGAGGTACAATAGCAAAGTGCCTACTAATTTCGATGATTTGGTATCTTTACCAGGGGTTGGGAGAAAGAGCGCTAATGTGTTCTTAAATTCAGGGCTTGGTATTCCAACATTGGCAGTTGATACTCACGTTTTTAGAGTGAGCAATAGAGTTGGGCTTGTGAAAGAAAAAGATGTACTTAAAACAGAGCAGTCTCTTTTGAATGTAGTGCCAAAAAAATACCTACTTTATGCTCATCATTGGCTAGTTTTACACGGTAGATACATTTGCAAGGCACAAAAACCTTTGTGTGAAGCGTGCACAATTCATGATTTATGTGAGTTTGAATGCAAGAGGTATAAAGTCTAGCACAACACTTCGATATTTCTTACTTTTATCATCCAAGTAGCTGATCTCTATGATGGTGTCAACCGAGTAGCTTACACTGGGATGGCTTTGTTGCATCGCTTATCGGATAGTGGGTAAAGCATAAAAAATTCATGAAACTACCTAAAACTTAGCCATGCCAATATCAGTAAATTTATTGAGTAAGTAACATTTTATTAGCAACTCTTTTTCTCGATTTACTTCAGATCTATTTCTAAAACTAAACCCAAATATTTGCTTTAATCTTGAAAAAAATCCTTCAATATATGACCTTTTTCCATAAACTGCTTCCTTCTTCCACTCTTTCACACCGTCTTTACCACATAATCTAATGGCAGCATTCCTTTCAGCCATATAATCCAATTTTGTATGCTCCGCTGCACGATTTTTCGGTAAAATTTTGTCTTTATATCATATTTTTTGCACAATTTATAAAGCTTGATAGGCTCTGTCTGCATATAATGCTTTTATAGCATGCTGAAAGCTGAGCAAGTCGCAAGCACCATAATGGTCGGAGTAGGCACCATTGCTATATTGTGCAGCTATAGCTTTTTTACTATTTATACTCAATATTACGTGTAGCTTTCTTACCTGTTTATAACTGCGATACTTCTCTATTTTCCTTACTGTGACCAGGTGTATTATCTGATACTTGTACTGTCTATGGCAATTTCAATATCTTCCATATTGTTTTTATCAACTCTGCAATCATTGATCTTAATATTGAAACCTTCTTGAAGCCTGCGAATAGCTAATGACTGCTAACTACTTGCTGCAAATATCCTTTTATAAACCCTACCGTTTGTCTTAAGCCAATTCTAAAGAGACTAGCGACTATATGCACTAAAATCACAACTTTATTACTATAAATATAATTTCCACCTCGCATTTTGGGGCTATTTTCGTACCAATTTTCTATTGCCTCATTAATAAAATGAAAAATATTTCCTCTTTCTTGCAGAAATCTGTTATATCCATGGCAGTTACTGACTCTCATTTTTTGTGACATATTTTTCTTTCGTAGGTTAAATGCCTGTTTTATAGTGAATTTCGTCAGTAACTTCCAGTTCTTTTTATCTGAGCTATGCAACAAAGCCCACTGGAATCCAGTCTTTCTTACCAACAAAAACTTAGAATAACTTTTGTTCTTAAAAAATTTCTAGATTCCAGACTCATGTTTCAATGTTAAACAAGGTACAATAGAATTGAGTAGGGTAATTTCTAGGGAATTATTATATTCTAGAAAAAGTAAAATGTCATCCAGATAGGCTAATGTACAAGGTAAGCTGAATGTCTATAAGGAAAAACAGCAAGGCATTTTAGGATTTGCTATAAATCGCATCAGGAGCTCAAGAGTACAGCTTACAATTACAGATAGGTATAGTTGAGTTTAAAGTAACTACATAAATTTACTACAATTTTCATACCTATAAGCTGCTATGCAACAAAGCCCTGTGTGGGTATAATTTTGACAGGATACAAAGCTTAATGGAGAAAGTTACGAACATCAGTGAAAAACATGGCAATTTTATTCTCATTTGCAGCTGCTATCACGTCTTGATCTTTCAATGAGCCACCTGGCTGAATTATAGCTGTAATTCCATGCTTTGCACTTTCTACTATACTATCTGGAAATGGAAAAAATGCATCTGAAGCAAGCGCTGCGCCTTTACATTTTTCACCTGCTTTTTTTACTGCAATATTCACACTATCTATTCTGCTTGTTTGTCCTGCACCGATGCCAATAGCACAACCGTCTTTTGCTATCACTATTGCATTGGATTTTACATGTTTACATATTTTCCAAGCAAAAATAAGATCTTCCTTCTCTTTTTTTGTTGTAGTGCATTCTGTCACTCGGTTTATTTCTTCTACTTTTACTGTATGGTTATTATTTTCTTGCACTAAGAACCCGCCAACAACATTTTTGATTTGATATTTTGCATTTTGCTGAAGAGATTGATGAATAATCACTCTTAAATTTTTCTTTTTTTGTAAAATTTTTAGTGCCTCATTGTTTACCGATGGTGCTATCATCACTTCCAAAAATATCTCGTTTAATTTCTCTGCTAGCTTTAAATCTATCTCCCGATTGAAAGCAACTATTCCACCAAAACTGCTTATTTCATCACATGATAGAGCTTTTTCATATGCTTTTAAAGCACTATCACTAACAGCAGCGCCACATGGATTATTGTGCTTTATTATCACTGCTGCAGGTTCTTGAAACTCAGAAATTATGTTAAGTGCAGACTCTATGTCGACTATATTATTATAGCTCAACTCTTTTCCATGTATTTTCTCCAGTGGATACTTGCTAAATTGATTGCTATAAAATGCAGCTTTTTGATGAGGATTTTCACCATATCTGAGTCCTTGTGCTTTACATCCATATAAAGTAAAAAACTCTGGTAACTCATTGCTTTTACCCTGTGATAAAAACCAATTGTAAATATTAGAATCATACTGTGCAGTCAGAGCAAATGCTTTAGTTGCTAGATGTTTTCTATATTCTAATGTTGTCTGATTGTTATTTTTGATCATCTCAGCTTTCAGTGTTTCGTAATCTTGAATGCTAGAAATCACTGAAGTGAAATGAAAGTTTTTTGCTGTAGCTCTAATTAATGCTACTCCACCTATATCTATTTGTTCTATGATTTGCTTCTCACTTGAGTTGCTATTAACCGTTTTCCAAAATGGATATAAGTTAGTTATAAGCAGATCTATCGGCTTAATTTCTAGATTCTGCATTTCCTTTTCGTGCCTTTTTCGATCACAGAGTATTCCTCCATGAATTTTAGGATGTAAAGTTTTCACTCTGCCATCTAGTATTTCTGGAAATTGTGTGTAATCTGAAACTTCTTGCGTTTTTATTCCCGCACCTGATAGCACTTTATAAGTATTCCCTGTTGAGAGAATTTCTATTTGTTGCTGCATCAAAAACGATGCAAGTTCAATTATATTTGTCTTATCGTATACTGATATTAAAGCTCTTTTAATTTTCATATGGAAGGTTTCTTAAGATTATATCTAAGAAAAGAAAATTTGTCTATATATAGCTACTACGTCATACCACTGCGGTATCTCGTTGTAGATTCCGCTAACAAGCACATAGCTGTACGAACATTGTGATACAAGAGATCAAGAAAGATGTCATCCCAGTCCCCAGACACTGGGATCCAGAAAACTTCACTTTAAATGAGCACACCAGGTAATAGAAACTGGATTCCAGTGTCAAGCACTGACCATCTACTACTCAAATTACCTGCAAATTGCAATGTTCGTACACCAAAACGCGGTATCTTGTTGTAGATTCCGCTAACAAGCAGCGGAATACCAAATTGTAGAAGTTGCTTTAGCTCTCCTCACTCTCCTTTCAAAGTAGTCTATTCTATAAATTTTTTTGTTAAACTTGATTTTAAGCCACGAACAAAATCTTTAATATCGCAAGGATTTCTTCCTTCCATTTGTACAACTTTAGGAATTAAAGTACCACCTTTTAAACTTATATGCATATTATCATTAATGATCTCACCTTGTCCTGAAGTGAAGGCTTCAAATTCAGCATCAAGTATCTTGATACGTTTATTCTCTACCTTAATGAATGCTTTTGGATAAAATGCTTTAACCTTTCTATAAGCAATTTCACAGGTGTCACTTGCGTAAATTTTATAGTCTTTTACTTTGTCAGCATAGCACGCATCGTTATCGCTCTGTTTTAAGGGAACTTGCTTTTCAATTTCGTTTAGTACTTTCAGCAGTAAATCACTACCTAATTCAGACAATTTATCATACAACGTCTTATAATTATCGCTTTTTTCAATAAGAAATTTTTTCTGTTTTAAAATAGGGCCAGAATCTAATCCTTCATCTAGCTGCATAATGCTAACTCCGGTTTCTTGATCTCCGGCTAAAATTGTGTGCTGTATCGGAGCTGCACCGCGCCACCTAGGCAGCAATGATGGATGAATATTAATACAACCATATTTGGGAATATTTAAAATTTCTTTTGGAAGTATCAATCCATACGCAGCAACAACTGCAACGTCTGGCTTAAAATTTCCAAACTTTTCTTGCTCTATCGAAGATTTTAAAGAGGCAGGAGTACATACCTCTATGTCACTTTTTTCAGCAACGATGTGTACTGGCGATTTTGTTAACCTCTGCCTACGTCCAGAAGGCTTTGGAGCTTTGGTATATACTGCTACTACTTCACTCTGTAATTTCAATAGTAAGTTTAACGCACCAACAGCAAACCCCGGTGACCCCATGAAAATAATTCTCATATTTTCAGGTGTGTTTGCTTTAGGAATTTTCTGCTAACTTACTACTTACAGTTTCTATTAATTTAGCAAAATCATCCTTATGATTAACAGCCATCTCAGCAAGGATTTTTCTATTCAAATCAACTCCAACAAGTTTAAGACCATGCATAAACCTACCATAAGTAAGTCCATGTTCTCTTGCCGCTGCATTAATACGTATTATCCACAAACCACGAAAATCACGCTTGCGATTTCTTCTGTCTCTATAAGCATACTGTAGTGCTTTTTCAACCCTTTGTAATGCAATTCTATAACAATTCTTTGCCCGTCCTCTATAACCCTTTGCTAATTTTAATACCTTTTTATGACGAGCATGAGTAGCGGTTCCACGCTTTATCCGAGCCATTTTTATCTTACCTCCATTTTATTAAATACCATAAGGCATATAAAGTTTAACTATACGCGAGTCAGATTTATTGAGAATCGTTGTACCGCGTTGATTACGAATATTAGATTTACTTCTTTTTACCATGCCATGTCTCTTACCTGACTGAGTAGAGATGACTTTACCCTTAGCTGTAAGGTGAAAGCGCTTTTTGACAGAAGATTTTGTTTTTAATTTTATTTTCGTCATATTCTAAACAAATTTACAAACACCACTATTTAGTTCTTTATTAGTAATTAAGTATGAGTATAGATAATTTTATTAAAGAATCAAATTAAAATTGTATTTTAAAGCAGCTTGAATGTAATCACACCCAGTATATGTGTTATACCTTCTTCATTCCCAATTGGTAGCAATACTTGCCTTATTTTAACACTTTCACTTTCTTCCTCTTCGTTAATTGAGCATTTACTCTCTATTACAGTCTCAAGTTTATCAATAACTGCATCTATTTTATATAACCGCAAAAATGGTGCATCAATTGCATACTTATCATCGATGTACATCTTTTTTTCAAAACCATAGAATTCAATAGCTTTTTCTCCTGCATTTTCACAAATATAACCTCGATCTTTAACTTCAATGATAAAACAATGCTGCCATGACTCCATGATTTCTGCAGTGTCTATTTCATGTCTTTCTGGCCATTCTCTATCTGATCCTTTTATATCACTCCAATGTTGAGTAACTATATTCACTATTCTTCTTTCTTTGCCTGCATAATTTTCCATTCGAAATTCCACATATAAAACACAGATATGAGGTAAATTTATCGTGAATGTATTGATTTTTTCTTACTAAAGGATGTAGATTATTGAAAATTCTCATCCTGTTTACACAACAGGTAATGATAAATTAAGTATAATAATTAGAGCATAAAAATTATTAAATGAGGAAACTGTAAAAAAATAATAAAAAAATTCTATTTTTGCAATATTTTGGCTAACGAATAGAATTAGTTCCACTTTCTAAAGTTATTGCACTTAATAAATAACTAGATGGAGTTTCTTCCTTAGCACTACTATGGCTTTTATTTTTTCTATTATAAAACCAACATTTAAATGGTACAGCTGCTACCAAAGCTACTGTTACTGCTAACATACCTACTGTGAACACTATATTATTTTTCTCGTTTGAAGGTGTTTCCAATAATTTAAACTCTCTCAAGTTTGTATCATGAATCATAGGATTACCCAAAATATTCGTCGTATTTTGAACACTTTCTATATTTCGCATTGTAATTCCATTGCTAGCGTTTGATTTTTTCATTTCTTCCATTACTTGTTTTAAGTTTGGTAGTTCTGCTGTTGTATTTTCAATATCACCAGCTTCCAGCTTTTGCAAGTTCTCATTACTCAAAAACTCTTTGAGATACTTTTCATAAAACTCTTTGGCATTATATCTTTTATAACTTCGTATTTTTCCACTCTTGAGATCAGAAACAATATCATCAATCATCACTTTTGGATTTTCTGCATGCACTATTTCTCCTTCAGCAACAAGAATACGATAAGATGTATCGTCAAGCATACATACATACTTAAGTTTTAAATCACCTCCTCCCAATAGAAAATATATTGTTCTGTTTTGTTCTACATCTCGCAATTCTGATTCAATACTAATCCATCTATTCCTTTTTTCCTTATTGATTGATCTTTTTTTTCCTACAGTATTTTTAAATCTTCTTGACATATATGACCCCCAAGCTGACCAATATTTCCTTATGTATAAAAGATAAATTATTTAAGTCCACATCTTTTCACTAAGATTTTTATATTTTTATTATACTAAATAATACATATATTAATATCTGAATTTCTCATTGCAATTTATTATACCTTAGTAAAAACGATATAAAATTAGAGAAAGAGTTATAAAATTTTTTGTAAGACAGGAAAATTTCTTCTCCTTTGGTTCCAGAGCATATAAGTGCTGTAAGAGCTAAGTTGATGGCACTGTTGTGCCATCAAACTCTGGAATCTTACTCGACACTAATCTGAGAAGATAGATGTGCTACCGATGTAGCATTGCTGAGCAAAGATTCTATTTCTGATGTAGATCCGGAATGCTCAAGTTGAGCTTGTTCAGGAAGGTTTTTCATCGCTTTTTCAACATCGTAGCTACCTTCCCTATTTTTTCTATGCCATACAAAGTATCCTAATCCTGCAAAAGCTACTGCTAGCACTCCACCAAATATACCACCAGCAATCCCTGCTATTCCTATATACTGTCCTCCATTTATTTCGGGTAATTTAGGCCCTTCCACATCTGTGCTATTAAATATAGAATGATCTAACACTTCTTGTGAATTACTATCAAAACGGGAAACACTACTTATATCTTCAAGAGTAATTCCATAACTAGCATTTGATTCTTCTATTTCATTTATTACGTCATTAATCTCTTTAGTAGTTACTTTGCTTGATGCAAAATCGAATTCTTGTTTTGTTAAAGAAGCTGATTCGATAGTTACATCTTCCTGCATCTGATAATCAATTTCTTCAGTAGTAGATTCTCTCAATTGGCTATTTTCATCAGTTCTTTCTTTTAGCTTTTTTGAACTATCCTTACCCAATTCATCTACAAGGTTTTTTAGATATATTTTCTTAAATTCTCTATAATTATATTCTTTACTTTTTTCTATTTCTCCATTCTTAAGACCTAAAATAATTCCATCTATTGTCGATTCACGAATTGCTTGAGGAATGTCTATTGAATTTACTATTCCTGTAACCAAGCCTATCTCAGCTGCTCTAGAAGATATAGAGAGGTCTTTTACTATTAAATTCTCTCCTTTAATTAAAAATTCTACTCTTCTGTTTTGTTTTATACTTTCCAAGTCAGATACAATTCTAATTGTTGGACCATCCATCTCCTGCTTATTTGTTGTTTCTCTCTTTCGCATGCTATTCTTAGTGTTTTGGAATTTTTTTGGCATTTCACACTCCTTAAATTAATTAACAAAAATATTATTTGAATTAACAAATACTTCTCTATGTTAGTGGATAAAATATTTAAACCTATATCTTTTTATTAAAATTTTTATGTAAAAGTTACTTTTATTATACTAAGTAATGTATATATTAATATTTAGATTGATAAATTGATTTTACTTCTGTTACAACTTATTATGCATAGATAACCTCAGTAAAAACGATGAAGCTAAACGAAATTAGAGAAAGATTTATAAAATTTTTTGTAAATAATAATCACGAGCAAGTTCCTTCTTCTCCTTTGATTCCAGAGCATGATCCAACACTCATGTTTACAAATGCTGGTATGGTACAGTTCAAAAACATCTTTACCGGCACGCAAAAAACTGAAATGAAACGTGCCGTCTCAAGTCAAAAGTGTCTCAGAGCAGGTGGTAAACACAATGATCTTGAAAATGTTGGCTATACATCTCGGCATCACACATTTTTTGAAATGCTCGGAAATTTTAGCTTTGGTGATTACTTTAAAGAAACTGCGATAGAATTTGCGTGGAAATTTATTACTGAAGAATTGTCTCTTGATAAAAACAGACTATCCATAACTGTTTACCACACTGATGATGAAGCATATGAAATTTGGCGTAAGATAAGTGGCTTTTCAGATGATAAAATCATAAGAATTACAACAGATGATAACTTTTGGAGCATGGGCAATACTGGTCCATGTGGCCCATGTTCTGAAATCTTTTACGATCATGGAAATTCCGCTTTACATGAAGACGACAGAATTGTTGAAATTTGGAACCTGGTGTTCATGGAATTTAATAAAGATGAAGAAGGTAATTTACAAAAATTACCAAAAAAATGCATCGATACCGGAATGGGCCTTGAAAGAATAGCAGCTGTTATGCAGAACGTTCATGATAACTATGATATTGACCTATTTTCTGCTCTGGTAAGTAAATCGCAAGAGTACTGTGGAAATACGGAAAATAAAGTAGCTCATAAGATTATCGCAGATCACCTTCGTGCAGCTGCATTTCTCATCGCAGAAGGAGTGCTTCCTGGAAATGAAGGAAGAAATTATGTACTACGCAGATTGATCAGGAGAGCAGCACGTTATATCCACCTACTTGGATATAATGATTCTCTATTGAACCTTGTTTTTCCTGCACTCATAGATGGCACAAGTTTGGCTTATATGGGAGATGCTTATCCAGAGCTAATCAGAGTTAAAAGCTTAATAGAAACAACGTTAAAATCAGAGGAAGAAAACTTTAAAGACACTTTAATGAAAGGCATTAATCTCTTGGACAAATTCACTGCAGATTTAAAATCAGGTGACACTCTATCTGGAGAATCAGCATTCAAACTATATGACACTTATGGATTTCCTTTGGATATCACACTTGATATTTTGAAAGAAAGGAAAATAAATTTTGACCAAAAAGGTTTTGATAATGCAATGAAAGAGCAAAAAGAAAGAGCACGTGCTAATTGGACTGGATCTGGTGAAAAATCTGTTGAACAAGTATGGTTTAATTTAATCGATCAGTTTGGCAAAACGGAATTTGTTGGTTATGAACGTGATGAAGTAAAGGATGCAACAGTACTCGCAATAATTTCCTCTAAAAATGAAGTAATTGATTCTGCAAAAGAAGGAGAAAAGATAACTATTATACTTGATAAAACACCTTTTTATGGAGAGTCAGGTGGACAAGTGGGAGATATTGGAAAGTTCCTTCTTGTCATCCCAGTACTTGATACTGGGATCCAGATTCCAGCGTCACGCGCTGGAATGACACCAGATTTAGGCGTAATCATAGTGGAAAATACCAACAAGATTAATGACCTATATTTACACAGATGTATAGTGGAGTCTGGTTCAGTTCGTAAAGGTGATACAGTTACAGCTAGTATTAACAAAAAAAGAAGACAAGACTTAAGAAGAAATCATTCAGCTACACATCTTCTACACTTTGCACTCAGAAAAATCTTAGGTGATCACGTTACTCAAAAAGGTTCTCTAGTCGCACCAAATAGACTAAGATTTGACTTTAGTCACAATAAGCCAGTCACTCAGGATCAGCTGTCTTCAGTAGAAGATATAGTAAACTCTCTAATCAGAGAAAATCTTTCTACGTCCACAAAAGTTCAAGGTATGGATGAGGCAATAGACGAAGGAGCGATGGCCTTATTTGGTGAAAAATATGGTGATAATGTTAGGGTTGTAAAAATTGGAGATTCAAAAGAATTATGTGGTGGTACACACGTGGAGCGTACCGGAGAAATTGGTTTGTTTAAGATAGCAGCAGAATGTTCCGTTGCATCTCGAGTAAGAAGAATTGAAGCTTTAACCGGTCAAGAAGCAATTAATTATGTACGCAATAACGAAATTAGCTTAAAAAAAGTTGCAGAATGCGTAAAAGCACCAGTAAATGAAATAATAAGTCGACTCAGTATTTTAAGCCAAGAGCGCAAAGAATTTGAAACCAAAATAAAAAATCTTTATAAAAAGATTATCAGTGTAGAAAATATAAAAAGTACTGAAATAAATGGAATAAATTTCGTAATCCACACTTTTACTGACGTTCCAGGAAGTATCATAAGGGAATTTGCTCTACAGCAACAAAAACCGAAAACTGTAATAGCCTTCATGGTAACAGAAAAGGATAAAACAGTTTTGATTGTCAAAGTAAGTAAAGATTTAACTAATAAGATCAATGCAAAAGAGCTAGTATCTACTGTAACCAGAAGGGATTGCGGTGGAAATGCCGAACTTGCCCAAACAGGCTGTGATAACAATAAAATAGATGATGCCATTACAGCAATCCATAGCAAAATAACAGCTTGCAAAAACTAATACACCCTACTACCTCGATATCTTTTAACCGTAAACGAAGGTATTATGCAAATAGGGGTAGAGAAGACTTAACTGTCAAATGAGCATATCAGGTAATAAGAACTAGATTACAGCTCCATGCACTGGAATGATATCTAGGTCTAAAGTCTACATAAAAATCGTTTACAATCGGCGTTCAATGTGATAAGTTGAAAGCAGTTTATTCCTCGGTAGCTCAGTGGTAGAGCAGTTGGCTGTTAACCAATTGGTCGCTGGTTCGAATCCGGCCCGGGGAGCACTATTTTATACAATCTGTACATTTCACTTTTAGCCCAAAATTCACTACCTTTTTTTTGTCTCTTAAACAGACAAAACGTGTGAAGTTATATAGTTTTAAAGCCTTTACTGTCAAAATGCAAAGATGTCTGCGCTTCACTTAGCTTGCTATCTGGCTCCTCTCCTATTTTTCTTTTATTACATTTCCTTTTTAATTGAGGAAGGACATTTTTTGGCAATGTTTCATCAATACTGCAATAATTGTAAATGAGCGAAGTAAGACGCACCAAATTTCCACTCGCCAAAGTCTGTACATCTCTGTAATTAATGCTGTTATCATATACTTTAAGTGTAATAAGATTTTTAAGGTTTCCACTTGCTGCTAAAGCCTCTGCACCTTCATTACTGATTTCATTCCATCCTAAACTCAGTAAAATAAGCTTTTGAAGGTTTCCACTTGCTAAAGCTTTTGCCCCCCTATCGCCAATTTTATTATCATATAATTTAAGCTCAGTAAGACTTGTAAGATTTCCACTGGCTAAAGCCTCTACACCTTCATCACCAATTTCGTTTCCTCCTAAATCAAGCGAAGTAAGATTTATAAGATTCCCGCTTGCTAAAATCTTTGCACCTTCTGTACCAACATAACTGCAACTTAGATCAAGTGAAGTAAGATGAGAAAGCTGAGCTAATTCTTTTATAACCTCATAATTAATTTTTGAACATCGTAAAATAAGTCTTGTAATGTTTGTATTGCTTTTTAAAAAGTTTACTAATCTATCAACATTAATTATAGCACCTGATGTTGCTAAAGTATTATCCTTTACATATTGGCTATAACTCATTTGACCTCACTATTAAAGCTATGCAAGTGTTTTAGTAAACACTTCAGCAACTGTCAATCACTTTAATAAAATATTTTATGAAAAACTTCATATACCATTGCCTCCAAGCAGCTTTTTCTATCTCTTATTTTAACACAAAAGTTGTGAGAAGAATTTGTTTTTGGTACCATTGAGGGTTTCGATGTTAACTTTTATATGAACTTTAAATCAGTCGTTTTATGTATACTAGATGGCTGGGGTAATGGAATAGAAAATAGTAAATACAATGCTATTAGCAATTCAAATCCACCTTGTTGGCAACATATTAGCTCTAATTATCCAAAGTGCAGTTTATCTGCCTGTGGAACTGATGTTGGATTACCAGAAGGCCAAATAGGCAATTCAGAAGTTGGTCACATGAATATTGGTAGCGGTAGAGTGGTAATGCAAAGCCTTCAGCGTATTAATCAAGCAATCGAAACGATAGAAAATAATGCAAATCTACAGAATTTTATTAATGATCTAAAAAGTAAGAATGGCATATGCCATATAATGGGATTGATATCAGATGGTGGTGTTCATTCGCATCAAAAGCACATTTCAGCTTTAGCAAACAAGATATCACAGCGCGGAATTAAAGTTGTAATACACGCATTTTTAGATGGCAGAGATACATTGCCAAATTCAGGGAAAAGATGCATTCAAGAATTTACAGAAAGCATAAAGGAAAATGATATAAGAATCGCCACTGTCTCTGGGCGTTATTATGCTATGGACCGTGATAATAGGTGGGAAAGAACAATTGAAGCTTATGAAGCCATCGCATTTGCAAAGGCGCCTCGTTATGATGATGCAGTATCGCTTATTGATGAAAATTATCAAAATAATATAACCGATGAATTTATCAGGCCCGCAATAATAGGCGATTATCAAGGTATAAAACCAGAAGATGGATTGCTATTGGCTAACTTTCGTGCTGATCGAATGATACAATTGGCAAGTATTTTGCTAGGCAAAACAGATTACGCTAAGGTAGCAAAATTTTCTTCAATTTTAAGTATGATGCAATATAAAGCGGACTTAAAAATCCCTTATCTCTTTCCTCCTGAATCTTTTGCCAACACTTTGGGACAGATAATAGAAGACAATAAATTACGGCAACTGCGCATTGCTGAAACTGAGAAATACGCGCATGTGACTTTCTTTTTTAATTGTGGAAGAGAAGAACCTTTTTCTGGTGAAGAAAGAATACTCATTCCTTCACCAAAAGTTAAAACTTATGACCTGCAGCCTGAAATGTCAGCCTTTGAGCTCACAGAAGAGCTTGTAAAAAAAATTCATTCTCAAGAATTTGCGCTGATAGTTGTAAACTACGCTAACCCTGATATGGTGGGACACACAGGTAATATAAAAGCAGCCGAGCAAGCTGTGCTCGCTGTAGATGATTGCCTTGCAAAAGTACTCAGCGTTGTCAAAGAAGTGGGTAATACTGCACTCATTGTTACAGCAGACCATGGTAATGTGGAATGTATGTTCGATGAAGAAAATAACACACCTCACACAGCGCACACTCTAAATAAAGTTCCATTTATTATATCTTGTGAAAATTTAAAACTGAGAGATGGAAAATTATCTGATATTGCTCCTACTATTTTACAGCTACTTGGACTTAAAAAGCCAAACGAGATGACAGGTAGTTCGTTAGTGCGTTCCATGTTGCTATAACTCTATTGTTAAGGGTTGAGGAAATAAAACACTGTGTATAGAAGATAGCATATCTATTTGCTGCTCTAAATGATCATGCTCAGCTTCCACATTAGAGTACCGAATATTATTCTTCCCTACATATACAGATAAAGAACCATCATCTTCAACTGCTTTGTTATTTTGCAATACTATATTAAAAATTTCTTTCTGTTTTAAAGCATCGAACCAATCTTCAACTGTCGTATAGAAAAACTCACCCGTTCCACTTTCCGGACACACTTCTGGAGAAATCTTTAGCACATCATGAGAAAGTGGTGGAGAAAAATAGCTCTTGAATGAGTAGCTGGGAGAATTGTAGTTATTGTGCAGAGCGATAACGTGATCTTGACCAGGAAGTAAAAAATCTAAAATTCTTTCTGCAAAGTTTCTAACAGCTCTCAAAGCATCTTCTGAAACACTGCCAAACTCTCTTAAGCTAGCTTCTGCACCTACATCATCAAACATGCGATTGGGATCGAATTCATACCGCTCACCATTTAAGTAAAATTCTACATTACGCGGAGTACCATCACCATGAGTAATGTATAGCATTCTTCCACCAAACTGCTGGAGTATATGCTCACCAGCCCCTTTTGAAGTTACTTCATTTTGATGCACATTAATAAAATTGATCCCACTTGTATCGCTACTTTTAATAAAAAGCTTAACCGTGGTATCACCCAACGCTAGATCATATTCTTTAGTGTCGATGTTTGACATTCCGCTGCTATCAATAATCAAAGCAAAAAATAGTACAAATTTTACTTTATGTTAGTTATAAGCTTTTTATTTTTAAATTTTTTGCTGTCAACATTAATGATTCATTAAAGAAGTTATCAGCATCACTAATGCTACCTATGCTTTTTGTATTGATAGATTGGTCAATTCTTTTAACTAGATTAGATAAAACTTTGTTAGGGCCAACTTCAACAAACTTATTAGTGCCATGGCTTGTCATATATAAAACCATCTCTCTCCATCTTACTCTACTTACAACTTGCTTAGCGAGCAAAGCTCTTATGATCTCTGGATCACTTTCTTCCTTAGCTGTAACGTTTGATACAAAAGGAATCGAAGGGCGAGTTATGTTGATGCTTTTTAAAAATTCCAGAAGTTTTTCATCAGCAGGTTTCATAAAAGATGAATGAAAAGGCCCACTAACTTGTAATTTTATCATTTTCTTGACACTTGAGTTTTTGAATAAATCAGGTAAGACCTCAAGAGCCTCTGCAGTACCACTCACCACTACCTGCCCACCACCATTATCGTTTGCAATTTCACAATCAATTTGAGCTGATTTTAATATACCTTCTACTTCACTTATTTCTGCTCCAAGTAGAGCAAACATTCCACCTTTGCATTTTAGTGAAGCTTCATGCATTGCTTCGCTACGAACTTTTAGCAACTTGACTGCAGACTCAAGCGTCAATGCCCCTGCAGCACACAGCGCTGTATACTCGCCAACTGAATGCCCACAAACATACTGAACGCTGTAAAGAGATTCACCAAATACGTGCTTCATAACACGTAGCGTTGCAATTGACACTGCCATTATAGCTGGCTGAGCGTTTTCCGTGATGGTTAATTTCTCAATAGGGCCATTGAAAATCAAATGAGACAGCTTTCTACCCAATATGTCATCTACTTCATCAAATACGTTCCTTGCAACTGAAAATTCATCATATAAGCTCTTTCCCATTCCTACAAATTGGGAGCCCTGACCAGGAAAAGCAAAAATCATAAAAAGTTTTTCATTCTTCATTGATAATACTACTTTATTTATTTTTTGTCAATATTTCACAATAATGATTGACCAAATGAACCAGATTCACTAAAATCTTAGCTGGTAAGAAATTTGTAAGAACAATGGCAGAAATCGACTATCACAAAGTTACTATAGTTATGACAGATGGTCAAGAGTTTGAAACTTATTCCACTTATGGAAAAGAAGGTCAAAGAATAAAGCTTGATAGAGATCCTCTTACTCATCCTGCATGGACTGGAAGTTTGACAAGCGGTTCAGGGGAGAAGGATAGTAAAATAGCTAAGTTTAATGATAAATACGGGAGTCTTTTTTAGTTCCTCCCCTCTTTATTTAACATGTATAAATATAAAAATGTAGGCTATATTGCTTCTTCGCTACCCAAGTCTCAGGAAGTATCTAAACTACTACAGGAGCTTAATTTTATCAATATAGCAGAAGCAAGTAAGCCTGAAGTTGATTTGCTGATAGTTGTTGGCGGTGATGGTTTTATGCTACGCACTCTGCACAACTACGTCATAGGAAATAAAGATATACATGTGTATGGAATAAATACCGGTAACGTCGGATTTTTGATGAATAAATGCTTTGAAGATCTAATTGATCATATAGAACATGCAGTTCCTACTCAGCTAACTTTACTAAAAATGGAAGCCAAAGACATAAATGGCAAAAAACACCATTACATCGCAGTAAATGAAGTGTATGTCTTTAGAAATGCAAATCAAATAGTGGAGATGAATATTACCATTAATGATAAGCTAAAAGTAGAAAAATTCAGAGGAGATGGAATTATATTGTCTACCCCAACAGGTAGCACTGCATATAACTTCTCTGCCGGTGGGCCAATCTTACCACTTAATTCAAATTTACTTGCACTGACTTCCATTAATAGCTACTACCCAAGGCGTTGGAATGGAGCGCTAATCTCAAATGATACAATAGTGCAAATTGATATCAATGATGTGAAAAATCGTCCAGCACTTGTAGTATCAGATTACAAGGAATTTCACGACATATCGCAGGTAAAAATACAGAAAGATCACGAAAATACAGTCACTCTACTTTTTGACAAAGATTGCCCTTTGAATGAAAGGATCTTTGATCAGCAGTTCTTATACTAATATTTATTCTTAAATTAGTATTCACTATATCTTAATAACTATAGCGTAATCAACATAACATTGTAATTAATTTTGGAGCGAATATGCCTGAATCAGGAAATAAAGATAACGTCACACTGGTTTCTCATACAACGGTGAGTGAAAATAGTGCAGCAACTCAACCAACACCAGCACCTAGAAACACAGCGTTACAAACAAATTCGGCTAGCGAATCAAGTTCTGATGAAGAAAGGCAAGAAGAATCGAATGGTGCAAATACAGAACCTATTTATGCATCCATAGATCCAAATACAAAATCTCCAAAAAAGAGTTCAGGTAGTGTATCAGTTAGCAGATCACCTTCTCCTCCACCATCATATCAAACAGATGGCTCTGAAAAATCTTTGCTTGGAGATAATAAAAAGACAAACAGATTTTTACAGAAAGTAAAATATACGATGCAAAAGAAGAAAGTTACAATGCCTTTCGTAGGTCTTATTACGGCATGTTGTATTACGTCAATCGTTTTAGCTGTGAAGCAAAGAGAATTCATTGGATTCATCGGCAGCATAAATCCTGTTACTATATTTGTCGGAGTATTAGCGTCTTGTTTAGCCCTGGGAATTATGTGGGAATTTATGCAAGCAGTACGTACTAAGGAGCACAAGATCACAAAAAGAGATACTCAAGAAGTTTTAGATGAGATATCAAATACACTTTCAAAAGACGAGGAATGCATCAAATCTTTGGTATTAAAATATAGCAACGGTAATCGTGTTTACTTTACGTTTCACTCTCTTCCAGAAAAAGCAAAAAGTAATCCGAACATCGTAGAACTTACAGGCCAGCCAATCTATTACAAGAGTAAAGTAAATTCATTAATCAATGATAGAATATGGCTTCCTATCTTAGGAACAGTTCTTATTACTGGAAACATAACCTTCCCTTTAGCACTTTATTCAACAGGTGGTTTGAGCAACATAGTAAGTTCATACACAAATCCTACTATTTACTGGCCAATCGTTGCAATTTCAGGCACTCTACTGCTTTTCACTTTAGCTTGCACAATTCATCATTGGAGCAAAACTGATTTTAAAGATTACTTGTTATTAGATACAAAAGATGCTAGTAGTGGAAAGCCCAATGAAACAGCTATTAGAACTATCAAAAAGAGTGAAGAAAAGATTAGTTCAAAATTGTTACAAGTAGTTGCTGAACGATGTGGCCATCCAGATATTACTTATATTATTAATTAAATCTGGCTCGTACTTCTTTTTATCGCTATTCCAGTACTGTAACTGCAACGTTTTGAAGATTTACACTTGCTAAGACCTTGCTATTTTGATAGCTTGAGATGATGACAAGGAAGGGGTTTGTTTATGAAAAAAGGTTTAATATTTATATCTTTAGTAGCGGCTTTATTGATAGTCGTTAATTTTTTATATAAAAATAGCGGAATTGATGATTCACAAGTAGTAAACGTTTATTCATCTCGTAAAGAAGAATTAGTACATAGTTTGTTTGATGATTTTACAAAAACCACTGGCATCAAGGTACGTTATATCATTGACGATTATTCCCAATTGCTTTCACGCATGGAAAATGGTGGTGAAGCTGATTTGTTTTTAACTGCAGATGCAGTGAATTTGATTTTAGCCAAAAAAAGAGGGCTCTTATCTCAAGTGGATTCAGAGACTCTAAAAAATGCCATACCTGCAAAATTTAGAGATAATGAAGATTATTGGTTTGGTCTCACAAAAAGAGCTAGAATATTGGTTTACAATAAAGAATCAGTAGATCCTAAGGAATTAAGTACCTATGAAGATTTAGCGAATGAAAAATGGAAAGGGAAAATATTAGTACGCTCTTCCACAAGTCCATATAACCGATCATTGATCGCTTTTATGATTGCAAAAAATGGTTTTGAAAAAACAAAAGAATGGGTGAGTGGAATTGTAAGCAACATGGCAAGAAAACCAAGCGGTGGTGACACAGATCAAATTTATGCTGTAGCCGCTGGTGAAGGCAATGTTGCAATAGTAAATAGCTACTACTTTGCAAGAATCCTTTCATCAGAAAATAAAAAGAATATCACAGAAAAGTTAGGAGCTTTCTTTCCGAGTGATGGTGTAATGGTGAATATTAGTGGTGCAGCAGTAACAAAAAACGCAAAACACAGAGAAAATGCCATAGCTTTATTGGAGTTTTTTGTAAGCAAACAGGCTCAAGAGCTATATGCTAAAAAAAATCAAGAATATCCTATTGTTGAAGGTATTGAAACTTCTGATGTGTTAAAATCTTGGGGAAATTACCTACAAAGTACTCTGCCTATAAGTGAGCTTGAGAAGCATCTCTTTGAGGCTGTTATGATAGCAGATGAATGTAAGTGGAAATAAAATTTTATAGCTTCCTTCTACTTTACTTTACAGTTGTGTAATTGAAATTAAGAAAGTAGAATAAGCTCAAAAAAGGAGCTATGGACAAGAGAAGGAATTTATTAAATATCTCAGACCTCACAATCGGTGATGTAGAAAATATAACTAAATTAGCCAATCAATACCTTGAAGAAAAAGTTGAAAATAGTCATGTTCTGAAAAATAAAATAGTCATAAACCTATTCTTTGAAGATTCAACACGTACGCTCGCATCTTTTGAAATAGCAGCAAAGAGCCTTGGAGCAAATGTTATAACTTTACCAATAAAATCTTCTTCTATTAACAAAGGGGAAGATCTAAAAGATATGATAAAAACACTAAATGCAATGAATCCTGACTATATGATAATCAGGCATAAAAGTAGTGGTATTATTAATACATTGGCAAAGCATGTCAACTGCTCGCTAATCAACGCAGGCGATGGAAGCAGTGAACACCCAACTCAAGCTCTTGCAGATTATCTCGTAATTATCAGTCATAAAAAGCAAATAAAAAACCTCAAAATTGTGATATGTGGAGATATTTTGCACAGTAGAGTTGCAAGATCAAATATAAGATTGCTAAAAATGTTTGGAGCAAAAATAAGCTTAGTTGCACCACCAGCTTTGATTTGTAAGCATCTTCCTGAAGTAGATTCACTTCATTATTCATTAACTGAAGGTATAAAGGATGCTGATGTAATTATGCTCTTGAGGTTGCAGAAAGAGCGCATGAATAATAATTCTTCAGAAAAAGAATATTTTCATTTGTATGGACTTGATGCACAAAAACTATCGCATGCAAAACCCGATGCAATTGTTATGCACCCAGGACCAATAAATAGAGGCATTGAGATTAGCAATGATATAGCAGATTGTGTTATTTTACAGCAAGTAAAGTTTGGATTAGCAACGCGTAAGGCAGTACTGCACTATTTAATAAATGTTTAAGTTAAAAATTAATGTTTAAGGAATTTTAGACATAATGACCCTCCTATAAAGAAAAGATTTAGAAAAATATAACACACCTTATGACAGAAATTAAGCGTACGTGTACGCACTGAAGTAGACTGTGCTATATTTTTTTATTGAGAGATTAGTTGAAAAGTCTGCAGACTTGAATAAGGTGAATTTCGAGCTCTAAAATACCCTCATTTTCACTAATAATAATCAAACTACAAAATGTGTCAAGTAATTTTTGCACTTAATTTAGCAAATATTTATTTGCTAAAAATACTATAAACGCAAAGTGATAGATGTCATGAAAGTAGCCTGACACTGGCATCGAGTTAAATTTGCAAGTATAAAAGTTATGCTAAAATATAACGTTTCTGATAATGATAGAAACCAGTGTCAGCTACTTAGATGACACCGTTTAGTACGCAAATTACCACTGAGCATTTATTTGCAAAAAGTACTATAAACACAAAGCCAGCTTTAGTTTACTACTTCCACTTTAAAGCTATCACATTTTCACTTAAAGGTTGAGTAGTGAAAACATTTTTAAGTGCGGTAGCTACGTCTATATTTGGATCTCTATCCTTTTCTTTTTTCACTTCTGCAATTACGTAACCAGCTACTCCACCTAGCGCTAGACCAACGACAGCTGATGCTATACAAACTCCAATAGCTGCTCCTGCATAATATGCTATTGCCATACCTAAAGCTAAGCCTATTGCACTACCAACACCAACATAGATATATTCCTGCAAAAGTTCTTTTTTTTGTATGTAACTTTTTTTTTGTATATAATTTTTAAGATATTCTTCTATATCTGGTTTTCCATTTTTAGCAGCCCAAATTAGTGCTGTGTTTCCATTATTGTCTTTTGTATTAATATCTGCTTTTGCCGTTTCTACCAGGTACTTCACTACCTCTAAATGACCCTCTTTAGTAGCACATATTAGAGCAGTGTTTCCCTCTTTATCTTTCATATTAACATCTGCTTTTGCTTCTACTAGGCACTCTACTATATCTAAATGACCTCCTACAGCAGCAAGCATTAGTGCTGTTCTTCCTTTATTTCGACTTATAACATTAACATCTGCTTTTGCTCCTATCAGATACTTTACTATACCTAAATGACCGAATCCAGCAGCAAACATTAATGCAGTGTATTCACAGGTATCTTTTTCATCAATCCTTGCTTTTCCTGCGTGTATCAGCCACTTTGCTATATTCACCTCACCTAATCTAATAGCCCACATTAGAGCAGTGTTTCCCTCTTTATCTTTCATATTAACATCTGCTTTTATTCCTATCAGATACTTTACTATACCTAAATTACCCGATTTAGCAGCCCAAATTAGAGCAGTGTTTCCCTCTTTATCTTTCATATTAACATCTGCTTTTATTCCTATCAGATACTTTACTATACCTAAATTACCCGATTTAGCAGCCCAAATTAGAGCAGTGTTTCCCTCTTTATCTTTCATATTAACATCTGTTTTACTCCTATCAGAAACTTCACTACATCTGGATAACCAAATACAGCAGCTAACATTAATGCAGTACTTCCATGTTCATCTGCAGCATTAATATCTGCTCCGCCCTGTATAGCCTGCTTAACAAGATTTAGCTGACCGCTTTCAGCAGCATCTAGTAATTGTTTATTTTGTGGTAACATATACCCCCTAAAAAAATTATATAATTTTAAAAAGCTTGAGTAAGAAAAAGTATTAATTTCACTCGAAATAGCCTATCTAATTTTAGCATTTTATTTTCTATTAGCAAATATAAATAAAACCCTAAGGCATTTTTTACTGTAGATTAATCATTTGATTATAGTATCATTTTAATTAAGCCTATATTTGCAATGTTTATGAAATATAAAGCATTCTTCATACTATTAATTGTTATATCTAACCTGCTTGCTGCAGAACAGCCTGAAGAAAATAAAAATGAAAGCAGTATAAATCAAGAAGACGTATCGAAAAGCAACACTGATGCTGAAAAAACTTCTCCGCTTCTGAGCGAACTCAAAGAAATCACAGACCCAACAAATGTAATCAATAAAGAAGTACCTTCAAGTAATCAAACAAACCTACAGTCTGAAGAGGAGACTAATATAAAAGATACCAAAGCTCTAACAAGTCCTTTATCAGAAGAAAAAAAAGAAGAACCTGAAGAGAAGAAAATCAGTCACAATAATCAAACAAACCTACAGCCTGAAGAGGAGATTAGCAAAAAAGACACCGAACTTTCAACAAGCCAATTAACAGAGAAAAAGAAAGAAGAACAGCCTGACAATATAACACCTGTGAACAAAAAAAATGAAAAAAGCGAAAAATGGACAAAGCTAAACAAAGAAATAAAAAAACATAAAAGCAAGTCTATATATAAAAGACAATATGATAGCCTAAATGAGCACCTTCCTAAAACTATATTTACTGATGATTACAGTAAGCAATTTTTTTACTGCATCAAGAAGGGCAACTTAATTTGTCTAAGAGGAGTAATAAATAAGCTAGAAAAAATTGGATTAACAATTCAAGAAATACTAAGATTTAGAAATAAATTGGGTGATACTCCTCTAATTTATGCAGTGAAACAAGGTCAAATAGACACAGTTCGCTTTCTCTTATTACAAGGTGCTGATCCTAGAGTAGTTGATAATAATTTTAAGTCCCCTATTGAAATAGCAATCGAAAGGAATCAGATCAACATAATAAACGCAATTGCCGAAATGATGCCATACCTTTTAGAGGATAAAGAAATAAACAATCAAGAAAACTCAGAGATGTATAACTTTGCTATAAAAACAAAAGAAAACACGTGTGATGCAAAAGATAATTAGACTTTTGATATTAATTTTAGTTGGTCATTTATGCTATGGAGATGATGCAATCAATGATTTTTTAAGTGCTCTGCACGATGTAAAATACATATCTTACAATACAAAAGATTTTGCTAAATTTTTAGTACAGTGTAATAAAGCCAGCATACCACAAGATTTTAAGAAAGGTTTTGGTCCTAATTTAAATGGTGCTAATTTTAGTCAATTGTATTTAAGCAAATCTATTTTTGATGGAGTAAGTTTAATTGGTGCCGATTTTTCTAACACCGATTTATCAGATGTGTCTTTTATCGATGTTGATTTGCGTGGTGCCAATTTTTCCAATGCTAATTTACATGGCGTTAAAATAAAAGGCACAAATTTAAGTTTTTCAAAATTTGCTTCTACAAATTTAACAGATATCATATTTGATCAGTCTAATATCAGTTATGCTGATTTTATCAATTCTAATCTCAACAAAGTAAGTATGCGTAATATAATTGGTTTGCATACCAAGTTTTTGAATGTAAAAATGAATTTCTCCAATTTATCAAACTCAAGTGCAAGCTACATCAATTTTAGTGATAGTGAAATAAACGACACTGTTATGCAGAAAAATAATTTCGACAACGCAAGTTTCTTTGGAGTGGATGCACATAAGCTCAAGGTACAATTTTCTTCATTAAAAAATGCTAACATATATGGTGCAGAAATAAAAAAATCGGATTTTACAGGTAGCAATCTTTCAAACGCCTATTTTAATTCTTCCATTATAGTCAACAGTAATTTCGAAAAAGCCAATTTAAGCAATTCACAAATTTCCTATGTGAAAGGGGATAATTCAAACTTCATTAAATCTATACTAAATGGTTCCAAGATAAAACATGCATATGTTTTCGAAGCAGACCTTCAGGATGCTGATTTATCTAATATTGATTTTAGTTTTAGTGAATTGTATAAAGTTAATACCTATAACGCTAACATTTGTCATGGAAAGTTTCATAATACTAAAGTTGTGAATTCTGACATGAGTGGTTCGTTCTTTGATCATTCATTGTTTACCTCTGCAAAAATAGAAGATTCAGATCTTTCTAGAACTTCAATTTATAAGACAAAAATTAAAGACTCTCAAATTTATAATAGTACTCTTTCCCACCATAATATGGATTCGAGTGAGATAGAAAATTCAATATTCTTCAAATTATTAGCTGATAATTCGAGCTGGTCTAAGTCAAAAGTCACTAATTCAAACTTTATTGAAAGTGATTTCAAATCCTCCGTGTTTTATGATAATGCCTTTAGAAAGACTAGTTTTTTTCTTAGCAATTTGAATAATTCAACAGTGAGTGATGTCTCTTTCCTCTCTTCAAGCATATATAAAAGTTCAATTGCTGATATTCATTTAACAGATTGCAAATTTGATAATTCAATTATGATTGACAATCAGGGACAGAGCAAAATTACAGGTCTAGAGAGTGCTATAACTTCAATTAAAGATCTGCAAGAGAAAATATCGCAGGGTGAAAAATTTGATGTAAATTATTCTTACTTTGAGTTTAAAGATATGAATTTAGAAAATGCTATTTTTTCTAATTCAATATTAAGCAGAGCAAAGTTTGTAAACGTTAATTTGAATAAGGCAAATCTTGAAAAAGCCGATTTACGTTATACTGTCTTTGATAATTCCTCTCTTATTGATGCCAATTTATCAAATTCTAATTTAGAGGGCTCTAGTCTTTTAAACTTTGATTTAAAAAATACAAAGTCTTAAAAAAGCTCTATAATGTACTTGTTAAATAAAGAAAAATGACCGTAAAAAATGAGGGCATACTACTGATTCTATCCTCTCCTTCTGGAGCTGGAAAAACTACTATATCAGAAAAATTACTTGAGCAATCAACTGATTTAGTTATGTCTGTTTCTATGACTACACGCAAACCTCGTCCCGGTGAAGTAAACGGAAAAGACTATTTTTTCGTTACTGAAGAAAAGTTTCACGAACTATGTAAGGCTGGTCAAATGCTTGAATATGCCAAAGTTTTTGAGAATTTTTACGGTATACCAAAAGATTTTATAGAACAAAACCTGAGCAGTGGAATAAGTGTTTTACTGAATATAGATTGGCAAGGAGCATTTCATTTGTTTGAAATCTTAAGAGAAAAAGTTGTAAGTGTTTTTATACTACCTCCCTCAATGGAAGAGCTTAGACTGCGTCTACAAAGGCGTAATAGTGATGATGAAATTGAAATAGAGCGTAGATTAGCCGAAGCGCAAAAAGAGATAAGTAAAAGTAATAAATATGATTACGTAATAATTAATGATAATCTTGATAAAAGCGTAGAAGAGATAAAATCAATACTAAGTAAAGGAATGCTTAAAAAATTAGAAGAAAAATCAAGTTTGAAAGATCTATAAAAATATTTGTTTATCTCTTTTAGCAGCATTCACGTTTCACAGTTTAGCCACATTTATTATTTTTTAAGATAAAATAGTTAAAATAGTAGACAAGTGCTAAAGTGGGGATTTGACTATGACAATAGATTTTCTAATAGAAACTAGTTTTCTGCCTTTTCACCTATATTTCGATAACATCTAGCTCAATTTAAAAGTTTAATACAATTCGTTAACGCCAAATAGCTTTTAATATTGAGGTTTTAATATGAGTATAGATTCAAGTGTATTAGTTAGTAATGCAAATAAACTAGACAAATGTATAAACAAAAATGAAAAACAAGATAAAAAAGACAAGCAATTGTATAATATTATAGAGAGAAAGGTAAAAAAAGAAAAACATAAGCATGAAAAACCAAGAAGTCGAGATGGAACACTCAAGGAATGTAAAAGGTTATTTAAGGAAGGCGCTAGTCCTGAAGTATTAACTAAATTAGAAGAATCGCTTAGAGAACAGGAAAAATATCACAGATATTATGTCCAATGTTTCCTTCCAGTGCTAGGTGAAGTAATAGAACGATCGAAAAGAATATCAAATGAAACAAAAAAACAAGTAATTTCTGAAGTCACTAAAAGTTGTTTTAGTAGGTACAGCGAACAAGACAGTGGCTACGGTAGCGATTTTGAAGATGAAATAAACGGAATATCAGATTCTGATAGCGATTTTGAAGATGGAATAAACGGAATATCGGATTCTGATAATGACGTTCAATTACTAAATGCAATCCAAAATGGAAACAACAGGAAATTTAGAAAATACCTAAAAGATTGCACAAATATCAGTGGCATAACAGATGAAAAAGTAAATAATATTTTACACCTTATTGCATCGCTCAAAAAGAAACAAAAGCTTAAGTTTCTAGATACCTTGATAAAAATAGCTAACGAGAAAAATTTAGTACAACTTGTTGATAGTGAAAATCAAGAAGGAAAGACTCCTTTTCAGGTAGCACTAATTAACAAGATAATAAAAGGGAAACATGATTCTCACACAATCCAAGATAACGATAACACACTTAAGTTTCTTGCAAAATTGTTAAAGTATGGAGCCAAGCTAAGCTTACCTACAGAGGATTTAGAAAAATTATCTAAAAAGCAAAATGAATACTATCTTAAATTTTTAGAGAAATTGGCTGAGCGAAAACCAGAAATAAAAACAAAAGTTGAAGAAGTTATAGCCCATACCATAAATACTCCAGATAGTAATGATAATTATCAACTACATTTAGCAATTAAAGATAAAGATGAAAAATCTTTTAAGGAATTATTGAAAAAAGGAGCAGATATTAACCTTAAAGATGCAAATGGCAATAATGCTTTACACCATATTGCCTTGCTGAGAGGGAAGCAAAAAGTTACATGCTTGAAATTAATATCAGCCTTAGTAAAAGAAAGAAAAATATCTGAAGATAAATTAGATGAAGCTATAAAAGCAACTAACAGGCAAGGAAATACACCTCTAGAATTAGCACTAAAGAAAAAAGCAGAAAAAAAAAGTATCGAATACCTATCGCAAGAAACAATTTTTGATTTAGCAACTAATTATGATAATACAACAAAGTTTTGTGCAGCATTATTACAAAACGGTGCTAACCCTGATTCTTTATGGTTAGAAGATCCAGAACTCCATACTAAAAAGTACTATTTAACTTTACGAGATCTAAAAGATTGTTCAAGCACTCCACAGAAAGCACAGGAGAAAGCTAAAGAACTAAAAGAGAAGCTTGAGGAAAAATACCACTGTGGAACTGCTTCGAAAAAATGTCAATCAGGCATTAAAAAGCTAGGTTCTGGTGTAAAAAAAGGAGCATCTGTTGTATGGAAATGCATTGATCCGGGCAGGAGAGCTAGTGTATTGTTAGCAATCACAGTAGCAACTACTATTATTACAATGGTAACACTTTCTTGCTTTCAAGGACAAATTGCAATTGGAGCAGCGTTACCCATCATAGCTATAACAGGAGTGGTCTGTCTGATATTCACTTTGGGACTTAGCGGCATTAGGAAGTCTGTTAAGGAATTAACCAACGATAAGCAAAGCCGTAAAGATGATCACCTAGCTGCAAAACAACCTGAAAATATTACTGAACAACAAAATTTAGCTAACAACTCAGCAGAGCAAGAAGTACAAAGATCGTCAAATCAATCGGAGCATACAGAAAGCCCAGCTACTCAAATGAGCTATGTATCAATACTACGTCAATTTATAAATAAACCAGATGGGTTAACTAATAAATTCTCTTTTCCGGGGCGATGAAATCAATCTCATCGCTCAGAGTTTTTTCAGCAACTTTTTTATAGTCAATTTCTACACTAACTTGGCTTTTCTCTTCTTTAAGCCATGCTATAGTATGCTTCATCCAGTTTTTATCATCACGTTCAGGGAAATCTTCACGAGCATGAGCACCCCTGCTTTCCTCGCGATTAGCTGCGCATTCCATGGTAATAACTGCTTGTGGAATCATATTGGCAAGCTCCAGAGCTTCAACCAAATCACTATTCCATATCATACTACGATCTTCAACTGCAATGTTAGGCATCATTTTTGCTACTTCTTTTATAGCTTTTTTACCTTCCTCTAAAACTTCAGCAACACGGAATACCGATGCATATTTCTGCATAGTGTGCTGCATTTCACTTCGTATTTTTGCTACTTTGAACTCTCCGGAAGCAAATCTCATTTTATTAAATCTATCTACTATCCAGTCTGTGCAGTCTGAATGCAATTTTTTATGTGGTGTATCAGGTTTCAATTTTTCTTTTGCCCTAAGCGCGGCAGCTCTACCAAAAACCACAAGATCAAGAAGCGAGTTAGAGCCAAGTCGATTTGCACCATGTACAGAAACACATGCTGCCTCTCCTATTGCAAATAATCCTTCTACCACTTCTTCTTTACCTTTTTGCAACGTGATCACTTCCCCATGATAGTTGGTCGGAATACCGCCCATGTTGTAGTGAACAGTTGGAATAACAGGTATCGGATCTTTAGTAACATCAACTCCTGCAAAGGTTTTTGCTGTTTCACTAATACCTGGCAATCTGAGTTTGATCACTTCCGGATCAAGATGCGATATATTCAAGTACATGTGATCTTTCTTTGGCCCAACTCCCCTTCCCTCTCTAATTTCAATTGTCATTGCTCGACTTACTACATCACGAGAAGCCAAATCTTTTGCCTTTGGCGCATAACGTTCCATAAACTTCTCACCCTGAGAATTAACGAGGTACCCACCTTCACCGCGGCATCCTTCCGTCATCAAGCACCCTGAGCCATATATTCCTGTTGGATGAAATTGCACAAACTCCATATCTTCAAGTGGCAACCCAGCTCTTACCACCATGCCATTACCATCACCTGTGCAGGTGTGTGCACTTGTTGCAGAAAAATAAACACGTCCATAACCACCTGTTGCTATTACCACAAAATGTGCACGAAATCTATGCAACGTACCATCACACAGCGACCAAGCTATCACCCCACAGCATGTCCCTTTGTCCATAATCAAATCGATTACAAAATATTCGACAAAAAATTCAGCGTTAAATTTAAGACATTGCTGATATAGAGTATGAAGAATTGCATGCCCAGTTTTATCTGCTGCTGCACAAGTACGCTGAGCCGATTTTCCTTTACCAAAGTGAGTTGTCATTCCACCAAAGGCACGCTGATATATTTTTCCATCTTCCGTACGAGAAAAGGGTACACCAAAATTTTCAAGTTCAATCACAGCTTTGGCAGCATTTTTACACATATACTCTATTGCATCTTGATCGCCAAGCCAGTCTGAACCTTTTATTGTGTCATACGCATGCCAGCGCCAATCATCTTCAGCAATGTTGCTCAAGGCTGCACTAATTCCGCCTTGTGCTGCAACTGTATGACTCCGTGTAGGGAAAATCTTAGAAATACAGGCAACTGAAAAATTAGTTGCAGCCATTCCAAGTGTTGCTCTAAGCCCTGCTCCACCTGCACCCACTATCACCACATCATACTCATGCTCTATGATTTCATACGCTGACTTATCCATATCCACTTATTTTATCATCACAGGCTTATAATATCACAGAAGTAGAAAAAATCTATACAAGTTTTCTGGATGTAAGCTTCTGAAACAAATCTATAGTAAACGATGTAATAACAACCATAGGGCGTCATGAAAGTAGCTGAAATTGGAATGACACTATCATAAAGGAATAAGTGTAGTTATTTGCATAACATTGATGACTTATGCCTATTTAATTAGATCTAAAATTAGATAGAAAAAGGTAATCTTGATAAAACTCATTTACAACAAGTTCTCTCGCACTTGAATTTTCCGTTTGCACTTTTTTGTATCCTAATTTATGGCTTATTGAATCTTTATATGAACTAACTGCTTTATATATCTTACTTACCTCTCCTGGAAAGATACCACCAACAATTATAACGCATAACCCTGCAACTGTTGCAAAAGCTAGAGTTAAACTTTGCCTCCAGTTAGCTTTTTTTTCTTGTATACCAGCAGGGCACAATTCACTTGACATTTCTTTTAGATACTCATGCCACATGTGATTGCAGTTTGTACATTTCACTTTTCTTCCAGATTCACCTATTTGCCCACGAGATACTAAGTAAGTTTTAGTACAATTATGACATTGTATTTTCATAGTGCTTACGTATAAAATAATATAAATTTGATATCAATATGTATATAATAAATGAAAAATTTGCAACTAAAAAATTACAAGATGAGATAGAAAATATTTGGAAAGATAAAGAAAAACTTAACGACTATAATCTAAAACACGAAGCAAGATTAATAATCAAAGAGGTAATTGAGTTACTTGACAGTGGTAAAATTAGAGTAGCAGAAAAGCTATCAAGTGGAGAATGGATAGTACATAAGTGGATAAAGCAGTCAATATTATTACATTTCCTCACTGAGGAAAGCAAAATAATAGACAACACCAATTGCTGGTTTGACAAAATCGGTAGTAAGTTTAGTGAATGGAATGAAGAAAAATTTTACCAGTCAAAAATTAGAGCAGTCCCTGGATGTTTTGTCCGCCAATCTGCTTACATAGGTAAAAATGTTGTTCTAATGCCAAGCTTTATCAACGTTGGTGCATACATTGATTCTGGCACAATGATAGACACTTGGTCAACAGTTGGTAGTTGTGCACAAATAGGAAAAAACTGTCATATTTCCGGTGGAGTGGGAATAGGAGGAGTTCTTGAGCCTATTCAAGCTTCTCCAGTCATTATAGAGGATAATTGCTTTATTGGAGCGCGCAGTGAGGTAGCCGAAGGTGTCATAATAAGAGAAGGATCAGTCCTTAGTATGGGGGTGTTTATTGGAGCATCAACAAAAATTATTGACAGAGAAACAAGCAAGATATTTTATGGTGAAGTACCACCTTACTCTGTAGTTGTATCAGGATCTACTCCACCTAAAAACAACATTTCAACCTATTGCGCAGTTATAGTAAAAAAAGTGGACGAGAAGACGAGATCAAAAACTTCTATAAATGAAATATTGAGAATCTAACTACTTACCGTCACTTTTTTTATCATTATTACTAACTATAGTAATGGCATATGCGCATAATTCTGGAAAAGAGATCCCGTTTTCTTGAGACAACTTGTATAATTTTTGCAAACTTTCTTTAACTTTATTAGGAATGTTTCCTCCACGCTCCTTTGCAAGCCATGAATCTTGATGGTGAATTGGATGAGTATCACCCTTTGGATTTCCTATATATACTGCAAAAGGTGCATTCTGTCCTTTGAAATCACACTGTACAGTAAATTTTTTTATAGACTCAGCCATTTAAAGACCTCTACTTTTCTTTTTAACCGATTTTATAGAAGATACAAGAGGTGGTTTTTTGATAAAATCTTGCCTATTAAACACACTTTCTTTGCCTTCTAAAGCTCGACGAACATCGGCTCTGCTTAGCTGTGACTCTTTTGCTACCCTCATTCCATGCTTTACCATAATATTAGTATATGCTAACACTTTTTTTACTAACTCTAGATCACCATTCAACATTTGAACCAATGCTTGAAATACCTCCGCTAAAGTTAATCCATCAGCACTTACAACCTTATTTTCTACAAAATTGATAGCTTCTTTAAATTTATATTCAATACCATCATCTTGAGGTATAAGGGTAACATAATCCGTATCTTGATTGTCCATAACCAAAGCAATACTACTCATATGTTTTTAAACTTATATTATATATATAAATACTCCACTATTTTATAGTATGGCACGCTATAGTTAAATGTTTATTAATAATATGCTCACTTATATACACGAATTAATTGATAAAAGCCAAGGATCAATATCTATCAGCGATTTCATAAGTGCTGCTCTATATCATAAAGAGTACGGTTATTACATGAATAAATTACCACTTGGCAAAGATGGTGACTTCATTACTGCACCTGAAATTAGTCAGCTATTTGGTGAAACAATTGCAGTGTGGATAATGAATACATGGGAAAAATTAGGAAAGCCATCAAAATTTTCTCTAGTTGAACTTGGACCAGGTAAAGGAACACTCATTCACGATATAATAAGAGTTACTAAAAAATACAGCTGTTTTTTTAGCTCAATGAACATTCACCTAGTTGAAATAAGTCCTCTTTTACAGAAAATACAAAAGGAAAAATTAAAGGGATTAGATATTAATTGGCACACAGATGTCGACAACTTACCAAATCAGCCAACTATTTTTTTTGCAAATGAGTTATTTGACGCCCTTCCAATTGACCAATTTATTTATCGTGATGAGCAGTGGTATGAAAATAGAGTAATAAAACAAGATGATGGCAGTCTTTCATTGTCACTCCAGTGCTTAACCAGACCAAAAACTGGATTCCAGACTGGAATGACAGGGGGTTTCAATGGTGCAGTAGTGGAAGTATGCCTAGCCGGAATCGAAATATTAAAGAAACTTGAGAATAAGATAGTCAATAACGGAGGAGCTGCCCTGATTATAGATTATGGTTATGTATATCCTGAATATAAGAGCACTTTGCAATCGATAAGGCAGCATAAATATACTAATTTTCTTGAAAACGTCGGTAATAGTGACATCACTGCACTTGTGAACTTTCAATCATTAAAAGATTCATTAAGGCACGTAAATTGTGAGATTTTGACTCAAAGAGAATTTTTACACCTTTTTGGTATAAAGGAAAGAGCACAAGCTTTAATGAAAAATGCAAGTAATGAACAGAAGAATAAGATCTTCAGTGAATTTTTAAGGTTAACTGAAAATATGGGTACTCTCTTTAAGGTAATGCTGATTCACCATTTGTAGTCTTGTGTAGTTCTTATGTTAAACATACAAATACTAAAAAATTTACAGAATAAAAAAGGTAAAAAAAACGTATCTGTTCAGCAGAGTAGCAAAATAAGATAGACAGATAAGACTATCATAGGAACAAATAGGTGTCATGAAAGTAGCTGACACTGGCACGACAACAAAAAAGTTACTCAAATGACACCCTTTTGATGCACAATTTTTGGTGCATCACGTACTGATTTTCATCCAAGACGATGTCATGCAAGTAGCTGACACTGGCATCCAGCCTTTTCGCGCAAAAAACGTTGTAAAGTGTTTAGTTGGATCCCAGCTGGAATGACACTTGGTTATGCAAGAAATCTATTGTCAAAAAAAATTACTTCCGCATATTTTGAATCTGATTATAATGACAATTAGAGATATTTTAAGAGCTCAAAATCTATCTTTGTCTGCAGACTTTCAGTTAACTTTTCAATAAAAAACGTAGCGTATCTTTTTCAGCGGTCTGTCATATGTGCGCTGCATTTTTTTCTAATCTTTTTATACAGGAGGATTTTATGTCCAGAATTCCAGATACTTGACCTTTACTTTAGCTAATAACAGGCGCCTGTGATTTTTATAAAGAAAGTGTAGGAAAAACTGTTTCCAGGCATAAATTTGCCATGTATACCTAAAAAGTAATTATATTAGCATAATATTCATACTTATATGCCAATATTAATATTCTTTGAATGGAATACGAAATTAATGTTGAAAAAATATGTACCAAAAAATTTATGTGGGATCTATGCCGAAGCTCAAATTGCATGACACCATTTATTTTTATGGTTTTGTCTATTTTATTTTGCCACTCTGCTAAACGGATACATTTAATTCCATTTTTATCGAGCAGATAATTGTCATATATTAGCTTAGTTCTCCTGTTATACTTAAATATAAATCAGCATAGCCCTAATTTTTTTATATATTTTACTTCTTTCTCTATATTTAATAATAGGCTTGAAAATAAATGGTAAACCTATAATTGTTAAGCTTAGAGCTAGGATTGAAAGTACACAAAAGGCTTTGTGTTTACTATGTAGCTCTTTCAAGTAAAGCATCAAAAACCTACAAAATTTTTTGTAATTTTCTTCAATATTTTTTTTGCTATGAGCCTTGTCAATAAACATATCTATTGCAGTATAATCATTACTACAATTAATTGCCCCTTTTTCTATTAATAGCTGAGCTATATCAAAATAATCCTTTTGAATAGTAAGATGCAGAGGTGTAAAACCTTGTTGATCACAAATATTCATATTGGCTTTTACTGCTAACAACATTCTTACAATTTCTACATGGCCTTTTTTAGCTGCAAGTAGCAGAGGAGTTCTGTTGCATCTAGTGACGGCATTAACGTTTACCTTAAGCTCCAATAAGAACTTAACTGCTTTAGTATCACCATTATAGCTAGCTTTATGTAACCTGGTGTTACCGCTACAATCTTGGTCATCTGCTTCTATTCCCTTTGAAACAAGAAATGTTACCATTTGCCTATTATTATGCTTAATAGCGCAATCCAGTGCATCAAAACCATGTTTATTTTTTGTGCAAATAAACTCTTTTAACTTAGCTTTTGCTTGCTTTACAATAAGCTTTACCAGTTGCATTTTGTTGTTATATGCTGCTAGAAAAAGCGTAGTATTATTTTCTGCATCTTTTGCTTCTATGTTTGCACCTTTCTTTATCAGATATTCTATAATCTCTGCTCTACTTTCATAATGTGTAGTACATTGATAAATGGTCAAAAATAAAGGAGTACGAAAGTTGTTATCTTCACATTCAAGATTTGCTCCGCTATCAATTAAAATCTGGACGCTCTTTTTAGAACCGTATAATGAAGCTATGTGAAGAGGAGTATAGCCTTCCTCAGCATCTTTTTCATTAATTTTTGCGCCTTTTGTTATTAAAAAATCCATTAATTCTGTGTCATCTTGTAGTGTAGCAAGGTGAAGTGGAGTAAATCCATTTTTATCTCTAGAATTAATTGTCAATTGATTAACAAGAAGTTTAGCAATTTTTTTGTGTCCATGCATAATAGCATAATGCAGTGGATTTCTATTTTCATTGTCCACAACATTAAAGTCAGCTTCGTGCTCTAATAATGATTTTACTCCAACTAAATCGCCTTCTTTTGTAAACTTATGCAAGAGAGTGACTCCGCTTACATCTTTTGAGTTAATATCAAATCCACTTTCTACCAATTGATGTATGTCTTCCTCACACGCCATACCATTTGAATTAAACCCTTTTCGCATTAACAATACTCCCACTTAATTAAGTTTGAATGAATCTGTAAGAGAGATATCACAATTTATTGAAGTTACTAAATCCGATATATTAAAGTCCACAATTTCCTGAATAAAGCCCTGACGATATTTTGCACACATCCATCTGCACACACTCTCCAGGTACTTTACAGTTATAACGCTTGACCTGTTTGCGATAATGACGTTTAACATGCAGAAGACTTACATCATGTTTTTTGAAAATTTTGTGTATAGTAGCCAATGACAAGGATAAATCATATAGACGTCTTAACTCGGTTTGAATACGCCTTGCCCCTAGCTTTCTAGTTTGTCTTAGATGAAGAATAAGCTGCTCATCTGATTCATTGATCTTTTGCAAAGGTGAAGTTTTAGGCTTACTACTGAGATCTACTAATCCTTTTTCACCTAACTCTTCATAACGTTTGTACCATTTACGTAAGGTAAAACGTGAAATACCATAATGCTGACATACCTTTCCTGCATGACCCAACTCTTTGTATAGTTTTATCCAACTCAGACGTAGTTTAACCCTAGAATTTATCCTTTGCAATTGTAATAAGGTCTATAAACTACTGCAAATCCAAATTTCTATTTGATCTTACATTCTTATTGTAATAACCTCTATGGATCACACAGCATTAGTCGTGTATCTGAACAGATACTTTTGTACATGGATCAGCTTTATGTGTATCAATTCTGTCTACTTCAAGTTTCCAGCAAAACTACTTTCTAATGTATTGCTTTCAATCAAGTTCTTTGTTAAGCTCACTGTTAGTGGATGTCAATTATCTTAACATAAAAATCAAGGCAGCTTTAGGTATAAATACGAGTAACTCGTATAAGTAAAGAGGCTATAAGAAGTTTCTTACCATTCTATTCAAACGGGTTTTAAACTTTTGAAATGTCATGACATTGTTGATACGTTTGTCAAGAAACGACAGGGTATCTGCAAAATCTTCTGAATAATCATTGATAAAAAAAAGTATCGTACTTAAGTACACTCCAGCTAATATTGCTCTTTTTGTATAGTAGTTAAAATCTGTTGATTGATCATGAATGCCATACCAAATCGCGCTAACAGTTCTGTACAAGAGTTTACTAGAAAAATATGTATTTTGGGGTAATATAGAGAATGATAAAACATTTTTTAAAAACTCTCTGTAATTTTGTAACTTAGCATAGTTTGAAAGGCGTATTTGGACAGCTAACTTTATCCGCTCTCTTACCTTCATATCTTCTAAATTGGAATTCCAAAGTTCAGTTTCCATTGAGCTATTTAAGTCCTCTGCTATGTACTCCAAAGCACTATATATTCCATTTTGAAATTTACAAAAACTATTGGCTAGGTTAAGGTTCGTGCACACTTTCAATAAGGTTGCATCACTTATTCCTTCAAATGGAACAACCTTAATCAGCTCATCTACTATTAACTTTTGTTCCATACAATATTATACTAAACATCACATATAATTATACCTGAGATTTTCAAACATTCTGCAAAATGCTTCACCGCGCTCTTCAAAATTTTTCCACTGATCAAAAGAAGAACATGCAGGAGAAAGTAATATCGCTACTTCTTCTTTGCTATTTATGGCCTCTTCAAAAGCCAGTTTAAATGCGTTTTCTAGATTATAGCACTTCATATAATCTATTTTGTTCTCCATAATGTTTGCAAAAACTTCAGTTGATTCTCCAATAAGAAAAGCTTTTCTAATCTTGGTGAAATGCTTGCTTAATGATTCTATTCCGCCTTTTTTGCTTTTTCCGCCAACAATCCAGTATATGTTTTTATAAGATAAAATTGCCTTTTCGGTCGATTCTGCATTGGTTGCTTTGCTATCGTTGATAAAAAGTACATTATGTATTTTGCCAAGAAATTCATTTCTGTGTCTTAGCCCTGGAAAGGATTTGATTTCATTGACAATAGTGCTGCTATCTACTCCAAGTAACTTGCACACAGCGTGTGCAGCTACTATATTTTCTACATTGGATACTAGGTTTACTTTCATATCACTCATTGATAAGTTGTGATTCTCTAGTTTTAGCGAGATCTCCTGAATCTCAGCACTCCTTTTGTCATCCAAGTAGCTGACACTGGGATCCAGATAATTTCGATCTATACCAGTAATCTGTTCACTATAATCAAGCAAATTGTTATCTGCCAATGATATTAGATCTCTTGCACTACCCTCTGTCATCTGGGTAGTTGGCAATGGTTTTTCTTTTCTGGTCACGCGCTGGAATGACACCAGGGAATATGTTACTGAAATTGGAATTTTGTTCCCAGTGAATTTATTGAATACATCAGCGGTAATTTTGTTATCACATCCTATCACGGCAATCTTGCTACTGTTTATCAGTTTTAATTTAGTTGCTATGTAGTTATTCATACTTCCATGTCTATCTATGTGGTCTGGTGTGATGTTTAGCAATACAGAAATGTCTACATTAATTTTATTTATTAGCTCCAATTGAAAAGAGGAGAATTCAATTACATAAATTTCTGCATCTCTTTCTAAATCCAAAATAGGCACACCTAAATTCCCGCCAATAGCTACTTTTTTCCCTGTGGATTTTAATATGTGCCCTATTAGTGACGTGGTGGTTGATTTGCCATTTGTTCCTGTAATGCCTATAACCTTCTGATTTGTAGTTTTAGTTTCAAGAAATAGCTCAATGTCTGATTTTATTTTGCAGTCAAAGCTTCTTGCAAGTTTTACTACCCAATGCGTTGGTATTGGCACTCCAGGGCTCAAAATTAGTGTGCTTATCTCATGCCAATTATACCCATTGGGATGAGTAAAGTTACACTCTTTATATATCTTTTTTGCATTTGCTATTTGCTCTTTATTATCATCCCATGCATATATTTTTGCACTGCTTTTTGTTAGAGCATTAATAACGGACAAACCAGTTTTACCAAGGCCGAAAACCGCAACACTTTGATTTTTGTATTTGTTTAGTTGCACTTCTAGATAACTTATGCGAACCATTTTATAAAGATATAATACAAATTATAATGACTTCTTCCATAGTTTTTGGCAGTGCTTAACTTTATTGTCACAACCTTAGCCAATAGAAAACTCCTTGACACATTTTGCCAACTCCCTTGCCATGACAATAAGAGTATTTATCCTTTAGAATTAATTAAGAGAAAATTTTTTCTTGACTTGTTGTATAATTTGATAAAAGTGATCAAAATCTAAGCTTGCACTACCAATTAAAACTCCGAACAGATTTGGAATACTGAGCAAGTTTCCTATATTTTCTGAGCTGACTGAGCCACCATATATAATGTGTTTTTTACCAGTACACAATTTTATTATCTCTATCACCTCAGCAATTGCGTCATTATTTGGCACATTTCCTGTTCCTATTGCCCATATCGGTTCGTATGCTATGGTATATTCACCTTGTGTTGGCAAACGGTTTTTGCATTGATATTCTATTACTTCTTTTGTTTTTTTATTTTTATAATCTTCTGAGTTTTCACCTACACAGATGATTGGGTGTAATCCTGATTCTATTGCTGTTTTCGATTTAAGTTTTATTTCACTATCTTTTTCATGAGCCCTTTCAGAATGTCCAAGTATTACGTAACTACATCCTAGTTCCTTCAACATTCCTGCACTAATTTCACCTGTGTAAGAACCGAACTCTTTATGATGGCAATTCTGTCCTCCTATTTTAATATTGTTGTTCAACTCTATATTGCTTTGAAATGATGTAAAAGGAGGGCAAATTACTAATTTAGAGGTAATTTCGTTGCTCTTGTTGTTAAGTTTGCCTATAAAGTCAACAAATGAAGAACGTGTTCCATTCATTTTCCAATTTGCTACTATTAAAAAAGACATCAATTTTTCTTATATGAATGAGAGTGCCGGCTGTCGGACTTGAACTGACAACCTACTGATTACAAGTCAGTTGCTCTACCAATTGAGCTAAGCCGGCATTAAATACACTGACAATATACAATTATTGATGAATTTTCGTCAACTAATTTTTAAAATACTGCATACTAAGATCATATGAAAAAATTTTTACTGAAGCCAAAAAAGAGTCTAGGGCAAAATTTTATTTTATCGAATGAGATAATAAAAAGAATAGTTGCCTTAGCTGGTAGCCTGAAAGATTTTAATGTTATTGAAATTGGTCCTGGGTATGGTGCGTTAACAAGAGAAATATTGGCATATAATCCAAAGTTTCTACTTTCTATAGAAAAAGATAGTAGTTTAGTGAAACATCACGAACAATTGCTAAATGAGCATCAGGGAAAATATAGAATTATAGAAGCAGATGCACTTAATGTTGTAGAAAAAGAGCTGGTAGAATGTCCAGTCAAAGTCATTGCTAACTTGCCTTACAATATCTCAGTAGCGTTATTTTTAAAGTGGTTAAATAATATAAAATTTTTTACGAATTTGACGTTAATGTTCCAAAAGGAGGTAGCAGAGCGTATTACAGCAGAACCTAATTCTAAAGATTATGGTTCCCTATCAGTGCTAAGCCAGTTACTATGCGACATAAAAAAGGAATTTGATATTGAACCTAAGGAATTTTTTCCAAGACCAAAAGTATATTCTTCAGTAATTACAGTAAAACCTTTACCCACTCCGAGATTTGCAGTAAATTTAGAAACCTTAACAAAGCTAACACGTGCTGTGTTCGCTCAAAGAAGAAAGATGCTGAGAAATAGCTTGCAAAGTATAACTAGTGATGTCTCAACTACTCTTGAGAATGCTAAACTGAGTGGAGACGAACGTCCAGAAAGCTTAACTATTGAGCAGTTCTGTTTGCTAGCAAATAATATAATTATGCGATAAATATATTAGGAGCTACATACCTCTTCTATCCTATTTTGATCTAAAAATAGCTGGAGCCAGGCTAATTTTGCAAAAGCTCTATTGCAATTTCATTAATTGGCGTATAAGCTTTAAATAAAGCATATGAAAAAAATGGAAGCTTGTTATTCGTTTGACGATGTACTTCTCTTACCGGCCTATTCTGATGTATTGCCTCGTGATGCAGACACAAGAACTTATCTAACAAATAATATAGAACTAAATATCCCTCTCATATCCTCTGCAATGGACACTGTCACTGAATCAGGCTTTGCAATAGCTATTGCCCAACATGGTGGAATAGGTTGCATACATAAGAATTTATCAATAGATGAACAAGTGTTAGAAGTAAGAAGGGTGAAAAAATATGAAAGCTGGATCGTGTATAACCCAATTACAATTTCCCCAGATAAAACAGTTGCAGAAGCAGTTTCATTAATGAGAGAGTATAATTATTCCGGCATTCCTGTAGTTGATCAACGCAAGTTAGTGGGAATTTTAACTAATCGAGATGTGAGGTTTATTGAAGACCAGAACATGAATATAAAAGTTTCCGAGGTAATGACAAAAGATAAGTTAGTAACAGTTCGAGAGCAGGCAGTAAATAGCGCCTCAGCAATGAAATTGTTGCATGCAAATAGAATAGAGAAGCTTTTGGTTGTTGATGAAAATTCTTGTTGCATAGGTCTAATCACAGTTAAAGACATCGAAAAATACAATAGATATCCAAATTCATGTAAAGACAGTAAAGGTCGACTCAGAGTTGCCGCTGCAATTGGTACTGGTAAAAAAGACGGTATAGAAAGATGTGAAGCTTTGGTCGAAGAAGAAGTTGATGTGGTTATTGTAGATACCGCTCACGGTCATTCCGAGAACGTTGTCAGCACTATTAAGGAAATAAAAAAGATGTATCCGAATACGCAATTAATCGGCGGAAATATTACAACAAAGGAGGCTGCTGAAGCGTTGATTGATGCTGGTGTTGATGCAGTGAAAGTTGGAATAGGGCCAGGATCAATTTGTACTACCAGAATAGTTACAGGCGTTGGTATGCCACAATTCTCTGCGATCAAGAATATTGCAGAGGTTTGTAAAACAAAAAACGTCAGACTAATTGCTGATGGTGGAATAAAATATTCGGGAGATGTTGCAAAAGCTATTGCAGCTGGTGCTGATACTGTGATGATAGGTTCAATCTTTGCTGGTACTGAGGAAAGCCCAGGTGAGATTATCATGTATAAGGGTAGAGCATATAAGGAATATCGAGGAATGGGATCTATTAGTGCAATGAAACGAGGGTCAGCTAGCCGTTATTTTCAAGATTCAAAACTTGATTTAGTCCCACAAGGAGTAGAAGCAAGAGTTCCTTTTAAAGGTCCAGCTTCAGGAGTGATCTGTCAGTTAATTGGTGGGTTGCAAGCTGCAATGGGTTACACTGGCAACCGTAATATAGAAGAGATGAAAAAAAACTGCAAATTTGTCACTATTACTTCATCAGGGTTAAGAGAAAGTCATGCTCATGATATAATCATTACACAGGAAGCTCCAAATTACGCTTACCAAGCATCTAATTTATCATCTGATTCAGAGTAAATACAATCCCCTTTTGAGTGGGTCATTTCAACACTGGTACACAATTGATATTAATATTAAGAGTCAAAAAGATGTCATCTAAGTGGCTGACACTGGAAAATCGATTGTAAATAAACTGACTACATAAAATTTTTGATCAAAATCAGTGCTATAAGTTGGAATAGCAACTTAAGGTAGATTGCCAGCTTAATATATTTTGATAAATCCAAATTATTTTAGCTATAAGAGAGCTTTGCTTTTTTGCTCCATCAGAATTGGCTTACTTTTAGTGATTCATGGAGTTAAAAAAGTCAGCATTGCTCTTTGTTAAAAGTAATTTGTCACGTAAAAACTCCATTGCTTCAACAGATCCCATAGGGTTAAGTATCCTACGCAATACCCATATTTTATTTAGTATGGTCTTATCAACTAATAGCTCTTCCTTCCTTGTTCCGGATTTTGTAATATCAATAGCAGGGAATATACGTTTATCAGCAAGTTTTCTATCTAGTATAATTTCAGCATTACCTGTGCCTTTAAACTCTTCAAAAATAACATCATCCATTTTTGAACCAGTTTCTATAAGGGCTGTAGCGATGATTGTCAAAGAACCACCATTTTCAATATTACGAGCTGCTCCAAAAAAGCGTTTTGGTCTTTGCAGCGCATTTGAATCTACACCACCGGTTAGAACCTTTCCAGACGAAGGAATGACTGCATTATAAGCACGTGCAAGGCGAGTTATAGAATCAAGCAAAATCACTACATCTTTTTTGTGTTCAACCATTCTTTTAGCTTTTTCTATTACTATTTCAGCAAGTTGGACATGACGGTAGGCAGGTTCATCAAATGTAGAGCTTACCACTTCACCCTTTACAGAGCGTATCATATCTGTCACCTCTTCGGGTCTTTCATCTATAAGTAATACTATTAGTTCTATTTCAGGATGATTTGTAGCTATAGAGTGAGCCATTTGCTGAAGCAATATCGTTTTTCCTGTACGAGGTGGAGCAACTATCAATGCTCTTTGTCCTTTTCCAAGAGGTGTAACTATATCTACAGCACGCATGTTTATATCTTTTTTATTATCTCCGCTACTGTTGTTTTCAAGGATGAGGCTTTTTTCAGGATAAAGTGGAAGCAAATTATCAAAATGTACGTACTTTCTTAATTCACTGATTTCAGTAGAGTTTATACTGTGAACCTTAGTTAAAGTAAAATATCTTTCCTTATCACCAGGTGGCCTTATTTCTCCACATGCCATATCTCCTGTACGTAAATTAAACTTCTTTATTTGGCCATTGGAAATATAAACATCATCGGTACTTGGAGCATAATTTGCACTTGATGAACGTAAGAAACCAAAACCATCAGGCAATATTTCCACTACTCCACTTCCTGTGGTTATGCCTCCTTCTTCACTCATTTTCTTCATTAAACTGAATATCATTTCCTGTTTTAGCATCCTGCCATTGCCTTTACCACTAGTTGAAATTTTTCTTTCTTCAGCTAGCTCTAACAATTCTTCTGCTGTTTTCTCTTTCAATTCGCTCAGGTCCAATGTTTTCTTGTTTTTTTCATCACCTTCACTGGTCATTTGTTTTACTGCGTCAGCATTATGAATTTGTTCGCTTTTTTCAGGTTGACCTACAACCCCTCCTTTTGCTAAGACATCTTCATTGATTGTTGTCATAATCCTCCAAAAATTTTAATTGATGCTTACTAACCTAAAATGTGAATATAAAACAATAAATTAGGCTGAGCTAGTTTTCAGTGCGTATTTAGACTTAATTATTATTAAACTAGATACTTTACTTGCATTATACTGATAAAAACTAACAAGTCAAGTTAATTTAATATTAACAAAGTACAAGAATTTGAGAATCATCAATAGCTATTATTTATATTTTTTAATCTTTGTTTCTTCTCTTCTTCTACTTTCGCTTTTTCTACTTCCGCTTCTAAATTTTCCTGGCTACATAAACCAAGTAGTACAGGATCTTGAGGTTTGATATTGAGTATGTTATGATGAGATCTATCTCTTACCTGCTCAACTGTGTAATTTGTTGTACCAACTAGCTTAGCTATTACATTATTGTTCAAGATAGGAAATTTTTTTACCAAATAATAAATCGCATTAGGTTTATCTCTACGCCTTGCTGTGGAAGCAAAGGCAAGAAAGCTAATCGTCTTTGCCCTTTTTTTCATATTTTTTATAATCAAATTTGGTACACGATTTGGATTTTTTTTGCAATTATCGATTTCTTTTTCAGTAATTATTTCAGAAATAATAGGGTCATACTTTTCAACTTCTATTTCCTCATCAGCTATGTCTTGTACTTTTTCAAGGGATAACTTGCAACATTGTGCTATTTGATCAAAAGTTAAGCTAGTGTTATCAACCAACCAAGCAGCTACTTGCATGAGAAATTGTTCATTTCTATCTTTATTGTCTTTAGAAGATTCCATTGACATCGAAAAAACATCTCCCATTTTAATATTCCTTTGCTGTTATAGAAATAAAATATAAACCATTAAAACTAAAAAAGCATTAACTTTGTCATCCAATGGCTTTTTGGTTTATATTTCTTATCTCTTAGAACCTGTTCATAATCTTTTGAAGAGGAAAGAAGCAAAAGCAAATTTGTAGGCTAGTATTAAATTTACGCTCGCAATTTTTCCAAAGTCGCCTACATTTTTCCAACCAGGCAAAAGAAGATCTCTCAACAACCCATCTTTTTGGCAATACAGCAAAGGTGCTTCACCTCAACAGTTGCACCAATAGTTACTTTTATCTGTGTTGCAAAATTTTCTCCAGTGTAGCCTGCATCAACCAGTATGTTTTTAACTTCAGAGAGACTTTCTTTAGCATTTTTAACCATTGTCAAAGCACTGCTACGATCAGTTATTTCTGCCGTTGTTATATGAATTGCGTGTGTCAAACCTTGTGTATCAACTGCGATATGACGCTTTATTACTGAAATTTTCTTGCCAGCATCATAACCTTTTTCTTCAGCAGTATCGGTATTTTTTACACTTTGGGCATCAATGATGCAGAAGCTTGTTTTGGTATTTCGACCACTGTTCTCTCCAACCAATTTTTTTAAAGACAATTTCTAGAACATTTTCTCTATCTTCATTCGTTTTTTTACTCCATTTCTTGAAGTAATCGTAAAAATTTCGCCATCTTGGAAACTCTTTTGGAAGCATTCGCCATTGACAGCCACTTTTTAGTACATAAAGCACACCACAAAATAACTCATATAAACCTAATCTTCTTGGCTTTGTTTTCTTTCGCACGCTTTCTAAAATTAGTCTAATCTTTTCGAATTTTTCACAACTTATGTCACTTGGATATGTATTCCTCATACTTTACCTCATGTCAACTATACCTCATCTTACCATATTCAGAGATCACTTACAGGCTCTTAGGTTAATATAAGCTTCCATTCAATTTAATACACTACAATATTACATATATTAGCTAATTTGTTAATAGATTTACAAATATTAAATTATTGCTATTCTAAATTTAAGTGTTAGTTAACTAAGTTTACAATGAGTATTAGAAATTTTTTTACCAAGGCAATCGTTCTCCTTTTAGTTTGCTTATTAATCTTTATGGGGATTGGCAATCTTTTATCAAATGATGATGAAAGGAAAGAATTAGCTAAAGTAGGAAAGGAAGTTATAACATCAGATGAATATAAATTACTATATCAAAATTATAAAAAGCAAATTTCTGGATCTGATGTAAGTAAAGAACAAGTAAAAAAGCTGAAATATGATTTACTTAACGCACTTATAGAGCAAAAACTATTGTTTAACCTAATTAGCGAACTTGGATTAAAAGTTGGAGAAGAATCTATCAAAAGCCACATAAAAAATACCAAGTACTTTCAGGACGATAAAGGAGAATTTGACCATAATAAATTCCATCAAACTCTAAATAGCCTGCATATAACAGAAAAGGAATATATAGAAAAACTAGAGAAAATCCTGCCTGCAATGATGTTCATGACTTCGTTATTTAAAGATAATTATCCGGTAACTTTTGGTGAGAGTGTTGATGAGCAGATATACAAAAATCGCTACCAAACTAGAGTAGTTGATATTGTTAAAATAACTGAGAATGCAATTACAGACGTTCCTGAACCAGATGATCAAGCCTTACTTGATTTGTATGAAAGAAATAAGTCCAATTTTTATTACCCTGAGTATCGAACTGCGCAATACATTTCTCTGGATCAAAAATATTTTGAAGATCAAATCAGAATTTCAGATGAAGAGGTTGATAGTATAATAGAACATCAGGAACTTAAAAATCAAAGAGACATATTCAATGTGATATTTCCTACCAAAGAAAAAGCTGAAATAGCAAGAAGAGCACTTGAAGAAAGTAAAGCAAGCTTTGAACAAATAATAGAAGAGTTTAATAAAGTGAAACTCGATGAAACCAGAGTAAATAATATAACTAAGGATTTCTTACCTGAAAATATGAGAGAAAAGGTATTTGCTCTCAAAACAGGTGAAGTAAGTGAAGTTTTAACAAGCAATTTTGGATGGCACGTAATAAAGGTAGAAAGCATACATCAAATCTCTGATGAAGACTTGGTTGATTTAAAAAAAGACATAAGGTCAGTTTTAACCAATCAAAAGTCTTTTGAAAAAGTCAATGATTTCATAAATCAAGTGAATTATAAGATATACAATGGTGCAACGATTGAAGAAATCTCCAATAATTACAATTTACCTATACAAACCATTGGTCCAGTAGATGCTAGTGGAAAAGACCAAAGTGGTAATGAAGTAGGAAATTCCAGTGATTTCATTTCTTTCATTTTTTCACGCGAGAAAGATCAGAAGAGTTATTTTAAGGGTGTTGGAGATACTGTTGTTGGTGTAAAAATCAGTGATATCGTTCCTCCTAAATTACAAAATTTTGAAGAAAGTAGGGAATCAGCCATAAAGCTTTGGCGTAGTGAATTTATAAAAGAAAGAATGTTTAAAATGGGACAAGAAGTAGCAGTTCAACTAAGAGAAAAGACAGATTTGGAAGAAATGCAAGGTATAAAATTGGTTAAAGGCCGGCAAATACAACGCAATGAACAAAACTACCCTTTTTCTTTCATAGAAGAGATTTTCAATATGAAAACAACTAATTCGGTAACAGATCCTATTCAATACAATAATGAAATTATAATAGGCGTTCTAAAACAAATGCATTCATCAAATGGTAAATTAAACATGCTTGACACCGGAAAACGTGTGATGATATCGCTAAAGGAACAGTTAATTAGCTATCTAAAATCAAAGTATAGAGTAGAAGTTAATCATGCTATGATTGATGATATATAAAAAAGTTTATTATCTTCCTTTTATGAGTGATTAGAGGGGGCTATATTGTATTTTTAGGTAAAAGAGGTACAATTAGTTTGACTTGAGCTGTTTATTGTATTTAAATTGTAATTAATATATGAATAAAGGTTGACATGGCAGTTAAAATAAGGTTAGCAAGGTTTGGGGCAAAGAAACGTCCTTTTTATAGGATAGTTGTAGCCGACTCACGAGCACCAAGAGATGGGCGCTTTATTGAGAGAATAGGACAATATGATCCAATGTTGCCAAAAGACAATAAAAATCGTGTTGTGGTAAAAGCTGATAGATTAAAACATTGGCTAAGTGTAGGAGCGCAAGCAACTGAAAGGGTAATGTGGTTCATTAAAAAAGGCATAGTAGATTTAGAAACAGAATCGAAAAAAATAGAAAAGAAAAAAGTTGAGAAAGTACAAGGGCAAGAAGCATAAGTCCTCTTAAATGCTAAACACTGATTTAACAAAAAGTAGTAAATTAGATGATATTGTATCTTCTGATTTATTGGCTATGAATGACTTTATCTTCAAAAATGTCAATGATGAAGGTACTAAGCTTGCTACCGATATTACATCTCATCTTATTAATTCAGGAGGAAAAAAGATAAGGCCTAAGCTCATTTTTATTATGTGTAAAATGCTGAATTACTCTGGAGAGAGTAGGGTCAACATTGCTGCATCGGTAGAATTTATACACAACGCTACTTTACTTCATGATGATGTGCTTGATGAAAGTAAGGCACGCCATGGAGTTGCAACAGCAAATAAAATTTGGGGGAATAAATCAAGCATTTTAGTTGGTGATCTATTATTGACCTTAGCATTTAGATGGCTTATAGAATGTGGGAATTTAAGTGTTCTCTCTATTTTATCTAAGGCATCTAATTTGCTTGTCAAGGGTGAGATAAAGCAGATGACAACGCGTTTTGACCCTAACACAATTAGGAAAAATTATTTTAATATCATTGGAGAAAAGACAGCATCTTTATTTTCTGCATGCTCCGAGGCTGCATCAGTAGTATCTGGAGCCACAAGTGACGAAACAGAGAGGCTAAGGAATTTCGGGTTTAATTTTGGTATGGCATTCCAAATAATTGATGACGTGCTAGATTATACTGCTAATCAAGGCACTTTAGGAAAGCAACTTGGAAAAGATTTCTTTGAAGGTAAAGTTACTTTACCTTCTATTATAGCATATGAAAAAGGCAGTCCATCAGAACAAAAATTCTGGGAGAAATCTTTTTCTTCAGCTAGACACAATTTTGACCAAGCATTACAATATATTAATCATCATAATGCCATTCATGTTTCTATGGAAGAAGCTAAACACTATATTAATATGGCGCAAAGTAATATTGATACTTTTTCTGATTCTCTTTATAAAACTGCTTTGATTGACTTTTTAAATGCAAGCATAGAAAGACAAGGATAGCTAACGCTTGATATTTTTAGATTGATTGTTATATATTTATTAAGTTTGTAAGGGTGAATGATATGTCAGATAGTAATAAAGAGAAAAAAAAGAAATTTGCAGATATGGTCAGTAAACGAAAAGGGGATGATCAAGAAGATCAGCAAACAGGTGATTTAAGTGAAGAGCTTAATATATTAAAAGAACGTGCAGTTCAGCTTGAAGATCATTTACGTCGCGCTGTTGCGGATAATGAAAACGTTAAACGTATAATGCAAAAGCAAATTAGTGATGCAAGTGATTATGCAGTCACAAAATTTGCACGTGATATGATCGACTCTTGTGACAATTTAAAAAAAGCAATGGAAAACTTGAAAGATGGTGATCCTATTCATGAAGGAATAAAAGTGGCGCACCAAAAGATTGTGAGTGATCTAAAAAAACATGGAATAGAAGAAATAGATCCAATAGGTAACTCTTTTGACAGCAATTTACATCAAGCTGTTGTGGAAAGAGAAGATAATGAAAAAGAGCCTGGCACTATTGTAGAAGTACTACAAACTGGTTATACCATTAAAAATAGGTTGCTTCGTCCTGCAATGGTTATTCTTTCTAAAAAATCTGCTGATTGCGAAAGTAACTAATAAAACACTCAAGGTATGGAAGAAGTTGTCTTCTCAGGTATTCAGCCAAGTGGAGTATTACACTTGGGCAATTATCTTGGTGCAATTAAGCAGTGGATAGGCTTGCAGGATAAATATAAATCTCTTTTTTGTGTTGTTGATCTGCATGCAATCACAGCAAATAAGCTTCCCGCAAATGAATTAAAAAATAATATTTTTAAAGCAGCAGCAACTTATATTGCATGTGGAATAGATCCGGAAAAGTCGATTATTTTCAATCAATCCGCAGTTAGTGGTCATGCAGAATTGGGCTGGCTGCTAGGGTGCTATACACCAATTGGTTGGCTTAATCGTATGACTCAATTTAAAGATAAGGCTGGAAGCGATAGACAAAAAGCTTCTCTTGGGTTATATAGCTACCCAGTACTTATGGCTGCGGATATATTGCTGTATCAAACTAAATATGTTCCTGTTGGCGATGATCAAAAACAGCATTTAGAACTTGCACGTGATATTGCATCAGCTTTTAACAATCATTATAAATGTAGTCATTTCATCATACCTGAAATCTTAACTTTGGATTGCACATCAAGAATAATGAGCTTAAGAGATGGAGCAAGCAAGATGAGCAAATCTGATTCTTCAGAATACTCATGCATTAACCTTGACGATACAGATGACTTGATTGTCAAGAAAATAGAAAAAGCAAAAACAGATTCAATTCTAGGCTTTGATTTTGCTACTTTAAAGTGCCGTCCAGAAGTAAACAATTTGGTAAACATTTATTCAGTGCTTAGTGATTTAAATGTGGAAAAAGTGTGTGAAGAAGTGAATAAACATGATATGAAACACTTTAAAAAAGAGTTAGCTGACTTAATCATCAGTGTTATATCACCCATACGTGAGAAGTTGAACGGTCTTTTGAGGGATCAGCTCCATTTACATAAAATATTAAAAGAAGGTACAGAAAAAGCAGCAGAGATTGCAAATAACAATATAAAAAAGATCAAGGATATTATAGGGTTTGTTCAATAGGTTACAACTATTTCTTCCCATGGCTTTCAAATCGTGCAGCTATTTTCTTTACACTAACATGAGTGAGAAGAGGTTTTTTACTAACCGGAAGTTTAGAATCGGACTTTGCTGTTATGGGGTTCATTTTAGATCTTTTATTTCCTACCGGAAATGAGTGAGATTGGGAGGCAGTTTCTTGCGATGGTGCAGGATCTTTCTTCATACCGATATCTGCTTGTGTTGCAGGGGTGGCTTTGCTCTTAGCAACTTGATTTTGCTCAAACTTTCCTACTATTGACTTTACTCTACCGTCCTTCTTGCTATTTACTTTTTCTTTTATAATAACCGCTTTTACTTCTGATGATGCTTTATCAGCAGATTTTTTCAGGATTGGTTTACTTTCAGCTGATTTTTGCGAAGTCACTTCTACTATTATTGGTTTCGTGCTCACTTGTTGATCAACAATATCTAGCCTTTTAGGATTTGACAGTATTTCAGATTTATCTTCTTTAGTTTCTTGCTTAATTTCTTGATTGGTAGCGTTTAGCGCTGGTGGCTCTGGAGCCTGTCTCTTTTTATATCCTCTTCTTGTTCCTGCATTTTTCTTAGGTTTCGTTTTGTGAGTTGGCTCCTTTTTAGCTAACTTTGAGTCTTCCGAATCTTTTGTTGAAGATTTACTACTTTTCTCTTGATAATTTGATATTTCCTCATTTCCAGACTCTTCACTTAATGAACTTTCATAGCCTGAATCTTCAGGAGATACATTCTCTATTTCTGGTTTAAAGTGTACCTTTTTTGAGGCAGTAGGAGGTGGCGGAGGTGCCGTTGTTGGCCGTTTTATTTTCTTCATACCTGATTTTCCTGCCGGCTGTTTTCCTTTTTGCAGCTTAGGAGTATCTTCCTTCTGCTTTGATGTCGTTTTATTTTCCGTGCTTACTTCGTATGATTTATGTTCTTTATTGCCTTTTCCACTCTGTTTCGAATCTAAAATTTCTTTAAGTCCTTTCTTGAATAGATTAATTGTACTTAAAATATTTGTGTATTCGGCTGCTTTTTCTATAGTGAAACCTGATAATTCATCACCAACAAAATTTTTTATGTCATTATCATTAGTTGGAATATCTTTTCCCAAGACTCTATCTAATATCCCTTTTAATGTTCCAATAAAACCGAGTGGCTTTGTGCTCAAAGGTTCTACATAATTATTCAAGTCGCTATATATAACAAATTTGGCTACATCTTTTGCGTTGTTTGTAAAATTCTTCAGAGCTTGAGATAAATCTTTCAGTGTTTCATCATATTGTTCATTAATTTTTTTTGTATCCTTCAGCTTTATGACTCTTATCAAAGAATTGAGATTTTTATCATAATTGTCACTTTTAAATAGATCACTCATACCAATTACTGTTTATCGTTTACTTAAATATAAATTCAAAGTATTAAGACCGAGTAAATGTTATATGACTTATCCTCTGACTCATAAACGCTTGCGTTCCTTAATGTGCAAAAAATTTCAATAATCTTCAATCAGCAATAGTATAGAAATCCAAAAAACAAGTAGCTAACACTGGAATCTAGGAATTATGATTGGGCACAAGTTGATGAGTATAGTTGTTTTATGTTGAAATACAGCATTTATGGAAAGATTAGATGTCAGTCTAGAATGACACCCTTTCTGGAAAACTCGGATTACAGTGTTTGTATAACTTAATAATTAGAAACTAAAGGAGTTCTTTTTTAAAAAACTTAAGTTATACTTATAAGTATTTGATATCTTTTGTAGTGATTATGTCGAATTTAAGCTGCCTTTATGGCGATAATGTCGAATTTGTGGAAGAAATTTATAGCCGTTACTTGCAAGGCGATAAATCAATTGGAGAAGATTGGCACAGAATTTTTTCGAGCAATTTAGAAGTTAATAAAGCAGAACCCTGCAGGGCACAGAATGAAGCTAAGGTAGATGTTGATGATTTAGCAAATTTTTTCAGATTTTATGGTCACTTTTTTGCAGACTTAAATCCATTATCACCGCATGTAAATAAGGAAATAGATTATCAAAAATACTTGAATCTTTCTCCTACAAGTGACACTAGAATCTACAGAGATATTTACTGCAAGAATATCGGTTTTGAATTTATGCATATTTCCTCTTATGAGGAAAGAGTTTGGCTGCAGGAGAAAATTGAAAATCAGGTCTATACGCTAAGCCCTCAGGATAAAAAAGAAATACTAAGGCACTTGATTGAATCTGAGATGTTCGAGCAATTTCTCCATATGAAATTTCCTGGATATAAGCGTTTTTCTATCGAAGGTGGGGAGTCAGCCATTGTTGCAATTGAAAGAGTTATTAGTGATTCTGCAGCTTTTGGTATTGAAGAAATAGTTCTTGGTATGGCCCACCGAGGACGGCTCAATGTTCTAACCAAAGTGATGGGAAAAGATTATGCGGCAATGCTGTCTGAATTTCAAGGCAACCTTGCATATCCAAGTGGTCTTGAGGTGTCTGGTGATGTCAAATATCACCTTGGTTACTCTTCTGATCGAGCACTTGCTGGTGGTAAAAAAATACACTTAAGTTTATGTCCTAACCCATCTCACCTTGAGGCGGTAAATCCGGTTCTAGCTGGAAGAGTAAGAGCAAAACAAAATACGAGATCTGTGCTTGGCATATCAATTCATGGTGATGCAGCTTTTATCGGGCAGGGAGTGGTTGCTGAAACCCTGACTTTGAGCAACATTGAAGGTTATAAAGTTGGTGGTATCGTGCATATTGTCATTAATAACCAAGTTGGTTTTACTGCAAATCCTAATTGTGCACGCTCATCTTTTTATTGCACTGATGTAGCAAAATCAATAGAAGCTCCAATATTTCATGTTAATGGAGATAATCCAGAAGCTGTGAGTTTTGTTGCGAATTTGGCAATGGAGTATGTGCAGAAATTTAAAAAGGATGTGGTGATTGACATAATATGCTACCGCAAATATGGCCATAATGAAGGCGATGAGCCAAATTTTACTCAGCCACTTATGTATAAAGCAATATCAAAGCATAAAACTCCAGGCACGCTGTACGAAGAGAAGCTGACTGCAGAGAAAGTGCTAGGTAGCGATGAAGTAAGTAAATTACGCAGCGAATTTAGAACAAGATTGGATAAAAGCCTTACTGAGTCAACGACTTATACTCCGAAGAAAGCTGACTGGTTTGATGGAGTGTGGTTAAAACTCAGGAGAGCAAAGTTGAACGATTTGAGTGAATATTATACGGACTCTGGTGTTTCACCAGATGAGCTAAAAAAATTGGGTGTACACATAAATAGCAATATTCCAAGTAGTTTTAATCTCAATAATAAAGTCAGAAGAATACTTGATGGCAGAATAGACAGTATAAATTCCGGTAGCAACATAGACTGGGCAACTGGTGAAAGTCTTGCATTCGCGTCATTGCTTAAAGAAGGAATAGGAGTGCGCTTGTCAGGACAAGATTCTGGTCGCGGTACCTTCTCGCACCGTCATTCAAGACTTGTTGATCAAGTAACAGAAGAAACGTTTATTCCACTGAACAACATAAGTGAGAAGCAAGCTCGCTTTGAAGTTATAGATAGCGCACTATCTGAGTATGCTGTGATGGGTTTTGAATATGGATATAGCCTTGATTCTCCTTATTCACTTGTGCTCTGGGAAGGGCAGTTTGGTGATTTTGCAAATGGCGCGCAAATTATGATCGACCAATTTATCTCATCTGCAGAAACAAAGTGGTTGCGGTCAAGTGGTCTAGTTCTACTTTTGCCTCATGGTTATGAAGGGCAGGGGCCTGAGCATAGTTCTGCTCGTATAGAGAGGTTTTTGCAGCTCTGTGCAGAGGATAATATGCAGGTGGTTAATTGCTCTACTCCTGCGAATTATTTTCATGCTTTACGCCGACAAATTAATCGAGATTTTCGTAAGCCTTTAGTGGTGTTTACACCTAAATCACTATTGCGTCATAAAAGCGCAGTTTCTAACCTTTCTGACTTTGAAGGAAAATTTCTTACGGTAATTCCAGAGTGTAGAACAGGTTTAGTTGCAAGTGATAAAATACGTAAAGTTGTAATATGTAGTGGTAAAGTTTATTACGACATAATTGAAATGCTTGAAGCACAAAAAATAAACGATATAGCAGTAGTGCGTTTAGAACAATTTTATCCATTCCCGGCCGATAAACTAAACAATGAACTCGAAAAATATAAGAACGCTGAAATTATATGGTGTCAAGAGGAACCAAAAAATATGGGAGGATGGTTCTTTGTCAACCCATTGATAGAAGAGGTATTGTCTGGCCTCAATGCTCAAGCAAAAAGACCTAAGTGCATTGCAAGACCTGCTGCTGCATCTCCTGCATGTGGTTATGCTAATATCCATGCTCAGCAACAAGCAGAAATTTTGAAGCAAGTTGCGCAGGTACAACTGTACAAACACTGAGCGGCTTCAAGCAGACTTATTAATTAGACTCTAGCACTTAGATAACTTACAACAATCAAACCTTTTATATACTTATACAAATATAAAAAGACTTTTATTTTTTTATAAAAGTATAATATTTATTAACATTTTCATTTATTTTTCTTAATATAGTTAATATAGTTAATATTAATATTAACTATATTAAGATATATATGAAGACAGAAATATTTGAGAGGCTAATAGGGCAAACTAGACTACGCAGCGATAGCAAGGCTAAAATCATACGGTTAAATAGAGACAAAAAGGCTTTTATAGATGAGGATAAAAAGTCTATCGAATTAGCTGAGGCTATTTTTGCAGAAAATAATATGTTTCGTTTTCGTAAACCAGGTCCTGCTACGGATTACATTTTGCACAAACTAATAAATGATAGAAAGCTTCTCGAGGAAATGAAAGATAGAGGTACAAGTATAATACGTCTTTTTTCTTTGCTATCAATGTATCGTGGTCTTCCTAAGTGCTATGTTGTGAGAAAAGAAGGGTGTATTACTGAGTTTGGAATACTTACTTATATTGACGAATGTTTAGAATCAGTACCTTTAGAAGACTTTATACTTATTGAGTCTGCTTCGTACCTAGAGTACATTTTGTTTGAGAATGATGATATTAGAAATAGGTTAGCTGAAGATTTGACTGAAGATAAAACAAAATTAGATATTTTCGTAAATGGAATTTTAGCAATAAATAGCTCGGATTTAGTATTATCTTGTATCAACACAATCGAGGCTTTTAATGAGGAAGCTAGAAATTTTGTCAATCACATACAGAAAACCAATAGGATGGACTACCTCTTTAAGGAAAATGGTACAACACTTGTAAAGTTAGTTCTAAAAGAATTATTAAAACTTTCTATTTTACAAGAAAGAGAAAACACTACATTAGAATTTCCTCAAATTTCGAGTGTGGAACATTGTAATGGGCGATAGACTTTAAAATGTGCAAGGCTCATTTAAATATGAGCCTCAGTATCGCTTAACTTTTATGGAGCATACTTTAACTTTATTTCACTTCCACCAAGGGAATATTGTTCCAGCTATTGCTGCCATAGTTATCAATAGAAGCGTTTAGGTAATCTGTATCAAATCGTACTGGTACATCAAATTCGAAGCTTGCAGTAATTATTCTGCCTTTTGCTGGTGGTTTCATAAATGCTATTTCTCCAGTTGAATAATTCACTGAATATTTTTCTGTCTTTTCACCATCTAGGTAAATTTTTATTGTATCATGCACTGGCTTTTTAATAGTTCGTGTATGCTTGTCTTTTCCACTTATGTAAGTTTTCATCAGTTGAAAGATCGTTTTTTTATCGTCTCCTATGCCAATTTCTTGATTGATAACGGTAAAGTCTGACCAATCCTTAAAACGAAATCCTATTGCTTTACCTTTTCGTGCCTGAAAAAATGTTATGAGTTCTGTTAGCTGCTCGTTTGACCTAACTCCATAAGCTATGTTATACCTGGCACGTGCACGAGACCAATTGATATTGCGCTGCTCACAACCATTATGAGTTGTTACAACGTCAGTGGAAAATTCAGGTCCTCCAGTAGAGCCATAAGATATATTTTCTGGAAATCTAATTTCTGTAAATGACATATGCCCTCCTGTAAAAATAAAGTTGAGTTGATATAGATGAAGTAGGAAAGATCTTAAATTTTTGAAGCTGCTTTATCAATCAGGCTATAAATTTTAAATCCCGTTTCTTCTAGAAAAGTAAAGGTGTTGTTTTCTCCTACCTTACCTTTCAGTTCGTTAATGTCTTGATGACTCTGCGTTAACTGATATACACAAACACATGCAATGGCTAAAGCAACTCCAGCAAGACATGCTAAAGGCATTGGTTGAGTAAAAACAGCAGCTATAGCAGATGCTGTGAATGCTATAGCTGTTATTACAGCAGCTATGCTATAAATAGCTTCTCTTCTGTAACTATTGATTAATTTCTTTTCTATTTCCTCTTGTTGTGTTTCTTGCCCTTGTTGATGAGAAATAGTAATTACTGTATCTGTATGAATTGGCTCACTAGCGCTGGTATTAATTCTCTCTTTTTGTGTTTCATGATCTTGCACAATTGCTGATTTGCTAGTTCTGATATTATATTGTTCTTCTTGCTCTGATTGATCAGAAGCAGAAGCTTCTGTAACCTCACCAAAGATTTCTTCATTAGAAACTGATTGATTTTCTGTTATATCAGAAGGGATTTTGCTAAGAAGTGGCACAAAATGCCTCATGTAATTCACTACTCCTACAGTTTTTTTGCTACTATCTATCTCTAGTTGATTGAGATTTATATCTTGTATAAAAACTTCTGGATCATCATCATGTGCTGTAATTTTAGTTACCGTAACTTTTTGACTATCTTCCTCTATTGAATAAATATAAAGTTCCACTTTGTACTTGTCGCATATCATTCTACCTTCAATGTTTGGACGACCCCATATAGGTGCGTCAGCTGTATGTGTATTAGTAATATACTCTAAATATTTGAAAAAAGACTTCGCCTTGTCTTGCTTATTAAGTCCATTTTCGCTTATTACTTCTCCATCCGGATCTTTTTGAGGTACGAAATACTCTCCGGCATCTCTTATTACCGCTTTATAAACCCACTGATCTGGCTTTTTGTTTGCTCTAGCATAATCTGCGCAGTCTTTTCTTAATGATTTTGCAGTAAAACGATAATCAGGTTTTATGTTTAATTCATTCAATCCTTGAGCCACAGAGTCAAAAAAGCAATCCCCTGTCTTTATAGCAGCTCCTATTTTTAGCTTTTCAGGATGAGCGCTCTTTAGATTATGCAATAAATCACTTGATTTTTTATTTTCTTTGATTTGTTGAAAAAGAGCAATTGGCTCTCTTACATAGTTAGAATCTCTCATGTTATAACTCCAAAATAATGATTGTATTTTAATAGATTAATCAGCCTAGGAAGGCTAATTACTTAAGGTCGTGCTGTGTTGCAAGCAAACATCACCTACTTTTCTTGAACTAATATGTAGCCTATACATATTGTTACTTAGTATATCTTAACTATACTTAAACTCTCTTATGCTGTCAAGCAGGGAATTTATTAATCTTTTAACTCATCCACTTTTTTGCGTAGCACATTTAAATCAGTTGCTCCTACAAAAAGACTATCTCCAATTATCAAAAAAGGTGTACCGCCTACTCCTAGATCCCTTACTAAAAGTTTGCTGTTGTTTATCATTTGCTCAATTTTGTCTGCATTATTTTTCATAGAGTTATTAAAATCGTTCTCGTTGATCCCTATATTTTTTACTATATCTAATATAGTTTCGTCTGAAAATTCTCCTCTGTGATCTAGTGCAGCATAGTGAAAATCTAAGTACTTTTCTTTATCGATAAAATAAGTTGCTAAAGCACCTTTTGCTGCCTTTAAAGAATTGTTACCAAGTATTGGAGCATCCCTAAAGATATACTTAACTTTGCCATCATTGATCAATTGTTTTACATCGTTCTTTATAGCTTTGCAATATCCACAAGAATAGTCAAAAAAACCTACAGCTATGATATTGCTATTTTCATTTCCTGAGTAAGGATAAGTAGAGTCGAATATTTCATTTTTATGCTGAGAAATTTTATTTTTGGTTGCATTAGCATAACTATTTTTAGCTGACTCTTCCTGGAGAGCTTTTAGAACTCTATCAAAATTTTTACTGATGTAATTATCCAATCTCTCACCTATATAATCATCATTTAAGTTCTGACTGCGGTGTGAAAGCCAATTGTTTATTACTGGTAAACTTGCTACTGCAAGTATAAAAATCAATAAAAATGGTATCTTAGACATATACTTACTTAAAGAATACAAATATTAAAGAAATGCTTAATGTTAAAACATTTTTATCAAGAAATGCAAACTTTATAAAATGAAATTTAAGATATTTTTGTAAAGTTCATCATAAGATTTGGTGATGAAAAATTTTGCAAAGTAAGGCATTTATAAAGATTTAGATAGTCTTTACCGCTATTTCTAGCAAATTGTAAGCAAAAAAGTTGATTATCTTGTAATCGCTGCATATAATATCGGTAAGCGCGTCGCTAAGTAATATGAACACACTAAGTCTTACATTTCCGATAGTGTTGTTCGGATATAATAGAATGATTTTTCAATAAATGTAAGTAAAAAATGAGGTTTTTAAAAGCTGTCTTTAACTTAGCAATGTTAGCATTTTTTGTAGCTTCGACAGCTGAAGCAAGGTGGAGTAAGTACGAAGATGCTTCTGTCGAGGTTAAGTTTTCTAATGTTAACATTAATGTTAATAGAGATGGTACCTACGAAACGGAAGTAGAACTACAAGCAAAAATACTCAAGGAGTCTGGGCGTGATAGATTTTCTCTGTATAGTTTAATCTACAATGATGATAGTGCAGATTTGACTGTTTTAGAAGCTAAAACAGCTTATAACGGAGAGGAATATATAGTCACTGAAGACATGATAGAGGATAAACCGCTAGCTAGTCCTAGTAAAGGCTTCGATCAGCTAAGGCAAGTAACTATATCGTTTCCTAAAATAGAAATTGGTACAGAAGTATATTTAAGGTATAAACAAGTTAACAAAAAGGTTCCTGTTGATAACTTTTATGGCTTGAGCTTTTCTTATCATGGGGATTATTTACAAGCAGAAAATACTAAAATCAATTCTGAATTACCCCTGGAGATTAAAGTTAATGATCCAAGAGAAGTATTAGAAATCGCTGAGGAAAAAAATGATGATATACACTCTATAAGCATTGCTTTAAAGAAAGCAGTTTATGAAAACACAACAAATGAACCACATAATGGAATATTGAACATAAAACACAACACTTGGGTATCACTTTCAAGCTTATCTGAATGGGAGGATTTAGCTAAAAAATTAGCTCCTGGATATCATAGCGTTATCAATCAGCCGCTTCCTGCAACTTTTGAAGCTATAGCAGAATTTGCTGACAATGAGAGTACCGATGAGGAGAAAATTAATGCAGTCACTTCTTTATTGAATGAAAAAGTTCAGTACATGGGAGACTGGCGTACAGTGTCAGGAAAATTTTTTCCGAGAGATTTGGAGAAAATTGCTGATTCTCAAGTCGGGGATTGCAAAGACTTTTCTGCTAGCACGGCTGCTATTCTGCAAAAACTTGGTTATAAAGTTCAACCTATTTTAGTTATGAGAGGAACTACTAGCACTTCTAATCCTGAAGCATTACCTAATATGGGTAATTTTAATCATGTGATGCTCAAAGTAACAAATAGAGATGGAAAAATATATTGGATCGATCCAACTAATACCGTCAGTATGGCACAGGGTATTTTTCCAGACATTGCTGATAGGAACGCTCTAGTACTCGATTCTGAGGAAGCAGATTACATAAAGATTCCTGCTGTACAAGGTGAAAATTCAAAAGTGATATCCCATAGTGAATTAACTATAGAAGATAATGTTGTAAATGAATATGGCCAGCTTACCGTGCAAGGGGAAGCAGCCTTAGGCTTAACAGGGGTTGGATTGTATTATTCAAATGAGCAATTAAGGGATTCTGTTTTTCGTATGATTAGTGGAGTATATCTTGATGAAGAAGAAAAGAAGTTCTTAGAATTGCCTGACCTTACTTTACGTAATGTAGAAGATCTTACAATCAAATATGAGTTTCAGCAAAAAAATAAGATTTTTAAGACAAATCTAGGACCTGCTTTGAATTTAGGAGATAATTGGCTTAATGATGTTGTCAATACAGCTTCTGACCAAGTGTCAGATCTTTTTATTGGTGTTCCTAAAACTAAGGAAAGCCATATGATAATAAAAGATATCAAAATTAAAAATTGTGAAAATTTGAATTTTGAAATAAATTCTCCTTGGTTATATGTAAATAGGTTCTGTAAATATCAAAATGATGGAACCGAATTTAGCAATTTAATAACCATAAAGAAAAGCTTTATTACCAATGAAGAATTAAAGACTGCTGAATATAAAAACTTAAAAAGCGAATTGGAGAATAATTTTTCTAGAGCCTCTATAATAATAAGTGAATGAGTTGTGCTGGGAAAAGCACTTCTTAAAAGGCTTAAAATTTTTAAAATATGTACAATAACTTACGCGACTTCATCAGAGCATTAGAAGAAAAAAAAGATCTAATTAGAATTAAAAAAGAAGTTTCAACTATTCTTGAAATGACAGAAATTCATCGTAGGGTTTTGTCAAACAAGGGACCAGCTATCATCTTTGAAAATGTTGTCACAGAAAATGGCAAAAATTCAATTCCCGTTTTAGTGAATTTATTTGGTACTATTGAGAGAATTGCATTCGGACTTGGTATAAATTCTGATGAATTAAGGGATCTGGGTAAACTTCTAGCATTTTTGCGATCACCTGAGCCACCAAAAACCTTCAAAGATGCTGTGAAAATGTTTCCTCTACTAAAAGTTGTATTGTCGATGCGGAGCAAAGTTGTGAGCAAAGCCCCATGTCAAGAGGTGGTGCTAACTGGGGATGAGGTGGATCTTAGTTTGCTACCTATTCAGACATGCTGGCCAAACGAGCCTGCACCGCTTATCACTTGGCCACTTGTGGTAACAAAAGGACCAACAGCAGACAAGCAAGATAATTTCAATCTTGGAATATATCGTATGCAGGTTGTGAATAAAAAAACGACTCTCATGCGCTGGCTTGCACATCGTGGTGGTGCAGGTCACCATAAACGGTGGAAGGAGAGGGGACAAAATATGAAGTTTCCTGCGGCTGCTGTGATTGGTAGCGATCCTGCAACAATTATTGCTGCGGTAACTCCGGTGCCGGAGACTTTATCAGAATACCAATTTGCCGGGCTGCTGCGAAAAAAACCACTTGAGCTTGTAAATTGTAAAACTATTCCTCTTCAGGTTCCAGCTCATGCAGAAATTGTTTTGGAAGGATATGTAAGTTTGGATAATTACCAAGATGAAGGGCCATATGGAGACCATACCGGTTACTATAATGCTGTTGAACAGTTTCCTGAGTTTAACATCACTGCAATTACAATGCGCAAAGATCCAATTTATCTCAGCACTTTTACTGGCAAACCACCTGATGAACCATCAATTCTTGGTGAAGCACTCAACGAAATCTTTGTGCCGATTCTTATCAATCAGTTTCCGGAAATAGTAGATTTTTATCTGCCCCCAGAAGGTTGTTCATATAGAATAGCGGTAGTGTCGATAAAAAAGGCTTATCCAGGGCATGCAAAAAGAATTGTTATGGGCACACTATCTTTTCTCAAACAGTTCTTATACACGAAATTTATTATAGTTGTTGATTATGATATAAATATACGTGATTGGAAAGAGGTGATGTGGGCAATGTCAACAAGAATGGACCCTGTGCGTGATACAATTACGATAGAGAATGCCCCAATTGATTATTTAGATTTTGCTTCCCCTGAAAGTGGTCTCGGAGGTAAAATAGGGTTTGATGCAACAAACAAACTTCCACCTGAAACCAAACGAGAATGGGGAAGAAAAATTGAAATGAGCGAGGAAATAATAAAGAAAGTTACAGAGAAGTGGAAGGAATATGGGTTGACAGATGATTAAACTATGATGTAGACTACCGCCGTGTATTTAGGTGTGGTTTGTGAGGCTTTTATATCTTTTATTTTTGTCGGCATGTTTTTCTCTGTATTACTATGTGGGTCCTACATTCTCGCCTTGCCCAAAAGCAACAGTTTGCTTCTCACCTGAAGAAGACTGTGCTGTACCGATAATCAGCGAGATAGACCAATCTAAAGAATCTATCTTAGTTCAAGAATATACATTTACTCTTGGAACAGTTGCAAAATCTTTGATTAACGCCAAAGAGCGTGGTGTTGATGTTAAAGTCGTCTTAGATAAATCACAACTCCATTCAAAATATAGTGTCATAAGCGAATTGTTTTCAAATGGAATACCGATTTGGATCGATAATAAGCCAAAAATTGCTCATAATAAGGTAATAATTGTTGATAATCAAAAAGTCATCACAGGATCGTTTAACCTCAGTAAGACAGCTGAAAAGGGAAACGCTGAAAATTTATTAATTATTGAAAATTATCCTGAATTAGTCCAGCAGTATGTGAAGAACTGGGAAATACGAATGTCACAATCCTATCAATATGCTCCCTAGATACTTGATATCAAAAAAAGTCTTTTTATTGATAGATTTAATTTCTTGTGATATAATAAATTAAAAGGTTTTAAGGGGTAGGTAATGGATTACATAAATGATGCTGCTGATAGTTACGCTGCCATTCATGATTTTTTTCAAAATAATGGTGTTGGAGATTACAAAGTTCAATGCAATTATGGTGGTGTACCGTATGCTACTGACAAATATGTACATTCTGGAGACAAATTTTGGAGCAATAATTTTATAGACTCACATTTTGGAAGGGAAATAAAAATGTATCCTCAAAGTGAGCTTTTAGCTAAAGAGTATGCTGGTAATACACTACCGGTTTCAATATCACTAGACAAGGATCTAATAAAAATAAAAGAATGTCAGAAAAAAACTAAATTTGTAGAACTAGAAGGGGAATCAGGTGATATAGTATATGATAAGCAAAAGCATATAAAGTGCTACACGACAAAGTTATCATATGACGATGTTTCTGTTCATAATAAAAACGAAGTTTCAATACTGAATATTAGATATGATGTGCCAAACGATCCAAGATACAGTTTAAACATAGCCTTCACAAAGGTTAATGATAATAAACCAGGGTTTTGGCAAAAGTTTAAAAATATGTTTTAATAGAGTAGCTTCTAAATCAAGGGGATTTTGTTGAAAAATGAATATCTACTTAATAATGAATTTGGTCAGTAGCTACTAAGTTTGTTTCATAGCTATGCAACAAAAGGTTTGTGCCCTCACGTTTATTCTCTGCAACACGAAAAGTTCGTACAGTTGTACATGCTATGTAGTAGATAAACTTCTACTATATTTTTTTATTCAACTTACCTCTTGTCTATTGAATAGATTTTGTATTAAACCTAAAATTCAACGCACCTAAATATATAAGCATTCCCAACAAAATCATAGGTATAGAAAGCAACTGTCCCATAGTTAAATTGAACCATAAATAGCCAATTTGATAGTCTGGCTCGCGGAAAAATTCAACCATAAAACGTGCTACTCCATACAACATAACTGCAACTCCAGTTGTTGCACCATAATACAATCTCATTTTGTTCAAGTAAAATAGTGAATTTACAACTACGAAAAGTAGCGCTCCTTCAAAAAATGCCTCATAAAGTTGGCTTGGATGGCGCAATAAATTATCACCACTTTCTGGAAATACCATACCCCACGGCATAGTTGTAACCCTGCCAAATAACTCTCCATTTATAAAATTACCTATGCGGCCTAGAAGTAAACCTATCGGAACTCCACAAGAAATTAGATCCAGTGTGTAAAATATAGGAATGTTATGTCTTCTACAGGAGATTATTACTGCAAGCAAAACTCCTATAGCACCGCCATGAAATGACATACCTCCTTCCCAGGTCTTTAGTATTTCGATAGGATTGCTTATATAGAGAACTGGATCATATATCAATACGTACCCAAGCCTACCTCCAAGGATAATGCCTATAATAACGGCTGTTAATAACGAATCGTAAAAATTCTTAGTAAATATTTTTTGATTGTCTAGCTTATGTAAATACCAATATGCAAAAACTATACCCAAAACATATGCTAAAGAGTACCAATATATAGAAACAGGACCGATGCTAAAAATAACTGGACTTAAAGACATATTTTACTACAAATTATTCTTAGACAATCTACTTTTCTCACGTTCCCACTCTCTCTGCTTTATGGTTGCTCTCTTATCATAGAGTTTTTTTCCTTTCACAATGGCAATTTTAGTTTTTGCCAACCCTTTATCATTAAAATAGATAGAAAGTGGCACAACAGTTATTCCAGAGGTTTTGATTTGACCAATTAGCTTATTTATCTCTTTTTTATGCAAAAGCAATTTTCGTTCTCTTTTTGGCTTGTGATTCTTTTGGTTTGCAGCTTTATACTCTGCGATATGCATATTGTTTAGCCATATTTCACCTTTTTTTTCAGTAACGTAAGCATCAGAAATGTTTGCTTTTCTTTCCCTTAGTGATTTCACTTCACTACTTAAGAGGATCATACCTGCTTCAAATTCTTCTAAGATAAAGTATTCAAACCTTGCTTTTCTATTTTCTGCAATAACTTCCATATCTAAAGATATCTTTAAGCTTCAATATATTACAGAACTTTTGGTTTAATTCATAACAAAACAATTATCTCAGTAAATGCAAGTTTGGTTAAAAAAGCTCCAATCTTCCTGCAAGTGTAATTTGTTCCACTCTTCCTACTGCCATTTCAGCCCTAGGACTAGCATTACCTGACAAAGAACTTATCACATCTTTGCAGCCCCATTCAATAGCAAAGTGTAAAGGAGCATATCTATTATTGTTCTGTTTACTAACATATGCCCCACTTTCAATTAAAATATCTCTTATACTTTCATGATCGCTAGCAAAATGTAAAGGAGTGCGTCCACAACTATCCCACACATTAACACATGCTCCATGTTCAATCAGAGTTCTTACTATGTTTTCATTATCACTTTCAGCAGCAAAATGCAAGGGAGTGCTTCTATAATTATCCCACGCATCGACGTATGCTCCGTGTTCAATTAGAGCTATTACTATGTTCTCATAGCCACTCTTAGTAGCAAAATGTAGAGGAGTGTGTCCATCATTGTTCTGCGCGTTAACATCTGCTCCACATGCAATTAGAGCTCTTACTACACTTTCATTCCCACCTTCGGCAGCAAGATGTAAAGGTGTACATACATCATTGTCCCACGCATTAACATTTGCTCCACTTTCAATTAAAATATCTAATATGCCTTTGTGGTTCCATTCAGCAGCAAAATGTAAAGGAGTGCATCCATCGCTGTCCCATGCATCAACATATGCTCCATATTCAATTAGAGCTATTACTATGTTCTCATAGCCACTCTTAGCAGCAAAATGCAACAATGTAGTTTCTACAGGATCTAGATCACTATGTGTAGTGAATATATGATTGATATTAAATCCACTATCTTCCCACCTCCGTAAATCAATTCTTTCTAATTTTATTTTTATTCGTTCAACTATGTTGTTCTTGCTTAAACCTGAAGTATCATTTATTTCTTCAAGCATTTTTAGAAAATCATCAAGCGTCATAATCTCCACTACTTATTAAAATAACTTGGTTATTATGTTCTTTGACACAAAAATCAAGAACTTTTTATTTTTCTAAAAAATCATTTAAGTTATACTCCAAATCATGAAAGTCAGGCAAAATATTAAGTTTTTTTCTCTATCATTTGTGATTTTGTCTTCTCTATGGATTACATTGTCTGGTTATTTTGAGCCTTTTTTTATTCTCTGTGGAGTATTTTCTTCTGTGTTCACATTGATTATCTTTAAAAGGTTAATTGATGCTGAAAGTGCCCTTAGTCAAATTCTAAATGATAGTGGTAGGCTGTTACTTTATCAGCTTATAAGTTATATACCTTGGCTAATTTACCAAATTATTTTTTCAAGTATTTATGTAACAAAAAAGGTGCTACGATTCAAATCTACAGTTGAGCCAATTGTTATTGTAAGAGAATGCATAGGACATAATGATAAGACCATTGCATTATTTGCTAACTCGGTTACGATTACTCCTGGAACTTTAACTATCAATGTTGAAAAGAAGCAGAAAACATATTTATCTACCATATGTTTGATAGATAAAGATCTTGAAAGTGGCATTTCTGAAATAGAAGGTAAAGTCTTAAAAATGTTACACCTAGTTAAGTAATTGCTTTAAATAAGTTAACAGCGTCTCTGTATTCTCTTCTTAGGCTTTCAAGCATTTCTTTTGGAAGGCTATCAATAACAGTAGAACATAAATAATTGTACAAATCTTCTAGCCTTGATATGTTATTTTTCTTCTTGCTGTTGAATTTGTACGGAAAAATGCCCTCCATAATTTCAATATCAACAACCTTATTTAAAAATGCATTTTCACTTGTTATGCTTATTCTTGTAAGTATAGTATTAATTTCAGGTTCATTACTCGTATAAATATCTGATAATTCTGCCATTTTAATGACGTATAAAGTTACTACTTTTGATAAACAATTATCAGAATATTCACAATTTTTTATTACCTCCCACTGAGTAACCTGAGACTTGCTTGTTTTTGCATTGCTTGGTAATTTATTCATTGAATTTTCTCCATTTAATTCAGTGTAGTAAATTATACTAATACTTTGTTAAATAAATAATAACGCAGCCATAAAAATATGCATTTATTTACCATAAATTGTATAATATTCCTAAAATGAAATGTTAAAGTTACTTCAAACTGAATGATTTCTTTAATTCCATGTTATTCAGCAGTGTAAAATATTGCTACACAATAGTATTTATTCTAAAATAAACTTTCCTTTTGAGCTATTTTATTAATATCCATTCTTACGGCTGCACTAAAATGAAAAAGATAAAACTCGGAATACTAATTTCAGGTAGAGGATCAAACATGCAGGCTTTAATAGAAGCATGTCAAGATCAGAATTTCCCTGCTGAAACTGTGTGTGTTATCACAAATAATAGTGAAGCTGGAGGCCTTAAAATAGCAAAGCAAGCAGGAGTTTCAGCGTTTGTTGTTGAAGATAAGCCACTTGATACTGATAAAATTCATGAAATACTTGTTCAACATAAGGTTGATTTAATTTGCCTTGCAGGGTTTATGAGAATTATAAAGGCCAATTTCCTGAATAAATGGCATAACAAAGTTATAAATATTCATCCCTCTTTACTTCCGTCATTTAAGGGCCTAAATGCTCAGGAGCAAGCTCTGAAAGCGGGTGTAAAAATTACAGGATGTACTGTGCATTATGTTACTCCTGAAATTGATGCTGGAGCCATAATCGCTCAAGCTACTGTTCCAGTGTTACCAAATGATGATGTTCACAGTCTCTCAGAGCGCATTCTAGCTGAAGAGCATAAGTGTTATGTAAAAGCAGTAAGATCAATAGTAGAAGGTATTAACTATTGACCTTGAGCGTTTCTTCCAACTTCAACAAAAAATAAATTTTCAGGATTCAGTAAAGAACTTGCCAGCTTGTTTACTTTTTCCAATTGAACATCATTAATGATATTTGCATAATTATTTATATGGTTAATATCACGATCATCTATCTGCATACTATCCAGTAACGTTGCTGTATTCGCATTATTGGATAGAAAAGAGAAGATAAGGTTATTTACTAAACTGGTTTTTGCATCCTTGAATAATTGTTCGTCAATTCCTTCCTCTTTTATTCTGCTAAATGTATCTTTTACTGCTGATATAGCTTTGCTAGCAGTGGAACTATCAGTACTCATAAATCCAGATATAATATTTCCATGCTTATTAGGAACATTACGTGCACTAACACCATAAGTAATACCTAGATTTTGTCTCAACTCTTTCATCAGTATTGAGTTTAGACTCATACCACCAAGCGCATTAATCAAAACACTAGCATTATAGTAATTAGGGTCTTCATATGCTATGCCTTTTTGAGCAAAAAGTATTACACTCTGTGGTATATCCATAAAAACGCTCTTACTTTCTGCAGGCCCAAATTCATTTTTTACAGATACCTTCCTAACTTTCGATCTTTTTGATGGTAACTTAGATAAATATTTATCGAGCAGCGTACTAACTTCTTCTTTTGTTGCACAACCAACAATACTAATAACGATATTATCCTTAGTAAAACTACGCTTTATGTATGTTAAAACATCGTCTCTAGTAATGTTCATTATAGTGTCTAGAGTTCCATATGGATCTCTTGAGTAAGGATGTTTTTTGAACAACAATGTATCTAACTCTTTTGCAGCAATAAAATAAGGGTCTTTTTCAAAATTATTAAAGTTTACTTTGGCTTTTTCGAATACTCTATTTAACCCCTCAGGATCAACTTTAGGGCGCATTATAGCATCACTCAGTAGTGAAATTGCATCCTCTAGATTCTCAGATAAAGTGTTTAATGAAACCCTAAATGCTTCTAAACCAGCAGTAAAATTTAAACTAATTCCTTTATCCTCAAGCTTTTTCGCAAAATCTTTGGCATCATTTTTTCCTGCTCCTTCTTGAATTACAAGAGAAGTAAACCAAGCAAGCCCCTGCTTTTCTGCACTTTCATACACACAACCTGCATCTTTGAATGATATATTAAGTGAAACTTTTGGTAGATCATGGTTTTCAACAAATAAAAACTTAAATCCTTTATTAGTAGTAACCTCCTCTATATTTAAGTGACTGCTTGCTTGCAAATTAAAGCCTAGACAGAAAAAAAATAGAAATACATATTTACTTATCTTCATTATTACCTCCTTTTGGTAGCAAACGACCAACTAATTTATTAGTAGAAAAGATAGCGTGAACTTTATTATTTACATCCTCTAGATTGACATCATTAATTTTGCTATATGAAATGTCTATTTCATCAAGTGGAATACCTAGTGCTAGACGTGGTATATAAAACATTGCTATATTAGTTAAATCAGATAGATTATCAAGCTGTGCTGCTTTGTATTTAGACTTTGTACTTTGCAACTCTTCACTTGTTATTCCTTCAGAGTTAAAGTGATTAATAGAATTTTCTAACTCTCTTGCAACAGCATCCAAATTCACCCCGCTTTTTGGAGTTACCCGAATCTCAATGTAACCATTACTAAAAGCTAAGCTATTATAATAAGCAAACACTTCTACTGCTACATTCTTATCTAGAACTAAATCTTTATATAGCTTACTAGACTTGCCATTCCCCAAAACATCAACTGCCAAATCAACAGGAAAAGTTTCACTTATTTGCTCAAATAAAGGAACACTATAGCGAAAGTATAAAACTGGCTCTTTTACTTCAGTGCTTTCTAAAATTACCGATATATCTGCATTATGTATTGAATCTTGGTTCGGATAATGCTTCACTACAGGCTCAGCTTTAATTGCACCATATTTTTCCTTTGCTAATCCCACTACTTCTTCAAATTCTACATCACCAACAACGAGCAGTATAGCATTACCTGGATGATAATAGTTATCATGAAACCTTGTTATGTCATCTTGATTGTAAGTTTTAATATCGCTCTCCCAACCAATAACAGACCTACCATAACCATTACGATAAAATGCACTGTTCATTTCCTCCCATAGTAAAGCTTCAGGATTATTATCAAATCTCATCTTTCTTTCTTCTAATACGATATTTTTTTCTCTATCTATTTTGTCTTGAGTAACATCAAAATTGCCCATTCTATCTGCTTCAATTTCCATTGCTAGTGGTAAATCTTTTTTGAGAACTAATTCGTAGTAGCAGGTGTATTCTTTAGTGGTAAAAGCATTAAATTGGGCCCCAATGCTGCCCAAAGTGGATTCTATGTCTTTAAATTTTCCTGTAGTTTCAAACATTAAGTGTTCAAAGTAGTGAGCCAATCCTGCTTTGCCAATTGGGTCATCCATTCCCCCAACTTTATATATTATTGCATGAAAAACAGCTGGAATTCGGTGATTATGTACTACATAAACATCCAATCCGTTACTGAGCTTAGCATGCTTTATGATTTCAGCTTCCAAAGAAATCGGACAAATGAAAAAAAACACAGATAGTATAAAAAAACTAAAGAATTTGCGAAGCATTATTTCATTCCTCATTTTGCTTAGAGATAGACCTATCATATATATACCACTTATATAACAATGTACACATTCCACAAACTATAGATAGATCTGCTAAATTAAAGGCTGGACAATACCAATCATTGATATGAAAATATATGAAGTCATATACAGCTCCCCAATAGATTCTATCAATTACATTTCCGATCGCTCCACCAATCATCAGAGAAAAACTAAGGTAAATTGACTTATCATTAGATTTATATATCAAGTATGCAAGTATACCAATTATTAATATTGAACATGCTGAAAAAAAGAAGCTGCCATGCGGCAGAGTACTACACATTCCAAAGCTAATTCCTGAATTCCAAACTTCAACTAATTTCATAAAACTAGTAATCTCGATTGACTCCCCCTCATCAATCAAAGAGTTTATATACAATTTACTTGTTTGATCGAATGATACTATAATCAATATAATAACTAAACATATCCTTTTCATAAGTTTATCTTTAACTGGTAAGCCTTCATTATATCACGGTCTATCTGTTTTGTTAACTCGTTAATACTATGGAATTTTTTTTCTGCCCTAATAAATTTTAAAAGTTGTATGTCAACCTTAAAATTGTATACATTTTCGTTGAAGTCAAATATATGCATTTCTACTATAGGTTTTTTTAAGTCCTTAAATGTAGGTCTCATACCAATGTTGACTACTCCATATAGCCAACTTGAACTATTTTCAGAAAATGCAACTTTGGCGTAATATGTACCAAGCTTAGGTTTTATCATGTAATCTTCTATCGGAATGTTTATGGTTGGAAACCCTATTTCTCTACCTCTACATGCACCTTTTGTTACAATACCAGAAACTTGATAAGACCTACCAAGCAATTTATTAGCAATTTCTATTTCGCCTTTTTGTAAACACTCTCTGATTGAGGAAGAAGAGCAAATTTTTCTATCGATTATCAATGGCTCTAATTTAGTTAAAGAATATTCATACATCTGAGAATATTTTTCTAGAGTTAATATGTTACCCAATCGTTTGTGACCAAAAGTACAACTTTCTCCAACAGTTATATGTTTAGCACCATACTTCTTTACCAAAATCTTACCAATGAAGTCATCGCAGCTAACCTCAGAAAAACCTCTATTAAAATTAATAATATACAAGTAATCTATACCATAGCTGCTGATTAGTTCCTTTTTTTGTTCTTGGTCTATTAACCTAAAATTGTTCCTACTAAATAAAACAGTTGATGGGTGAGGCTCAAAAGTTAAAACTGCAGAGGGTAATCCTCTTTCTTGTGCTACCTTCTTTAGATTGGAAATTGCAAACTTATGTCCTAAATGAACGCCATCGAAATTTCCGAAAGTTAGTGCCACATTATCTTTTATCCCTTGCTCACAGTTGTAAATAATTTTCATACAATTTGATATTTTATATATATTTTTTATATATAATAGTTGTATTTTATGAACTATGGAGATAAATCGTGAAAAACACTAAAGGAAAAGTTGTAATATATGTGAAGAAGTACTGCCCATTCTGCAAGAAAGCAAAAGAGTTATTGGATGAAAAAGGTGTGAAATACGAAGAAATTGATGTACTTAGAAACTCGGATTTGTTTGACGGTATAAAATCAAAATATAACGTCAGGACAGTTCCACAAATTTTTATTACTGATGAAAATGGTGATTATGTACATCATATTGCTGGATGTGACAAATTGATGGATCTTGAAAAAGAAGGAAAGTTGGATAATATGTTAAATAACAATGAAGATAGCATTAATGCAACAGCTTACACAAGCGGCAGTGATGAACACGAGGGATGTAATATAATACATAATGAAGATTTTATGTGATTTTTTTGTCTTACTGTTGCTGGCATACCCACTTTAAACAATTTTTAATGAATTAAAAATACAATTCATCTAGTGAGTTTTTTTAGTGGGAAAAAATGATAAAAAATATTATAATTGTTAGCAAAAACTTAATTAGTATTGAATTAATTAACAAACAAGATTTAGAGAGTTTCATCAAGATTTTCACAGTGCTTGATAAGCATATAGCAGCTAAAACTCTTTTTACAGAAGAAGTGACAATAGAGTATAAACAACACAATTGCATAGAAGTTGTTGAATTGATAAAAGATACAGGTTTTACATATCATGATGTTGAGAATGTGTTAAATCACCTAAGTAATCATGGAATGAAAGTACCAAGTAGCGTTATAGCAAGCACCCTTTCTTCTTCATACAATCACGCACTTGAGTCTAAGGATGTAGCATTTGCCTGTTCTAAAGGGTTGCCACAATTTTACATCAGGGTAAATAAGAATACCTTTATAATGACTCCTATAAGTGAAGAGAATCTGGAATTGAATTCGCAAAATAGCAAAATGCTTATAGAGTCATTAAAGAGCGAAAAAAGCACTTATGATTGCATAGTGGAAGAAAATATCATCAAAGTTATAGTGCATTCTGAAATACATCAGGCTATAAACTCGATTATAAAATCACTGATAAAGTCTTGCCTTTTAGCAAGAGATGAAGAAGAAAAATTCAAAGAGAAATTGAGACAACTTGCTTTTAAAGATCAAGCTTTCGTTGAGTATTCTAGCATCAAAACCATTCATAGATATCCGAATAACCATCCTCTGAGAAAGCATGAAAGTGTTATTAAAGATATAGAAAATATTTTATGTGATTTCATAATAAATGAGAACAGCGGGTTTGCTATAGAGCGGTTAAATAGACTGGGCTCAGAAGTCTCTCCAAATACTCCAAGAATCATCACTAAAACTATAGATAAGCTTGTTAAGTTTCACTAAAATGTTGTTGGAATGGTTTTAGCCAATGTCTACATATATCTGATTTTTACTGATTGAGTGGAGCAATTGAGCTGCTCTCTGTCATCCCAGCGTTTAACACTGGGATGATTTCGTTGTATGGTATCTTATATAGTGTTTTACAAATTCACATAGCTATTTCAAATTTACCCATATCAATGTCAGTAAATTTATTGAGAAAATATCACTTAGTTCTTTAAATTTATGTTTTTGAATATATATTAATCATTTATTTTCAAAGCCTCAATAAAAGCATTTTGTGGGATGTTTATGTTTCCTACAGAATGCAATCTTTTCTTACCTTTCTTCTGCTTTTCAAGCAGCTTCATCCTTCGTGTAACGTCTCCACCATAGAGCTTGGCTGTTACATCTTTTCTATACGGGTTAATCGTTTCTCTAGCAATAATTTTTCCGCCTACTGCCGCTTGAATCGCGATTTTATATTGCTGGCGTGGTATCAAGTCTTTCAAACGTGCACATATTTCACGGCCTCTTTTTTCTGCCCTGCTTTTATGAACAATGCAGGCTAACGCATCCACAGGTTCTCCATTAACTAAAAAACTTAATTTATCTATCTGACTTTCCTGATAATCGGATATTTCCCAATCTAAACTTGCATATCCCTTGGAAATTGATTTTAGTCTATCGTAAAAATCAAAAACAACCTCAGACAGCGGTAATTTATACTTCAGTAGTGCTGTTGTCGTATTACCAACATAAGATAAATCCTGCTGTTCTCCTCTCCTCTCTTCACACAGAGATAGAATCTCTCCTAAATATTGATCAGGTACCATTATAGTTGCAGTGATCCACGGTTCTTCCACTATTTCAATTTTTGTAGGGTCTGGCATATCGCTTGGGTTATGGATATTTAAAACTTTACCATTTTGTGTTTCAACTTTATATATAACACTCGGTGCAGTTGCTGTTAGATCTAAATCAAATTCTCTTTCGAGTCTTTCTTGAATGACTTCAAGATGTAGCATTCCTAAGAAACCGCAACGAAATCCATAACCTAGGGCATTTGACGTTTCAGCATCAAATGTAAAACTAGCATCATTTAAATGTAATTTTTCTAGTGCTTCCCTTAAATATTTAAAATCATCTGTGTTATTGGGAAAAATACTGCAAAATACTACAGGATGTACTTCTTTAAAGCCAGGTAATGCCTTGCTGCACGGCCTTTTCTCTTCAGTAATAGTGTCTCCTACTTTGCAGTCTGCTACTTCTTTCATTGAAGCAGTTATAAAACCAACTTCACCTGCTGAAAGTTCACCAGTCATAACTTTTTTAGGAGTGAAAATACCGATATTATCGACCTGATATGTAGCATTATTAGACATCATAACGATTCTCATGCCTTTTTTTAGTACTCCATTTTTAACTCGCACTAAAATTACTACTCCTAGGTAAGGATCATACCAACTATCAACTAAAATTGCTTGCAGTGGAGCATTTGTATCACCTTGAGGAGCGGGAAGTTTTGTCACTATAGCTTCAAGTACATCCTTTATCCCAAGACCAGTTTTTGCCGATATCAAAATTGACTCAGTTGCATCAATTCCGATTACCTCTTCAATCTGAAGCTTTATCCTTTCTGGATCTGCAGCAGGAAGATCGACTTTATTAAGCACAACTATTATCTCATGATTATTGTCAATTGCCTTGTAGACATTTGCCAGAGTCTGAGCTTCAACTCCTTGGCTGCTATCTACTACCAAAAGTGAGCCTTCACATGCGGCTAAGCTTCGGCTGACTTCATATGAAAAGTCAACATGACCTGGTGTGTCCATGAGGTTGAGGCAATATTTATTACCATTATTTGCAGTGTAATTGAGTCTTACCGTTTGTGCTTTGATTGTGATTCCGCGTTCACGCTCTATATCCATTGAGTCAAGTACCTGATTGGTCATTTCCCTTGTCTCAAGACCGTTACATTCTTCTATCAAACGATCAGCAAGAGTTGACTTCCCATGATCTATATGTGCTATTATTGCAAAATTTCTTATATTGTTCATAGATCTACTTATTTAAGTAGATCTATTTTACATTTTAAGTATTACAAGAGCAATTACTTATATCTCTCTTTGCTAAAAACATTAAGCTGTCCTTGCCAATGGACGGCAATGCTCATTAGCTGATGCTTGCTTCACTGTGCTACTTGGATCTTCTTGCTGTCTACACGTTTTTACTGCATCAGCAAGGCTTAGGTAAGCATCACCAACTTTAATCTTTACATCTTTATTTTTTTCTAAATCCGCATCAGTTGGTCTATCACTTATTATTCTAATACTATCATCACTGTTAGCACCTAATGTAATGCTACATTCCTTTCCGTCTACATACCAGTTAAACTTTATTCCATATTGAACTGTGGTACCTATATGATAATATCTAATCCCCTCATGTATTTTACCACTGATAAATTCTTTTTGATCTCCACTTGAAAGAAGAAAACCGGCAATATTGTTTTCTTTACAAAAATCACTATTTAAAAATTCGCTTACTTTAATATCTGTGCTTTTATTGTCTTCTTTTAGCTTAATTATTGTATAAAGAAGATCTGAATTACTATCCCTTTTGATTGACATCGCATCAATAGTGCTGTTTTCTATATACTTGCTAAACTCTGCTTTAGCTTTCTCTTCTAACTCTTTTTTCCTTGCTGCACTTTGTTCTTGTTGTTGCATGTTTTCTAGCACTTCTTTCATTTTTTTTTTGGAGTGATTCGATATCCTGGATTAACCCGGATTCATCAAAGTCGAAGATCACGAATGCTTGGCCCAATCTTGTCTTCAATTCTTTAATTATGTTTACTATCTTTAAGATAGACTCTAAGTTTTGATAATGTATAATAATTTTTTGAGCATTTAGGCTACCCTTATTGCCATCCCAGTCAGAACTAATGTTATCAAATATTGAATTAAGTCCTTTATAAATGGTTATCAATTCATTTGATTCCTCTTCGCCTATTCCATTACTTTTAATACTGCTAATACAATTATTGAATAACTCTATCTCTTTAGAATCTGCAAATAATACACCATACAATTTTTATGTGCTACTGCATCTTGTATCTTTTGTTTTAGTTTCTTTAATTCTTCTAATTCATCACTATTCATACATTTTACCTCATAAAACTATTCAATATTATATACATAAACATTAGGGAATGTTAGCACTTTCTATATGCTTGCGCACTTCCTATTATTCCTTTAACATAGCTGACACTTTTTTTGAATGAGAAATCACTTTATTAATCATATAATTCTCATGATTGTTATCTATTTTAGGCAGCTCATACAGATAATTCACCATTATTCCGGCTGACTGACTAATGCCTTTTTCAGAAGTATCAGCCATCCAGTTGATTTGTTTGATTGATGCACCATTGCTTAAATGAAAGTGTGCTACTGGATCATAAGCACCTCCACCACTGCTTTTAACCTTTAGCAAATAATGTGTACAAAGTTTCAGTAGGGACTGTTTTTCGCATTCAATGTTAGTTTTTATGCTTTCTAAAATTTCTGTACCTGATTGTTTTATATTAAGCTTACCTAATAAAGCTACGTCTTGATTTTTTAGCCATTTTGTAAATCCAGGAACTGGAGAAAGAGTTGCATACACTTTTACGCTTTTAAATTCTTGCGATAGTTTTTCTACGACTCTCTTTATTAAAAAGTTACCGAGGCTAATTCCAGATAAACCAGTTTGAGTGTTTGATATTGAATAGAATATAGCAGTACTTGCACTGCTTGGGTCACTTGAAGGAACTGACTCGTCCAAAACGTGTTGAATACTATCTGCAATCTCATTCATCAGTGCAACCTCTACAAAAATTAAAGGTTCATTTGGTATTTTGTAATGAAAGAAAGCAAAACAGAGATGATCAGAATCTAGTCTGTTTTTTAAGTCACCCCAAGAGGAAATTTTATGTACAGCTTCATATTTTATAAGTTTTTCCAACAATGATGCAGGTGAATCCCAGGTGATTTGATGAAGATCAAGTAGATCAACATCAACCAAAGTACAAAGTATACTTTTTAATTCGTTTTCTAGTGGACTTAGACTTTTATATTGATTCTTCAGCTTGAGTACATCAGAACGCATATCAACAATAAACTTAAGGCCCTCCGGTAAGGAGATAAACTGCTTCAATATTTTAGAGCGTGGTGATTCAAGGACTTTTATTAAGTCTTGTTCAAACTTATAGCTCGACTCAGAATCTTGATTTTTCTTATATACTTTCATTTCTTCATCTATTTTCGTTTTATCCGGATTGAACTTTTCTGCCAGGGTTTGTAAAAATTTTATTTGACCTGCCTCTGATAAACTCAAGTACAAATTACCAAGAGATACGGTGTTCTTACGTGCTGAGACTTCACCCCCCTTTGGGTTTAAGCATTCGTTCATCTTCAAGACTAAACTATCGACATCGCGACTACTACTTAAATCAGGGCCAATATTGCCAACCCATGACCTTACAGCATCTGCTACTTCACCTAATATTTTAAAAAATCCCTTTGTTGCTTTCTTATCTTCAACTTTTACTATATCAGTTTTTGCTAATGATTCTTTTGTCATATGTTCCTCTTATCGTGTATCTATCTTAATTTAAAGAAAAATCTTAGTCTATAAAGAAGGCATATATTTTTATGGTACAACTATTTTACAATCTATTTAAAATTTTCGTAAAGAGAGTTAGATTTTTAATTTCATTATTTCTCTTACAAAAGTACTTTTATTATAAAAATGCCCTTTTGCCTCTTTCTTTTCCGGGTAAGGCTGATTTTTTAATTACCTAGTCGAAGTTACTTAATTTTTACACATCTATTGTAAAGTACAAAATCTGACTTTGGAATGAAAATGCTAGCTGATGCTTGGACTTTATTGATAATTACGCTACTTGAAACTATACTTGGTATAGACAATTTAATCTTTATTTCTCTAGCAATAGATAAGGTGCCAAATCTGCTGAGAGAAAGAGCCCGCCTTATAGGTTTTGGCTTAGCGCTATTGATGCGTTTTGTAATACTATTTTTTACATCATATATACTATCAATGCAAAAGCCTATATTTCACGCTGTATCGCTAGATATCTCAGTAAAGGATTTACTTATGATTGCAGGAGGGTTATTCCTTATTGTTAAAAGTTCTATAGAGTTATGGAGCGAAATTTTTGTACATAAGGAGAACAAAACAAAGGCAAATGTTAAATCACAATTTTTTTTAGTTGTGCTACAAATTATATTAATAGACTTAGTTTTTTCGGTTGATTCAATATTAACTGCCATAGCATTAACTCACAATATGATAATCATTGCCATAGCATTTACATTTTCCATATTAGCGATGCTATTTTCATCAAATTATACCGCTCAGGTAATAAAATCCAACCCAAGCTTAAAAGTAATTGCCATTCTATTTATTTTACTCGTCGGTGTATATCTAACACTTGAAGGGCTTCACATAGAACTACCAAAAGCATATTTGTATTCTTCATTTATGTTTGCAGTGCTTGTGGAAGCTATAAGCAAAATAAAGACAATGCGGCCTTGAAATTATTTTGCACAAGGCAAAAGTCTAATTTTTATTCCGGTGTGTGACGAATATCTGTACGAACATTTCGATGTCATCCGAGTAGCTGACACTGGTTCTTTTTTTCTGGATTCCAGCGTTACGCGCTGGAATGACATTAAATAGTTTTCCTTAAAATTTGAGTTATGCAACCAGCCTCTTTGGTGTGATTCGAGTAGCTGAAACTGGAATGAAATTATTGCTACTCCCACTCAATAGTTGCTGGTGGCTTGGAAGTTAAATCATACACAACTCGATTTACTCCGGAAACTTTGTTAACAATTATACTACTGACGTCTTGCAAAAACCTCCAAAATACTAACGAATGTTGATCTTTATTTTCAAATGGAAATGCATCAGCTGTCATGCCATCAGATGAAGTCACAGCCCTTAAAGCGCAAACATATCCGTATGTACGATTATCTCCCATAACTCCCACAGTTTTTACTGGTAACAGTACAGCAAAAGCCTGCCATATTTTATCATACAGATCATAATTTTTCATTGTGTTGATATATATTTCATCTACTTCTTGCAATATTCGTACCTTTTCTTCATCAACCTCACCTATGATCCTCACTGCAAGTCCAGGCCCAGGAAATGGATGTTGAAATATTATCTCATCTGAAAGCCCAATTTCTTTGCCAAGCAGCCTTACTTCATCTTTAAAGAGATAGCGTAAAGGTTCTACTAATTTCAGATTCATTTTTTCTGGCAACCCACCAACATTGTGATGAGATTTAATTGTACTAGTGTTTCCTGAAGCGTGCCCTGATTCAACTACATCAGAGTAAATGGTGCCTTGCATTAAAAAATCCACATCACCTATTTTTTTTGCCTCTTCTTCAAATACTTCGATAAAAGTATTGCCGATAATTTTTCGCTTTTCTTCCGGATCAGTTATTCCCTTTAACCTACTTAAAAACAAGTTTGATTTATCAACGTAATTTATTGGAATTTCTTTTAACATAGCAGTGGTCTGGCTCTTACGCAATAACCCAGTATCGATAAAAATACAGTTTAATTGTTTTCCTATAGCTTTGTGTGTAAGAACTGCTGCAACACTTGAATCAACCCCCCCACTTACTGCAGCAATTACTTTTTTCTCCCCTACTAAGTTTTGAATTTTTTCCTTCTGTTTTTCAATGAATGACTTCATTGTCCAATCTCTCTCACAATTTGCAATATCTAAGAAATTAGAGAGAAGTTTACTACCATTTGTCGTAGGCTTAACTTCAGGATGGAACTGAGTACAGTAAATCTTCCGCTCTTCGTTGGCAATTATTGCGATTGTTTGATTTATTATACCTGAGGCAATAGCAGTAAATCCTTGCGGTATAGTTTCGACACTGTCTGCATGGTTCATTAGCACATCGACTTCGGAATTAACGTCCCAAGTATCCTTTATAATTGGGGATTCTTTTAGTATCTTGATTTTAGTTTTGCCAAATTCCTGATTGAATTCTTTTCTTACCTTTGCCCCGAAATAATGACAAATGAGTTGCTGTCCATAACATATTCCAAGTATAGGAGTGTTTATTGTTTCGTTAAGTTTTATAATTTTATGTGCTACTTCACTTACTTCAGAGCAATTGTCATTTACAGATTGCGGTCCTCCAGAAAAAATAAATCCATTGAATTTTGATACTGTTTCGAAATCGATATTGCTTGGAAATATTTCACAGTAAACGCCCATTTCCCTGATTTGTCTTGCAATAAGCTGTGTAAACTGTGAACCAAAATCAATAACGGCAATTGCTGACAATGTGCTCCTCCATATTATTTAAAGCAATATTTGATAATAAAGAAAACAATAAAGTAAGTAAACTAAGACCTGTTTAAAAACTTTAATATATGACTAAAGTAACTTAAATTTACTGCAACAGATTTATGATTAAGCTGTCTTAATTATCATTCTGATACTCTCTTCTTATCATAATAGCAACTCCAACATCTTTCCTTAAGTTGATGCCATTGCCTGAACGGATACGTTTAATATATATATAAATTCCTATCTTTTATATCTAATAAACCAAGTGTTGGTACGATTGTTGCTTTCAGGAAGATGACGGTTTCTACTGTCTTAGCCAGTTTTTTTGACTTTTGATGCAATAAGTTTTGGTTATCTTTTCTATGCTCTATAAGCCCACCAATTACCATAACTTCGCCGCTCTTAATTTTTAACGTAGAGTGCATTTCTCTGGTTTCAATAATTGGAATGTCACTATTTAATTTCATTTTATTCTGTTGTGCGACATATTCTATATTTGGGTCTTTAGTGTAATTGTTAATTCTTGATAAGGTTGGGTGTATATCCATAAATATTTCGTTAGTATCAATGTTAATGCTTGGGTGGATTATTAACACCACACCTATTGGAGTGCTATTCATCTTGGTAATTAAGGCATGATTGGAGTTTCCGGTATCTTTCTGTATATCGGAAGTAAAATAGATATGGTTTTTAGTAAATGAAATCATTGCTTGCTGATTATTTATAGCATGTACTCTAGGGCTTGAAATTACGGTTGAAGTGCCAAACTTGTCTAAAGTTTTTACTAAATTTTCTAAATCAGAGTTCATTACCAGGCTAGTAATGGAACTATCTTGATTTGTTATAGATTTTGTTTCATTATGCAAATCATTTAAGTTGATACCAGAAAGGTATTTATCGTCTAATACAACTTCAACTATTTTGGCCTCGATCATTACTTGAGAAGACGCCAATTTCTTAACTTTATTAATATATTCTTCAACAGCTTTGTGAATATCTTTTCTAGCATTTAGAATAATGACACCAGCTTCTCTGTTGGATGAAAGAAATTCACCATCATCCACTCCATTAACATCCATTATTGCATTTAAGCCTTTTTCTAATGAACTCCATAAGTCACTGCTATATTGAGACTTTCTAACATTCCTGTCAGCATCGCTGCTTGTAACATTGCCACTAACGACAAAATTGCTTTGAGCAGAGTGTTGAATATTGATGAAGTCTACGTAATAATTTTGTGCATATGGCAAATCTTGTTCAATTCTAATTACACCATTATTCATTGAGTAACGCAATTTGGCGCTGTTGGCTATATTCTGAATTACTTCGTTTATGTTCTTATCTTTTAGCTTTAAAGTAATATTACCTGATATTTTGGGATCTATGTCTAAGTTAATGTCAGAAAGTTTTCCTATCTCAATCAGTAAATCCTTTACTGGTACTTTTTCATCAACATTAATCGAAAGAAACTGATTACTGGTTGTAAGATCGGGAAACTCTACCGGTAAAGGTATCATTTCTGGTATTGCTGGTTCGTTATTCTTCAAAGGAGTATTATATTGTTGCAACGAATAATCGTGCTTATAATTGTCTATATTAACAGAATTTTGCTTGTTAGGTAGATGTGTACAAGAAATAATGAAAAGGAGTATTAAACATTTTAAAATAGCCATGAGGGCAGCATACAAATCTATACTAATAGTTTTCTATAAAAATGTTAAAAATGTATTTAATTGTATCCGTTCAGGGGAGTGGTTTAAGAAATGATAGATAGGAGATTATGAAAAGGGTTTAGCCGCATGGAAGTGGGATGAAAAGAAGCACTGGTTTCACATGCGTCTGAACAGACAGCATTTTAAATTTGTCCTGTGCAATGTTTGTACAGTTGCGATAAAAATTACTTGACAAATTTTGACAGCTTTGTTATTTTGATAGTGAAGATATTCTAGAGCTCGAAATCTATCTTCGTCTGCAGACTTTTCAACTTCATTAATTTATAATCTCTAGTTAAAGTATATTGGTATAGATAACTTCTATCATAGCTATATACATTTTTCTGAGTTTTTTTGTATTACTTAGGAGGATCATCATGTTTAAAATCATGGATTACGCATATCATTGACATAAATGCCTTAAAAGGACAAATGGTACCTACGTCCTCTTTATATAGATTATGTATTTGTTCAGATACGACTAAATTGTGTCTAGTGTAGAAAGAATTAGACAAATTCAGCCTTATATAGAACCAAATTCAACGAAAGTAGAATTATCCTCATTTCCATAATAGTAAGGATTTGCTTCTTGCGTATTATTAACAGCAGTTTTTAATAGTACTTCCTTATCACTATTCCATGCAACTTTCTCCATAATTGGAATATAATCCTTACACTTTTGATTATCTCCACAATCCTTGATTTTACTATCATCATTTAGATAACGCTTCAATGCATCATAGTATACTTTAGTGTTATTACCCTCTTTATCTATCATTTGTCCTAAGGTATTAACAAGTATCAATGGTGCAACTTGTTTTGCTTTTACAACACTTGTTTCACTGGACTCTCTAAAGAGATTAGGACATGCTCCTCTGGAAAAAAAGCTTTTGTTGAATTCTGGATTACTATGGTAAACGTTCGGGTAACAGAAACTCTTAATCTCTTCTTCTTGACACGCTAACTCTATTTGATCATCCACACATTTTTCACATTCTATATTACCAAGCCAGGATATTGAATTAAGATCCTCTGTAAAGGCAAATTTAAAATTTACTGCACCATAATTACCATTTGCTCCCTCTTCTATATATTTTGCAATCTTAGGATTACTGTACATCTCAGGATATAATTCCTTTAGTAAATCAGATGAACTAAAACCTTGACAACCTATCTTATTATCAACTTTATAAAAATGAGAATACGGCCCACAATTTTCATACTTGGAACAATCTGAGGTTACTTTTCGAGATGTAATTTCTCCATTTTCATTCTCTCCTTCATCGGTAACAGGTTCGCCCGTACCACTTCCTTTTTTACATTCTTCAGCTATTTTTTATACCACTCAGTCTCTGCTGATGATTGCTCTACATTTTAATTTCCGTAGCTGTTCACAACATTACACTCTGGAACTATATACCTAATATTGCATGCTGATTTCTCTCTTTATCTTCTGCAAATTAATTAAATGAAGGGCATTAAGTATCCACACTACTAAAAAAAGTGTGGTACAAAATATAAACATTGCAATGAGTGGCAGCAGTAAAGAACCTTCTATTGCTACTCCACCTTTTCTAAAAATACTTGCTGGCTGATGAAGAGTAGACCATAAATTCACAGAAAATTTTACTATGGGAATATTTATAGCACTAAAAATGGCAAATACTGCTGATGATTTCTCTGCTCTTGCTTGATTATCAAAAGCGCTCCACAATGAAAGATAACCAACATACAGAAAGAACAAAATCAGCATTGAAGTAAGCCTTGCATCCCATACCCACCAAGTACCCCATGTTCCTTTTCCCCAGACGCTACCTGTGATTAAGCATATTGCCGAAAAGACTGTCCCTGCAGGAGCAGCAGCATGTGCCAAAACACTAGCAACGCTATTGTTCCACACCAATGAAATGAAACTGAGTGATGCAATGAGTCCGTATATTCCAAGAGCAAGCCATGCAGAAGGCACATGAAGATACATAATTCGTACGATTTCTCCTTGTTTATAATCTCCTGGGGAGAAGAATAATGCTAAGAACATTCCAATTAAAAAACATGCGAAACAAATAACCCCAAGCCAAGGTAGAGCTTTTTTAGTAAAAGAAGTGAAATTTGTAGGCTTTAATAAAAACATTTGTTTTGAGAATAATTGTGTTAAGAATTTATCAATTAGTTTGAGTTTTATCAACAAGATAGTTTTTCTATATTTACGTAGTATAATAAATTAGCACAATTTCAGTAGCAGATTGCTTGCTATTATTTTTAGTATAACGTTGATGACCCTTAAAAAGCTTAACCTACACTTAGTGTCAGATTCAAGTGGTGAAACTGTTATATCAGTTGCAAAATCAGCCCTGAAACATTTTCGTTCTGTAGAAACTATCGAATATGTTTGGTCTTTTGTAAAAGGAGAAGAGCAGATCGATAAAATTCTGGAGGAAATTGAGAGAAAAAGTGATGAGCATAACTTTGTTATATGCACTATTACTGATGATGGGCTCAGAAAATATCTAAAAGATAATTGTATCAAGTTAAAAATTCCATATCGAGCAATATTATCACATATTATTAGAGAAATCTCATCCTATCTTGAAATTGAAAAGGATGAAAAACTTGACCTGTATACTGAAATAAATAACGAGTATTTTCAGCGCATTGAGGCAATAAACTATACCATTAATCATGATGATGGACAAAATATTCAAGATATTGATAAAGCCGATATAATTTTGGTTGGAATTTCACGCACATCAAAATCTCCCACCAGTATGTATTTAGCTTACCGAGGCTATAAAGTTGCAAATGTTCCTTTTGTTAGCGAGATACCCTTTTACGTCGACTTAGCAAAATTAAGAAATAAACTGACTATAGGAGTAACAATAGACGTAAGAAGGCTAATAGAAATACGCAAAAATAGACTGACTTCAATTAATAATGAAGGTAATAATATATATGCTGACCCTAGAAAAGTAGAAAAGGAAATTAAAGAAGCAGAGGAGTTCTTTAAGCAAAATAACTGGCCAATTATTGATGTTACGCAAAGGTCGATCGAAGAAGTATCAGCAACAATTATACAATATTTTAATAAAATTTAATCAATTGACTAACTCGCTGTAAGTGATAATAATGTAAGGTAATTCTATTCTTACTGTAGATATGAAAGTTAAAGGATCGCTAAAATCTCATCGTAACAGAGATAAAAATTGTAAAGTTGTGAAAAGGGGTGGTAAGGTTTATATTATAAATAAGGTAAAGCCAAGATGTAAAGCGCGTCAAGGTTCTTAGCTTTTTGTTTTCCTTTTTATGTCATATGTTTTTCATATGGAAGCATGGTTAGAAAGAAACAAAAACTGTTGCATAGCACTGCCCATTTCTTCTCTTACATTATATTTTGGTATTAACATGATTACAGGCAGACGTGGCTTGTTAACATTAATTAACTTAAAAAAAAGAAATTAATTACGTGCGTCAACAAGTCCATGAATTTTAGTTCCACCCTAAGCCCTCTTGAGCTTGAGAATTTTTTCTATATATAGGCTGAGCATGAATGACATCTGATCATCAATTATGCAAATCTTGTTGTGCATACTTAAGTCATTTTGCCAAAATTCCCTTTTTGCATCACCTTTTAAACCTCTTGTGTATACTTCTGTAATTGTGGTAAATTTTTGATCATTGGCAGCCACTTCTCCACACTGCTTCCATACATATTCTCAACTTCTTCTCGCTTTTACTGTGTATTCCTTTTGTGCTCTTTAAAACGGTACCTTCTATATATATATTTATTGTCATTAGGCTAAGTTACCGCTTTTTTTCCATTTTTATACTTCCTGCCCTTGATTAATTTGACCTGCTAACATTTTGTTTACAGGGCCTGCTATTAACTCTGCACAATTTATTCTTATGGTAAAAACTTCTTCTTCACTCTTATTTTTCCTTAACTTGACGCATATGGTTTGTTAAATACTCCCGTCTGTCAAGGAATTTCTACTCATGAAGGTTATGGCTTGGAAGATTACTGAAATTTTGAAAAATGTAGTCTACTTCTATATTCAAATATATCAAGCAGTAATTCAAAATTAGCTATTGTACCTTTTGCACTATTATATGCAAGGTTGAGCAATTCTCTGTCCTCATATAAATCAGCAAATTTAAACTCCATGCACCCTGATTGTTTTGTGCCTAGAATATCTCCGCTACCCCTCAGCATCATATCCTTTTCAGCAATATAAAATCCATCTTGTGACTCACACATAATCTTTAACTTTGAATACGAACTTTTACTGAGATTGTCATATAACAGTACACAAAAAGACGGTTTATTTCCTCGTCCTACTCTACCTCTTAACTGATGTAATTGCGATAACCCGAACTGCTCTGCATTCTCTATAATCATAATAGTTGCATCTGGTACATCTATGCCAACTTCTATCACAGTGGTTGCAACAAGCAGAGAAAATTCATTTCTCTTGAAGGAAAACATCACTTGATCTTTCTGCTCTTGAGTTAGTTTTCCGTGTATTATTCCGACTCTATCAAAAAATGTCTTTTGTAGTTCCTGAAAGCGCATTTCTGCTGCGGCAATATTGAGTTCTTCGTTTTCTTCTATGTATGGACAAATCCAATATGCTTTTTCGCCTCTATTTATAGCATTTTTCAGTCTTTGAATAATATCTGATACTTTTTTAACGTTCATAATAACGGTTTTTATTGGCAATCTAGATTTTGGTTTTTCCCTTAAAATAGAACATTCAACATCACCATACATAGCTTGCTGCAAGGTTCTTGGAATGGGAGTTGCAGTAACAAAAAGTATATCGGTATTTTCTCCTTTTCCTACCAACCGATTCCTCTGTATCACTCCAAATCGCTGTTGTTCGTCTATGACTGCGAGTCCTAAATTTTTAAATGTAACGTTAGCTTGAAATAATGCATGAGTACCAATTACTATATTTAAAATACCACTTGCAAGTTCGTTCATAATAATCTTTCTTTCCTTGCGCGCAGTTTTACCGGTAAGCAAAGCAACTTTTATATCAGTACAAGATAGAGCTTCTTCGATCCAATTATAATGTTGCTCAGCCAAGATAGTAGTTGGTGCCATTAGAGCTGCTTGCATGTTATTTTCTACCACATTCAGCATCGCAAAGAGTGCAACTACAGTTTTGCCACTCCCAACGTCACCTTGCAGCAGACTTACCATGCGGTATCTGGATTTTTGTCTTTCTGAGATTTCATCTATCGCTCGAATTTGATCATTTGTTAATTGGAACGGTAATTCATTTAAGACCTGCTCTTTGTATTTACTCAATATTATAAATTCTTTTCCCTCTTTTTTTACATGATTTTCCCTTGCAAGCTTTAGTGCCAACTGGTACGCAAATAGCTCATCATAAGCAAGTCTTTCTCTGCAAACTTCTGCTTCTGCGAGTGAGCTCGGTCTGTGCAATCTTATGATGCTTTCTTTCCAATTCAGCCATTTCTTTTGCTTGATTAATGTTTCATCTATCCACTCTGGCAAATCAGGCAAATCTTTTAGATTAGAACTTATTATGTTTCTAATGCTCTTGTTAGTAATACCGCGACATAATTGGTAAACTGGCTCTATGCAGGCTATTTCTTTAAATTGATTGATATCAGATAACATATAATCTGGGTGAGTAATTTGCCAATGTTCGGCAAACTTTTCAAGTTTACCACTGATTACTATATCTGTTCCAACTGGAAATAATTTATACAAATATTTAACTGAGTAATTAAAAAAAACTATAAATAAATACTGACTTTCACTTTCAACGATTATTTTATATGGCCTACCTCTAACAGTGGGGCGCTGGTGCTCATACACTTTTGCCATAAAAGTTGTAAATTCTCCTACTTGAGCATCAGGTAGTGATTTACTTCTATCCACATAACTGAGCGGCCTATAAAACAGCAAGTCCATTACTCTGTCTCCACCGCAAAGTTTAGGCAATATTGCGGAATGAAACTTTGGTATATTCTCAATTTTACTATTTAGAAAAGTCAGCACACTTGACTGCTCATCAACATTCATACTGTGTAAAACCGTTTATTCATAATAGAGCCTTACTAAAATCCTGTCACCCTATTATGACTGTCTATGTTAAGTATATTATTGACATATTAACTATTTTTATGTATTATTATACTATCAGCAATTCATATCAAAGTATTAACAATGAACAACTCTACACAGGAAAAAAATGAAAATCCAGTCGTTACACTAAAAGCTCAGGCAGAAAAGTTTGATTTCAGTAAGTTAAGAGCTCCAAGAGATAATAAAGCAGCAAATTCTGGTGAAGCTATATATAAAGATTTTGACAGAATGGACTTTGTTATTAAAGACAGAAATATAGACAAAATCTTAATTAAAGCGCTGGTAAACAGAAATAAGGAAGGATTTGATAAGATTTGGGAAGAATATTGTGAAGATCCGGAAATCCCTAGTGATAAAAAAACTGATCAATATAAAGAAGAGATTAAAAGATTTTACGATTTAGGCAAAGAACACACGCATCTATTACCGAAAGAAGGAGATAAAAACAAGAGTTATCGTGCATTTGCAAAAGAAGTTTTTAAGGAAATATTTGAATATGCCAACGCTCAGGTTCCAAGTGACTCTATCTTAGAGGAATTGGTTACCAATTGTAATCAGGCAGGGTATGAAGCTATTGTATCTATAGAATCTCAAATTGCGCTTGAACAATATTCACTTATAGTATCTTCCCCTGAAAAAGTTATAAATATTGATTATGTTAACCAAAATAATGTGAGTATTAGGTCTGATATGAAACTACCTATATTCTTCCACGAGAGTAATGGTCAATTCGGTGATAAGGTATGTGATCTATCCAGCTCACTGGAATTTACACTTGAATCTCAAGATGGGAAAGATGATGTGATATATAAAGATGGCAAATTGTCACTTACTGTGCCTCGAAAATTGAGAGATTATAAAACTGATGGCATAAGTTTATTTGATATTATTAAAGAATATTTCTATAAATTCTGCGAGAAGTTAGGATTTAAATTAAAAATAGAACATGATTTAGGCGATTCAATCGAAGTGAATAGCCATCTGGAAAGTGTGCAGCCACCCATTCATAGCAATGAACACGAAAATACACTCTAAAACTAACAATTAAAATATCTCAAGTTCTGTTAGCTTATTTGCATAGTCAGTTGTACTAGACGCAACTTAATCTGACAGAAAAACTAATATCAATCTCTATGTTTGATGCTACTAATATTTTTCTAAAAAGCAATATGCTTGCTATCAAGAAAAGTCTGCATAGCAATATTTACCTAAATGAGGCCTTGTCTCAATTCCTAAATATAGCTGTGATTTTCTGGTTTATCATAGCCCATATCAGTCAAAATGCGCGATAATAGCACCATCAAAGAAAGATATATTAAAAAGATTAGCGGCAGTAATTGCAGTTTTCTCTGTTTGCCATAGCAACTCTTGAGTAGGTATCAATAATAATGATAATCTATATATCTGCTATAAAACCTCGAGATCCGTAGAATAGGGCTGACTAAGGTTCTCATACATTCCTGTATGCTGAGAACATAAAAGCTCTTTTGATTCTATTCCTAAATCCTCAAGTATTTGCTCCTGTTCAGCTATAAGTTCTAATAGCCCTGTTCCACTTTCACTTACTTCACTTCGTTCAAGACACATAAGTTCTGTTAACTCTGCTATGTCTTCTCTAGAAAGCTGATTTTTTTCAGAAAAAGTTGCTTCACTCATATGGTCCTCTTTTTGATATAAAGAGTATCTTATACAAGAGAATAACTAAAATAATCTAAACTCTTGTGTCATATTTGTAGCTTGGTGTAGTTATATGGTACATTTCAGATAAGAGTACTGATTATCTAATTGTAGGAGAAGACCTAGTCAAAATATAAAAAAGCAGTGGAATTTGGGGTGGTAAATTCAGAAGTGTCTGAATAACTGTGTGAACTAAGTTCGGAGGAGAATAGTATCAAGAAAGGAGAAAATTATATGGTCTTACCTTTATTGATGTATTAATTGAGAAGAGTTCTTAAAAGTTAATGTTTTGTTAGTTGTTTCATACTAAAATAGGCATATATAAATAATTAGGAGAATGTTATGCGGTCTAATTCCAATTCACTTAATAAATACGGATATGTATCTGATGCAAATGGATTGTCTCACCAACAAATGGGAATGTATGATGATTTAGGAAGATATGAAGTTGCTGATGAAGATATGATGTACCAAAAAAACTATGGTATTATTGGTGATAGTTTAAAAAAAGTAACAAATCTGACTGGAGATACAGCAAAGAGTATAGCAGATTACCTTATTAAACCTGTTAGTGATCAGGTTGCAAAGCAAATCGTTGTTCCATTAGGAACGGAGATTATAAGTAAAATTGTCGTACCTATTACAAAGAAAGTTGCAGAACAAAATCAAGACATGATAAAAGAGCTAACAGATAAACTCATGGTTCGCGTGGAAGATTTTGCTCGGTTACAAATAGAAAAATTAAAAGAAGACGTAAAGCAAGAGATAACATCAATACCAGGTAAAGTTTTAGAGAAGATAAAACCTTCTTCATGGCTTCCATGGAAAGCAGAAAGTTTGGATGAAACTTATTCTGACACTTATGTACCAAATGATATAGATGAATTTGCATGGTAGAGCTTCAAGGTTTAGCAAAATGTTTTTTGGTTTATATTCGCTTGAGGTTAACATCATTGGCCTTAAGCTTTTTTTAATGCTAAATGATCTTACTGTATATCTACAAATTCTTCCTGTGATTTTCAACTCTAGAGGTTATGCTTAAATTATAATATCTACCAAAAAAATAGTCATTTTGCTTGGATATTTGATATAATTTAGATCTATTAAAGCAAAAGCATGAATGAAGTAATAACATTTGGTTGTCGTCTAAATTTCTACGAGAGTGAGTTAATCAAAGAAGCATTAAAAAAAGCAAAGAGAGAAAATGTTGTTGTAGTGCATAGCTGTGCAGTGACAAACGAAGCAGAACGCCAAGTGAAGCAAAAAATACGTAAGATCTATAAAAACGACCCAAGTAAAGAAATTATCGTAGTTGGCTGTGCCGTTCAATTAGATCCTAAATCATATAGTGATATTCCTGGTGTAAGTAAAGTGCTAGGTAATCAAGACAAGCTAAGAGCTGAAAATTATCTACTAAATAATGATGAAATCTTAGTCAGTGATAACCAAGTAGAACCTATTCTCATTAATGGATTTGAAGATAAATCAAGGGCATTTATTGAAATTCAAAATGGTTGTAATCATAGTTGTACATTTTGCTCAATTACTGAGGCAAGAGGAAATAATCGATCTGTGCCAGTAAACAATATTATAGAGCAAATTAAGATTTTTATAGAAAATGGGTATCAAGAAGTGGTGTTTACAGGTGTTGATATTACTGACTTTGGTACAGATTTGTTTGGTAAGCAATCACTTGGTTCGATGGTTAGGAGAGTTTTAAAGGATATACCACAGTTAAAGAGACTAAGACTTTCCTCTATTGATGTTGCTGAAGTTGATGATGAACTAATGGATTTAATAGCTAATGAGTCAAGACTTATGCCTCACTTACACTTGAGTCTACAGTCTGGTAATAATTTAATACTAAAGAGAATGAAACGTCGTCACAATAGAGAACAAGTGATAGAATTTTGTCATAAAATGAAGAGCTTAAGACCTAATATAGCATTTGGCGCTGATATTATTGCTGGATTTCCAACAGAAACTGATGAAATGTTTCAGGATACAGTTGATTTACTGAAAAAAATAAATGTAGTTTATCTACATGCTTTTCCATATTCAGAGCGGAAAAACACACCTGCTGCACGGATGCCACAAATATCAGAGAATGTACGTAAAGAACGAGTAAAGCATCTAAGAGAAATAAATAAAGAAATGATGAGCAGTTTTTATCAATCTTTGCTCGGCACTGAGCAAAGCGTTTTGGTTGAGCAGAATAATATTGGTAGAACAGAAAATTTTGCATTAATAAAACTTACATCAAGAGTTCAAGCTAAAAGTATTGTGAAAGCTCATGTTAAAGGAATAGAAAATAATTGTTTAATTGGAAATATTATTTCTTAATTTTTGTACATTAAAGGAATATATGATATAGTAGTTATACTATAAGTGATAATTCATTTATGATAATTAGAATATCTATTGCTTTATTTTTCATCTTCGTTCCGTGTGTCTATTTTTTTATTACTTATATCAGTAACAATACACACATTGAGCAAGTGCAGCCCTTAAAATTAGAAACGGACAATAATGAAAGTGTGATACATTCTGAAGAAGTTACTGAAAAAGAAGTGCCAATAAAATGTCAAGAACTTGAAAGTAGTTCACCTTCTGTTTTCCAAGTAGCTAATCAGAAAAATATATGGCCAAGTATTGCAGATCAAGCTGAACCTACAAAGGAAAAATCAAAAAAACTTGATTTCTATGTTAGTGCTAATGGTGGTAAGATATATTCTGATAGCTCAGAAGTATTTGTGGAGGGTATACGTGCAATAGGAAAAAGAATTCTTGCTTTAGCTGAGGGCCGTTATGGTGGTTTTCTTTTAGACCTATTCTTAGGAGATGAAATTAAAAACATAAAAAAATTTAACGGTAAAATTGATTTTCAGTGGCTTAGCAGCATATCTGTAGGTTACTATGCTGGAGAAAATGGCCGAGTTGATTTTGAGACCATGTATTCTAAAGTCAATATTGAAGATAGTAACTCTCCTCCGGTATTTGATAAATCAGCAAGTGTATCTGCATTCTTATTAAATTTTTACTATAACCCTAATGTTCAAAATACTCAATTTGCTCCGTATATTGGTCTTGGTATAGGATCAACAGTTTTTAGATTAAAAAGGATTGATAAATCATCTAAAAATTTAATGCCACTGAATGTTCCTTGGCTTGTTTATCAAATAAAGCTTGGTGTTGATTACTCAGTAATTCCAGAAGTTAAAACCTTTCTCGGCTATCGTTACTTTAATATTCCAACACCTATTGCAGACGATATATCCACTCATAATATTGAAGTTGGTTTGATGTTTAATTTTTAGTAATAATATCTTTTCAATTCTAATATCCTGATTTCCATTCAGAAATTTGATAAATCTATCCATATCTTTAATCTTATGGCCATATCCTTTGTGATAGCCTGAAGATGGTTTCTGTTTCTTTTTTCCTTTTCTTCCACAAATATATTGGTTTTATGCTCACTAAATTGGTGAGCATGTTACAACGTTTTTGACGACGAAAAGACTGGATAGCTACTTTCATGACAACCATTTAGTTGTCTTTTCTCGTCTATCTTATTTTGTCACTCTGCTGAACAGATACTAAAGTACTAGCTTTTGTGGGTTGATGCACAATTCTATCAGAAGTTTTGTGACTATAATTGCAGAAAACATCGAGCATAAAACTCCTATCGATAAAGTGATAGAAAATCCTCTAATTGCTCCGCTACCAATAATGAACATTATTCCTGAAGCAATTAGTGTAGTGAGGTTTGAATCAAGAATTGTTTTTATTGCGTTTTTAAATCCTTCTTCAATGGCACGAGCTGTTCTTTTTCCTGCTCTTATTTCTTCGCGGATGCGTTCAAATATTAAAACATTTGCATCCACTGACATGCCAACAGTTAGCGCAATTCCAGCAATTCCAGGGAGAGTAAGAGTTGCTTCAAGTAAGGTAAGAATGAGTAGTATAGAGATTACATTAAAAACGAGTGCAACAGACGCTAATAAGCCTAATTTGCCGTAAGTAATGATTATAGATAAACCAACGGCTATGATAGAGATTATTGCTGCAATTTCTCCTGCTTTTATTGACTCTTCTCCAAGGCTTGGACCAATGTTTTTTTCTTCAATTATTTTAAGTGGTGCAGGTAGTGCACCTGATTTTAAAAGTATTGCAAGTTCACTCGCTTGTTTTTCAGTGAAATTACCGCTAATTTCTCCCTCTCCATTTAGAATAGGTTCACGTATTGTTGGTACAGTTAAGACTGTGTTATCTAAAACAATTGCAAAAGGCTTTCCTACATTTTCTTTAGTAATTTTTGCAAATTTTTTACTTGCTATGCTGTCGAATTTGAAATGTACTGTTGGTTTACCTAAATTGCCAAATCTAACTGATGCGTTAACTAATGAATCACCGCCTATTTCAGTTTTGCGGAATATCGGGTAGGAATTACCCAAAGAATCCTTGAGCATAATCGTAGTGTCATGATCGATATCTTGCATTTTAGCTACATTGGTGTTTGCCAAATGGAAGGCCAGCTTGGCTGTTTTGCCAAGCAGAGATTTTATCTGCTGAGTGTCTTCTACTCCAGGAACTTGGACTAATATCTTATTTTGTCCTTGTTTTTGCACACTTACTTCCTTAGTACCAAGCTTATCTAAGCGTCTTTGAACATTAACTATTGACTCTGAAACTACTTCATTGATTAATGAATTCTTATAATGCGGTTTATATGAAATGAAAATTGCAGTATTTTTTCTACTCAATTCTAAATTTGGGTTTATTTTATGTATTAACGTTGAAACTTTTTTGTAATCATCAATATTATTTAAAGTTACAACCACTTGTTTATCGTTTTTTGCGCTAAATTCAATCTTTTGTGTTAACAGACCTTCTTTTATTTCATCGGTTAGCATGCTTAGTTTCTCTTTGAAGTAAAAATCTAAGTCTACATTTAGAAGCAGAGATGATCCACCTTTCAGGTCAAGCCCTAAATTTATTCTCTTTTTTGAGGTAAAGAACTTATTATCAATAAAATTTGGCAGTATTATATATAAGGACAGCAAAAAAATTAGTAACACTGAAAGAGATTTAACTATTATCTTGTTTGGCATAAATTTAAACTATATTAGTGCATTGTAGACCGAATAGTTGCTAATCACAAGCACCTAAAAGATTAGGACCGCCTAAAGCCCTGATCTATAATTGATGGTCTGCGTTTGTTTTTCTAAAATATCATTATAAATCCATGAATGAGGTTCAGAGGTAGCTTTAAGATTCTCTATTTGTTTATTTTTTCTAATGCTATCAATCGGAAGGTAAATGCATAAACCAAGTATTGAGAAAGTAACTATGGTAGCTGGTATGTGAATAGCAAGAAATTCACTATAACTTGGATCTTTCCAACCGAGAGGACTAGATAGAGAAGGATGAGAGGAAAATCTGGGAATTGCTACTACTGCACTTAATGCTGTTAGAATAATAGCGACAGTAGTACATACAAGAGGTAAAATATTCTTTTTATTAAATCTGCCATTAGAATCTTTTAAAATATCAAACATACATACTCCTAGATTACTAAATGTTCGTGATACTAAGGGCTAATTGTAAAATGTTCAATAACTAAATTGGAGATAATAAAAAATGGGCATAGAATATAGACATATAATATGAAGGATATATGCTAGTTAAAATAGGTACGAGAGGAAGCGACCTTGCGCTCATCCAAGCTTTGGAAGCAAAACAAAGATTATTAGAGTCTTTTCCTAATCTATCCGTTGAGATCATTAAAATCAAAACTTCTGGTGATAAGTATGTTAATGTAAATCTTGCTGAAATAGGAGGTAAAGGACTGTTCCTCAGGGAGATTGAGGCTGAATTACTCAAAAATAATATAGATATGGCGGTTCATTCGCTAAAAGATGTACCTGCGTTTTTCTCGAAGGACTTAACAATTCCTTGTGTTTTAGAGAGGCTAAGTCCATGTGATGTATTTATTTCTCATAAATATAAGAGCCTAAAAACTTTGCCACAGCAGGCTACAATTGCAACTTCTTCAATAAGAAGAAAAGTTCAGCTGTTAAATCTCAGGCCAGACTTAAATGTAGTGCCACTGCGTGGAAATGTGACAACTAGACTGCAAAATCAGAATTTTGATGGAATGATTTTAGCTGAAGCAGGGCTGATAAGATTAAAAAAATATTACTTAATTACAGAGGTATTGCCACCAAAAGTCATGTTAAGCGCAGTAGGGCAGGGGGCAATTTGCATTCAATGCCGAAAGAATGATATAAAAGTTATCGATCTTTTAGAGAAAATTAATAATAATATGTCTTTTATAAGGGCAAAATCAGAGCGCAGTTTCATGAAGACAGTAAATGGTTCATGCTTTACGCCGCTTGCAGCTTTAGCAGAATATGTGAGTGAAAACATGCTACATCTTTATTGTATGTTAGCGGGCGAGAGAGTTATATACTTTACTGAACGCACTTCGTTTGTAGAAGATGCAGAAAAAATGGGTATGGATGCAGGATTAGAGTTAAAATCAAAATGCTTATAAGCTTACCTAAAGTATGTGGAATCTACCGTTATAATGTTTTAATGTCTAAAATGACTTGGTTAAATGTTGGTGGCCAAGCTGATGTACTATTTAAGCCACGTGACATTGAAGATCTAATGTGCTTGATAAAAGATGCGGAGTTACCAATTAGCGTTATCGGTGCAACATCCAACATAATAGTGCAAGATAGTGGCATTCGAGGAATAACGGTGAAATTAGGTAAGGAATTTGCGTATATTAAATGTAAAGATAATAGCTCCATAGTTGCAGGTGGTGCTGCACTGCTTAGTAACCTTGCATACTTTGCCGGAGAACAGCAAATTAGTGGGCTTGAGTTTCTTGCTGGAATTCCAGGAACAGTTGGCGGTGGGGTAGAGATGAATGCAGGTGCATATGGTAGTGATATTGCGAGTGTTGTAAAATTTATAAGGGCAGTGAATCTAGAAGATGGAAATTTATATGAATTCTCCAGCGAAGAAATGGGATATTTTTATCGTGGACATAGTCTAAAAGGCAGGTGGATTTTTATTGAAGCTGAATTTAAAGGAGTAAGTTCAGAGTATGAGCTTATATTGCAAAGATTGAAAGAAGTTATTGATAAAAAAAATAAAAGTCAACCAGTAAGAGGAAAAACTGCTGGTTGTATATTCAAAAATCCAATAGGCTGCAAGGCATGGAAACTGATTGATGAGTCTGGCTGCCGAGGATTAAGTAACGGTAGAGCTAAAATTTCTAAGAAACATTGTAATTTTCTACTCAATTACAATAATGCAACTGCACTTGACTTAGAAAACCTTGGCAACAGAGTACAAGATGCAGTAAAAGATAAATTTAACATTGAACTTGAGTGGGAGATAAGAGTGTTAGGTAGATAGCTGCTGCTGATTATCTTAACCTAATTCCAAAAATTATTGTATAATATTATTTTGAGGTTTTATTTTCAATGCGCAAACTTGCAATATTCTTTTCTATACTGTTTGCAGTTGTCGCTTACTATTTAAATAATGAAGTGATATTTGAAGTAGCAAAGCTATTTAGTGATATATTCATCAGTTTGTTGAAATTAATCAGTTTACCTTTGGTTTTTCTATCTATCGTATCCACAATTTCAGGGCTTAAAGACTCAATTGAAATTAAAGTATTACTTAAGAAGACGCTGTTTTATACGCTGCTTACAACCATTATAGCTGCATTTGTTGCGCTATCTTTCTATTTATTCATAGATCCAGTAAGAAAAAATTTCATAAGTAACACAATAGAAAGTGTGAGTGACAGCAACCACAATTACTTCTCATACTTAAAATCACTCATTCCATCAAATTTTGTGCAAGTTTTTCTTGAAAATAACGTTATTGGCAGCATATTGATTGCTTTTTTGATGGGTGGAGCTATTATTTCGCTCTCAAAAGAAAAACAGGATATATTACACCAAATATTCTCTGCACTGTTTGATACACTTCTTAAAATTGCTCAAGGGTTGTTAAAGTTTATTCCTCTTGCTGTATGGTCTTTTATCACATGTTTTTTATACGAGTTAAAAGGTGGCAGCGAATTCCATAGTCTTTTTTGGTATTTTGCTTGCATAATGTCTGCAAATTTCGTGCAAGCATTTGTGATTTTGCCACTACTCATGTGGTATAAAGGTATATCACCAATTCAAACGATGAAAGGTGTTATGCCGGCACTCATACTGGCATTTTTTTCTAAATCATCCAGTGCGACACTACCGACAACCATAGACTGTGTGCAAAATCAGCTAAAAGTGCCAAAGAAATTGTCATCTTTTATTCTACCAATATGTACAACTATCAATATGAATGCGTGTGCTGCATTTATTTTAATCACAGTGATGTTTGTTGCGGAGATGAATGGGCACACATTTTCCTTAAGTGAGATGTTCATATGGATTTTCTTAGCTACAGGAGCTGCAATTGGCAACGCTGGAGTGCCGATGGGGTGCTATTTTATGGCAACTAGTTATTTGGTATCAATGAACGTTCCTTTGTACATTATGGGGCTGATTTTACCTATTTATACAATCATTGATATGTTTGAAACTGCAATAAATGTTTGGTCTGATGTCTGTGTAACGCAGATAATTAATAAAGAATGTAAAACTTAGAATGATACTAGACAATCCGATAATAAAAGAGTTTGAAGAGGCTGGTGCGGTTTTGCACGGACATTTTGTACTCTCGTCAGGGCTGCACAGCAACACTTACATACAATGCGCTAAAATTTTTGAAAATCCAAGCAGAGCAATGAAGGTTTGTGAGCTATTGGCAAATAAAATAAGAAAAGAGCTTGTTGAACCCATAGACTTAATACTATCTCCTGCAATTGGTGGAATAATTGTGGGTTATGAGATTGGTAGACAGCTTGGAATCCGAACAATATTTTGCGAACGTGTTAATGGTAAATTTGAATTACGCCGTGGATTTGAGATTAAACAAGGTGAGAAAATCTTACTAATTGAAGATGTGATTACCACAGGTAAATCTTCACTTGAAGCAGTAAAATGTGGAGAAGAGAAGGGAGGTAAAGTTGTTGCTGAAGCTTCTTTGATAAAGAGAAGTAGTGAGACAAAACTACCTTTTTCTGTTATATCTTTGATTGAACTAAACATTCAAAACTATAGCGAGAAAGAACTGCCAAGTGAATTAAAACAATTACCTATAATGAAACCTGGAAGTAGAGAATATTTAACAAAGTAATTCTATATATGGCTCAAGTGGTTCAGTAACTTTTACGTGTTATATTTTTTTCACCAAAGTTAGATATTACAGTTTATTTTCCCTGTATTCGTTCAGCAGAATGGCAAAATAAGATAGACAAATAAAGATATAAAGTAAAACAATAATAGGTGTCATTCCAGCGCGTGACGATGGAATCCAGAAAGGAACAATGGATCCCAGTGTCTGAGCACTGGGATGACAAGGTAGGAAGCACTGGGATGAAACCTTTTTGCTTCAATATTTTGCACAGTAGCCATGCAACTTGACAAATACTTTTCTCTTGATTTAGCTAAGGTTTTTATGAATTTTGCCCATAAAAACCCTGTTATAACTAAAAATACACTAAATCTTGGTTTGCACATGTTTCATTTTTTGCCATAAGAGACAATAATTCTGCACTCTCATTGAAACTATTTGCAGCAGTTTTTAAAACCTCAGATTTTGCTTCTATGAGTTCGCATTCAATCTTGTCTATTCTTGTATCCAAATCCCTATGTGCATTTTCGATTAACTTATTCATTTCATATTCTAGAAATTTGCTTGATTCTTCACTTTGTTCAGTGAGAAAATCACCTATTTTGCTTGTGATCTCAGGTTTGATAAGGCTTTCAATCTTTTCTTCAGTATATTTTTTTACTTCTTCTTCTACCTGAGTTTTTATTTCTGGCTTTAGCAAATCTGCAACTTCTGGTCCTACTTTTTTCACTGCTTTTTCAGCTGCATTTTTTGCTGCTTTTTCAGCATTTGCTTCTACTGACTTTACTGTTTTATCAATTGAAGTCGATATTTTTTTTTCTATTTGATTAGCTTTTTCGGTAGCTATTTTGTTAGCTTTCTCTTCAGCTAAAGTTAGCATTTTTCCTTCTATTTTTTTTACTTCATCTTGAGCTGCTTTTCTAGCTTCTAGTTTTAAATCGTTACCCATTTTAGATATTACTTGTTCTGCTGCTTTTTTTGCTGCTTTATCTATGCCCAACCATTCTCCTAATTTACCACTCACACCATATGCTAAAGTTTCAGAACTCAATTGACCTTCTGAATTTTGTGGCTGGTTCCTGTGTACTTTCCATACTGTATTCTGTGTGTCGTAACTTGGTTGATCGTTCCAATTTTTGTAATTGTATTCTTTCATAATGTACTCCTTAATTTAAAAACTATACTAACATTAATATACAAGTATAAAAATTATATTAATATTAGTATTGCTTTTCAGGGCAGTAGTATAAATTTATAGTACCTTTTGAAAAAATTCATGACTTGACGGCAAAGAGCATTATATTGGTATCATGACTGACTTGGAAAAGATGAGAGAAAAACTGCAAAATCAAATTAATTATCATAATATCTTATATTATCAAAAAAGTAAGCCAGAGATAAGTGATGCTGAATATGATGAACTGAAAAAAAAGTTAGCTGCAATAGAGCCAGAAGCTTATGCAACACAAGATAGTGTTGGTGCTCCGCCTGATGAGAGATTTTCTAAGGTGGAACATCAAGAACCTATGCTTTCTCTTGAGAATGCTTATGATGAACAAGGTGTAGAAAAATTTTTGTCTAAAATAAAGAGATTTTTAATTGCAGATGAAATAGAGATATTATGTGAGCCAAAAATTGATGGATTGTCATTTTCTGCAATTTATGAAGATGGGAAATTTGTTAAAGCTGCAACTCGAGGTGACGGTTTTGTAGGAGAGGATGTAACTCACAATGTTGCAACAATAAAAGGCTTTCCTAAGTTTTTACAAGATGTGCAAGGAAGACTAGAAGTAAGGGGTGAAATATATATCAGTAACAGCGACTTTTTAAAGTTAAATGAAAATAATGAATTCGCTAATCCTCGAAATGCAGCTGCTGGTTCTTTAAAGCAATTGAATGCGAACATTACAGCAAAAAGGCCTCTTAGATATTTTGCTTATTCTTTAATTGGTGGAATAGAGAAAAGTCAAAGTGAGATACTAGAAAAACTTGAGAAACTTGGTTTTTGCGTAAATGAGCATCGTTCCTTAACAAGTAGTTTGAATGGAATGCTAAAGTTCTATAACGAGATCTATGATTGTCGTTATAACTTGGATTATGATATCGATGGGATAGTCTATAAAGTGAATGATTTGGTGCTACAAAGTCGTCTGGGAAGTACACACAGAGCGCCACGCTCAGCGCTTGCATATAAGTTTTCTGCGATTTATGCGAAGACAAAGTTAAATAAAATATTTATACAGGTGGGTAGAACGGGGGTTTTAACTCCAGTTGCAGATTTGGTACCAGTTAATATTGGCGGAGTGCTAGTTAGCAGAGCAAGTCTACATAACCAAGATGAGATAAAACGTAAAGATATAAGAGAAGGAGATGTTGTAACAATTAAAAGAGCTGGAGATGTAATTCCTCAAATTGTCAAAGTAGATGAAGGTTCTCGTCATACAAATATGCCTGAATTTGTTTTTCCTGACATATGTCCTGAATGTGGTAGTAAAGTGCAGATTGAAGGAGTGGCAGTAAGATGTCCTGAAGAATTTAATTGCAAGGCTCAAATAGTAGAAAAACTAAAACATTTTGTGTCAAAAGATGCATTTGACATTGTTGGCCTTGGTGAAAAACAAATAAAGTTTTTTTATGATCTTAGCCTAATAAGACAAATTCCAGACATTTTTATTTTAGAGGAAAGATTAAAAGAGTTTTCCTTAAAAGAGCATCATGGTTGGGGCGAGAAGTCAATAGCTAATCTATTAAGTGCTATACAAAACAGAAGAGTAATCACTCTAGATAGGTTCATATTTTCTTTGGGTATCAGATTTATCGGCCAAGTTGCAGCAGAATTGCTCGCAAATTATTATGTATCTTATGATAACTGGTATAATTCGATGTCATCAAATGATGTTGAGTTGGTAGGTATAGATGGTATAGGAGAAAAAGTAGCTGAATCTTTAAAATCTTTTTTTTCTCAGGAACGTAACATTAAAATGTTAAATGATCTTACTGCATATCTGCAAATTCTTCCCGTGAGCTCCAACTCTAGCGATTCTTTTTTGAATAACAAAATTATAGTGTTTACTGGTAAGCTACGTGCTATGAGCAGAGGGGAGGCAAAAGTAAGAGCTAAAGTTTTAGGGGCAAAGATCAGTTCAAGCCTTTCTACTAAAACTGACTATTTAATTGCAGGAGAAGATCCAGGTTCAAAATATAAAAAAGCAATGGAATTGGGTGTGGAAATTTTAGATGAAGAACAGTGGAACAGATTGTGCTAAACACAACTTAATCTGACGGGAATGAATTAACTGATAGAAGAATTGAAAACTAATATCAGACTCTTATTTAAGGTTCTGTCGCATCTATAAATTGGGTTCTGTCGCATCTATAAATCCTGGTATGTAACATTTGTAGGAAAGTAGAAAAGAAGTGATATGATCATCTAAAAAAAAAGCAAAGATGTTTCGTATTAGTTCAAAATTATTGCCATATTTCAAAGGATTTAGCTTTTCAGCAGAGATAATAATGTTATCTGTATATATGAAATGTAGATTCTCTTTGAGCTATCGAGATTTGGAAGAAATGCTGAGTATAAGGGGAGCAAAAATTGATCATGCTACGTTACAAAGGTGGGTTATCAGATTTGTGCCACTGATAGATGAAGCGGTAAGGAAAAGGAAGAAGCAGGTTGGCAGTAGCTGGAGAATGGACGAGACCTACGTTAAATTAAACGGCAAATGGGTTTATCTATACAGAGCACTATTGGTAATACTGTAGACTTTCTGTTGTGTGCTCGTAGAGACAAGTCTGCGGCACTTGCGTTCTTTCGTAAAGCCTTTAGAGAGAATAACCTTCCTGAGAAAGTAGTAATTGATAAAAGCGGCAGTAATACTGCTGCTCTTGATGATTTGAATACAGAAATTTCTGAAGATTGTAGAATCATGGTTTTTCAAATAAAATATCTAAATAATATTGTCGAACAAGATCATAGATTTATCAAAAAACGAATAAAGCCAATGCTTGGTTTTAAGAGCTTCCACTCCGCAAAGATTACCATTACCGGCATAGAAAATATTCGTATGATTCAAAAAAGACAAATTATCGGGGCTAATGATAATGTTTCTACTTTTGAGAATTTTGCTATGCTAATTGCTCTATAACTCCCATAATCCCAGTTTAACGATCTTCTTGTACCACAATTTATAGATGCGACAGAACCGATCTGACTTCGGTTAGCTATAGCAGCTATAATGTGCTTGCAACAACTAATTCACTACGGCAACTGCACCGTGACAGTGTTTGTATTTTTTTCCAGAGTTACAAGGGCACTTGTCATTTCTTGAAACTTTTGGAAGTCTGCTATTTTTAGTAGAGCGTGACCTATTGCCTATTTCTTGATTGTCTAGCAACTTAAAGTGCGCTAGGCGGTGAATGGTAAGCTCCCTCCACTTTTCAAGCATCGACTCAAACATTAAGAAAGCTTCGCGTTTAAATTCATTCAGTGGGTCTTTTTGCCCCATGGCACGCAAATTTATGCTTTGTCTTAGGCTCTCTAAGACCGAAAGGTGCTCCCTCCATAAATGATCAAGTGTCATGATCATCACTTGTTTCACTATCGTATTCCACAAATCTGTAGTTTGTTGACTATTGAAATATTTTTCTTTCTCAGTAAAAAATTCTTGTATTTTGTCATTTATATAATCCAAGGCTTCTTGTTTATTCAAAAACTCTGCTAGATTAAGCGTTATCCCGTATCTTATGTGGAATTCTTTTGCAATATCTTCAACATAATCTTCGTAATAACCACTTTGTACTATACCTTCTATTATATCCTCATTTACTTCACTATATACTTCAACTAAATCATTGATTTCATTGTTTAAAATATGATTTCTCTGCTTAAAAATAACCTTACGTTGATTGTTAATTACATCATCAAACTTTAGCAAAGACTTCCGCACATCATAATTTCTAACTTCAACTTTCTTCTGTGCTTTCTCAAGTGCTTTATTAATCCATGGGTGATGAATAGCTTCATTGTTCTTTAGTCCCACTTTTTGTAAAAAATTCCTCATTCTATCAGAGCCAAATATTCTCATTAAATCATCTTCAAGTGATAGAAAGAACTTAGAAAGTCCAGGGTCACCCTGACGACCAGAACGGCCACGCAGTTGATCATCTATTCTCCTGCTTTCATGCCTTTCGGTTCCGATAACACATAAGCCACCAGCTTTTATAGCAATTTCCTTATCTTTTTTTACTCTTTCGACTATTTCTTGATATTTTTTTTCTCTTTCATCAGCATTTTTTATTTTCTCGAGCTCTATTTTTGCAATCATTTCAACATTTCCACCAAGCTGAATATCAGTTCCACGTCCTGCCATGTTTGTTGCTATAGTAATGCTGCCTGGTATTCCAGCTTGCGCTATTATGTACGCTTCTTGTTCATGATAACGAGCATTTAGTACTGAATGCTTAAGAGAATAGCTTTGCAAAAGCGCAGAAAGTTTTTCAGAGTTTTCAATACTTACCGTACCAACAAGGACTGGTTGTAGGCGTTTGTGGCATTCTTCTATGAACTTCAATACAGCACTAAATTTTTCTTTTTCTGTGCCATAAATTTCATCGTCAACATCTATTCTTTTAACAGACACATTAGTTGGAATTTTTACTACATTTAATCTATATATATCATGAAACTCCTCTGCCTCTGTTACTGCTGTTCCTGTCATACCAGAAAGTTTGTTGTACATACGAAAGTAGTTCTGAAATGTGACTGATGCTAAAGTTTGACTTTCATGCTGAATTTCAAGATTCTCCTTTGCCTCCAATGCCTGGTGAAGACCATCAGAATATCTCCTACCTTCCATCATGCGCCCAGTAAACTCATCAATAATTACCACCTTACCGTTTTTCACTATATAATCTTTATCAGCAGTAAACAGCTTATGTGCACGAAGTGCTTGATCTATATAATGAGTCAGTATAATATTGCTAGTATCATAGAGCGAGGAATTTTCAGGAATGATGTTATACGATTTTAGTAATTCCTCCACTCGTGAAATGCCATTTTCAGTGAGGAACACTGCTCTACTCTTTTCATCGACTTCATAGTCAGAATCAACTAATTTGATTACTATTTTATTGATATGCTTATATATCTGATTATTTTCCTCAAGTGGGCCAGAAATAATGAGCGGAGTACGCGCTTCATCAATCAGTATAGAGTCTACTTCGTCTACTATCGCGTAATTGAAGCCTCTCTGAACCATATCTTCTTGAGAAAATTTCATATTATCTCGTAGATAATCAAAGGCAAGTTCATTATTTGTTGAGTATACGATATCTGCGCTATAAGCCTTTTTTCTCTCGTCGTCTGTCAAATTATTTGTAATAAATGCAACAGAAACTCCAAGAGAATTATATAATTTACTCATCCACTCTGTATCTCGTTTTGCAAGATAGTCGTTAACAGTTACGATGTGCACACCTTTTCCTTCTAAAGAATTTAGATATGCAGCTAAAGTTGCGACGAGTGTCTTTCCTTCTCCTGTTTTCATTTCTGATATCATGCCATTATGGAGAACCATGCCACCAATTAGCTGAACGTCGAAATGCCTCATGTTAAGGAATCTTCGTGATGCTTCTCGTACAACCGCAAATGCAGGTACGAGAAGGTCATTTAGTGTTTTTCCATTTTTCAGTTCTTGTTTTAATTCCGCAGTTTTACTAGCAAGATCCTCATCAGATAAGCTCTGCATTTCTTGCTCTAGCGCATTAATCTGCTGAGCAATTTTTCTGAAGGATTTTATTATCTTCTTGTTCGTTGATCCAAATATCCTTTTTATAAAAAAAAGTGACAACGTAAAGATGAAGAATATAAGAATAGTTGTTAAAACTAACGTAGAGTCTGGCATAAACTTAGGTAAAGTTTTATTTAATATGAGATTATATTACTAAACGTAACCTGCGGCAATTAGATTCAGAAAATCTTTATTTACAAACTAAGGAAAAGATTCGGTTCTGTCGCATCTATAAATTGTGGTACAAGAAGATCGTTAAACTGGGATTATGGGAGTTATAGAGCAATTAGCATAGCAAAATTCTCAAAAGTAGAAACATTATCATTAGCCCCGATAATTTGTCTTTTTTGAATCATACGAATATTTTCTATGCCGGTAATGGTAATCTTTGCGGAGTGGAAGCTCTTAAAACCAAGCATTGGCTTTATTCGTTTTTTGATAAATCTATGATCTTGTTCGACAATATTATTTAGATATTTTATTTGAAAAACCATGATTCTACAATCTTCAGAAATTTCTGTATTCAAATCATCAAGAGCAGCAGTATTACTGCCGCTTTTATCAATTACTACTTTCTCAGGAAGGTTATTCTCTCTAAAGGCTTTACGAAAGAACGCAAGTGCCGCAGACTTGTCTCTACGAGCACACAACAGAAAGTCTACAGTATTACCAATAGTGCTCTGTATAGATAAACCCATTTGCCGTTTAATTTAACGTAGGTCTCGTCCATTCTCCAGCTACTGCCAACCTGCTTCTTCCTTTTCCTTACCGCTTCATCTATCAGTGGCACAAATCTGATAACCCACCTTTGTAACGTAGCATGATCAATTTTTGCTCCCCTTATACTCAGCATTTCTTCCAAATCTCGATAGCTCAAAGAGAATCTACATTTCATATATACAGATAACATTATTATCTCTGCTGAAAAGCTAAATCCTTTGAAATATGGCAATAATTTTGAACTAATACGAAACATCTTTGCTTTTTTTTTAGATGATCATATCACTTCTTTTCTACTTTCCTACAAATGTTACATACCAGGATTTATAGATGCGACAGAACCACAAAAGATGCAGTATTTTTTTCTGTAAGCTCCAGTAGTTGTTTTAACTCAGTTTTTCTACCAATAAATAATGGAGACATAAAACACAAAATATAAATCTTTGTCTCCATTATACGAGATAAAATTAGAGACGTAAATAAATAAATTTAGATCTTTGTCTCCATCTTGAATTATTGAGAGGGTTTTGTAGCTTATGTTTATGGCAAAACTTTTTTCCTTTAGCTTCATCTACAAATTATTTATACAGATTACCTAAAAACTCAACTTAAGAATTTTAGATAAAAGTCGTTATATTTCAATAAGACCTCCAAAACCAGCTCTTGTTTCACCGAAATTACAAAAACTGTTCACTTTTTTGAAAAAATATTTTACAAGGAATAAAAAACATAATAAAATTGAACAGGGCTCTTTCTAGTAAGTGAAAGTTTAAGGTAAAAGATACTTTAGAAGTACCTCATAATCGAGTTTTAAGCTACCCTATGTGAGTAACTTGGGTCTTGGTGGTAATAGTTGTACCCTGAGGTTGTAGAATCGCTTTAAAACCCAATTACGGGTATCCGTTCAGAGGTGCGGCTTAAGAGACAATAGATAAAAGGTTTTGAAATGGATTTAACTTTTTTTTGTCTCCAAGTGAGATACAGAGAAATTATCCGCTCAAGGAATCTATTCCCTCGCTCTGACTGTGCAAAATATGAATTCTTACGATAGACAACATAACGCCGTATTTGTCGTTCAACATGATTATTCGTTAATGGAATATTCTTTGGGTCATCCAAAAATGTCCACATCATTGGCTCGGATTTTATAATACCCTTTACCGTTCGTGAAGCTCCTTTTGCTTCAAGTATATAAGATATTTTTATCATGCAGTACTGCATAAATCTTCGCAACTCTTTAGATTGCTTAGTGAACTTTGAAATACTAATTTCATTTTCTGACAAAGCATTTTTTAATGCAAATAATCCATTAGCTGCATCTTTTAAACAATTGCCAAGTCTCATTACTTCACTATTCCAGCTATGAGATAACCTCTCGAAATTTCTCAACAAGTGAGCCCAACAAATTTGTCGTTTTTCATCACTGAAGTAGTTGTAAACTGCATATCTGTCGGTAATTACACGATTTTTGTAATCACAAAATGCACTATTCTTTAAAAACCTCATTCCTCTTGTATCTGCTAACTTCATAAGACTTGCGTTATTGTTGGCAAACATCCAGCACCATCCCAACTTGCCTTTGTTGTAGTGACTGATTTCATCAATATGCAAAATTTCGCTTGCTTTCATTTCTTCCTCTATTTGTTCATAGACTTCTTTACATTTTGATGAGACCCTTGCTTCGCTGTTGGACACACTACCAACACTTATACTCATGTTAATGCTGGGGTTATAACATTTCTCATAATAGTCCGAACAGGTCATAGGAAGGCAGAATCAACAGCACGACGAAAGGATTCGAATAGAGGAATGTTTTTCCTGGCTCTGTTTTTTATAGCAAACCAATAATGCTCAATTTTGTTGAAATCTGGAGAATATGGAGGAAGATATAAAATTTCTGCACCAACTCCTTTAGCAAATCTTATTAGACTTATGAAAAGTAGCATTATCAAGGATAACAGTTTGTCCAGGTTCCAAAATCGGTGTCAGAAACTGCTCAAACCATTTATTAAAGATATCCATATTGCAGTGGCCTTTAAAGGTTAACGGAGCAATTATTTTTCTTCCACTTAAGGCTGCAACCATGCTAATTCGTTGAGTTTTCTTTCCAGATTTTAGGGCATAAAACCGCTGTCCTTTCTGGCAATACCCATAGGTTCAGTGTTATCAATGCCAGACTCATCTATATACACTAATTCTTTAGGTTCTTTTGTTGCTATAACCTTTGAAAATTGAGCTCGCTTTTCTTCATTTCTTTCTTTATATCCGTAGGTCTTTTTTTTCTTGTGAATCCTATATTTTTAAGTGCTCGATGAATTGTTTGTCTACTAATATTGCCCCAGCATCTCTGACTGAGTTTTGCCACCTTGCTCATTTGCAAATTCGGCAAATGCATTCCAGTCGGTAATTTTATGCCACGCTTCCAAGCTTTTTTGATTGAAAATCTCCCGTTTTCTCACGTCTTTTCTTCCACTCATATAAAGTTGTTTCTCCAATCTTAAATCTCTTGGCAACAGTTTCTCCACTCTCTCCTTCATCCAATGCTTCCATTACCTTTTTTCTTAAGTCATAACTATATGCTGCTGGCATGCTTACCATCACTACTATAAATCCATATCTTACCTTTTTTGGACTATTATGAGAAGTGCTATAACTTCTAAAGATGCTATCCTTTTTGGCTTGTTATCTCTAGCCGGAATTTCAACTTCTACTTTTCCAGTACAAGGAACCCTTTCTATAAATTGCCATAATTTTTCTTCTCGAGAATACCTAGATGTTTTATTTATGTTTCGGTTTCTACAAGCTCTTATCAAAACCGCTGAATTAAGACGGTAAGCAAGCTCAAAAAAATCATAAATATCTGCTTCTCTATCACATACCGTTATAGTTTCTGTTTGAGTTGAATCTATAATTTCATTTGTTTTCTTTAAACTTTCTAGCCACTTTATGCTTTCTTTATCTTCAATACTAACGTTTCTACAACGTCTTCTTTTTTCTAGCTCTTGGTCTTCTTTAGATATAGATGGTCTCGAGTAAAGCTTTTGGTCTAGTATTCCTAATGTCAAGCCTTCTGTACTAATCGCAAAAGCTGTGTGCATCATAATACCTTTACTTTGTTTTTTTGAAACAACTGCCAATCCTCTTATTTTTTCATGTCCCATATATGAAATGCAACTTGTATCCTGAATCACAAGAATCCTTTTATGAGTTTTTGTTCTTTCAACAGTTTTTGCAATATGCGATGTTAAGATATCACTTCCTTTTACATTCTCATTTTGAAAAAAACGATAAGCTGCTTTTGCTTCTGACCAACTTCCACATGCTTGATTGATTGAACTTTCAGGTAAACTTATTAAACTATCAGCAATATTTACTAATCGATCTGTCAGTCTTTTATCTCCAAGTGCAGCATCCCCCAATTCATTTCTAGCCCATTCATTACCCTTGTTTGCCATTTTTATACCCTCAATATTCACAAACTTTAATATTCTAATCCTTTATTTATAAGTCCATTTACATTTGTGGGTAATAGTAAGGGTATAGGGACATAGCATCGCATGTAGAGGAGATGTATGACCACAAAATATCTGCAGCAGAAATATCCAATATCACCGACAAATTACTGCCGTTAATCAATGAATGGCGCAGTCGTCCACTGCAATCTGTATATCCAATAGTATTCATGGATGGCATGTTTTTCAAAGTCAAGGAGGACGGGCATTGCGTAAGTAAATGCATGTATAATATATTAGGCATAGATCAAAATGGCAGAAAAGAAGTACTAGGCTTTTATTTAGCCGAAAGTGAAGTTCTGGTTAGGAGTGTTAAATGACCTAAAAGAGAGAGGGGTAGAGGATATTCTGATTGCATGTGTTGATGGTCTAAAAAGTTTTCCTGCGGCTATAAATAGTGTATTTCCCAAAGCAGAAGTACAAATATGTATAGTGCATCAGATAAGAAATTCATTGAAATATGTATCCAGCAAAGATGTGAAAATTTTCATGAATGATTTGAAAAAAATATATCGTGCTTCAAGTAAAGAAATCGCTGAAAATTATTTGCTTGAGCTGGAAGAAAAATGGGGTGAAAAATATCCTTTGGTCATAAAATCGTGGCAAAACAATTGGGAAAATTTGTCTGGTTATTTTAAGTATTCTGGCCCTGTTAGAAGGCTAATTTATACCACCAATCCAATTGAGGGGTTGCATAGACGAATCAGGAAATTCATTAAAACCAAGGGCTCATTTACCAGTACAAATGCCTTGTATAAGTTGGTATATTGTGCTATAAAAAAAGTGGATTATGGCTCTCCCTAATTGGGCTTTAACTATGTCTCAACTTGACATCTTCTTTCCCAACAGATTGAAAATTGAGTTGAACTAAAAATGCGGCTTGACACACTTTTTTGAACATTCCCGCCTATTCGAATTTGCCTCGTAAGTCCCTTACATCACACCTTCTCATTGGTAGCCATGCAACAAAGCCATCCAATATCTCCAACTAATACTGGATATCGATATTTTGTTATCCACACTATGTGATATATATACAGAGTGACTGCTTTTTCTATAATATTCCACATTCTTTGAGATTTTTCACCTTAAAATTATATTCTTAAAAGGATGGACTTTAAGTCCAGTGTTTTTCTCCTAAATTTGGGACAATAAAATCTAACGTGACTTCGCGCCAAATGTGATGCTGCTCAGCAGGTAAGCCAATTAACGGGCTACATTTATATACTGCACGCATTGCATTATCTGCTGCTGATCTAAAAAGAGGATTATTTTGATAAGAACTACTATCTGCTACGTTGGCTACAACGATCTCGCCTTTACTGGATAATAATAAGTTAATTTTTATACTAAAATTTTCTTTATAAACTATGCTCTCAGGAATGCTCCAACACTCTGTCAGTTTATCCCTTATAGAATTAATAATTTCTGTTACAGCCAATTCATCATCTTTGTTCTCAATATTTTTCTTATCTCTTATTTCATTTTTCACCTCTTTGATGTCTTCTCTTAGTTTTCTTTCTACACCCTTTTTTCTTTTGGGAATTGGAATACCCTCATCAATTTCCTGTATTTCAATAATTTGCCTCGGTTGTACTAACTCAACTAATTCTTTTTTTCTTTGTGGTATAGGAATAACTGACGAATCATCCGTTTGGGCTTTCATTGAAAAAAGCAAAAAACAACATAGAAACAAAAGAAGAGTATAATTAAAATAGAGAGGGCGCATATGTTAAGCAGCTTGTTTTACTGGTTTAAAGCTAATATTGCACATAAAGTCAATATATTTCAGTTGACTTAAACTCAAATTTGCTACACTAATTTTATTATCTCTATAATATCATATGGTCAATATACTCTGAATGAGATGGAAAGATGAAGGTGTTATTATAGCTGTTAAAAAATACGGTGATAAAAATTTAATTCTTTCTCTATTTACAAAAAATCATGGAAAGTGCAGAGGATTAACTAGGTTAACAAACAATAGCAATTATAAGTTTCAAATAAGTAATCTATTACATGCAGAATGGAGTGCTAAGCTACCTGAAAATCTAGGTTTTTTAAAGTGCGAATTGATTGAATCTCCATTTCATCATTTCTTTCAAGATAGGTTAAAAAGCATTGCTATTGTTTCTTTCTCGTCTATATTAGAAAAAGTGCTTCCAGAAAGTGAATCCTGCATCAAGTTATATGATAATTTGAGACACTTCATCGATGTAATAAAACATAATAGCCAGTTTTGGCAAAGTCATTACCTTAACTTAGAGCTTCTGCTTCTTACGCAACTTGGATTTAAGTTAGACCTATCAAAATGTGCTGTAACAGGTGTGAAAGAAAATCTACAATTTATTTCTCCAAAAACTGGTAGAGCAGTGTCAAAAAAAGTAGGTGACTGTTATGCAGATAAATTACTACCTTTTCCACAGATGTTGCATGATGTATACAATAACAACCTACAAAATAGCTACTCATATCAAGAATTCAGACTAGGGTTAAAAATTACAGGGTATTTTTTAAATAAATATCTATTTCTGCAGTTAAATGCGAAATTTCCGGAGTTGAGAAATTTTATGCTATCATTTGAATCTTAGTTACTACTTATTTGAAAGAACTTCAACCAGTAACCACTCTATTTCTACCACTGTTTTTTGCTTTATATAAATATTTGTCAGCACGTACTATAAATTTTTTAACATCATCAAGGTCAGATCTTTGCATTGCTGAAATTCCAATGCTCACAGTTACATTATGGGTTGTATTTTTACCCACAAGTATAAAAGGTTCTTTGGCAATAATTTTCCTTATTCTCTCTGCAATAGTATACGCATCTGATACATTGGTATCTGGCATTACAACAACAAATTCCTCACCACCAAACCTAGCTAATAAATCTGTCACTCTGATATTTTCAGAAATTCTTTTCTGTATTTCCTTTAAAAGTTCATCTCCAGCATTATGCCCAAAGTTATCATTCACCATCTTAAAATAATCTATATCAAGTATCATAAGAGATAAACTTCTATCTTTTTCCACAGAATCCTTAACAATATTTCTTAAGTGTGCATCAAAATATCTTCTATTATAACAGTTAGTTAATGGATCCTTTATAGACATTTCTACATTATTAAATAAATTCATTCTCAAGGCATCTTGATACCTTTTGCGTTTCACTTGCAAATTAACCCTAGCTATTAATTCACTCTCATCTAAAGGTACTGTTAAATAATCATTAGCACCTACATCAAGTGCCTTTACTAAATTGCTTTTATCATAATCTTCAGAAAGGATCAGAATTGGTGTATAACGTGTTTCTACTTTACTACGAAACTTAGAACACAACCGTAGGCCGTCAGTTTTTGAAAACTGCATGTCAGAAATAATCAGGTCGTAATTATCCTTAATACCAACCTTTAATGCTTCTTTTGGATCGTGCAGTATTTTAATTGATCTGAAGCGTTGCTTTAGAACATTGTGTATCTGCTCTGCTTGAAAGGTGTCCTCATCTACAACAAGTATGTTAGCATCAAAAATCTGATTAGAATAATCCATAATACTGCTTTCTGCTACTCCACCAATCTCAGCATTAGTTTCTCCTCTCAAGCACAACTCATCTATTATCATCTTTAAGCGCACAAGAGACTTAATTCTTGCAGATAAAGCAGTTTCATCTATCGGCTTAGTTAGAAAGTCATCCGCACCAGCATTAATTCCTTCCACTCTATCATGAGTGTCATGCAGCGCAGTTACCATAATGATTGGAATATAAGTCGTTAAGGGATCATTCTTTAGCTTCTTACAAACCTCAAAACCACTCATTTTTGGCATCATGACATCAAGTAAGATAATATCTGGCTGCTGTTCCGCTACTAAATCTATCGCCTCCTCGCCATCATAAGCTACAATAACTGTATAGTACTCTGCTTTTAGCTGAGCCTCCAAAAGCTTAACATTAGATGGTATATCATCTACTACTAGGATTTTTGCTGTCATTTTTTGTACTATCTACATTGTAAGTAGGATAAAGCTTGCCATCTTCACCAATTATGTAATTGACTTTTTCAACGTTATGCCCTTCATATAATTCTTTAATTCCGGTATCCTTCAACAATTTCCTAACTCTTGATTTTACAACCCAGAAATACCTATATATATTTTTAATAAGATTAAGAAATACAGGTACTTTACTTTTATCAAAAACAATTATACTCACTAAAGCTACAACTAAAATTTCTGAAAGACCTATATTAAACATTTTTCCTATGAAGCAAGTACTTTAATTCTCCTGATTATGAGTATTAATTTACTTAAATCAAGTTTAGAAGCAACCATCTCATCTAAAAAGCTATTGTAACGCTCTATATAATCCTTATCATTAAGAGCCCAAGTTTGAACCTTATCTATATGATTATCAGTAGCTTTTATAACTTTAACAGCTAGCTTATGATGATAATTGCTTAAATCATCTAATAAATCATTAATTAAGCTGCGATCCCAATAAGAAGAATGGCTTTTAATCTTGACAGCAATTGTTCTAATCATATCAAACCTTAGCAGCGACTTTAATTTAAAGTATATTCTACCAGCTTCAAAGATTGATAAAGATGTCTGTTCAGCAATAGATATAACGTCCAGCGCATAAATAAGAATACGTAAATCAGCAACCTTTTTTGCTAGATCTTTATTTATGTTAAGCTCTACCAAAGAGGTTAATCCATGATTATAGATCTTTAACAGGCGATCATCTAAAATATCATGGCCTAAAGTTTCAATTGCACCCCTAAATTTTGTAACACCATCTAGTTCTACAAGATTAAGCTTACCAAGATTTTTTACTAACCAAAATGATACCCTACCAATAAATTTTTGCACACTTCTCACTACTTGCAAATATGAATCAACATCAATTTTTCCATCCAATTCATCAATTTTCTGCCAAAGGCTACTTAAATTATATAGGTGATTAACAACGATATATATGTTAACTGCTTCATGTACTTTAATTCCAGTACTCTCAACCAAATTATTAATAAATATACAGCCCATCCTATTTACTACATCGTTTGTAATGCAAGTAGAAATAATTTCCCTACAAAGTTGGTGTTTCAATATGGAATCCTTGAACTCTGTTACCATCCTTTGTGGAAAGTAATTTAGTAAGTAATCACGGCACAAAAAATCTTTTTCAGGTAGCTCAGAGTGTATAACTTCATTTTTTATTGCTGTTCTTGCATAAGACATCAGAACAGAAAGCTGAGGAGAACAGAAACCTTCTCCATCAGTTAACATTCTTGCTACCTCTTCTTCAGCTGGAAGAAATTCTACATCTCGGTTTAGCAGCCCAAATTTCTCTAAACTGAGTAATAATTTATGGTGCTGCTCCAACTTTTCTTTAGCTTGCAAGCACTCAAGAAGCAATGCTTTTGTTTCAATCCTGTTATGGTTTTCAAGTACCTTAGATGCAACTTCATCTATCATGCTAGCCAGTATTTCATTCCTTTTTTCCAAGGAAATTCCCCCTTCTTTCATAATTGCAACAAAAGCAATCTTGATGTTAACTTCAAGATCAGAACATATTACTCCTGCTGAATTATCAATAAAATCTGCATTGATATACCCACCTATTTTAGCGTATTCTACCCTTCCAAGCTGCGTGCAACCAAGGTTGCCACCCTCTATAAACATAGAAGCTCTAATATCATGACCGTTTACTCTTAATTCATCATTTGCTTTATCGCCAACCATGCCATGGCTTTCACTTTTTGCCTTAACAAAGGTGCCAATTCCTCCATTCCATATGAAATCCACTTTTGCCTTGAGCAAATATCGAATCAAATCATTTGGAGATAATGTATCTTCCGTTATATCAAAGCACTTTTTCATTTCTTGAGAAATTTCTACTTGTTTGCTACTACGTTCAAATACCCCGCCACCATGAGAAATCAAATCTCTATTGTAATCCATCCAAGTGGAAAACGGTAATTCAAAGAGCCGTTTACGCTCCACGAAACTCTTTTCCGCATCAGGATTTGGATCAACAAAAATATGCATATGATTAAATGCTCCAATTAAACTCATATTTCTTGAAAGCAGCATGCCGTTCCCAAATAGATCGCCAGCCATATCTCCAATTCCAATAACAGTTGTATCCTGGTAAATATCCTTATTCATTCTCCAAAAATGGCGTTGTGCTGCAATCCATGCACCTCTTGCTGTAATACCCATCTTTTTGTGGTCATAACCTGCTGATCCACCAGATGCAAATGCATCTTCGAGCCAAAAGTTACATTCAGAGGATATTTCGTTTGCATAATCAGAAAATGAAGCAGTGCCTTTATCTGCTGCAACTACCAAATATGGATCATCTTCGTCATACCTAATCACATTTTCTGGTGGAGTTATTTTGCCATCAACTACATTATCAGTAATATCAAGCATTCCTCTGATGAAATTCTTATAGCATTCAACACCTTTCTCCCTTGAAATGTTTTTGTCTTTATAAACTTGCTTTATTACAAACCCACCCTTTGCGCCAACAGGTACAATGACCGCATTTTTTGTCATCTGGGCTTTCATGAGTCCCAAAACTTCAGTGCGAAAATCTTCCGTTCTATCCGACCATCTCAAACCACCACGAGCCAACTTCCCTCCTCTTAGATGTATTCCCTCAAAAAGGTTTGAATAAACATACAATTCACGGTATGGGCGCGGGTCAGGTAAACCATTTATTTTACTTGAATCAAATTTGATAGATAAGTATGGCTTATCATCTTGATAATAACTGGTTCTCAAAATTGCCATTATCAAGTTAAATATCGAACGCAAAACGTAATCATTTGAAACGTTGCTGATCTCTTTTAGTAGTTCTTCAATTTTTTCTATCAAAATGCTAGTAGTTTCTGCCCTATCAATATCTATTTTAGTATCAAATCTTGAATGAAATAATTCTACTAAATACCTTACTACTTTTGGATACTCTGATACTACTTTCTGGATATATTCTGGGTTATAGCTAAATGATGTCTGCTTTAGGTAGGCGCTTAGCGCTCTAATCAGAAGCACTTCCTTCCACTTGAGCCCAGCAATAATGATCAAGCTGTTAAAATAGTCATTTTTTATTTCCTTGCTGAACACTTTTACAAGTGTTACCTCAAACTGCTCTTTTAAAGTAATGTTGTCTATTAATTCATCAACTCTTGACAACACAAAATGATGTATCCATATTCCACCGTTGATTTCTATATAATAACCATTATGAGATAGAATCTTAGCCCCTAAATTCTTAGTAACCTTTAATATCTTTGACAATTCAAGGCCTCCGTTGCTTGGAGTGTAAACCTTCAATTGATAGTTGAGATTGTCACGAGTAAGCCTCAAATCAACTTCGCTGACTTTTTTCTTTCTCACTATCTCCAATTTTTTCATATCATAATACGCATCATGAGGTTCAAAATTCTCTTGATAACTTATCGGAAATGCCTTGCAATAGCGGATAAATATATCCTCAACAGTGCTAAAAGTATTATATAAATTGTCTATAAAACGATCTTCCCACTTTTCTGTAATGTTTCTTAACTTGTTTTCGATACGCAAAACTTCATCATCAAAAATGCTAGCGCTTTTGGTTCTTAGCACCACGTGTAATTTCATCAAATCATATTCATTGATAATGTGATTGTTATAAATATCTGAACTTTCTGCATTCGTTTCATCTTTCAATATATCGCGTATCTTAAACATTAGTCTTGCACTAGCATAACGCATCGGTATCAATACTATGCAACTAATAAAGTTCCCTACCTTTCTCAAAAATAATTTGACTCTTGGTCTAATCGCAAGAGACATGATCGAGGTGCAAATTTCAAATAACTCGTCTTCATTTGATTGGAATAATTCGTCACAAGAAAATGCCTGTAAAATGGAAATTAAAGCTTTATTGTTATGGCCACCAGGAACAAATCCTGCCTTTTTTTCTATTGTTGTAACCTTATCCTTTATTACCGGAATAGTTCGAATATCTTGCACTTCTGCTATAGAAGTAAATAGCCCAAAAAAATGCTGTTCCCTTATTACATCACCCTGATCATTAAATTCTTTCACTCCTATACAATTCATATAGGTACGCCGATGAACTATTGAGATTAGGTCTGATCTTAGTATGTATAAAGAATTCAAGCTTTCAGAAAAAATTGATGAATTTTGGTACTCTTCACTTGCTCTCATTAACCCGAGGCTCTCCTTACCACTTAGAGCAAGCTTCCCTTCTTTATTAGTAATGTATTCTTGATAACCTAAAAATACAAAATTGTTATTTTTCAACCAAGCTAGAAAATCTCTGCCTCCAGCATCCAATGCCGGATGCTCAAGAAGCTTCTTGAGCATCAATTGCCAGTCCTTTACAACGCAGTTAACTGCTTTTAGCGTCTTTCGTAGAGATTCTTCTAGTGTATCAACAAAGCTACCGCTTATGCCTTTAATAATTACATATATTACTGACTCTTTGATTCCATTACTTTCTTCTAAAAGATGAATTTTATCTATTAGGCTATTTTTTCTTTGAACATTAATTATGCTGTTACTATAATAGCATATAGTTAAACCGTTTGACTTAATAGTGGAAATGACAGAATCCACTAAAAAGGGCATGTCATAATTTGTGATTTTAATTATAGTGAAATTGCCTTCTATTCCTGAAATATCATTTACATTACTTACTGCCAATTTACTTTCTTCTTTTTCTTTTTTAAGAATGAAGTTGTATGCATCTTCTGCAATGTATAAAAGAAATTTATCGTTGACTTTTAGGTCACTATTATAAACAAAATTATAAAAGTACTGTATAAACTCTTTAATTTTTTCTTTCTCTTTTTTATTCCCTTGATCAACTAGCTTAAATAAAGACTCAACATTAACATTATGATTTATACACATTTTTCAAAACAAAAATACACAGCGAATCTAGATCTTTTTAACTAAGATTTCGTTACCAGAAGTATACACTATTAGCTCATCTCCTTCTACTATTTCCCCAGATAAAACTAACTTAGCTAGATTATTTTGAATGCATTCTTGTATTACCCTTTTCAGAGGCCGCGCTCCATATTCAGGGTCATATCCAGTTTGTGCTATTAGTCCTTTAGCTTCTTGCGATAAACTAATACTCAGTTTACGCTTAGCAAGCATCTTTTGTAAATAAGAGAATTGAACATCTATAATTTTATCAATGTCATCTTTGGTTAAGCTGTGGAATATAATAATTTCATCCAGTCTATTTAAAAATTCTGGACGAAACGCTGACTTAACTATTTTCATCACCTCATCTTTCACAGATTCGGTAGCTCCTCTTAGCATCATCTCAGCTCCAAGGTTAGAAGTTAAAATTAGTATGGTATTACGAAAATCAATTAATTTGCCATGGCTATCGGTTAGTCTACCTTCATCCAAAATCTGCAGTAGTATATTAAATATATCTGGATTTGCCTTTTCTATCTCATCAAACAAAATTACCTGATATGGTCTTCTCCTTACTGCTTCGGTTAATCTGCCACCTTGTTCATAACCAACATATCCTGGAGGCGCACCAATTAACTTTGAAACGGAGTGTTTTTCCATATACTCTGACATATCAAAGCGTAGAAGTGCTGATTGATCATCAAACAAAAATTCGGCAAGAGATTTTGCTAACTCTGTTTTTCCAACTCCGGTTGGACCTAAGAATAAAAATGAACCAAAAGGTCGATTAGTATCCTGAACACCAGAACGGGAGCGCCTTACTGCATTACTTATCGCTTCAATTGCATCTCTCTGCCCTATTACTCTTTTTCCTATTTCATTTTCCATGTTAAGGAGCTTTTCCTTTTCACTATGCATCATGTTATCAACTGGAATGCCTGTCCATTTTGAAACAATATTTGCAATATCACTCTCAGTAACTTCTTTCTTTAGGAAACTATCAGTAACTTTTTCCTGATTTTTTAACTCATTTTCAAGTTGAGGAATCACACCATACATCAATTCCCCTGCCCTTCCTAAATTTCCATTCCGCTGAGCCAATTCTAGCTCTTTCCTCGCATTATCCAATTTTTCAGCAGTTTCTTGTATTTTAGCTATTTTATTCTTTTCCATCTGCCATTTACTGCTTAAGTCAGCAAATTTACTGTTTAGACTCTCAATTTCCTCATTTATCTTTTTTAAACGTTGCTTAGAGTTTTCATCACTTTCTTTTTTCAAAGCCTCTGACTCAATTTTCAGCTGTATAATCTTTCTTTCAAGCTCATCAACAACCTCAGGCTTGCTGTCCATTTCAATTCTAACCCTACTTGCTGCTTCATCAATTAAATCGATCGCTTTATCAGGTAAAAACCTATCTGTTATATATCTATTAGAAAGCGTTGCAGCAGCGATTATTGCACCATCTGTGATTCTAATACCATGGTGCACCTCATACCTCTCCTTCAAACCCCTCAGTATTGAAATAGTATCAGTCTCAGTCGGTTGAGAAATAAACACAGGCTGAAAACGCCTTGCAAGCGCAGGGTCTTTCTCTATATGTTGACGATACTCATCCAAAGTTGTAGCCCCTATACAGCGAATTTCTCCACGCGCAAGAGCAGGCTTGAGCAAATTTGAAGCATCCATCGCACCACTTGTCGCTCCTGCTCCCACTAAAGTATGAAGCTCATCTATAAACAAAATAACTTTGCCCTCTGCTTTTAAAATCTCATTAATCACTGCTTTTAGTCTCTCTTCAAACTCCCCTCTAAATTTTGTTCCAGCAATTAATGCACCAAGATCCAAAGCTAAAACTTTTGCATCACGCAAACCAAGTGGTACATCATTTGCAACAATTCTGTTTGCTAAACCTTCAACTATTGCAGTTTTTCCAACACCAGGTTCACCTATCAGTACTGGATTATTTTTTGTTCGCCTCAACGATACCTGCATAGTTCTTCTGATTTCCTCATCACGACCAATTACAGGATCAAGCTTACCTTGCATAGCAAGCTCTGTAATATCTTTTGTATACCTCTTTGCCGCATTTAATTTTTCCTCGCTATTTGGAGAGTCTGCACTGCCACCTTTTCTCATTTCTGCAATAACTGAATTTAATTTTTGCGGTGTTACACCACCTTCTGCTAAAATTTTACCTACAATTTCATCTTTTTGTGCAGCAAGGCCCTGCAACAACCGCTCAACAGTAACAAATGTGTCTTTATTTCTCCTCGCAATACCAATTGAATCATCAAAAACTTTTGCTACCTCTCTTGAAAGCTGAAGTCCAACACTACCTGGTCCTCCAACCACTGGAAACTTTTTAATTGTACTACTCACAGCATCAGAAATATTCTGAACATTTCCACCACAGGTGCCTATCAAATCCTGAACTAAACCTGACTCATCTTCAAGCATTACTTTAAGTAAATGTTCAGGCATAAAAATCTGATGCCCAGCTCCCAATGCTTTCATTTGAGCGCTCTGGATTAGGCTTTTTGCTTTTTCGGTAAATTTATTCAAGTCCATAATACAAATTTAACTCATACTTGCTGATATATATAACAACTACTTTCTCAATTTTAAACTTAAAGTCATTCAGCATTCAACCACTATGGATTAAAATCCATAGTGGTTGAATATTTGATCGTAGGGCTTATCTTTGTTATGCCTTGACCTTAACACAGCTACATTTCTAGGTTTTTCCATCATCGTTTATAATGTTAGGATTAGCGCCTTTTTCTAGCAAAAATTTGATAATCCTTAAATCACCATAATATGCAATATTATGTAGTGCTGTGCTTACATACTTGTTAATAATGTTTACGTTAACTCCCTCATCTATTAAAAACCTAACTATCTCTAAATATCCCCTTCTGCAGCATAATGTAACGCAGTTAACTTAGGCATGTGTGTATCAGTATCTAATAAATTTTTTACTGAGAATTTTACAGTTTCTAAGTTACAATTTTGAGAAGCAATGCGTAATATCGTTTTATAATTATCTGCAGCTTTTGACTTCATGTAGTAATAGGTAGCAATAATACATACTATTAATGTTATAAGCCACCAAAAATGCAGCTTTTTTTTTGTATCTTGACTCAATTTATCCATATTCAACATCTTTTTAATATTAAATAGATCATTTACTCATTTTTTATTAACATTACTTACTCAAAGATGATGACAACATAGTAAGGTAACCTGAGTTGGCTTTGTTGCATAGCGAGTAGAGATGGGAGAAAAAAGGGAGAAAATCTAAAGAAAGTGGTTACTTTATTAAGAAATGAACATTGTGTAGAGTATATGCCAAAGAAGATGAAGGTCAGTAATCATTAAAGAGTATAATCAATTTTTAGAAAAAAGAGGAAATGTCTTTCATTTTATCGATGAAGCTATAGAAAACTGGTACGAAAGTTCAGAAAAAATTCCTGGAGATTTATAGCGATAAGGTTGTTATTGCAGTACGTATAGTCGTTAATCTATTTGGAATAGGCTTAAGGCAAGCAGTTGGATTTATAAAAGGATATTTACAAAGTATAGTGAAGAATCTCCAAGTATTCACAAGCTTCTCGTCAAACTTAATTTGAAACTATGTGACCACAGAACAGATAAAAATGACATAGAGAATATTGAAATTGCTATAGATAGTACTGTAATGCATATTTATAGTAACAGTACTCAACATAACAAAGATAACGCCAAGATAAGGAAGTATAATGGTACAGATCAAATAAGAAAGCTATATGTTGCTTTGGACGTAAACAGCAAAAAGGCAATAGCAGTTCGATATACTAATTTTCTTTCACATGATAGCATCTAAAATACTAAAGGAAATGGGTGATATCTATAAGATTAAGTCTCTGCGTGCAGATGGAACTTATGATACAGATAATTTATATAAGTTGTGCAATCAATACAATTTGAAACCCATCATAAAGCCAAGAAAAAATGCAAAAATCTGCAGCAATATAGATTATCTATCAGAAAGAAACAACAACATTAGTATAAGGAAAACTTACCCACTGGAAAAAGAAGACAAGGTATGAAATACGTTCACGTATCGAGAGTTTTTTCCTGAGGCTCAAAAAAACATTTGGATTTAGTTTTAAGAATAAATCTGAGGTAAATCGCTCTCAAGAGGTGCTTTTAAAATGCTATTTTATTAATAACTTTACTGATATAGGTATGCCTATTTTCAAATTTGCCTCGTAAATTCCTTTCATTACTCCTCCTTATTCCTTGCCATTCAACAAAACCTGGGAAGGGCTATACTTGGCAGTGGCTACACTTCTTACGGCAGAGCGATAAATGATTGCTGGTTAACCAAATGCTAGGAGAGGGTATGGGTAGTTTGATTTTTTATGTTGTTCTGAAAAGAAGATGTACTATATTTAGTATAAAATTCATAGTTACATGTTAATATTATACTAGTTTTTTAATTAAGGAGAATATTATGAAAAGTAATACAAAAAGTGCTGCTGCGTATAATACTAGAGAAGAAGCGTATGAACAATATTACCATTGCATACGCGCATGTCCTAAAAGTCATCAGGATAATAACGAACTACGTAGTGCATGCATTAGTAAATGTAGGGAAAGTGATTGGAGCTTTGAACAGGATGTAAAATTTAGTGATCAATTAAATTCTATTACGTCTCAGCTCCAGGAAGGGCTGAACGATTTATCTGAGTTGTCATCAGATCTAAATCTAATGAAACTATAAAAAAGAAGATACTTAGTATCTTCTTTGCTATGCAAGCTACTCTTATAGTTGAGTGTCACTAATTAGAGAAGTTTAAGCAGCGCATAACCTTGCTTATATTTTGCATAATATACATTTACGTATATTATAATAGGTATATAGATATTTTTTATTAAAAAGGAAGGGGAGGTGCCTTCGTGTGTTGACATCCTCCCCGCCCTAAAGGGCAAGGATTCCTACCACGTTCAGACCGAAGTCTGAATCATCTCGGTGGGTTCCTGCTTCATCGGGAGGCTAAATGCACTATCCCCTCCACAGGCACAACACGGCATGCCCTGCCGCTAAATCTATTATGCTTTTGTGCATATTCGGTGTCAACACCCGCTTCCGCCTTATATCCCCGCCCTGAAGGATGGGGTTTTACGGTGTTTTTTTGATAAGAAAAAGTCTTTTTCGGTGGTTACACCTATATTCTTTATTTCAGCTTTAAAACTGTTAAAATATAGCCCTTCCCATAATAGTCCAAAAAAATCATAAGAAGTAAGAATCGACAGCATGACGAAAAGATGTGAATAGAGGAATGTTTTTCCTAATTCTATTTTCTATAGCAAACCAATTATGCTCAATTTTGTTAAAATCTGGAGAATAAGGAGGTAGATATAAAATTTCTGCACCAACTCCTTTAGCAAGTTCAGTAATCTTATTAACCCCAGTTATGGATTAGAAAGTAGAATTAATAAAGAGAGGAATAGGGTAAACTCAGGTATTTTAGCAAAAATTAAGAGGTTATCCATGAAGAAAGATATTTTACTGTTTTATAGAAGATTTTTGTCACATTGCTGATGAAAAACTTTCAGAAAAGCTTCTATCAAGTGGCAAAAAAACAAAAAGAATACCTGAAATTACCGTGCCAGAAATACTTACTATAATCTTACTTTACCACAATCGCTGTGCAAAAATTTCAAGTTTTTTTACTTGAGTTATCTTAAATTATTGTACAGTTCTGAGTTTTCAAAACTCCCTTCGTATCATAGATTTGTTGCTCTAAAACTCAGGGTTTTATGGTATTTGGCAATGCTTTTGCAGTGGTTCTGCGAGCAAGCAAAAATCACTCTATATTGATACAACTGCAATCGCTGTTTGCCACACAAAAAGGATCGCAAAAAATAAAGTTTTCAAAGAGTTGGCAAATATAGGAAAGACTACCTATGTTCGGTTTTAAATTGCATCTGGTAATCAATGAAATAGTCGAAGTTCAAGTTATTACGCTAACTAAAGGCAGCGTTGACGACAGAAAACCTACACCAAATTTGACTAAAAAATTGACAGGACTTTTGTTCAGAGATAAAGAAGAAGGACCTCTTTGAGAAACTCTTCGATAGAGGTCTAAAACTCGTCACTCAAGTGAAAAAAGGCATGAAAAACGCACTGATTTCTTTAAAAGAGAAGATTCTATTGAGAAAAATTGATTATTGAGACAGTTTTTGGTTGTTTGAAAAATAAATTTGAGCTTCGGCACAGATCCCCCATAAATTTTTTGGTACATACTTTTTCAACATTAGTTTCGTATTCCATGCAGTCGAAAAAGTCCTCTATTTCTAAGCTTTATTGACTCGGATAATCCATAACTGGGGTTTGTAGCTTTTTGTCCACTGTTGTGTTATTAAAATAGCTTCTAGGTTTATTATCAGCAATGTCATTAGGTTGATATCCACCATTAACTATCTGCTGCTTATCAAACATCTTTTCAATATTGCCTTTTAAAATACTCAAAAACTTCTCATTTTCCGGATAGGCTTCTTCTGCGGCTGAATATAATGTACTTGGTATTTTAGAATATCTTTCGTTCCTTACATGACCTGCTATATCTGAATACACTTTAAAAAAGTCAAAACCTTTCACTGATACACCAGATTGTTTAGCTGTTTTTTTAAGTGTCTTTTTAAATTCTTCCATTATATTAAGTGTATCAGCCAGCACTTCTTCATGAGTAGCAGAACAAAACTTAGGAAGAGGATATTTTTTATCTAGGAAACTTTGTAATAAGAAGAATCCTAAACCAAAATTGTTACTGATACAAACTTCACTACTAAATTGGCTAGTACCAGATGTATTAGAATAATTTGCTGAAGTTTCAGGTAGAGCAGCTCTCGAATCTAATAACCCACTCACAGAGCTTTTTACCCAACCAAATAAATGATTTATCCACGAAGATGGTTTTGCACTGCTACTCACCATTCTACGGTTTCTAATGTGCTGCCTATGTCTATGAGGTTGATCAGATAACATGACTTCTGTAAACACATCATCGTACACTTGATCCTTATATTCTTTTTTCACAACATTAACGTCTCTTGCTGTACTTATTTCTTTCTCATAATCTTTTAACACTATCTCTTTATCAGTAAATTTTATTGATAACGTTTTCATCTTAGGTGTTTTATAGAATTTACTAAGTGTAATACTGCAAAAATCATCTTTAGTAATAGTCGAATCAAAAGCATTAGTTATTATTAGATCATGACCATTACTACGAACAAACGTATTGTTTCCTCCTTTTCTAGGCGTGATAAGCTCAGCATCTTTCTCCACATCTTGACCCGTTACCACAATAATTTCTTTATCCTTTTCAAAGATCAAAGGTAGTGGCTTTAATTCTAATTCAGAACTTATTTTCATAGGCGCACTATCTGAGATAATATGAAGATTTTCATACCAATCCAAACCGTCTTTTAATCTTACTGTTAGCACTTCTAATAAAAAACTTTGTCCCATTTCTGCTTCTAACCTAACTAGCAAATCATTTCCATCTTGAAAAATTCTTGGCAGATTAATATGTATTTTCAAATCATCTTGTATTATTTTTATCACGTTACGTAAATCTAACGTATCTATAGAACTTGCTTGATCAGGATTGTAGATGTTTATTTGTGGCATAGAAAAAATATTATGTTCATATCTTTGCTCACCTGAGGCTATAGTAATTACGTATATGTTTTTACCACCATTTCCAATTAAGTGACTGTTATAGATTGGATTATTGTAAATTACCTCACACTTCCCATAGCCAACAAGTATAGATTCATCACCATCTTGAACAGCGATAGTCATATTGAGTTTATTTGCTATAGCTGGGTAACTTTCTATAATTTCATCAATAGTTTTATTAGTATTCTGTATTGCATACAAGTTTCTTTCCTTACCTACTTTTATTTCAGCACTGTCTTTTAATTGATAGATTATATTGTTCATTATGTTATATGAGATAGATATACTAAAGTTACTATTTGCAACTTTTGAGGAAAAATCGAACTTTATACTATTGTGATCTTTAATATCAATACTCTGAATATCAGCAAGCAAGTAGTCGAATATAAACCTATGGTTATTTTCGAAATTAGCAAGTAATTTAACAGATGCACTACCTTTTTGAAATGGTACAATATAGTTAAAGTTACCTTTGAGTGCTAGATTATTTACTTCAGTGTAATTTCTAACTATTACTTGTATATCATAGACACAGTTATTATCTTTTATTTCCAAATAATCAAGTTGATCTTCCTTACCACCATTACCATCCAAGAATTTAGTTTCACATGCACTAAATATATGATCTGCCTTAGCTTTTCTACCAAGCACTCTTTCTACTGAATTAATTTGAAATCCAGAATAACCATATCTGTTGTACACAATAGTGCCAATATTTGTATTTAAATACACATTCACACTCACAGCTTCTTGAGCAAATCCAGTCAGATCTAAGGTATCAATTCCATCTTCTCCGTACAAGGACCCTTCTATCAGATCTCCCTGTAAAACAAAGATATCATTCTTATTTCCCCCATAATATTCTTTAGACCCATCATTCACTACAAATACGTTCGGACTATCCTTAAATCCCCTGGCATAATCTTCACCTTCTCCTAAATTAATTAGATTATATCCTTCTATCTTGTTATTAGATAAACCAATCGCATTTTCGCATAAATATGACCCATAATTTGGAGCAGGTTCGTCATTTCCCTGCGAGAAACAAAACAATTTTCCACCACTTGGATTATTCGGCCTTGCTCTACTCCATTTTATATCGATTCCTTTTCCATCAAGCAGTACTTTACTGTCTAAGTCTATCTTAAACTTAACTTTGCATTCTTCAGTGTAAAGTGTAACATTAATTCTTCTCATGCATAATTCTCCAAATCCAGCACCACCACACTGCCTTACTTGGTGTGGCACTGTACGACAAGAATTCACAACTGATTTACCAGTAGGGAATACATAGCTTTGAATATCACTATACTCCTTTAAATACTCAAATCCTTGCTTAACTAATTGGTTATAAAGTTGTTTTTCTTCCATTAACTCTTCTATATATTGTTCAGGTTGCATACCTATAAATACACGTAAACCTTCAATAAATTTTTCTCCTCTAGTTAAGTGAATAATTTCATCAGTTTTATCAACTCTCTTTACTGCCATATAAATATCAGTGTAAATAAATACTGCAGTGCCGACTCCTGCTCCAATAGGTCCAGTAATAGATGAAACTCCTTCTAATACTTCAAAACCTTCAGCAACTTCAATCCCAATCTCTGCAGCGTCAACTCCCAGGTAAATGCTATCTCCTACTACGCCAACCAATGCTCCTTCTGTACCATTTTTAAATGCTTTTACCTGATTTACTAAATCATAAATAATAAAGGCAGAAGTACCTCGAGCAAGAAAAGGTGATGCAACTCTTAAAGACCTACCAAGTAATACCTTTTCTTCTGAGAGCAAATTTAATCCTTTACGAGATGCAACTTCAGCAACTTTAGCAAACCCTTGACCACCGGCAATAAAGCCAACATTAATCGCTACACCTTGATAATCTCTGTTTAAAAAGTCAGCTAAAATATTTTTAGCTATCATTCCATGCATAGTTATGCTAGAGATTTTCTTTACTCTATTTAAATGATTCATGACCTTCTGATTACTGGTAAGCCTATTGACCAAATTGCTAAACCTACCCTTAACTTGCACTTTATCTGCTAGCTCAATTAGCTGAGAACGTTTTTCTTCTGGTATATCTTTTATATAGTCAATAAACTTTTTACTATCTATTTTAATTTTACTAAAATCTCTTTTCTCATCTTTTTCTGTATTGAATTCATCTACGTCTTCCCAAGACAGTTCACATTTCCCAATTTTTGCTTCTCTTCTGTTCCTTAATGAACTCGTACTCGGCAAACATTCTTCAACTTTACTCCTTTGATATATTGCAGAAGCCCTTTCTAGTAAATCTTTTGCTCTCTGAACATTACCTAAAGCTCCATCGGCAATAGCTAAATCTTCTAAGGTTATAGCTACTTCAAAATGATTTTCTCCATAATGCTTCTCTAAAATAGGTAAAGCCCTTTCTAGCAACTTTTTTACTCCCTGAGTATCACCTAAACCTCTATAGGCGATACTCAAATTTACTAATATTTTACTTACTTCAACATGATCTCTTTCATGATATTTCTCTAAAATAGATAAAGCTCTTTCTAGCACCTCTTTTGCTTCCTGATTATCACCTAAGGCTATATAATCAGTGCCTAAACTTTCCAGAATCATACCTATTTCAAAATGCTCTTCCCCATAGTGCTTCTCTAAAATAGGTAAAGCTCTCTCTAGCAACTCTTTTGCTCCTTGATAATTATCAAAGTATCTATAGATGGTACTTAAATTTACTAATATTTTAGCTACTTCAACATGATTTTCTCCATAATGCTTCTCTAAAATAGGCAAAGCTCTTTCTAGCAACTCTTCTGCTCTTCCATAATCATCTAAAGCTATATAAGTGATACCTTGATTTGTTTTAGCTATAGCTACCTGAAAATGATCTTCTCCATAATAATTTTCTAAAATAGGTAGTGCCCTTTCTAGTAACTCTTTTGCTGTCTGATAATCACCAAAACCTCTACAAGCAATACTAAGATTTACTAACATTTTAGCTGACTCAAAGTGCTCTTCTTCATAATTGTCACCTAAAATAGAGAATACTCTTTCTATTGACTTTTTCGCTCTTTCATAATCACCTAAAGATCCATAAGCAATACTCAGGTTTATTAGTACTTGAGCTAATGAAGAATGATCCTCCCGATAATGATTCCCTAAAATGGGAAAGGCCCTTTCTAGTAACTCTTTCGCTGTCTGATAATCATCTAAAGCTCGATAGCTGATACTCAGATTTACCAGTGTTCTAACTAATTGAAAACGCTCTTCTTCATAATCTTGCTTTTCAATTTTTAAAGCTCTTTCTAGCAAATCTTTTGCTCTTTGGTAATCACCTAAAACTAGATAACTGTTGCTTAGATTTACTAGTCTTTTAAATACTTCAAAATGATCTTCTCCGTAATGCTTTTCTAAAATAGGCAAAACCCTTTCTAGCAACTCCTTTTCTCTTTTGGGATTACCCAAATTAAAATACCCATCACTCATCCATGTCAACAAATTTTCAAGATAATCCTTTTCTATTTTTTCTTTATCTTGAGGGTTCTTTTTTAACCAACTATCTATACGTGATAAAAATGCCTCTAAGTGCGGTAATAATTCTCGTTTTTTTAAATAGTCTTCTAGTTTATCACTACCATAAGGGAAACTTGCTCTGAGTAGCTCGAAAGTCTCTTTCATAACTTCTTCGCTTTTACCCTCTTCTTCTAACGCTATTTTTGTCACTTCTTGAACTAATTTATGAATACTCAACACACCTTGCTCTTGTTCACCATTAACCATAGAATATTTTATAAGTAAACGAACAGCAGACCTTAATTCCTCTTCATTATTTCCTGTCAAATCTAAAAAGAATTCTCTACTAATATTGTCAGGTGCAAGATAAGACATAACATCAAGAATCCTTAAAGCTAATTTTCCATACTTTTCATTGCTTGCTATCTTATCGGTTGTAATCTTCCAAGCTGTGAAAGTTGTTTTTGCATAGTTATTATCAATTCCTCTAAATCCTTCATAATTAAGCAAATCTTTCGCTTTTTTCTCATATTCCTTTAGGTAATCATCTATATCAAATTTTCTAGTAACTCTTTGATCTTCAATATATGATATTGCTTGCTGTATAGCTAAAGGAAAGTGTTGTAATTTCTCTACCAAAGCTTTTATCTTTTCATTTTGAGATTCATCTTCTATAATCAAGCCCTTTTTTACAAATTCTATCGCTTCTTCTGACTTTAATTCGTTCAGATTAATAACTTCTATCCCCCTTTCCCACTCTCGATTACGAGAAGTAATTAAAATATAAGGTCCATTACCACCCGGTAATGAATCATGAATTGGTAAAAACTTATTCAAATAATTACTTTTCTCGGCATCATCAAAAATAAACAAGCTTTTACTATTACTAAAAAAATTGTAAACTTCTTCTACGATAGATCTTATATCCTTTTCTTTTCCATTTGCATCTTTTGTATCAATTTTTAGCTTATCCTTCGCTAATCGAGTAAATGATTCAACAAGAGCTATCTCACTTTCAGCATTGATCCATATAACGTTGTCATAACAATCTTTACTATATTCTTGAACATATTGTCTAGCTAACTCAGTTTTTCCTATTCCTCCTAAACCGCTAATTGAGGTTATTTGTGATATTACTGTTACTTTTTCTGAATTAAGTTGTATCTTATTATGTAGGTCAATTAACTCTTCCCTTCTTCCAGCAAACAAAATTACTGGCTTTTTCACATTAAACCAAATAGGCTTTCTTACTTGCTCTCTTGCTACAACTGCATCATATATCTTATCAAGCTTTTTATCTATTTTCTCGAAACTTTTTTCACTTTCTTTCCTTCCTTCTACAATAGAATCTGCTATCTTGTGACGTTGCCTACTGGCTTCCTGATATTGACTCATTAATTCATCAAAGACTCCCTTAATCTCATTTTGATTACTTTCTATGTAACCTGATAACTCATTAAAATTCTTACCTATATAATCCTCTAATTCATTGAAGTTTTTTTCAGCTTCCTGTTCCATTTCTCCTTTGAATTTGCTTAGTAACCTCTCTTCGACTAACTTCGGATCTTGCTTATTAATCTCATTCAATAATTCATCTTCCCATTCTTCATTTGTTTTCCCATCTGACTTTAAAACATACCTATACTCTTCTCTGGGAGGATTTTCTTCACTGTATTCTTTCATGAATTTTTTTATTTTATTTTCCAACTCCCACTTCAAAAGAAGACGATAGCCATATTTGCTAGTATCACTCTTTCCGTCTATTCTCCTATAGTATTTATCAGCACGACCATCGCTCTTTATCGTTACTAATCCCGCTTTATCAAATATTTCTGCAGTATTCCATGAATTTTTACTTTCTAAAGTATGTCCTAGCTTAATATGAGGAACACCAGTGTAGGTTTGTTTATATCTTTTTGATTTTCCAAAAATAATACCCTCAGTAATTGAGGAAGCACAAAGCTCTTTTTCAGTATTTTTTCTATAGTAATCAACCACTCTATTCACAGCATCTTCTGCTAATTTTGTCATTGCTCTCCGCCAACTTCCTTCTGCTGTTACTTGTATAAATTGGCTCTCAAAACTTTGAAAGATTTCAATACCAGATTTTACTAACTCTTCCCTGACTTTGATTGGATCCTTTTTAAATATATACAATTGATCTATCAGCTTTTTAAGCTCTGCTCTATTATAACTACTACCAATGCTGGATATTGTTGCTCGAAGAATGTTAATTCCAATAAGAGGAATTACTTTTGATTCCGCTTCTCCTTGTTCTGTTCCACCTTTTCCTATATATATTATCATATTAACAAAATCAGCCCATTTACCTTGCTTTCCTCTTTGATTTTCTAGTCTCTTATAGTACTCTGATAAAGAGCGTTCATAAATAAAAACAAAATCTTCAACAAACTTTCTTAGCTTTTCATGTACTTCCTCCTCCTGTGCAGAAAGTCCTTTTACTTGATCAGAAAATTTTTTTAAATGTTCTTCTAGAGTCCTAATAATCTCTCCCTTATTTTGTTGCTTAGCAATATCTAGTGGAGTTTTACCTTGATTATTTTTAATATTTGGGTCTATACCAGACACATTCAAAAGAAGTTCAACAATGTCTTGATGATTTTTGCTTACAGCAACATGTAGTGGTGTATTACCACCATCATTGAGATCAATATCATTAATATTTTCTACTTGAGTAAGTAACCCTTCAATTTCACTAATCTTATTTAGCTGAGGATTATCCGTTCTATGCTCACGTATCGCAAGAAACAACTTGGCAATATTAATATCATTAGGGTTATATTGACGTCTTATTCTATTTTTAAATTGAAAAGATTTTTCTTCCCTATCTAACTTAACTGCTTGTGAATCTGTCCTGAGATAATCTATTACCTTCACCATAAAGTTAATTACTTATTTTATATTTAAATTTAAGATCATATTAGATTTTATTATATATTAGTAAATGAAATCGATAATACAAGTAACTTTTATAGATATTGTATCTTTAGGCTATTTTATTGTCCCAAGTTTGGGACAATAAAATAACCATTTCCAGCGCTCAAAATCAAGAGACGTGAGAAGTGTTTTTCTTGGAATGTGTTGATCTAGCGCCATTCTGTTAAATGAAGGTACGGATACCTTATCACTTATGCTCCTTCATTTTATTGCATGCACCAGTACCTATTGTCAACTAACTGCTGTGAGTCACTATTTTCCAATTGACTATTAACTTTTTCCTCTAACTTATTACAAATGTCACCTTGCATTCTATGATCAAGATCTTCAAATTGCATTGATGTGTCTGATACGTTATCTTGAAGCAGTTGTATATTCGGCGTATTTTCCTTAGATATTGCACTTGTATTTTCTAATCTTCTTTTCTTAGACTTACCTAAATGTATAGTTGTCTTCTGTTGTTTTCTATGTGATTGCACTTTTAAGTCTGAAGAACAAGGGCCTGAGGACATAATTGATTGCGCTTTAACATTTTGGTCATGAATAGCAATACAATAACGCAAAAGATCTTTGTATTCTAGATTCATAGTAGCCCCTTGCTCTAAAAGGTATTCAATAATATCTAAGCGACCAGCGATAACAGCGTATTCTAGAGGACTAACACCATTTCTATCCTGTAGATTTACATTAGCTCCTTTTTCTACAAAGTATTTAACAATATTTAGGTGACCAGCAATAACAGCATAGTGCAGAACCCCCCTACCACGCTTATCTTGTAGATTTATGCAAGCTCCTCGCTCTAAAAGGCTAGGAATAATATTTAAGAGACTACTGAATTTTAGATTCATATTAGCCCATTTATCTGTAAGGTATTCAATAATATCTGAGCTAGCAGTGACAACATAGTGTAAAAAGCTTATACTGTTTCTACAATATAGATTTACACTATCTTCATATAAAGTATTACCAACAGCAAAATCAATTACTTTGGATTGTGGAAGAAATGATTTTTTCTCTATTTCCTTTTCTAAACATTTTTTTCTTTCACTTTCAGTAGACATTTTTTGTGTAGTACCAAGATGATTTAACCCTATTCTTCTCTCCTGTAACTCTTGCATGTTTTTAAGTTCTTGTGATGCCCCTTTTTTTCCAAGATAGGCATACCCAACAGATAATTGTATAAGATTTTTATAAAAACCTATATGATTGCTTTCATACAACTCACCTGAGCTAATCAAGTTGTTGAACTCCGTTAACACTTCATCTAATAGATTTCTTTTATCTTTCATACTTATCATTTTTTCAATAAAAGGACTTCTAAGTATGAAAGGACTTTGCTTTTGGTATTTTAGAATATCAAATAAACATTCTTGTAAAATCGATGAATTCAATTTATGTAAGTTGATATGTGGCGATGTTGTTGTAAGATAGAAGTATTTTTCATCTTGAATGCTATAAAGTTTTCCTAAGGTCCGGGTGTATTTGAGGTATGAAAAATACAATAAGTCATGGTTTTTAAAAAAATCTTGATAGAAATTATCTTTTCCCGTAGAATTAAATTCTACTTTAAAATGTTCAACGTAGTACAATACTGTAAATGCACATAGATACTCTTCCTTCATTACAAATACTCTAGCCAAATCAATTGATAGAGTTGCCAATCTACTTGATAAGTTATCACTGACAGAAAGTAGAGAAGCACAACTTCGTAAATAATCTAATGCACAATCATACTTCTCCTCTATGGTGTAAGTAATAACTATAAAATGATCTAGAAGCATTTGCTCAAAATAACCCCTGTAGCTGCTTTTTCTGAGTTCAAAAAGCTCTTTTAACCCTGAACAATCTTCTAATGCAACTAACGCAAGGGCACGTAAATATCTAATTTTTAAAGAATTTTCCGTTGAAGATTCAATAATCGGCAATATTCTTGTTGAAAGCCTGACAACTTCCTTATACTCGCCCTCTAAATGTAAACGTGTGATAGATCTAATCACAAAAGGCTCTTCTTCTTTAAAAGTGTTATAGTTTCCAAGGTAATCGACTAAGGCTATAAGATGCAAAGTATCAGTTTTTTCCAACAAATTGCTAAATTCATCTTCAAATATTTCCACAGCAGTTAGCAGTATATCCTCCTTTTGATCTTCAGCGATTTGCGAACGTATGGCTTCTTTTATCGATTCATGTATAACATACATTTTTTTTCTGCCTATCATTTCTATATCAAGCAGAGAATAATTTTCCATCAATTTGAAAGTAGACTCTAGTTCAACCAAAACTAAAAACATATCAGGGTCAATGTAGCTATTACCCAAATGAGCCATAACTTTCAAACACCTAAAAGGTACTCCACCATTTTTCTTTTCCATTACCTCCATGGAAATGCCTGTTGTTACTAATAAAACCCTATCATATTTGTCCTGCTTATTATTTTTTGGAATTACCTGATCAAGATCTTCATATTTTATTAAATATTCATGAATTCCAAATGCTTCTTTTGAATTACTTAACTTACTATTTCTAATATAAGCTGCTGCTAGCTTTATAGCTAATGGAAAACCTTCAAGCCTTTTTACAAATACTTTTATTTGTTCGTCTTGTGATTTATCTACTATTCCTAAAATTCTTTTAGTAAGTTGTACAGCTTGATCTTCTTCAAAAGCATCCAAAGCGACTTCTACTACGCCTTTACAAGGCTGATCAGGAAAAGTGAATAAAAAATCAAAACCTACTCGATCCTCTACCTCTAGAACCTCTTCTATGTCTTCTCTTTTAGCATTATGACAAATAATTAGACATTTTTTACTTCCTATTAGTGATTTTTTTTCTTCCATATATATACCTAATTTCCTTTTGGTTAAAGAAGAAAAACGCCTCTCTATAGGTAACATGTTACTGTCTTCTATCTCATAGATATGGCTATAACTTTCTCTACTTTCCTCAGCACACTTTCTAGCCAGTTGAGTTTTGCCCATGCCATATTTACCAGTTATTACTACCACTGCTCCTTTTTCCTTTTGCAGTTCTTGACATATCCTTTTTACTTGCTCTTGCCTTCCTGTAAAGTCATCTACTGCGGGACACACATCTTTAAGCTTCTGTTTCTTCAATTTAGATTTAAATCTTTTTATAGAAAAGAAAGATTGATTAATTCCCTTTATACTAAGCTGAAATCCATCAGTTTTTTTTGTGTCATTATAATGTAATTCAAAGGATTTCTTATACTCTTGAAAAATTTCCTCAGTATGGCTTTTAAATATTTTTTCTAGCTTAGAATAATAAGCTAAATCTTGTAACTTTACTAGACTGTCTTTTACTAAAGACATATATTCAAGATTTTTTTCAGATTTTTTTAGCCGCTTTATGCTTGCTGCCGTATCTCGAGCACTAATGGGCTTTCTTTTTTCTGCTGTGATTAAAGATTCTTGACGACAGAGTAGGCTTGTTTTTCTTTTTCTATGAAGAAACTTAATTTCCTTAAATAAAGACTCTGCTTCTTTCTCAATGTGTGATCTAACCTGTTCGACAAGATTATTCCATTTTCCTCTACTTGGTATTTGAATCTCTTCATTAACAATAGAGAACACCTCTTCCACAGTGTTTACAAAGCTTTGTTGATCTAAAGTATATACGTAATCCTCAAATTCCGTACTTGTAGTTTTTACTTCATCATACACTTTTCTCAACTTCTCACATATAAAAAGACGACGATAACCATACTGACTAGATTTATCTCTTTTTTCATAATAGATAAGAGAGTCTTCTTTCCCCGTTACAATTCCAATATTTTCATACAGATCTATGATATTATAACTCCTCTTTCCATACTGTGCCACTTTACCATGTATTTTCTGTGAATATTTATCTAGAACAAGAGCTTCAACTATGCTTGCACCATCTACACTCCTATCATATTCTTTTTGAATATAATATTGAATTATCTTATCCACAATATCCTCTACTACACTTGAAACTTGATCAAAACCAATTTTCTCAAGTTGTGCTTCAAAGCTTTGAAAAATATCACACCCAGCATCTACTAACACTTTCCTAAAAATGAGCTTACAACTGTCAAACATTTCTATTAAATCTGATAGACAAGAAAAACTTCTGCTCCTATATGCTCTCTCACCACCTATTGTCCTTACACCTCTACATACTGAAAATCCAAAGATGCTTCGTACGAAATCTTTGTTAATTACTTCTTGTGGAAGCACTTCTTTTTTCCTTCTTATCATCTCTCCAAATGTAGAATATATAATAAGCTTCATTTCAAATGATTGTACAAAGCTCTGAACAAACTTTACTAAATCTGAATATTCTGTTTGGTAAAATTGACAGTGATTCCTATTTTTATAAAACAAGCGTATTTCATTATTATGACATTCTCTTTGTTTACCATAAGTTTCGGATGAATTTTCCTTACATACTGTTATTGCAGTTTCTAATAGCTGGGACATTGCTTTTATCTCATATGTACCACCCCAAGCTTTAGGACTCCTCATACATTCTAAATATGCTTCAAATTGAAATTTACGAACCTTTTTAGGGTTATGTATCTTCTCAAGCTCAATACAAATGTCATCTACTGCATTACTATTGAAGTGGCTAGGCTGGAGTTTACTAGACTCGATTCCATACTGCTGCTTAACTTCAATTTCAGAGCCAAAATCAGAAAGAAATTTTTCTTTAAAGCTACCATTTGTTATATAACCTTCATTTTTACTCTCAAAAAAGTCTATCATACTAATCTCGTCTTTCAATTCCTCTTGAAACGAACGCATTTTTTCAACAACTCTTTCACGAAATATTTTCTCTACTAACCACCTTAGCATATCATTTTGGCAAATATGTACATCACCTTGGATTAGCCTTTGGATTGTTTGTACATCATGGCCGTCTCCAAATAATTGGTAAAATCTCTTGCAGAATTTATTATTGTCAAATTTTACAGGAGTTAAATAAGCTAAAGCAACAGACCAAAATAGGCAACTACCATCTCCTGGGACATCAATTCTTTTATACGAAACAAGTGGTTGCAGTATCTTAGCAATACCCTTCCTGTTATTACTTCTAGCGATGTCTATGGAAGTCTTACCCTCCATGTTTAAAATATTAGCGTTAGCTCTTTTTCTCAATAGAAACCTGATAATTTCTAACTCGTCATTACAAACAGCAATATGTAACAGTGTATCACCACGTTGATTAACCTGACAATTAACATCCAACCTTGGATGTGCTCTAAAAAAAACTTTTAGCTTTTCAAGCTTTTCCATTTCTAAAAGACTACAGTCCTCTATAGTATTAATAAGTTCTTCATATATTTGCTCCAAGGACAGTTCTTTCAACATACTCTGAACTTGAGTTAGGTCAGAATAAGGTAATGGTTGCTGAACTTCCTTTCTGAGTATTGGCTCAAAATGAGAATATCCTCCATTTATTATATGCAAGATACTACCATCGTTATAATCAACTTTATCATATCCACCTATATTTCTTAAACCTGAATCATCTATTAATTGATGCAAAAAAGGCTCTTGTTGATTATCATTAGTATACCATGGATTGCTCTCTATAACATGTAGCTTGACATTATACTTTTTACAAATTAGCCTTCCCTCAATCTCAACCCTACCCCATATAGGAGCTTGTAATGTACTTCCATACTTTGAGCCAGTTAATGCTTGATGCAAGGGTAGATTTGTGCTCTTCATTTTTTCTATATCTTCAACAGTATATTCTATGCTATCCAAGTAAGCACTCCATAATTCATCATCATTAATACCAGGCTGCGGAAGTATTACTCCATAACCCTCAAGCTTTCTAGCATCCTGTATAACTTGCTTTCTTAATTGTTGATCATTTAAAGTTAGCTTCTTACAAACCTGACGTAAAGACTTAACAGTAAATTCCATGCCAGGCCTAAGCTGTCTAAGTCCCTGTGCAACTGCATCAAAGAAACAATCTCCTCCTCCAATTGCTTTTCCTATTGTAAAACCTTCTGGCAGCTTTAATATTTGCTGACTGCTAGATAGTAGTGTGTCTTCTTTTTGCATTCTTATTAACCTAGATTGATTATCTATTACTTGTTCCTTTGTATTTTCTTTACCTAACATAAAGCCCCCTATATTTTAATATTCATATTTTGATGATTTTGTCGTAAACCTCTTTTCTAAAGATTGGTTTCAACATTTGATTCTTATACAGCTGTACCAAAACAATTTGCTGTAGAAACCTTAAGTTAATTTCAAGTAACTTTGATTGCTGAGTAACAGTGTGCTTTTCTTTTGATTTCTTACTAAACTAGATATATTCTTAAAAAAGCCAGGATTGCTTTCTGAATGATGTACATAATACAATGCATCTGACTCAATACCCCATGTATTTATTATGTTAAACTCGACTATAGCTAAAGAAATCTAGCAGAACAAGAACTTTTTTCATGTTTTAATATTTTTTTAAAACTAAAGCCAGTGCTTGCAAAAATACTTCTATTTTTTTACTTTAATGTACTAACTGATCCTTTCTACTTTTAAATAAATTAATACCCACTTAATCTCACACATCACTAAAAACCTAAACGACACAGCCATTTCCAGAACCCAAAACTAGCTAGTGAGAGAAGAGTTTGTTTTGGGATGCGTTGGACTACCGCTAGATCCGTGCGAACTTTTCTTTATATCAATTTATTATATAGTAAAAGCAGCTATATTAGCCTACTTCAGCCATATTTACATGCGAACCAATTTACTTGGCTTTGTTGCAAAAATTTCAAGCTTCTATTTTCATAACGCAGCTTTTGCTTAAATTGTTCTCACAAATATACGATCTTTTTATGTTTTTTGGAGAAAGTAAATAATTCAATTCCTTATAACACTAATTAGTATGGTCTTTTCATTAAATTTATCCTCTCAAAAAGACTGTGCTTTATTCACCTGCTTTAATGGTATTATAATATTTTACACCTAAACCTACTCTATAAAAATTCACAATACGAATTAGTAAATAGATTATATTCAAATTGATTGTATTTATGATATATAGCGCATACAATATATTACTTGTTTATTTTAGTAGGGGGTATAGGTATGTTTAGTTTAAAGCAGGTAGTACAATATAATTTATTTGGTAGTAACGACCTTGAAGGCAATTCATCTTGTGAATTTGAAGATTTTCCTGAAGAGGTATTTGAGATTAGCAATGAAGAAAATCAAGCAATAGATAGTTTGAAAAGTAAAATAGAAAATCTACAACAAGAAAATTTTGATCTTAAAAAAAATGTAGAGTTACAAAAACACTATAAGAAAAGAGTAGAAGAGTATTACGAAGAAGTAAGTGAACTTACCAGAGAAATGCAAACCCTAGAAGGGAAAATTAAAAGGCTTGAAGTTGAATTACAAAGAAGGACGAGAAATTTAACTGAAAATGATCAAGACATCGAACAGCTAAAACAGAAAGTAGAAATATTATTATTAGAAACTCAGAACAAAAGTGATATAATTAAGAACTTAAATAATCAATTAAAAGAGGCAAAGAATGAAATTCAGTTAACAGACAAAATAAATGAAGAATTACAGCAAAAACTGGTTTTGACTGAAGATGAGTTAAATAGAGTAAGAAAAGAAAGTACAGTGCTGATAAACAGTATAGAGGATTTGAAAGGTGATTATGAAAATCAGATATTAGAAAAAGAGAAGGAGCTTAATGATGTAAGAGATCAATTTTGTATTTATTTATCAGAGTATAAAGAACTATTTGCAGAATTCAATAGACTGCAGAAGGAAAACGAAAGTTTAAAACAGAAAAATTTCTATATTAGTAATGAAGTGTCTCTTGCAGATGAAATAAACAAAGAAAACGTAAGAGAAGAAATAGCAAAGCTTCAGTTTGTACCTGAAGTGAAAATTAAACATATTATTGATAATAATGACCAAGAATCAACCTTACCAGATAGAGAAGCAGAAAATTATCGAACAAGTGAAGATAAAAACCTTGAAAATACTGATTTCGAGATTGGAGTATGGAATGAAGCTGACGATGAAAGTAGCGATGACCAGAAATCAACCTGGCTATATGGAAAAACAGAAAATTGCCGAACAAGTGAAGATGAAAACCTTGAAAATAATGATTTCCCAATTGAAGTATGGAACGAAACGGATAGTGAAAGTGACAATGTTAGCCCTTGCCCTGATTATGATGAAAGTTTTGGTAGGCGTTACAGTCAACTATTCTATGATGAAGCCATAATTCATAAAGAAAAAGATACTTTTGTTTTAATTCGTCAAAAAGATTCTTTTTCTTTAGCGAAAGTAAAACCGAATACAAGAGAAGAAGAAAAGTATGAAAGTATTTGGCAAAAAATAAATAAGATCCATGATTATCTGGACACTTTAGGTTACTCTGGTAGCGAAGAAGATTATGAGGAGTGCGAAAAAGAACTTGATAAAGTTATAAACGAAGCACTGAAACAAGGAATAATGTTCACTTTTCCATATAAATCTGATATGTCCTTGATAGATCGTATAGCTGACACATTCCCAAAGCTATATTTATCTGCTGACACTACTCGAATTTATGAGTTTTTACACAAGAAAAAAATATTTCAGATAATATCAGAAGGTGCATCTTTAAACAGATTTAGCGATGAAGAGCATGGAGATGTAGTAAACGTAATTTGTTCAGATAAAGATACCTTAGGTCAGCGAAAAGCAAACCTTTCAAAGCTGAAGGAGTTAGCACTTGAAAGTATTATAAGTAAAAATGAGCAAATTGATAAACATGACTTTGAACTAGAAATAGATAATGGATATTTTTGTATAGATTACCCACAAAATAGTACTATTGAAGTTGCAAAGATATTCAATAATCAAAAAGCTAAAGATTTAAATCTAAACATTGGTGTACTTCAAGTTGGAAAAAGTATAATTAGAGTTGAAAATATAGGAGGAAGTAGAAATTACACAGACGTATCAGGAGATAGCATTAGAATGTCTTTTACTACCGAAGTAGGAGAAATCAGTATTCATCTATGTCCTAGTGAGAAAGATAGTAATAAAATAGAGGTGAGGCTTGTCGATGAAGTAAGATTTAACAAGTTAGAGAATAAATCAAGTTTAGGGCAGAGTTGTCTGTTAGGGGGAAAAAGTGTTTTGACAGCTATAGAAAATGGATATTTCGAAAGAAATAGTAGTGTTTTTAAAGAGTCAGGTAAGACTATTAAACAGTCAGAGTGTACAATGGAAAATCCATCTAGCTTTCTAGAGGGGGTGAATAAAAATCAATTACTCAGAGTAAATGCAAGAGCTTATGGTCGGGGATTATGATAGTTGCTGTACATTGTAGATATAAAAATAAGGGGGATGAAGATGCGTTTTAATTTAGAGCCGGGAGGTGCTTTTTGTGATGGTAAAAATAAGCTTGTAACTGTTAAAATAAATGATGAAGAAAAGATTAATTTATCTGTAATAGTTTAGACTTAATCGGGAATGTTCAAAAAAGCGTGTCAAGCCGCATTTTTAGTTCAACTCAATTTTCAATCTGTTGGGAAAGAAGATGTCAAGTTGAGACATAGTTAAAGCCCAATTAGGGAGAGCCATAATCCACTTTTGCTCCACTTTTTTTATAGCACAATATACCAACTTATACAAGGCATTTGTACTGGTAAATGAGCCCTTGGTTTTAATGAATTTCCTGATTCGTCTATGCAACCCCTCAATTGGATTGGTGGTATAAATTAGCCTTCTAACAGGGCCAGAATACTTAAAATAACCAGACAAATTTTCCCAATTGTTTTGCCACGATTTTATGACCAAAGGATATTTTTCACCCCATTTTTCTTCCAGCTCAAGCAAATAATTTTCAGCGATTTCTTTACTTGAAGCACGATATATTTTTTTCAAATCATTCATGAAAATTTTCACATCTTTGCTGGATACATATTTCAATGAATTTCTTATCTGATGCACTATACATATTTGTACTTCTGCTTTGGGAAATACACTATTTATAGCCGCAGGAAAACTTTTTAGACCATCAACACATGCAATCAGAATATCCTCTACCCCTCTCTCTTTTAGGTCATTTAACACTCCTAACCAGAACTTCACTTTCGGCTAAATAAAAGCCTAGTACTTCTTTTCTGCCATTTTGATCTATGCCTAATATATTATACATGCATTTACTTACGCAATGCCCGTCCTCCTTGACTTTGAAAAACATGCCATCCATGAATACTATTGGATATACAGATTGCAGTGGACGACTGCGCCATTCATTGATTAACGGCAGTAATTTGTCGGTGATATTGGATATTTCTGCTGCAGATATTTTGTGGTCATACATCTCCTCTACATGCGATGCTATGTCCCTATACCCTTACTATTACCCACAAATGTAAATGGACTTATAAATAAAGGATTAGAATATTAAAGTTTGTGAATATTGAGGGTATAAAAATGGCAAACAAGGGTAATGAATGGGCTAGAAATGAATTGGGGGATGCTGCACTTGGAGATAAAAGACTGACAGATCGATTAGTAAATATTGCTGATAGTTTAATAAGTTTACCTGAAAGTTCAATCAATCAAGCATGTGGAAGTTGGTCAGAAGCAAAAGCAGCTTATCGTTTTTTTCAAAATGAGAATGTAAAAGGAAGTGATATCTTAACATCGCATATTGCAAAAACTGTTGAAAGAACAAAAACTCATAAAAGGATTCTTGTGATTCAGGATACAAGTTGCATTTCATATATGGGACATGAAAAAATAAGAGGATTGGCAGTTGTTTCAAAAAAACAAAGTAAAGGTATTATGATGCACACAGCTTTTGCGATTAGTACAGAAGGCTTGACATTAGGAATACTAGACCAAAAGCTTTACTCGAGACCATCTATATCTAAAGAAGACCAAGAGCTAGAAAAAAGAAGACGTTGTAGAAACGTTAGTATTGAAGATAAAGAAAGCATAAAGTGGCTAGAAAGTTTAAAGAAAACAAATGAAATTATAGATTCAACTCAAACAGAAACTATAACGGTATGTGATAGAGAAGCAGATATTTATGATTTTTTTGAGCTTGCTTACCGTCTTAATTCAGCGGTTTTGATAAGAGCTTGTAGAAACCGAAACGTAAATAAAACATCTAGGTATTCTCGAGAAGAAAAATTATGGCAATTTATAGAAAGGGTTCCTTGTACTGGAAAAGTAGAAGTTGAAATTCCGGCTAGAGATAACAAGCCAAAAAGGATAGCATCTTTAGAAGTTAGATTTGGAAAATTTACTATGAACCCAGATAGAGGCAATATAAGATTAAGACATAAAGAAGAGCTACCTGACCTACCGCTCTATGTAGTTCAAGTTATTGAGAAAAATCCTCCTCCTGAATCAACACCACTAGAGTGGATGCTTTTAACGAATCTTTCAGTTAATACTTTTGATGAAGCTATTGAAAAAGTTAATTGGTATTGTCTTAGGTGGAAAATAGAAGTCTTACATAAAATTTTAAAATCTGGCCTTAAAGTTGAAGAATGTAGACTGGTAACAGCAGAAAGATTAATGCGATATCTAACAGTCATGAGTTGTGTGATTCATATAGGTCATAACAACTGATTTGTCAGATTAAGTCTGAATTTTAAATAGTTAAGTAACGTTGTGTTTTTGAATTGACTTTAATCTTTGATCATGCTTGTAATTTTGCATGACAAAAGGCTCCTTTGACGGAATGTAATTTTTTTGCACTTCACTTAAACAAGGAATTGTACTTTCTAGCTCTTTATATTTTTCCCATGGAGTTTTCCCTTGAAGAGAGCTATGAGGACGTTGTCTATTATAATGGTTTTCCCAATCTCTGAGTTTAATTTGTAGGTCAGGATCCTTGATGTTAACACTACTGTAAAATTCATCTAAATCTGTACGCTGAGCTCTTTCCACTTTACCGTTTAAATGCGGGGAAAATGGCTTGATAGGACGAAATTTGATTTTCCATTTTTTCAAATATTCTTGCACCCCATAAGCAAAAAATTCCTGTCCTCTATCGGTTTGAATTCTTTGACAATGAAATGGCATTTTTTCTCTTAGTTGTTCAAGAAAATCTAGAGTGTTTTCTGCAGTACGTCTTGGGTACAATGTAACAACTTTATAACGTGTACAATCATCTATAGCGGTATACTGATAAAGTCCAGAAGCTATTTTGCATACATCCATCTGTATACGCTCTCCTGGTACTTTACAGTTGTAACGCTTTATTTGTTTGCGGTAATGACGTTTAATACGTAAAAGACTTACATCATATTTTTTGAAAACTTTGTGTATAGTAGCCAATGAAAAAGAGAGATCATGTAAACGTTTCAATTCAGTTTGAATACGTCTTGCTCCTAATTTTCTAGTTTTTCTTAAGTGGAGAATAAGTTGATCACTAGATATATTGGTTTTTTGTAAAGGTGAGGTTTTAGGCCTGCTACTAAGATTTTCTAATCCTTTTTCACCAAACTCCTTGTAACGTTTACACCATTTGCGTAAGGTAAAGCGTGAAATATTATAGTGCTGACATACTCTTCCTGCATGACCTAATTTTTTATATAGGTTTACCCAATTCAGGCGTAGCTTAACTTTAGAGTCCATTTACTTGCGGCTTTTATTGTTGATATACTTCCCACCATAATTGTAATAAGGTATATAAACTATCACAAGTACAAATTTCTATTTGATCTTACATTTTTATTGTAATAACCTATATGAATCACACACCTTAATTGATGAATAAATCGGTTGTGCGAGTAGGAGATTATTGTGCAGAAGCAACACTACATTTTTGCGTTAGTGGCAGTAACAATGTTTTTGTAAATGGTAAGCCAGTTTGCCGGAAAGGAGATAATTTTACAGAAGGTAGAGTATTAACTGAAGGATCAAAAACAGTGTTTGCAAATGGGTTTGGAGTGGGAAGAGTTGGGGATTCAGTATCTTGTGGTTTCAAGGTAATAAGTGGAAGTAATAATGTTTTTTCAGGATAAAAATAAACCATCTGTTATACTTACCAAAAGTAAGGTTATGAACATGGGTATAACTACTAGCCTATTAGGAGACATTAGTGATTTAATAGATAGAGCAAAGAATTATCTTTCTGTTCAATTCAACTCTACTCTAGTATTGTTAAACTGGGAAATTGGCTCCAGAATTGATCAAGATATCCTAAAGCACAAACGTGCAGATTATGGGAAGCAAATCATCTCTCAACTTGCAAAAGAACTTCAGATTAAATATGGACGTGGATTTGATAGAGCGTCATTATTTCGTATGGTACAACTTTCTAAATTCTTTCCTGATCAAGAGATTGTCGCGACACTGTCACAACAATTGAGTTGGTCACATTTTGTAGAAATTATTGCAATTTCTGATGAGCTGAAGCGTAATTATTATATAGAAATGTGTCGTATTGAAAGGTGGAGTGTTAGGGCACTACGTAGTAAAATCGATACTATGTTGTATGAACGTACAGCACTAGCAAAAAAACCTGAAGATTTCATAAGAAGGAGTATAAAAAATTTACGTGAAGAAAATATGTTAGCACCAGAATTCATTTTTCATGACCCATACTTCCTTAGCTTCATGGAATTGCCATCAAGTTATAGTGAGACTGATCTAGAAAATACAATCTTGGATGAATTGACAAAATTTTTACAAGAGTTTGGAAATGATTTTTGTTTTGTAACACGTCAAAAAAGGATGAGTACTAAAACAACTGACAGGTATTTGGACCTGCTATTTTTTCACAGAGGATTAAAACGCCTTATAGCAATAGAACTAAAAATAGGTCGCTTTGAACCAGCCTATAAAGGACAGATGGAATGGTATTTAAATTGGTTAGATAAAAATGAACGAAAAGCAGGTGAAGAAAAACCGTTAGGGATTATTTTATGTGCTGATAAGGATCAAGAGGATATAGAATATCTTGAACTCGAAGGCTCTAATATTCATGTTGCACAGTATTTAACACAGCTTCCTTCTAAAGAAATTCTTGAAAAGAAGTTGAGAAAGGCTATTTCTATAGCACGTGAAAAACATGCAAGTATTAAGTCAAATCCATGAAAAATATATGAAAGGAATGGATGCTAAAACAGGGAAAGAATTAGAGGGAATAGAGCACTTAAAGCAATCGATAATTGATATACTGACCACTCCTATTAACAGTAGAATAATGAGGAGAGATTATGGGTCAAGATTATTTGAATTGGTGGATAAGCCAATAAATAGAGATTTAACACTTGAGATATATGCAGCAACTGCAGAAGCTTTGGAAAAATGGGAGAGAAGGTTTAAATTAGAGAAAGTGAAGATAACAGAAGTAAAAGAAGGGAGAGTAACATTGAATTTAGAAGGTGTCTATCTTTCAGAAGGTAAGTTCATAAATATTAATGGAGTAGTTGTTTAAAAATGCAGCAGCCAAATATTATCGAACCACTGAACTTTGAGGAAATATTTTTCAGAATGAAAGAAGAGTTAGTGAGTCGGGATGCAAGCTTTACAGGATTGGTGGAAAGTGATCCAGCGATAAAGATTCTGGAGGTAGCAGCATGGCGAGAACTTTTGCTCAGACAAAGGATGAACGAAGCAGTAAAGAGTAATTTACTGAAATTTGCAAAGGGAGAAGATCTTGATAATTTGGCTGAATTTTATGTAGTAGAGAGAGAAAAAGAAGAAGAGGATGAAAGATTTAGAAAGAGGGTAAAAGCAAAAATAGCAGGTTGGTCAACAGGAGGAAGTAAGGAATATTATAAATATCATGCACTGTCAGCAGATAGTAGAGTAAAAGATGCACTAGTAGAATCACCTATACCAGGAAAAGTACAAATTTCAATCTTATCAACACAAACTGGCATATTGTCAGAAGAGCTACTAGAAATTGTAAAAAAGCAGGTTACTAGAGATGATATAAGGGTTTTAACAGATACAGTAACAGTAGTTGGTTGCAATATTACGGAAATAGATATTCACAGCAGAATGAGCATAAGTCCTGTGATATCAAAGGAGGAAATCAAGAAGCAGTTCATCAAGAAGTTTGAAGCAAGCAAAAGATTGGGATGGAATGTTACAAAATCTTGGATAATAGCAAATTTATTTGTAGAGGGTGTAGAAAACGTAGAATTAATCGAGCCAAGAGAGAATGTTGTGGTGCTAGGTAATGAGTGTGCAGTTCTTAGTCATGTTAAATTAGAGGAAATATAGGATTTGAAACGTATTCTTTTACTAGCAAGCACTTTTAAGAAGTTCATAATATTTTTGAATATATTACATTAGCAGTAAATCAATTGACACGATATTACCTCAGATTATATTGTATGTGTGGAGGATACAAAACTTAAATAGGTAACATTAGGGGGTATTTTAATGGCACAGGAACAACAATCAAATGCAAACTTTTGCGGGGCTGTAGGCAGAGCACTACTTTTGCCATTACATGCAATAGTTTATGTGTTTAATCCATGTAATTGGTGTAATTCATCAGATAAGGTTAAAAGAGATGCAAGAGTTGCATTAAAAGAAGTGGTGGATGGCCATCCAAGGGTTTGTTTACACGCAGAAATGTTAAGAAGCAGTGCAGAGTTGGGCATGAAGATCTTGAAAGTTGGATCTGGATTTGTTGCGTTTTCAATACCCAGGTGCTTTTCAAGTAAACTGAAGCAGAAAGAAATTGACGATCTGCAAAGAGAACATCCCAACATCAAGCTTAGTAAGGAAGACAGAACAGCTATTATTGAGATTGATATTGTGGAAATTCAAAGAGGGTTGCATGGCAGAAAAGCTATTATTAACCAAATTGCAAGCAGGATATGTTCAGACCTAAAAGCATTGACACGAGCTGGCATTGAAAAAGTATCATATGGTGATATGAAGCTCATTTACAGTATTGCAAAAGCGTTGCATGATAGCCATAACTATACTAGAAGCGAGGAGAAAGAGATATTCACAAAATCTGATGGTGATATGATAATTTGCATTGCCAACAAAGGTATTGTATCTCTCGGTGGTAGAAATCATAGAATAGAAGATAATAAAAAAAACAGAGTATCTCTCAATGAGCCTGGAAGTAGTATGTCTAATGTAACGGCAAGCAGTTTTTACGTTAAGCAAATTTAGTAACAGATACACTTTTAATGAGGAAATTTCCGTACCAAGGTCAGAACTATCTCTTGTTTACTTATGTATCATATAAGCAAAAGAGTTAGAGCAAGAAAAAGCAAATGAAAAGTTTATTACCGCCAAACGCAACAAAGCAAGAAAAAGTGCTAGTAGAAGCAATCGACTACAAAGTTAATCCAAGTTGCATCAGGGAATTTAAATTTAGTCTCAAAGATGAAATACTGCCGTGGTTGATTGAGGAATATGAATTGGGGGAAATTCTACGTTGGATAAAGGATAAAAGAAAAGCCGTAGTAGAAGGAGTAAAATTTCAAAGACTGAGAGGAACTCCAGCATCACTCAAAATAGCACTAAAGTGGGCGAATATAGAAGATATTACAATTATTGAGGAGCCATCTGGCAAGCACTTTTTTGAATTACAGATAGGAATAAAAGATGTTCCAAATGACTTTTTTGTAGATGCAGTAGTAGAACTTGCAAAACTATCGTTACCAGCAAGATCGCGGCTAATGAGGATTTTCAATGATCACTATAACGTTGATAGGTTTATATTAGATGAAAGCTTTTTTGGAAATTTGTTATCGGATTACTCAGGGATAAAAATTGAAAAAGATGGACCAGTATTATCGTTTGGAAGAGTAAATTTTTTCAGGTCTAGTGGTCCAGTTATTAGGATTATAGAAAACTATCTACGCGATCATTATGAACGAGCTTTAAGCAATGATATATATCGCCTAGATGTAGCAATCCTTGGAGAAACCGAGCCTCACACAAGGGATTATAAAGGCATCTATGAAAGAGATCATTTGTGGTACAACTTAAAAGCACTATATCCATTACCACAGAGTTTATTACCATCGATTAAATTTGCAAAAGCGCAGATAGTATTATCAGATCAACTATGTTTTTTAAAATTTTTTGAATTTAGTTTCATTACAACTTTTGTTTGTAATTTTGTTTTTTATTCGAGTAAAAAGTGCATTTTTGACAATAAAAACCCTAACTTAATCATAGAAAAATTTTGTATCAAACAACAGTTACTGCTTAGATCTTATGGTTAACGAATATGTGTATAAATACTTTAAATGTGTGTAGACGTATTTATCCACATATTCGTTAACCTATTTTCTATGCAGATTTTTTTAATTCACATTGACTGCTTCTTTAAGCCTCGCATTGGCAATTACTATGATTTTACGCATTAGAGCTGTCATAGCCACCATCTTCTTTTTACCTTTACCAACAAGCCTTGAATAGAAGGCACCAAGCGCAGACTTAGACCTTGAAGCAGACATCGCAGCTGTAAAAAGCTTTTCACGAACGTTGCTTCTGCCACCACTTATTCTGCGATAACCAATAGTTTTACCACTTTCTTTCGGATGAGGTGCAACTCCAGCAAGACTTGCAATTTCTCCCCTACTTACATAACCAAGTTCTGGCATTAGACACAGAAAATCTTGAGATAATTTTGCACCTATTCCTGGAACTGTTTTAAGGATTTTTTGGCGCTTTTGTAACTCTGGATTCTCATCAATAATTTTTTGTATGGTATTGTTGAGCTCATCTATCTGGCTATTAAAGAATTCAATAGTTTTCTGACAGCTTTCTTTTATATGGTCGTTTTCAGGTGCTGCAAGCCTAGATTTCTCTTGAGCTCTCATTTTTGTAATGTCATCACGACGTTGACAAAGTGCAACTAAGGTTGTTTGTTCTTTTGACATAGGTGCAAATAGAGATAGAGTACTATAGCGTTCAAACCCATACTGAGCAAGGGCTCTTGCATCTGATTGATCAGACTTTGCTAAAGTTCCATGAGATAGAACAAAGCTTTTTACTTTGCGAGTATTAGCTCGATGTACAGCAATATCTTTATCAACAAGAAAATGTGCTAAGCCAAGCTCATATTTTCCAGTGTTTTCCAGAGTTACTAAAGAATTAGGTAAGATATTTGAAAAATCTTGAAACAATTGTTGCCAGCCAGCAGTATCATTGTCGAATTCGACAGCGTTCTTCTGTTTGTGAACTGCAACAACATTTTTAAATTTTCCAATATCAATGCCAATAAAATTTTGATAAGATGTAATCATAATAACCTCGATTAGTTTTAATTAATTTAAGATTGTAAACGGGTGCATACATATGTCCCATGCAACTATTCAAACGTATCGAGAGATGGGCTAGTGTACCTTGATCCGAACGGTTATAATACCAACAGTTGGTCGGTCGCACACGCCCGTGATAACTCTATTCCTATAGTGAGTAGGGTTATCTTCCCTCTTATCTCCTTTATATCATATTTTTAACTTACAACAGTTGTGATTTAGGAGACATAAATACGTGCTTTCCAGTTAGTAGCGTAGAAGAAAGAGGAAATAAATTTGTATTGGGAAACGATAAACTTTCAGGGCAACGTTGGAATTTAAAACACAAGCCAATTTTAGAAAGGTTTAGCTGTGTGATTCATATAGGTTATTACAATAAAAATGTAAGATCAAATAGAAATTTGTACTTGTGATAGTTTATATACCTTATTACAATTATGGTGGGAAGTATATCAACAATAAAAGCCGCAAGTAAATGGACTCTAAAGTTAAGCTACGCCTGAATTGGGTAAACCTATATAAAAAATTAGGTCATGCAGGAAGAGTATGTCAGCACTATAATATTTCACGCTTTACCTTACGCAAATGGTGTAAACGTTACAAGGAGTTTGGTGAAAAAGGATTAGAAAATCTTAGTAGCAGGCCTAAAACCTCACCTTTACAAAAAACCAATATATCTAGTGATCAACTTATTCTCCACTTAAGAAAAACTAGAAAATTAGGAGCAAGACGTATTCAAACTGAATTGAAACGTTTACATGATCTCTCTTTTTCATTGGCTACTATACACAAAGTTTTCAAAAAATATGATGTAAGTCTTTTACGTATTAAACGTCATTACCGCAAACAAATAAAGCGTTACAACTGTAAAGTACCAGGAGAGCGTATACAGATGGATGTATGCAAAATAGCTTCTGGACTTTATCAGTATACCGCTATAGATGATTGTACACGTTATAAAGTTGTTACATTGTACCCAAGACGTACTGCAGAAAACACTCTAGATTTTCTTGAACAACTAAGAGAAAAAATGCCATTTCATTGTCAAAGAATTCAAACCGATAGAGGACAGGAATTTTTTGCTTATGGGGTGCAAGAATATTTGAAAAAATGGAAAATCAAATTTCGTCCTATCAAGCCATTTTCCCCGCATTTAAACGGTAAAGTGGAAAGAGCTCAGCGTACAGATTTAGATGAATTTTACAGTAGTGTTAACATCAAGGATCCTGACCTACAAATTAAACTCAGAGATTGGGAAAACCATTATAATAGACAACGTCCTCATAGCTCTCTTCAAGGGAAAACTCCATGGGAAAAATATAAAGAGCTAGAAAGTACAATTCCTTGTTTAAGTGAAGTGCAAAAAAATTACATTCCGTCAAAGGAGCCTTTTGTCATGCAAAATTACAAGCATGATCAAAGATTAAAGTCAATTCAAAAACACAACGTTACTTAACTATTTAAAATTCAGACTTAATCTGACAAATCAGTTGTTATGACCTATATGAATCACACAAGTAAGCCCTATACCCCATGCCACTAGCGTATGTGCTTAAAACCTTTGCTTCAAGTTCCGGATGTAAGCTTGTTTGCCTTTTTTTCACTATTTGTGGTTCAAAACTTCCTTCTCTGTCTCTTGGTGTCAATAGTTCAAATGAACCTGCGCTTGTCTTCAAAGTCTTGCCATTCCTCCCGTTTCTACGATTGTTTTCTTCACTTCCAGCAGATAAATGATGTTCTATTTCACCCTCTAGACTAGCTTCAAGCAGCCTTTTTATAAATGGCGTTAATGCTCCCTCCTTTCCTGTCAACGGTCTTCCTTCTCGTATAGACGACAGGATATTTGTTTCCAACTCTTTATAATCTACCAATCCGTTAGTTCTGTTTACTATTTTCTGACTCATTTTGGCTTTGTTGCATGGCTCAAGTAAAAAAAACTGGAAGTTACTGACAGAAATCATTATAAAACAGGTATTTAACCACCAATATGCCAGTCAAAATGAAGGTCAGTAACTGCTACGAATATAACAAATTTCTTCAAAAAAGAGGAAATGTTTTTCATTTTGTTAATCAAGCCATAGAAAATTGGTATGAAAATAGTCCAAAAGTTGCAGGTGGCAATAACATTTATAGTGATAAAGTTGTAATTTTGATACATATAGTAGTCCATTTTTTTAGGATTGGCTTAAGACAAGCAGTTGGTTTCGTAAAAGGTTGTATAGAGCAAATGGGAAAAGACCTCAAAGTCATTAGCTATACTCAAGCTTCTAGAAGATTCAAAAAGCTTAACTTGAAAATTGATGATTGTAGAATTGATAAAAATGGTATGGAAAACATTGAAATAGCTATAGATAGCACCAGTATTTGTATCTATAACAACACCCATCAACGTAATAAAGAAAATGCAAAAGTAAGAAAATATAATGGATATGATCAAGTAAGAAAGTTACATATTATTTTAAGTATAAATAATAAAAAAGTTATAGATATGAAGTACACTAATGGTACTACACTTGATTATCATGCGATATGTTAAAGGGAACAGTAGATAAATATAATATTTCATCTGTTCGCGCAGATGCAGCTTATGATAAAGCTAGTATGTATAAAGTGTGTAAAGGACATAATATAAAACCAATCATTCGACCAATAAAAGGTGCGAAAATCTATGAGAAAATTGATTATCAATTAGAAAGAAATAGCAACATTAATGTGATTAAATTATGTGAAAACTATGAGAACGGTATAAAGAAATGGACACAAGAAACAAAATATGGACTAAGATCCTTTGTTGAATGTTTTTTCTATAGGTTGAAAAAAACGTTTGGGTTTAGTCTCAAGAATAAATCTGAAATAAATCGTGAAAAAGAATTACTAATTAAGTGCTATTTGCTTATTCAACCACTATGGATTAAAATCCAAAGATTGAGAGAGAGCATAGAATGCTAACTTTCGACTTGAAAGTCACCAAATTTATCTTCTTTTTTAGAGTGATTTTCAATATAATTTTTTATCATTTCGTCAGTTACATTTCCGCTAGTCCTGACAAAGTAGCCTACTGCCCACAACCCAATATCTCTTTTTTAGCTCTGGAAAGTTTTGCTGGATTTTTCTGGAACTTTTTCCTTTTATTAACTGCACTAACTTACTAATACTTAAGTATGGGGGTACAGAAACGTATACGTGTACATGACTTGACGCAACTCTACCTCTGATAATTTCTACTTGATTATTTGCACATACTTCTTGTACAACTTCTTTAGCTTTCTGTCCAATATCTCCAACTAGTACTGGATATCGATATTTTGTTATCCACACTATGTGATATATATACAGAGTGACTGCTTTTTCTATAATATTCCACATTCTTTCAGATTTTTCACCTTAAAATTATATTCTTAAAAGGATGGACTTCAAGTCCAGGGTTTTTCTCCCAAATTTGGGACAATAAATTTACTGATATAGGTATGGCTAAGTTCGAATTAGCTGCATGAATTTACTGTACCTACCTACCTTATCAGGAGCTATGCAACAAAGCCACTCATTTTCAAACCTCCATTTTTTTATATCAATTTATTACTTTTTTTCGATTTGACACACTTTTTTGAACATTCCCTAGTGCATCAAATAAGGAACTCTCTGAAATACGTATCGAGCAAAAGTTTTCATGAATGATTTGAAAAAAATATACCGTGCTACAAGTAAAGAAATTGCAGAAAATTATTTGCTTGAGCTAGAGGAAAAATGGAGCGAAAAGTATCCATTAGTTGTGAAATCTTGGCAGAACAATTGGGAAAGTTTATCCGGTTACTTCAAGTATTCAGGTCCTGTTAGAAGGCTAATTTATACCACTAATCCCATCGAGGGGCTACACAGGCAAATTAGGAAATTTACCAAGAACAAGGGCGCATTCACCAGCATAAATGCCTTGTACAAGCTGGTATATTGTGCTATAAGAAAGGTGGAGGAAAAATGGACGATGCCTGTACATGATTGGGCATTATCTATATCTCAACTCTATATTTTTTTCCCTAGTAGATTAAAAATTGAGTTGAACTAAAAATTCGGTTTGACACACTTTTTTGAACATTCCCTTTTTCTATCAAATTTTTCGTCCTTGCAGATTTATAAAAGCTCGCATTGTCGAGAACAATAGTCTGTCCAGGTTTAAATACAGGAACAAGTACATTTTCTACATAAGCATCAAAAATCTCGCTGTTGCAGTAGCCATCAATTATCCATGGTGCTTTAACTTTTCCTTCATTCAGTGCTCCAATCATGCTTACCCTCTTTCTTTTAAACCCTGGGCAAATAACCTCTTGACTCTTTGAGACTACCCATATTCATAAAATTCATTGTCCTCTATTCCAGACTCATCTATGTATATCAAGTTTTCTTTCTTCTACTTTTTTTATGAACTCTTTGCGTTTCTCTTTCTCGATAAAGAAAAGTTTTTTTATATGTATAGTTTACTTTGCTAAGGTAGTTATATACTGTGCTTCTACACATATTACAAAATTCTTCAATTATCTTTTCAATTCTAATATCCATCCAGAAATTTGATAAATCTATCCATATCTTTAATCTTATGGCCATATCCTTTGTGATAGCCTGAAGATGGTTTCTGTTTCTTCTTTCCTTTTCCTCCACAAATATATTGTTTTTATGCTCACTTTGAATATTTGACTGATTTTTTTATCGTCATTGTTTTTTTATCGACTACTTTGAAAACACGTTCTTTCAGATCCTCACTATATGGACTTGGCATCTTCTTCTTTCTCATTACTTATTATACCATTATAACCAATTTTGCCATATAGCTAAACCTTTCTTGGGTTAGCTATAGATGATAAAATATTTGATTCTAGTTCTTTATAGTCTACTAATCCGGTAGTTCTATTTGCTTGACTCATTTCAAACCTTCATTTTTTATATCAATTTATTACTTTTCTTTTCGGCTTGACACACTTTTTTGAACGTTCCCCACTTTTTCTATCAACTTTTCAAATTCTTCTACAGTTAAGCCTGTTATATTACGAAAATTTCTTGGGTGTTTCTTTATATTGTAGTAACTAAAGCTCATTTTTTTACCTTACTCTATCTGCTTATTCCTCTTCTACCTCTCTCCCATCATTTTATCATTACCTTTTGCAGCAGGTCTATTGATGCATGAGTCTGGAATCTAGGAATTCTGATTATATATTAAGTTAGTAAGTATAAAAGTTATGTAAAAATACAACGTTTTTAGTGAGATTACGGAAAGCCAGCGTCACACGCTGGAATGACATCTTTCTTGGTGGACTCAAACCATAATGTTTGTACGGTTGTGGACTTATAACTAAAGCAATCTAGAAAATTAATGATATTTTATTCCCCGGAGAACGCTCTATTTTGTTTTCCAACTCTAGTTCTAAAAGAGCCATTAGAGCTATGTTGGCAGAAAGTCCGCTTGCTAATATAAGTTCATCTATATCAACAGGTACAGAGTTAATATGATCAACTATAACATATTTTGCCTGTTGCAATTTTTCTTGTTTTTGGTTAACAGCATAGTGCTCAACATTAAATAGGTTTTTTTGCTGCGGAGGTAAACTAAACCTAATACTCTCTATTATGTCATCAGCGGATTCGATAAGCTTAGCACCGTTTTTAATTAAATAATTACTACCACTACAGCGTGAATCTAGAGGGAAACCAGAAACTGCAAATACCTCTCTCCCTTGATTTAAAGCAAAATCTGCTGTTATTAGAGAGCCAGAACGTTTCGATGCTTCAATCACTACAACACCCAGCGATAGACCAGATATAATTCGATTCCTTTGAGGAAAATACTGAGGTTTTGGTTTAGTAGCAAATGGAAGCTCAATCATTACTAATCCGCCATTTTCAGTAATTTTTTTGTATAGATCAAAATTTTCTCTTGGGTATACTACGTCAATTCCGCTTGCTGTAACAGCAATAGTGGGGTAATTTTTGTATATTACACTGTTTGCTGCAGTATCAATCCCTCTTGCAAGCCCAGAAATTATGATGAAACCAGCTTGGCTTAAATCGAGTGCCAACTTATTGGCAAAATTTCTTCCATTCATTGAAGAATTACGTCCACCGATTATTGCAATTATCTCACGACTTAATAATGATACATCACCAAGTGTAGTTATTACAGGAGGAAAACCAGAGATATTCCTTAAAATGTCAGGGTAATCTGGATCACATGCTGGTGTTATTTTAGCTCCAATTTTTTCTGCATTCTTAATTTCTTCTCGTGCATTTTGAATTCCATAATCCTTGTTAGTCAACTTATTAAGATATTTAAGCACTTCATATAGCGACCCACATGCTCTAAGTATACTAAAGAACTTTACTGGTCCCACAGTTCTAGCCAAGCTTAGCCATATTTCTAATTCTTCGTTATTTAATTTATTTATCTTCATAAAAGGCTTGAATTTCTTATCAATTTAGTGTACCCAAGATAATGTAAATATACAGTGTTTTATGACGCATTTTGTTACAGATAAATGCATAAAATGTAAATATACAGACTGTGTGGAAGTATGTCCAGTTGACTGCTTTTATGAAGGTAAAAATATGCTCGTGATTAACCCAGATGAGTGTATTGATTGTGGAGTGTGTATACCTGAATGTCCAGTAGATGCAATTGTAACTGATGATTCCATAAAAGATATTCTAGAGCTAGATGAAGGCTTACTGAATAATGAACAAAAAATCTTTAAATCATTTTACAATATAAACGTAGAATATTCGCAAAAATGGCCAAACATTACAGCTAAAAAGCAACCCCTAGATACAGCAGAAGAGTATAAAGAAAAAAAGGATAAGACAGCTTATTTTGATGAAAATTTAGGGTCATAGAGTACAAAAATAGACTTACATTTTTTTGATTAAATAGACATTGAATTGTAAGCGTCTATTTCATCTGCCATAGACGATAATTGTGCACTCTCAAAACGGAGATTGTTTGCAATATCTATTAATTTCTCACTAATTTGTGAACGAGGTTCAGGCACTGGAAAGAAAACGTCACATCTAGCCTTGCATAGAGGTTTGTCTGTTTCATTGAACGCCTCTTCACAGTTTTTGTGGCAAATATGAGATAGGTTACGTGCCTGAAACGTTAATGAATTCGAGTTTTGTGTAGGTATAACCATAATATACTCCTAAATTAAAAAACTAACGCCACGGTAGCATTTATGTGTTAATAAAATTGTAATATTTATATCAGCATAATTACTTTCCAGATAAGTTTACTTTATTGAAAATTTCAGGAAAATATTGTACAATTACTCATGAACTTTGGTAAAACTTACGGCAAACGCTAATGTATCTTTCAGTAAAAAAACCTTACAGCATTTTGCTAAGCTAGTTGAGTTTACTAAGCAGCCCACTCAAGAATTAGCAGAAAGACTATTTAATAGATCATGAAATGGAACTATCTGTAGTTGCTGATCAATATGACATTGAAGGTGTAGAAACAGTTGATTACAAAGATGTAAAGTGGAAATCAAGTGGATTACAAAATTAAATTTTTAAAGAATATTACTGAAAAAGATCTTCCAGTTTTACTTGCAATCTGGTGTCTGATCATAAAGGAACCAGTTTGCATGACACCATCTGCAAGTTTCAATATCTGTACAGCTGTGGAATTTTTCAAAGCGTTTTTTCTATTGAAGATAAAAGTATCTTTTATATATGATATATAGCAAAATATTAGGGTGCTTATGGTTCCAAATATAGCAATTTTAAGTGGTGGATTTTCTTGCGAAAGAGAAATATCGCTTATGAGCGGAAAAGCAGTAAAGAAGGCGCTTGATAGCCTTTCATATAATGCAATAGAAATAGATGTTGATAGCAACATTGCTCAAAAGCTTAAAAAAACTAATCCCGCTCTTGCTTTTATTGCCCTACATGGACCTTATGGTGAAGATGGCTGTATTCAAGGTTTACTGGAGATTTTAGGTATAAAATATACACACTCAGAAGTTATGGCTTCGGCTGTTGCTATGAATAAAGTGATGTCAAAGCATATATTCCATTCTCTTAATATCGACACTCCAAGAGGCTATGTAATTAGTCGAGAAGATGTGCTAAAAAATAATATTAAAGTTGATTATCCGTACGTCTTAAAACCGATTAACGAAGGCTCAAGCATTGGAGTACACATGATTTTCTCACATGAGGATTACTTAGAGCTGAAAAATAATAGTTCTACTATAATGGAAAAGATGATCATAGAAGAATACATACCGGGTATAGAGTTACATACTGCTGTATTACTGAATGAAGCAATTGGCACTATGGAAATACGACCGAAAAATAAATTCTATGATTATGAAGCAAAGTATACAGATGGATTTGCAGAACATATATTTCCTGCTGAAATTCCTAACAACATATATAGAATAACCTTGGAACACGCGTTAAAAGTTCATCAATTTTTAGGATGTAAAACTGTTTCCCGCTCAGACTTCCGTTATAATCCCCAAAATAACACTTTAAAAATGCTTGAGGTTAATACACATCCTGGCTTTACTGAATTGTCGTTAGTACCAGAAATTGCAAAATTGACAAGAGGAATTGATTTTAATGAATTAGTCAAAATTATTGTCGAAGACAGTTTACACCACAGGAATATTAGAGATCAAGCCGATGTTGAACAATGTTACTAGAAGCCAAAGAAGTTTTTTGCGCAAGTGCGCTCTTGTTATTATCACTGCACTTTTTCTCACATTAGTACTTTATAGTTCACTTGATAAAATAACAAATCGATTCAATTACTACTTTACTTGGTGTAACAATCGCTTATCGAGCTTATTACTTAGCAATGGATTTTTAATCGACAAAGTAACTGTTACTGGAAACAAATTTACAAATGAAAAGGACATTCTAAGTTTAGTAGATAGAACGCAACCTATCATGTATGTATCACTCTCAAAACTAACAGATAATATACAATCTGTAAGCAAATGGATAAAATATGTAAAAATTTATAGAATTTTACCTAATACCTTACACATTGATGTAGATGAACATACACCTTTCGCTCTTTGGAAAGATGATAACAGAACTTCAGTAATTGATTCTGAAGGTAAAGTGATCGTAAATGACTACCCGATAGATAACCTCGTTGTAATTAAAGGACAAAATTCGTTATCAAATCTAAAATTCATTAAAGATATACTAGAGAGAAAAACTCAATTAAGTGATCATATTTCTTCTTGTATTTATGTAGGAAATAGAAGATGGAATATCATACTCGATGACAGTTCCACAGTAAAATTGCCTGAAGATAATCCTTATAGCGCATGGGATTATTTAAGCCACTTGCAAAATACAACCGACTTTACTTTTAGCAATTGGAGCATAATTGATATGCGTGTTGCTGATAAGATCTTTGTGAAGAAGTGATCTGCTCGGTGCTCCTTTTCATTTCATGCAAGTAGCCCTTTCTCTGTCATCCGAGTAGCTTAAAACTGGAATCCAGATTGCAAGTAATTGATTAGGTTGGGTGAGTATGGGTTTTGCATTATAGAAGGAAGCATTAACCATTACTAAACAAAAAGCCTTGATCTGGAGTAGAATGTTTTAAAACAGAAACATCACAAAGATCTCTCTTAGACTGAGAGTTTTCTTTAGCATGTTTGAGTCGTTTAAATATTTCAGTGTCTGTACCTATATTCTTCTTAGCATAAGCATATAAAAGATCTAATAACTTTCCACCAGCTTGAATAGCAATTTCAATAGTCGTATTTTCATTATTACCATCTGGAGAGTAGTTTAAGCTTGGTTTGAAACCATGTTTATTTTTTGATTCCAGTAATTCTTCTATCTCTACAAGCAATTCATCTAGCTTACCCTTATCCTTTTCATTTGATGCTTCTTTTACCTTTTGAAACAAATTATAATCCTGTCGCAATTTTTGATAAAATTTTTCTTTGCCTTCTTTATTTTCCTTGTTAATAGATGCAGCTTTTATAGAACCAACATTAATATTTGGATCAGCAAGCAGAAGGTCAGCCACTTCGAAATGTCTACAATCTAGTGCGAATAACAAAGGAGTACTACCTTCCTTAGTTTTAACATTAACATCAGCCTTGTTCTTGAGAAGAAGTTTAACTATATCTACGTGACCATTTTTTGCTGCAAAATGTAAAGGAGTCACATCTTCCTTAGACTTAGCATTAACATCAAATTCACAATCCTTCACAAGAAATTTAACTATATCCAAATGACCCATGCGTACTGCAAGATGTAAAAAAGTAAAACCTTTCTTATTCCTAGCATCAATAATAGATTTTTTTCCTTAACTAAATATTTAACTATTTTAAAACTAGCTTTAGAAAAAGCTAAAATGAATATTTCTAGTTCACTATATTGGGATATATCCATTTTTTTAAATTGGTTTATATTGTCTCTACATATTACACTCATTAACTCCTTATTTTTCTTTAATGGTTCCTTCTCCTGATCATTACCTTGGTTCTGTTCACGCTTTTCATTATGAGGCTTTTTGCTATTGTGTTTTCTATTAGTACTATCTTCTAAAGAAAGCTGTGGTTTTACCTTTTGAACTTGATGATATTTTTTAGCTTTCTTCTTTTTATTTTGATTATTTTCATTCTGAAGCTTGATAATATCATCATCTTTTCCTTCATGTTCTGAGCTTTGTGAAGACCTAGAACTTATATCACTCTCTAACACTGAATTTGCACGCTTGTTTTTATCTAAGGCCTGATTCTCTTCATGATCTCTATTAGCTTTCAACGCATTCGTAACCTCTTCAGCATATTCTCTTTTTCCTTCCTTTTGCAATTTTGTTGCTATAAGTTCTGCTTGCTCTATGTTTCCTTTCTCTATTAACTCTAGTGCCTTCTTTCTCCATTCCTCAGGACTCGATTTTTCTTGCTCAATATTTACATTATCTTCGGTTCTGTCGCATCTATAAATTGTGGTACAAGAAGATCGTTAAACTGGGATTATGGGAGTTATAGAGCAATTAGCATAGCAAAATTCTCAAAAGTAGAAACATTATCATTAGCCCCGATAATTTGTCTTTTTTGAATCATACGAATATTTTCTATGCCGGTAATGGTAATCTTTGCGGAGTGGAAGCTCTTAAAACCAAGCATTGGCTTTATTCGTTTTTTGATAAATCTATGATCTTGTTCGACAATATTATTTAGATATTTTATTTGAAAAACCATGATTCTACAATCTTCAGAAATTTCTGTATTCAAATCATCAAGAGCAGCAGTATTACTGCCGCTTTTATCAATTACTACTTTCTCAGGAAGGTTATTCTCTCTAAAGGCTTTACGAAAGAACGCAAGTGCCGCAGACTTGTCTCTACGAGCACACAACAGAAAGTCTACAGTATTACCAATAGTGCTCTGTATAGATAAACCCATTTGCCGTTTAATTTAACGTAGGTCTCGTCCATTCTCCAGCTACTGCCAACCTGCTTCTTCCTTTTCCTTACCGCTTCATCTATCAGTGGCACAAATCTGATAACCCACCTTTGTAACGTAGCATGATCAATTTTTGCTCCCCTTATACTCAGCATTTCTTCCAAATCTCGATAGCTCAAAGAGAATCTACATTTCATATATACAGATAACATTATTATCTCTGCTGAAAAGCTAAATCCTTTGAAATATGGCAATAATTTTGAACTAATACGAAACATCTTTGCTTTTTTTTTAGATGATCATATCACTTCTTTTCTACTTTCCTACAAATGTTACATACCAGGATTTATAGATGCGACAGAACCTAACGATCTTCTTGTACCACAATTTATAGATGCGACAGAACCATATTTCTTACCTTAAGTTATATATTTTTCACTGTTATTTGATTCACTACAGCTTCATCATTGCTATTCTCAAGTGACTTTAAAGGCTTATTACAATAGTGTATGATTGCGGCAACAACTAAGCAACAAGCTCCAACTGCTACGCCCACTGCTAGCATTTCTAAGTAAACTGCAATAGCTATTCCTGAAATAATTCCAGCTATTGCTAATGTGAAAGCACATACAGTAGGCCGTTTATTTTTTTCTTTACTTCGTGAAGCATCATTATTTAAATTACCTGGCTGTTGATTATTATTTTGAATACCATTTGTTTGATCTGTTGCTACAACTGAAGTTTCTGAGTGTAATCTTTCTGGAACTAATTGTGTATTATTTTCCTCTAGAAAAATTGACTCATTAACATCTTTAAATTCTTCATCTGTGTCGCTTTCTCTAATAGTTGCACGACTTTTATTATAATTTTCTGCATCAAAAAACTTATCCTCACTATTCTCATCAATTTGAGCTTCCGTTTCTCTTATGGTATTCTCCTGCTGATTAGATGGCTCTTGTGCAAAATCTTGCATTTCTTTTACCTCTGACAGTTTCTCGATGATAAGTTTGTATTCATCATTATTTGGTATATTTCTATTGTAATTAGGCAAAACATTTTTAATATTTTCGCTAAAGTACTTATTTATCTCTGCTAAAATTTTTTGCTGTTCAAAGGTAATTTTTTCAGGATTACCAATATCCACATCGCTTACAGCAAACTCTTCTAAGGTTCCTTTCAATTCTGGGTGAAGTTCCACATATTGAATTAGCTTATCAGCTAAACCTTCTAGAAATGGCTTAATATTTTTTTCTTTAATAACATCTTTTTGTGCTTCTAGTCTTTGTTCTTCTTCTAAATAGTGATTATATTGTATCACGATTTCGGAGCTAATTTCGTTTATACTACTAATAATTTGGCTCCATGTGCCTTGAATGCAAGCACTGCTATTGTCACCATACGTTGTTGCTGCTATATATATTTGTCTTAGAAGAACAAATTCTTTTTGCTCTCTCCAGACCTTTTCTATATCTAAGCCACTAATTTCCTCAAATAGTTTATTCACTTTATCATCATTCACATTATCTAATAATTTATGAAACTTTGCTCTATTAGTTATTTGTTCTTGAGAAATATTATCATTTTCAAGCTCTGATTTTATACTAGACAACTTTTGTTTCACCAATTCTGGGTTCTGCTCCGCAAGAGTAACTAGCAATTCTTTTTTTTCTTTTAGTGGAATAGGAAAATTATCAATAAGCAGTTTTATATACCCTATAGATTCAGGTATAGTAATCTTTGCATCATCCCTTGCGTAATCATACTGCATTCTCGATGTAGAGTATATTCCGGCATATTCACCTTGTTCGTTCTTTTCTAAATACTTATCTACTAGTACTTGTTCAGCTTTATCAATGACAGTCTTAATAAATTCTTTATCATTTGGTGTAGAATCACTATTGTGTAATGTTTTCTCCATTACACTTCTTTTTTCATTATCAGTTAAACTAAGAAGCCTTAGTCTTATTGGATTATTCTGATATTGTTTGAGTAGCTCTATACTTTCTACGTAAGAAGCCGCTGCTTGTTTTAACTGTTCTTTATTGGCTTTTGTGGATTCAACCAGTTTTTTAGTGAAAAATTTTGTCCGTTTAACTATTGGACTTGCATGAACAGATTGATTATCTTGTGCAATACGTTCATCCTCTCTTTCCTGATTGACTACTTTTTCAGGGATCATACCACGTTCAAATAAAAAGTTTTGCATTTCAGGATTATGAGTATAAAAATGAGCTAGTGTGTGTTCTTGCTCATCTCTTGAATTAATTAAAAAAGGATATTTATCAGGATTTTTTAATATATGTGTTATAATCCTTCCACTACCAGTACGTGGAGCTAAGTCCATAATCATTTCTTTTATGTCCTTTTCATCCATAGTAAAACATTTTCTATTTAATAAGAAGTGATAAAATTTCTGATATGGATCACTGTATAATACATCAAGCTCGATTCTAGGATCACAAAGTTCAGCTATAGCTTCAATTGTTTTACAATCAATAATAATGTTTTCTATACTAAGCTTTTCAAGATTCTTTAGATATGGAGACTGAACCAAAGCTTTTACATTTTCAACGTTCATATCCTGAAAAGATAGATTAAGCTCTCTGAGATTCTGTAGATGTGGAGATTGAGCCAAAGCTTTTACACCTTCAGCATCAATATGACTAAAAGGTAGATCAAGCTTTCTTATGTTCTGTAGATGTGGAGATTGAGCCAAAGCTTTTAGATCTCTAGCATGAAGATTTCTAGGTAGAACAAGCTTTCTAAGATTCTGTAAGCATGAAGATTGAGCTAAAGTTTTTATGGGACTGTAAAATGAAAAACTACCTTTGAATTCAAGCTCTGTAATATAGTTGTTGCTTTGTAAAAAATTTATCAGTTCACTTAAGGATTCGTGATACTGCTCTTCTTTTTTTCTTAACTCTTCTTGAGCCTCTTCTTTTTTTTCTTTCGTCCATGTCCTTTCTTCTATCGTCTTATGTGAAGGAGATGATAATGAAAGTTTTTCACCTTCAACATATTGGCTAAAATTAATTGTCATTTTTATATTCCTTAACATATTACATTAAATTTATCATATATTATAATAATTGTCAATTTTTTAAAAAATTAAGTGAAAATTTATAGAAAATACTAGACTTTATAGCATTACAACGAATTTATTTATTTACCCCTTCCAAAATCGTAAAAAACTACCTACCTTTGTGAGAACAGCTTAAATAAAAGCAGCGTTGTGAAAATAAAGGTATAAGATTTTTGCAACAAAGCTAAACAAACTAGTTCGTATGTAGATTTAGCGAAAGTGAGCGAGTACAGATGGTTTTAGCGTATAATAAAATTACCATATAAAAAAGTTCGCATAGAACAAGTGGTAGTCCAATCCATACCAAAAAAACTTGTTCTCACCGCACTTGGTTTTGAGCGCTGAAAATGGTTGATTTACTTGAGATATTAATAATATAGTTTACTGAATTAATAGTAATTCATTTGAGAATAAAAAGAAAAATTTATGATAATTTTACATTTCAAATCGATATTGTTCTTTTTATAAAAAATATTCCTATACTGCGCAAGGTCAAGTTTTAACCACATCAATTTTTCTTTCAAATTAAATCTTATCTTTTACAATGGGTCTTACGTTTAAATTATTTGATACCCAAAATTAAGGAAGCCATTTTAAACGGCACACAACCTCAGCATCTAAAACTAGCTGATTTGAAGGAAATATCACTCTCATGAGAGGAGCAAATGAAGGTGCTTTACGGACAAGAGTCTTAATAATAGTCTTCTATATTATTGTTAATAAACACCACCATAAAATATCTTACTATTACCCACAAATAAAAACATAGTATTGTATTTACTCAAATAATTTAATTTTATTAACCTGAAAGCTTATTGGATTAAAATTATTAAACTAAGAGTTATAATTTTAGCAACTAAAAGCTGTAAATTGCACCATATAAACAGTTATTTCAAGCAAAAGTTATGCCATTAAGAGCTACGCAACAAACATTTATATTTGTGGGTAATAGTAAGATAAAATATGCAGAAACAACCTAGAAGACCGATTACAACCAATGCGTAAATATAGAGTAAAGAAAACTTCATCCACCTATTAACTTCTACCTACTACCTCTACTATTGCTATGGTTATAAACTCTACTCACTCCATCAATTTTATCTAATGCAGACTGCGGGTTACCAAAATCAATTGATATCACTCTTTCTCCGCCTAATTGTAATGCTCCTCCACCTCCACGCTGTGGGTATTGGAGTCCTAAAAATTGTAATAGTAATGGATCAATTTCATGTTGAATTCCTGGATGATCTTGAATCAGTCTACCCCTAGGAGAAGATAGAGGATCATTTTGGAATAATTGTGAAATATTTCTTCTCCGATTTTTAAAGTATTGTTCATTTCTTTGAGATTGTCTAGTGTCATTTCCAATGCCTACACTAAGAAGACCACGTATATAACCTATAATACCCTCACCTTTCTCTCCAAAGTTATTATTTCCCTGTAAAGCTTGATCAATAGCTTGGTTAATATCCCTAGCATTTTCGTATACCCATATGCCACAATTATGGCCATCTGTTTGCTGATGAACGGAAACATTATGGACATTATCATCGTTAATATCACATTCTCTTAAAGCTCCTCGAATATTATTGTCAATACCACTATCTGGACCAAGTGAATCAGCATAATACCCATAATAATTTCCATTTTGGTGTACAATAACTAATGTAACCCAATGACGATTACCTACATTAATAATAGCAATTAATCTATCTTTTTCACCCGAATCTACTTTTTGTTTAAAGTTAGCTATGTGACTACTTAATAAGCCCCTACCTGTTGGATCATTTTGATTTCCATCGACTCCTACTGAAGTTATTGTAAAATCATGACGATTATTAGTTGGATTAGATCGATCATCATAGAAAGTATATTGTTGTGCAGCGAAAAACATGTCATGAGTTTGTAGCCAATAACGATAATTTTGATTATCTGTTGCAAAGTCTAGTGCAAGTAGATCATGCACATCTTCTATCTCACGAGCGTTGTTTCTACGAAGGATAGCATTTATTTGTTGTAATATTCCTTGTGCTGTAGGAGTACCACCTCCCCTTATTCTTGACTTTAATGTTTCTATTACCTGTGCTCTAGTACCTTGCAAGTAACTAAACGGAACATGTAGATTGTCGCCTATATCAAGCAAAAAAATCGAATTTTGTCCTGGTGCTTTTTCTTCGTAAAAACGCCTAAAGTTTTCACGAGTCTGATCTGATAATAGACCTTCTGGTGGATTCTCATCAATAACACTTTCAGGTCCCACTAATCCTCCTGGTCTTGAACCGCGAACATGACGATCAAGCTTGTGTACATACTCTTCTCTTCCTATCCCTTCTGGGAAAAGTATAAGATTACCTGCTTCGCGTGCATCTCTATTAAACACAATAGGAAACAAAACCACCTCATTTCCAGAAGTAATAGGTATAAATCCTCTGTGTTGTTTCTTAAGTCTTCCGATTTCTTGTCTCGCATCATTTTGCTGTTGTCCTACTTCTTCTGCATTATTAGCAAGTCTTAACACATATCCAATTGGGTGAGTATCTAGGTCATTCTCTCTAGGTTGTCTTAATAATAAAAGATCTAATCTCTGTTCTGTAATTCTTGTGAGTATTACCCTTTCTCCTTCTTCTTCCTGCCCCCTTTTTAAACTATATGTTTGACCAACTTTATACATAGCAAGCACTTTATAAGGATTATCACTAGCATAAAATGTACCATGTAGTATAGAACGGAACTTATCCTCACTATTAACATTTATTGTATCCACAAGCGGCATCAATGCTCCAGAGATCTCTTGAAATAATCCTCTATGCTGAGCTATATTTTTCCAGCCATCATTCACAACTTGATTTAAAGTATTATGTACATTTTCAGTATTGGGCACTTGTACAAGATCACCAGCAAGAAAATTATTTGCATTATTATTTTGGTAATCGTGATATAAACCAAGGTCATTTGGTAGATCAATATCTAGTTCAAGTTGATTATTAAGTGTGCATGAAACTTCCCACACATGAACATCATTTCCATTAACATTAAGAGTCTGTAAATTGATGGCTCCTTGTTGTTGCGCATCGTGAGCTCTAATATGAAGTATAACTATATCAGAACCTTCAGCATGAAAGACCATAGTTAAACATCTTAAACCCTCATCACCATGTCTAAATATGTACTTTGTTATAGGTGCTTCGTCTTCCTCTTCTAGTTCTAAAGGGTGCCTATCAAAAGCACTACTTCCAAAAGCAAAGCCAGTTATGCAATCAAATATTCTATTATAATTCTCTGCATTTCTTGGTATTTCAGCAGGAAGATGGTGAAGCAAGAAATCTCTAACATTTTCTCTAATGCCTTCATTCTCCAAACACTCAAATAATCTTTGTACTAAAGGAAATCTATCCTGTTGAAGTTCTACTGTATCAACACTAAAAGGATCTAGATCTAAATTAAAATTTAATCCAACACAGACAGTATTTCTTGATTCAGTATGGATAGGTATAAATGAAGAAGTGTGTAACCTTCCAGCGTAGCCTATGGCACAGTTTAATGTAACATCTGACGGTGTGTCAAATATAGCAAGATTAATAACAATAGGAATATTTTCTCTTTCTGCTTGATGACGTACAAGAAATGCAACATGTGTGTTTCTAGGAGATAAATCAAGATCGATGCCTATTGTGTAGCGATGACTAAAATTTGCTAAGAAACCTAATAAAAACCCGTGACCCTCAAATCTTTGATTGCGATTTTCAATATTATTTTCCAGTACTTGTCTGTAATTATTATAGATGTCAGTTATGTATGGCAAAATTTCTCTGCGTATTCTATCTCTTACATCTTGTCTTCTATCACTCGCTAGCATTTCCATAAAATTATCAATTCCTTGTTGACCCTGTGCTACTTGCGCAAAATTGACCAACCTACCAAGTTGTCTACGCTGATTTTGATTGAGTTGTCTTCCTTCTATTTCCTTAATTGTTAGTCTGTGATCTCCTAAGAGCCGTCTAATAAGATTGATTTCAGATGCTGAATATTTGGCAAATTTCTCCCTACCTTGACGATCTTTTTCACGAATTACCTCGAATACCGTTGCAATTGCCTCTCCCTGACTCTTGCCCTTTCCGTGCATGCATACTTTGTATTGCTCAAAATTTAGGTCTTCTTCCCTTAAATTTGGATTTTGCCGTCTAATCTCTTGTACTAGAGCATTTCTCTCCCTTGTACTGAACCTCAACCCATCACTATTAGGACGATCAGAAATACTGTAGCATCTGACAACTTGCTGTCCGTCACGATAAACAGCAACTTTTAGGTTTGCCGTATTTCGATTTTCACCATTACGTGGATTAACACCATGGTTATCAAAACGAAAATAGACTCTCTCATTTGCATTTAAGATATTAGCATCATGTGCAGTAGAAAACATACTAAAAAAGAATACAGGAAGGAAACGACCTGCACTTACATGATACAAGAAAGATGGACATTGATCTAAAAAAGATTCAAATCCTTGTCTGAATCCTTCAAGATCTCCATCCACCAAACTCCTAATAAGTCCATCACCATTACTCATACAAAATACCCCTTATTTACTACGACCAGAAACACCAAGAGTTCATAAGTGGATTACTTATTACCACTAAGCGTAAAGACGCTTTTTTTCTTATAAGAAGAAACACCACTTACACTAGGAGTTCCAAGCTCAGACTGCGGACTATCATCAACTGGCAAAGTTGTTTTCTTACTACCATGAGCTTTAGATCGTGATCGCAAATTACTGCAAGGACCATCACCTACAGGACCAGGTGGTAAAATTGTTTTCTCTAACTCAGAGAATAATTCTTCTGCAAACAGACCGTAATCTACATTTACTCTTTTACCTTCCCTACCGCATAATCTAAGGTCTCTTATTATTAGTTTTTTAAAGAGCTCAAACTTTTCAGGAAAGCAATCTTTGGCAAATGACATCATATCTAATATTTCTTTTTTCTCTATTTCTTTTTCTTCATCAGTCTTATAAATGTCTTCTCGTCTCCAATTGACTATTAACTCTGCAAATACACCACTTGTAGGAACTGTATAATTAGAAGTATTAACAGCAGCTTTTCTGTATTGATACAAGCTACCACATTCCCAAAATTCCATAATAAGAGATCTAGCTTGAACATTTGATTCAGGATTTTTCAACATCACATCTGAAAGAGAGGAAAGAAAAAGCTCATAGTCTCGCTGTGAGAATATTTTGTCCGAACAGTCTCCTCTTGCTGAAACTTCTTTATAACACCAGCACTGTACCAAATCATGAACCGTATCAAAAAAACATGACTCTATTAATTCAGCAAAAAGGGAATATACTCCTTTATCTTTCTGTGATAATTTCTGTAAAAGAGTATCTTTATCGACTATCTTATTTACACAAAAATCTAAAATAGGGGCGTCTTTCTCAACAGATTGAACGCGAGAAAGAGCAAGAATAGCTTCTGTGAGCTTCTTTTCCTTATCTTCTTCTTTTAAATGATTATAAAAATACTCTACCCCTTCACTCCACTTAAGTTTTACAGCACTGTCAAAACCTTCTACTGCATCATACTTCTTTAATTCCCCAGATTCTCTATCGATCCAGAAATCAAATACAGGACCTTTCCTCTTTATGCTATCTAGTAACGAGTTTCGTACGTATTTGCCAAATTCAGTTTCAGTTTTACCATCAAATGCACCAGGAGGAAACTTGTTCCTATAAGATTCAAATCTTTTTTGAAAGAGAGGATGAATTTTATCCACTACACAGTAACTACAAGCCATCTCATATTTGCGAAGTGGATTATCTATTCCACCTATTTTTTCTTCAGTAAACCTTTGACCTAAAGCAGCATTATCCAACCTTACACCTGACCAGCAACCTTCATCTTGAAATACATTGTGCAAAAACTTCAACTTATCACCCTTAAAGTATTTTATGTGCTCCATAAAGTTATCTTGAAGGACTCCCACCCATCTCTTGATAGCTGACTTCCTCCCGGCAACAACTGCTGGATCTGGATGTTTAATAGCTTCCTGTAATTTTTTGGACATCGTAGCCCGAAGCTCTTTCTGTGTTGGCATTATCCCCCCTATTAAGTATTAACAGTGTCATGTAAAAAAGGCATTATACAGAAATTAGAATGGATTGCAATATTAAAATTACCAGAATAGAGGGTTTAATAAAAAAACGTTATGGCTAAAACTTCTTTTCTTGAATTTTCTCAATATAATCAACAGAAAGACCAGTAGTTTGAGTTATAATGTCAATAGAAACTCCTGCTTTAAGTAGATTCTTTGCAACCTCAATTTTCTCTGCTTTTCTGCCTTTTTCATGGCCGATTTGGATGCCTTCTTTCTTGCCCTTCTCTTCTCCAATTTGGATGCCTTCATGTTTAGCATCATCGAGCTTTTGAGCAAGGACAGCCTGTTCATCACGAATACGTTTGATCTCTTGTTCATAGGCAATAAATTCTTTTTCTGACCAGTTGAATCTATTTAGTTCTTCATAAGCTCTTTTAATTATTAGATCACTTCCTATTATTCTCTCTAGCTCTTCTTCACTAGTTTCGTCTGCATATCTAAAGAAGTAGATCCATTTCTCGACTATACTTGAAAGCTGATCTTCCTTGGTTTTTGTAAATTTAGGTAACTCAATAAATATAAAGTAAAAATCTTTTAGATCATGTTCATTAGTATCTTCATCACGAATAGTATGCTTTGATTTGTACTCAGACTTATCAGGAAATAAAATACAATCTGCTATAGCAATAAAGATAATTTCCTTAAGGTCATGATATTGATCACCCTTACTAGCTTGTCTTGAGTAAGCTTTAGCTGCGTAATATTGGGCACGTTTTTCAAAGCCCTTAGTTTTAGCGACCTGCATTTCGACTATGACTTGCAGCCCATTTTCATCCCTACAAAGAACATCAACAATGCTTTGTTTTTTAGAAGCAATATCAGGGTCTTGAATAGTACTTAAGAACTCTATATCCTTTATTGTACTTTTGCCAGTGAAGCCAAGGATATCATTAAGGAAGTGAATAAGAATGTCCTTGTTTTTTTCAGTGCCAAAGATGCGCTTGAACGATATATCATTTTTTGGATCGAGAAACTTCGAAAGAGCCATGACGGGTTAACCTAGAAAACATTAATAATTATACACAATTTTGAAGAAATGTTCAACAATTTTGATTTATGTTAACTTGTATAATATCTATGACAAATATCTCGATAAGGTACAAAATAGCGCAAAAAGTAAGGAGCTGGAGGTTAAAGCGAGGCTATACTCAAAAAGATTTAGCGGGAAAAATCGGCGTAACATATCAAATAGTACTACAATATGAAAAAGGAACACGAAAAATTTCGATTGAAAAGTTGTGCGCTATAGCAAAGGTGTTATCAATTAATATTACGGATCTTATTCCTGTATCAAATGAAAAAATCTGTTTTGAAGATAAGGGAGAGGAAATATTAAATCTAGTAAGAAAATATAAAACGATTAATGATCAAGAGTTGCGCAAGGTGTTTTACTTGCTAACAAAATTTACCCGAGTTGGTGAGAAAAGTAGTAAAAAAGCAGAGAAAGTAAAAATTGCAAAGGGCCTGGTTAAAGCAGGGATTTCTGTTGATATTGTTTCACAAGCAATTGGCCTCTCTGCTGATGAATGTGTTGAAGAAAAAATAGGTTCTATATACTGCAAAATAGGAAAGAAGATAAAAGAATGGAGACTAGTGCGGGAATATACTCAGAAGGATTTAGCAAAGAAAATGAGTACAACACGTGATGAAATAAGCAACTATGAACAAGGAAGAACTGCTGTTCCACTGGGAAGATTATATGAGATAGCAAAGGCGTTATCGATTAATATCATGGACCTACTTGAACTAACAGAGGATGCAGATGATAAAGTGGTACCTAATTTAATTGAAGAATACAAAAAAATTGAAAGCCAAGAACTACGTCATGCACTAATGAAATCTCTGTTTGAAAGCATACAAATTTGCGAAGAGAAAGTGAAAAGAGCAGAAAAGATGAAAATTGCAAAGGATTTAGTTAAGGAAGGAATTTCTATCAATATTATTTTAAAAACAGTAGGCATCTCTTTAGACGAAATTCAACAAATTTAAAATAAAAAATCAGTATCTATTAATATCTTTACTTTTTGATGAAAAAATAAGTAAAAAAGATTGAAAAATTGATTTGACTTCACTCGGAAGCTATGGCTCTATGCCAATGCTGATAAAGCAGTAAATATTAAAAAAAAGTTTGTTGTTAGTGAAGGGTAAATTATATGAATAATAATAAGAATAAAGAAGAAATCGAATTCAGAATATTAGAAAGCAAAGGCAAAGCACTACTTGATCGTGAAATAATGGAAACATTTTTAAGTGCAGTACATGAAAGGCCACAAGCTCAAGAAATTGCTAAAAATCTGGTGAATACTTATGCAGGAGTAGGAAGGATTTTAGGTCGAGAAATGGATGACCTGAAAGTCATAGAAGGAGTAACTGATTCTGCAGTAGCAATGATTATGTGCGTTAAGGAAACACTAGAAAGGGTACTGAGAGAAAAGCTCAAGGGAGAACCAATCATGGACTTACAAGGGCTAGTAGAATACTTGAACGTAAGTATAGGTCATGCAGAGAGGGAATGTGTAAAAATACTGTACTTGAATAAAAGGCGCCAACTAATCGGAGAAGAATCCTATATTGGTGAAATGGAAAAAGCACCAGTATACATAAAGGAAATTATAAGAAAAGCATTAATAAAGAATGCAACATTAGTAATAATGTCACACAACCATCCTGGGGGAAGTTTAGAACCTTCAGAAGAAGATCAAGCAGTAACAAAGAGCTTAGCAGCAGCATGTAGTACTGTAAGCATAAAATTGTTTGACCATATTATCATCACAAGTGGAGGCTATTTCAGCTTTCGAGAAAACGGATTGTTATAGTAGAAAGTATTTGTAAATCTACTCACTATAATTTATAATGAGTAGTAGAGTGTATAACAACTATACACTTAAAAAGTATATTTAATAGCGGAGGCTAATATGGGTAATAAGATAATTGTACCTTTTAATGATAAAAAGGGAGGTACTTACGAATTAAACATTGATCTTGATAAATTATCAAAAGGTGAGATGTTAAATGCTATTGTAGGAATTGGTCGTACTAGCCAGCAGCCTACTTTTGTAAGCAAAATTAATAAGGCTAAAAAACCTGGAGAAGTGCCCTCCTCTAATAGAGACGTTCAAATCAACTATGGAAAAGGGCTTGATTATATATATGGTACAAAACCTTTAAACGATCAAGCAGAATATTTAAATCCATTTACTTCAGCTTTGAAAAAAATAAAGCCAAATGCAAGCGAAAGTGAAAAGTTAAGCTGGTTTAAGAGTTCTGTAGTAGAGGCAAAAAGCGTAAATGAATTGCATAAAGCCATAGACCAAGTATTAGCATCTGGAGGAAGGCTAAATGCATGTAATGATGGGGAATGGAGCTTTGCTGAGTATGTAATATTGGGCACACATTTTCATAAATTTGATAAGGCTGATCGTAAAAAGCTAATACGTAAATTAATGCTAAACGGTGCAGAGTTTCATGATACTTTATTGGAGAATAAATTGATAGGTGAAATCTATAATGAGCTACAACCAGAAGTTCAGCCACAGATAGATAGGCAGCTAGAAGAACTAGAGAAGGCTGGCGAAAGTGCTGTTCAAGAAGGAGAATTAATAGATATCGAGATAGACAATACAACATCGTATATAGAATTTTCTGATAATAGCAAGGTAGAGGTAGCAAAAATACTGAGAGAGTTAGGAAGTAATATTTTAAAAATTGGTAATAATGCAGTTGAGGTTAAAAGTGAGAAGGGAGGTATAAGAAACTATACCGATATGTCAGATGGAAGCTCTATTGTATTAGAATTTCCTACAAGCGCTGGCAAGCTAAATATCATATTGTACCAAGATGCAAATCAGGTGCAAGTGAGAATAGCAAATAAGGAAATGTGGGCTGAGTTAGAAAAAAGAGGCGAAGAAATAGGAAAAAATTGTCTTTTTGCTGGAATAACGGTTAAAGAAGCAGTAGAAAAAGGTAGTTTCACTAGATGTGGCATATGGAGTGAAAAGTATGCTATAAAAGAGATTAGCAATGATGAAGTATTGTCTTCATGGGTAAATAGGGTATGTGGAGGTAGTAAAGAAACCTTTAGGGAACTTTAATGCGTCTACAGCAAACTTTAAGGTTCCAGAGGTTTTTTCTACCGTTATATCTGAGCTATAGTAGAAAATATTATATATATGGTTTTTTGCGTGGAAAAAAGTCTAGACTGTGAGGTAGGGCAAAAAGTAAAAAATTGGAGGTTAGAGCGAGGGTACACTCAGAAAGATTTAGCAGAGAAAATTGGTGTAAAGTACTGGGTAATACTGCAATATGAAAAAGGGAACCGTAGAATTTCAATCGAAAGGCTGTACGCTATAGCAGATGCATTGTCAGTAAGTATTACCGATCTCATTCCTGCATCAAAGGAGAAAATCGGCTTTAAAAATGAGGAAGGAGAAATATTAAATCTAGTAAGAGAATATAAAAAGATTAACGATCAGGAGTTACGTAAGATGTTTTGTTTGCTAACCAAATTTGTCCAAGTTAGTGAGAAAAGTAGTAGAAAATCGGAAAAAATAAAAATTGCAAAGAGTCTGGTTAAAGCAGGAGTTTCTGTTGATATTGTTGCAAAAACAATTGGTCTGTCTGCTGATGAATGTGTTGAAGAAAAAGTTGGTTCTATCTACTACCAAATAGGCAAAAAGATAAAGGAATGGAGACTAGTGAGAGAGTATACTCAAAAGGATTTAGCGGAGAAAATGAGTACAACACGTGACGAAATAAGCAACTATGAACAAGGACGCGTAGCTACTCCACTGGGAAAATTATATGAGATAGCAGAAACATTATCGATTAGTATTACAGATCTACTAACAGAGGAAGATGAAGGTAGTAAAGTGGAAAATGAGCTACCGAATTTGATTAAAGAATACAAAGAAATTGAGAGCCAAGAACTACGTCATGCACTAATAAAATCTTTGTTTGAAGGGATACGTATTTGTGAGGAGAAAGTGAGAGAGATAGAAAGGATTAAAGTTGCAAAGGATCTAGTAAAAGGGGGAATTTCTATTGATACTATTTTGCAAGCGGTAGGTTTATCTATTGATATGGTTTTAGATGGATAGCTCGTAAAAAAATTATAGCAATAAAGTTTTTTTCTTAAATGGAGGATAAATGTTTGTTTCTGCAAGCAATGTTAGTTACGGAATAGGGCAAAGAATAGAAAATTGTAGGTTAATGCGAGGGCATACTCAAATAGGATTAGTAAGTCAAATAGGTTTAACATACCAAGAAGTAAACAGCTATGAAGATGGGTATATTCCTATTCCAATTGAAGTACTATATATAATAGCAAGAGTATTATCAGTTGACGTTGTAGATTTATTACCTGAACCAGTAATAGTAAGGGAAGACAGCTATGAAGACGAGGAAATACTCTATCTAACGAAAATATACGAGAATCAAAAGTTAGGCAAAATAGTACCTTCATTAGTCAGGTTTGTTCATATTAGCGAAAAAATTAATCAAGAAGAGGCAAGGTTGGAAATAGCAAAAAATCTAGTGAAAGAAGGGGTTTCAGTTGACATAATTTCCCAAGCAACCGGCTTATCTATTTACGAGTATGATAATACAGAGAAAGAAGTCTGCACTGATTCTATATACTACAGAATAGGGCAAAGAATAAGAGAATGGAGATTGATAAAAAGGTATACTCAGAAAGATTTAGCAAACAAAGTTGGTTTAACACTCAAGGAAATACACGAGTATGAAATAGGATACACTGCCATATCATTTGACAAATTATATCAAATAGCAGAAGGATTATCAGTGAATATTAAAGTTCTGCTGCCTAAAACAAATGAAGATAGTGAACTACTTAATTTACTAAGAAAAACTGAAGAGCAAGAATTAGTGAAGAAATTTTTATCTAGGGATATGAAGAATAGCAAAGAGAAAGTTAAAAAAACAGAAAAGATCAAGGTTGCGAAAAATCTAGTGAAGGCGGGTGTTTCTACTGATGTTATTTTGCGAGCAAGTGGCCTAACTGCCGATGAGTGTGAAAATTGAATTGTGTTTAAGATACAAGTAAAAATAGTCAATATATTAACCATTCTAAATCCTTGTTTAGCTGACTCAACTGAAGCATTTTCATAAAGTTTTGCTGCTAATTCGTGTTGTTTGATAAACTTCAAATTTAATGCTTTTAAAATTGATGCTGAAAACACATATTGCTAATGCTAGCAGAGGAGCTAGTTGGCACAGCCGTCAGTACTCCCTATTACTTTTCCTGATAATGTGATAGTATTCGCAAGTATTATCATATATTACAAAAAAATTAGTTAGCATTTCTGTTTATTAAAATTATGCAATAAAGCTGCATTTTATATAACACTTCTCAAATTATTTCTACTAAATATTTATGAATATGGTTAAACAGTAGATAGAAGAAACCTTTTCTATTATTGATCTTTTGTACAGTAAAGTTATCTCATAAAATATTAAATTTGGAGTTTTATGGATCACAGACTAAGAGCTTATTTGCTTGGAGTTACCTGGTTTATACTCAGTTTACTTAGTAGTGTAGTTAATGATACTATATCAAAGTGTCTCGGTTTACACCTTCAAAGTTTTGAGATAATCTTTTTCCGTTTTTTATTTAGCACTATTACTCTTATACCTTTTATATTTTACTATGGAATAGGAGTTTGTAAAACAAGTCGAATATCTATTCAAATAACTAGAGGTGCATTGTTGTTTTGTGGAATGACCTTATGGACCTACGGGTTGACTATTTGCCCAATAGTAACTGCAACAATTATAGGTTTCTCAATACCATTATTTGTTATGCTTCTTGCAATTCCTTTGCTGGAAGAAAATATAATTTGGCAAAGATGGGTAGTAGCTGTCATTGGTTTTATTGGTATTGCTATTACTACTAAAGCTTATAGTGAGGATTTTAATCCTAAAATTCTTATTTTTATTGTATCCGCATTAATCTTCGCTACACTGGATGTACTTAATAAGAAGCTTGTAATGAAGGAGTCAATAATAAGTATATTATTTTACTCAGCTCTAACAACAACAGTTTTTTCCACTCCATCTTTGTTATTTTATTGGCATATGCCTTCCTTGTCAGAATTAATATTACTGCTGATTTTAGGAATAAGTTCAAACCTAATTCTGTTCTTCATGTTAAAAGCTTTTGCTCTTACTGATGCTACTGCACTTGCACCGTATAGATACATAGAGCTAATAATTTCTGCAATAGTAGCATACGTTATATTTAATGAATTACCTGATAAAAGTGCTTTATATGGTACTTTGATATTAATACCATCAACCTTATTTATAGCTTATTCGGAAGGTAAGGCAATTAAGAAAAATAGTGTAATACTTTTGGGTAGTAACAAATAAAGATATAAGAAGGTAATTTTAATTATCCGTTTAAAGTTTTGAACTATCGCTATCATATAAACTTGAATTTGAAATTTTTGAATATTTCAGAAATGTCCAAAAAAGCATACGGGTTAAGTTAAAAGAATAAACCCAATATAGCAACCATTTTAAGTAGGTATCTTATTTATTTTTTTGAGAAGTTTTGATCTGAAATGAGATAATTTTTTTTAAATAGTCTATAAATTACTAATTTTATCATTTAATATCTAAAATAATTTTTACCGTTTCTCTTTTTTTTATGCCACTTCTTAACTTAACGAGTATGGCAAATATCAGTAAATCATTTTTTCTAAGTAGTGTTTTTGGCTTAGCTTTTTAAAACATTTTTTTGGAGAAGAGATATCCCTTGTTACAGAACTTTTTTGGCATTTCTACGTATCAAGATAAAATATCACAGAATTTTTCTATCACTTTCTGATTGTCCTCTATCATTGCCTTTGCCTCCTGTTGAAGAAATTTGATATTTTTTGATGTAATGTTATCCATGTCAGCCGACGCTAGCTTCAATTGCGATTGTATTCTTACGTATCTATTGCCTATTACTTGATTCATCTGATAATTTACGCAGTCCAGTCCAGAGGCAAACATCACATTTAACAAAGGTTTTATCCAGCCTATTTTTCCAAATCTCTTTGAATTGGCATACTCTATGCTTCTATCTGTTCTGCCAGTACCTATCGATAACAGTAGAATATCATCATTTGGAAATAACCTCTTACCACTTGCATATGCACAAGCCGCTGGATTATTGGCAAACACCCCGCCATCCACTAATACTCTGTTTATCTGGTCAATTTTTAGATGTTTTGGTATGAAATAAGTAGGTGCAGCCGTTGCAGCTCTGAGTGCATCTTTCAGCTTAATATTACCTTCTTTCCAGCTTTTGAAGAAAAATGGGCAATTATTGTGAATATCGTAACTTGCAATCAGTACCTTATTTAAGGTGCTTTGTAAAGTATCATCACCAAAATATTTATCCAGTACAAATTCAATATTTTTATGTGGATATTGTGCGCAGTTAAACCAAGATAGTATTGATCGCCTAAAAAATGAAGACTTAAAAATATATGGTCCATATTCCCGATAGAACTCGACTAAATCATTAGTAGAATATTGAGGTTTATCTTTTTTACATAATCCTGCTATAACAATTCCACCAGTTGAGGTTCCTGCCATAAGATCAAAGATTTCAGCTACTCTCTTTCTTGTTCTTTTTTCTATTTCTGCTAGAATGATGGCTGGTATTATGCCCCTTATGCCTCCGCCATCAACTGAAAGGATATATTTAATCATGTTTAGATATTTAATAATTTTATTAATTTGTTCTCTTTTATCAGGTTGTGTTTCTTGTCCTAGTACTACTGTATGTTTTACTCCTAGAGAAAATTGCACCAACCTAATAATTGATTCCGTGGATCATGCTAAAAGTTCTGTGTTGGTTCAGGCATATTCATTTACTTCTAAACCTATTGCAAAGTCGCTAATCGAAGCTAAGAAACGGGGTGTTGATGTTAAGGTTATTTTCGACGAATCACAAACTAGTTCAAAACATAGTGTAATTAACGAATTATTTGAGCACAAAATCCCGATATGGATTGACTTTAAACCCGCTATTGCTCATAGCAAGGTAATTATTATTGATGAGCAAAAAATCATAACCGGATCATTTAACTTTTCAGATGCCGCTCAGCAAAGAAATGCTGAAAACCTACTGATCATAACAGGAGATTCTCCACTAGTTGAACAATACGTCAAAAATTGGAAAAATCGCCAATCGCAGTCTAAGCATTATACACCAGACTTTAAGTTATCTTTGAATTCATCTAATTCCTCAGAAAGATTTTTTACCCTTTCCTCAAGTACTAACACTTTTTCCATTAAACCATATTCAATAAGTTTATCGTGAAATTGTACCCTTGAGTCTAACTTGGATAACCACCATATGAATGCTACGGTTTGGATTAATAACGTGATAATTACTGTAATTGGGATTTTTTGATTTTGCATAATGATTTAAAAATGTGAGTTTATTGTGGATAGCTACTTTAGTAACTACTATTTTGATTTATGCTGTTCCTCTGCATTTGCAAGTAGCTTAATAATTTCTCTGTAAGGTTTATCTTTGTTGTGCCTTGATTCTATTACAGCTACATCCCGAGGGTTTTTTCCATCTGTATCTCTAATATTAGGATTAGCACCTCTTTCTAATAAGAACTTAACTATCTCTAAATTGCCTCCGTATGCGGCAGAATGTAATACTGTCCATCCTTTATATCTACCTGTATCATTTATATCAACTCCTTCATTCACTAGAAATTTTACTAATTCTAGACATTTTCCTTCTGCTGCACAATGTAGCGCCGTTAATCTAGGAATTTGTGTGTTAATGCTCAATAGGTTCTTTACTGAAAACTTTACTACATCTAGATTACAATTTTCAGACGCGATCTGTAACACTCTTTTGTAATTATCTGTAGCTTTGGATTTTTGGTAGCAATAAGTAATAACAACGCATACTATTAACAGTATAAACCACACAAAATGTAATTTATCTTTTTCATTACACTTCAGTTTATTCATACTTGACATACAGTTTCTTCATATTAAACAGATTATTACTCATTTTTTATTAACATTACTTACTCAAAGATGCTGACAACACAGTAAGGTAACCTGAGGTATTTAAAGTATGCTCCGCTCTGTTAACTATCCATTCACCATCTACTTCTTGGTTAAAGCCTGTAAGATTAAGTTTAGCTTCTGCAAAAATCTGAGGATTACCAGGCATAGTTATATCTAAAGTTTCATTGTTACGCTTCAATTGTTTCAACTTGGCATTTGCTGCACTCAGCGCTGACTCTGCGTTTGGATAGATTTCTAGCATAATATAACTTGGCTCGCCGCTACCAACAATTTCTTTAATAGTTTCACCTTTTTCATAGCTATGCCATTTTGCTACTACTGAATTGTATTTATCGCGTACGGTAAAATGCACTTTCCAATTTATCGTGTCTTGAGGTCTAATAGTCGTCGTTCCTAAAGCTTTTCCTGTTGCTGATTTTGCCATGTTTTTTGAAATAAATAATATATACCCACCAGCTAATTTTGCCATTGCTTCACGCTCTGTTGCGATCTTTGTTAACAGACTTATATCACTTTCATCTACCTGATTAATGTGGGGTATTAATACATTCTTAAATTCCTCAGCGACTTTGTATCCATATCCATGTTTTTGGGCTATTTCTTTTACTAAGTTTTCTATGGTAATTTTGTGCCATTCTCTTGATACTTTTGCCTTCAAAGATATTCTCAGATTTGTTGCATGAGCTTTGATTAGTAGGGTCTTAGGTGGGCCTTGTATAGTAACTTCGTTGACTGTATAGACACCCATCGGAAAGACTCCAGTTTCCTTATAACCTAGTGATATGTTCAATTCATTTGGAACTTCTACATTTTCATCACCATAATCAACACACACCTCTGCGACATCATCTATAGTACCAGATTCATCAGTAAGATGCACCGATATTACATGATCTTTTATTCCTTCAATGCTAAATTCAGGTTTCATTTATTCCCATACCTTTACTTTAGATTTTTCCAATTGCTTTTGTATTGTAGGTAACTTAATTTTTAATCCTGCAGACAAAAAACTTCCATACTCCGCAAGTCCAGGGTTTTCCTCCAATACTATTTCTACTGCTCCAGAGCTATATCCATAGTGTTTAAAACATATGTAATCTAACATTTCATTTTCTCGGACTACATAATATACTGTCATGCATAACGCCTTAAACTTAAGCTAAATTCAACCTTTTTTGGCAATCCACAGGGAAAATACGACGTTTGCTTTTCTTCTAACCGCACAATAACAAATCTTCCTAAAACATTCCCTAAATTGTCTACTAAGATACTTGGTTCCTGATTTTTCTCAGCTTCTTTCATACTTTTTAATCGATTTAAATCATTAAGATTATGGAAATAAATTATTCCTTCTAAGTCTATATTTTCTATACCTTGGCCAATATTTTGTAATGAAGGTATTTTACCAATAGACTCAATAGTACTCCAACGATTTTCTTTACTATACCTTACACTTGTTGGAGAAAGCTTATGTTGACCAAGTGATAGCATTAGTAAATTGGCTCTATTGAATCAAATAAAACATCACGAGATTTTTCTCTTATTCTTTTTATCACTGCATCAGCAAGACTACGTACATCTTGGTTAGGTTCTGCTTTTATACTTATATTAAATGTAAAAGTTTGATTGAAAATTTTTTGTTCACACTTTTCACAGTCTTTTAAAACTTTCTCTGAATTATCTGCTACAGAACTTTTTTCTGTAATCACACTTTCAATATTCGTTCTACTATTCGAAATTCTACTAAAAGCATTATTATTCAATAAAGGATTTCCTTTACTAAAAACATTATTTTCACTAGTTGCACTGCCTATTTTTGCTTCTACTGGTTTCTCTAATGCTTTTATTAGACTATCATTAAAAAATTTTCCTATACCAATCCAATTTTCTATAGATTTTGTAATTGATTTCCAGAGACTTGAAAAAAAGTCCTTTACCTTTTGCCAATTAGCAATTACAAGCGCTGCACCAACTGATAGTCCAGCAATAGCAGCTCCTATAGGATTGGTTAGCGTTAAAGCTTTCAGTCCCATGATTACTGCTGGAATTACTCGCGCTGATAACGAAGTTAATACTGGCAAAAGTGTTCCCTGCAAAATAGCCTTAAAAGTTAGTATTCCACCTCCAGCCAATGCAAATGCATAACCAAAACCTACCACTGCAATCTTGCCAATAATAAGAGCTGAAATTATGCTCATAACTCCTGTAGTTAAAATTGGACACTTCTCTGCGAACCAAGCTATACCTGTAGATATTGACCTCAAAATCTTACTTATCCAATTTAAAGGAGGTAGCATAACTGACCCTAAGTTCATTCCTAGCTCTGCTATTGTATTTTTAAGTAGCTGCAAATTATTTGCTGTAGTACTTGCACGGTTATTAAATTCCTTTTGCATAGATTTATTATACTTTTCTTTATCAGCCACAAAATCTATTGCTTTTTTATATTCTTCCAAACTCCCAACTATCAATGCAATATCATCTTGATATTCTTGACCAAAGAGATTGAGAAGGATTTGTGAACGTTCCTGTCCTACTTTTTCTAAAATTTCAAAAAAATGAAGTAGAGCGTTTTGCCCGTTTTCAGCAACCTTTTGTGACATTTCCTCTGCAGTGATACCTATCGATTCCAATGCTGCTTTGAACTCTTTTCCTTGCCCTTCAGCAGTTTGAAGTTTAGAAAGCAGAGCATTGACAGCAGTTGCTGCTTTTTCAGGTTGTTTACCTAAACTAACGAAGGCATTTACTAAACTACTTGTCTGATTAATATCTAAACCAAATTGTTTTGCATTACCACCCACTCTAGCGAGTGCTTCAATCATATCGTTCGCCTTAGCTGCAGTATTATCTGATAGGTAATTTATAACATCACCAACTTCTTCCATCTTCTCTACTGCGATTCCATAAATGTTAGCGAGTTTGGCAATAGAATCACCAGCTTGTTCAGCAGACATGTCAAATGCTGTGGCCATTTTAGCTACTGTTGTGGTAAATTCAAGTAGCTTATCTTTGTCGATACCAAGCTGACCACCACTTGCAGCTATTTGTGCTAACTCTGCAGCTGATAGCGGTATTTCACGAGATAACTTCTTTAATTTTTGAGCAAATTCTTCGGCCTCATTTGTGTTCTGAGTAAAGTTTACTACCTTCTTAACATCAGCCATAGCACTTTCAAAGTCAATAGCAACTTTAATTGGCGTTGCAAGTGAAAGTCCTAGTCCTATAGTCTCCATTACTTGTGATCTATAATGCGCTTTTTTTGCCAAAGCATTTTGCTGTTTTTGTATTATAGATCCTAATTTACTGTATTTTCCTTTGAGTACTTCAACAGATGAACCAAGTTTAGTTTGATCCCTCACTAAAGATTTAATATCCTTTCCACTTTTCCTTATTTCTTCATTTAATGTGTGAAGTGCATCTCTCTTTTTGATATAAGACTCTTTTGCCCTTGATGCCGATGCTTTCAATTTTTCAAATTCATTTTTCAGTGCTTTGCTTGGTTCTTTTTTTTCCTTCTTTTCTTTAGCAATTGCTGCAGCTGATTCTTTTGCTTTCTTCTCCGCTTCCTTCCAATTCTTCATAGCTTCAAGGGCATCATGATTTAGTTGCTTAAATTTGGAAACAGATTTCATTGACGAATCAAGCTGCTTTATACTATCACCCAACTTAGAAAGCTTTGCTGCACTACCTTTCATTGCACTATTAAAACTGCCATCTAATGTTGCACCGATCTTTATTGAAAGCATTGACATTTTTTTGCTACTCCTTTACTTATTTCTATCCAGGATAAAAATTCATTTACATCCATATTAGTAATCTGCTCAATTCCACTAGCTGAAATAGAACTGAGTAGTAGTACATTATACTTTAAGTTCTCTGTTCCAGCGGCGACAAAAAATCTTTTAGCACCTTTTGTATTTCTACATAATCTTTAATACATAAATCTTCAACTGCTTCTTTTGGGACAGATGCTAGATTAGCAATTAAAGCTACTTCTTTCAAAGCTTCCCCTTCTATGCGTTCTATAGCAAGTAAATCTCTTACTTTAGGTTCACGCATCGATAACTCTGAGACAGAGATACTATCAACTGTTATTGATTCACTAAGTGTAATTGTTTTCATATTTTCCTCTAAAAAAATAAAATTTCAAATAAGTTTTCATATTCCTAAAACCGTTTGTAGCAAGGCCATCTGATCAACACCATTTATCTTTCTAATCATATTTTCAGCATCGATCTCTATCAGTTCATTACCACCTATGGTAAGTTTATAGTAATGAGCAGCTACAGTACACTTCAGCGTTGCTTTTTCAGCAGGTTTCCAGTTACCAAAATCAAATTCTTTGAATATTCCTCTGAGGTTGATAATTACTCCTTCAATATCATTGCTACCACTTCCTTGCATTCCTCCACGAAGCGTTAAAGAAACCGAGTTTCCATTTATCAAGCCAAATAGCCGAAAGAGTTCTGTATCGTATTCAGAAAAAGTGAAATCTGCTTCAAGCTTCTCCATGCCCATATCAATATTTATTGGAATATCCATACCACCAGCTCTGTATTCCTCTGTTTTTATGGTAAGTTTTGGCAAGGTTATTTCATCTATTTTTCCTGCATAACCACGACCATCAACGAATACGTTAAAATTTCTCAGTATTTTCGGTAACACTTTGCTTTCTCCTAACTTATTACACTATTATTTATGAGATGAGATTTGAATGTTATTTGCTCAGCCGGATATGGTGGTGTAAACTCAAAGTCAAAATATACTTTCCCGCTTGCAATGTTTGCCGGTGTGTTGAGTTCTGGAGTTGCATAACATTTTCCGCTAATAATCGCCCCTTGTGCTTTTAAACTTGCCAGATAGGAATTCACCCCCTCAATCACATCATCTATATAAGTTTTGGTAATATTTCGATCAACTGCCCATAAATGAGCTCGAAGTAAACTATCATTGATTAAATCAGCCGTTCTTCTCACTGACAAAAAAGCCCATTTCGAATCGTTTGAACATGTTCTATTTCCCCAAAGCCTGTAGCCATTTTGATGAATTATCGTTGTTACTTCATTTTCATTTAAGTGGTTTGCTCTGCAATTTGTATTACCGAGCGTAAAATCAATAGGCCTGCTTGTTCCAACAATACCGTTTATTTCTTTATTTGAAGGTGAATGCCAGAATCCTTGTTCGCTATCTATTTTAGCTATTAAACCAGCTACAAATGGGCTTGCTGGCAAGATTTCTTCTTTTCCTTCAATAAATAACTTAACCCAAGGGTCAACCACGTAAACTCTTGAGCTGCCGATGCTCTTTCGCCATTTTATTGCTTCTTCATCATTAGTATTTGGTCCATCTGCTACTATTATGCTTCTCAGCTTTTCTGCTATAGGAATTAATGCTGCAACCACTGGATTTTTGCCATCTTCTGGTAGTTAGTGAGTAAATTGAGGTGCAATTAATATTCTTGGAGCAACATGAACTATGCTTTCACTACTGAGGAATGCCTCTATCCCTTGATACTCTCCAGTCTCTTTATCAACACCGCCAATTATATTTTGGATAGTTTCACTTTCTTTGAGCTTTGAATCGCTGTTTTCACTTTCTTTAACTCGAATAACTACTACTGTTGCACCAATTTGGGAAAATACTCCATTTACTGCTGAAAAAAGAGTCCCCTTTTTGCCAAGTTTTACCGCTTCTTTTAAGCTTCCTGCAATTAACACTGGTTTATTTAGCGGAAATTTTTGCTCATCGGCTTCAGGTGCAGTACCAATTACACCTATCACTGATGATTTAGCTGTACGCACTGATCTTGTCCCTGAGGTAACCTCAATAACATTTACCCCATGTAAAAATTGTTCTGTCATAGCTATTATAAACTTTCTAAAGAATTCTTCACTTGCTTTTTAAAATTGTTAAGAAAACTCTTTGATTTTCTTTTGATTACTACTTTTTAAGATTTAGTATATTTATTAAAATAAAGACAAAAACTAGAAAATATAGAAAACTACGCATTTTGTAATAAGTCTTCTTGAATATTCTTTTCACTTCGTTTAATACTCTTTTGTTAAATAGTAACTTTTTTTACCAATAAAAATTCTTTGGTGCCTATGGCTTGTTTTTAAGCTCTATATCTTACGTAGTGAAAGATACAAGTATTTTGGTTTCAACTTATATATTTTTTTAATGCCAAAGTTTATATGTTGCATCTAACCCTGGACATTGCCAAGCTCTTAGTGTTCTCTCTACGTCCACCTCAAGTCCTGTGGTGAGAAAATTGCTACGTATGTTATAAATTCCCCACTGTATAAATTGACCATAGATTGTGCTATACGCATGCTCACTTGCAAAGAACTCAGGTGTCTCACCAACTCTTTCACCTTCTGAATGAAGATTAGATGACGTATAAAGTAACACTGTAACAGTTTTTCCTGCTGGAATGACTATGTTACCTGATCCAATAAATTCAGAACTGCTAATTTCATGCTGGTAAATACGTGTCCAAGTAATTCTCGAAATCTCTGACTTCCTTGTATTAGTTTTATCAGGTGTACCTATAAATAATCCTGCTCCTCCATAATTAACTTCATCTTTATACCACATTGCAGATCCAACAAAGTTTATAGTTTTACTTATATCTACATTGCTTGTGTTTTTTACGAATATTACTCCCAATGCAGCATAAGGGTATTTCAGCATATTAAATTGCTCAGAAAATCCATCATACATGAATCTTGGGTATGATTCTCCATAGATAAATGTACCTTTGCTTCCCTCTAAAAAGCACAATTGTCTTGGCCGATAAAAACTAACATAGCTTGTATCATATGTGTGAGTACCTGCTAGTAGTTGTAACATATAGTCTGTTTTTGTTATATCACTACTCCACTGACCAAGCTCAGTTGTAAAAGTTCCGTGACCAAAGTAATTATTTTTTCTATTTAGTACACCAAATAAAAAAGGTAATGCTCCAGGTTCAATCATGTGACGATTTCTTACTTCTTTCATGATTGATGAGCCACTTGGTACATCATTAACAGTACGGAAGTTATTCACTAAACCTTTAAGACCATCTTTACGATCATTGCCAACACTGTTTATTGCTGCAATATTGGCATTCTTTCTCGTATCAAGTAGCGATAAATTTGTTGTTCCTTTTTCATCAATTCTCTTTAATAACTGCTTCTCTGATTCAGAGATCACTGCTAAAGAACTAGCTTTTTTATTATCCAGATCAGTTAAGTGTTTTTTTGCACTATCAAGAAGTTCTTTTAGCTTACCATCAGTCATCTGTACAATTTCAGAAACTGCACTTTTGTCGACTATTGATTCCAATGCTTTAGCAAGATATGCTAATTGATCTGGAGTACTGTTTTCTGCTAAATCCTTAAGTCTTTTTTGTAGTGCATCAATTATTCCTTTTACTTCAGTCATCTGCACAACGTTGGAAATAGCTTTTTTATCTGCTATCAATTCCAGCGATTTTGCAAGATATGCCAGTTGATCAGCTGTGCTACTTACTGCTAAATCCTTTATCCTTTGGTATATTGCTTCTTTCATTCCCAAAAATTCAAAAAAGTCTCAAAATTCAGTCGTTCAAATGCTTTTTTAAGCTTATTGTGCTCATTCTCTCTTTTAGCGATATCTTCATCTATTTTCTTAATTGTGGTACGGATACGAACAACATCTTGCACAGCAATATTTTCTGGATGAGGTAGTGAATACCCTCTACTTGTTTTATCATCTGACATTCTTCTATGTAACAATGATTCGTAGATTTTTGACTTTAGGACGATAGACAACCGTTCCACTTAAAACTAATTTTATCCTTGTCTCATTGCCATTAAAGTTTGTCAGTACATGAGTTCTCTCCACCCAATTTTCTCCAATTGGTTTTCCTGATGTTAAATTTACTAATTGCCAATCCACGTTTTTTTGTACATATGCTTTAACATCTGCAGTGCCAGGTATTAGCGCATCATAGGTAATTGTTATCTTAGTGTTAGTTCCTGCTGTAATACTTCTTGTAACATAATCTCCTTTTTCCCCTATATTACCCATAACTAGCTGTAACCCAGGATATAGCACTGGACTTTTTTCTCGCCCTCCTTTTAGGCTTGCCTTTACTGTTAGCTCTCCAGATAGTCTTTCACGCAGTGCAAGTGGCAAATTATCAGACAAAAAGTTCTCTTTTCCCTCTTCATCTGTTAAGATAAATTCCACATTGGTATCAAATGCTACTTTTTCGACGTTCGTCAAAACAATTAAATCTGAAGTATTGCGGCTAGTGACTTTGCCAAGATCAATAACGTGAGAATTTTCGCTAAATTTTGCAGCTAGTAGTCGAAACGTTAAATCTAAATTTTGATGTGGAGTCCAGGTGCTTGCATTGCTTGATGACAGTAATACTCCTACTTGATATGGCTGACTTGTTACCCAACGGCTATTTACTGCATCATATTTGCCAAGTTCTGCTATCTTTACTGCAGTACCAGGATCATCAGTAAGCAGTACTATTGCATACTCCTCTCCTGCATGGCAAAACACTGGTGGCCATTCTATACATGTTGCTGTGCCATCTATCTTTATATCTTTTGGCTCAATATAACTTTCAGCAATGACAGTCTGCGAGGGCATTCCCACTGCTGTTTCTCTAATCTGCACAACAACACGTTTTTTGCCGCTATTTGTGAACCATAGCTCTACACCTCCTATGTGTCTGCTTTCATTTAGTGTAAATGTCTGGGCTAAAGGATCAATTCTTCTTGCTGCAATAACTCTTCTTCTTTCTTCTATGGTAATTGTTTTTTTACCAGTATAAGTTGCCTCTCCATAGCTTCCTTTATCCCCATAAAACTGTACTAATTTAGTACCTGCTGGAATATTTGCTGGGATTTTTATCTTTCCCTTTAATTTTCCCTGGTTGTTGGCTGTTAACATTTGGTTTTCCAATTTTAAGTTATAGGTTGAATGTTTATTCCGTCAAATTTTATTTCTTTAAGCTTCTCACTTGGCTCAAAACCTTCGATCTCAAAATTCTGTACTGCTTCTCTCATAAATTCAGCTTCATATGAAGTACTTGACAGCAGCTCTGTTGTTTCTCTAGTATTAAATTCTCTAGTTACTGGACTTTTCCAATTCGTGGTAACCTCCGTCCAGTGGTCAATGTTTTTATTTAGAGTAATTTGTGCCGGGACTGGATCAAAAGCTTGATATGGATTAATCTTTTCTCCTTTAGTCTGTAAAAGCTGCTCCAGTACCGGTTCAAGTTTATAAGGCAAAAGATATCTTTCCCCACCTTTTTCAATATCTGCAACTTCTACATCTATTGGCAGAACTAGCTCTCTATTTACTATTGCTGCAAACTGCGAAATTCCTTGATCACGCATATCATCATCAAAGAATGGGTCAACAAATACTCCTTTTTTGGTGGTAGGTTCTCTTGAATTTGCATCACTGCGTAGACGTTCCTGTGCAACAAGAGCATAAAGATCATTTATTCCTTTTTTCATTGCTTCAAGCTCATTCATCGGTACAGCATGAATAGCATTATTCACTATTTTTACCCCTTCTCCGTTTTTCCATGTCTGATGAATGTAGCAGAGCAAAAGTTGTCCGCTAGGTGCTTTAGGCATTGATGGTCGCCAAGGGTGAGCTATACCTTTTATTCTCCTTACTGCTCCTTTGCTATCGATAGTAATTAAATCATAGCGTGGCATTTTCCAGGTGTAATCAATCAGAACCAAGCTGTTATCAACTGCTCCTTTTACTTTACATCCCTCTTCGCTTATATCTTCAGGGCTTATATGAGTGCGGCAGCGATAGGTTATTTGATAACTACTCCCAGGAGCTGGTTCTTTACCAGGTAATGACCAATCAACGTTTCCTGCGTTTAGTTTGTAATCTATACTATTTTCATAAATAACATTGCCTTGTTTAACTTGAATAATCTCAAGTACTGCAGAGTCAGGTATCGGATCAATAGCTCCAGAATATGAACCGTGAGTAACAGTAATGGTTTTTTGAACAGTTATATCTACTTTTTTAATTTCACTTATTGGAAAATCATTAACCTTCAGTTCCATTACTCTTTGGCTATTTGGCTGAAAAGTATGTGGTTCTGATTCAACTGATTTTATATCCGGATCTTCATCAAAGGAAACACGAATACTGTGAGGTAACTCAATTTCATAACCATCAACATGAGCTTTGCCCTCATTAATTACAAATATTTTTTTTCCTCCTTCCCCCTCTTCCTTTTGCAGGAACATTACTTCAAGACCATTTACGACGTAGGAACCATTTGCTTCTTTATCATAACGAGCAAGAGCTGTAGTTACTATGTTTGCTTGTGGTGGCGGTGAATTTTCTATTAATACTCCATTTTCAATGTTATAAATTGGATAAAATTCTCCTGAAGCATTAGTAGTCACACCCTCAGCTTGATAACTCCAAGTGGTGGAAACTTTAAGCCTTGCAGCGCCTACTTCTTGATAATTACGTGTACCAACAGCAGGATCACGAAGGTTTTCATCCTCAAGTTCTGTAATCGTAGATTCTACATAATAAACACCTATGCGAACTGTGGTACTCAGTGGAATAACAAATTCTTCTTTTTCAACTTTTCTAACCGCTCCACGAAGATAGATTTTTCCTGATTCAAGTGTAACTTTACCAGTTTCTCTATCTATAATACAATTGCTTCCTGTTATAACATCACCATCACGAAATATTGCATCACCTATGCCTTTAAGCTTAGAGAGAGCATACTCCTGAGTCTCGTTTAGTTCTGCAGACTGTAAACCTCTTCCAGCAAGAAATAAGCTTTTTTCGTATTCTTTGTCAGGATTAAAGCGATTGTAATAGGCGTTTAAAGTCATTTTATGCTAGAAAAATTCAAAAAGTTACAACAAATGAAAAAGTTTCCCGAGTTGCAGATGTTCTGATAAGTGGTACGGTGTATTCTAAAACTAACAAAATTCCAGGATTTTCCACGTCTTTTGGTTCAAAATATCTCTGTCCTTCAGGTAATCCTTCTTTTATTTTAGTACCAACCATAACCCCTAATTCCCTTATCACTTGATTTGCTGCGTCCGTGAAATCGAAAGTAAATTTAAGGTACAAATTATTGGTTGGTACATTTGAGGACCTAAACCTTCCAGAAGGAGTTACAAGTTCTCCATTCTCATCACCTGTGCAGAAGAGAACTTCGTCTGCAGTACGTCTACCAAGCTCATTGAGCAGTTTTTCAGAAGTTATCAGCTCTGGTGGTGTGCTTTCAGTATACTCTATAGTAACTGCACTATTTGCCGTGATAGAGCTATTTTCCGTACGTTTTATTACACCACTACTGCTATCAACTATATAGTCAATACTGGATTTATACACTGTTTGTCCTGTAAAAACCCTTACGTCTTTAATAGTGTGGTGATCTAGAGCTATTTCACCCTCAATAAAAACTTTTTCGACCTGATGGCTACTTTCCCAGCTCGTATCACCTGTTCCCCAAGCAAGGTGGATAGACTGCTCTTTTATACTTGCTGCTATTGCTGCTCTTCCTGATTGTGTGAGTATTGACATTTTAAAGTTTGACCCCTGTATATATATTCACCAAAATTACAAAAACTGTTCAGTTTTTTTAGGAAAATTCTTCTTTTATTTCATAATAAATTTTTGTTGACTAATCTTTAATCTATTTTAGACATAATATATTTACTTTTAGATATATGATAGCTAGTGAGGAATTTTGGGAAAATAATTTAGAAATGCCAGTATCCTTTCTGCTTAAGGACTTTCAAAATCCAAGTTTACGTGAAAGTTGGCTTAATTCTCTTTCTGGTAGACAATTAAGTGTGATTTTTAACCACTATTTTCAGAATAAGCAAAATAGGCAATTATTTAAAGACTACGAAAAATCCGATGATATTTCAACTCAGCAAAAGCGTAAGATGCTTATTAAAATTTCTGAATCTCTGTTTGATTATTACTTAGTCAATCGTTTTAGTCGTGCAAAATCAGAAACAACTATAGCTGAAGTAGCACAGTCTGTATTAAGCCAAGATCTTCTGAAATCATTTCTGTTGCAAAATAACAAATATGACAAAAAGTCCTTGTTGTTTACTCTCTTTATAATTAATCATAACTTACTGAAACAAATTTTCTGCTTTAATCAAGTGCAGAAAAAAGGTTTTTTACCTTTCGTATTAAAAAATCCTCCAAGACAAAAGTCCACTTCATTTAAGGATTTTTTATCAAAAAGTACGATACAGGAAATATTAAAACAGCATGATCTATTCGAAAATGATAGTTTTGAAAGTCAGTTTCAAGAACTCTTTTACTACCAAAATAGTATTTACTTATTTATACGACGTGCTAGTAAAGATGAAGATTTGGTAATGAGTTCAAATAAGGTAATACACGGTTATAAACCTAGTAGAATTATTATTGACTTTGCTTTAAATGCTAACCAAGTAAATCTATCTATTCAAAGTTTTGATCAAGGATTAAAAATAGCAAATAGAATAGCAAGCTGTTATTTTCAACGAGAATGTTCATTTACTAACATGCGCCACCAAAATACAACAGCACAAGTGAGTACTTTTTTGAATGACTGTGTAAAACAACATGTACCTGATATTCGCCTATTTGAATTGAAATTTGGTCCATCTAAATCTAAAACTAATCTTACGTTAAACACGGATAATATTGAAGAGTGGTTGCAGAAGATAGAGCCTTCGGTTGGTAGTGTACTGCATGATGTTTCGCTTGTTCAGCATATCAAAGTATTGTTCAAAAGTAAAAAAGTTACTTTATCCTTTCAGACAGACACGCAATACGCAAATTATATAGAAATTGATTACTCAGAATATGTTCTCAATAGAAAAGAACGAGATGATTTTAAGTCTTTAATTAGAGATAGCTATGGAATTACCGTTTTGTCGAAAACACTCTCAAGATATTGATACTATGTTAGTAAATAGGTCCTGGGTAGATCCTGATGAGAACTATATAGATGCTGCAGAGTATCTCAACCAGATTGATTTTGTTAAACTTGAGAAGCATTACTTCGTTATTTGCGCTAATGATTTAGATCTTGATTTTCCAAATATACAAAATCCTTATTGCAAAAACGAGGTTATCATTTCTCATGATTTTGATGAAGAGTATGATGATCTAGCTTGCGAGGATTGTGGTCGTGATATTTTTCCTAATACTTATAAAAAACAGCGTTATCTTGTGCTTTCAATTAAACTTAATACGGAAAAAATTATAAATTGGTTTGAAAAATTATTGACAGGGCTCATATGGGAAAAGGCAGCAAATGGGATATATCATATAAGCTTTAAAAGTAAAATAGTAAGCATTATCATACCAACTTTATGTACTGATAAGTCATATTTAACTGTAGATAGGTTAAGAACTAATGTTGCCGTTCTTATAACTTTTGGAAAGGAAGACTTAAAAATATTGTTAAGCCTATACACTGTTTCCATGGCTGATTTAATTTGTAAACATCAAACTCTAAATCAAATACTAAGCGAAGCAGTTGAAAAAGGAGTACCAGAGCTATTACCTAATGTTTCTTTTCAAGCATTCCCTTATGTTCCACTGCAAGAAACAACTCTTCCAGAAAAAAAGATACTGCGATTAAAAGTTGAAGATAATACTATTTATGTTAATGACATTGAAATTATAGGCAAACAAGCAATTTCGAGCATCCGCATCTTTAGAGTATTACTTAAACAATTTTTGCGTGACTTGGAAGCAGTTAAAGAATATAAATTTCTTAGTATCATTCAAATAGCAGATAGTTTAGGTATTGAAGACCCAGAACAGCAAGTACGCAGACCTCTTAACAGAATGCAAAAAACAATAGCAGAAAAGCTAGCTAGCACCTTGGGACTAAATATAAAACGCGATGATGTGATACAAGCATGTAACTGGTCAGGCTATCGGCTTAATCCATCTACCATTAACTTAAGTGCTAGCTAAGCTAATGTTGGACAGAAAACGCAGAAGGATACTTCTCTAAAATATACCGGTTCAGCGCTTACCTGCAATGAAAGTAAAAAATTCAACTACGTCTCCTTTAATTTTGGCTACAATCTCCTGCTCTTTCTCCTGTTGTCTCAACTATTATTTTATCTCCACGTGAATCTCCAATGTAAAACTCACCGCCAGGTAGTAAATAGAGTAGGTATTCTTCAATTCTATCAATTACTAACGCTTTTATTTCTTCTAGAGATCTATTCATAAAAGGTGCCCTTCAATAATTTATGATAAAAATATGGTTCTTTATTCGCTTAGAAAGGTATCCAGTCATCCCTCTGAGGTTCATCAGGAGTAATGATCGTATCAATTCTATTCCTGTTTCCATACCTATTATCAGCTTCAATACCAACTTTTGCAGTAAACTCTAACCCATTAAAATCAGCTATAGAGTTGACTTTTCTAGCAATAACTGCTTTTTCTGAACTGTCATTTGAATGAATGTTCCGTGCTGACTCTAAAATACTTCTAAGCATAGAACGTCCAGATTCTCCCCAAACATCTTCTCCTTCAACGCTTGCTTTGCCACTTTTGACACCTATAATCTGAAAAATCTTGCGTTTTGCATATGGACCTTCAGTGACAGTAAATTCAGCGTTTAAATAGATGCTGCCAGTAGTGTAGCTTTTCGTGAACCAATTCTCATAACCTCCAGGCTTTATTGCCATTTTTACCTTGACTGTTATACCTTTCGGTATTAAACTGCTTTGCAGTTTCGCGTTATTAAAATCAGTTAAAAAATCTGTTAGCATATTGTTCCCTATAAATTAAGTAAAAAAAAGAATCAACTCCATTGGTCTACAAGTTTCCAACGACCATTTATCTTATCGACAAGCTTGCTTGCCACACGTTCACCATTTCGCAGCTCAAACACTATTTGACGGGTAGTGCTTTCTTCATCGTGAGCAAACATCACCATGCCAGTGCTATAAAATCCACGTAAAGATCCAGCACCGCTTAACCCTTGAAATGGATCCTCTTCTAGCATCTTTTTAGACAGTTTTTTTGTATGGTGGGTGAGTATTATGCCCGAATCTGGATTAATAATATTTCTCAATCTCTCAAGTGTTTTTTGCAAGAAGAATAACATAGCGCTATTGTCGTTTTCATTGCCATATTCACTTGAGTTAAAAATGTTACGAAGAGGATCAATCGCAATAATATCAGGCTTAAAACGTTCTTTGACAGTATTTTTAATTTCATCTATTTCTTCACTGCTGAAAGATAATTGTACTCTTGGCGTGATAATTAAGTTGTTAGCAGCTACATTCAAGAGTTCTTTATCAAGTTGAAGTTGTTGCAAACGTTCTTTCATATATTCATATTCAATTTCAGTTTGCATGTAGAAGATTTTCAAAGGTCTACTTGGTGTCATACCAAGAAATGATCTACCAGCAGCCATGTAGACGAGCCATGAAATTAGAAAATCGCTTTTGCCAATTTTAGGTGGGCCGCCCAGTACCAATAGACCTCTTTTCGTTAAAATTCTTGGTGAGATTATATCTTCTGGTATTGGCGTTTGATCACTTAAATACTCCTTTACGCTGAAGAAAGGGATTTTTTGACCGATATTGAAAAAGCTTTGTTCCATAATAATTATTCTCCAATTTTTAATTAAACAATAGGAGCCAAAGTTTTGGCTTTAATTTTCGTAAGTAATTTTCCCAGATGCGGTTCTTCAACCATATTGAGGCAGCCACTTCGATCTTTAGCAGGGTATCCCCAGGAATTAATGGTCTGACAGACAAATGAACGTTTCTCCGTGCCATCATCTTTTTTGATTCCAACCATACTGATTACTTCATCAACTATCCCTGGAATCTCACTAGCAGTTTTAGCCCCTTCACATTGAGGTAGCCAAATTGAACGATTGCAGTCATCAAGATATTGACCTAATGTGCCAACTATGATGATGTCTTTGTCTCTGATATGTTGAAACTGATTGAGCCAGGCTATCATTTCTTGCGCAAGTAATCCATAGGCAGCTCTTTTGTCTTCTTTTCCCGATCTATCAGAAAAACACTCAGGTTGCATTCTTGCCCATAAAAGACATAAACGTGATGCAACAGTTATACTATCAATAAAAATAGAGCGATATTTAGAAATTTCAGAAAGAAGATCTTTGTGCTTGCTACAGACATGCTCATAGTGTTTCTGACTATACGCCTGATCAGATTTTAGTGCAGGGTTCGGACCACCAATTAGGCAAGCAATATCACGAGCTTGACTCCAAGTACGAATCTCAGTTGAATCTCCTTTCCAGTCTTGTACAGCTAGAAGTCCTGCTTCAAAATCAAGGCAAAGTGTTGTTGATTCATCGAGGGTTTTAAGCAGACTGGTCTTGCCAATCCCATAAGGTCCAAAGATTACTATCTTCACACCTGTGACCATTTTTGCTCTTTCTTTGCTGTTTATTATTTTCATGTTTTTACCTTAATTTGCCACTATATATAAATTCACCAAATTTCAAAAAACTGTTCAATTTTTCTTATGCTTTTTTCTGCAAACAGGTGCAAATTTAGATCGCATTTTCTTGAGTATGTTATACAAAGTAGTCCGTGATATATTGTTCATATCTGCAACTTCAGCAATGCTGTGGTGTTTTAATTGTTCACATAAAACTTGCCATTTCTTTGGTAATTCTGAAATAATTTGCTCAACATCAATACGTAGTATCGCTTCATCTTCAAAACAGTAACTTTCCTGTTGCACATTATTTTCAAGTTTAGGAGTAGTACGTGAGTGTTTACGGACTAGATTATTAATACGATTTTTAACAACTTGCTTAGCAAAAGTTGAAAGACTGCCCTTAGTTTTATCATACTGATCTATGCATGAAAGAAACTCATAGAAGAGGTCCTGTTCTATGTCTTCAATATCTTGATCAGTAAGCGACTTATAATGTTTTGCGTAAAATTTTATTAAATTAACAACTTTAGGATCAATACCTGAATAAGAGTTTCGAGATTTCATAAGATGTATCCTTAAATGAAAGACTTAAGGATGAAACTTTCTTAGTAAATATTGTAGGACATAAAAAAAATACTTCAGACAATCATGAGTTTTTTACCCTCTGAAAACCTGGAATCTTTTTTCAAACCTCAGACACTCAAAACTTTGATCAGACAATGCACCTACGAACTGAACAGTTTTTGTAAATCCGGTGAATATATAGAACAAGGCTCCGAATTTAAAGGTTAATTATGAGTGTTTCATACAATGTTCCAGAGATTAAAGCACAACTATTGTTGAATTTAAGATCTTGTCTTTCTTACCTTTTCCCCAATGGTACCTTCCATGGTGATGAATTTCGAATAGGTGATGTGCATGGTAACAAAGGACAAAGTTTAAGAGTAGAACTAAGTGGCAGTAGAGCAGGATTATGGAATGATTTTGCAATTGGAGAAGGTGGTGACATTATCGACCTTTGGGCAGCTGTGCATAGAAAGAATGCAAGGACAGAGTTTCCTGAGGTAATGGCTTCAATAAGTGAATGGCTCGGAAATAATAAAAAATACAGAGAATATGTTGATGAAGACTTCGAGAAATTTATTACCCAAAGTTGGAATTATTATGATGAAAATGGTCAGGTGATTGTAAAAGTTTATCGTTCTGATCCTCCTGGAAAGAAAAAAATATACAAGCCTTTTGATGTCAAACAATCTAAGTTTGCAGCACCAGAGATAAGGCCAATCTACAACATTCCAGGAATCTTAAAGTCTGATAAAATTGTTCTGGTGGAAGGGGAAAAATGTGCAGAAGTGCTGATAGAGAAAGGAATAACTGCAACAACAGCGATGTCTGGAGCAAATGCACCTATTGAGAAAACTGATTGGACTCCGCTAAAAGGTAAACACATTATTATATGGCCAGATAATGATGAAGCAGGTAAGAAATATGCTAAAAATGCTGAAAAAAAGCTTTTAGAAATCGGAGTTGAATCACTTGTTGTTCTTAATATTCCACAAAATAAAACAAAAGGCTGGGATGCTGCTGATTGTGTAGAGGAAGGAATAAATGTTAAAGAATTTTTAGCTTCAACTGCACTTACTACTAATACTCTAAGTACAAAAAGTTTGATTTCATTTTCTGCAAGGCAATACTTTAACGATAAATCACCGATGCCAGAAGATATAGTTGCTCCTCGAATTTTAACTCCAAGTGGACTTTTAGTGTTTGCTGGAGCACCTAAAGTAGGAAAAAGTGACTTTTTAATTTCTTGGCTAATTTACATGGCAGCAGGAGTTCAATTTCTTGATATGGTACCTAAAAGGCCTTTGAGGATCTTTTATCTTCAAACTGAAATTGGCTATCACTATATGCGTGAACGTCTACAGCAACTAAAAATCAATGAAGAACTGCTTGAGATTGCTTTGGATAACTTAGTCATTACACCTCAAACAAAGCTACTCTTGAATGATGATAGTATAGATGAAGTTCTTGGTGAAATAAAGAAATCATTTGGTTCAAATATCGTTGATGTTATAGCTATTGATCCACTACGTAACGTTTTTGATGCTGGCGAGAACAGTAGTGAAAATGATAACAATGCTATGCTATTTTTCCTGCAAGAAAGAGTTGAAAAATTGAGAGCGTTAGTTAATCCGAATGCAGGAGTCATTTTAGTACATCACACGAAGAAGATGCAAAAGAAATCATTAGAAGAAGATCCTTTTCAGAGTTTCAGTGGTGCTGGTTCGTTAAGAAGCTTTTATACTACAGGAATGATAATGTTTAAGCCAGATGAACGGCAAAGTAGTCGTCAACTGATGTTTGAATTACGTAATGGTCATGCTATTCTATCAAAATGTGTTGATAAAATCGATAACTGCTGGCAAATACTTGATTATGAGTCACAGAGACTGATACATAAAGATTATGGACAAAAATTAGATGCAGAGCGTTCTCGTAGATATGATATTATACTGCAATTAATTTACGACGAGGCGAGAAATAGAGGGAAAGTATATACAATCAATACATTCTGTGAGGTATTTGAAAATAAAGCAGGTCTTGGTAGTAAAAACTCCATTCGTGAACGCATTGATGTTCTTGCTGCAAAAGGTTACATTAAGTTTAACAGGAATGATAAAAATGCTGAAAGAAGTAAGTATGGGATACTTTGTGTTGAAGATATGGAAAAGAAAGTTACAAACCAACTAAATAAGGATATTACAGTATATGAGAAGATTTTACCAACCGATTATAAATCGCCAGAATATGGCAGTATTATGCCAGTTGAAGATTCAAACATTTGGCTTTACTATAATTAGATCTCTTCTATATCATTTACAGTAATAAGGTTACTTACGAAGTATATTGATTATTTCAGACTCCAGAACTCTTCAGTCTTGGCAGAATCTGGTGCAGTTTATGAGATCTGGTACTTTCTGGTAGTAAAAAAATGCTAGATTTTCAATGGTTTAATGGTTGACAGATTTCTGAGCTGTAATCTGGTTTAGGTAGCAAAAAGCTTAGGAGTATTGAGGAGTTTTGACCAGTCTCCAGTTTCCAAAATTTCCTATTATTATATAATAATAATATAGTAGTATGACTTTAAAACATACTACTCTGTTCGGTTACTAACCAGTCTACAATAATAAGCTATGGATACGTATAAAGCTTTCTTTCAAAATTATCTGATAAAAGAAATGAAAGACAATGCTCAGAAAAAACAAATGAACCGTAATTGGATTTTAAAGCGATTCTACAACCTCAGGGTACAATTATACCACCAAGACCTAAGTTACTCACGTAGGGTAGCTTAAAACTCGATTATGAGGCATTTCTAAATTATTTCTTGCTTTAAAGTTTTACTTGTTATAAAAAAACCCTTATTGTACCCTATCACGCTTTTTATTCGTTGTAAAACATTTTTTTCAAAAAAGTGAAAAGTTTTTGTAATTTAGGTGAAACAAGAGCTGGTTTTGGAGGTCTTATTGAGATATAACGACTTTTATCTAAAATTCTTAAGTTGAGTCTTTAGGTAATCTCTATAAATAATTTGTAGATGAAGCTAAAGGAAAAAAGTTGCTGCCATAAACATAAGCTACAAAACCCTCTCAATAGTTCAAGATGGAGACAAAGATCTAAATTTATTTATTTACGTCTCCAATTTTATCTAGTATAACGGAGACAAAGATTTATATTTCGTATTTTATGTCTCCATCATTTATTGGTAGGCAAACTGAGTTAAAACAACTACTGGAGCTTACAGAAAAAAATACTGCATCTTTTGTAGTAGTCAAAGGAAGGCGTCGTATAGGAAAAAGTCGTTTAATTCAAGAGTTTGGTAAGTATTTTGAACAATATTACTCCTTTATAGGTTTGCCACCAGAAAAGCATACTACAATGTCCTACCAACTTAATGAATTTTCTAGACAAGTTGCTAGACAATTTAATACATCTTTTGCTAGGTATGATGACTGGAGCGATTTACTATGGGCAGTTGGTGAACGTCTACTATCAGGAAAAACATTAGTGCTGTTTGATGAAATTTCTTGGATGGGCTCAAAAGATCCAACCTTTTTAGGAAAAATAAAAAATTTTTGGGATACGCAGCTAAAAAATAATAACAAGCTAATTTTTGTTGTTTGTGGATCAGCTTCATCCTGGATCGAGAAAAATATACTTAGTAGTACTGGTTTCGTAGGGAGAATATCGTTGACTTTAACACTCGGAGAATTATCACTTTCTGATTGCAACGAATTTTGGCCAAAAAATATTTCAGCATATGAAAAATTTAAGGTGCTTGCAGTAACTGGCGGAATTCCAAAGTATTTAGAGGAGGTAAATTTTAAACATAGCGCTGAAGAAAATATTAAAAGGCTTTGTTTTACAAAAGGTGGGTTTTTAGTTGAAGAATTTAATCAAATATTCTCAGATTTATTCATGCGAAAAACGGCTTTTTATAAGCAAATAGTCAGAGCTCTTTCTACTGGAGCTAAAGAACAAGAAGAAATTTGTGCTACTTTAAATATCGTAAGACATGGACGCATTTCTGAGTATCTACATGAGCTTGAGCTTGCTGGTTTTATTGCAAAAGATCATACTTGGAGTATAAAAACTGGTACTGATTCACGACTCAGGAGATACAGACTTCAAGATAATTATTTAAGGTTTTATCTAAAATATATCGAAAAAGATCTAGGGAAAATTAGTCGTGACACCTATTCTATAGGGTTCTTACCAGAGTGGTATACAATTATTGGGCTTCAATTTGAAAATTTGGTGCTGAACAATAGAAAGAGTATACATAATATCTTAGGAATTGATGGAATAATAAGCGAAAATCCATTTTTTCAGAAAAGAACGCGTAATAGCGCAGGCTGTCAAATTGATTATATGATTCAAACAAAGTTTAATACTCTCTACATTTGCGAAATCAAATTTTCAAAAGATAAAATTGGTCATTCAATAATACAAGAGGTACAAAAGAAAATAGATGCACTAAATCGTCCAAAAGGCTTTTCATGTCGTCCAGTCCTTATCCACGTCAATGATGTAAGTGATGATGTTATAGATAGTGATTACTTTTCAAACATAATTGATTTTGGAAAATTATTAAATTGTAAGTAATATTTTTCCTGACTTAAACAATGGTAGTTTCTACAGTTATTCTTAAATTCATAGAGTTTGCTAACATTAGTATCTTTAGCTTTACAAAAAGGGGATGGAGCCAAAACAATCTCTCTACTGCAACATAATTCTTTAAACCATTTAAAGGGCTATTATAGAGTTATTGATGATCTAGATAGGGGGATCAAAAGCTCGTGTAGTCTCCTCTCAACTCAAATAGTAAGGTGTCTAGGAGGTCGGACTTACGTTTAGTGGGTTCTTAAAGTTTAGGCTCTCTTTAATTCTTTTGGTAATTTAAAATTATTTTAACTTTTTTTCAAAAAATCCCGGAAAAAGTAGTAAGAAATCCGGTATATATTTAGTATAGGGGCATTGAGTGTAGATGTGCTTCAAACAGAAAAGTTGGAAAACAGAAAGCAAAAGAAATCTAGGCTTTTACGTAATTGAGAATTTATATTTTTTTAAATAAGGCAAAAACTGTGTTTTAAAGCTAGATATGGCTTTAGGGAAAAAACTATCACTGCTCACCAAAGAACGTCTATAATAGCCTTTAAACTCAAATAAAAGCTATCCTTAGTAATTCTACTGTTATAAAACAAACCTGCAGACAAGTTTAACAAGGTTTTTATCCTTTGCAAAAAAAAGTGAACAGTTTTCGTAATTTTGGTGAATATATATAACAAGAAAACAACTTTCTGCAGTAGCACATAATTCTCGTTGTTGGACTACAAAAACCTATGAATTGCTAGTGTATTTTGCAGGAACCAAACGATATTTTGGAATCAGTGCTACTTATAGTCAATGTTTTAGTGGTTTTATGATAAAAGCAATAGATTTTTCAACTTTAAAGAACTCATTTTCATATAAAGAATTTATACCACAAAAGACTTTATTTGTCTGCAAGCTATAGATAAGTCCTTTTAATTTTAGAAAGTAGTATGTCAATCCTAACACTGGACCTCGGCAAACAAACAGGCTGGGCAATTCTAACAGATGGAGTAATTGAAAGTGGAAGCAAAAGTTTTCATGGTAGTCGTTTCAGTGGAGGTGGCATGGTATTTCTAAATTTTCGTAAGTGGTTGAATGAAATGAAAGAAAAATTTCCAAGTATTGAAACAGTTTATTTTGAGGAAGTGAGAAGACACCTTGGAACTGATGCAGCGCATTGTTATGGTGGTTTTCTTGCAGTTCTCTCTGCTTGGTGTGAAGAGAATCATATTCCCTATCAGAGTGTTCCTGTTAAGACTATAAAACGCTTTATAACAGGCAAAGGCAATGCAAGTAAGAGTGAAGTTATTGAAGCGATACGTGAAAAAGGTTTTTCACCTAGAGATGATAATCAAGCAGATGCTTTAGCTTTGATGTTCTATGTTATGGAAAGATATTAATAAGCTCATAAAAAGTGGGTCCTTTCGGCCATAATGGCGGGTTTGGTGGTGCTGACCCCAGGCCTTCTTTAGCGTCAGAGATATTTTGAATATTAACTTTTTAATTAGTATAGCAATTATATGAATTTAGCAATCCACTACTATCCTACTCGAAACCTAGTTGAATATGAGCGTAATCCTCGTAAAAATGATGACGTAGTAAATAGAATGTGTGCTTCAATCAGGGAATTTGGCTTTCGTATACCAATAGTTGCAAAAAGCGATGGAACTGTGGTTGATGGTCATTTAAGACTTAAAGCAGCAAGAAAACTTGGTATGGAAAGTATACCAGTGGTCTTAAGTGATAATCTAAATGAACCACAAACCAAAGCTTTTCGATTACTGGCAAATCAATCAGCTAATTGGGCAAAGTGGGACGATGATCTTTTGAAGGTGGAAATTCAAGAATTAGAAGATTTGCAGTTTGACCTTAAAATGACAGGATTTGAATTAGAAAAAGTTCAACATTTCCTTGATGATTTAGATAGTGAAAAAGAAGATTTTTCTGACTTGGTTGGTGATGAAAAAAGGGTAGAAATAACAAAACCAGGTGATCTTTGGATTTTAGGTGATCATCGAATCTATTGTGGTGATAGCTCTGTAGTTGAATCATATAAAGCGCTGTTAGATGATAAAATGGCAGACATTACTGTTTGTGATCCTCCATATAACGTTGATTATGGTGGTAGCCAAGATAAAAAAATATTAAACGATAATCAAGGTGAAAAGTACGAACTTTTTCTCTACGATATCTGTTCCCACATTTTAGCATATACGAAAGGTGCAATTTACATCTGCATATCATCATCAGAGTTTTCAACGTTGCAAAAAGTATTTGAGGAGGCAGGAGGAAAATGGTCAACATTTATCATTTGGGCAAAGAATCATTTTACGCTAGGCAGATCAGATTATCAAAGACAATACGAAGCAATGCTCTATGGATGGAAAAGCGGCAATAAACGTGAGTGGCATGGAGGTAGAAATCAAAGTGACCTGTGGTTTTATGATAAGCCAACACATAACTCACTGCACCCAACGATGAAGCCAGTAGAGCTAATGGAGAGAGCGATAGTAAACAGCAGCAGATCAGGAGACATAGTTCTTGATCCATTTAGCGGCTCTGGAAGTACACTGATTGCATGTGAGAGAACAGGAAGAATTTGTAGGACAATAGAGTTAGATTCAAAATTTGTAGATGTAACCATAAAACGTTGGCAAATATATACCGGAAGAGATGCCCTTTTAGCCAGTACTGGTAAAACTTTTGCAGAAATTCAAGAAGAAAATTCGTAAAAAGGAGCAATAAAGAGAGGAGGAAAAGAGTGGAAAAAATCACACAAACGGAATGGGCAAAAGAACTAGGAGTTTCAAAGCAATATGTCTGTTATTTAGTAAAAAAAGGAATAGTTGAGTTGGAGGATGGTTTGATCAATAGAGAACAAGCAAATGAAGCAGTAGCGGCAATAAGAGATCCAAGTCAGCCACTGAGGAGGAAAAATCCAGAAAACGAAAATACAAGTAACCTTTCCACGATGTTGCTAAAAACTCGAATAAAAAATGAAATGGAACGAGGTAAACTACTTGAGGCGAAAGCTAAGGCTGAGATAGGAGAACTTGTAGCAGTAGAGGAAGTAAAGCGCGATGCATTTAACGTAGCAAGAGTTGTCCGTAATAATTTGCTTAATATTCCAAATAGAGTTTCAGCACTACTTGCATCACTGAGTGACACTGAAAAGATTCATATGGCGCTAACTGAAGAGATTACAAACTCATTACAAGAATTATCTAATATTAAGTTTTAAATAATGTCTGCTAACTTAAGTTTAGAATTAATAAAGTGTCTCATTAATCAGCAAGGAGTGGATGTAAATGTTAGAGGATTAAATGGAAAGACACCGCTGCATTATGCAGTAGAAATTAACGAGTTTGGTATGGTTGCACTCTTACTGAACAGGAAAAATATTAATCCACTGATCACTGATGATGATGGTAAAAGTGCGCTCTCTTGTGCAAGAGAAGAGATATTACAAGCACTAATCAATCACAAATATGGATTGGAGAAAGATAGCTTACTTCATTTAGCTGCGATGTTGAATGAAGCAAATGCTGTAAGGTTTTTACTCAACAAAGGAGTTAATGTTAATGAGCAGAATGCTTTACTACATACACCATTACACTTAGCGGCAGGAGCTGGACATGAAGAAATAGTAGAAATTTTAATTAGAGAAGGAAATGCGGATAAAGATGTTCTTGACGTGAGAAATCATGCAGCAATGCATTATGCAGTAAACAACAAGAAGCTAGAAGTAGTAAAATTACTTTCAAATCTTGGTGCGAATGTCAATATAGCTGGTAGCGGCAGAAATGCAATGAAATTATCTCCTTTGCACGTAGCTATAAGTAGCAGTAATTACGACGAAAGAGACTTATGTTTAGATATTGTAAGATGCTTAATAAATGTTCCTAATGCTGGAGTTAATTTACAAGACTATGAAAATAAAACACCACTACATTACGCTGAAAGACTTAAAACAGTAGAAGTATTACTAACCCGAGAGGATATAGATCCTTTAATTAAGGATGATAATGGCAAGACACCATTTTGTTATGCAAAAGAAGCAAATAGATTAGATATAGTAAAGATTTTAGCAAGTAATAGATACGGAGCTGATAAAAACAGTTTGCTTCATTTAGCTGCCAGAAAAGGATATGAAGACCTAATAGACGGTATTCTTGGTGAAGGAGTTGAAATAGATGCTGTAGATGAGAGTGGAAAAACGGGAATTTATGTTGCTGCAAAGCATGGTCACTTTAACGTAGTAAAGTTGTTGCTAAAGAGAGGAGCAGATGCCACGGATGTTTTTCAGTATGCAATAATAACGAACAATGCAAAATTAATAGAACTACTGAGTAAAGAGAAAGAAATAGTGTTATTTGGAAGACAGAAGAACTTTCCAACATTTCATTTATTGAGCAATAAATATTTTGAAGAAAGGAAAATAGCAGACAAAAAAATAAAGAAATATACCAATATCATCTGTGTCACTATAACAATATGCGCAATAGCGATAGTGGCTAACATTATAGCTGCGGTAATGGTGGGAATAGTTGCGCTCATAGCTGCAATAATAATGAGTAATTTAATTCAGAAGTATATAGAAGAAGCACTTGAAAAGAAAATGTTTATTGAACTCGAAAGTGAGAAAACAAGTGAGTGCAGTTCTATTTTAAGTGATGTTGAAGTATCATCTAATGATGGTGAAGAGCTAGCAATATGATATACGCTACATCTTTTTCTGAAGGTTTAAGGCCAGATCCGCACCTTAAAGTATCAGAGTGGGCGAATGAGTATCGAGTTTTAGCGCCAACTGCAGCATCAGAGCCAGGTAAATGGAGAACGGAAAGAACTCCTTATTTAAAAGAAATCATGGATTCACTATCTCCATCTTCTCCAGCGGAGAAAATAGTATTCATGAAAGGAGCGCAGATTGGTGGAACAGAAGCTGGTAACAATTGGATAGGCTATATCATAGATCAAACACCAGGTCCAATGTTAGTAGTACAGCCAACAGTTGAAATGGGAAAGCGTTGGTCAAAAGGAAGATTTGCGCCACTGATTGAAAGTACACCATGTTTAAAAAGTAAAGTAAAAGACCCAAGATCAAGAGATTCAGGGAATACTGTACAAAGTAAGGAATTTCCAGGTGGAATAGTAGTAATAACCGGAGCAAATAGCAGTGTAGGTCTCAGGTCCATGCCAGTAAAATATCTCTTTCTTGATGAGATAGATGCCTATCCAGGAGATTCGGGAGGTGAAGGAGATCCAGTTTTACTCAGCATAGCCCGTACTAATACATTTGCACGGCGAAAGATTTTTTTAGTATCAACGCCAACGATTCATGGAATAAGCAGAATTGAGAAAGAATTTGAAGCAACAGATAAGAGATATTTTTTTGTACCATGTCCGCATTGTAATTACTATCAAGTTCTAAAATGGTCACAAATGAAATGGGAAAATAACGACTCAAGAACAGCACACTATATATGTATAGAATGTGGTGAAAAGATAGAAAATCATCAAAAGACAGAGATGCTAGATCGTGGAGAATGGAGACCTACTAATAGAGTAAAAGGTGAGAAAAAAGGATTTCATCTTTCAAGTCTTTATAGTCCAGTTGGCTGGTATAGTTGGCAACAAGCAGTAGAAGATTTTCTCCATGCCAAAGAAAGTGAACAATTACTGAAGGTTTGGATAAATACTACGCTTGGAGAAACTTGGGTAGATAAAGGAGAAGTACCAGACTGGAAGCAATTATTTAACAGAAGAGAATTTTTTCAAATTGGCACAGTACCAAAAGGCGAAGTAGTTCTCACAGCAGGAGTTGATGTCCAAAAAGATCGTTTAGAAGTAGAAGTTGTAGCATGGGGAAAAAGCCGTGAAAGTTGGTCAATAGACTACCGAGTATTTGAAGGAGATACAGGAGGAGGAGAAGTATGGGGAAAACTTTCGGAGCTTCTGAGTCATCATTTTATCGGTAAAAATGGGCTTGAATATATGATAAGCATGATGGCGGTAGATGCTGGATATGCAACGCAAGAAGTATACAACTGGGTAAGAGGTCATCAAGGATCTGGAAGAGTAATGGCAGTCAAAGGTGTAAATAAAGCACTAGTACCACTTAGCAGCCCAAGTAGAGTAGATATAACAGTTGGTGGTCAAAAGCTAAAGAGAGGAATAAAGCTCTGGCCAGTGGGAGTATCGATATTAAAGTCAGAGCTTTTTCAATTACTTAATATTTTGAAAGAAGAAGAGGGAAAAGCTCTACCTGGATATTGTCATTTTCCGGAGTATGCACCTGAATATTTTAAGCAGCTAACGGCAGAGCAATTAGTCAGCAAGGTAGTAAAAGGATACACCAAACAGGAGTGGCAAAAGGTAAGAGAAAGAAATGAAGTATTAGACTGTAGGATTTATGCAAGAGCAGCATCGATAGCACTGGGAATAGACAGATGGCCAGAGAGTAAGTGGAATAGTTTGAGTGGAAAAATGGAAAGTAAAAAGCCTAAAAAAGTGAGACAAAGTAAATGGTTGAATGAGAAGTAAAATGTACAATCAGGAATATTTAAGTCAAGTCGAAGAAGCGATAAAAAAACTGCAAAGCGGAGAGCGAGTAGTATCAATTGCATATGGTGACCATGTGGTGAGATATGCTGAAGTTCAGATAAATGACCTGCTGAATCTACGGCAACGTATTAAGGCTGAACTGAAAGTTGCAGGTGTGAGACCGAAGAGAAGAATTGTGATTGCGACAAGTAAGGGAATTGACAAAATTGTGTAAAAATGTTATAGTTTAAAATTGGTATTTTCTAGTTAAAATATGGATCAAAGTCAAGAAAGGCTTAATGTTATTGAAGCAAGTAAATTATCTGAAGAAGATGATGAAATAGATGAAGTAGATATAAAGTTGGCTAAGCTTTCTCTTGAGCGTGATGCTAGAGGTGATGAAGAAATTAGAAGTGAGGATGTAGATTGGAATAGAATATTATCTGCAAAAACAGTCTAAAGGTGGAGATACAAGCTGAGATACGATATTATCTATTCAAAAAAAGTTCTTGAGGAAGACTTTCTTGCATTACCACCAACGATAAGATCTAGAGTGAGAAGAGCTGTAGATAGTCGTCTTGCAACCAACCCTAAAGCAATAGGTAAAGCATTATCGCATGAATTCAAAGGGTATTTTAGGATACGAGTAAGTGATTATCGTGTAATTTATAGGATAAATTACTCAAAACACACAGTAACTATTACTGCAATGGGACATCGGAAGGACATTTATGAACGCAGCCCAGAATAAGCGTTGGTATTTGTGCAAGAGCCTCATGCATAATTTATAAAGTGTTAACAGCCAGACTCTCCAGCAGCTTGCTGTAATTTTTTAATGTCAAATTGCGCAACAAACTGCTGCATAATCAAAGAGGCAAAATGCTATTAAAATCGTTCAAACAACTATTTAGTAAGCCAAAAATCAAAAGCTCAGCGTGGGATGCAGCAGGCTCAGGAAGAAGATTTTTTCACTTTCAACCAGAGTTAGGAAGTATAAACAATTTGCTGTCTCAAAGCCTTGAAACTTTACGTAGTAGATCACGTGATATGGTGAGAAAAAATCCTTACGCTGCAAATATAATTGATACGATAGTAAGTAACTCTATTGGAACAGGAATAAAACCACAATCAAAAGATGGAGAATTTCGAAAGAAGGTGCAAGAATTATGGCTAAGATGGACAGATGAAGCAGATAGCTGTGGAATAAGTGATTTTTATGGATTACAAGCTCTAGTATGCAGAAGTATGATAGAGGGAGGAGAATGTTTTGTAAGATTAAGAACAAGAAAACGAGAAGATGGTCTTTGTGTGCCGTTGCAATTGCAAGTACTTGAGTCTGAACATTTAGACAATAAAACAAATAAAACTTTAGCAAATGGTAATGTAATAAGAAACGGGATTGAGTTCAATAGACTTGGGCAAAGAGAAGCATATTACTTATTTAGAGAACATCCAGGAGAAGGCTCATTTGGAGAATCAGTGAGAGTACCAGCAAACGATGTTTTACATATCTATAGACCATTAAGACCTGGGCAAATTAGAGGAGAGCCATGGCTTTCAAGTATACTGCTAAAGCTCTATGAACTTGATCAATACGATGATGCAGAGCTGGTAAGAAAGAAAACAGCAGCGATGTTTGCAGGGTTTATCACAAGACTTGATCCTGAGGCAAATATTTTAGGAGAAGGTGAAAGTAATGAGCAAGGAGTAGCACTATCTGGACTGGAACCTGGAACAATGCAGCTTTTAGACCCAGGAGAAGATATAAAATTTTCAGAGCCGTCTGATGTTGGAGGAAGTTATGAAGCATTCATGAGACAGCAGCTAAGGGCAATAGCAATAGGCACAGGGATAACATATGAGCAACTAACAGGAGATTTAACAGGCGTTAATTATTCATCCATTCGAGCTGGATTAATAGAGTTTCGTCGTCGATGCGCTATGCTGCAACATAACATTATGGTATTCCAGTTTTGCAGACCAGTATGGAGTAGATGGCTAGAGTTAGCAGTACTTTGTGGAGAACTCCGTATAGATGAAAAAGTAGTAAAAGCAGCGAAAGAAGAAGTAAAATGGATACCACAGGGATTTGATTGGGTAGATCCACTGAAAGACCAGCAAGCACAGCAAATGGCAGTAAGGAATGGATTTAAGAGTCGATCGGAAGTAGTATCAGAAATGGGTTATGATGTAGAAGAAATTGACCAAGAAATAGCAGAAGATCAAAAGCGTGCTGATTCTCTCAACCTTTTCTTTGATTCTGATGTCAGGACACAAACAAAATAAATCTCGTTTACTTTATGGAAATTTTACAAACCAACTGGCTATGTAGGCCGATGATGATAGAGCAAAAAAGCTTTGACCTGTTGTCACTATATAACGGAAAACAACCTATCTTTAAAAATATAAAACATGCAGTAAATCAGAATATAGAAAAAACAGCAGTAATAGCAATACATGGAATTTTGACCAAAAAACCAGGAGCTTTTGACGATTTTCTGGGAATGACATCATATGAGAAAATTCAAGAAGAAATAGAAGAAGCATTATCAAACAAAGATATAGAAACTATTCTGCTTGATATAGATAGTCCAGGAGGAGAGGTAAACGGTGTATTTGATTTAGCTGATTTTATTTACGAATCAAGATTAAAAAAGAGAATTGTGGCATTAGCAAATGATGATGCATACTCTGCTGCATATGCTATAGCTTCAAGCGCTGAGAAGGTATTTGTGAGCAGAACTTCAGGAGTTGGAAGTATAGGAGTAATAGCAAGTCATATAGATCAAAGTGGGTTTGATGAAAAGCAAGGTATTAAGTACACCACAATCTTTGCTGGTAGTAGAAAAAACGATTTAAATCCACATGAGCCTATTAACTCTGAAGGTTTAAAAAGTTTGAGAGAGGAGATAGATCGTTTATATGAGATGTTTGTGCAGCTAATAGAACGCAATCGAAATCTTTCTATAGAAGCAATCAAATCTACTGAAGCAGGGCTATATTTTGGCAAGAACGCTGTGGATATTGGTTTTGCAGATGGAATTACAATTCTTTCATCTATTAATAAAAACAGGAGTATTACTATGAATGAACAAACTAGAACTGACCTAGAAACTGATAATTTAACTAATAAAATCAAGAATGACAGTTATCATGCTGAAGTTCTTGAATTAATACGTTTATGCAACTTATCACGAATGCCAGAGAAAATAGGAGAATTTATAGAGCAGAATGTTAGCAGCAAACAAGCACAAGAAATATTAATGTCGATACTTGCAGAACGAACAATGAAGACTGAAATTTTAAGCACATTACCACAGAATTCGTCAGAAGATTTAATGATGCAGGTAGCAAGAAGTCGTGCACAATCTGGCATTTAGAATATTCGTAGTATAACAAAAGTAAAAAATAAAGGGGAAAAGCAAAATGAGTACTATAACAGAACAAAATAACCTTGGGGATCTTCTGAAATACGAAGTTTCAAATCTATATTCAAGAGACCAAATAACAGTAGCTAAAGGTCAAAATCTTAAGCTTGGTGCAGTAGTTGCCAAAAAGACGGAAGATGGTTTTATTAGAGTACTTAATCCCACTGGAACAGACGGCACACAAACAGCAATAGGTGCAATAGTAAGTGATGTAAATGCGACAGAAAATGCCAAAGCAGTAATTATTACTCGTGGTGCAATACTAGCAGATCATGCAGTTGTGTGGCCAGCAAATATCACTGAAGAACAGAAAGCTGAAGCAATAAAGCAACTTGAAGCACGAGGGATCATTATCCGCAAGGGAGTTTAACTAAAATTAATAAGGAGAAAAAGAATGCAAAATCCATTTACAAATACAGCATTTAGCATGACGGCACTAACAAATGCGATGAATATATTGCCGGTAAATTATGGACGTGTTGAAAATTTAAATTTGTTTCCAAGTAGATCAGTAAGATTTAGACATATTACCATAGAAGAACACAACGGAGTATTAAGTTTATTACCAACACAAATACCAGGAGCACCAGCAACAGTAGGAAAAAGAGGAAAAAGAAAGGTAAGAACATTTACGATTCCACATATTCCACATGATGATGTAGTGTTACCAGAGGAAGTACAGGGAATAAGGGCATTTGGATCAGAGAGTGAACTTAAAGCGCTGGCAGATGTAATAACCGATCATTTGCAATTGATGAGGAACAAACATGCAATAACATTAGAGCATTTGCGAATGGGAGCGCTGAAAGGAATAATTTTAGATGCTGACGGGTCAGAATTATTAAATCTGTACAACGAATTTGAAATCACGCCAAAAGTAGTAAATTTTGCACTGGGAACAGCAACAACAGATGTAAAACGTAAGTGTCTGGAAGTATTGCGGCACATAGAAGATAATCTAAGTGGTGAATATATGACCGGAATTCATGCCTTGGTAAGCCCTGAGTTTTTTGATGCACTTACTTCTCATACTAAAGTAAAAGAAGCATACGAGAGATGGCAAGAAGGAGCAGCACTAAGGAACGATATGAGATCAGGATTTACGTTTTGTGGCATCACATTTGAAGAATATAGAGGGCAAGCAACTGACCCTGAAGGAACGGTGAGAAGATTTATTGAGAAAGATACAGGGCACTGTTTTCCAGTAGGAACAGCAAGCACATTTACAACATATTTTGCACCAGCAGATTTTAATGAAACAGTAAATACACTAGGACAGCCACTATATGCAAAACAAGAGCCAAGAAGATTTGATAGAGGGACTGATTTGCATACGCAGTCAAACCCTCTGCCAATGTGCCATCGTCCGGCAGTTTTGGTAAAAATTAGTTCTAGTTGATGAATATAGGAAAATTATTGGAAGATTGTTTTGAGCATTTAGGAGTGGAAGCCATATATTGTAATAAAAATAAGGAGAGTATTCGTAAAATAAAAGTGCTAATAAAACGTCCTGAGACTACGTACTCTCTAGGTGCAGATGGAGCATTAACTCAGCAAATTGCCTCAATAGAGATACGCAGTAAGGACGTTACTTCCTTTAGCATAGGTGATTATATCAAGATTGAAAAAAGATTCTATAAGATTTTTGAACCACCGTTAAAAGATTCTTCGGGTGAAGTATGGAAAATTGAGGCAATAGAAAGTGTTTAATATTAAAGTTAGTAACAATATTAATGAAATAATCTCCAATATTGACAGAAAAGAGCAGAAAGTAAAACTGGCAGCTATAAAAGCACTAAATAGAACAGCACTATGGCTAAAATTGAAGACAGCAAAAGAAATTAGTGAGGAAAAGAAAAGTTTGATAAGAAAGAGATTAAGAATTTTTAAGGCAAAAACTAGCAGATTAGAAGTGTTAATTAGAGCAAATCTCTACGACATTAGAGCATCGACAATTGGCAAGATACAAAAAACAAGAAGAGGATCGAAAGTAGGAAAGCATGAGTTTATAGGAGGATTTGCAGCAGTTATGCCAAAAGGAAATAGCGGTATGTTTAAACGTGAAGGAAGAGCAGCATTGCCAATACAAGAAGTAAAGCTACCACTGGAACCTGAAGGCTCAAGAATAATAAAAGACCTTGTTAATTATGAGAGTGAGAGAGAGTTTGAGAAATACTTTAAGCATGAGCTAAATTATATTTTAAAGGTATGACAAAGTTCTGGATAGATTTACATCAAGCAATTTGTACTACACTGAAGAAAGAAATCCTAACTATACAAACATGCGAAGTATACCCGACGATAAGAAAAGAACTGTTAGCACCAGCGGTATTAGTAGAACTTAGTAGTCTTGAAAAAGGAAGTGATCCAGGAACAGGTGAACTAGCTCTGAGGGTAAGATTTGAGGCAAGAATAGTAGTTGATAGTACTATAGAAAATGCCCCTATTATTGTCAGAACATTAGCTGCTGAGGTTGCAAGAGTAGTGAACAAGAATACCTGGGAAAAGAATGTATCTCCGGCTGAATTTCTTTCTGCAGAGCCTGATGGATTTAGACCCGAATTAGATGCATATTTGGTGTGGATGGTTGATTGGAGTCATCAGCTTCATTTAGGTAAATCAGTATGGGAAGAGGGGAAAATTAAACCACATACAATAAACGTAGAAAATATAAATGTTGGATCATAGTTTTGCGATTTCAGAGCTGAATAGGAAGCTAGCAAACGTTATTCGTATAGGAATTGTAAAAGAAATAGATTATGAAAAAGCAAAAGTAAGAGTGAAAATAGGAGAATTTTTAACAGATTATTTACCGTGGATAACAAGTAAAGCAGGAAAAGATAGAGATTGGTCTCCGCCAGATATCGATGAACAGGTTATGGTATTTTCTCCTCTTGGTGAACTATCATTAGGAGTGGTGTTAGCAGGAATATATCAGGAAAAATACCCTGCACCAGAGAATAAAAAAGAAATAAATAGTATAAAATTTCAAGATGGGACGAAGTTTACATATGATAAAGGTAAGCATCATTTAGAGATTGAAGTAGTAGGCAAAATAACACTGAAAGCTGGGGGATCGAGAATAGAAATGACAAAAAGTGGAATAAAATTGAAGGCAGATAAAATAAACCTTAATTAAATGAATAAATCGGTTGTGCGAGTAGGAGATCATTGTGCAGAAGCAACACTACATTTTTGCGTTAGTGGCAGTAACAATGTTTTTGTAAATGGTAAGCCAGTTTGCCGAAAAGGAGATAATTTTACAGAAGGTAGAGTATTAACTGAAGGATCAAAAACAGTGTTTGCAAATGGGTTTGGAGTGGGAAGAGTTGGTGATATGGTTTCTTGTGGTTCCAAGGTGATCAGTGGTAGCAGTAACATTTTTTCAGGATAAAATATGCTATACTTATCAAAAATAAAGTTATGAATATGGATATAACTACTAGCCTATTAGGAGACATTAGTAATTTAATAGATAGAGCAAAAAATCATCTTTCTGTTCAATTCAATTCTACTCTAGTATTGTTAAACTGGGAAATTGGCTCTAGAATTGATCAAGATATTCTAAAGCACAAACGTGCAGATTATGGGAAGCAAATCATCTCCCAACTTGCAAAAGAACTTCAGATTAAATATGGACGTGGTTTTGATAGAGCGTCATTATTTCGTATGGTGCAATTTTCTAAATTCTTTTCTGATCAAGAAATTGTCGCGACACTGTCACAACAATTGAGTTGGTCACATTTTGTAGAAATTATTGCAATTTCTGATGAGCTGAAGCGTAATTATTATATAGAAATGTGTCGTATTGAAAGGTGGAGTGTTAGGGCACTACGTAGTAAAATCGATACTATGTTGTATGAACGTACAGCGCTAGCAAAAAAACCTGAAGAGTTTATAAGAAGGAGTATAAAAAATTTACGTGAAGAAAATATGTTAGCACCAGAATTCATTTTTCATGACCCATACTTCCTTAGCTTCATGGAATTGCCATCAAGTTATAGTGAGACTGATCTAGAAAATACAATCTTGGATGAATTGACAAAATTTTTACAAGAGTTTGGAAATGATTTTTGTTTTGTAACACGTCAAAAAAGGATGAGTACTAAAACAACTGACAGGTATTTGGACCTGCTATTTTTTCACAGAGGATTAAAACGCCTTATAGCAATAGAACTAAAAATAGGTCGCTTTGAACCAGCCTATAAAGGACAGATGGAATGGTATTTAAATTGGTTAGATAAAAATGAACGAAAAGCAGGTGAAGAAAAACCGTTAGGGATTATTTTATGTGCTGATAAGGATCAAGAGGATATAGAATATCTTGAACTCGAAGGCTCTAATATTCATGTTGCACAGTATTTAACACAGCTTCCTTCTAAAGAAATTCTTGAAAAGAAGTTAAGAAAGGCTATTTCTATAGCACGTGAAAAACATGCAAGTATTCAGTCAGAGCCATGAAAAATATATGCGAGGAATGGATGCTAAAACGGGAAAAGCTCTTGAAGGAATAGAGCACTTAAAGCAGTCGATAATTGATATACTGACCACTCCTATTAACAGTAGAATAATGAGGAGAGATTATGGGTCAAGACTATTTGAATTAGTAGATAAGCCAATAAATAGAGATTTAACACTTGAGATATATGCAGCAACTGCAGAAGCTTTGGAAAAATGGGAGAGAAGGTTTAAATTAGAGAAAGTGAAGATAACAGAAGTAAAAGAAGGGAGAGTAACATTGAATTTAGAAGGTGTCTATCTTTCAGAAGGTAAGTTCATAAATATTAATGGAGTAGTTGTTTAAAAATGCAGCAGCCAAATATTATCGAACCACTGAACTTTGAGGAAATATTTTTCAGAATGAAAGAAGAGTTAGTGAGTCGGGATGCAAGCTTTACAGGATTGGTGGAAAGTGATCCAGCGATAAAGATTCTGGAGGTAGCAGCATGGCGAGAACTTTTGCTCAGACAAAGGATGAACGAAGCAGTAAAGAGTAATTTACTGAAATTTGCAAAGGGAGAAGATCTTGATAATTTGGCTGAATTTTATGTAGTAGAGAGAGAAAAAGAAGAAGAGGATGAAAGATTTAGAAAGAGGGTAAAAGCAAAAATAGCAGGTTGGTCAACAGGAGGAAGTAAGGAATATTATAAATATCATGCACTGTCAGCAGATAGTAGAGTAAAAGATGCACTAGTAGAATCACCTATACCAGGAAAAGTACAAATTTCAATCTTATCAACACAAACTGGCATATTGTCAGAAGAGCTACTAGAAATTGTAAAAAAGCAGGTTACTAGAGATGATATAAGGGTTTTAACAGATACAGTAACAGTAGTTGGTTGCAATATTACGGAAATAGATATTCACAGCAGAATGAGCATAAGTCCTGTGATATCAAAGGAGGAAATCAAGAAGCAGTTCATCAAGAAGTTTGAAGCAAGTAGAAGGCTGAGATGGAATGTTACAAGATCATGGATAATAGCAAATTTATTTGTAGATGGTGTAGAAAACGTAGAATTAATCGAGCCAAAAGAGGATGTTGTGGTTCTGGGAAATGAATGTGCAAATTTGAGAAATTTAAAGATTGAGTAATGTTACTGCCACCAAATGCAACAAGGCAGGAAAGAGCGCTAGTAGATGCGATAGATTATAAAGTAGATCCAAACTGTATCAGAGGATTTAAGTTTAGTCTTAAAGAAGAAACATTGCCGTGGATAATAGAAGAATATGGTTTAGAAGAGATACTGCGTTGGGTAAAAGATAGAAGAAAAGCCGTAGTAGAAGGAGTAAAATTTCAAAGACTACGTGGAACCCCAGCATCACTCAAAATAGCACTAAAGTGGGCAAATATAGAAGATATTACAATTATTGAAGAGCCACCCGGTAAACACTTTTTTGAGTTGCAAGTAGGGATAAAAGAGGTACCAAATGACTTCTTCGTAGATGCAGTAGTAGAGCTGGCAAAACTATCACTGCCTGTAAGATCCAGATTAATGAGGATTTTTAACGATTATTATAATGTGCAGAGATTTATATTGGATGAGAGTTTATTTGGAGATCTTCTTTCTGATTATTCAGGGGTAAAAATAGAAAAAGATGGACCAGTGTTATCGTTTGGAAGAGTAAATTTTTTCAGGTCTAGTGGTCCAGTTATTAGGATTATAGAAAACTATCTACGCGATCATTATGAACGAGCTTTAAGCAATGATATATATCGCCTAGATGTAGCAATCCTTGGAGAAACCGAGCCTCACACAAGGGATTATAAAGGCATCTATGAAAGAGATCATTTGTGGTACAACTTAAAAGCACTATATCCATTACCACAGAGTTTATTACCATCGATTAAATTTGCAAAAGCGCAGATAGTATTATCAGATCAACTATGTTTTTTAAAATTTTTTGAATTTAGTTTCATTACAACTTTTGTTTGTAATTTTGTTTTTTATTCGAGTAAAAAGTGCATTTTTGACAATAAAAACCCTAACTTAATCATAGAAAAATTTTGTATCAAACAACAGTTACTGCTTAGATCTTATGGTTAACGAATATGTGTATAAATACTTTAAATGTGTGTAGACGTATTTATCCACATATTCGTTAACCTATTTTCTATGCAGATTTTTTTAATTCACATTGACTGCTTCTTTAAGCCTCGCATTGGCAATTACTATGATTTTACGCATTAGAGCTGTCATAGCCACCATCTTCTTTTTACCTTTACCAACAAGCCTTGAATAGAAGGCACCAAGCGCAGACTTAGACCTTGAAGCAGACATCGCAGCTGTAAAAAGCTTTTCACGAACGTTGCTTCTGCCACCACTTATTCTGCGATAACCAATAGTTTTACCACTTTCTTTCGGATGAGGTGCAACTCCAGCAAGACTTGCAATTTCTCCCCTACTTACATAACCAAGTTCTGGCATTAGACACAGAAAATCTTGAGATAATTTTGCACCTATTCCTGGAACTGTTTTAAGGATTTTTTGGCGCTTTTGTAACTCTGGATTCTCATCAATAATTTTTTGTATGGTATTGTTGAGCTCATCTATCTGGCTATTAAAGAATTCAATAGTTTTCTGACAGCTTTCTTTTATATGGTCGTTTTCAGGTGCTGCAAGCCTAGATTTCTCTTGAGCTCTCATTTTTGTAATGTCATCACGACGTTGACAAAGTGCAACTAAGGTTGTTTGTTCTTTTGACATAGGTGCAAATAGAGATAGAGTACTATAGCGTTCAAACCCATACTGAGCAAGGGCTCTTGCATCTGATTGATCAGACTTTGCTAAAGTTCCATGAGATAGAACAAAGCTTTTTACTTTGCGAGTATTAGCTCGATGTACAGCAATATCTTTATCAACAAGAAAATGTGCTAAGCCAAGCTCATATTTTCCAGTGTTTTCCAGAGTTACTAAAGAATTAGGTAAGATATTTGAAAAATCTTGAAACAATTGTTGCCAGCCAGCAGTATCATTGTCGAATTCGACAGCGTTCTTCTGTTTGTGAACTGCAACAACATTTTTAAATTTTCCAATATCAATGCCAATAAAATTTTGATAAGATGTAATCATAATAACCTCGATTAGTTTTAATTAATTTAAGATTGTAAACGGGTGCATACATATGTCCCATGCAACTATTCAAACGTATCGAGAGATGGGCTAGTGTACCTTGATCCGAACGGTTATAATACCAACAGTTGGTCGGTCGCACACGCCCGTGATAACTCTATTCCTATAGTGAGTAGGGTTATCTTCCCTCTTATCTCCTTTATATCATATTTTTAACTTACAACAGTTGGGATTTAGGAGACATAAATACGTGCTTTCCAGTTAGTAGCGTAGAAGAAAGAGGAAATAAATTTGTATTGGGAAGCGATAAACTTTCAGGGCAGCATTGGAATTTAAAACACAAGCCAATTTTAGAAAGGTTTAGCGTTACTCACCACTACAAAATAGAAAACTATACAGATCAGAAGATTACAAAATATGGTTTAGCAGAACACAACGTTTACTATAAAAATGATTTAGAGCAAAAAGACTCAATACACGAGTTAGAAAAGCACATTTTAGTATTTTATCCAGGAGTACTGAAGTGGCATGAACATCGACATTTGCACAGAAGTTGGAAAGATAGTCGAATAATATCTCTAATAAGTTAAGTACTTATATTTAGATACTCATATATTATATTAATAATAGGTAAAAATGTATGAAATAAAAAGAAAAAGACTTGCTTTCTCATGCTAAAACGGACATGACTTGAATAGCAGCAGGTAAATATAAGAAATTTGTCTGGCGCTAGAAAAGCTAATTTTGTGAGGTATGAAATGAGTTTTAGCAAGAGTAAGTTTTTTAAAGAAGTATCAAGTAACGATATTAATAAAAGAAATGAAGAAGGAGAGACGATCTTGCATCAAGCAGTAGAAATCTCTGATTACAAAACAGTGAGATTATTAATAAAAAAAGGAGCAGAGGTAAATGCAAGAGATAAAAATGGTTATACACCTCTGCACTGTGCAGTATTTGCGAAAAGCTTAGAAAATGTAAAAGTGCTGCTAAGGGAAGGAGCGGAAGTAAATGCCACTCAATATGTCAGTGGATGTACGCCACTGCACTCTGCATGCAAAATAGGAGGAGTTGAAATAATAAAAGAGCTAGTAAAGGCTGGAGCTGAAGTTAATCAACTGAATAAGTACGGCGCAACGCCAATGTATTACATCTGGGAAAGTGAAAAGTATCGTCTATGTGATAGCAAAGAGAGTGAAAAGGCGAGTAAATTTTTGAGAGAAAAAGGAGGAATAACAAAAAGTAGAGAACTGACGTGCTATGGAATAGAGGGGCTAGTGGGAGAAATAGCAGACATGTTGAATGGAAGCTACATGCCGGAGCTAAAAATAATAGAGATAGGAGAAATAAGGAAAAGAGACAAATCACTAATAAAGGAGGAATGTCAAAATTTAGCAAGCAAGATAATGAGCCAAGTAAATGAGATGATAGATGAGGTGGTGAAAAGGAAGGCTTAGGTTTAAAGAAAGGTAGGGGTAGATTATGATAAAGCTTGGTAAGAAAGAGAAATCTCTATTAGAGAGCTCATTTAAAAAGAAAGAGACGAAAAGGGAACTACATTATGCAGTAGACGCAAAAACAGTGAGATTATTAGTCGAAAAAGGAGCGAATGTGAATGCTAAAGATGTAGAAGGATACACAGCACTGCACCTAGCGGTAACGGAGAAACGTCTAGAAATCGTGAGGGAATTGATAAAATCAGGAGGGAATGTAAATGCGGAAGAATATGGAAATAAATGCACACCGCTGCACCTTGCATGCATGATAGGCGAAAAAGAGATAGTGAAAGAATTAGTGAAGGCTGGAGGAGAAATAGAACAAGCGGATAAATTTGGAATGACAGCAATGGATTATGCGAAAAACAGTAAGGAGATCACTGAAATATTGAAGAAAGAAATAGACAGAATTGAAAAGCTATTTATGAAGGGCTAAAAATATGGAGAAAGAAATAGAAAAGAAGGTAATGAATTTAGAGAGAAAACCTTTGGGTGAGCTGAGAAAAACGTGGAAGAAGGTATTTGGGGAAGAGGCGCCTAGATACTCAAAGAAATATCTGATACCAAGATTAGCTTATAGAATGCAGGAAAAAGCGTATGGAGAAATGTCAAGAAAAGGTGCAAAAAGACTAGAGTATCTGGCAGATCGGCTAGAGAAGGGAAAAAGAATAAGTAGTGACAAACTTCCAGTAGCAGGAACAGAGCTAATATTAGAGAGAGGGGAAGAAACGCATGCGGTAATGGTAACAGACAAGGGTTTAATCTACAAAGAAGAGTTTTATACATCATTGTCAGCAGTGGCAGGAAAAATAATGGGAATGAGCTACAACGGACCTTTATTATTTGGAATGCGTGATAAAAATGGAAGTTGAAAATGCTAAAAGAAGTAAGATGTGCGATATATACGAGAAAATCAAATGAAGACGGACTAGAACAAAAGTTTAACAGCCTTGATGCCCAGCGAGTAGCATGTGAAAAGTACATAAAGAGCAGAGAAGGCTGGGTAGCATTGGCCAAAAGGTACGATGATGGAGGCTTCTCAGGAAAGAATTTAGAAAGGCCAGCAATAAAGGAATTATTTGAAGATGTAAAGGCAGGAGAAGTAGATTGTGTAGTAGTGTACACACTAGACAGACTATCAAGAGAAACAAAAGACAGCATCGAAGTAACATCATTTTTTAGAAGACACCGAGTAAATTTTATAGCAGTAACGCAGATATTTGACAATAATACGCCAATGGGAAAGTTTGTACAAACGGTATTGTCAGGAGCAGCACAACTAGAAAGAGAGATGATAGTGGAAAGAGTAAAAAATAAAATAGCAACATCAAAAGAACACGGACTATGGATGGGTGGAACTTTACCGCTAGGGTATGATGTAAAAGATAAGGAATTAATAATAAATGAGAAAGAAGCAAAAACAGTAAAGCATATATTTGAAAGATATGTGGAGCTGAAGTCAATGGCAGAGTTGGCAAGGGAGCTAAATAGTCAAGGTTACAGAACAAGGTCTGATATCTTTAAAAAAGCCACGGTGAGAAGAATAATAACAAATCCAATATATATGGGAAAAATACGGCATTATGAGAAAGAGTATGAAGGAAAACATGAAGCAATAATAGAGGAAGAAAAGTGGCAAAAAGCGCAGGAATTGATAAGGAATCAACCATATAGAAAAGCAAAATATGAAGAAGCGCTACTTAGGGGAATAATTAAGTGCAAGAGCTGTGATGTAAATATGACGCTGACATACTCAAAAAAAGAAAATAAAAGGTACCGATATTATGTGTGCAATAACCATTTAAGGGGGAAGGATTGTGGATCAGTGAACCGAACAATAGTTGCTGGAGAAGTGGAAAAAGAAGTGATGAAGAAAGCTGAACAGCTATATGAAAATTGGAAAGAAAAGACCGAAGAAAAATGGAAAAATTTAAGTTTTGGAAAGCAGAAAGAAGTAGTGAAAAAGTTAATAAAGGGAGTAATGGTTAAGGAAGATGGAATAGAAGTGAGTTCTGAATCAGAGGAAAAGTTTATACCAATAAAGAAGAAAGGAAATAAATGCACGGTAGTAGAACCAGAAGGTAAAACAAACAATGCATTACTGAAAGCAGTGGTAAGAGCCCATTCCTGGAAACGGCAACTAGAAGAGGGAAAATACTCAAGTGTGAAAGAGCTGAGTGCCAAAATTAATATAGGTACAAGACGTATACAGCAAATTTTGAGGTTGAACTATTTAGCACCAAAGATTAAAGAAGACATAGTAAATGGGAGACAGCCAAGAGATTTGAAATTAGTTGATTTGAGAGAAATACCGATGCTGTGGAGTGAGCAATTAGAGAAGTTTTATGGTCTTGATTGCATTGTTTAACAAGAGTAGATGAAAACATCGAAGAGAATAGGAAAAGCTGTTGCAAAAAAACTCAAGGATTTATAAGGAAACCACTATTGCAAAATATGAAGGACTTCTAATGCACCAACAGATGTTGAAGAGGTTAAAAATAGTCTTGACGTAAACCAGTGTGACAAAAACTGACATTAAATTATATGAGTATATTAATATAAATAGTAAAGATTTTCAATTTACATATGAAACCAGAGCAAACTATTGAGCAAGAGTCAAACTCACAGAACAACCCTTTATCTGCTGAAATAGAACCATGTTTTTATAGTGAAGGAAATCCCTATATACGAAAAATCATCAAACCAACCAATTGCGGCTGGTGTTGTTGGTGCGTTATTATTGGTGAGCTGTGTTGCGTTTTATGTTTTATTTCGCAGTGGCAGTAGATGTGGTGTATGGGTTTTGCGTTGTATAATGCTACAAAGCCGAATACTAAACTTGAGTAGGTCTATTATCCAGCCTTCTTTGAATCCTGCGCAGTTGAGAAAATCCATAATTATCAAGTAAAACTTTTAAATTAGGTAATTTCTTCTCATTTGGGGGATGTTCAAAAAAGTGTGTCAAACCGAGAAGTAAAATATAATTGAGATAAAAATGGAGGTTTGATATGAGTCAAAGAATAGCAGATAGAACTACTGGTTTGGTAGATTATAAAGAATTAGAAACAAATATCTTGTCGTCTATACGAGAAGGTAGACCATTAATGGGAAAAGATGGTGCATTAACGCCATTTGTAAAAAGGCTACTTGAAGCAAGCTTGGAGGGTGAAATAGAACATCATTTATCTACTGAAAGCGAAGAAAACAATCGTAGAAACGGAAGGAATGGAAAAACTTTGAAAACAAGTGCAGGTTCATTTGAACTATTGACACCAAGAGACAGAGAGGGAAGTTTTGAACCACAGATAGTGAAAAAAAGGCAAACAACAGAACTTGAAACAAAGGTCTTGAACATGTTTGCAAGTGGTGTGGGATACAGAGATATAGCATCATATGTGGAAGAAATTTATGACCATAAAATATCTGCAGCAGAGATATCTGGAATTACAGATAAATTACTACCTATAATCAATGAATGGCGTAGCCGTCCACTGCAATCAGTGTATCCAATAGTATTTATGGATGGGATGTTTTTTAAGGTAAAAGAAGACGGTCGCTGTGTAAGTAAGTGCATGTATAACATATTAGGAATAGACCAAAATGGCAGAAAAGAAGTACTGGGTTTTTACTTAGCAGAAAGCGAGGGAGCTAGCTTCTGGTTAGGCGTATTAAATGACTTGAAAGAGAGAGGAATAGAAGACATTTTGATAGCTTGTGTCGATGGCCTAAAAAGCTTTCCTGCAGCTATAAATAGCGTATTTCCTAATGTGGAAGTACAGCTATGTGTAGTGCATCAAATACGGAACTCTCTGAAATACGTATCAAGCAAAAGTTTTCATGAATGATTTGAAAAAAATATACCGCGCTACAAGTAAAGAAATTGCAGAAAATTATTTGCTTGAGCTGGAGGAAAAATGGGGCGAAAAGTATCCATTAGTTGTGAAATCTTGGCAGAACAATTGGGAAAGTTTATCTGGTTACTTCAAGTATTCAGGTCCTGTTAGAAGGCTAGTTTATACCACTAATCCCATCGAGGGGCTACACAGGCAAATTAGGAAATTTACCAAGACCAAAGGCGCATTCACCAGCATAAATGCCTTGTACACCCCAACTATGGATTAGCCAGCAAAGAAAGGCATAGAAATAGAGGGCTTTTTCGACTGCATGGAATAGGAAATCAGAACAGAAAAAACATGAATTAGGAAATTTGTTGGCGATCTGTGTCTTGTGTGCTCAATCTCAAATTTGTTTTTCAAGGAGTCGAAAACAGTCTCAATAATCGATCTTTTCCTTAGTAAAATCTTCTCTTTAAGTGAAATGAGTACGTTTTTCATGCCTTTTTTTACTTTAGTGACGAGTTTTAGGCCTCTATCGAAGAGTTTCTCAAAGAGCTCTTTCTTTATATAGCCCTTATCTCCGAACAAAAGTCCGGTCAGTCTTTTAGTAAGAATTGGCAAAGGTTTTCTGTCATCAACGTTACCTTTAGTTAGAGTAAGTGATTCCAATTTCGTTAATCACCAAGTGCAATTTAAAGCCAAAAAACCAACCATACGTGCTCTTACCAATTTCTGCCAAACCATCAAAAACTTTGTTCTTGGAGATCCTTTTTTTGTGGCAAACAGCGATTGTAGAAGTGTCTATGTAGGAAATACCGGTCATTTTTGCTTGTTTACAGAACCATTGCAAAAGTAATGCTAAATACCATAAAACTCGTGATTTAAGAGCGATAAATCGGTCATATGTTGGCAACTTAGAAAATTCAGATTTATAAAGCGGCAGATAAAGTAGGTAAAAAGCTTTGAAATTTTTGCAAGGGGATTGATGATATAATAGAATTATGGTGAGAATTTCCGAAGTCTGGTATTCTAGTGGGTTTTCTGCCTTTTGATAGGAGCATATTAGCAAAATTATCATCGACTGTGCGACAAAAATCCTCGACGCAACAGTAAAATATCTTTCTTCATGGGTAACCTCTTAATTATTGCTAAAATACTCGAGCTTACCCTGTTTTCCTCTTCTTAGCTGCACTTTTATCTCTTTATTTAATCCATAGTTGGGGTTGTACAAGCTGGTATATTGTGCTATAAGAAAGGTGGAGGAGAAATGGACGATGCCTGTACATGATTGGGCATTATCTATATCTCAACTCGATATTTTTTTCCCTAGTAGATTAAAGATTGAGTTGAATTAAAAATTCGGTTTGACACACTTTTTTGAACATCCCCCTCATTGAGCTTATAGAGCATACTTTTTTAACCATGAGCATGATTATTGCTCCGGACAGGAGGTTCCACATTTTCCAGATAGCCATGACTGTCTACTTTCAATTCATTTCCTAAGTTGTGCTCTATTTTTGTTGCAAACGTAAATCCTAATATTTTGCAAAATTTTTCGAAATATTCTCTTATAATATCAAATAAACTCTTATCGCCATCTTGATAGTTTTTTAACTCCTCAGGAACATCAAGTAATAACTTACCGTCTCTATATATTAGACCCTCTTTACCATTCTGAGATTCAAGTGTAAATTCCATTGAAAATGATATATCACATATTTTTTTCTCAGAAAAATCTAGAAGCTTTACAGGTGCTTTGGGGATTTTACACTCAACTTTTACAGAATTTGGATTTTTGCAGTCAATGTACACTTTTCTCTCAACACCACTATTGACATTCATAAATAATTTATGTTTCTCGTAAAGTTCCATCATAAATGGTCCATATATATGTTCATATCCTGCTTGATTGCAATTAGTAGCTAACTCTTCTAGAATATGATCATTTGGAGCTTCTGCTCTAGAATGTTGAAACATCTCCTTAAAAACCTCTTTTGCAAATGAACGATAATTCTTTTCTCCATCTTTATTATTTTTAACCAAGCTAATATGTTTTTTATATAATCGGTCAACAAAATCCCTATCTATATTCTCTCCGTTAATGATGAAATCCATTCTATTAATGTCTTTATATGCTTGCTCACCAGAATTTGCGCTTTTATTATCTTTAGCTCTTAATTTATTAAAACCAAATTCTTTAATTTTAGCCTTTAATGTAACTATTGGATTTGCTTCTGTCATACTTCCCCCTTACTAAAGCCTTCAAAATTAATTATACTATAGGAATTGTTAATAGATTATTGACGATATATAAGTGTAACGATGGCTTTGTACTACCTGTATAATAAATACGCTAAGGCAAAAATTTAGCTGTAGAAAGAATAATGCAACTTTATCGCATTTCATTTTACTATAACTTGACTATAAGAAAAAATCTTATTTTGATTACTACGAGTAGTTCTATAAACCAAATTAATTGTAAAAAAGAGCGAGTGATTTGTGTAGAGCTTAAGATAATTCGTTTCTTAGATTGCTAATTATCTTAGTTAATATTTAATACCTTCTACCTAGCAATTTCTTCCCTCGAATTAGAAACTCTTCTTAATTCTTCACGTTTTACCCATGAACCCTTCTGCTTATTGGATTCGCTTATTAATTCAGGACGCATTAACCCACCAGATCTAGCAAAAACACCTCGGTCTATGGCTTCAATGACTGATAAACCTCCCAGTAAGCAATTTTGTCCTATTTCTTCATAATTTTCTATTCCCTCATTACAATCTTCTATTGCTTCATTATAACTTTCTATTTTATCAAGTAGAAGTAGGCCTTCTTCACTCACCTCTACTTTTATCCAATTTTTATTTTTCTCATCAGGATATAATCTAACTTCCAATTCTCCCAAACTAGTATAGAAAGTTAATACTATACTGCTGCCTTCTGTAAGATCTGTATAATTCCTTATGCCATCTTCAGTTTTAATTTCTACTTCACTATTACCAATCCTTACTATATTTCTTCCACACTTTACATCCCCATCTGTTAGACCTAAATCCCTTACCCCATCTGTTATCTTTATAATGTCTATTTTACTATCTTTAGAATATTCTAAGTAAAAAACGGAGTTGTCTACTCTTACATCTTTTAGCTCGCTATTGGTTGCATTTTTTGCGATTTCAATAAACTTATGAGAATTGCTAACATAATCTATATAAGCTTTTTTTAGGTTAGTTTTATGCTCTTTAAATTCTGGTGTCAGTGTGTTAGCATCAACTGTATTACCAAACACTGCCCCTTTTGATACTAATTGACATATTATATTACTAGCAACTTTAGGATTTTTTTCCAACTCACTGATTTTTTTCATCACATAATCGGTAAAAGTGTATTCATTACCTGAAAAGAAATCTTGTGAAAGAGAATAGTTTAATCGTACACCAGACTTTATAGCATCGTTTACAATCTCTTCAAGTTCAGCCATGTTTTGAGCCTGAAACACCTTATCAGAAAACTCATTTAACTTTTCCTTTTGATTTGAGGTTAAATTAACGAGTAATTTACTGACCTGTCCTTTCTTTTGCTGACGATAAATAATATTTTTATCATAATCTAATGCTCCTGCTTCTAGAAATATTTTTCTTAACTCTTGAGCAAGATCTTCATTGTCCCAAGCAAAACGTTCAACATATGAGAACACTTTTGACTCACCCATTCCGTGCCGAATATTTAGCACCACTTTTAGGTCTGAGTCTCTTTTATGCTTACTTAAAAACTCCTTTAAATTTTTAGTGCAGTCTGAATCTAGTGCAAGTAAGTCATACAATTCCTTATTCATCTTTTTCTGTTTATCAGTTAAAAATAATTCTTCTATATTATAGCAGAGTTTATTAGTTGCTATTTGTTGTGGAGTTTTACCCTTTCTACTTGTTATATTAGGGTTAGCTCCTTTTGAGAGGAGAGAGTTTGTATTATCGTAATGACCTTTGGCAGCAGCAAGGCATAATGGTGTTTTTCCTTTATTATCTTGTATGTTAGGATCTGCGCCTGCTTCTAAGAGTAAATCTATAGCCTGATTTCCTATGCGACGAAATCCACCAATATTTGCTCCTGCAATTGCATGCAATACTGTTGATTGAGATTCTCCTCTTCTTAGGTTAAGAATTACTTTTAAATCTTTATTGTTTCTATTATCATATAAAAATTCTTCAAGGGGCTCAGTATTATCAAATGAACCACAGTTAGAAGCTAAACATTTTAGAGCACTAAGTAACTTTTTGTTTAAATTTTTTTGACTTGGTGTAAGGTCATGATCTAGAGCAAACCAAACACAAATTTGTTCACTTAATCCAAGTTTGCTATCTATCAAAGATAATGGTTCATTATAGTTTCTGACTGATGGTAAGTCTCCTGAGTACCACATATCATTCATCAGCTCATTTAATAAATGCTCTTTAGATAATAGATGTTCTATAATTGATTCATATTCAAAATCAGATGGTTCTGGTTTGGATTTTGGTTTTAGTAGATTGATAATAGATTTTACTATCCCAGTAGACTCACCCATACTTATCCCTCTAAGCTAAGATATATGATATATTGTATGCGATATGTAACATTAAGTCAATAACCATAATCTTTTTACTACTTATGTCGTTAAGCTTTTGTTAAGTTTTTATGGTGAGTAACAATGGAGTATATAGAGAGGTTAAAAGTTGCTTATGACTGCAAATTTGGGCTAATTTTACTATAAATCAACATGGTTAAGACCTATACTTGATATCACTACTATAAGAGCATGATGAATTATACTTTAAAGGAGTACGGAAACTGCTGAAGCTTATACAGTAACCTGCGGAGCCACTTCAGCAGAATAAACAAACATATGCCAGTATTAGTAGAGAATTATTTATAAGTCAACTAACTTTTTCAAAAATATTTTAGCAAGAACATCAGTGTTGTGAAAAAAAGTTCAAAACCTTCCAGCCTTGGTAACTATTTACACAATACATACTTTTAGCTCTTAGCTATCTAAGGAATTCACTGGAGATTGATTACTATAAATGTAATTCATATTATGCTTAGTAATAAATGTATCAGAAAACGAACTTTTAACAGCACTCCATGTACTCGTATCAGGATCATTTTGTTTTCCTTCTATAACTTTGTCACAAAACTTCTCGACAGCATAACCTACTTAAGATGACTATTTCTTAAGACTAGATCACTGATTAACTGCTCGAGATAGACCTGCTTGTTGAACATAAGGTTGTTGGAGACTACCTGGCTGTTGACCAAAAGCAACCACAGAGCTATGTCTTACATCTACCTCTACAAACTCATTACCAATTTTTATAAGGGAACCTTCATCTGTTGCACCTTTATTAAAAACAGCATATATCAGTTTCACTTTGCCAGCATCAGTAATTACCTTATACGCTTCACCTTCTTTATATCTTTTCAACTGGTCCTTAGCATCTTTTTCTTTTTTATCCAATTCTCCTTTCTTAGCAAATTTTAGCTCTATTCCAACTGGGGGGTATTCTTTTTTTTTGATCAGTAGCATTTATAACCAACATAACATCCAACTTCTCTCCACCACCTATTTGAAATTCAGTAATAACTTTTATATTATCTTCTCCGTAGCTACTAAATAAACCATGCAATACAGCTTGAAATGTAGCCTCATTGCTTATTAATGATTTGAAAGGATGTAGTATATGAGAAATTTCTTCAAATAGTTTTTTGTAATCATCATATTTACCAGATTCTATAGCTTTGCTCAAAGCTGCTTTAAATTTTTTATTTTCCACAATTCGAGTAAAATTACCTTGTAAAATTTCTTTACCTCTTTTGTATTTGTCCAATGAGTCATACGTATTTACTGTAATTCCCTTATTCTTATTACAGTACTGATCAAATGGATTCTTATTACTAGGTGTACTGTATAAGTTACAGGTTATTTCTTGTATCTTTATGTCATTGACGTTTTGAATTCCCCTAATATTTTCAATAGGAATTCCTTTATTATCTGGCACTCTCAATGCAAATTCATTTTTTTCATTTATGTTGAGTATAAGCACCTTCTTACCTAAAGTTAGCACTATAGTTGTAACACAATCCTCAATACTTTCTTTTGCTGCTTCTGGGCGTTTCTGTGATCCAGTAACCATTTTATCATTTTGATCATAAATAAAAATATGTTTACCTAACTTTTCACGCTTAATAATATTAGAAATAAGTACTAGCTGACCTAAGATCATTCTGCTGACATAATTAATATTATCACTTCCACCATTGCTCCAAACAATTCCATAGTAAAGATACTCTAGCTGTGTTCTTATCACCTCAGCATTCGCTGCTTCAGTGCCAAGTAACTTTTCTATTACAGAATTACCTTCTCGACTAAGAAAATTTTCTACATCAATTTTAACATTTTCGTGATGAACCATGTCAAAATTTAATCCTACACAAATAGCTTCATTAGCTATAGTAATCATTCTTATAGAGTTAGAAAAAGAGCCCTTAACATAATCTTGTGCTTGCTTCAATGCTTTTATCACTGTACTTATCTCACCAGTACCTGCTTTAAGCTCAATAATAATAGGAATAGAGCTTAGCGACTTATCAGAACCGCGCACAAGTAAAATAATGTCTGCGTAACCTTTTCCAGCAAATAATTCGAGATAAAGTTTTAGGTGAAAACGATACTTAAAATTTATCAAAAACCCAGCTAAAAACCCATGATGACTTGATTCTTTACCGCTAAATAGAGTTTCTTTTTCATATTTCTTATAGACATTGTAATATAATTAAACATTCTTCTAGCGTTCTTTTTTACTTCTTCAAAATTTTGATTACTCAATTTTGAAATTAAGCTCTCTAGGTCTTGTTGGTCACGATCTTTTTCTATTTCTGTAAAACCTTTTTGTGAATAATCAGTCTTTTTACTAAAAGCTGGATCAACCTTTCCGTACTTTACTTCTTTTCCTGTAATTGTTATTTCATGCTCTTCTTTTTCTAGTTTATCAAACTCTGCTCCCATTTTCCATTTCTGTGCTATTTTTTCTAACTCTCCTTGAGAGAACTTTAGATGCATGTTACCATCAACTTGATCAGACACCGTTATACACTTAAGTCCCTCATTAGTTAATATAGCTATTTTTAAAGTTCTATTATCATCAAAACGAAAATGAAGTTTTTTGATACCAATTTTAGTAGCAAGTTCTGTGTCTAATACAGTAGCAAACATACCAAAAAAGAAACTAGGGAAAAAGCCTGGCTTTCCAACTGAATGCAAAAAAGAAGGAGATTGATTGATAAACGATTGGAACCTTTTTTGAAAATCTAGGAACTCGTCTTTTGATTTATTTCTCATTAACAGAAGCTGTACCAACTCAAGCGGCTTGACATTACTTGGCATATTACTCTCCTATTTGCTATGGCCTAAAGATTTTATATTATATGGGGTATCAGTCGTACTGAGACTTGACTGTGGCAAAGTATCACCAGCTTCACGCAAAATTGATTCTTTAGAAGCTTCTTGAGCTAATTTAGAAAATACTTGTTCTCCTAATTGCAATTTTTTACCCCCATGAAATAACTGAATTTTACTTAATACAGAATCTTTAACCTTTATCATCTCTTCACCACTCATTTCTTTTACGTGCTTTAATATCTTCCCTAATATTTCTTCTTTACTTACCCCTTGTCTACTTGGATCCACAATTAAATTTGCTATTGTATATGTAACTGAATAGTCTACAAAAATAGAGGAAATAGATTGCTCCCCGCGGTCTTGAGTTTTTAATTTTATTATACGTTCCCAAACATTCATCATACATTTTTTTGTTTCTTCAGACAGATCTGGATTCTTCAGTACTTGATCTGATAATGAAGATAAAAAAGTTGTGTAACGTTCACATTCAATCTGACTACACAATCGGCTTAATTCCATAAAAGAATCAAAGTAATACTGACCTACTAGCACATTCAACACTGCATAATAAGTATTTTCCTTATAATCTCTATTTAGTAATTTTTTCTTTTGTTCATCATCCATTTTAGACAGGCAAAACTCTATGGTGTCTACTTCTTTGTCACCCTTTACTGCAGATAAAGCTGCTTCAATTAACAAATTATTTTTATCTTGACTAGAAATACTGGAATCATTGTGCAATTTATTATAGAAGAACTCTATACCTTCTTCCCAGTTTTTATTAGAATTTATCTGTATGGATTTTTGCAAACCTTCAACTGATTTATATTCGTTTAGTTTTCCAATCTGCTTATCAATAAGAAAAGACCAGAAAGCTTCTATAGGGCTAGTTTCTTCGATATTTTCCAATAATTCTCTTCTCAGATCATCATCAGATCCATCCTCTTCAAAGGCACTTCTCTTAAATCTCATAAATACTTGTTCAAACAATCCAGGAATCTTATCTTCTAGACAATATTTACATGCCAAGTAATATCTATCTGCAAGATCAAGCGGATTTTCTTTTCCATTTTTATTTTTTTCTTCAGTTAACCTTTCACCAACAGCTTTATTTTTTAATTTTATTCCATCCCAACAAGAATTATCAGAGAATATATCAGAGAAAAATTTTAATTTTCCCTCATCAAAATCTTCAATTAATTGAATATAAACCCTCAACCATCTTTCTACTCTAAGATGTTTTCTTGCTTTAACTTGATTATCGTCGCCTTTAATAGCACCTTTTAATATATCAAGTATTTTATTGTAATTGTGATCCAAACCAGATTCCATACCCGCAACCCCATTTTGTATTTTAATATAAACTTTAGTCTAGTAAATTATCGTTGCCAAGCCAATCTTTTTCTCCAAACCTTACCACTGCACAACAGGAAATTTCTTGAGAGCCAAGTATGATATTTTCATTCTAATAATTAATTATTATAAAACATTTTTATTTACGAAAAAATAGACCTTGTTGTAACTAAAGAAACGTCTATTTTAGTGCTGCAAAAATTTGAATTATTGACTCTTTCTAAAATTGCAAAAAAGGTCGTATATTTGCGAGAACAAGCCGCATAGAAATAAGGTTATAAAAATAGAAGGTTTAAATTATTTTCATAAGCTTAGGCAAAACAGTTCGTACGTAGGTTTAGTAAAAGTGAGCCAATATAGCTGATTTCAGCGTATAATGAAATTATTATCTAGAAAAGTTCGTATGTATCGTTTGGTAGACCATGCCATCCCAAGAAAAATAGTTCTCACGCTCATTGATTTTAACCACTGAAAATAGTTATTTTATTTAAATAATTAGCGAAACTTATTACTAAGTTAGTACCAATTTATTTAATAATAGTAAAGAAAAATTAAGGCAAGTTTATGCAAAAAATAGGGTAAAAGTCTTTTTAATCATTATATTTGATTGTAGCTGTGTCATCTCATTACTTTTTTTAATAAGATCAAAAATAGCATTCACCAGGTCTTAACTTTTAGGATCTATACTATAATAAATAGTTGAGGCAATGGTATGAATGGTACATTAAAAAATGATAAGTATAAAGAGAGCTTTGATTCTTTGGTCAGAGCTATAGGGCGCGGAGATGTGAAGAAAATTGATAAACAGTATGACAAAACAATAAATGCTTTATTTGAAACGTTCGAGAGTTTAACAGACAAGGCAGAGGATGTGGCCAAGTATGTTGTACGTGGTGACTTAGAGAATTATGTAAGCCTCCTGAATAAGAAGCGATCAAATTTTAAAATATTTAGAAGAGTGTTAAATAAAATTTCAGGAAAGGATACGCAAATTAAAAATGTAAGTGACTTTGTAAATAGATTGCCTCATCCTACTATTGAAATAGCCATTGAACATCTAAAGATTTCAGGAAAAATCTTACATCATAAGGAAGTAAAGGAGTCAGAACTATTTCCAATCACAAAAATTATGTCTTCAGATAGCGAACCTCATACCTACGAAGATTCAGGTTATGGAAGCTCATTAGATGAAGGCCATGAATATGAAGAAGTATCACATTATCGAGAGGAGAAGAGTGAATTTTTGGAAAAAAGTTTGCAGAGTCTTAAACTGCCTAAAGAGGAGCCAATTTATGCAACAATACCTATAGAACATATAGAAGCAAAAAGGAAACGTAAGCAAGAGCAGCAGTCTAAACATACAGTATCGCCAAAATTACCTACATCAATAGTAATACCAGAGAAAACATCCTTTATCAGTCAAGAAGTTAAACAAGAATCACAAGCGATATTTAAAGATGTATTTGCAGTATCATCACAATCTAAAAATCCAGGCCATGCAAATCAAAAAATGAGTACGAAACCAAGAATAGTGGGAGTGACTCTTTAAAAATCAGCTGAAAGTATATCACTAAGAGCTGAGAATCAAGACTATAGACAAGTAGTACCAAAAGTAGAAGTGCCTGTTGTAAAAGAAATGGTTAATCGCAAGATAGACAGTAAAATAAAAGCAATAGTAGAAAAATTCGAGCAAAACCAAGTAAAAGAATGCGCAGATATGCAACCTGCTAAAAGCAAAGACATTATGGTAGCACAATCAGGTGTTGATATGAAAAGAAACCCATTAAAAATCACTTCTCACGCTCAGTCACTTTTTGTGCAAAATAAGAAATCTTTAGAAAATCCTATAAAGGAGCAGTTTGATCATGAGCCTTGCAAAAATTCTCTTATTACGGATGTAAATGTAAAGCAGCTAGCTGCACAATTTGAAAGTTATGTAAAAAGATAGCTAAGATTGTCTTAATAGCAAAAGTAGAGTCAAATTTGTTATTTGACGTTATCCTTCTGTAGACCTGCAGCAAAAGTAAGATTATTGTTTTTATGATGGCCTATTTAAAGAAAATCTGGTTTATTTTGCAGCAGGTTTTATATTGTTTTGAACCTACTTTTCTACTTTCATCGCCTATTCTGTAAAACCAAAAAGGTATGCATAAAAACTATTTGCATTGCATAATTTATTTATTAGCATATAACTAAATCTAATATAATCTTAGGTTTTTATGTCAAATGGGCAGAGGGATTTATGCTGAAGGTGGAACATTCAATAGACTATCTAAAAAAAGGGAGATCTAGTTCAGAAACATTTGAAGGAGCAAAACATGTAAAGCAGATAATTTCGCAACGAAAGACTCTCCGCTTCAAACGCTCAGATGATAATCCAGAGTTACCAGAGAATTTTAAGGTAGGACAAGCAATTGGTGGTGGAGATTGTTTCTTTGATTCAGTTGCAAAAGGTCTTAAACAATTGAAGCCTGAGATGGATTTTACTGTGAAATCTTTAAGAGAGGTTTGTAAGAGATTTGCACAAAGTCAGTTAGAAAATGATCAATCATGGCTTAAAGGAGCGTTAAGAAATGAGGCTGAGCCAATTAGTGTATATGTTCCACGTATTGAATTTACTGCTGATGATATTGAGCAAAAATCTGGGTCAGTAAATGTATTGGAATTAACCTCACCAATATGGGGTAGAAGTGAAATTGAGGGGAGAATAATTTGTAAAGAATATAATGTGAAATTACATGTTGTTGAAAAACATGTTGTGGAAGGGAAAGAGGTATGGCTAGATCAGATCGTAAATAGTGAAGGTTCTAGGTCTATGGATAGTATAGATTATAATGAGGAAAACACTATACACATAATAAATAGGGGTAATGCACATTTCGAGCCAATACTTGGTACTCAAGAAATTCGACACAATAAGCAACAATCTCCTGACCCTTCTGACTATGATGATGAGATAACACCTGAGGAAGAACTAATTAATATTATAAAGAGTCGTGACTCAGAGGAAGAAAAGCTAGCAAGGATCAAAAGGCTTTTTGAAAAAGAACCGAAACCAGATGTCAATTTTCAAGACAAAGATAAAGATACACCTTTGCATATTGCTATTCGTAAAGGGAAGCTTGAAGTTATTAAGTTACTTCTAGAAAAAGGAGCAAAGGTTAATGATGATAGCTTGAGGAACAAAAGAAATAGAACTCCACTGGATACTGCTAAGCATCTTAAAAGGCAAGATATTGTACAAATATTAGAACCACAAATTCAGCCAAACCTACAGGCTTCTGTTGAAGAACAATCAGCAAACCGGCAGCAGTTTCAAGAAAATCTTCATTCTGGATCAAATAGTGGGCAAGGATATAACACGCAATCTTCTAACCAACCAAAAAAACTTACCCAAAAGCAAAGCGCAGGAAAGCACAGTTCTCAAAGAAGAGCAGGAACTACAGGCAGTGGAGACTCTTATGAAATTGATCTATTAATTTTAGGTAAAATTAGAGGAGAAAGAGATGCAGATAGATTTTATTTAGATACAAATGTGGATGGTGTAGGTGCTTTTGATGATATAGTTTTTAGGTATTGGAATGAGGAAAAATCAACAACAATCCTTCTGCAAGCAAAACATGTAGAAAATCCAAAAAAGGGTAAGGTTACCATTGAAAAATTTAAAAATCCAAAAGACGATAAATTTTATTTAGGCAAGTATTTCTCGGACTATTTAAGCATTAGAGAAAAATTTAATGAAAAATCTAAAGATCCTGTATTTCAAGGTAATTCTCAGGTTAAGTACATTATTTATACTAATGCTATTCTAGATGAGAGATTCGATAAGAATAGGAAAATTGATATAGATAATAGTATTTTTTCTACGAAGTCTAAGGAAGATAAGGATAAGGCATTTAAATTTAGTCTAGATGATAAAAACTCTGATGTAATTGAAACACTGGAGAGTGTTTCTTGTCGAGAAAGAATAAAGTTGTTAGCAAAGGCTCTTGTTAGCTGTATTAGCGGTAAACTAAATTACAACAATATGATGGGAAATGAATTCTTTTCAACTTACCATGTTTTCTTGGCAAAAAACGTCATTGACGTTGGAGAAGAAATTAAAGAAGACGGGAAAAAAAATAAATATCGAGAAGGTAAAATCAATCACAATTTTCTGAATATTGATAACGAAGATTCGTTCAAAAAAGTACTAAAAGAAGAAGTTCTGTATGAATATGCAAAGAACGTAATATTTAACGAAAAATCTAGTTCCGGGTTAGATAGTGTGAGTGAACGAGATGTTTTAGTTAATAAAGTAGTTAAGTCGTTAGAGTCGTCTAAAAAAGTGGATGAAGATGTAATTGAAAAATTAGGTGGAAATGTTATTATATTAGATACAAAAAATAAACAGTTAAAGTTTGCTGGTCAAGAGAAAATAAAGGATGAGAGCGCTAAGCAATTCATAAGAGATTTGGAAAGTAAAGTTAGTAAACTTGCAGACTATAAGTTTGATATTCCATATGAATTTGTAAAAAAAACATTGAAAGAACAAACAGAAAAAGAGACTTTAAAACTCCATGTTAGCTTTGGTAATATTAGTCCTAGTTTCAAGAAACCAGAACATTTAATAAAAAAATTAATTGAGTTATTTGAGAAATATAAATCCCTAAAAATTATCAAGATAGATGATAGTGTAGTTGGTCATGGGAAAAGTTTAACTGATGGAGATATAAAAAATATAGGAAAGCTTGTTGGTAATTTGCTTGTATTTGATAAGAATAAAAAAATGCTGAAGTTAGCAAGTGAAGAAAGTCTGGATAGAGATGCTCTGGAGCTCATCACAAAATTAAAAACTACTGCTCAATCACATGGTCTTAAGGTTGATGATTATAGATTTGATATAAAAGTTAAGAATTTTCCTAAGGATACATTGTTTATTGATGGTGAAGATAGAACTAATGTTGAAGAGTTCTTAAGTAAGTTGGAAGTTTTCACAGGTCAAGCTAGTGATCCAGAGTTAAGAAAGGTCATTAAAGGTGAGATAAAGAATTTGTATAAGCTAACTGAAGAAGAGGTTGAAGGTAATTTTCTTAAAATAAGAAATAAAGCAGAAGAGCATTGGAGAAAAGGTGATTTTTATTTAGAAAAGGGTGATGATTTTTTTACAAACATATTTAGGTTTGACATTCAATTTAATGTAAAAGAGCCTGTAGATTTATTTTCCGGAAGGGTTGAGCAGCTAAAAAAATTACATATAGCATTACAAAGTAGAGGTGAAGCTTCTGTAAGTGGACTTGGTGGTGTAGGTAAAAGCGAACTGGCAAAAAAGTATGCTTATGATCATGGAAATGATTATGATGGCAATGTTATATGGATTAATGTTGAAAGCTATCAAACTCTTGCTGAATCTTTTCTTAGGTTAGCTCAGGATAAGTTAGGAATCAATGTGAAAGGTATAGAAGGAAATCAAAAGGATATAAATTCAATTGTTGAAGATGTATATGGATTTTTTTCAAAGAGAAAAAGTCTTTTTATTTTTGATAATGCTGAAAAGCTTAGAACTCAAGATGATGGTGATGAAGGTATAGATAAATTTTTACCATCTTTGCTTTCTAATGCTAATAAACCCTATATCCTTATCACTTCCCGTAACCAGAAATGGGGAAATATAGAAGTAATGCCATTGGGTACATTTACTGAAAAAGAAGCTACGGACTTCATCAAGAAAGCACTTAATATAGAGGATGATTCACAAAAAAATGAAATTCAAAAGTTAATGGAAATATTAGAGCGGTTTCCTTTGGCCTTGACACAAGCAGTTGCATACATAAAGCAAGCAAATGAAGAAGTAAAAAATGTAGAGCCAGAAAGAGAATTTAAAATTGATGATTATCTCAAAGAGTATGAAAGAAAAACAAAAGAATTACTTAACTTTCCATTTCCAGATGATAGCGATGCTAAATATAGCAGAACGACGTTTACAACTTGGAAAGTTACCATTGATAAGATCAAGAAAAAGGAATATGGGAAAAAAGCTATGGAAATATTGGATATCATAGCATATTGTGCGCCAGACAACATCCCTACTAAAATATTTTTAAAGCTAGAGGAATATGATGAAAGAAAATTAGGGGCTACTGTTCAATTATTAAAGCGGTATTCTATGGTAAATTTAGAAGGAGGTACATTAAGTGTACATAGGTTAGTACAACAAGTAACAAGAATAAATCTTATGGATAAAAAGAGAGAGGAAGAAATATTAGGAAAAGCTCTTGAATTAATAAAGAGTTATGATTCAGAAGAAAAAGGTAAAAGTCCATCTCAGTGTATTTTTTATCCTTGTACAGAAGATGGAAAATTAAGCAACAGTGAAAAACACGTTACATATATTTGGAGTTATGCAAGTAAATATGGTCAATTAATTAAAGATTTTTATTCTACCTATGGTGAGAAAGCAAATACACCAATAAATTTATTTGCTATAAATGGTAAAAAAGAAGCTATTGAGTCTATATTAAAAAACATAGAAAAAGGTAAATTAATAGATAAGATAAATGAGTATAATGAAATTGGTTATGCTCCTATACATTCAGCAGCTTTTAATGGTCACAAGGAGACAGTAAAATACCTTATAGAGAAACAAGGTGTTGATATTGATTTTATCACTCGTGGTTCAGAAAATACTCCGACGTTTATTGCTGTTTTAGGTAATCAATTAGATGTAGTACAATATTTGGTAGGAAGAGGAGCGGATCCTAATAAAGGAGGTAAATGTGGTTCATTTCCTATTCACTATGCTGCTCTATATGCTAGGAAGGATTTAATAGAATGCCTAATAAACAACAATGCTAATATTCTTTTAAAGGACAAATTATCAGGTAATAACGTTCTGCACTATGCACTCTTACATTTGGGAGAGTGTAGGAATCATCTTTCTGATACTGAAGAGATCGTTAAATATTTTTTGGAAAAAAATTCTGTTCTTGAAAAAGATGCAAATTTTTTTGGAATGACGCCATTACATTTTGCTGCAGAATCTGGTTCTGCTAGGATTGTCAAAATGCTTCTAGATTACGGTGCTAATGTTAATGCTAAGTCTCATCTTGCTAAACCTCAACTTTCTGATGTCTCGGATGCTGAAGTGGATAGTATTAAGGAGAAAATGTTTGTTGCAAGAAACGTTAAGAATTATGATGAAGGCTATACTCCTTTACATATTGCTGCAAAGGAAAATCACTTAGAAAATGTAAAGCTCTTACTACAAAAAGGTGCCATCTATAGTGCTATTAATGATGAAAGGAGTACTCCTCTTTGTATGGCAGAACTTGGATCTGATGTTGAAAATTTACTGGCGTCTATAAATAAATCATTTCAAGCTACTAAAAAAAATCAAAAGAATGAGCTTGATTCTTTACTAAAAGGAAGAGATTCTGATGAACTTAAAGCAATTCTCCACGCTCGTAATCGTAATCAAAAAACACTTCTACAATTTGCTATTGCTAATGAGCAGAAAGATATTGAAAAGGTGATTATAGAAAAATTAAGACTTATTCAGTCTTCTGATCAGCAGCAAGAAGCTGTAAAACAAGGAGTTAAAGTTTCAGCTAAAGAATGTTTGCCGAGCACAAGTTCAGGAAGGAGAAAAAGAGAAGCTATTGGTGAAAAGTGTTTATTTACATGGGAAGACGTAGATGAGTTTAATGAGGAGAAAGATGAAAAAAGGGATTTGAGTAAGATTAAGATAGATAGTGAAAAGTTTGTCAGTTATATTAAAGATTTGCCGAAAGGAAAGCAGAGTCAGCTAATTCAACTAGCAGGTGAAGCTCAGGTTACAGGCAGATTTCAAGGTCTAGTCAATAAGCTTACTAGTAATCAGAAAGTCATAAGTCATCTAAATAGAGTGGGAAAAATCTCAGGTATGACCATGCACGGAATGATGGCTAAAAATGTATTAGCTGACTTTTTAAATGGAGATTATCAAGGTGTAGCAATTAATGTTGGTTTTATTGCCGGTGGTCAAGGATTTGCTAAAGTTGCTGAAGCTGCGTCTATTAAAGGATTAAAATTAGCCTCAGAAGGAAAGTTATTGCTCGGTAGATCTTTAAGAGCAGCATCTCCTTTTCTTGCCCGTGGTACTTCTGCTTTTGTTGTCTATGATCTAGTAAATCAGGTAAAAGCATTTAAAAATGGTACTGAAGAAGCATTGGTTGGCGTAGTAGGAGATAGTATTTATTTAGGAGTTGACGCTGCAGAGATTGGTGTGGAAGTTGCTGAAGCTTTTGGAGTACTGGAAGGAGTATCAAGTGTTACTGGACCGATTGGTGCTGCAATTGGCGCTGTAGTATTTGTTGGCACTGATGTTTACATGGCAGTAAAGAGGGTTGATAAGATTGACCAGCTTATTCACCTAACTGGAAAAGAGAAGTTTATTGAAGGTTTACGTGCATTTATAGGTATGCAACCCGAAAATCATATACAAGAATTATTGCAAGAAAAAGAAGTGAGTAATGAATTAGTAAGGCAAGGACTTGAGTATTTAAATAAGCATAGTGATATTCAAAGCTATGTATTTCCTACAGGTAAATCAGTTGTAGATTCTTGTCGTAAAGTGCCATACCAAGTAAGTGATTGTGCTAGTGGAGGATTTGGAGGTGGATGCCTTAGGGGAAGTACAGTTACACGTTATGCTGAAGAATGCACAACCAAGTTTGAAGTAGATTTAGATAATAAAGTAATACTTGATAAAAAAAGAACAGATATAAAATGGAGTCGAGCAAGACCAGATAATCCAAGTAGTGGAAAATTGTTTTGTTTACCGCGGGGGAATAATGAACCTGTTCCAAATTATGGGTCATATTTATGTGAAAATGCAATAGGTTTATCTACTGAGAAAAAAGAAAATTATACGCTAATTGATCTTGGTAAAGGTGATGATTATTCAAAGGGGTTTTTGAATAGTCCTAATATCTTTGTAGTGAATAATGGTTCTAAAGAATATTATGGAGGAAATAAAGATGATATATTTGTTTTACAGGCAGGTTATGTCAAGGGGTATTTATCTGGGGAAGGTGGAATTAATACTTTAGATACAACGTCATTTGCATTTCAGGAAGAACCATTAAATATTCAGTTAGATATAGGAGAAATTGTAGATTACTCACGTGATAATTGGTTAAGAGTATGTGATATCAACAAGGTAATAGGAAGAAAAAATAGAGCAGAGACAATAACTGTTTCATGCAATGGTTGTAATAGTAATGTAAAACTAATAGATGGTCAAAGTGGTAATAAAGAAATAAAGGATAAAATAAATATAGTTGATAATCACTGCAGTTATCAAATGCAAGTAATAGTAAGGCCTAACACTGTAATATACAATCGAGCATTAGAAGGAAACTTTGATTATCTAGTACCATTAAATGAAGGTGGAAGTGCAGAGTTTATTTTTATTTTTGGTCCTGAAAGGTTTAACGTTAATAATACGTTTTGGTTTGGATATGAGCCAGTTGATATAAAAAGTATTAATGTGAGGTATGTAAATATTTTCAACAGGACTGAACATGAAGTAAAATTCAATTTTATCAAGTCAGAAAAAGAGTTTAACGTAACGATTCCTTATGCAGAAAATCCTTCTTACAGACTAGGAAAGAATGGTGAAATCAAAATAGGGAATAAAGATAACTTGTATATGCTACAAAGTAGTAATGAGTCTTCTGAAGAAATTATCAAGAACTATTTACCTTTAGCAAGTCGACTAAATAAAATGTCATTTTTTATACAATCACTTTTAAGTAATGAGACAGTGGTAATAGGAAGTGGAAATCATGAAGTAATACATAATAATCCAGCGTATAGGAGTCATTTAGTAGGGAATGGTGGTGAAAATGTATATGTAATTGACTCTGAAAGCAAAAAGTTTGAAGTTGCTATACCTGAAGTGATTATTTATGACCTTGATATAGAAAGTTCGGTAGATACGATTGACCTGAGAAATTTAGTAAGGCAGGTAAGAGGTAAACTCTCAAATCAAGATCATTTTCAATTAAAAGTTCTAAAATCTGCAAATGATTTGTTATTAAAAGCAACAATAGTTGAAGTGAAGCCAACAGAAGATTCATCTGTAAGTAAGATGAGAAAACATGAGTATTGTACTGTGAGATTAAAAGATGGGGTTAATTGGTATAACAAAACTCATGTGATTGTGGATAATGCTCCTATGAAAATCAACCTTGATAATAATGAGTGGAGTTTGAAACCATTACCTTTAAAATTTGAAAAGGATAAAGAAGTTATTATTGTAACAAGTCAAGATATAGAAGAAAACACTGAACTAATAACACCTAAAAGAGCAGGAAACTATAGCTTTGTTAGTGATCATGGTAATGATCTAATAGTAACGAATGCTTTTGATGTTAATGTAGCTAAAAATGATCTATGTACGATAGTATTAAGTAAGTTTTATGAAAAACCTAAAATGGCAACATTATCAATAAAGTTTGCTGATAAGGAAATAATTCTAAAAGAGCATCAGGAAGAAATAAGTACTGCAAGAGATGTGAATGTTATGAAAAAAGAACATAAGGATCAAGTCTATAATGGTGTCTTCAATCATACAAAAAGCAGTCCAGAAGTTATTATGTTATCTGATCAACCTGTAACGCATAGACATAGGCATAGTGGACACAGAGAGCAAACTCGTCATCGTCGTAGTACAAGTAGCGGTATTAGGCCGACTGGATGGATAAATGATTTATTTGGTTGGGTAAGAAGCTCAATAAGTGGATTGTTAAGTTCTAAACCTGAGAGCACTCCAAGTTCTATCTCACAAGTAGATGCAAGAGTGGATGTAAATGGTACGATAATGTTACTTGACGTGTTTATTAGAAAAGTTACAGGTCAAAAGTATGTTTCTACGGTAGATCATTCTATATCTCCACTAGAAGCACAGGGCTATGCACTCAATATTACAAATAGATTTGAGAAAGTGTTGAATAAAACTGCTATTAAGTCAGGAATATCAGTGACAAATCTAAACTTTGATCCTGTGGTAGTGCAATCAGCTATAATTGAAAAAATAATAAATGGAAAATTTTCTGAAATAGCAAAAACCCTATATTCATTTGCAAAAGAAGCGTGTCCAGAGTTTAAACAAACTGATAAGTTTCTAGATAATTTAAAGAGTAACTTAGAAGAAGTTTTAGCTAAGGAAGAAACTATGATACTACAGCAGAAAGTAGAAAAGCCTTATAAAGACTTGAGTCAGGAAGTTTCAAGGAAAGTACAGTTATCTAAAAAGCCGGATACATTCTTAAATGGAACATCAGTGGTTCAAGGAATAAGCAGAGCGATAAATTGAGGGGACTATGTGGTCTTTTCTGCCTGTAACTGTTTGATCTCATCGAAAGAAAGGCCAGTGATTTCAGCAATAACATCAATAGAGACACCGGCCTTGAGTGAGTTTTTTGCAACTTCAATTTTACCTTCAATTTTACCTTCAACTTTACCTTTTTGATGGCCGATTTGGATGCCTTCTTGTCTACCTTCTTGTCTACCTTCTTGTCTACCTTCTTGTCTACCTTCATGTTTAGCATCATCGAGTTTTTGAGCAAGGACAGCCTGTTCATCACGAATACGTTTGATCTCTTGTTCATAGGCAATAAATTCTTTTTCTGACCAGTTGAATCTATTTAGTTCTTCATAAGCTCTTTTAATTATTAGATCACTTCCTATTATTCTCTCTAGCTCTTCTTCACTAGTTTCGTCTGCATATCTAAAGAAGTAGATCCATTTCTCGACTATACTTGAAAGCTGATCTTCCTTGGTTTTTGTAAATTTAGGTAACTCAATAAATATAAAGTAAAAATCTTTTAGATCATGTTCATTAGTATCTTCATCACGAATAGTATGCTTTGATTTGTACTCAGACTTATCAGGAAATAAAATACAATCTGCTATAGCAATAAAGATAATTTCCTTAAGGTCATGATATTGATCACCCTTACTAGCTTGTCTTGAGTAAGCTTTAGCTGCGTAATATTGGGCACGTTTTTCAAAGCCCTTAGTTTTAGCGACCTGCATTTCGACTATGACTTGCAGCCCATTTTCATCCCTACAAAGAACATCAACAATGCTTTGTTTTTTAGAAGCAATATCAGGGTCTTGAATAGTACTTAAGAACTCTATATCCTTTATTGTACTTTTGCCAGTGAAGCCAAGGATATCATTAAGGAAGTGAATAAGAATGTCCTTGTTTTTTTCAGTGCCAAAGATGCGCTTGAACGATATATCATTTTTTGGATCGAGAAACTTCGAAAGAGCCATGACGGGTTAACCTAGAAAACATTAATAATTATACACAATTTTGAAGAAATGTTCAACAATTTTGATTTATGTTAACTTGTATAATATCTATGACAAATATCTCGATAAGGTACAAAATAGCGCAAAAAGTAAGGAGCTGGAGGTTAAAGCGAGGCTATACTCAAAAAGATTTAGCGGGAAAAATCGGCGTAACATATCAAATAGTACTACAATATGAAAAAGGAACACGAAAAATTTCGATTGAAAAGTTGTGCGCTATAGCAAAGGTGTTATCAATTAATATTACGGATCTTATTCCTGTATCAAATGAAAAAATCTGTTTTGAAGATAAGGGAGAGGAAATATTAAATCTAGTAAGAAAATATAAAACGATTAATGATCAAGAGTTGCGCAAGGTGTTTTACTTGCTAACAAAATTTACCCGAGTTGGTGAGAAAAGTAGTAAAAAAGCAGAGAAAGTAAAAATTGCAAAGGGCCTGGTTAAAGCAGGGATTTCTGTTGATATTGTTTCACAAGCAATTGGCCTCTCTGCTGATGAATGTGTTGAAGAAAAAATAGGTTCTATATACTGCAAAATAGGAAAGAAGATAAAAGAATGGAGACTAGTGCGGGAATATACTCAGAAGGATTTAGCAAAGAAAATGAGTACAACACGTGATGAAATAAGCAACTATGAACAAGGAAGAACTGCTGTTCCACTGGGAAGATTATATGAGATAGCAAAGGCGTTATCGATTAATATCATGGACCTACTTGAACTAACAGAGGATGCAGATGATAAAGTGGTACCTAATTTAATTGAAGAATACAAAAAAATTGAAAGCCAAGAACTACGTCATGCACTAATGAAATCTCTGTTTGAAAGCATACAAATTTGCGAAGAGAAAGTGAAAAGAGCAGAAAAGATGAAAATTGCAAAGGATTTAGTTAAGGAAGGAATTTCTATCAATATTATTTTAAAAACAGTAGGCATCTCTTTAGACGAAATTCAACAAATTTAAAATAAAAAATCAGTATCTATTAATATCTTTACTTTTTGATGAAAAAATAAGTAAAAAAGATTGAAAAATTGATTTGACTTCACTCGGAAGCTATGGCTCTATGCCAATGCTGATAAAGCAGTAAATATTAAAAAAAAGTTTGTTGTTAGTGAAGGGTAAATTATATGAATAATAATAAGAATAAAGAAGAAATCGAATTCAGAATATTAGAAAGCAAAGGCAAAGCACTACTTGATCGTGAAATAATGGAAACATTTTTAAGTGCAGTACATGAAAGGCCACAAGCTCAAGAAATTGCTAAAAATCTGGTGAATACTTATGCAGGAGTAGGAAGGATTTTAGGTCGAGAAATGGATGACCTGAAAGTCATAGAAGGAGTAACTGATTCTGCAGTAGCAATGATTATGTGCGTTAAGGAAACACTAGAAAGGGTACTGAGAGAAAAGCTCAAGGGAGAACCAATCATGGACTTACAAGGGCTAGTAGAATACTTGAACGTAAGTATAGGTCATGCAGAGAGGGAATGTGTAAAAATACTGTACTTGAATAAAAGGCGCCAACTAATCGGAGAAGAATCCTATATTGGTGAAATGGAAAAAGCACCAGTATACATAAAGGAAATTATAAGAAAAGCATTAATAAAGAATGCAACATTAGTAATAATGTCACACAACCATCCTGGGGGAAGTTTAGAACCTTCAGAAGAAGATCAAGCAGTAACAAAGAGCTTAGCAGCAGCATGTAGTACTGTAAGCATAAAATTGTTTGACCATATTATCATCACAAGTGGAGGCTATTTCAGCTTTCGAGAAAACGGATTGTTATAGTAGAAAGTATTTGTAAATCTACTCACTATAATTTATAATGAGTAGTAGAGTGTATAACAACTATACACTTAAAAAGTATATTTAATAGCGGAGGCTAATATGGGTAATAAGATAATTGTACCTTTTAATGATAAAAAGGGAGGTACTTACGAATTAAACATTGATCTTGATAAATTATCAAAAGGTGAGATGTTAAATGCTATTGTAGGAATTGGTCGTACTAGCCAGCAGCCTACTTTTGTAAGCAAAATTAATAAGGCTAAAAAACCTGGAGAAGTGCCCTCCTCTAATAGAGACGTTCAAATCAACTATGGAAAAGGGCTTGATTATATATATGGTACAAAACCTTTAAACGATCAAGCAGAATATTTAAATCCATTTACTTCAGCTTTGAAAAAAATAAAGCCAAATGCAAGCGAAAGTGAAAAGTTAAGCTGGTTTAAGAGTTCTGTAGTAGAGGCAAAAAGCGTAAATGAATTGCATAAAGCCATAGACCAAGTATTAGCATCTGGAGGAAGGCTAAATGCATGTAATGATGGGGAATGGAGCTTTGCTGAGTATGTAATATTGGGCACACATTTTCATAAATTTGATAAGGCTGATCGTAAAAAGCTAATACGTAAATTAATGCTAAACGGTGCAGAGTTTCATGATACTTTATTGGAGAATAAATTGATAGGTGAAATCTATAATGAGCTACAACCAGAAGTTCAGCCACAGATAGATAGGCAGCTAGAAGAACTAGAGAAGGCTGGCGAAAGTGCTGTTCAAGAAGGAGAATTAATAGATATCGAGATAGACAATACAACATCGTATATAGAATTTTCTGATAATAGCAAGGTAGAGGTAGCAAAAATACTGAGAGAGTTAGGAAGTAATATTTTAAAAATTGGTAATAATGCAGTTGAGGTTAAAAGTGAGAAGGGAGGTATAAGAAACTATACCGATATGTCAGATGGAAGCTCTATTGTATTAGAATTTCCTACAAGCGCTGGCAAGCTAAATATCATATTGTACCAAGATGCAAATCAGGTGCAAGTGAGAATAGCAAATAAGGAAATGTGGGCTGAGTTAGAAAAAAGAGGCGAAGAAATAGGAAAAAATTGTCTTTTTGCTGGAATAACGGTTAAAGAAGCAGTAGAAAAAGGTAGTTTCACTAGATGTGGCATATGGAGTGAAAAGTATGCTATAAAAGAGATTAGCAATGATGAAGTATTGTCTTCATGGGTAAATAGGGTATGTGGAGGTAGTAAAGAAACCTTTAGGGAACTTTAATGCGTCTACAGCAAACTTTAAGGTTCCAGAGGTTTTTTCTACCGTTATATCTGAGCTATAGTAGAAAATATTATATATATGGTTTTTTGCGTGGAAAAAAGTCTAGACTGTGAGGTAGGGCAAAAAGTAAAAAATTGGAGGTTAGAGCGAGGGTACACTCAGAAAGATTTAGCAGAGAAAATTGGTGTAAAGTACTGGGTAATACTGCAATATGAAAAAGGGAACCGTAGAATTTCAATCGAAAGGCTGTACGCTATAGCAGATGCATTGTCAGTAAGTATTACCGATCTCATTCCTGCATCAAAGGAGAAAATCGGCTTTAAAAATGAGGAAGGAGAAATATTAAATCTAGTAAGAGAATATAAAAAGATTAACGATCAGGAGTTACGTAAGATGTTTTGTTTGCTAACCAAATTTGTCCAAGTTAGTGAGAAAAGTAGTAGAAAATCGGAAAAAATAAAAATTGCAAAGAGTCTGGTTAAAGCAGGAGTTTCTGTTGATATTGTTGCAAAAACAATTGGTCTGTCTGCTGATGAATGTGTTGAAGAAAAAGTTGGTTCTATCTACTACCAAATAGGCAAAAAGATAAAGGAATGGAGACTAGTGAGAGAGTATACTCAAAAGGATTTAGCGGAGAAAATGAGTACAACACGTGACGAAATAAGCAACTATGAACAAGGACGCGTAGCTACTCCACTGGGAAAATTATATGAGATAGCAGAAACATTATCGATTAGTATTACAGATCTACTAACAGAGGAAGATGAAGGTAGTAAAGTGGAAAATGAGCTACCGAATTTGATTAAAGAATACAAAGAAATTGAGAGCCAAGAACTACGTCATGCACTAATAAAATCTTTGTTTGAAGGGATACGTATTTGTGAGGAGAAAGTGAGAGAGATAGAAAGGATTAAAGTTGCAAAGGATCTAGTAAAAGGGGGAATTTCTATTGATACTATTTTGCAAGCGGTAGGTTTATCTATTGATATGGTTTTAGATGGATAGCTCGTAAAAAAATTATAGCAATAAAGTTTTTTTCTTAAATGGAGGATAAATGTTTGTTTCTGCAAGCAATGTTAGTTACGGAATAGGGCAAAGAATAGAAAATTGTAGGTTAATGCGAGGGCATACTCAAATAGGATTAGTAAGTCAAATAGGTTTAACATACCAAGAAGTAAACAGCTATGAAGATGGGTATATTCCTATTCCAATTGAAGTACTATATATAATAGCAAGAGTATTATCAGTTGACGTTGTAGATTTATTACCTGAACCAGTAATAGTAAGGGAAGACAGCTATGAAGACGAGGAAATACTCTATCTAACGAAAATATACGAGAATCAAAAGTTAGGCAAAATAGTACCTTCATTAGTCAGGTTTGTTCATATTAGCGAAAAAATTAATCAAGAAGAGGCAAGGTTGGAAATAGCAAAAAATCTAGTGAAAGAAGGGGTTTCAGTTGACATAATTTCCCAAGCAACCGGCTTATCTATTTACGAGTATGATAATACAGAGAAAGAAGTCTGCACTGATTCTATATACTACAGAATAGGGCAAAGAATAAGAGAATGGAGATTGATAAAAAGGTATACTCAGAAAGATTTAGCAAACAAAGTTGGTTTAACACTCAAGGAAATACACGAGTATGAAATAGGATACACTGCCATATCATTTGACAAATTATATCAAATAGCAGAAGGATTATCAGTGAATATTAAAGTTCTGCTGCCTAAAACAAATGAAGATAGTGAACTACTTAATTTACTAAGAAAAACTGAAGAGCAAGAATTAGTGAAGAAATTTTTATCTAGGGATATGAAGAATAGCAAAGAGAAAGTTAAAAAAACAGAAAAGATCAAGGTTGCGAAAAATCTAGTGAAGGCGGGTGTTTCTACTGATGTTATTTTGCGAGCAAGTGGCCTAACTGCCGATGAGTGTGAAAATTGAATTGTGTTTAAGATACAAGTAAAAATAGTCAATATATTAACCATTCTAAATCCTTGTTTAGCTGACTCAACTGAAGCATTTTCATAAAGTTTTGCTGCTAATTCGTGTTGTTTGATAAACTTCAAATTTAATGCTTTTAAAATTGATGCTGAAAACACATATTGCTAATGCTAGCAGAGGAGCTAGTTGGCACAGCCGTCAGTACTCCCTATTACTTTTCCTGATAATGTGATAGTATTCGCAAGTATTATCATATATTACAAAAAAATTAGTTAGCATTTCTGTTTATTAAAATTATGCAATAAAGCTGCATTTTATATAACACTTCTCAAATTATTTCTACTAAATATTTATGAATATGGTTAAACAGTAGATAGAAGAAACCTTTTCTATTATTGATCTTTTGTACAGTAAAGTTATCTCATAAAATATTAAATTTGGAGTTTTATGGATCACAGACTAAGAGCTTATTTGCTTGGAGTTACCTGGTTTATACTCAGTTTACTTAGTAGTGTAGTTAATGATACTATATCAAAGTGTCTCGGTTTACACCTTCAAAGTTTTGAGATAATCTTTTTCCGTTTTTTATTTAGCACTATTACTCTTATACCTTTTATATTTTACTATGGAATAGGAGTTTGTAAAACAAGTCGAATATCTATTCAAATAACTAGAGGTGCATTGTTGTTTTGTGGAATGACCTTATGGACCTACGGGTTGACTATTTGCCCAATAGTAACTGCAACAATTATAGGTTTCTCAATACCATTATTTGTTATGCTTCTTGCAATTCCTTTGCTGGAAGAAAATATAATTTGGCAAAGATGGGTAGTAGCTGTCATTGGTTTTATTGGTATTGCTATTACTACTAAAGCTTATAGTGAGGATTTTAATCCTAAAATTCTTATTTTTATTGTATCCGCATTAATCTTCGCTACACTGGATGTACTTAATAAGAAGCTTGTAATGAAGGAGTCAATAATAAGTATATTATTTTACTCAGCTCTAACAACAACAGTTTTTTCCACTCCATCTTTGTTATTTTATTGGCATATGCCTTCCTTGTCAGAATTAATATTACTGCTGATTTTAGGAATAAGTTCAAACCTAATTCTGTTCTTCATGTTAAAAGCTTTTGCTCTTACTGATGCTACTGCACTTGCACCGTATAGATACATAGAGCTAATAATTTCTGCAATAGTAGCATACGTTATATTTAATGAATTACCTGATAAAAGTGCTTTATATGGTACTTTGATATTAATACCATCAACCTTATTTATAGCTTATTCGGAAGGTAAGGCAATTAAGAAAAATAATGTAACAACAAAAGTTTATAATTGTTAATGGTATTTATTTTAGATGCTAAGCTATATTTTTAAGGTGATAATAAAATGCACATAACTATTATAGGAGTAGGGTATGTAGGATTAGTATCTGGTACAATGTTATCTGAGCAGGGCCATAAAGTTGATTGCATTGACATAAATACTGAGAAGATTGAACTTTTGAAATCAGGGAAAATTCCTCTATATGAACCTGGATTAGCAGATTATTTAGAGAATAATATAAAGTCACAAAGGATAAGATTTTTCGATTCGTATTTTCAAATAAATCCCAATACAGAAGTAGTATTTATAACTGTAGATACTCCATCAGACTCCCTAGGAAATGCAAATTTAAAGAATGTATATAATGCAGTAAGTGAAGTTTCTGAGAGAGTTAATCAAGATTGCTTAATAGTGATAAAGTCAACTGTTCCTCCTGGTACTGCAGAAAATATACATAATTATTTATCTAATAAGGGCTATAACTTTGATTTAGGAGTTAATCCAGAGTTTCTCAAGCAAGGCTCTGCAGTATCAGATTTTTTATACCCAGATAGGATAATAATAGGAGTAAAAACTAAGCTAGCTAGGGCAAAACTAGAAGTTATATATAGATCATTTATAGATAAGAATATTCCGTTAATAGTCACTGATACAGTTACTGCTGAAATGATTAAATATGCTTCTAATGCTTTTCTAGCAACAAAGGTTGCTTTTATCAATGAGATGGCAGGTTTATGTGAGCTATTAGGAGCAGACATTGACCTTTTAGCTAACAGTATGGGAATGGACCATAGAATAGGTAAGGAATTTCTCAAAGCTGGTCCAGGATTTGGAGGATCATGTTTTCCTAAGGATTTGTCAGCTTTATTAAGGCTTGCTGAAGACCACAATGTTAAGCTACAAATTTTAAATTCAGTTAAAGAATCTAACTATAATCATATAACAAACATTGCTAAAAAGGTAGAATATGTATTAAATGGAGTCCAAAATAAAAAAATAGCAATATGGGGGCTAACTTTTAAGTCTGGTACTGATGATGTAAGAAATAGCCCAGCTATAGATATTGCACAATTGTTAGTGAATAACAAGGCTAAAATTACTGCATATGACCCAATGGGGATGGATAATGCTAGGCAAGTTCTAAAGGATATAGAATACGCGGACAATGCTATAGGGGCTGCAAGGGACGCGGAAGCCTTGTTATTGTTAACGGAGTGGAAAGAATTTAAAAATCAAGATTTTGCAAGTTTAAAGAGTATTATGGCTGCACCTAATGTTTTTGATTTCCGTAATTTATTAGATAGCGAGCTATTACTAAGATATGGTTACCATGTTTATTCCTTGGGTAAAAAATCTATCTACAAAGTTTAACTGTTGAGAAATTTTTTTTACACCGCTTTACTTAGTTTTTTTAGATCTTTGCTTGATAGTATGGAAAAGCAAACGAGTGCAACAACAGAGCAAATGGAAAAAAATGAAAACATAATACTGTTACCACAGTGCTTAACAAGTACTCCTAAGAGCACGCATGAAAATATTGAACTTGCAATATACCCAAATAATCCTGTTAAGCTTACAATTGCACATACATTATTTTGTGGAGCAATTTCTACAGCTATAACACCTGTCAGTACTTGCACTCCAAATATAAAGAATCCTGATAAGATTGCACCAAGGTTCATAAGAATTATGTTTTGACCAAAGTTCATTGCAATAAAAGTTAGTGCTATACCCAACATATAAAGTGATGCCAGCAAGCTTCTATTTTGAAAGAAGTACATATCACTAATTCTTCCTGTGATTAAAGTTCCAAGGATTCCACCTAAATCATATACGCCTGTTATTAGTGAGGATTGTACAAGAGAAATTTGTAATTTATCCATTAAAATTATAGGAAACCAAAAAAAGATTCCCATTTTTATAATATAAGCACAAAAAGTAGCACAACATAGAAACCATATGGAACTTGTTACCTTGATACCTATTTGAGATTTCTGCACCTTATAATAGGTAGTAAAGTTGGCACTTTCTTTGTAATATGCTTTTAATATTGTATAAATTCCAAAAAGTAAGCATAAGAGACCAGAGTACAAAAATGCACTTTTTGCATCATATATTTTAATTATACTTGGTAATACAATTAAAGTAATACAAGAACCAAGTTGCTGAGATGCGCTCATAACTCCCCATGATGATGCAATTGAAGAGATGCTAGAGTTTGTAACCATAAACTTGGTAATAGCTGGCCAACCTAACCCTTGTGTCCAAGCTAATAATATTAATGTTAACAGTAATAAAGTTAGATTATTATATGATGAAGTTATACCAATGGTTAATAATCCAGTTGCAATATTGCATAGCCCAAACATAAATAATGGATTATTTTTGGAGTCCATGATTATTCCATTAACAAATTTTGATACTCCATAAAAAAAAGAAAAGCAGGCAAAAAAATAGCTTAATTTTACATGGTCAGTATCTATTAACAGTGGTAGAGCAATTGGTATACTTTGTCTTGATAAATAAAGCAGCATATATCCACAGAAGAATAGTAAATATTGAAAGAAGACAAAGTTCACACCTATTCCCAAATAGCTCTATGCAGATGCTAGCATAATACTATATTGGTATAATATTGTTTGACAAGAAGTTTGCAAACAATTAGTGCAGAAAATTACTTACTTAGTATCTTTCTTATAGCAGATACAGTAGTATTAATATCTTCATAGCTTATATCTCTATGTGTTATAGCTCTGATTTTACCTTTGATGTTAGCCATTCTAATTCCATAATTTGTCATTAGTACGTTTATTAATTCTTGAGTAGATATACAATTAGTACGTAATGAAAAATACGCTATATTAGTTTTATACAGGTCGATATCAATTATAACTTGATCTATAGAGCCTAGGCCTTCTATAAGGTGCTGCATTTTTTTATGATCTTCTTCTAAAGAATTTACATTATTATGTAGAGCATATAAACATGCAGCTGAAATAATGCCAGCTTGGTGCATACCTCCGCCAATTTGAAACTTATAGTACCAAGCTTTTTCAATAAAATCTTCACTTCCAAGCAATATTGCGCCCATTGGAGCACCTAATCCTTTACTAAAATCAATAAATATCGAATCAAAATAACTTGCATACTCTTTTGGAGATATTTTAGTATGAGCACAAGCGTTGAACAGTCTTGCTCCATCTAAATGAGTGAATACGTCATTCTCTTTGCAGAGACTTGAGATCTCTTGAATATATTCTAAAGGCCACACAGCTCCACCACCAAAATTTGTCGTTTGTTCGATAGAAACAAGCCCAACTCTCGGAATATTTCTTAAACTAGGACGAGTAATAAACTCAACAATTTGTTCTCCAGTAAATATTCCTCTCGTACCTTTGATGGGCAAAGGAGTGGCATGTGCCTGGGCTGCGATCAAGCCAGATTGTACTATGAGTGGATGTGAAGTTTCATCAAGCAGCAAGTAATCACCAGGTCTTTGAATGTGTACTTTATAAGCAATTACATTGGACATCGTTCCTGAAATCAAAAAGATTCCTGCAGGTTTACCTAATATTTTACATGCGGTTGCCACTAATTCGTTTACAGTTGGATCTTCACATGCAGCTTCGTTTCCAACTTTTGCTTTAGCCATCGCTTCCCTCATTTTAGCTGAAGGGTCAGTGTTTGAATCGCTAAAGAAATCTATTTTTATTCTCATATTAAATTTAACACAACCTCCTTTATAATTTCAGCAGCTTTCATGATTTCTGTTTCCTTTGTGCCAAGATGGGTAACTGCTCTTATATGAGACTCGAGCCAAGGAAAAAGCAATAAACCATAAGCTTGGCACTTACTCAAGAAAACCTCATTAGTTACATTTAGTGCTTTTATACTGAAGCTTACTATATTAGTTTCTGGATAAGGTAGTACCAGTTTTATGTGTGGAATTTCTTTAATCTTATCTGCAAACAATTTAGCGAGCTTATTATCTTCTTTAAGCCTAGAGATATTATTCTGTAGTACGTATTTTGCTGCATTAGCACAATACCCTATCTGATGATAACCACTACCTAGCCAAACCTGTAGCTTTTTAGCCCTTTCAATTATCTCTCTTTTACCCATAAGCATTGAACCAAAAGGAGCGCCAAGTCCTTTAGTAAAAGAAAAGCTCATTGTATCCACATATTTAGCATAATCTGCTAAAGCAATATTTGTTTCGATATGAGCATTAAATATTCTTGCACCGTCTAAATGAAGATTTACATTGTGAGCTTTTAAAAAGTGATATAACTCGACTTGTTTTTCAAAAGGATAAATTTTACCATTAAACCCATTTATACTATTTTCTATAGAAACAAGACTCACCTGAGCAAAAATTTTATACCTCGGCTTAGAATTAATAGCATATTCTACTTCATCAACATCTAAGATTCCGCTATTATTTCTAATACAATTAAATACGATATTATTTACTTTTGCATTGCCTGCGCTATCGAAAAAATTAACGTGGTAATTATAATGAGTTATTAGTTCATCACCAGGACTTGTTTGACTGGCAATGGCTAATCTATTTGCAAGCATACCGCTGGTTACAAATAATGCTTCTTCTACTTTGAATAATTGTTTGCAATATTCTGATAAGTCATTACAGCTTTTGTCTTCACCATAAGCAAAATCTCCAACAGTTGCATTACTTATTGCATGTATAACGTTGGAGCCCTGCAGAGTTGTAGTGTCACTTCTCAGATCAATAATTTTTTCCATCTTATTTTTTGCCATTCAAACAACCAATTTGAGCATTCCAAAGTTCCTTGTAAAGACCTTGCTTAGAAACTAATTCAGCATGTTTACCATCTTGGACAATTTTTCCTTTGTTAAATACTAGAATTCGGTCCATGTGTAAAAGTGTAGAAATACGGTGTGCTATAGTAATCGTAGTTTTATTTTTCATCAATTTGAATAAACTCATTTGAATTGTTTTTTCTGTTATAGAATCTAACTGACTAGTTGGTTCATCGAGAAATAATATTGGAGCGTTTTTTAAAAATGCCCTGGCTATTATTATTCTTTGTCTTTCTCCTCCAGATAGCTTGATGCCTTTTTCTCCGACTGTAGTTCCATATTGATCTGGTAGAGTCATAATGAAATCGTGAATACCAGCCAGCTTTGCAGCTCTCATTATTTCTTCGATAGTAGATTGAAGTCTACCATATATGATGTTTGCTAAAATAGTATCATGAAATAACAATGGGTCTTGAGGTATTACAGATATTTGTTGCCTCAAAGAACTCTGTGTAACTTCTGATACTATTTGATTATCAATCTGTATATTACCTTTTTTAACATCAAATAGCCTTAGAATTAAGTTTATAAAAGTAGATTTACCACCTCCAGAATAACCAACTAGACCTACCTTTTCGCAAGGATTAATGGTAACTGAGAAATCTTGAAATAATGGCTCCTGACCTTCATAAGAAAAAGAAACATTGTTAAACGTTATTCTTCCACTTAATAAATTTAATTCTTTAGCATTTTCCTTATCTTGAATTTCTGGTACAGTAGTCAAGATTGGCAATGCATCTGAAACTTTGCCGAAATGAGTAGAAAATTGGGTAAGATTCCTAGTTAGATGGTTAAGAAACTCTATAATCGATATATTAATTCCAAGTACAAGAGCAATATCTCCTATTGCAATTTTGTTCAATTGATAGTCATAAATTAAAAAGTACAAGTTTACTGCTTGGAGTATATCAAATGAATAGCCATATATAAACCAAAGACAAAAGTATGCCCATTGTAATTTTCTCTCTGCAATAGTTCTTTTCTTGCATATTTGAAAAAATTTGTGTCTCTCATGTGCTTGCTGAGAAAATAGCCTTACTGATATAACATTTAAAATACTATCTGCTATACTAGCTATTACTTGTGAATTTTGTTTAGAGTAATTATCAGCTAGTTCAGTAAGTACACGAAAGCTGAAAATCGATACTAAAATAAAAATGCTTACCCAAGTGAATGTGGCGATTGCAAATTTTATGTTTACTAATGATAAGGTATAAATAGCTAAGACTAATGCTATGCTGTAACCGAAAAAACAATCTATAAGCAATCTTATTAACTCTATCACACTATCCATTAAGTTACTGGCCTTATGTACTAAACTTCCGGATAAATTGTTCTGATAATAGGAATGGTCTTGTTGGAGTAGCCTACAAAAAGACATATCAGCTATTTTTTGACGCATTAAGGTAAACATTCGAATGTCAACAAAATAGCCATAGAATCTAAAAGCAGTAGTGATAAGTAATGCCATACCAAGATAAGCGCTTACAGGTAATAAAAGATTTTCAATTACATTACCTTCCTGATATTTTACAGCTGTATCTAGAATATTTTTTACTAAATACTTTCTAAAAGACAAATCAACAGCTACCACCAGAGCAACTAAAGACATTATAAGTACATTAAGCTTGAATTTAGATACTATATTCAAGATGAACATCAATACACATTTGAAGCTATCAACTCTACTTCTGTTCATTTACAATGCTAGCTCCACTACGTTGACTTTTTTATTGAGAAATACAAGTAGTGAAAACCATAAATTTTTGTATATTTTTCCTGAGATGTCTCCAGCATCATGTAGTGCTGATGCTTGATTTAGAATAAGCAGCTTATATAAATCTCGCTTAGCCTCAGTAGTGTCGATCTCAGAAATATTTGTAGTTGTATCTGTAATAAAGGCTAACCAGCTCTTGATAAGTTCTTCCATGTTTTTTGCTTTTATACTTTCCTGGTAGCCAAACAATGACAAGCATTCTCTCAGTATAGATTCTGTTAACTCACCACAATTGAGTATACCAAAAACTGAAGGCTGAGGTTTTGGCACATAGGGAAGGTCTTGATCTTTTATAATCCACCTTGTTACATAAGCAAATCTATCTTTAGCATCTGTATTCTTATCACTACCATGCCATAACCGTGAATCAAAAACTATCGCATCTCCTGCTGAAATAGGTAGTGACTTAATTTTGTAATTTTCTCGGTTGTTTGAGTACTGATCAAAAAAATATGGGTACCAAAAATCAACTAAAGGCTGTATTTCCCATTTATGACTGTTTTCTATAATTTGTAGTGCACCTGAAGTTTCACTTACATTATTCAAAGCTAACCAAACGGAAAAGTGGTAAGGATCATTGAAACTATAGGAGATGTCTTGGTGAAAGGGAACTGCATCTATTAAATCAGCAGTTTTACATATAACATTTGATTTTTTCTGCAGTATCTGACACTGAAGTGACTTTTCAAGGTAATTTTTAATAATTTTATCTAATGCTTGAGATATAATTCTAGTTACTTGAGATAACATGCCCCATCTGCCGGTACAGTTTAAGTAGTCAGAAGTTGAAACACTTATTTCTTGGGATAGCTTTGATATCTTATTTGTTATATCACTTAAAGACTGAATTATTAGCTCTAAAGGAACCAGATTTTTGATAATAAAAAAACCATTTTTTTGTAATGTTTCCATGTGATTAACATCTGACATCAATAACTGATAAGTAATCTGTTAAAGGTAAAACAGCAAAAATTTTGAATCCTTTTACTTGTTTGAGTATTTTTTCCCAATCGTTTAATGTTCTTAGTTTACCTCCTGTTTCAACCATGACATTAATATCTACAGAGCCTCCAGTTGGAGAGCGGTAATCTAAAATAGTTTCTATCAATAAAATACGAGATATTCCTTTGACCAATTTTAAATAAGACAATACTTTATCATCATCATAGTGCTGTAGAAAGCGGCAAAAGACACCTAATTCATAATTTGTAACTGATAGTTCTTCCTGAGTTATAAGTTTGACTTTTAAATTTTCTACTAACTGTCTTGGTACTTTATGTTCGTTATATAGGCCTATAGAACCTTTATTGTGTATATCAGAATAAGCAAGAAATAAAGAGTGTACACCAAATAGCAATATATTCTTAGCATCATCTATATTAATTCTAGAATTAAACTCTTTAGTATCAAACCTAGAATATCCTAGTAATGCTTGGTAAAATGCTATTTTCTTATCTTCTGATGCTTCTCTTTCCTTAAAAGATTCAAATGAAGAGATAGACTTCTGTTTTAGTATATCGGCCATCTTTAACCAATTCTTTTCAGCGGCAACTCTTGCCCACATTGTTGCTGCTTTTGGCAAAAATGGTATTTCCTTAAAACACTTACCTTTTGATGATAGTTTCCATAAGTCCTCGTCCTTATCGTAATCAATAAACCCTATTTCCCACAACGCCCTTAACAGCCTTTCTAGATTTGGTACGATAATGTTTAACTTTTTAGATAAAAACGGCACAGTTGCAGGTAAAATATTTAACAAATCAAGTTCAATAGCAACGCTTGTTAGGTAAGTTTTCCAAAAGGCTGAAAGTTCTGCAGAAATCCTATGCACTTGAGATTCTTTACCTAAATCAAAAATACTAAACTTTACATTTCCGGTAATATCGATTTGTCCTAACACACCTTCAAAAGTTTCAACTTTTGCCATCCCATTATAAAATGCTTCTACCATTTTAAATCTCTGCTGGTAAACAGGATCACCATTAATATCTATATGAAACCAACCATGTTGATCTTCTGCAATAGAATACCCTTTATGAAAAACATTAAGTTTTTTATACCATTTATTATGTACTAACTTTCCATGATGATTAATATGTGTAGCTTTACCATCCTTATAGACTACAGCGATACCATCCTTAAAATCTCCAACATAATCATATTCCTCCTGATAAATCCTGTTGCCATTTAAATTAATATGAAAACATTTATCATGTCTTCTAACTACACAAATATCTTCCTGATAATTTCCAATCCATTGATACGACTGTTTGTATACTCTACATCCAGATGAATCAATATGGTAACACCCTGTATCATCTTCTACGGCCGCTCTATTAAAGTAGAATCCAAAAGTTTTTAGAAATCTATGATGATAAACTGCTTCTCCTCTTACATTGATATGATAAGCACCTGTCTGATCATAAACCGGTGCAAGACCGGGCTCATGAAATTTACCAACCTTTATAAACCTATCTTCATACAAAGGATTTCCTAGTAATTCGTGAAAACTCTCACACGGTGAAATTTTAATAGATTTAAGATTATCTTTGATTAATTGATCAAAGGTTTTCTCATGTTGCATGTTTTGCATAATTTGTAATTTAAATAATTCTTTTGTAAGCTTAGGTACTCACTACTCTGCCATATTTCCTCGAGTTTAACCTCATTAACATTACCAAAATTTCCTAATGTCTTACGGAGTTCATCTGGAGCACAGCAAGGACTAAACTTTCCTTCATTGTTTATCCATGCTTCTTTACCTAAAAATGGGCATTGACCACCTGGAGCCAAATCCTTAATACCTTCTTGAGAAAGAATTGTAAAATTTTCTAATTTTATCTTTTTACCATTTGGTAATAGCATATTATCTCTAAGCTCATATAACCTTCTCACCTCTGTATTCCATCTACTAATTGCTAACTCATCTCTTCTCATAGATAGATCCTTAATTTCCTCAAAATGTGCCCAAAGATGATGTCCTTTAACTCTATCTATGCCGTTTTTTATGGCCATCTTAACTATGTCATAGAGTTCATGTAAATTACTTTCCAAAAATGTTAATTGTAAAGTAACGGTACACCTTTCACCTGTATCGCTAAAGTATTTATCTCTAACTTCAAGGAAAGTTTTTAAATTTTCTGTCACTACTTCCCATTTTGAACCTTTCATGATTCTTTCATGAGTTTCTTTAGTTGCCCCATTCCAGGAAATCTTAACATCAGATAAAATTGGTACCAATAGTTCAGCCCATTTTCTAGCTCTTTTAATGGGAAAAGAACCATTGGTTGTGAGGTTAAGCTTAAGGCCGAACTCATGGCACAAATTGATTATTTCATCAAAGCTTTTATACATTAAAGGCTCACCCATAGTAGAAGGAATGATTTCCCTTAAAGGTGTGTCAGCTGCTTCCTTAATTACTTTTCTGATAGTTTCTATCGACAGTATCTTAGGTTTTATTCCTTTAGCTTTCTTTTCTTCTTTAACTTTGCTGTATGGTGAAAAACATTCGCACATTATACAAGCAAAATTACAGTAATCTGGATTAGTATCAAAAGTAATTCTCCAAGGACCGGGTTTAACAGCTACTGATTTGCCTTTCTTTTCAATAGCATTACGGTAAATCTTGTTAAGTTTCTCAATATGCTCACTCATAGAAGGTATATTTCCATTTTTAGTATAAGGATAGCCTTTTTGGGTAAGTTTATTGTATAACTCCTGATTTGTAGATAGGACTTGCATTTTTTCTGACAAACTACTTGCATCTCTGTGCTTAAATAATAGTCCATCTCTTACATATTCTGCCATACCACCATAATCGGCTGTTATAACTGGTATTCTAAGTTGCTGTGCTTCATGTATTACTAACGGTGAATTTTCACCCCAAATTGAAGGAACGACTATTGCATCAACTTTATTAAATACGTCAGTAACTATATTCTTATTATCATAACTTCCCATCCACTCTATTCTTTCTTTAACAACAGGTGAAAACTGATCGGCAATCGCTTTTAAAGCTTTAGTTTCTTCTCTTGCTGCTCCCCAAATTCTAAGTTTTGCTTTAGATGATAAGTGAGAAAAAGCTTTCAATAATAGATCAACACCTTTTTCGGGAGTATGAGTACCAATATAACCGAAAATAAACTCTTTTTCTTGTACTCTATTTCTATTCTTAAGACGATTGAGATCAAAACCATAATCAAGATAAGAAATTTTGTTTATCGGAACATAAAAATCCTGAGTAAATTTATCCATCAAGAATTTCGATGGGGAAATAAAGTAATCTATATAGTCTATTATTTTCCTTGTGTGCTTCATTCTAGTTGCAACCCATTGTTCCCAATAATTTAGGTCTGAATTCAGGAATTCTTCATCTCCTGTAAAATATCCCTTGTAACATTGGGTTGCACATTTTTGATCCTTTTGTCCATCACAAAGCTGTAATAAATCTTCAGAATTGCGTTGAATAAACCTTCCTCTTGGACACATTAACCAAAAGTCATGTAGCGTAAAAATTGTAGGTATATTTTCTTTAAAAGCAATTTCTGGTAAAGTAATTGATAGATGATTAAGATGACCAAAATGTATAAGATCTGGCTGAAAGTTATCTATTACTCTTTTAAATTTTATATCTACTTCTTCATTAATAAATTTATAACGATATTTAGCTATGGGTATATTAATTAAATGCAGTAAGATTCGAGAATCACTACGATCTAGGACTGTAGTGTAATAAAAATCAGGTAAAAAGCTATTTTCATACCTAGTAAATACTTGTACCTCATTGTTATTTGCTAGTTCATGAGCAAGAGTTTGGCTGTAAACCTCTGAACCAGCGCTATAATAAGGAGGGTAACCATGAATAACTTTTAATATTTTCATATATTACCATATCTATATTGTTAGGATACTCTTGTATATTGTTTTGTAGACTTTTTATAAAATTGCTTAATCCTACTTCTAATGAATGCTTTGGAGACCAACCAAGTAGCTCTTTAGCTCTAGTAAAATCACCATGGAACTTAGTTACGTCAAAATTTCTTGGAGGATAAAAATCAATTCTAGAATCACTTTTCGTGACTTTTAATATTGTTTTTGCTAAGTTTTCTAAAGTACATGGGCTATTAGTAGTAAGATGAATAGCAGGAAGAGAAGATTTTTCACTTTGTAAATATTTAACAGTTAAGCATATACCCTCTATAACATCATCCAAGTAGGTAAAATCAAAAACACATTCTTTACCTTCTATTTTAATTGGATCACCTCTTAATGCATTAATACAGAGTGCGGGAATTACTCTACTGTTATGATCTAGTAAACCACCGTATACATTTGAAAAGCGTAATATTGCTACATTAAAATCTTTTAAACTTGTTATTTGCTTCTCAATAAATGCTTTACCTTTGGCATAATTATTTATTGGATCGATACTAGCAGATTCTGTAACCGGCAGTTCCTTCTGCTCTCCATAGACTTCCCTACTACTTGCATATATAAACCATGGTTTATTTGGAAGTGACTTACATAACCCTAAAAACTGCATTGTACCATCAACATTAATTTTTTTACACAGTTCAGGATAAAGTTCACCATGTATAACTCGAGAAATTGCAGCCAGATGAATAATTCCTGTACACTTAGCAAGTAGTGGTACTATATCTTCTGAAAAAAAACTGAGTGGATTGTTGCGAAACCTAATATCACAGCTTATTACTTCATGGCCCTGGTTTTCTAACTTTTTCACCAAGGTTGACCCTATCAAACCTGCAGCACCTGTTATTAATATCCCCATGTATACCCTCTCACTACAAATAGGAAAATTTGTCGTACCAATTATCTTACAAGTAAGAATCAAAAGGTATTATAAAACCAGTATAAAACAAATGTCAACTTAAATTAATGAATAAAAAAATGTAGTTATGAAAGAAAAGTTGGCTGCCTTCTTTCTTGAAAATAGTGTTCGGCTTTAATCAAATCCTCTTTATTATTTACTCCCATTGCTTCTCTTTCATCAGAAACTACATAACCTACACTCAAGTTATTGTTTGCTGCAATGGGCACTATATCATTAAGACAATATTCATTGGTCGAATTATTGAATTTTATTTCTTTTACTAAGGTAAAGAGATCTTTAGCATATAAAGCCATTATTCCAGAGTTTGCAAGAAGCATTTTATCTCCATTTTTTAGGATTTTTTGAACATTTCCGTAATTATCAATTACTAATCTTCCATATTGTTCATCTTGACTATTGAATCCAAGAAGAACTAAATTATTATACTTTAAACAATCAGTCATTTTCATAACTGTATCGCTAGATATAAAAGGAGTGTCTCCATACTGTATTAAAACTATGTCTTGATCAGATAACTCCTCCAGATTTTCTAGAGCAATTTTAACTGCAGTGCCAGTGCCTGTAATATCTTCTTGAATTATTAGTTTTATATTGTATTGATCGATTATACTTTTTAGAGTATCAAAGTTTTCTAAATCTTTTAGAAGGGAGTTGTTAACAACAATTGATAAGCTTTTTAGACTCAGCGATTTTGCATTAGAAATTATATGTTCTAAAAGAGTAAGATTTCCCACTTGGTGCAACGCTTTTGGATATTCAGAATTCATTCTACTGCTCTTTCCTGCTGCTAATATTATCAAAATTTTACTCATACATAATTCAGGAATTGATTAGGTAGTAAGTTAATTTATAATTAGTAAGATGTAAAGTCCACTTTGATTTTCTAGAGGAAAATAACTACCATCGAACAGACAAAATTCGTTAAATTAGCATCTGTAGTAATTCTTAAGTAAAATTTTAGAAAGAGACGCCCCATAGTTATAATTGAGTGTGTGCTACTTTCAAGTATGGTTTTTATTGATGAAACCTCTTAGACCACTCTGTTTGAAATAAGGTAACTACTGCTTAATTCACCAAAAAGCCTGTAATTAAGTTCTAAAGCGAGTGTGTCCAACCCAATCGATTGTATCTCTTTAGCGTCTGTAATGCCCTTTAAAATTTGAATAAAATGTACTTATACTAATTCTATTAGTATAAAATAAACTTGCACATGATTTTATCGTCATTTTTATTCATTGTAAAGAAAATTTTGTATGAAGGTTTTTTAGAAAACTCACTTGCCCCTCTTAAATGCTCTCAACATCCTGAAAATTTGAATAAAAGTAATTGCTATTTTCAGAAACTTTTTGAAAAATTACCACAAAACATCTAAATCTTTAATAGGCAAGACCGCACCATTTGCTTGTAGATAGTAATGTGTTGGCTTTATTAACTTGTGCTCTACTTTATCTCCTACTGAAACTTTAAATTCCATATCCTGCACACAAAGAAATCCATATTTAGAATTGGTCCCATATCCTGCAGCATTACGAAAGAATTTAATCTGTCCAAGAGTTGCAAGATTATTTATTCTTTCTCTAATATTGCGCTCACTGCCAAGCCCCTCTTCTCCTTCAAAACGCTTTGCAAATTGTCCAGCAGTATAAATATTACCTTGATATGCGCTACTGCGAATTAAATTCAAGATAACCTCATGTTTTCTCATCCGTTCTAAATCCAACTTTTTACTATATTGATCTCTGATTATTGGTTCTGAATTTAAAACTGAATTGTCATGTACAAATGCCCCATTTTTCCAGTAAAGTGTCATTTGCCCGTTATTGCACTGCGAATAGTTAGATTTTTTGCGCGATAAAATTCTCTCATCAGGAGAAGCATTAGCTTTATCTGGTCTAGTCAAATACCAACGAGACCTTACTGTATTATTCCATGCTGTTGAACCGCCTGTGCCAGTTTTACGTATTATTCCCGCATCAGAAGGGTGGGCAAGTAATAAAACAGCTCCTTTTATTGCTTGAGCTATTCGACCACAACAACCTTGAATAAATTGTCTCACATGAGAACGGTCGTTTTCATTTCCTCCAAATAGGTCTGCTGCTGTATCTAATATCACAAGCTTCGGCTGAAACGATTCAATATCCTCAAGTAACTCTTGAAAGTACGTAGTTAATTGACCAGTATCTTTGTTATTAAAAACCATAAGTTGATTATTGTGCCCTGCTCGTGACCATAAGCCAACATTATCCTGAAAATCAGAAGATTCCATACCTGATTGATAAAATTCATTTATTGCGCATTGCCGACGCCAAAGTTCTTCTTCATCATCTTCACAGAACACACCATATGTCTTTATTTTTTCCAGATCTATTCCAAGCCAAGGTTTACCAAAAGCAGCGGCTGTCATTAATTGTTGAGCAAGGAGAGATTTTCCAACACCACCATCACCATAAAGAGCTGTAACACTTCCTACAGGGAGCCAATCCTTAATAACCCACTTTCTTTCTGGAGGGATATTGGTCCAAACTGTAGTATCAATTCTTTTTGACTTTCTTGAAGAATAAGGGCTTTTGTTGTTAAGGATAAATTCTTCAACGTTCATTCCTTCTAGCACACTATCTGCAGCATCCCAAGATTTTGGCTTATCTTGAGGAATCTTGAGAATAGAAAGTGATGCAACTCCAAAACCAGAAAGCTTTTTTGCGGCTTCTTGAGCATAATCTTTTCCAGGATCATCGTTATCTGGCCATATAATAATGTGTTTACCTTTAAGTGGAGTCCAATCAGTTTTCTCAATAGGTGCTTTTGCTCCAAACATTGCTGTTGTTGCAGTGATCCCTTGTTCTATGAGTAGCTCAGCACATTTTTCCCCTTCTACCAATATCACTCTATCAGATTTAGTGATGCCTGGAATGTTATACAGAGGCCTGATCTCAGGTGCAGTAAAGGTAGATTTTTTAGCATCAAATGGTTGATAACTTTTTCCTGAAGCAGTATCATAACGATATTTGCTGGCAATCAACTGATTATCCTGATCGAGATAGTCCCATTGAGTTATTCTCTTTTGCTCTTTAGTAGGTCGCTTGTTACATCCTATCCATTCACTTATCGAAGAAATTACTTCAACAAATTCTATTTTAGCGTTTTTCCCATGTGCAGCTGCCCAAAGATCAATAATGTCACCACCGTCCCCAGTTGCAAAATCAATCCATAATCCGACCTTGCCATACGCTAATTCAACTTTGAGGCTTTTGCCTTTATTACCTTGTACATCACCTATCTGAAATTTGTCACCATGAAAAGTTCCTCTTGGAAATAAATAAGAAAGGCATGATCTGATGTTTAATAATAGTTGTCTTTTTATTTCTTCTACATCAAATTGCTCTAATGGTTCTAAATGTGAGACAGCGTTGTTAAAATCATAATTTAAAGTATTTTTTTCTTTGACATCAGTTAAAAAATCTTGTACCATAGGTTGAAGCTCCTTTTAAAGTTAAGTGTTTGAAAGGTTTTTGAGCAAGGCTGTATTGGTTGCGGTCTTGTTCTCTTATCATGAAGTAAAAAATGCAGTAGGTGGTTCTCTTGGCAAAGCTTGAAAAATATATTAATAAGTGAAGGAAGTTAGTTCAGGTTTATAGTAAAGGTAAGATTGAAGGCTCTTAGGGTTTTCCTTCTTTTAAGACAAAATACTCTAATATAATTCTACAATATTTTCCTCACTATGTCAACTTCCTATTAAATAATCATAATGCTTCTATTTTGTCACATTGATATATTACATATTTATAGTATGTAATATATATTATATATAAGGAAATTTGCCATTTAACATTTTGGTTAAACCTCCACATATACGCAGCTTTGGAGCCGATTGGCAATTTTGCCAAATGAAATTTTATTTGCCATTTGAAATTCTCTTAAGGTATTGATTTTCTTGTATTTCTCTTTGTAAGTTCATCTGGTTATTTGGTAGGTTTGCCAAATGATTTGCATTTTGAAGCTTACTTTAATAAGTAAATATACCTATATGCTAGAAAATTTATAACAGTTGCTTACTGCATAAACTAAGTTCACTTATTAACATAACTCAAGAGATGCTTATATTTCTGTACCATTGACTATAGTATACCGGATCCCTTATCGATCTTTCCGGAAGTGAGGGAAATTTTTCCAAAACACGTTTACTCCTTATTATAAAAACATCTGACTTTAAACTTACACTATTTCCTTACTATATATGTTCACAAAAATTCTAAAAACTGTTCACTTTTTTAAAAAATTTTGCACAACTCCGCTTTCATACTCCACTAAATGACCTACTTTTCTAACGACTAAAAATGCAGTCCGAAATATGATTTGCTCTAAAAATTTTTCATTGAAATTACAAAAATGAACAGGTAACGCAAATTCTGTAAAGGACAATGGTGGTATTGAAAATTTAGCTCTGCTCTCAACTTACACTCCTCAAAAAAATTACAAAATTTAATTTCATTTTAACTTTAAACAAAAAGGCCACCTATAAGTTGCATCTGCATTATGTTGCAAAATATACTATACTTTCCTTATGAGACACTTACATAATCAAATAAGCTATCTACTACTTTTCTTCTCCTCCATAACAGATATATACTGTAAATGTGGTTTGAAATATGAATTGCTCTAAAATTTTTTTTATTACGATTTTTCTATTAAACTTTAATAGAGCTTAACGTGTTTACAATATACCCAGGTGAGAGATTTTCCGTCTATAAGAGGTAGCCGTAAAAATGCTATATTAGTAAAACTATTAATAATAATTATTTGTGAATTAAGTACTTTAGATTCGAGATTATATAGACTTTTGGCAGTTTAAGCCATTTTAGATTGGAAAATGAAATCTCATTAAGCTGAGAAGTGGGCTACTGTAGGGGAGTTTAACATAATTTAAGGTTACAAGTCAAGCAAACTACTATAATATCATAAAAGGCTGTTCCTTGGCTGATTTTGAGTGTTTCTTAGTTTAGAGAAAAACCCTATTATTATAAATAATAAAAATAAGGTATATAATAATACCCTATTTATATTTTATATTTTTCATTCTTATTTATTCTTTAATTTTTTAACTCTTATAGATAGCTCTCTAAAAAAAAAGGATTTGAGACAGGAAACGTTAAATTCTTTTTAAAAAATTTTCTTTACAAGGCATGAAAACCGTGTTAAACTTATATGTAAGTTTCTTTCGTGATAGTAAGATTAATTAAAATACCTTTTAGTTGAGTTTAGAGTTGTTTTATAAGCGATCTTTAATCAGGGGAGTATTTTTTTGCTTAAAAGTTGTGGCTAGCTTTAAAACATAGGTTTTCTCCTTTAGTTATTAAATTTCTGCTTTGCTTATAATATAAATGTCCTAACAATTAAATTACAATATGTATTCCGTTCAAGATTTCAGCCAATTTATTGAGTATTCCGGAAAAAGAGGATATGATTTGTTTGTTCTTTAGGCATAGGTGTCTAAAATTACAGAAATGAATCATTTTTTTCTATTGAGCTTTTTCTGCATCTAAAACTTATGTACCGCTTAAAATGGAGACAAAGATCAAAATTTATTTATTTACGTCTCTAATTTTATCTCGTATAATGGAGACAAAGATTTATGTTTTCACTATTTATTGGCAGATAGGGCTTTCTAAAGGGTGGTTCACCCCCCTTGAAATTAAAACAAAAGCAAGATGTCAAACACAGATAGCTCAACTACAAGCTGGTTTTTGTTGTAGTTATTTTCTCACTTTCTTTACTTGCTTTAATTAATTCATCAAAGTCAGATTCATGTAATTTATCTTGTATAACTCTATACTTTTCGTATTCTCCTTCAGCTAGAGCTTTTGCAACTTCAGCACTCAGCATCTTTAAGTACTTCATAATCATTGAACAATAGAAATGCATCCAACTTTTCAACCCAATTCTGCATTTTCATTAGCCGATGCTTTCTTGCTTGAAGTTCTGCATAATCTAGATACATTGAGACAATGTGATTTAGTTCACTTAATTCTTTTTCAGTCAAGTAGTTTTTTGCAACACTTACATCACTCTTATGAATTTTATTACCTAGACCATCTTTCCAAGTAGTTAGTCCCATATGTGGTTTTTTATGATCAACTCGATAGCTCTGCTGCAGTCAAGCCGTAAATCGCCCAATATAATTTATTCTGTACTTTTGCATAAAATTGTTTTGTTATTTCTGAATTTGGATCATAGTCTGCAGAGCATTCAGCATAAATGTCGGTAATCTTCTGGTAAAACCTACGTTCGGATGCTCCTGATTTTTTCAAGTAATTCATTGAAGTAGTCTTTGCCAAACTTTAGGCCGTTTTTTAGCCGTTCGCTATCTAATGCAAATCCTTTGATGATGAAATCTCTCAAAATTTTTGTAGCCCATACTCTGAAAGATGTAGCCTTTTTAGAATTAACTCGATAACCAATAGCTATCCAAATTATAAAATTGTGTAGGGTACTGTTTACCATCTTCAGCAGTATTCCGGGAAATCCGGATAACTGAATCTTTATCTAACTCTTGACTAGCAAATATGTTCTGTAAATGCTCACTAATTGTTCTAATATTAACATCAAACAACTCCGCCATTCTTTTTTGTGTAAGCCAAATGTTTTCATCTCGATACAAAACATCAATTCTCACGTCTCCATCTGGAGTTGTATATAATAAAATTTCGTTTTCATTTATTATCATATCTACTCTACCTTACTTCAAGTAGCATATAGGTTATTTGTAAAAAAGACAAGCAACTGTAAAACTCTAAAAATAGAGAACTATCTACTTTATTCTTTAGCTGGTGAGCAGTTTTGAAATTATTTTAACTTTTTTTTTAGAAAATCCCGGAAAAAGTAGTAAGAAATCCGGTATATATATAATAGAAGGGCATTGTTTCAACGAGGTTAGTTTACCTCTATACGCTTCAAACACAAAGAAAATGTCAATCCTAACACTCGACCTTGGCAAGCAAACGGGCTGGGCAATTCTAACAGATGGAATAATTGAAAGTGGAAGCAAAGGCTTTCATGGTAGTCGTTTCAGTGGAGGCGGTATGTGCTTCTTAAATTTTCGTAATTGGCTTAATTCTTTGAAAGACATTTCTGCAGTGTATTTTGAGGAAGTAAGAAGACATCTAGGAACTGATGCAGCTCATTGCTATGGTGGTTTTCTTGCAGTGCTGTCTGCTTGGTGTGAAGAACATCACGTACCATACAAAGGTGTTAATGTTAAAACTATAAAACGCTTTATAGCAGGCAAAGGTAATGCAAGTAAGAGTGAAGTTATTGAAGCGATACGTGAAAAAGGTTTTTCACCTAGAGATGATAATCAAGCAGATGCTTTAGCTTTGATGTGCTATGTTATGGATTTTAGTAAAGATATTAATAAGATGAAAAATCCATAAAAAGTGGGTCCTTTCGGCCATACTGGCGGGTTTGGTGGTGCTGACCCCAGGCCTTCTTTAGCGTCAGAGATATTTTGAATATTAACTTTTTAATTAGTACAGTAATTATATGAATTTAGCAATCCACTACTATCCTACTCAAAATCTGGTCGAATATGAGCGTAATCCACGTAAAAATGACGATGTAGTCAACAGAATGTGTGCTTCTATTCGGGAATTTGGCTTTCGTATACCAATAGTTGCAAAAAGCGATGGTACTGTGGTTGATGGTCATTTAAGACTTAAAGCAGCAAGAAAACTTGGTATAGAAAGTATTCCTGTGGTTTTAAGTGATAATTTAAATGAACCACAAACTAAAGCTTTTCGATTACTGGCAAATCAATCAGCTAATTGGGCAAAGTGGGATGATGAGCTTTTGAAAGTAGAAATTCAAGAGTTAGAAGATTTACAGTTTGATCTTAAAATGACTGGATTTGAATTAGAAAAAGTTCAACATTTCCTTGATGATTTAGATAGTGAAAAAGAAGATTTTTCTGACTTGGTTGGTGATGACAAAAAGGTAGAAATAACAAAACCAGGTGATCTATGGATTTTAGGTGATCATCGAATCTATTGTGGTGATAGCTCTGTAATTGAATCATATAAAGCACTGTTAGATGATAAAATGGCAGACATTACTATTTGTGATCCTCCATATAACGTTGATTACGGTAGCAGTCAGGAAAGAGAAGATAAAAAAATACTAAACGATAATCAAGGTGAAAAGTACGAACTTTTTCTCTACGATATCTGTTCCCATATTTTAGCATATACGAAAGGTGCAATTTACATTTGCATATCATCATCAGAGTTTTCAACGTTGCAAAAAGCATTTGAGGAAGCGGGAGGGAAATGGTCAACTTTTATCATTTGGGCGAAGAATCACTTTACGCTAGGAAGATCAGATTATCAAAGACAATACGAAGCAATGCTTTATGGATGGAAAAGCGGCAATAAACGTGAGTGGCATGGCGGTAGAAATCAAAGTGATCTGTGGTTTTATGATAAGCCAATACATAACTCACTGCACCCAACAATGAAGCCAGTAGAGCTAATGGAGAGAGCAATAGTAAACAGCAGCAGATCAGGAGACATAGTACTTGATCCATTTAGCGGTTCTGGAAGTACACTGATTGCATGTGAGAGAACAGGAAGAATTTGTAGGACAATAGAGCTAGATTCAAAATTTGTAGATGTAACCATAAAACGTTGGCAAGTGTACACAGGTAGGGAAGCAATTCTTTCTGGTACTGACAAAACTTTTGCAGAAATTCAAGAAGAAAATTCGTAAAAAGGAGCAAAAAGAGTGGAAAAAATCACGCAGACGGAATGGGCAAGAGAGATAGGAGTTTCAAAGCAATATGTCTGTTATTTAGTAAAGAAAGGAATAGTTGAGTTGGAGGATGGTTTGATCAATAGAGAACAAGCAAATGAAGCGGTGGCAGCAATACGAGATCCAAGTCAGCCACTGAGGAGGAAAAATCCAGAAAACGAAAATACAAGTAACCTCTCCACAATGTTGCTAAAAACGCGAATAAAAAATGAGATGGAACGTGGCAAATTGCTTGAGGCAAAAGCTAAGGCTGAGATAGGAGAACTTGTAGCAGTAGAAGAAGTAAAAAGTGAGGCATTTAACGTAGCAAGAGTTGTCCGTAATAATTTGCTTAATATTCCAAATAGAGTTTCAGCACTGCTTGCATCACTGAGTGACACTGAAAAGATTCATATGGCGCTAACTGAAGAGATTACAAACTCATTACAAGAATTATCTAATACTAAATTTCAAATATAAAAAAGATTTTGAATATAAAATGGCTAAGTTTAGAGTTAATAAAGTGTCTAATCAATCAACCAGGATTAGATGTTAATGTTAGAGGATTAAATGGAAAAACCCCACTACATTGCGCTATAGAATTTGACGAATTAAGTATGGTAGATCTGTTACTCACGAAAAAGAACATTAATCCTTTTATAGAAGATAATGATGGTAAAACATCTCTTGATTACGCCAAAGAAGGGAAAAAAGCAGAAATATTACAAGCGCTAATCAACAATAAATACGGATCAGAGCAAGATAGTTTACTTCATTTAGCTGCAATGATAGGTGAAGTTAATGCAGTTAGATATTTGATAGGAAAAGGTATTGACGTTAATGTACGAAATGCTTTGCATCATACTCCATTACATCTAGCAGCAGGAATAGGACATGCAGAAGTTGTAAAGATCTTGATAAGAGAAGGAAAAGCTGAAATAGATGTCTTTGATGCACGAAATCAGACACCAATGCACTATGCAGTTAATAATAAAAAACTGGAAATAGTAAAGTTATTACTCGAGCTCGGAGTAGATGTAAATAGCACGCGCATAGGACAAAACTCAATGAAATTGTCACCTGTGCATATAGCTGTAAGTAATACTAATTACGATGAAAGAGATTTATGTCTTGATATCCTCAAATCCTTAATAAAGGAGCCTAATGCTCAAGTAAATTTGCAAGACTACGAAAATAAAACGCCACTACATTACGCTGAAAGACTTAAAACAATAGAGGTTTTACTAACTCGAGAGGATATAGATCCTTTAATCAGGGATGATAATGGTAAGACACCATTTGATTACGCTAAACCTGAGATAAAGAAGGCTTTGATAAGTAATAAATACGGTTCTGAAAAGAATAGTCTACTCCATTTAGCTGCACAAAGAGGAGAAATTGAGCTTGTAGATGCAATTTTAAAAGAAGAAATTGATATTGATATTTCAAATAATAAGAGTCTATCACCGATCTATCTTGCTGCGGAAAAAGGGCATTTACATGTAGTAAAGTTATTGCTGAAAAAAGGAGCAAATTATACACCTGTTTTGCACTTAGCAATCAAATCAAACAATTTAGAGTTACTAAAAACTTTATTTAAAGAAAAGAGCATCAAATTACCAGATGAGATAGGCAGATCTGTACCAATTTATTATAGGTGTATGGAGCATAGAGATGCAAAAGTAAGAAAATACAATAGTACGATCTGTGTTTTTACCTCAGTAAGTGCAGTAGCAATGGCAGCATATATAGGTTTAACAGCAACAACAATAAGCAGTGCGATCATTTTTGCAACAATAACAGGAGTATTTGCGCTTGTTATAGCAATAATGATAAGTGAGATGAGCAAAAGATATATAGAAAACGAATTTCAGAAAAAGATGTTTATGGAATTGGAGGAGTGTGGAGGAATAAACTCTACTGTTAACAATATTGAGATAGAACCAATTATGAGTAGATGCAGACAATGATATACGCTAGAGCTTTTTCTGAAGGTTTAAGACCAGATCCAGAGCTTAAAGTATCAGAGTGGGCGAATGAGTATCGAGTTTTAGCGCCAACTGCAGCATCAGAGCCAGGGAAGTGGAGAACGGAAAGAACTCCTTATTTAAAAGAAATCATGGATTCACTTTCTCCTTCTTCACCGGCTGAAAAAATAGTATTCATGAAAGGAGCGCAGATTGGAGGAACAGAAGCTGGCAACAATTGGATTGGCTATATCATCGATCAAACACCAGGACCAATGCTAGTAGTACAGCCAACAGTCGAAATGGGAAAACGTTGGTCAAAGGGAAGATTTGCACCATTAATAGAGAGTACGCCATGTTTAAAAAGTAAAGTAAAAGACCCAAGATCAAGAGATTCAGGGAATACTGTACAAAGTAAGGAATTTCCAGGTGGAATAGTAGTAATAACCGGAGCAAATAGCAGTGTAGCACTGAGATCTATGCCAGTAAAATATCTCTTTCTTGATGAAATAGATGCCTACCCAGGAGATTCAGGAGGAGAAGGAGATCCAGTTTTACTCAGCATAGCCCGAACTAATACATTTGCACGACGAAAGATTTTTTTAGTATCAACGCCAACGATTCATGGAATAAGCAGAATTGAGAAAGAATTTGAAGCAACAGATAAGAGATATTTTTTTGTTCCCTGTCCGTATTGTAATTACTATCAAGTTCTAAAATGGTCACAAATAAAATGGGAAAACAACGACTCAAGAACAGCACATTATGTCTGCACTGAATGTAGCGGCAAAATAGAAAATCATCAAAAGACAGAGATGCTAGAACGTGGAGAATGGAGAGCTACAGAGGCAAAAGAAGGGGAGAAAAAAGGATTTCATCTTTCAAGTCTTTATAGTCCAGTTGGCTGGTATAGTTGGCAACAAGCAGTAGAGGATTTTCTGCATGCAAAGGAAAGTGAACAATTACTGAAAGTTTGGATCAACACAACGCTTGGAGAAACCTGGGTAGATAAGGGAGAAGTACCAGACTGGAAGCAATTATTCAACAGAAGAGAATTTTTTCAGATTGGCACAGTACCAAAAGGCGAAGTAGTTCTCACAGCAGGAGTTGATGTTCAAAAAGATCGTTTAGAAGTAGAAGTTGTAGCCTGGGGAAAAAGCCGCGAAAGTTGGTCAATAGACTATCGAGTATTTGAAGGAGATACAGGAGGTGGAGAAGTATGGGGAAAGCTTTCGGAGCTTCTGAGTCATCATTTTATCGGTGAAAATGGTCTTGAATACATGATAAGTATGATGGCGGTTGATGCTGGGTATGCGACACAAGAAGTATACAATTGGGTAAGAGGTCATCAAGGCTCTGGAAGAGTAATGGCAGTAAAAGGTGTAAATAAAGCATTAGTACCACTTAGCAGCCCAAGTAGAGTAGATATAACAGTTGGTGGTCAAAAGCTAAAGAGAGGAATAAAGCTCTGGCCAGTAGGAGTATCGATATTAAAATCAGAGCTTTTTCAACTACTTAATGTTTTAAAAAACGGGGAAAAAGAAAAAGTGCCAGCAGGATATTGTCATTTTCCGGAGTATGCACCTGAATATTTTAAGCAGCTAACGGCAGAGCAATTAGTCAGCAAAGTAGTAAAAGGTTATACCAAACAAGAGTGGCAAAAGGTAAGAGAAAGAAATGAAGTACTAGATTGCCGAATTTACGCAAGAGCAGCATCAATAGCACTTGGGATTGATCGTTGGCCAGAGAGTAAATGGAATAGTTTAAGTGGAAAAATAGAAAGTAAAAAACCTAAGAAAGTAAGACAGAGTAAGTGGCTGGAAAATGTATAACGAAGAGTATTTAGTTCAAGTCGAAGAAGCGATAAAGAAGCTGCAAAACGGAGAGCGAGTAGTATCAATTGCATATGGTGACCATGTAGTGAGATATGCTGAAGTTCAGATAAATGATTTACTAAACTTAAGACAACGTATTAAAGCTGAGCTAAAGATTGTTGGAATGAAACCGAAGAGAAAGATTGTTTTTTCAACGAGTAAAGGGATCATATAATGATAAAAATCGTTAAAAGGAACCGTATGACAAAAATTATAGCAAAAGAATATACAGAATTTTTAGAGCAGCTCAAAGAACAGATTGCTACTAGTCGTTATAAAGCAGCACTAGCAGTAAATAGCAAACTCATTGTGCTTTATCACTATATTGGTACAGAGATCTTAAGGCGCCAAAAAGAACATGGTTGGGGTGCTAAAATCATAGATCAGCTAAGTAAGGATTTGAGAAGCGCATTTCCAGAAATGAAGGGATTTAGTGCTAGGAATCTTACTTATATGCGTCAATTTGCTGCAGAATATCAAGATACTGAATTTACGCAGCAGGTTGCTGCACAATTGCCTTGGTTTCATATTGTAGTTATTTTAGATAAAGTAAAAGATCCAAAAGAAAGACTATTTTATTTTCAAAAAGCTATAGAGCACGGTTGGTCACGTAGTATAATGGTGATGCAAATCGAACGTGAATTGCACAAACGTCAAGGAAAAGCTGTTACTAACTTCAAAGATAAGTTACCTTCTCCCCAGTCAGATTTAGCACATTATACATTAAAAGATCCATATATTTTTGATTTTTTGAGTATAGGAGATGACGCTCATGAAAGAGAAGTGGAAAAAGGTCTTGTAGGCCATGTAGAGAAGTTTTTGCTTGAGCTAGGGGAAGGATTTGCATTTGTAGGTAGGCAATTTCACTTAGATGTTGGAAATAAAGACTTCTATATTGATTTATTGTTTTACCATTTAAAGTTACGTTGCTTTGTAGTAATTGAGCTAAAAGACAAAGATTTCAAGCCAGAATATGCAGGTAAAATGAATTTTTATCTTTCAGCCGTTGATGATTTACTAAAGCACGAGACAGATCAACCATCTATAGGATTAATTTTATGCAAGTCAAAGGATAACGTGCTAGCTAAGTATACACTGAAAGACATAAATAAACCGATAGGGTTGGCAGAATATAAAATTACTGAAAATCTACCAGAGAATGTAAAGACAGCCTTGCCAACAATAGAAGAGCTAGAGGCTGAGTTATCCAAAGTTTCAGATAAGGAAAAGTAATGCTGTTAAAATCGTTCAAGCAATTATTTAGCAAACCAAAGATAAAAAGTTTAGCATGGGATGCAGCAGGCTCAGGAAGAAGGGTAATGTATTGGCAAGGAGAAGCGGGAAGTATAAACAATTTGCTGTCTCAAAGCCTTGAGCACTTGCGTAGCCGCTCTCGTGATATGGTAAGAAAAAATCCATATGCAGCAAATATTATTGATACAATAGTAAGTAACTCTATTGGAACAGGAATAAAACCGCAATCAAAAGCAAGAGATGGAGAATTTCGAAAGAAGGTGCAAGAATTATGGCTAAAATGGACAGATGAAGCAGATAGCTGTGGAATAAGTGATTTTTATGGATTACAAGCTCTAGTATGCAGAAGTATGATAGAGGGAGGAGAATGTTTTGTACGTCTGCGGATCCGAAAACCTGAAGATGGTCTGTGTGTACCTCTGCAATTACAAGTACTTGAATCTGAACATTTAGATAATAAAACAAATCAAACTTTAGCAAATGGTAACATAATCCGTAATGGCATTGAGTTTAACAGGCTTGGGCAAAGAGAGGCATATTACTTATTTAGAGAACATCCAGGAGAAAGCTCGTTTGGTGAATCAGTGAGAGTGCCAGCAAATGATGTTTTACATATCTATAGACCATTAAGACCTGGGCAAATTAGAGGAGAGCCATGGCTTTCTAATATACTGCTAAAGCTTTATGAGCTTGATCAATATGATGATGCAGAGCTGGTGAGAAAGAAAACTGCAGCAATGTTTGCAGGGTTTATTACAAGGCTCGATCCTGAAGCAAATATTTTAGGAGAAGGTGAAAGTAATGAGCAAGGAGTAGCACTATCTGGCCTAGAACCTGGAACAATGCAACTTTTAGACCCAGGAGAGGACATAAAATTTTCAGAGCCATCAGATGTAGGAGGAAGTTATGAAGCATTCATGAGACAGCAACTGAGGGCAATAGCAATAGGTACAGGAATAACATATGAGCAGCTAACAGGAGATTTAACAGGTGTTAATTATTCATCCATTCGAGCAGGATTAATAGAGTTTCGTCGTCGATGTGCTATGCTGCAACATAACATTATGGTATTTCAATTTTGCAGACCAGTATGGAGTAAATGGCTAGAGTTAGCAGTACTTTGTGGAGAACTGAGTATAGATGAAAAAGTAGTAAAAGCAGCGAAAGAAGAAGTAAAATGGATACCACAGGGATTTGATTGGGTAGATCCACTGAAAGACCAGCAAGCACAGCAAATGGCGGTAAGAAATGGCTTCAAGAGTCGCTCAGAAGTAGTATCAGAAATGGGTTACGATGTAGAAGAAATTGACCAAGAAATAGCAGAAGATCAAAAGCGTGCTGATTCTCTCAACCTTTTCTTTGATTCTGATGTCAGGACACAAACAAAATAAATCTCGTTTACTTTATGGAAATTTTACAAACCAACTGGCTATGTAGGCCGATGATGATAGAGCAAAAAAGCTTTGACCTGTTGTCACTATATAACGGAAAACAACCTATCTTTAAAAATATAAAACATGCAGTAAATCAGAATATAGAAAAAACAGCAGTAATAGAAATACATGGAATTTTGACCAAAAAACCAGGAGCTTTTGACGTCTTTCTGGGAATGACATCATATGAGCAAATAGAAGAACAAATTACACAAGCATTAGCAGATAGTAGCATAGAGACAATTATACTGGAAATAGACAGCCCCGGAGGAGAGGTAAACGGTATATTTGACCTGGCTGATTTTATTTATGAATCAAGAGCAAAAAAGAGAATTGTGGCATTAGCAAATGATGATGCATACTCTGCTGCGTACGCTATAGCCTCTAGCGCTGAAAAGATTTTTCTCACCCGCACTTCTGGTGTTGGCAGTATTGGAGTAATAGCAAGTCATATAGATCAAAGTGGGTTTGATGAAAAACAGGGAATAAAATACACCACAATCTTTGCTGGCAGTCGAAAGAATGATTTAAATCCGCATGAGCCAATGACGTCTGAAAGTCTGGAAAGCTTACAAAAAGAAGTAGACCGACTATATGAAATGTTTTTGCAGCTAATAGCAAGGAACAGAGGTCTTTCAATTGAAAAGATTCGATCAACAGAAGCAGGTCTATATTTTGGCGAGAAAGCAGTAGAAATAGGCCTTGCAGACGGAATGACAATTCTTTCATCTATTAATAAAAACAGGAGTATTACTATGAATGAACGAACTACAACTGACCTAGAAACTGATAATTTAACTAAGTATCGTAATGAAGTTCTTGAATTAATACGTTTATGTAACTTATCACGAATGCCAGAGAAAATAGGAGAATTTATTGAGCAAAGCGTAAGTGTTGAGCAGGCAAGGGAGGTTTTAATGGAGTTACTTGCAGAGCGAACGAAAAAGACAGAGATACTGAGTGCAATACCACAGAATTCAGGAGAGGAGTTGATGATGCAAGTAGCTAAAGCTAGAGCACAATCAAGTATTTAAGTTTTTTTATAACCGCCGGGTACAACAACTACAAACATGGCGGTAAACTAAAGGGAAAAAAGGAGAAAAGAAAATATGACATGTATAACTGAACAAAATAATCTAGGTGACTTATTAAAGTATGAGGCATCAAGTCTATATTCAAGAGATCAAATAACAGTAGCTAAAGGTCAAAATCTTAAGCTTGGTGCAGTAGTTGCCAAGAAGACAGATGATGGTTTTATTAGAGTGCTGAACCCCACTGGAACAGACGGCACACAAACAGCAGTAGGAGTAATTACAACCGATATACATAGCAAAGATTCTGATATTAAAGGAGTAATTATTACTCGCAGTGCAATGCTAGCAGATCATGCAGTTGTATGGCCAACAAATATTACTGAAGAGCAGAAAGCTGCAGCAATAAAGCAACTTGAAGCACGAGGGATCATCATTCGCAAGGGAGTTTAACTAAAATTAATAGGAAAAAAGGGAGAGAAAAAATGCAAAATCCATTTACAAATACAGCATTTAGCATGACGGCACTAACAAATGCGCTGAATATATTGCCGATAAATTATGGACGTGTTGAGAATTTAAATTTGTTTCCAAGTAAGTCAGTAAGATTTAGACATATTACTATAGAAGAGCAAAACGGAGTATTAAGTTTACTACCAACGCAGTTACCCGGAGCGCCAGCAACAGTAGGAAAAAGAGGAAAAAGAAAGGTAAGAACATTTACGATTCCGCACATTCCGCATGATGATGTAGTGCTGCCAGAAGAAGTACAAGGAATAAGGGCATTTGGATCAGAAAGTGAACTTAAAGCGCTAGCAGACGTAATAACTGACCATTTACAACTAATGAGAAATAAACATGCAATAACATTAGAGCATTTACGAATGGGAGCGCTGAAAGGAATAATTTTAGATGCTGACGGGTCAGAATTATTAAATTTGTACAACGAATTTGAAATAGCACCAAAAGTAGTAAATTTTGCACTGGGAACAGCAACAACAGATGTAAAACGTAAGTGTCTGGAAGTACTCCGGCATATAGAAGATAATCTAAGTGGTGAATATATGACCGGAATTCATGCCTTGGTAAGTCCTGAGTTTTTTGATGCACTAACTTCTCATGCTAAAGTAAAAGAAGCATATGAGAGATGGCAAGAAGGAGCAGCGCTAAGGAACGATATGAGGTCAGGATTTACGTTTTGTGGAATTACATTTGAGGAATATAGAGGGCAAGCAACTGATCCTGAAGGAACCGTAAGAAGATTTATAGAAAGAGATACGGGACACTGTTTTCCACTAGGAACAGCAAGCACATTTACAACATATTTTGCACCAGCAGATTTTAATGAAACAGTAAATACTCTTGGACAGCCACTATATGCAAAACAAGAACCAAGGAGATTTGATAGAGGAACTGATTTACATACGCAGTCGAATCCATTGCCAATGTGCCACCGTCCGTCCGTTTTGGTAAAAATAGTAACAACATAGTAGAGCCCTCACGTAGAAAACTCTACTTATGGTTTTAATATGTGTTGAGTATGCTAAAAAAATATAAGGATGCAATATATTTTTAGAAGCCTTTAGAAGTGAATTTGAATGAATAGAAAATGGTATGCAGGAAAATGTAAAGAGGTTATTGAAAGATTGTCTTATCCATTTAGGGGAGATAGCTTTATATGAGTCAAAGGATAAGTCATATATGGTACAAGTATTAAAGCAACAGCCAGATAAATTATACGAGATTGGTGAAGGACAATTTGTGGAAGAAACTTTAGCGTTAGAAGTAAGTGCGTTTGATGTGTTAAGGCCAATAGTAGGAGATGTTTTTGTTATAGGTGACCGTAAATATAAAGTATATTCTCCACCGCTGCAAGATAATTCAGGAATGATATGGAAAATTCGAGCGTCAGGAGTATAAATGCGTACCGGTAGTATTATACAAAGTATAGATGCTGAAAGGAAAAAAGTGGAAAAAGCAATGGTGAGTGCATTAAACAAAACAGCAATATGGCTAAAATCAAAAGCAGCTAAGGAAATCAGTGAGGAAAAGAGAATAAACTTAGGTTTGATAAGAAAGAGATTAAGAATTTTTAAGGCGAAAACTAGCAGATTAGACGTGTTGATTAGAGCAAATCTCTATGACATTAGAGCATCGACAATTGGCAAGATACAAAAAACAAGAAGAGGATCGAAAGTAGGAAAGCATGAGTTTATAGGAGGATTTGCAGCAGTTATGCCAAAAGGAAATAGCGGTATGTTTAAACGTGAAGGAAGAGCAGCATTGCCAATAAAGGAAGTTAAATTGCCACTCGAACCTGAGGCTTCAAGGATAATAGGAAATCTTGTTAATTATGAGGTTGAGAAAGTCTTTACAAAGTTTTTTGAACGTGAATTAAGTTATATTACAGAAAGTGTATGAATTTCAAAGATTTGCATAACGCAATCTGCACTACGCTGAAGAGAGAAATACCAGCAATTCAAACTTGTGAAATTTATCCATCGATAAGAAAAGAATTATTAGCGCCAGCGTTATTTGTAGAGCTTGTGAGTTTAGAATCGGGAAAAGATCCAGGAACAGAAGAATTAGCACTGAAAGCAAGATTTGAAGCACGAATTGTGATTGATAGCACAATAGAAAATGCAGCTATTATTGTCAGAACATTAGCAGCAGAAGTAGCAAGAGTAGTAAATAAAAATACTTGGAACGTGAAAAATGTTTCACCAGGAGAATTTATATCAGGAGGAGGAGATGATTTTAGGCCAGAATTAGATGCATATCTCGTGTGGATGGTTGAATGGGTGCATACAATACACGTAGGGCGATCTATTTGGAAAGAAGGAAAATTTATGCCACACAAAATAGAAATCGGTGAAATAAATGTTAGAAAATAATTTTGCAATTTCGGAACTACAGAGGAAAGTGGCCAACATTGTTCGTATAGGAGTTGTAAAAGAAATAGATTATGAAAAAGCAAAAGTAAGAGTTAAAATAGGAGAATTTTTAACAGATTATTTACCATGGATAACGAGCAAAGCAGGAAAAGATAGAGATTGGTCTCCACCAGATATCGGTGAACAGGTTATGATATTTTCTCCTCTTGGCGAATTATCGTTAGGAGTGGTGTTAGGAGGGATATACCAGGAAAAATACCCTGCATCAGAGAATAAAAAAGAGGTGAGTAGCTTAACATTTCAAGATGGAACAAAGTTGTCATACGATAAAGATAAACATCATTTAGAGATTGAAGTAGTAGATAAAATAACACTGAAAGCTGGAGAATCGAGTATAGAAATGACAAAAGAAAGAATAAAACTTAAGGGAAGGAGAATAGATCTAAACTAGCATATGGGTAAAGCAATCGTTTGTGTAGGGGATAATTGTACAGGAATACCGGTTCATGTTTGTATGAGTGGAAGTGAAGACGTATTTGTAAATAGTAGATCTGTGTGTCGTAGGGGTGATATCTTGACTATAGGGGAGACACTAACGCAAGGGTCAAACAGCGTATTTGTGAACGGTATGGGAGTAACAAGAACAGGAGACTTGGTATCGTGTAGTTTTAAAGTGATAGGTGTTAGCAAAAATGTATTTGCAGAATGAGAGGCATGAATGCTAGCACGGGAAAGGAATTGGAAGGAATAGAACATTTAAAACAATCAATTACTGATATTTTAACCACTCCTATTGGATCACGTATTATGAGAAGAGAGTATGGTTCTCGATTATTTGAATTAGTAGATAAGCCAATAAATAGAGATTTAACACTTGAGATATATGCAGCAACAGCAGAAGCTTTGGAAAAATGGGAAAAGAGATTTAAGTTAGAAAAAGTAAAAGTTGAAGGAGTAAAAGAAGGGAGAGTAACATTGAATTTAGAAGGTGTCTATCTTTCAGAAGGTAAGTTCATAAATATTAATGGAGTAGTTGTTTAAAAATGCAGCAGCCAAATATTATCGAACCACTGAACTTTGAAGAGATTTTTTCTCGGATGAAGGAAGAGTTAGTAAATAGAGATGAAACCTTTTCAGCATTAGTAGAAAGTGATCCAGCGATAAAGATTCTGGAGGTAGCAGCATGGAGGGAATTGTTACTAAGACAAAGAATAAATGAAGCAGTAAAGAGCAATTTACTAAAATTTGCAACGGGAGAAGATCTTGATAATTTAGCTGAGTTTTATGGAGTGGAGAGGCAGAAAGAAGAAGAGGACGAACGATTTAGAAAAAGAATCAAAGCAAAAATAAAGGGGTGGTCAACAGGAGGAAGTAAGGAATATTATAAATATCATGCACTGTCAGCAGATAGTAGAGTAAAAGATGCACTAGTAGAATCACCTATACCAGGAAAAGTACAAATTTCAATCTTATCAACACAAACTGGCATAGCGTTAGAAGAGCTACTTGAAATTGTAAGAAAGCAAGTTACTAGAGATGATATAAGGATACTAACAGATACGATAACAGTAATTGGTTGCAATATTATAGAAATAGATATTCACAGCAGAATGAGCATAAGTCCTGTAATATCAGAGGAAGAAATAAAAAAACAATTTATCGAAAAGTTCGAAGCAAACAAAAGACTAGGATGGAATGTGACCAGATCTTGGATAATAGCAAACCTATTTGTAGAGGGTGTAGAGAATGTAGAATTAATCGAACCAAAAAAAGATGTTGTTGTAGCAGGCAATGAGTGTGCTAAGTTAGAAAATTTGAGAATTGAACTGGTGAGGAAAAACTGATGCTGCTTCCACAAAACTCAACAAAACAAGAGCGTGAAATAGTTGAAGCAATAGATTACAAAGTAGATTCGAGCTGCATAAAAGGGTTCAAGTTCAACTTAGAGAAAGAAATATTACCATGGTTAATTGAGGAATACGGATTAGAAGAGATTCTCTCATGGGTAAAAGATAAAAAGAAAACAATCAAAGAAGGAATAGAGTTTCAAAGAGTTAGAGGAACGCTCGCATCATTAAAAATAGCTCTAAAATGGGCCAATATAGATGAGATTACAATTATTGAAGAACCGCCTGGAAAACATTTTTTTGAGCTGCAAATTGGAATAAAGGATGTGCCAAATGACTTTTTTGTGGATGCAGTAGTAGAACTTGCAAAACTATCGTTACCAGCAAGATCGCGGCTAATGAGGATTTTCAATGATCACTATAACGTTGATAGGTTTATTTTAGATGAAAGTTTATTCGGCAGCTTATTGTCAGACTATTCAGGTAGAAAAGTTGAAAAAGATGGACCAGTGTTGTCATTTGGTAGAAAGAACACATTTGAGCTAAAAAGCTTAAATCCAAATTTTAAGTTTAGCACTTTTCGGATTCATTATGAGCAAGCATTTAGTAATGACATATATCGGTTAGATGTAGCAATCCTTGGAGAAACCGAGCCTCACACAAGGGATTATAAAGGCATCTATGAAAGAGATCATTTGTGGTACAACTTAAAAGCACTATATCCATTACCACAGAGTTTATTACCATCGATTAAATTTGCAAAAGCGCAGATAGTATTATCAGATCAACTATGTTTTTTAAAATTTTTTGAATTTAGTTTCATTACAACTTTTGTTTGTAATTTTGTTTTTTATTCGAGTAAAAAGTGCATTTTTGACAATAAAAACCCTAACTTAATCATAGAAAAATTTTGTATCAAACAACAGTTACTGCTTAGATCTTATGGTTAACGAATATGTGTATAAATACTTTAAATGTGTGTAGACGTATTTATCCACATATTCGTTAACCTATTTTCTATGCAGATTTTTTTAATTCACATTGACTGCTTCTTTAAGCCTCGCATTGGCAATTACTATGATTTTACGCATTAGAGCTGTCATAGCCACCATCTTCTTTTTACCTTTACCAACAAGCCTTGAATAGAAGGCACCAAGCGCAGACTTAGACCTTGAAGCAGACATCGCAGCTGTAAAAAGCTTTTCACGAACGTTGCTTCTGCCACCACTTATTCTGCGATAACCAATAGTTTTACCACTTTCTTTCGGATGAGGTGCAACTCCAGCAAGACTTGCAATTTCTCCCCTACTTACATAACCAAGTTCTGGCATTAGACACAGAAAATCTTGAGATAATTTTGCACCTATTCCTGGAACTGTTTTAAGGATTTTTTGGCGCTTTTGTAACTCTGGATTCTCATCAATAATTTTTTGTATGGTATTGTTGAGCTCATCTATCTGGCTATTAAAGAATTCAATAGTTTTCTGACAGCTTTCTTTTATATGGTCGTTTTCAGGTGCTGCAAGCCTAGATTTCTCTTGAGCTCTCATTTTTGTAATGTCATCACGACGTTGACAAAGTGCAACTAAGGTTGTTTGTTCTTTTGACATAGGTGCAAATAGAGATAGAGTACTATAGCGTTCAAACCCATACTGAGCAAGGGCTCTTGCATCTGATTGATCAGACTTTGCTAAAGTTCCATGAGATAGAACAAAGCTTTTTACTTTGCGAGTATTAGCTCGATGTACAGCAATATCTTTATCAACAAGAAAATGTGCTAAGCCAAGCTCATATTTTCCAGTGTTTTCCAGAGTTACTAAAGAATTAGGTAAGATATTTGAAAAATCTTGAAACAATTGTTGCCAGCCAGCAGTATCATTGTCGAATTCGACAGCGTTCTTCTGTTTGTGAACTGCAACAACATTTTTAAATTTTCCAATATCAATGCCAATAAAATTTTGATAAGATGTAATCATAATAACCTCGATTAGTTTTAATTAATTTAAGATTGTAAACGGGTGCATACATATGTCCCATGCAACTATTCAAACGTATCGAGAGATGGGCTAGTGTACCTTGATCCGAACGGTTATAATACCAACAGTTGGTCGGTCGCACACGCCCGTGATAACTCTATTCCTATAGTGAGTAGGGTTATCTTCCCTCTTATCTCCTTTATATCATATTTTTAACTTACAACAGTTGGGATTTAGGAGACATAAATACGTGCTTTCCAGTTAGTAGCGTAGAAGAAAGAGGAAATAAATTTGTATTGGGAAGCGATAAACTTTCAGGGCAGCATTGGAGTTTAAAACACAAGCCAATTTTAGAAAGATTTAGCGTTACTCACAACTATAAAGTAGAAAATTATACAGATCAGAAGGTCAGAAAATATGTTTTAACAGAACACAACGTTTACTATAAAAATGATTTGGATTCAGAGCAAAAAGACTCAATACACGAATTAGAAAAGCACATTTTAGTATTTTATCCAGGAGTACTGAAGTGGCATGAACATCGACATTTGCACAGAAGTTGGAAAGATAGTCGAATAATATCTCTAATAAGTTAAGTACTTATATTTAGATACTCATATATTATATTAATAATAGGTAAAAATGTATGAAATAAAAAGAAAAAGACTTGCTTTCTCATGCTAAAACGGACATGACTTGAATAGCAGCAGGTAAATATAAGAAATTTGTCTGGCGCTAGAAAAGCTAATTTTGTGAGGTATGAAATGAGTTTTAGCAAGAGTAAGTTTTTTAAAGAAGTATCAAGTAACGATATTAATAAAAGAAATGAAGAAGGAGAGACGATATTGCACCAAGCAGTAGAAATCTCTGATTACAAAACAGTGAGATTATTAATAAAAAAAGGGGCAGAGGTAAATGCAAGAGATAAAAATGGTTATACACCACTACACTGTGCAGTATTTGCGAAAAGCTTAGAAAATGTAAAAGTGCTGCTAAGGGAAGGAGCAGAAGTAAATGCCACTCAATATGTCACTGGATGTACGCAACTCCACTCTGCATGCAAAATAGGAGGAGTTGAAATAATAAAAGAGCTAGTAAAAGCAGGAGCTGAAGTTAATCAACTGAATAAGTATGGTGCAACACCAATGTATTACATCTGGGAAAGTGAAAAGTATCGTCTATGTGATAGCAAAGAAAGTAAAAGGGCGAGTAAATTTCTGAGAGAAAAAGGAGGAATAACAAAAAGTAGAGAACTGACGTGCTATGGAATAGAGAGGCTAGTAGGAGAAATAGCAGACATGTTGAATGGGAGCTATATGCCGGAGTTAAAAATAATAGAGATAGAAGAAATAAGGAAGAGAGACAAATCACTAATAAAGGAAGAATGTCAAAATTTAGCAAGCAAGATAATCAGCCAAGTGAATGAAATGATAGATGAGGTAGAAAATGTAGTAGGAAGAAAGGCTTAAAAAGGGGACTTGATTTTAAAGAAAAGGTGAGGTGGATTATGTTAAAGCTTGGCAAATTTAATAAATCAGCAAAAGAATTATCAGAGAACTCATATAAAAATATTTATGCAAGAGACAGAATAGCTCTGCATTACGCGGTAGACGCAAAAACAGTGAAGTTATTAGTTGAAAAAGGAGCGAATGTGAATGTAGCAGATGCGGAAGGATATACAGCACTGCATCTAGCGGTAACGGAGAAACGTCTAGAAACCGTGAGAGAATTGATAAAATCAGGAGGGAATGTAAATGCGGAAGAATATGGAAATAAATGCACTCCATTGCACCTTGCATGTATGGTGGGGAAAGTGGAAATAGTGGAGGAGCTAGTAAAAGCAGGGGTTGAAATAGAGTAAGCAGATAAATTTGGAATGACAGCAATGGATTATGCGAAAAATAGCAAAGAGATAACCGAGATATTGAAGAAAGAAACGGACAGAATTGAAAAGTTATTTGAACAAATAGAACCTTCTATGAGAGGCTGAAAATATGGAAAGAGAAACAGAAAAGAAAGTAATGAATTTAGAGAGAAAACCTTTGGGTGAGCTGAGAAAAACGTGGAAGAAGGTATTTGGGGAAGAAGCGCCTAGATACTCAAAGAAATATCTGATACCAAGATTAGCTTATAGAATGCAGGAAAAAGCGTATGGAGAAATGTCAAGAAAAGGATTAAAAAGACTAGAGTATCTGGCAGATCGGCTAGAGAAGGGAAAAAGAATAAGTAGCGATAAACTGCCAGTAGCAGGAACAGAGCTAATATTAGAGAGAGGGGAAGAGACGCATGCGGTAATAGTAACAGATAAGGGTTTAATCTACAGAGAAGAATTTTTTACGTCATTGTCAGCAGTAGCCGGAAAAATAATGGGAATGAGTTACAACGGCCCTTTATTATTTGGAATGCGTGAAAAAAATGGAAGTTGAAAATGCTAAAAGAAGTAAGATGTGTAATATATACGAGAAAGTCAAATGAGGATGGACTAGAACAAAAGTTTAACAGTCTTGATGCGCAACGAGTAGCATGTGAAAAGTATATAAAGAGCAAAGAAGGCTGGGTAGCATTGGCAAAAAAGTACGATGATGGAGGATATTCAGGAAAAAATTTAGAAAGACCAGCGATAAAGGAATTATTTGAAGATGTCAGAGGAGGAGAGATAGACTGTGTAGTAGTATATACACTAGATAGGTTATCAAGAGAAACAAAAGACAGCATAGAAGTAACGTCATTTTTTAGAAGGCACCGAGTAAATTTTGTAGCAGTAACACAGATATTTGACAATAATACGCCAATGGGAAAATTCGTACAGACAGTATTATCAGGAGCAGCACAACTAGAAAGAGAGATGATAGTAGAGAGAGTAAAAAATAAAATAGCAACATCAAAAGAACAAGGTTTATGGATGGGAGGAACTTTACCGCTTGGGTATGATGTAAAAGATAAGGAATTAATAATAAATGAAAAAGAAGCGAAAATAGTAGGGCACATATTTGAAAGATATTTGGAGTTGAAGTCAATGGCAGAGTTGGCAAGAGAGTTAAATAGAGAAGGTTACAGAACAAAATCAGATATCTTTAAGAAAGCGACGGTGAGAAGAATAATAACAAATCCAATATATGTGGGAAAGATAAGACATTATGAGAAAGAGTATGAAGGAAAGCATGAAGCAATAATAGAGGAAGAAAAATGGCAAAAAGCGCAGGAATTGATAAAGAATCAACCATATAGAAAAGCAAAATATGAGGAAGCATTGCTTAGGGGAATAATTAAGTGCAAGAGCTGTGGTGTAAATATGACACTAACGTATGCAAAAAAAGAAAATAAAAGGTACCGATATTACGTGTGCAATAACCATTTAAGGGGAAAAGGTTGTGAATCAATAAACAGAACTATAGTAGCGGGAGAGGTGGAAAAAGAAGTAATGAGAAAGACAGAGCAGCTATATGAAAAATGGGGAGAAGAATGGAAAAATTTAAGTTTCAGAGAACAGAAAGAAGTAGTGAAAAAGTTAATAAAGGGAGTAATGGTAAAAGAAGATGGAATAGAAGTATGTTCTGAATCAGAGGAAAAATTTATACCAATGAAGAAGAAAGGAAACAAATGCACAGTAGTAGAGCCAGAAGGAAAAACAAATAATGCGCTACTGAAAGCAGTGGTAAGAGCCCATTCCTGGAAACGTCAACTAGAAGAAGGAAAATATAGAAGTGTGAAAGAGCTGAGTGCCAAAATTAATATAGGTACAAGACGTATACAGCAAATTTTGAGATTAAATTATTTAGCTCCGAAGATTAAAGAAGACATAGTAAATGGGAGGCAGCCAAGGAGTTTGAAGTTAGCTGATTTGAGGGAAATACCGATGCTGTGGAGTGAGCAAAGGGAGAAATTTTACGGCTCAGCGTCGTAATTATACCATTTATAAAAACAACAATATGAAAAAACATCGAAAAAAGTATGTGCCAGAAAATTAAAAAAGGTTATTGCAAAAGGAGCTACTACAAAGGGCCACACAAAAAGATGTTGAAATTGATATAGAAGAGCAAATAAATGTTACAAAATCAATTATGTAGAAAATCAATATAAGTGATGAAGATTTTAGCATATTAGGTGCAACAATGGTAGAAGATGTATCCAATTTTAGCTGCATATTTTAATAGTAGATTTAGAGGAAAATTCTTTAAACATCAAAAAAGGCAATACTCTAAACTTCAGCACACAACTCCAGGAAATAGTACATGTCGAGCAATCTATAGCCCCTTTTGAATCTGAGAGTGTACTTGAAAATCCATAAACATTAAGTAAACTTTTTAAATAAAATAGTTTCTTTTTCAACTTACTAAATAAACTTCTCCCATCATTGCTGTGTAACAAATCATATACAAAGCTATGGTCTACTTACAAGCAGTGCCTTCTGTTGATGAGATGCTTTTTCTATCTTTAACTCATCCATACTACAGCTTGGCAAGCTTGAATAGCATAAGGAATCTTTTTGTTCTTGCGTTTGTTTTGCCAAGGCCTTATTTCTATAAAGTAGGGGTTGAAAATGATCATGGCCTCCATTTACCATATGTAAGACACTATTGTGACTATAATCTATCTTACCTGCTTTTGATCCTGAGCTATCTATTAACTGATGCAAGAACGGATCTTGTTGCTTATCAATAGTGTGCAATGGGTTACTTTCTGCAACATGCAATTTCACACCATACATACTGTAATTGCTATTGAATGATGGAGAGACATACTCCATTATTTTAGCACGAAGTAACAAATTCAATGAATTAGTTCTTCAAGAATAATTTAAACTTTTACAGTAGGAGTAGTCTCATGAAACATTATAGCGGGTTAGATGTCTCACTCAAAGAAACTTTTATTAGTATCATTGATGAGAAAGGAAAAATTGTTAAAGAAGGGGTTGTTGCAAGTGAAAGCAGTGCAATAGCTGAGTTTCTGCTTGGTCAAAACAAAAAATACGAGTCCATAGGAATAGAAAGCGGGCAATTATCAATATCGATGTGCAAAGAGTTGAGGAATCTTGGATTACCAGTAACTTGTGTAGATGCAAGGCATATGGCAGCAGCATTATCTGCGAGAATCAATAAGAATGATAAAAATGATGCAAGAGGCATAGCACAAATGATGAGAGTTGGGCTATTTAAGGAGGTATTAGTAAAATCAGACGAAGCTTGTCAGGTTAAAATAATACTTGGAAGCAGAAGACAATTAATACGTTGCAGAGAGCAAATTGCGGGAACAATAAGGGGATTACTGAAAATATACGGGATAAAAGTTAATCAACGTCTTAGTTCTGCAAACTTTGCTTTAAAAGTGCAAGAAATGGTTAATAATCTAGATGAAATTAGCCAAACCTCAATTGAATCATTAGTACATAGTTTAGAAATAATAGAAGAATCAATAAGAAAACTTGATAAAATGCTCTCAGAACAAAGCAAAAAAGATGAGGATTGTAAATTATTAACTACTGTTCCAGGAGTTGGTATTATAGTAGCAATGACATATAAAGCTGCAATAGATGATCTGCATAGGTTTGAAACATCTTATACAGTTGGAGCCTATATGGGATTAAGTCCAAGACAGTACGCTTCTGGTGAGATTGATCGACACGGAAGTATATCAAAAATGGGACCAGTGGACTGTAGGAATATGTTATATGAAGCCGCGCAGGTCTTACTGGTAAAATGTAAAAGGACATTTAAATTAAGAAGCTGGGGATTGAAGCTTAAAAAGAAAAAGGGCATGAAAAAAGCAATTGTTGCAGTAGCAAGAAAATTAGCCGTGATTATGCATAAGATGCTAATCGATAGAAAAGAGTTTTGCTATCAATAAACACTAAAGAAGTATAAAACAATAATTTTACTGAAAGTAAAGATAGCAATGCCGATGGAAGGGATAAGCAAGAGGATAAGTTGAAGCATAGACTTCGTGGCGTACATGTTGCCGTCCACTTCCGCCTAACAAGTATAGTGCGGCTTGGCTACAATATGAATTAGCCATATTAGACCGCGGAGAGAACAATGGAAGCATGCTACTTTTAACTTATGTAAAATCATTAAGACTATAGAGGAAAAGAATGATACCTTAGTTTTTATAAGCTTAATGAATATGTGGATAAATACTTTAAGTTTGTGTGGACGTATTTATCCACATATTCATTGGCTACATAGTTTAAAAGAGATTAATTGGAAATTAGTGTTGATGTTTTTATTGCCAATAAAACCTCTTTTGATTGAATAAGATAATACAATAATAAATAAAAGGTTGTATTAGAGCTGAATTTTACATCAAAAAATATTTTTCATGATACAAAAAATTATTGTTGACTTTTATGCAATTAGAGAACTTATCACAAAGTATTCTGCCCTCGATATCGGAACGTCCCCAAAATTCATTCTTTCCAATGCTATTGATATATTGGTTACACGTAATTCCACGATTTACGAACTCACCTTCAACCTCATCAAAGTCATTGCCAATTTTACTTATAAACCACTCTGGAGGATTGTCTTGCGCAAATCTCTTACACTCATTCCTTAACTGCTCTACAGTAACTTTGATTCCCTTCTGTTGTTCCAGACTTTGCCTGAATGAATCAAAAAAACAGCTTCCATTATTGATTGCGTGCCCTAAATAGAAGTCATCAGGTATGTTTGATTTTTGCTCTTTATCACCTTGTTTTTCTGCCTTTTCAATAATTTCTTCCTCTAAACTAAAAATCTTACTCCAGTTGTATTTACCTTCTAACCCCAATTTTTTACTTTCCTTTTCTGCTGCTTTAGCTAAGTCTGTTTTAGAAATATCCCCTTTTTCTTCATAGAACCTAGATAAAATTTTAAAGATATCTATCAGGTAAGTTTTTACGTCAAAATTCTTCTCCTTTTTTACAATATTAGACTCAATATTGCGTAAATCTTGTAATAACTTATGCCTTCTAGCAATTTCCTCCATAGAATCCCTTCTTAACTCTTCACGTTCTGTCCATTTGTTGTTAGACTCGCTTATTACTTCAGGATGCATTAATTTTCCAGACCTTTCAAAATATCCCTGTTCAATAGCATAGTAGACATCATAATCACCAAGTGCACAATCCTCGCCTAATTCTTCTTCATGACCTTTGAATTTTTCCAATACTTCCTCTCTATTACTCACTTCTACTATAATTTTGCTTTTATCTTGTACGTCAGGATACAGTCTAACGTCTATATTTCCCAAACTGGTATAGAAAGTTAATACTATATCGCTGCCTTCTGTAAGATCTGTGTAATTCCTTATGCCATCTTGGGTTATAATTTCTACCTCACTTTTGCCAATTTTTATTACACTCCTTCCATATCCTTTTTCTCCTTGAGGTATTCCTAAATTCCTTGTTCTATCTGTGATTTTTGCAACATCTATTATACTATCCTCTGAGTATTCTAAGTAAGATACACTGTTATCGATTTTTCCATCACACAGTTGACCACTGGTAGCATCCCTTGCAACTCTAAAAAATTCTTCAGCATAATTAATGTACTCTACATGAGCCTTGATTACATTAGCTTTATGATCTTTAAACTCTCGTTCTATTGTATCAATGACTTTTAAACTATCTGAGTTTTTTAACTTTGCTCCTCTCGATATTAATGCACATACTATATCACTGGCAATTCCATAGCTTCCTTCTAACTTAGCAATTTTTTCTAGTACGTGATCTGCAAAGTAATAATCTTTGTCTTTAGCAAAATTTAATCTCATTCCAGAAGCTATAATCTCATTTACAACTTCCTGTAGTTCAATCATGCTTTTAGCTTTTACTACCTTACTCAAAAACTTATTTAGCTTAGCAAGTTGATTTGTTTGATACATCTCTGACAAGAGACTATCACATTTTTCACAATTATCTTGCTTATTACCTACAAAGTCAGTTGCTCCTGCTTTTAAGAGTAAAGCTTTTACATCAGGAAATTGACAAAACGGCCAAATTGAACTATCACCCTTAACATTTAAAACTATCTTTAAATCTTGGTTATTTTTATGTTTATCTAAAAATTTTTTCAGATCTTCAACACCTGGACCATAAGGATTATCCCAATCTTCATCAGAATCTGTAGCTTTAACCATTTTACGTAATTGGTCTCTTAACTTTTTTTGGTTGTCAGTTAAAAAACACTCTATAATATTGTTGCTATCAATTGCAATTTGCAGTGGGGTTTTTCCATTGTTATTTTTTATGTTTAAATCAGCTCCTTTGCTTATGAGTAAATCCATAACCTTTCTGCTATAATCATTACAATTAGCAGCATAATAGTGTAAAGGTGTATTACCTTTTTTATCTTGTATATTTGGATCAGTTTTTGCATCTAAGAGATACTTTAGACCTTCATACTCACTGGAATAAATAGCAGTATCATGCAAAAGTGTTTTACCTTTATTATCCTGCATATTTAAATCAGCACCAGCTTTGAGAAGAGGATGAATGGCTTCATCGTGTGCGACAAACACATTCAATACTGTTGTTCCTAGATGTCCTCTTTTTAGATTAAGAACGTACTTCAGGTCTTTATTTTTCTCGTTACTTTCTAAAAACTGCTTAAGATTTGAAAATGAGTCATAATTCCCCATATTAAAATCTTTTATAATACTATTGAGTAATTTTTGATTTAACTTTTTTTGACTCTCTTCCAGTTTTAAGTTAGGTGCATGAATAAGCCACTCATCTATTAAATCCTCTAAGTATTTTTTATCATCTATCAAACTTCTATCAGCCCAAAATAAATCTCGCTTAATGAATTCATAATAACTATCTACTGGTAATTCAGTTGCTTCTGTTTTTGGGCTACCTATTTCTGAACACTCTTGTCCAGCACTTAGGTCACACTTCAGTTTTTGCTCATCAGTGTGTTTGCTTTGTTCACTGATAGGTTCTGCAATATATTTTACTGGCCCTGTACCCATATTACCTGCTAGCTCTAGATATAGGATATATTATATAGAATGTGTAGTATGTGTCAAGCTAATTTCAACATAATCTTTTTACTACTCATATTTTTGTTAAGTTTTTATGGTGAGTACTGCTAGGTTAAAAGTTGTTTATTACTGGAAGTTTTAGCCAATTTTACTATAGATCAACAAAATTGAGAACACCAGCTATATTGAATATATAGGAATATGATGCTTTAAAGGAGTACGGAAACTGCTGAAGTTTTTACAGCAAACCTGTATAGAGCAACTTCAGCAGAATAAACAAATACATGCCAATATTAGTAGAGAACTATTTACAGGTCAACTAACTTTTTCAAAACATATTTTAGTGAAAGTACCATGCTAGTTAGTGTTATAAAAAATTCAATTGTTTACTCCTTCAAAAAAGGGCGTATCTTTGTGAGAACAAGCAGCTTAAAAATAAGGTTATAAAAATAGAAGTTTGAAATCTTTGCAATAAAGTTAGGCAAAATAGTTCGTATGTAGATATGGATGAAATGGTCTAATATTGCTACTTTTAGCGTATAGCAAAGTCAGAGTATAAAAAAGTTCGTATGGTACACATGGTAGACCATGCCATCCCAAAACAAACTCTTCTCACAATAGTGGTTTTGGGTTCTGGAAATGGCTGTATTGGTTTAGTTTTAAAAATACAAACTATAATAAAATGCTAAAACATGCAAAAAATCTTGCCTTGTTAGATCTTTATTAGTCATAATAAAGTTGCATTTTACGTAATAAATATGTGGGAGTATTGTGTTAAAGACATTGAATTCTGTAAATTATTTTAAACAAGCAGTTAATCGATCTAAGTTAATAAGAGAGCAAAAAAAAGATACACTACCATCTAGTAGTCAACAAGTAACGATTGATTTAGATTTGCCAGAAGGTTTTACAATAGGGGAAGCAATCGGAGGAGGAGATTGTTTCTTTCACGCAGTTGCACAGGGACTTGAACAGCTTAAACCTCATAAGGGCTTTACTGTAAAATCTTTAAGACTTATTTGTAGGCTGTTTGCAGAGAGTCAACTTGATATTGACTCGTCGTGGCTTAAAAAAGCTTTAAAAAATGAATATAGAAGTATTTCTTATTATATTTCACGAATTGAGTTTACCGCAAATGATATTGAGAAAGGATCTAAAGTAATAGATAGATTAAAATTAAATGTACCTATATGGGGTCTACCAGAGATTGAGGGAAGAATAATTTGTATAGTATATAAGGTAAGGTTGCATTTTATTGAAGCAGCTATTAATTCTGATGGAGAAAATGTAATAATGCATCACATTATTGATAGGGAAGGTTACCAAAAGGATATATTAAATAGCGAGATTCTTAGTAAGAAAGTTTACTATACAAAAGACACTATACATATAGTAAATCAAGGAGATCTTCATTTTCAACCAATCTTAAGAGGGACAGTACAGCAAACGTCACTTTATTATTATAAAACCATGGCTAGTGAAAAAAAATTGGACAGTGAGTCTGTTTATTTTCGACAAAATTTCGAAGCAGAAATGAAAGATGTCACAGACAATCAAATGGACTGTGAAGATTATAAAGAATCTAGCCCTGGTGTAGAGGTGTTGCCTGATGAGTCAATAATGGAAGCAACAGTTGATTATGAAGACAGATTATCTGATGAAGAACTTCAGCATGAACGAAGTCAAGATAGTCCTAGAGTAACAAGAGCTTCATCTATAAGCAGCAGTAGTACATGGTATAGTGCATTGGTTGATTGTAGGTTAACGGTAGAGGATATAGGTCTTACAGATGATGAAATAGTGAAAAGAGCAACTTTTTTTGTTAAGACTTTTGTTAAAGAATTCGAAAAAAAACTATTTCAATACTCTGAAGAAGTAAAACCAGGTTCAAAAATAAAAAAAACAGGTAAAATATTAGGTCTGGCTGATTCAACTATAAAGAGTGCTATTACACCAGGTATGCGAATAATTCCTGATAAAGCAATTGAAATGATAGGTTGTCTTTCTGCAAAAGAGCATAAGAAAGGAGCAAAAAGTGTTTCTTCAACAGTTATGCCTTTAGGAGGTAGCACAAGAGAGATTTTAGTAGATGCTAGTTTGGAAATTTTTCAAAAATTTGAGGGGCAGTTTACTGGGATTATGGATGTTAGTAGCCTTTCTTGGGAGAGAGGGATTGAGAAATTAGCAATAGATGCTGTATCTAGAGTAATAAATTATATTTCAGATAATAAAGAAGAACTTTCCGTTGATCTTATAACAAAAGGTGTTGTTTTAGGTGAATCAAAAGCGAGAACATTTGCTAAGCAAGTTTTAAAAAAACCAGCGAAACTTTTTAAGTCAGAAGCATTTCAGTCTGGATATAAAGTGAAAGATAAGCAAAGTGGTAAAATTTGGATAACCCCAGAATTATATACAGGAGTAGGAATAAAAAAAGTAAATTATGATACTACTGAATATTATCAGTTGAGGAAACATGATAATGCTGAAAAATATGGATATAGACTTCCTTTTACATGGGAATTAGAAAAGTGGTGGGAGGTAGACAAAAAGTATAGGCTTGTTAACTTACCTAAAGAAGAAGAGTATGTGCATATTTTAAATGAGAAAAAAAAGAAAGAATTGGCTGATAATATATTAAAAGAGATTAATGGAAACGATCCAACGAAAAGAAAAGATATAGAAGAACTGTATGAAAAGATCAAGAATTTCCAAACAAAAAAAGAGGAAAGTGTACGTCCGTTTTTCTTTAATTTGGACCATTTACCACAATTCTTTGTAGAAAGAGGAAATATGTTAAAGATGTTAAACGAGAAGTTAGACATTGAAAAACAAGAAGAAATACCACGAATGGTCTTAATTCATGGAGGCTATGGAGTAGGAAAAAGTGAACTAGCTAAAAGTTATGCACATAATATAAAGAGTAAAGGTAACGTTATATGGATAAATGCCAAATCATGTAGCACTCTTTCAAATTCATTTTATAGTTTAGCTAAAAAATTAGGAATTCCTACAGAAGGTTATCAAGGTATACAAAAAATAAATTCTGGTATGGAAGGTAGAGAGCAAGTAGATTACAATGATGTTCAAAAGAAAAGAATTGAATCTATTGTTGATAATGTATATGAGAAACTTCAAGATGTGGAAAGTTATTTTATTTTTGACAACGCCAATCAATATGAGGAGATTAAAAAATTTTTACCGCCTTATGGTTTCATTTTTGGTGGAAAACAGCCTTACATCTTAATTACTTCTCGCAATAAGGATTGGAAAGAAGAGATAGAAAAGATAAATTTGGATAAAGGATTTTCTTCAGCAGAAGCCTTGATGTTTATTGAAAAAACCTTAGGAATAGATGATAACTCACACTTACAGATTGACGAGATGGTAAACTTAGTAAAGGTGTTAAATTATTTTCCATTAGCTTTGAAAGAAGCAACAAAATACATTAAAGAAGAAAATATTAGTATTAGTCAATACCTAGAATGCTATAGTAAAGTAATGAAAGAATCAAATCTTGATCGTCTGAAGAAACAAGATATCTCTCCAGAATTATTTACGACTTTGCAAATCAACTTTGGTAAAATAAAAGAAGAAAAAGATGTTGGACAACAATCGCATGATATTTTAGCCTCTATGGCTTACTTGAGTCCTGATAAAATTGATACAGCAGAAATTTTTCTTCATAAGAAATCAGAAAACGATCAGCAAAAGGTTTTGGATGCACTTAATCTACTTGATAAGTTCTCAGTGATTGAGTTAGAGGAATCAATAGCAAGAGTTCATATGGGAGTACAAAAAACAATAAGATTAGAGAAAGAACAAGCAGGAACAGAAGAAGAAATTTTAAGAGAGATTATGACATCATTTTGCCTTACAAATGCAAATCACGCTATATCTGTTTGGAGTCATGCAAGTAAATATTACAGGTTAGTTAATGAATTTATTGATTATCTTTATGATGGAAGTACTATCTTACATTTACTAGCCAAAGATGGTAATGAGAAAGTTATTAAACGTATATTAAAGAAAGTAGATTCAAATAAATTAAGTAAAATTGTTAATGCTGTTGATAAAATGAAATTTACTCCTTTAGACTGTGCTGCCATGCATGGTCACTTAAAGATAGTTAAATGCTTTATAGAGAAAGGAAGTGATTTGGATGGAGGTAATCGCGACCTTAGCCCTTTACACTGGGCTACTCTATCTGGTCAATTAGAAGTAGTTAAGCATTTTATTGACAATAAATATTGGGAGGTTGATAAGTTGAGTGGAGAGGGTGGTGCTCCTTTACACTATGCTGTTATCAGTGGTAATATAGATATTGTTAAATATCTTGTAGAAAAAGGGGCCAATGTAAATCTACAGGATGAAAGTGCAGGGCCTTTACATTTTGCTATTGAGGAGAATCGGTTAGATATTGTTAAATACCTTGTAGAGGAAGGGGGAGCTGATATAAATCTACATGATAAAAATGATATGAGTCCTTTGCACTATGCTGTTATCAGTGGTAATATAGATATTGTTAAATGTCTTGTAGAAAAAGGTGCCAATGTAAGTTCATGTGATAGAAATGGTATAACTCCTTTGTACTTTGCTACTCAAAATGGTCGTTTAGATATTGTTATCCACCTTGTAGAAAAAGGTGCCAATGTAAATCTACAGAATAAAGATTATATAAGTCCTTTTTGCCATGCTGCTGAAAGTGTTAGATTAAATATTGCTAAATACCTTATAAAGAAAAAGGTGATGAGTATGAATGTAAATCTACATGATAAAAATAATATGAGGTTTGAATGTTATGTTACCGTGTGTGATCACTTAGATAATATTAAGTACCTTATAACGCAAAGAACTAGGGTAGATCCATGGAACAAAGGTAGTGTGAGTCTTTTGCACTTTGCTGCTATACGTGGTTATTCAAATGTTATTAACTATCTTGTAGAAGAGGGAGCTAATGTAAATGAAAAGGACAAAGATGGTATGAGTCCTTTGCACTATGCTGTCATATATGGTCACTCAGGTATTGTTGAATACATTGTAGGAAAGGGGGCTAATGTAAATGAACAGGATAAAAAAGATGTGAGTCCTTTGCACTATGCTGTCATATATGGTCACTCAGGTATTGTTGAATACATTGTAGAAAAAGGGGCTGATATAAATATACAGGACGAAGGTGGTATGAGTCCTTTATTTTATGCTCTTACCATTGTCATTGGCCGCCCAGATATTGCTTGCCACCTTATTGAATATTGTTCTTTAGTGCAAGAAGAAGTTAATGTGAAACTTAAACTCAAGAATTTTTTGCATGAAAGAAAACAGAGGAGATCTGCGCATTTAAACGAGCCTAAAAAAAGAAAATTAGAAAATATAAGTGCAACATTTGAAGAAAATGCATCAAATATACAATTGCTTCAAGGTAGTCAGAATCCACCATCTGACATGTCAATGCAATTTGAAGGTCTTGCTGATAGAACGGAAAGCATTGTTAATATAAATAGTGAGATGCCCGCATATTCATTTAATAGTGTTGCTGTAGAATCTGTGAATAACAAGAACTTAAAAGGAAGCTAATTTTACAGTAAGCTATTTAATTTCATTAGGGGAATTTAAAAAAAAACAGAGAAATAAAGTAATAAATTGATATAAAGAAAAGTTCGTATGTATCGCTTGGTAAACCAATCCATCCCAAAGAAAAGTCTTCTCACGGGTAGCAGTATTGGTTGCTGGAAATGGTTGTAGTGATATGTGAAATTGTTTTAGTTTTTGTTAAATTAGTATTTAGAAATAGAAAAAGTACATTGTAGTAAAAGAATAGACGTGTTTTTACAAGCACTGGCTTTAGTTTTAAAAAAATATTAAAACATGAAAAAAGTTCTTGTTCTGCTAGATTTCTTTAGCTATAGTCGAGTTTAACATAATAAATACATGGGGTATTGAGTCAGATGCATTGTATTATGTACATCATTCAGAAAGCAATCCTGGCTTTTTTAAGAATATATCTAGTTTAGTAAGAAATCAAAAGAAAAGCACACTGTTACTCAGCAATCAAAGTTACTTGAAATTAACTTAAGGTTTCTACAGCAAATTGTTTTGGTACAGCTGTATAAGAATCAAATGTTGAAACCAATCTTTAGAAAAGAGGTTTACGACAAAATCATCAAAATATGAATATTAAAATATAGGGGGCTTTATGTTAGGTAAAGAAAATACAAAGGAACAAGTAATAGATAATCAATCTAGGTTAATAAGAATGCAAAAAGAAGACACACTACTATCTAGCAGTCAGCAAATATTAAAGCTGCCAGAAGGTTTTACAATAGGAAAAGCAATTGGAGGAGGAGATTGTTTCTTTGATGCAGTTGCACAGGGACTTAAGCAATTAAATCCTGGAACAAACTTTACTGTGAAATCTTTGAGAGAAGTTTGTAGGAAGCAAGCTTTAATTAGTCAAGAAATGAAAGAAAAGATTATAGCAGATGCTAGAAACCGTGAAGATTCTACAGTAATACTCCCAGAGCCTGGTATTAATGATGATGAATTATGGAAGACTTATTTGATTGGTATAGAATACAGTATTGAAGATATAGAAAAAATGCAGAGGGACAATAAAGACGTGTTTTTATTGTTAACTGATTTAAAGTATGGAAGTACGTTGCAGATTCCTATATGGGGTAGGCCTGAAATTGAGGGAAGTATGATTTGTAATGAATATAATATTAAGCTGCATGTTATTGAAGATCTTCATATATGTGGATGGTCAGGGTATCTTATTGATGAGTTAACATCCAAACCTGTAAGTACAGATTATAATGAAAAAAATACTATACATATAATAAATAAAGGAGGTTTCCATTTTGAGCCAATCTTGAGCGAGACACTATTAATAAGAGAGTTTACTAATATTATAGAGGATTCTAGTATTCTAGAAGATAGAAAGCTTGAAAAGCTGAAAAGTTTTTTTAAGGTATATCCGAGTCTAAACGTTAATTTTCGAGTGAATCAATGCAGTGATACACCGCTGCATATTGCTGTTTGCCTGGGAGAGTTAACAATTGTCAGATTTTTGCTAAAGATAGGAGCGCAAGTTGATGTTTTAGATGGAGAGGGAAAGACTCCTATAGATATTGCTAAAGATAATAACAGAAAAGATATCGCTAAGATACTGCAACCACTTATTTCATATGAAGAAGTTGATGTACCGGGAGATGGCAGCTGCTTATTTTGGTCTGTTGCTTTAGCTTACTTAGCTCCCGTAAAATTTGATGATTATGCCTTCCATGAAAGGTTTAAAGAATTATTTGCGAGCGACCATGATGTACATTCAATTCAAAGGCTAATGCAAAGTAATGCAAATATTTATGAAGATAGTGTAATGAAGCAATTAGTAACGAAGACATTTCGTTGTGAGGTTGCTGATGCAGTATATTTCAGCCAAAGAAGATTTGAAAATAAGGTTGAAATTATGGATCTTTTTGAGAGTCACAGTGGAAGTTATTTTACAGGAGGTACCTTTAAAAAAGAGTTTGAACATGAATTCGGTGCTGAAAAAATTAAGCAGTATAATATTGATATTAGTAAACTCCAACCCAATTTTTTTGACGAAAATGCAGTAAAGGAAATTTGTACTGAACTTAATAAGATAAAAAAACGTAATCAAGTTCAAGAATTTGTATTTGACACATACTTAAAGTGCATGGAACTTACTGGAGTTTGGGGTGGAAAGCATGAAATAAATTCAATGTCTGATCTACTAAATACAGCGATAATAGTGTCTCAGAAAGATTCAAAAGATCTTATATACAATGAAGAGAAAAAATACTGTAATAAAATACACTTATCCTACAAAGGAGGTAATCATTATCAATTTTATCAAGTAGAGTATTCAAATTTGATGAAGTTTGTTCTGAGTTTCATTCAATCATTTGAAACGAGGATCATTATATATGATGTGCTTGCGAGTATGCTGAGAGAGGGGAACAGAATATTTTTTGATGGAATGAACACTAATAGATCTGTGCGGAGTATTTTTGGATGTTCAATACATACAGATGACTTGGCAATGTTTGGTATGAGGGCATCTTTGAGAACAGGTAATGTAATAAAAGCGACAAAAAATTTTATTAATCTATCAGACTTAATAGAAACATTTAATGAATATAAACTGGGCTTTAGAAAAATATTAGTAGATGCTGGATGCAATATTTTTCAAAGTTTTGAAATGCAGTTTGAGAAAATAGGCTTTGATCATGTTTCAAAGATAGCAGATGACATTGTAGATAAGATCATCGAATATTATATTCAGAAAGAATACAAGGGAGATTTGAGCAAGCTAGGGATAGCTGAAACCCTTGTTCTCAATACATATTTGCAAGAGGTGTCTGCGCAGTATGGAGAAATAAGTTATAACCTTAAAGATTTATATGAAAATATCGGAATTGCAGAAGGAAGTGAAGGCTCTTTTATATATTATAGAAAAAGAAGTGAAGATAAATCTAGTCAGTATGGTTATCGCCGTTCCCTTATGGGTGAAAAGTCGAAAAGAACATATGAGACAAGATATATTAGAGTAGAAACTACAAACGTAGAACTTGAAAATTATGTGTATACTTTAGATGCCTTAAATATACAAGAGTTTAAGGCTAAAGTGGAGCAGGTATTTTATATTGTCAATAAAGAAATCCAAATGCCAAGCAAAAAGGTAATTGAGGATCTTATAGTAAAAATTAAATCTCATATTGAACAAGAGGTAAGCGTTTTAAGCGAGTATATCTTACTTTTCTGTCAAGGATGCAAACAAAGTTTAGATATGAATATGAGATACTTAGTTGAAGGAGAAGGAATAAGGAAAGGCAAAAAGATAATAGAAAGGGCTGGAAAAAATAGTGATGTTATATATTCGATGGAAAACAATTTAAAAACAATTCCAAATTTATCTTATTATCTAAAAGTAAAAGAAGCATTTGTAAAGCATGCTGAAACAGTCGCTCAAGACTATAGCAACCTACTTGAATCAGAGCATGATAATGCAGCAAGATCTAGGAGTTTTCGGTCTAGTATAAAAAGATTATCAAATGTAAAAAAATTAGGATTTCTATTTGGTAAAATGAATTTTCAGGATGTATGTGATCCAGTAGAAGAATTCACTGGAAGGCAAGAACAAATAGATGAGATATATACAAAATTGCAGGGGGGAGCGGTAGTAATAGTAGGTCCATCTGGTATTGGTAAAACTCAATTAGCTAGAAAGTTTGTTGAAGAAAACAAAGGAGCTTATCTTCATGCCTATGAGGTGAGTACTCAAGATATATTATCCATAGAAAGTTCTTTTGCTTCCTTTACCCGAGATAGGTTAGCCATGTTTATGGAAGGAGGAGTAGGAAATAAAGAAAAGAAAAAATGCCTATTCCTTTTTCAGGGAGTTAAAAAAGAAGATCTAGAGAGGATTTTAAAGATCAGAGGTCAAAGAGGTGGTTTTGATTGCCTGTTTACTTCTTCTGATCAAGATTATCAAGATATAGCAGAAGTATCTTTAGATAGTCTTGAAGAAAAAGAAGCTGTACAACTTGTCAAAATAATTTTAGAGATGGCAGATAGATCGCAAGATGAACAAATAAAAGCGCTCATAAGAAAACTAAAATGTTTTCCATTGGCTATAAATCTAGCAGCAGCATGTATTAAAAACAAAGGATCAAGCTCTTTGAGCGAAGCATTTGGAATTTTTGAATATTTAATAGAATACGAAAGGTTTAATCAGAAATTTCCACGAAACACTGGACAAAATGAATACGATAGAATATTGCAAATAACATTACTAATCTCGATGGAAACAATAGAAAAGATGAGTTCTGGAGAGAAAATTCTAAAAATTTTAAGTATTATGGCTTATTTTGATCATAGTGCAATTGATCCCAGTTTATTTCTTACCTGGATTAGATATGAGGATGGACTATACTCCATTTTCGAATTGCTAGAGCAGTATTCCATAATTTATGTAGAAGGATCAGATAAATACAAGGTTTACATTATGCATGAATCGGTCAAAAAAGTAGTGCGTTCATGGCTTAGCATAGATGAGGAAAAACACATATTAAGTTGTGTCATAGAACTGGTATCTGAAGCTGAAGGAGGATTTTTAGATGTAGTTCATCTCTTATCCTTGTTTGATCATAGTCAAAAATATGACTATCTAATAGAAGAAAATAAGAATTTTCCTTGTTTAGTTTTGAGTAGCTTAAATGAGTTACATGAGTATAAAAAAGTTATCAATCTCACGTCACAATTATATCAATTACTTGCTGTAGATGATAGATATTCAAGATTAATTAAATATGAGTTTGCCTGCGCGCAAGCTGGTTTGGGACTATATGATAGAGCGTTAAAAATCTTTCTGGATTTAAAAAAACTCGAGAAGGTAAATGATACATTTCCTTCTCTTACTTTGGATAAAAAAATACTTTCTACTTATCTCAAACAAAAAAATTATAAAGAAGCATTGTCATACGTTAAATACAATAACTTTATAGTCAATAGTTTATATGGAGAAGACATCATGGAACTTATGGAAGAACATCTAGATATAGCAGTTATTATAGCTGAAGTATTTGTGATGCAAAAAAGATATACTGATGCATTTACAACTTTGTACTATGTAAGACGACTGAGAGATGAAATTTTCCTTAAACTAGGTGATTTTTACTCCGATGATGATCCTTATCTTTATCCTTCCGAGATATATGAACTTTATAATTTAGATACAAAATATATCTATGCCCTAGCATATTTCTTTATGGTTCAAGAAAGAAAAAAAGTAACTATAAATGAAGGAGAGTTATCACATAAAGAGGATTTACCTCGTGAATTGAGTATACAAGCTTTATTTAGGAATCTACAAGATGTTCTAATAAATCAAGAAGGTAGTCAGTACTTACAACCTGCTCCTTATTTTGTTGAAATAGAAGTAGAAAAAGTCATTCAGAGGGAATTAAGAGAAAAAACATTGCGATATTTTGAGGAAGTACTGAAGCTACAAAAAAATTATGGATTTTTAGATAATCATCCTAACGTACTATCTGTGAAGTTTTATATAGCTGTTTTACATAGCTGCTTAGGGGATAAGGAAAAAGCATTACAAGAACTCCAACAATTGCAAGAATTACAGGAGAAAGTGATAGGAGTAAATCATCCTGACACTTTAGGAACTGTAAATGCTATACAAGAATTATTTACTGAAGGTGAAGACAAGTTAACATATTTAAGAAATGAGATAGAAAAAAGAGAATCGCTCTTACAATTTGAAAAATCTGATTTGAATGCTAAGGGTGTCTCAATTTTAAAAGAGCTTTATGTAGAAAAAAATAGCGAAAGTTCTTCTTCAGTATCAAGTGAAGAATTACTGCTAGAAAACAAAAGTTTTCTAGACACAGAGAGTACAAAAACTAAAAGGAGAAAAATGGATAATCAGCAGCAAGTCTCAGAGTTGCAAGATTGTACTTTATCAGGCTCAGTGAAGGGTCAGTGTATATCACCTAAAAGAAGAAATTTGGAAAATATGAGAGTGACATCTCTAGGTGTTCAGAAGACTGTAAATCTATCACTAGACAGAGAAGGGTCACTCATTGAGCTGAAATATAAACTGAATCATTATGACGATCAAATACAAAGATTTATACAATGGGAAAATAGCAATTTGAAAAAGTCACAGCGGCCAATATCTTCACTTAACAGCATTACTATAGAACCTACGGATAATAAGAGCCTGAGAGGAGTTACTTCTGCTGGTCAAGTTGCTTAATTTTATCTGTGTGATTCATATAGGTCATAACAACTGATTTGTCAGATTAAGTCTGAATTTTAAATAGTTAAGTAACGTTGTGTTTTTGAATTGACTTTAATCTTTGATCATGCTTGTAATTTTGCATGACAAAAGGCTCCTTTGACGGAATGTAATTTTTTTGCACTTCACTTAAACAAGGAATTGTACTTTCTAGCTCTTTATATTTTTCCCATGGAGTTTTCCCTTGAAGAGAGCTATGAGGACGTTGTCTATTATAATGGTTTTCCCAATCTCTGAGTTTAATTTGTAGGTCAGGATCCTTGATGTTAACACTACTGTAAAATTCATCTAAATCTGTACGCTGAGCTCTTTCCACTTTACCGTTTAAATGCGGGGAAAATGGCTTGATAGGACGAAATTTGATTTTCCATTTTTTCAAATATTCTTGCACCCCATAAGCAAAAAATTCCTGTCCTCTATCGGTTTGAATTCTTTGACAATGAAATGGCATTTTTTCTCTTAGTTGTTCAAGAAAATCTAGAGTGTTTTCTGCAGTACGTCTTGGGTACAATGTAACAACTTTATAACGTGTACAATCATCTATAGCGGTATACTGATAAAGTCCAGAAGCTATTTTGCATACATCCATCTGTATACGCTCTCCTGGTACTTTACAGTTGTAACGCTTTATTTGTTTGCGGTAATGACGTTTAATACGTAAAAGACTTACATCATATTTTTTGAAAACTTTGTGTATAGTAGCCAATGAAAAAGAGAGATCATGTAAACGTTTCAATTCAGTTTGAATACGTCTTGCTCCTAATTTTCTAGTTTTTCTTAAGTGGAGAATAAGTTGATCACTAGATATATTGGTTTTTTGTAAAGGTGAGGTTTTAGGCCTGCTACTAAGATTTTCTAATCCTTTTTCACCAAACTCCTTGTAACGTTTACACCATTTGCGTAAGGTAAAGCGTGAAATATTATAGTGCTGACATACTCTTCCTGCATGACCTAATTTTTTATATAGGTTTACCCAATTCAGGCGTAGCTTAACTTTAGAGTCCATTTACTTGCGGCTTTTATTGTTGATATACTTCCCACCATAATTGTAATAAGGTATATAAACTATCACAAGTACAAATTTCTATTTGATCTTACATTTTTATTGTAATAACCTATATGAATCACACAAATAAGCATTGTTCAGGAAATGTGAAAATATTAGATTTCTTGTCATTCCAGTTTCTGCTCCTGTCATTCCAGTACTGGAATCTACCGTCTTAAGCGTCAAGATAAAAACTATTGTTTTTTACCATGGCATTTAAACAAATAATGATTTTTCTTATGACAGCAACTAATGCAACTTTAGCGGCTTTGCCAGAAGCAACTAAGCACTGATAAAGAGCTTTCATTTTCCTGTTATGACGCATTGCGACCACAGCAGACATGTATAATGCTTTTCGAGCATAAAACCTGCCACCTATGATTTGAGCTTTGCTTACCTCTTCCGCTTTCATTAGTTTTTGGTGCAACTCCAATTAGACAGGCTATTTCTTTATTATCTAATCTACCAAGCTCAGGTACTTCTATGAGTAGGATACTCGCAATTTTGCGTCCAATACCTTTATAGCTAGTTAGAAGTTTGCTTTTTTCCTTCAAACCAGGGTCAGAGTCTATTATGTCTTCTATGTCTTGCCTAACTTGCTCTAATTGTTTTTTGGCAAATTCTATCTGCTTTACTATATATTTTCTGGCTTTTCCTGTCACATTATGTAAACGACACATATTTGCATCGCTTAGATTACGCTCAATTGCTCTTAGTTCTTTTAGTTCTTCTTGTTTTTGTGAAACTATACATTCTACTACCTCATCGTTTTTTGTGATAAATTCAGCATACTTTTCTAGCAATTTTGCATCTAATTTGTCTGTTTTTGCAAAATGGTTACAAGCTTTCGCAAACGCATATACCCGGTTTGGGTGAGCTCTATGAACAACTATACTATGTTCTTGTAACAATTTTACGACAAGTTTTTCATAACCGCCTGTTTACACATAATTCAACAAATATATTAACTATTTTTGACTTTATAAACTCAGATATAGCTTTTTCTGCATTTTCTATACGCTGATGTTTATTGTTGATTGAAATATCAAGTGTCTCTTTTGAAACATCAATACCCATAAAAACTGTTCTAGCCATTTTTGCACCTATAAATTATAATCAAATAACAATATAAATGATGTACAGGATTGTGATTCGATCTTTTAGGTCCCCCTACCGTTCGTACTACATTTTTTAAGCAAGGAGTGTACCGAGATTCCTACGATTTCTATCAATCCAATTGACAGCTTGCTCATTATAGCGTTGCAACTTTGATTTAATATACAATCCAATAGTAAGAGGCTAGTATCAGTACTATGGCAGGTTTTACCAATCGGAGGTGTATAAACCTCTTAACAATGTAGAGCAACATCTAGAAAAGTGGACAAGAAAGAAATATCCGAAACTTGGAAAAAGACTAGCAAGGCAACTTCTAGGAAAAATAAAAGAAGAGAATCCAAAGACTTTCTACCACTGGACATTAGGGTTAGGTCAAAAGGCTGAATAATGGAAGCTGTATAAATCGAGAGATTTACGTACAGTTTTGCGAGAGACTGACTGGGGAAGTTCTGCCGGTCTACTCTCCAAGATTTCACTTAATTCTACCAAGAGAAGCAGTACCTAATTCTTTCGCTTTGAATCTTTTATCTTTGCTTAGTAAGGGAAATGAGCTGGCTTTACCTATTATATTAAAATACCTTTCTTGCAGAACTGTATTTAAAGATTTTGGTCAAAAACTACAGGCTAAAATGGATCAAGATATAAAAGAACAAAACGATTCTAAAATTTCTCAGGAGATTGAGTTATGCAAAAAAGACATTTTAAATCTTCTCAATGGTGGTAAATCAGTATTAGACGTTCAATTGAAGCAGCGGTATAAAAAATACTATTCGTTAATAGATAATGAGATTGAAGAGTTAAAGACTCAAATTTTAAAAGAACTAGAAGATTATATTAGCAATACTAACGTTAATAAAATGTATCGAAGCCTTAATAATAAAAAGAAAAACGAAAAATCATTAAAAGAAGTAGCGTTAGGATCTTGTTCATTGGGTGGAATTTGCTTGTTAATATTTTTTTCACTTGGTTTTTTATTTTTTTAGCAACAACCATTGACCCACCTGCTCATATGAGTATGTATAAAGTAAAGGTTTTTAGGTGTATAGGAGCTTCACCTTTAGTTTTTGCATCATTAGCACTCACAGTAGCAGGTGTAGCTTACTTAACAAGTTGTTATCTAAATCATAGTTTTACAAAAGAAATACAAGACTATATAGAGCAACCAGTAAAATGTATGGATAAGGCAACTAATAATAAAGAATCAGACAATTTTCCTTCTGACAATTATGAAAAAGTACAACCTTCAGCACCGCTTGAGGAACTACTACCTTCATACGAGGAATCGTGTTCATCACCACCGTCATACGAAGAATCGTGTCACAGTAGTTTAGGTTATATTCAACCATCTAATCCAATACAGCAAAATCAGTTGTTGTGATGAAGGTATTAAAGAAAACAAGCAAAATTACATTTGTAATTTTGCTTCCTTTATCATCACTTAGAAATAGCTGGTTATGTTATGCTTGCCTATACTTGATTAAGTATATCAATAGGTAAATAAATCTTAATACAACTTTATTATACTGGTAAATACATTTTATAGAATGAAAGCATGGAAGATTTTATAACGGCAAGAAGGAAAGATGATGCTGTGATATCTGTTTCTCAGGATAATGAGAAAAAAAACGTGTTAATCTTGGGACTCAATCAAGCAGCAAGGAATTTATTAAAATGTGAAGAAGGGAATTTACTTAATAAGCCGTTAATCAATATTTTAAGTGCAAGAGCAGCTGAAGATATGAAAAGCTATTTGGAGTATACTGAAGATGGGCGCGATTTGCCCGATATATTGCCAAAAGTGATAGGCTTTTCTTTAATCGACGCTAAAGGAGAAGATATAAAAACAAAGGTAAAAGTTTTTCGCACAACGCAATTTACTAATAGCAAGATTAATTATGAGCTATTGATACGTGACATTAGCCTGTTTCATAAGCTAGCAATGTTTAGGGATAAATATCTGATGGGTAAGAAATATAAAAAACACAACTTGTTTGATATACCAGACAATGATTCAACGATTTTGGAGTTATATGTCATATTGAATTTTGCCTTTGAATATCAAATTAATGCAGTTATAGGAATAATAGGTTTAAACAGCAGTTGTAATAAGGAAAATGATACACTAAAAATTATCATAGAACATTTTTATAAAAATTGCCGTAGTGATGATTTTTTAGGATGTATTGATGAGAATAAGGTACTTTTTATTTTGATGAACTGTGATGCAAATAACACATCTAAAATAGTTAATCGTATACATTCTTCCATTAACAAGCAGTTATTAAAGCGAAAACTATCAAGCATATCAATTATTTATGGAAATATAATTCAAAAACATAGTGTGAAGAATGCTTAAACGCTTTTGTCATTAATTGGTTTGTAGTATCTAAGTTCTACACAATATAAGGATTGTTTTTTATTTCTGTTAAGCTTATATTAAGAATTTAAGCTTACCTATGAGGTTACTAATCACACTATTTTTATCATTACTTGTGGGAGGAAGTGCTAACGCTAGGGTAATTCTGGATAAGGAGATGTTTTATGTAGAACTAGATGGAAAAGTAGATTTAAGATTTGGCTACGCTTTCAATAAAGATTCTTTTAGCTCTACAAAAGACAAGACCTCAAGCTATTCAGACCTGCGCTTTCTTTATTTGCAGCAAGTTTATCCAAATACACAACTGGGGTTTAATGTTAAGGTAGGAGTTTCTGGTATTGCAAACTTAAAGGCACTAGACATAGAAAAGTTAGAAATGGAGAAGTGGTATTTTATCATAAAGAACCAGGAATTTGGATCAATTGAATATGGTAAAGGAAGTTTAGTTAGTCAGAGTATGTTAATTAACACTTCAAAAATTTACACAGCTGCCGGAGGAATAAATGGTCATTGGACAAATTACTCAAATTTGCGCGGTAATGAAAAAAAAGATAATGATCCTGGGTATGATAAAGATGAGGTATTTTGGGTAAAACCCAATATTTACAGCGACTATAATGGACTAGAGCTGAAGTTAAAACAACCAACGATAAACTATATTTCTCCTGAAATCTATAACTTTCAACTTGGACTCAGTTATGTTCCAGGAAAAAATAATTTGCAATATAACAATCTAATAGCCGCTGGTCTTTCCTATAAAAATGGCTTATCAGATGAAATAAATTTTACTACTGCTTTTACTGGTGAGTTTGCAAGAGAAAATTTAACTGATTGCTCGGATGGTACTTCTGAAAATTATAAATGCCGTAATCAATTGCTACACTGGAATTTTGGCTTGAAGCTAAAACTTTTTGAACTTGATTGCATTTTTTCGTACGGTAATGGCGGTAAATCTGGTGAGAAACGTAGTCCTGAAACAAGTAATATGAATTATATAAATGCAGGTGTTGCTTATCATTCTGATTCTCGTAAAGTGAGCTTAACATATTTTAGTAGTAGCAGGGATATTGTAGGCAAAGGTACAAACGAATTAACATCACAGGCTTTCAGTCTTGAATATCCATTAGCTCTTGGCACTTCATACTACTTCGATATTGTAAAATTTAGTACCAAAGAACCTGAAATCGAAAGTAATAACTCCGGGTATGTGCTTTTGGCTGGGCTGAAGCTAAGTTTTTAATGAAATAACCGGTTTGTAAGTGTTGTAATGTGGTAAATAGTAAGCAATGAGAGTAAAATCGAGTTGTTAATATATGTGCTATTTGATATGATAAAAATAACTATTATATAAGATTTTTAATAAAAAGACATTATGTCACTAATCCAAGTGTAGGCGATTATTAATTAGTAAACCAAATCCTTCACAAAAGAGTACCTCATTTGATTCTCTTTTTTCTTTTTTATATATAGAAAAATTAGATAGTATTGTGAGTGCGGTTTTTTCTGTATTCTGATGCTTCTCAATTCTATAGTTCTCGGGTTAAATTTTCTTTTTTTACTGTTATTTCTCTTTTTCGTCGTAAAAAAGAATAGAAAGCTAAGTGAGGAGAAAGCAAATCTTGAACTTAAATTAGAGCGTGAGCTTCAAGAGGCAAAGCGAACTTTACTGAATAAGGATGAAGAGATAGTTGGGTTGAAAGTCAAAAAAGCAGAGCTTGAAGTAATTCTACAAAAAGAGCGTGAGGAAAAGAAAAAGGAAATAGAATTACTGACAAAAGCAGAGGAGAGGCTTACAAACACTTTTAAAGCTCTCTCTCTTGATGCTTTGCAGGTAAACAACAATAATTTTCTGAATTTAGCGAAGGAAGTAATCGATAGTAAGCTAAAAGAAACAGAAAGTGATTTCAAAAAAAGGCAAGCAACGATCAACGAAGTTGTCACTCCAATAAAAGAAAAGTTAGAAAAATTCGATAGTGAAATACGTGACCTAGAGAAGGAGAGGGTAGGGGCCTATGAAGGTTTAAGGGAGCAAATTGGAGCATTAATGAGTCAAACTTCTAGCCTTGCTAACGCCCTGAGGAAGCCTCACATTAGGGGAAAATGGGGTGAAATGCAGCTAAAAAGAGTAGTAGAAATGGCGGGAATGATTGAATATTGCGATTTTTTGACTCAAGCTTCAGTAATTGATAAAAATGAGGACAATTTGTTGCGTCCTGATTTGATAATAAAAATGCCATCAGGAAAGCAAATAATAATAGATGCTAAAGTACCACTTGATTCTTACATGGATGCTATGTCGCAAAATGATTTACAGATACAAAAGGAAAAATTGAAGAATCATTCTCTGGCAATAAAAAAACATATAAATGATCTAGGCAGAAAGGAATATTGGAACCAATTTGAAAATACGCCAGAGCTTGTGGTACTTTTTTTAACAGGAGAAGGGGTTTTCAGTGCAGCACTAGAATGTGAACCAGCTTTGATAGAAATTGGAATAGAAAAAAAAGTAATTATTGCAACACCAATCACTTTAATCGCGCTACTTAGGGCAGTAGCCTATGGATGGAAGCAAGAGATGATAGCTGAAAATGCAAAGAAAATAAGTGAACTAGGCCATATTTTATATGAGCGAATCTGCACAATGGGCGAAAATTTTGATAATTTACGCAGAAGCTTAAAAAGTGCTGTTGATCATTACAATAAAACTGCTGGTTCGCTTGAGGCAAGAGTGTTTCCTGCTGCCCGAGAATTCAATAAGCTTGGTATACATGCAAAAAATAAAGAACTCACTGCTGCAAAAGAGTTGGAATCTTTACCACGCAGTTTACATGCTGAGAGGTTGAAAGTAGATTAGTATTTCAGGTCTCCTTAACTTACATTTGCTGATTAAAACAACTTTCTAAAAATTTTTTTTATATAGCTCAATTTCTGCACATCATTTGCTGTATAAACAGGTATAGTTTGTTGCTCAGTACCAGGTATTTCTACAAAAATTTTGCCCACTTCTTGACCTTTTTTAATTGGTGCGGGTACCATATCTTTATACTCAATACGCACTTTAATTTTATCATGTAATCTGCGGTTATAAGTTATGGTAACATCGTTTGCAACTGTAACGGGCACCTTTTTATCTTTTCCATAAACAATATTTATTTCTTCAACTACGCTATCCTTAGCAAATATTTTCTTGGTATTAAAATGATTTAAGGAATATTGTATTAGTCTTTTTGCTTCCTCTATTCGCTCTTTCTCGGTGTCCAAACCATTCACAACAGCAAAAATTCTCCTATCGTTCCGTTTTGCAGATACTATAATTCCATAACCACCAGCACTTGTATGACCTGTCTTTAGACCATCAACTCCAATATCATGGAAAAGTAAAAGATTTTTATTTTTTTGTACAATATCGTTATATGTCAAATATTGTTCAGAGAATAGATCATAGTATTCAGGAAAATCAGTAAAAATCCTTTTTGCCAGTGTTACCAAGTCTTTTGCGCTCATAAAATGGTTTTCATCTGGCCACCCGCTTGAGTTAACAAAATGACTATCATTAAGATTTAAATCTTGTGCAACTTCATTCATTTCAGCAACAAAATTCTCTTCTGATCCTGCGATACCCTCGGCTAGCGCTATGCATGCATCATTACCTGAGGCAATTGTAATTCCTTCAAGTAGTTCTTTTACCGTAACAAATTGACCTTCTTTCAAAAACATAGAAGAGCCTTTCCTTTCCCATGCTTTTCTACTTACTCGAAATTTATCTTCCATTTTTATTATTCCAGCTTTTAGATAGTCAAAAGCTACATATAAAGTCATTAACTTACTCATTGAAGATGGGGCCATTTTTTCCCTGGAATTGTGTTCAAAAATGAACGAGTCTGAAGCTAAATCTAAGACAATTGCTTGCTTTGCTTTGGTTCTAAACTGATATGAGTATGAGTAAAAAGGAAATATAAAAATTAATAGCAAAGTTACTAATTTGCTTAACATATTTATAATTTTAAATTTATAGTGTACTAATTAATAGTATGATTTTGCACGAGCATTTCAATAGATCTCTCGCATAAAACTTCCTTGACAAACTGCGCCAGCCCCCTTATTATGACAATAAGAGTATTTATCCTTGTTTTCGATCCGCGCGGGTTCAACAACAAAAATTCAGTAAAAAACTCAGATATTTATTGGCAAATTACATAAAAATTATAGCGGCTGCATGTCTTTTTTATTTTTTCTACATTCAGCCAAAACGCGCTTATTTTAAGCGTTAGCACATTATTACAGCGCCAATTTACATTATTATAGGGTCAAAACTCGTTACACGGGGATTTTTTTGCCTTTTTTTTTCGCTTGGTAAATTTCTTAACATTTACAGCTAAAGCTTCAGGCCAGCACTTGATACTGGAAATTTTTTGAGCACAAAAGTTATGCTAGGTTTTTGTTGGTAAGAAACCAGTGTCAAGCACTGGGATGACATAGAAGGAGCACTGGGATGATATATAGAAGGGACACTGGGATGAGGCTACTTGAATGACAAGAAGGAGGGAGCAGGGGATGACAAGAGAGGGGCTACTTTCATTTGCTGTCTTCAAAAATTTACAATTATGCTTCATGTGTTTTATTAAATATTTTACTTAAAAATTCAATTTCTTATTATAAGAGATAAGCAATTCATGAATAATGAAAGATTACAAAAAAGGTCATAGAAAGCGCCTAAGAGAGAGAATTATTTTAGATAACGGACAATCATTGCTTGATTATGAGATTTTAGAACACATTTTATATTCAGCATATAGTAGAATCGATGTAAAGCCAGTAGCAAAGAGTTTGATAGAAAATTTGGGCAGTTTAAATAAAGTTTTTAATGCCGATTTAGAAGCACTGCAAAATATTGAAGGAGTTAATAATGCAGCCATATCTGCTATCTTTTGTGTGAAACAGGCTTTTGTTCGTTCTGCACGAGAAGAAATAAAGGACCTACCTATAATCAATAACTGGGAAAATTTGCTTGATTATTTAAAAGTAAGTATAGGAAGCCTTAATAAAGAAAATTTTCGCGTCATCTATATGAATAAAAGATATCGTCTAATAGCGGAAGATCTGCAGAACTTTGGTACAGTAGATCAAACTCCTATTTACGTTAGAGAGATCATAAGACGCGCTCTTTTGATTGGCTCAACATCGATTGTAATATCCCACAATCACCCAAGTGGAGATATACAGCCTTCAAGTAGCGATATGTTTCTCACTAGACAGCTTGCAGAAGCTTGCAAAAGCATAGGAATAGAATTAATAGATCATATTATTATCACATTTAGTAGCTATTTTAGTTTCAAGGAAAATAGGCTTTTATTAGAGTAGATCTAAAATTGCTTTTGCCATTTTTCTTATTATGAAAGTAAAGCTATACATGAGGTGGTTGCCAGTGGAACAAAAATTTTCCTTCTGGAAGACAATGTGTGATTTAGGTAGTGGCAAATTGAAAGAAATACATGGTATTTGCCACTATTAGAAATCTCCTATTTTGATAAGACTTATGAGGTCTTTATTGGTTTTTTGAATTTTGTTGAAGCACTCACATGCTTACTCTAATATTTTGTTCACAGAGCCTAGTTAGCTCAATTTCAACGTTGATTTGTGAAGCTCTGAGTTCTGTTAGGGGATTTTCTGGTTGAATATCTAGCTTATTCTGTATGTTCGATAAACAAATTAAAGCCGAATCAAAAATTTCATCATACTGCTCTGCTTCATGCACACAATTGATTATTTCCTTAAATTTTTCCACATCTTGCGGCGTATCTTTTAATATTGCTCTTATTTGGTTTAGGTTTTGACGAATTTTTTCCTGATATCCAGCAATTCTCTCTTGATATATATCAATCATTTTTTGACATGAGGTGCCTCTAAATGGGTGTTCTGCTTTTTCCTTTATGTAGGAGCTCTGAAAATTTTTGCAACTAAGGACTGCTTCTCTACATTTTTTTATGTCACTAATTATACTGGTTATTGACTTACTTGCTTTCTCATGTTCTTCTTTTTTGATTATACATTCATCCTTTGTTTGGCTCATTTTATCATACAGATTTCTGCATTCTTTATATGATACCAGCGGTTGTAGTATTCCTTCCTCTACACCTTTATTATAAAAATTCTTCAACTCATCGCTTGATAGTATTCGTATAGCATCTTCCCTTTTACCTTGTGATTTAGGATACTTTTTGTTCAGTGAACTAATATAATTTAATAGGAAACTCTTAGTTAAATCTTCCTTTTTAACTTCTGATAATTTTTCTAGTGTTTCTATATATTTCAAAGTTTCCGCAAAAAGCTGTGCACCAGATGTAGCAAATCCTGGCAGTGGTTTGCTCTGCGCCTTATAAAAATCGGTTTGTAAAAAATCTTCGGCTTGTTTTTTTATTACTGAAAGTTCATTGAAGGCTTTTTCTGGATTGATTTTTTTTAAAATACTAGTAGCTTTTTTAATCGCTCTTTCTCTCTTTTTATTATCTTGTTTTTCGTTTAAGATTAAGCTTTCAGCTTCAGTAAAAGCATTGCCTTGGGCACTTTTGGCAATATTACAAACAACGTTTTTTACAACTTGCTTAGTTGCTACATAATCTATTTCCTTTGTAAAGCAATCAATAAATAGCTGCCAAATTTTTTTGTTAACGGACTTACTTGTCTTATGTTCTAAATCTTCTACATCTTTGAATCCTAAAATAGTATAGAGATTTTTTTCAATTATTGGTTCAGCATGTTGTTTTGCCACTTTACCTTTTATATTGAATAGAAATTCACTAATCTTAGTTGTGCCCATAATATTACCTCACAATATTAATGTTATATAATATAAAGTATAAAAGCTTAATGCTTAATTTTTACTTACTATTAATATAATTGAAGATTAACTTTGTTCCTATATTAAAACTTTAACTCCCAATTTATTATTAGTAATATCATTATATGAATCTTATGCCTGAATTTGGGAATATATTGTTATTGGTAGCCTGTTTGTTATCTTTAACGTATTTGTTTCTACCGTTTAGTTCTTACCGATTCGTCTCCTCTGCCATATTTTTTTGTGTGTCAGCATCAATGGCTATTTTGATCTACTGCCACATTAAAAATGATTTCTCACTTGAAAACGTATATTACCACTCACACACAACAAAACCTTTAATCTATAAGATTTGTGGTGTTTGGGGAAATAAAGAAGGGTCTATGTTGCTTTGGACCTTAGTGCTTGTCATGTATTTATTACTAATGGATATTTATATACCTTCTGTCATCCCAGTGCTTGACTACTTGGATCCAGACAATTTAATTGCAAATGAGTACATCAAATGGCAGTGTAATAAAAACTGGATTCCAGTGTCAAGCACTGGAATGACACCAGAACGAACTAATGGTAGTAAATTAAAAAAAATATCTCTTATCACCCAAGGCTTGATTTGCTTTTGTTTTTTACTGTTCACTTTACTTGAATCCAGCCCCTTCACTAAAATGCCAGGCATTGAAACAGATGGACTGGGTTTTAATCCGATATTGCAGGATATAGGCCTTGCTATTCATCCACCGGTATTATATTTGGGGTACCTTGGATTTAGCATTCCTTTTTCGCTCTCTATAGCTGGATTAATTTTAAATACTGAAGGAAATGTTTGGGCTAAAATTGTCAGGCCTTGGGTACTTATTTCTTGGTCGCTGCTCACTTTGGGCATCAGCTTGGGTAGCTGGTGGGCATATCGTGAACTCGGTTGGGGTGGATTTTGGTTCTGGGATCCAGTGGAAAACGTTTCTTTGATGCCTTGGCTAATTGCAGTGGCGCTGACACATTTGTTGCTCGTTGTACGAAATTTCAATACTTTAAGGAATTTCGCTATTTTACTTACGCTTACAACTTTTATATTGAGTGTGACTGGAACATTTCTAGTCCGCTCAGGAATACTTACCTCAGTGCACACGTTTGCAGATGACCCAAGATATGGACTGTATATATTAGCTCTACTTGGTGTAATTACAGTCAGTAGCTTAGTAATATTTGTAGTGTTTACGAGAAAGAATCACACATCTTTCCAGTATTCGATATTGGAATCTGAAAAGAAATCTGCTACTCAAGTGACAGAAGGTAGAAGATTCTTTTCACGCCTTACGATGATGCTGATGAACAATTTATTATTCATCACTGCCTTTTTCATCGTGTTCGTTGGCACTTTATACCCTACAGTGCTTGAGTATTTAACCGGTGAATTAATTTCAGTTGGAGCACCATATTACAATTCTTTATTTAACTCTATTGCACTAGCTATTCTAGTACTCACCATGATAGGGCAATACTGCAGTTGGCAGGGAAATAGTCTATTGCCAATATTCCGTGAATATAGATTTTCATTTTGTAGTGCTGCAGCTATTTTGCCGTTTATCTTTCACATGGAGCTAATGATTGTGCTATCAATTACCATCTCCATAGCATTATTAATCTTTGTTTTAGAAGCATATAGTAAAAGAATTTGTTTATTTAAGGTAGCATTTGGTGAATCAATTTTATTAGCAAGAAGAGTTTCTAAGTCCTACTATGGAATGATGCTTGCTCATGCTGGAGTGGCAATTCTAGTGCTTGGTATATCTTATTCCGTTGGTTGGCAGGAGAAAAAAGAAAACTACTTGGGAATAGGAGACAGCATAACAGTCAATAAATTTAAAGTTACTTTACGAAATATTGAGCTAATAAAAGAAAAAAATTTCCATGCAGTGAGGGGTACAATGGATATCAGGAATTTGCTGAATAATAAGATATTAGGTGAAGTAACTCCTGAATATAGATTTTACCTTGCGGAAGGTCAGAAAAATGTTGAAAGCAGTATCTACCACAATTTATTTTCTGATATTTATGTTGTAATTGGAGAGATTGATAAGAGTAAGAGCAAAATCGCAGCTAAAGTGCACTATAAACCTGGAATGTCTATAATCTGGCTAGGATCCTTTCTTATCGCTTTTGGCTCGCTCCTTGCTGCTTTGCCTTCTACCAAAAAAGTAGTTCCTTCAGTATCATAAAGTTTGCATTTTTTGGCAATTTAAACTTAAGCTAAGCAACACTAACCTCGCTAGCGAATTTTCTCTGTGTTCTGTTGTACAATAGGAAATAAAGATATATTTTCTAATGAAGAACTTACATGATATATGGAATCTACTTCCTCAGGCCTTTTAAAATATCCCTGCTTAATAGCGTCGTAGACAGAAGAACCACCAAGCAAGCAGTTCTCACCTAACTCTTCTTTATAATTTTTAAACTTTTCCAATATTTCCTCCTTGTTACTCACTTCTACTATAATTTTTCCTTCATCTTGCACATCAGAATACAATCTAGCATCTACTTTTCCCAAATCAGTATGAAAAGTCAGTACTATATTACCTATAAGGTCAGTATAATTTCTTACCCCACCTTCCGTTAAAATTTCTATCTCGCTTTCACCGATTGCTATCACGTCTCTTCGAAATTCTGTGCTTTCATCTGTTCCATTTATGATTTTTGCAACCTCGACTATACTATTCTTTGAGTATTTCAAGCAGAAAGTGAAGTTGTCCATTTTTGCCTCTTTTACCTTACCAGTAGTTGCGTTTTTTGCAGCTTCCAAAAACCTTAGAGAATAATGTATATAGCTTTTACGTGCTTCTTTCAGATTAGCTTTGTGGTCTTTAAACTTCTCTAGTTTATCAATTACAATTATACTACTTAGAGTTTCAAGTACTGCACCTCTTTTTACCAAATTACATACTATGCGACTAGCAACTTCTATGTCCCTTTCAACTTGAAAAATCTTTAATTCACTAATTCTTCTTATTACATAATCTGTAAAATTATACTTATTCTCATAAGTATTTTCATATATATTTCCCTCACAAGTAAGATTGAACCTTACCCTAGATTTTATAGCTTCATTTACAACCTGTTCTAGCTGATTTATGTCTTGAACTTCATCTAATTTACAAAAATATTTATCTGGATCTTGCTCATCTAGTAGAAAATCATTCCCCCATAGATTTACACTTTTGCGCAAATACTTTTTTCCATTATAGTCAGCTTGTGTTTTTTTACGAAAAGTTCCATAAATAACATCATCAGTTAAAAAGCACTCTTTAATATTAAGGTGGGGGTTATTAACTGCAAATTCTATTGGGGTTTTACCTTTTTTATCCTTTATATCAAGATTAGCTCCTTTCCTTAGAAGCAATTTGATAATTGTATCACAATGACCAGAACGAGTAGCATAATGCAAAGGCGTCCTTCCTGTGTCGTCCTTTTCATTAGGATCAGCACCTGAATTCAACAGTAAATCTATGCATTCTTCTGAATTGCTACATTCCATACTTGATAGAATATGCAGTATTGTCAGTTTAGATTCTCCTCTTTTAAGGTTGAGAATGGTTTTTAGATCTTGATTACTTTTATGATCTAGTAAAAATTTTTTAATTTTTTCAACATCGTTCTTATAATCCTTATAAGTAACATGTGAAAAGTCTTTAAAAGTACTTAAGAATTTTTTATTCAATTCCTTCTGACTCTCTGTTAAGTTGGACATGTCAACAAGCCACGTAGATATCAGCTTGCCAAATGCACTTCTTTCGACAACATCCGTTAAGGAGCAGTCATTGCGAAGTAGCAACGAGTATTTAATCAATTCATATTCATCATCTTCTTGTTGCTGTGTTTCTTCTGCTTTCTTAGAGTGCTTAAAATCATTTTTTATTAATTCAATCAAAAGCTTTAATGTGTTAAAACTTTTATGTCCCAATAAAGGATCTGCTTTGTTTTCAAGTAGAATTCTTGCTATTTCTGAATAGCCATTTCTAATAGCCCAGCATAACGGAGTACGCCCGTATTCATCCGCTACGTCAACATTAGCCCTTTTCTCTAATAGGAGTTCTACTATTTCTTCATGTCCATTGATAGTAGCACAATGCAAAGGAGTACACCCATTTTGATTTACTGCATCAACATTAGCCCCCTTGTCTAATATGAGTTCTACTATCTCTTTATTTTCATTGTGAGCAGCACAATGCAAAGGAGTAAACCCATTTTGATCTGCTACATTAACATTAACCCCGTTTGCTATGAGAATCTCTACCACTCCTATACTGCTACTTGCAGCAGCAAAGTGTAAAGTATTCCATCCATCTTGATCTGCTGTATTAACATTACCCCCTTTTTTTATTAAAAGCTCTGCTATCTTTACAAGATCATTTCTAGCAGCTATATGTAACAATGTACTTTGATCATCGAATGTATAATTTATGTTAAATCCATTATCTTGCCACTTTTTATACGTGTCTGGATCTTCTTTTTCCAATTCCTCTTTTACCCTTTCGATTATATTGTTCTCATTTAAGTCACTTATTGTCCTTAATATTTTTAACAACCGTTCATATTCCATAATTCTACCTCAAACTATTTGTTTTTGTACTATAGCTAAAAAAAATTATTGATCCATAATAAAATAACCAACACCAGAGTAAGTGGTTTGCTGCTAACATATTTAAAAATGTTATGAACTTAATAAGAGAAAAAAATACCCCTGTAATGGAGCAATATTTAAATTTGAAAGCTCAATACACGGATCATCTATTGTTTTATAGACTGGGCGATTTTTATGAATTGTTTTTCGATGATGCTATTAAAGCTGCGAAATTGCTGAATATAGTGCTAACCAAGAGGGGCAATTCAAATGGGCAAGAAATACCAATGTGTGGAGTGCCAGCACACAGTAGCGAATCTTACCTACACAAGCTAATAGATTTAGGATTCAAAGTAGCAATCTGTGACCAATTAGAAACTGCTGATGAAGCAAAAAAGAGGGGCTATAAATCCATAGTAAAGCGTGATGTAGTGCGAGTTGTAACTCCAGGTACAATTATAGAAGATTCACTACTGGAGGATAAAAGCAATAATTATCTCGCATCCATAGTTGAACAAAATGACGAATATGCTATGAGTTGGCTTGAATTATCGACGGGAAAATTTTTTCACACTTTAACGAGTTTGAAAGCTCTAGATAGTGATTTATTGCGTATATCACCAAGAGAATTATTAATTTCTGAAAAATTCACTGAGGATGAAAAAATTAGATCGATTTTAAAAAATTATAAAATATCAATTACGCAACACGCACAGAGCTTTTTTGAGTATAGTAAATCTCACAGAACATTATGCGAGTTTTATAAAATCAGGGAACTTGGGAGTATAGGAAATTTCAGCAAAGTAGAAATCATGGCGTGTGGTGCACTGCTTGAATATGTCAGAGTAACGCAAAGGGGCTCCATTCCAAGGCTTGAATTCCCAAAAACCTATAAGCAACAAAATTTCATGCTTATTGATGCTTCAGCAAGGAGAAATCTTGAGTTGTTTTCAACTCAATTTGGTGAAAAGAAAGGTTCACTAATTTCAGTTATTGATCATACAGTTACAGCTTCTGGTGGACGCCTGCTCAAACAAATGCTCGCTTCACCCCTTGCTTGCTCTAAGGCAATTAATTTGAGGCTCAGCACCGCTCAATTTTTTGTAAATAATCATGATTCACGCAGAAAAATACGAGAGATATTATCTAACATTCCGGATATTGAAAGGTCTTTATCGCGCTTAATACTAGGGCGTGGTTCACCAAAGGATATGAACCTATTGAAAATAGGCCTAGGAAAGACTTTAGAATTGTCTGAGTTTCTGTCTACCTTGCATAATTATTGTTTAAGTGAAAAATCAGAAATTAACTCTCAGATGTCATTCCAGTGCTTGACCAGAGAAAAGGAACCAGTTCAGGTGATAAGTAGTGACGAGAGTGAACTAAGCACAATACATAAAAGTCTTGGTAATCATAAAGATCTATTCGAGCTTCTAAACAGCGCTATACTTGATAACAACCTCAGTTCCGTAAAAGAAGGAGGATTTATCAATCCAAAATACAACTCAGAATTATCTGAGTTATCTTATATATTGAACAACAGTAACAAGTTGGTAACTAAGCTCCGTGAATCTTATCGCGACCTAACTGGCATTGCTGCACTCAAAATATTACACAACAATATACTTGGTTATTACGTTGAAGTGTCGGCAAATCACAAAATAACTTCGGATATATTTATTCATAGACAAAGCTTAGCAAATAGCATGCGCTACACTACTAATGAATTGAAAGAACTAGAAAATAAAATTCTTACGGCACGTGATGCTGCAATCGGCTTAGAAATGAAAATTTTTAGTGAACTGTGTAGTGAAGTCGCTAAAGAATCTGAAAAAATTGCTCTTGCTGCAAATGCTTTGGCAAAACTTGATATTAGAACTGCATTTGCAGAGCTTGCAGTGCAAAATAATTACGTAAAACCCATTATTGATGACAGCAAAGAGTTCAATATCTGTAGCGGAAGACACCCAGTGGTTGAAGTTAACGATAAATTCATTGCAAATAGCATCAATTTAGCTGGTATACATCTAATTACTGGTCCTAATATGGCTGGAAAAAGCACTTTCTTGAGGCAAAACGCTCTCATTGCAGTTTTAGCTCACATGGGGTCATTTGTGCCAGCAGAGAGTGCGCATGTAGGAGTGATTGACAAGATATTCAGCAGGGTTGGCGCAACGGATAATATAACAGCTGGTTATTCTACCTTCATGGTAGAGATGATCGAAACAGCAACGATAGTAAATCAGGCAACGGACCGTTCCTTGGTGATACTTGATGAAATTGGTAGGGGCACAGGGGTGTATGATGGATTATCTATTGCACAGGCGGTGATTGAACATATTCACAATGTAAATAAGTGCCGCGCCATTTTTGCAACTCATTATCATGAATTGACTAAAGTAGGTGAATACTTAGAAAATGTGAAATGTTTTTGTATGAAAATAAAAGAATGGAAAGGAGAAGTCATCTTTTTACATGAAGTAATTGAAGGCATTGCAGATGAGTCATATGGAATACATGTAGCAAAACTTGCTGGTTTTCCTGATTCTGTTTTAAACAGAGCAAGAGAAGTATTTGAGGAGCTAAAGGCTTGAGGAAAGTAACATTATATTACTCCACAATTATGGATTTTAGCAATCTATGGCGCTTTAATTTTAGTCAGCTTTCTGAGTAACTGAATTAACGTAGCATTGATCGATTGCCACATTAGTCAAGATTCCAATTCCACCACCTACAACTGCACCTACAGCTCCTAATGCTAGTTGAGTACCAATTCCAGCAGAAGACCCAATGATTAATGGAGCAAGAAAATATAATGCTAAAGCGCAAGTTATTGCAGCTACACTTATAACAGCCAGCTTTCTCGGACAAAAATTTTCTGGTGCCTCAGCACTAGATATAAATGATGATTTTACTAGATTTTTTCTACTTTCATGATCTAAAAAGCCACTCACTGTTCTCATTATAGGACGGGTAGAGCCGTCACCAGTCAAGTCAATTCTATCTCCCACTATATCATGAAGCTCTTTAACTTGAGCTTTATATTCATCCCAATAGTTTGATAACTCTTGTTGGTCATTGAGAAGATCTGGTTTATTTGAAGTTGTTAACCAGTGTGAGTCATGTTCCAAAATATATCGAATTGTAGCTTTCCCTATATCTATATGCCCTTCAGTAATTGCATACTTTAAAACACCTTCTGCTTTTTTCCTTCCAACATTAAGATCAGCACCAGCTTTTATCAATAATTCTACTATCTTTGGAGAATTATGAAATATAGCAATATCTAAAGGGACCATCTCATTACAATCTTTGATATTTAAGTTTGCTTTGTGTTCTATTAAATAACTTATAAATTTTAAGGTTTTATCAGATTTTTGATCGTCTATGTCTTTATGTCTGTAATATATTCTAATTGCAAAATTCAACGCAGTTTGACCCTTTAACGCACTACCACCAATAATTAAGTTCTGATAGCTTTTTACCTCTTGATTTATTAAGTTAACATCCGCACCGTTTTCTATTAAAGCCTTAGCTCCTTCGAAATTGCCTTGTGCAGTTTGCAGATGAAGTAAGTAACGACCAAGATGATCAGTTGCATTAGGATTTGCACCTTGTTCAATCAAATACCTTGCAATTTTATCATTAAATTTGTGATCATAAGTTGCAGATTCTAGTGGCTCAGGATTTTGCGATAACTCATCTTTAGCTATTAAGCTGTTAATCTGACAGATTGATTTTACTGACTCTAAATCTCTTCTTTTAACTGCCTTTGTGACTGCAGCGCTAAAGCTTATACCCTTTTCTATTAGATATTCGGCCATTTTGTTATTAGTAGAACACTTTAATAAATTTGTACCGCTTTGGGAATTAACCTCAGTGACAACATCTCGAATAATGGAACTATTTTCCTCAAAAATTGACTTTACTTTTTCTAAATCATTTTTGGTGACAGTATCAACAAGATCTTTTATTACAGCATTCACCCTCTCTTTTTTAGCTAAAATTTCTTTTAATTCTTCAGGGTTCATAAATACACCTCAACACACATAATAAAAAAGTATATCTAAATCAGAATTGCTTATAAAGGATCTTTAGATATTATCTTGCCCAAAGGTTAATTTATTTTATAATCTTTTTGTATTCTAGAAATTTCAATTAAATGAACTGTTATAAAACTCACGAGTGTAATGAATTAAGGAAGAATGATGTAGAAAAGGAAGTTACTCTCTCTGGGTGGCTGTACCGTAAACGTGACCATGGTAACCTAATCTTTGTTGATTTAAGAGATTTTCATGGGATTACTCAGTTGGTATTCAATAACGATAAAGATTTTTTTGATGAAATTTCGAATTTAAAATCAGAAAGTGTGATTACTGTCACAGGAATAGTCAAAGCTAGAACTGAAGATACGGTAAATAGCTCTATTTCCACAGGAGAAATTGAAGTTATAGTTAGTAATTTACAAGTTGAATCTGAAGTTGAGTTCCACTGTGATGAAGAAATAGCAAAAGAAGAAAGGAGTATATTAGCAAGTATCGCCGGTGAGCAAGAATACCCAGAAAACATGAGATTTAAATATCGTTTTCTTGATTTAAGACGTGAAAAGGTTCGTAATAACATTATTCTACGTTCACAGATCATTTCAGAGCTCAGGAGGCTCATGATAGAGCAAGGATTCTTAGATATTCAAACTCCCATACTTACTGCCTCTTCTCCTGAAGGAGCACGTGATTATTTAGTGCCAAGCAGACTAAATCCTGGTAAATTCTATGCATTACCACAAGCTCCACAGATTTTTAAGCAGTTGCTTATGGTTTCAGGGTTTGATAAATATTTTCAAATTGCACCTTGTTTTCGTGATGAGGACGCAAGGGCTGACCGTTCTCCTGGGGAGTTTTATCAGCTAGATCTTGAAATGTCTTTTGTAACTCAAGAAGATATATTTCAGGTTATTGAATCTACTTTATATAAAGTGTTCGCGAAATTTTCTCGCAAGTCTGTCGATAAAGATTTTCCACGTATTACATACAAAGAAGCAATGCTCAAATATGGATCTGATAAGCCAGATTTGCGTAATCCATTATTAATTAGCGATGTAACAGAAATTTTCCGTGATTCAGAGTTCAATATTTTCAAAAGCAATATCGAGCGAGGTATGGTAGTCAGAGCCATCCCTGCTCCTAAAACAGCAGAGGAACCACGCAGTTTTTTTGATAAAAAAATAGAACATGCGCAAAAAGAATTCGGTGCTAAAGGTCTTGGATATATAACGTTTGATAAAGATGGCATCGCAAAAGGGCCAATTGCTAAATTCCTCGATGACAATAGGCTAAATTCCATAAAAGAAATAACGAATGTAAAGCCCGGAGATAGTGTATTTTTTGCTTCTGATAAGGAAAATGAAGCAGCAACAATTGCAGGGAAAGTGCGCACTCTTTTAGGTTCAGAATTGGGATTAATAGATGACGATATCTTCAAATTCTGTTGGATTATTGATTTTCCATATTTTGTATATGACGATAAGAGCAAAAAAATAGATTTCTTTCACAACCCATTCTCTATGCCACATGGTGGCTTGAAAGATTTAGAAGAAAAAGATCCGCTGGATATCCTTGCTTACCAATATGATCTTGTTTGCAATGGAATAGAGCTGTCAAGTGGAGCAATTCGTAATAACAAACTGAATATTATGTACAGAGCTTTTGCCATTGCAGGCTACAGTAAAGAGGAAGTTGATACAAAATTTGGCGCGCTTGTGCGTGCATTCAGGTTTGGAGCGCCACCTCATGGTGGAATAGCGCCAGGGGTTGATAGAATGGTTATGCTACTTGCAGATGAGCCGAATATTCGTGAAGTAATCTGTTTTCCTATGAATCAGCAAGGAGAAGATGTTCTAATGGGCGCTCCTTCTAAAGTAGATGATAAGCATTTACGTGAGTTGTCTTTAAAGGTTGTTGAATAAAGTTGTATATAACTTGAGTTTAGGTGGGGAAAAAACAAGAATATTGAATTCTGTTAAAGTAGTGCTAGGCCCTAGCACTACTTTATAGTTTTAGGATATCAAAAAGTTTGGTCTAGCGGGACTTGGCCCTCTATTCCGTTTACTTCTCCTTGAGAGGTGTAATTCCAATAAGTATAGTTTTTACCCGCATCCTTCCAATCTTTAGGTAATTCAGGCTCCGATCTTCCTCTCCAATCAGCAACCCATAATGGGTAGTGAGAAAAATTATGTTCTTCTTGTGTATAGTAATCATTCCACGTTTTTGGTGAAGCATATACAATTGGACTGTATCCTTTTTCATTCAATTGAGTCAATAAAGAATGAAGTTTTTCGGCTCTCTGTGTGTTAGTGTGTTTTGTAGGATCATCACATTTTGTTGTTCTTCCTTCGCAAATACCAGTTGTAGCACTAACAGCTAACTTATTTGTACCTGGCTCAAAATTAGCTTTTTTAAGTTCGTTAACTATGTTATTCAACTGACCTTCAGGTGTTGAGGTCATCCTAAATACGTGATATGCCCCAGCTTGCACATTATTATCTTTCATACTTTGAAAATTTTGTCCAAATTTAGTGTCTTGAAAAGTTTCTCCCTCAGTTGCTTTGGCAAATGCAAACCTTACCTCATCCTTTGCAACTTTCAACCAATCAATCTCTCCATTCCAATGAGATACGTCTATACCTTTTTCACTCATACTAACCTCATAATTACAATAAATGTTGAATATAGAATATAATAGTGAAAATTTAATGAATATCTTGTGAGCATATTGTAAACAATTTTATACTAAAACAGTTACAAAGTTCTAAACTACAATCTATAGACAAAAATACTTGTTATTAGTAAGTTAAATTATAGTGAGTTAAAAATTATGAGCGATATTCAAAAAGCAATACTATCAAGTATAATCTGCAATATGATTATATGGTATGAAATAACTCTGTTTGGAGTTTTGACGCATATAATAAGTGACGTTTTTTTTTTCATCAGAAAGCGACTACATAAAAAAAATCAAATTCCTTGGCAGTTTTGCAATTGGCTTTGGATTTAGACCACTTGGTGCGTTTATTTTTGGTTACATTGGAGATAAGTATGGCAGGAGGAAAATTTTACTGACTTCCGTAATATTAGCTTCGATATCGTCTACTGCAATTGCGGTTATACCTAGCTTTAGAGAAATAGGAATATTTTCTCCTATACTGCTTCTGTTTTGTAGGATAGTACAAGGAATGGCAGCAGGTGGAGAAACAAGTGTTAACTCTGCTTTTTTAATAGAGCATTCAAGCGATAAAAAAAATCTAGGATTCTTAGGGAGCATGAAAGCGTTTAGTGGTGCTCTCGGTTCTATCACATGCTTTGTAATGATAGCTATTTGCAAAAAGTTTACAGGTGAAAATTATGAAATTTGGGGCTGGAGGTTGCCCTTCTATTTCTGCTTCATTATGGGCATAATAGGCTTTTTAACAAGATATATAATGGAAGAGAGCTTAGCATATAAAATTCATGATCAAAATAGAAGCTTATCTGATTCTCCATTTTTAGAATTAATCAAAACCTACAAAAAAGCATTTATATTAGCAATTGGGCTTGGTATCGCTCAAAATGCAATCGTTTATTCGGTAATAATGTTTTATAACATATCTGTAAAAGCGCTTACTCTGTCAGGTATTGATATTAAAAATGTAGTAAGGATTATAGTTGAAATTACATTTGGAACGTCCGCAGTGCTATTTGCAATACTGTCTGATAAAGTTGGAAGAAAAAATGTAATGATTCCTACATTAGTAGCTCTAGCTTGCGCCGGTTTGCCGGTACTTTCGCTATTATCAAATGATAACCACTATATTGTCACGCTCTCTTTTCTGTTGATAAGTGTGCCGATAGGTGCATCTTTTGGAATATATAATTCTCTTGCCTGCGAGTTATTTCCAACAAAAGTTAGGTGCACCGGCTTTAGCCTCGCACATAACATATCTGCAGGTATTTTTGGCGGCCTTTCTCCATCGATATGCATGTGGCTTATAGAAAAAACCGAAACAAAACTTGCCGCAGGGATTTACCTTACTGTTTGTGCATTGATTAGCCTAATATCTGTACTTCAAATTAAAGCCAAAGACAAAAAAATTGATTGGTGAAATCGCTTTAGTCAAAAGATAGCGCTTCAATAGATTTTTCGATATGTTTAGGGACAGGAGCAGTAATAGTGACTTCTTTATTATTTGGCAATTTTAAAGACAAAGAATATGAATGTAGGTGAATCTGATTTGCTACTCCATCAATAAAAGCTTTTTTACCGCCATATTTACCGTCACCAAGAATAGGACAATTTATATGAGCTAAATGTGCACGTAATTGATGAGTTCTGCCAGTAATTGGTTGTAATTTTAAATAAGCAACATTATGTTTTAACCTTGCTATAATTAAAAAATGCGTAGTGGCATTTTGAGGTGAATCTTCATCAACGACTACTTTTTCTTGCCCTGAAATATATTTTTTCACCAACGGATAGTCTATTGTTCCATTATCTTTGCTCGGTATACCAAAAGTTAATGCTAGGTAAGTTTTTTTTATCCTCCGTCCTTTAAATTCTTCCATAAGGTATTTGGCAACGCTGGCATTGCGTGCGAATATTATTACTCCGCTTGTATCTCTATCAAGTCTATGGACAATTTTAAATACTTCCCCTTCTCTTACTTGATCAAGCAAATCACTAATGCTAATTTTTACCTTTATGCCGCCTTGAACAATGACCCCTGCGGGTTTGTTTATAGCTAGTATATATTCGTCTTCATATAATATGTTCTCTCTTAGTAGATTCACTAACTTTTCATTATATTTGCAGTCAGAATTAGTGTTCTCAATATAGTCTAAGTATCTTATCATTATAGTTTGCCCAGAGCTTACCCTATCGCTGGATTTTGCCGTGCAATTATCAACCTTGATTAATCCTTTCCTTAAAGACTTCTCAATTGCAGATTGTTTCAAATTGGGAAAAATTCTTCTAATGTACCTATCGAGCCTAACATTATTGTCTTCTACTAATATGGTTTTGATACCTTCTGACATCTTACTTATAAAAATTTTATTGTGTAAACTAAAATCTAACATACCTAATGTACTTCTCAGTTTCAGCTACTTGCATCGAGTGCTACGTGCTGGAATTTAGAGGATTATTTAACTATTTATAACGGCTTCATATTTTCCTACAGCTGAGTAAAGTGGTAACAATGATAGTTTCTCGATCATAGAGAGGTGAGTATTAGGCTCTTTAGTACTAGGGCCTTGACACGCTTCAGTGTTAGGCCCTAACTTCATACACTCAATGCCGTTAGCTAAAGATGTTACTCTTCTTACATTAACATTTTTAGTGCGATATGACCACCTGCAAGGACTATGTAATATTTGTTCTTTTACTCCATCCATTTCAGCTGAACACGCTTTAGTGTTAGTCTCTAACTGCACACATTTAATGTGGTCAGTTATAAATGCTACTCCTTTTTCATTAAGTTTAGCGTTATACTGTAATTGTTCAATTTGATTAGCTTGATCTCTTATCATACGTTCAAAGCTGATAGATAGATTATGTGATTCTATTTCTCTCAACATATGTGATTCTATGTGTTGCACTGTCATTAATTTTTTGTTTCTGAGTATACTTGATTCTAAGTTAAGCCGCGTAAGTATATCTAGTGCTCTTTGTTCTGCTTCCACTAGAAGATTACTTATGCCTTGATGTTCAGCTAAATCTCTTACAGTTTCACCGCAGTGATCAGGCAATAAAGTACTTGCGCCATAACATAGTAAAGTCATTACTACTATCCAGTGTCTATGTTCGAAAGCATAAGCTAAAGGAGATTGCCCTGAGCTATCCTGTGCATTAACATTTGCTCCATATAAAATTAAGGTCCTTACTACTTCCGCATGGCCACCTTTGGCAGCTTTATGTAAAGCAGTTGATTCTAAATCGTCACGTGCATTAGCATTTATTCCAGATTCTAATAGAGCATGTACCATTAGTGTATCACCATGTCCGGCAGCACAACGTAAAAACTCAGCTACCATCAATTTCATCACATCCTTCCATATTCCAAGTTGTGTTATAGTAGTTACTGCTTCTAGATAATTATATGGACAAATAGAAAGTAATATTTTCTGTGGATCATTTGTCTCAATACTTGCTCCATGGGCTATTAGATAATTCATTACTTTTCTATTGCCTTTTGCGGCAGCACAATTAAAAGGAGTCCATCCCCATGCATCCTTATGGTTAACATTTGCTTCATAGTTTATTAAGAGCTCTACTGCTTCCACATTATCATTCGTAGCAGCAATATGTAAGGGAGATCGCCCAATTAACTTATCCTCTATATCAACACTTGCTCTATATCGTGATGTGGCCTGTAATAGGATCTCTAATATTAATGTATTATTCTTTGCAGCAGCCCAATATAAAGGACTCCATCCAAATACATCTACTATCTCAATATTTTCAACAATATTCTTATCATTTTTTATTATACAATTCACCATTGCTTCATCAACATTTGCAACAGCAATATGTAAAGGAGTAAGTTTAAGCGCTCCATTCTTCTTAACATCTGCTCCATTCTCCATTAAGTACTTTGCTACTTCTTCATGGCCATTATCGGCAGCCTTATATAAAGCAGTCAATCTCGCTAGATCCTCTGCATTAACATCTGCATTATTTTTTACTAAGATTTTTGTTATTTCTATATCGCCATTTACAGCTGGCTGATATAAAGTAGTTCGTTGAGATGAATCCAACTGATTAACATTTGCCCCTTTTTCTATTAGCTTGCGTGCTACTTCTGTGTTCCTATCTTCAACAGCCCAATGTAAAGCAGTCCATTCGGAAAACGGACTTGGTGCATTAATATCGATTCCTTTTACTTTAAGCATAGCATTTATTAAATTGTTCAGCTTAAAATCAATAGCTAAATACAATAACGTGTATGAAAAGCGTTCATGCAAACAATCTACTTTAAACCAATGATTTACATCAAACTTATTTTTCTCCCACTCTCTATACACATTTTTACTTGCTCTCTTTAGTGCCTTTAGTGTCTCTAATATCTTTCCTACATCTAGCATCACTGGTACCTTTTCTGAGATCTTTCGTGCATTTAGCACATCCTCTAGCGCCACTGCTTTTGATTCTTCTGATGTCTCTTGTACACCTAACCTTTTTAGCATTCTTTTTACCATCTGTTGAGCATTTGATACCCTTGACTCCTTTAGTATCTTTTTTGCTTCTTCTTTTGTCTGCGGTACATTTACCACCTTTAGTCTCTTTTTTAATGGCTCTTGTGTCTCTTGTACTCTTGGAATCTTGCTTGGTACTTCTAATCCATGCGATATCTCTTCTAACATTCTTAATATTTCTGCTTGCCCTAGTATCTTTACTTCCTTTAATAGCTCTTTTATTCTTTCAATTACATTGTCTTCACTTAAATTTACCTCTTGATCAATTACACCTAATATTATGTTCCACTGTTCATATGTCATTACCATGGCTTTACCTCATACTATAGAGTATTTTTTGATGCTATATATTATGGTAGAATAGTCAACGCATTTTCCATAGCGTAACTTGAGAGTCTAAAAGGACTGTTATTAACTTACAGAAAACCAAGCTTGCCTGAAATCACTTAATTGATTATAATCATAGCTTTTAAGGCAGTAAAATGACAGCTTTTTTTCCTTTGGTTATTTTTTTAATCTTATACCTTGGAAGTGGTGTCTATTTTTTCTTTATTGGAATTGATAATCCGCTTCGCCAAGTTTCACCGGTAATTTGCCTACTACCGGCGCTATTTTTTGCTGTTGCATGCAGTGCAGGTAAAATTCAACGTCACATCGATACTGTCATCGAGGGTATGGGCGATAAAAACACCCTTACTATGTGTTTAACTTTTCTATTTTCTGGAGCATTTTCTGTGGTGACTCAATCAATTGGTAGTGCAGATACTGTTGCTGATTTAATTCTCAAATTCCTTCCAGCAAGATTACTACTGCCTGGAGTATTTTTGGCTTCCGCTTTTATATCAACTGCAATTGGTACGTCTATGGGAGTTGTTGTATTAATGGTACCAATAGCTGTTAACTTAGCAAAAAATGGGGCTTTTGGTCTTGAAATAGGAACTGCAACTGTAGTTGGAGGTGCCGTATTTGGTGATAATCTTTCAATGATATCTGACACTACTATTGCATCTGTTTCTTCACAGGGGGCCACGATAAAGGATAAACTTAAAGTGAATTCTAAAGTAGCATTTGTTGCCAGCATTATAACGCTTGTCTATCTGGCAATTATGGCAGATAGTACAAAAATTATTCCTACATCAAATTTAGATTATTTATCAGTAATAAAGATTATTCCTTATATTTCTTTAATAATCATGGGGTTATTTGAAGTTACTACTTTAGTAACAATAACTATAAATATAATTGTTGCTAGTGTATTAGGGATGGCTTTTTTTGACTATACTATCATTCAACTCTCTCATGACATATATGACGGTTTCAAAAAAGTAAACGAGATAGTGATATTTGCTCTATTTATTGGCGGATTGAGTCATATAATGTACAAGCAGGGTCAAAAGGCATTACACAAACTTATCGATGAAAGCAATATCACAAAAACTAAAGCTGAATTTGTAATAGCGGGCATAGCATCTATGTTTACTGTTTTAGTTGCTAATAATACCATTGCTATTTTATTAAGTGGCGATATTGCAAAAAGGCTCGCGCAAAAGCATAATATTCCGTCATACCGTAGTGCATACTTGTTAGACATTTTTGCTTGCGTTACAAAAGGCATTTTGCCTTATGGTTCCCAGCTGCTGCTAGCAGGTAGCATTGCTTCTGTCTCACCTATTTCTTTGTTAACACAAGTTTATTACTGCTTTATTTTAGCAGCAGTTACAGTAGGTGAAATAATCATCAATGGCAGACGTTGCGCGGCTACAACTTAATGTACGAAGATTTCTCTTCATATTACATTTTTGTGCCCATAAGAAACGAGTTGCCATTTTCATCAGCTACTTGGATAATAGATATATTCACAAAATTGTTCCATTTTTCTCAATAGATTTTGGTTTTCTTTTCCCCTTATTAGCAGAGCATAAAACTTAGCTTTTTAATAAATCTCATTTTAACTCCAATACACTAACTATGAAACAATCTATATTGCCATCAAAAACGGAATTTATATTGCCAACTTCATGTCCAGTCCTTAAATCCTTTACCATTTGATATGGATGCATAACATACGATCTGATCTGACTGCCCCAACCTATATCGCATTTCTTGCCATATTCTTCGGCCATTTTCTGTTCTTTTTTTTCCAATTCAATTTGATATAAACGTCCTTTAAGTAGTTTAAGTGCTTCATCTTTATTTTTATGTTGAGAACGACCATTTTGGCATTGAGCTACAACGCCTGTTGGAATATGCGTAATACGTACCGCGCTTTCAGTCTTATTGACATGCTGACCACCTGCTCCAGAAGCACGGTAAGTGTCGATCTTTAAATCCTTTTCATCCACAACAATATCTATTGAATCTTCAATCACTGGAGTTACTCCTACACTTGCAAAACTGGTATGACGTTTACCATTTGCATCAAATGGTGATATTCTAACCAATCTATGAACTCCACTTTCGCTTTTTGCCCACCCGTAAGCTTTTTCTCCGATGATCTTTATTGTTGTAGATTTTATACCAACTGCATCACCATCTAATTTTTCTACAACTTCAACTTTAAAATTGTGATAAATTTCTGCCCATCTTGTATACATGCGCATGAGCATCTCAGTCCAATCATTGCTCTCTGTTCCACCGGCTCCTGAGTGGATTTCTAAAAAGCAGTTATTGTTATCTGCTTCACCAGTAAATAAGGATTCTGTCTCTTTAAGTTTGATTAATTTCTCTAGCTTTACTAACTCACCTTTAACTTCAGAAAAAAATTCTTCATCATTCTCATCAATAGCAGATTTCATCAAGCTGATAGAATCGTTGTAATCGCTTTCTAGCTTTGAAAACGATTCTATTTCATGCTTAATTTTAGAGCGTTCTTTTAAAATCTCTTGTGCTTTTTGATTATCTTGCCACAGATTATCATTCGACGCTTGAGAATCCAGCTCTTCAAGACGCAACTTCAATTTTTCTATGTCAAAGACACCTCCTGATAAGAGAAATACTTTTATTTAAGCCTTGAAAGTATTCAAGGATTTCTGGATGGGTTTTCATTATACTTTAGACTTTAATATATTTATTATCACTAACAATAACAGCAAACAAAATAGAAATTTAACCATATAATAGTTAATTCAAAATAATTTTATTATACTTGAATGTTCAATAAAATCAAGTGTGTATATTTATTAAAAAAATAAGGTAAAGTAATGAATATTAAAACAAGTTCTCATTATGGTTTAGACAAAAAGGCTATTGATGATTTAATAGAGTCTCTCGATAATCAAGAATTAGAGAATGTTCGTAATATTGTAAAAACGATAGATAGCGTTCAGTTAGCTTATTTTTTATCTACTTCGATCAATGATCACAGGGAGAAATTAGTTAATATCCTCGATCAACATTTGTTAAGTGATGCCTTAGTACATGTAGTACCAGATTTACAAGTAGAGATCATAGAAATATTGGGAATAGAAAATACAGCAAAGTTACTAATGCTTCTTGATATAGAAGACATAGTAGCTATAGTGAAAGATTTAGATAGAAAGTCTATAGAAAATATACTTAACTACTTACCCAATGCAACTCAAAAATTAGTAGAGGAATTGTTATCATACCCAGAAGAAAGTGCAGGAAGGTTGATACATAAAAATATGGTTATAGCTCCATATTATTGGACGATAAATCAGCTAATGGAATTCTTGCGCAACTATAAAAAAATACCAGAAACATTTTATCAAATTTTCATCATTAACTCAAAATTAGAACCCATAGGCATTTTCAACTTAAATAAGGTAATATCTCACTCAGGAGAAACAATAATAAAAGAGATAATGAGTCAAGATATAAAAATAATTAAAACTGGAATGGACCAAGAAGAAGTAGCAAGAATATTTAAAGATTACTCTCTATTATCAGCTCCAGTAGTAAATAAGAATGGTAAAATTATAGGTGTAATCCTTATTGAAGATGTAATCAAAATTGTTCAACAAGAAGCAGAAGAGGATGTGCTTAAAATAAGCGGTGTATCTTCTAAATCTGATATAAATGCCCCTATACATAAAACTATAATTAAAAGACTACCTTGGTTACTGTTTAACCTCTTAGCTGCAACAATATGTTCTATAGTAGTTGGCTTTTTCGATAACGTAATACAAAGTTTTATAGTACTGCCAATAATTATGCCAATCATTGCATCGATGAGCGGAAATGCAGGATCCCAAACAGTAACACTAACTATCCGGGCAATCGCAACAAAATATCTAACTGAGCAAAATGCAAAAAGAATACTGATGAAAGAATTTTTAATAGGTCTTATAAATGGAGTGATTTTATCTACAATTTCGCTCGTAGTATTAGCAATAAGGTTCCATAGTTTAAAAGTAGAGATCATTTTCGTAGTTTCCATGATTGCAATGTCGATCATTGCAACATTTATCGGCACTTTTATTCCTATAATGCTTCATCGTTTAAGATCCGATCCTGCTGTTTCGTCTTCAATCTTAACATCAGCAACAACTGATATTCTCTCAGCTCTTATATTTTTTGGTCTAGCCACGATCTTTTTATTAAATAGCTGAATCTTGCTATATAAAAATTGCTTTACAAGCTTTAACTGCCACGTTATCATTACTCACAGGTGCATTGAAGAAGAAAAATAACAGTCGATAAAGAAGTAAAAGTACATGAAACTGAGCTGCTTTAGTTTTAAAATAAAAACTAAAATAAGATGCTAAAGTATGCAAAAAAATTCTTGCTTTGCTAGATCTTTTTAGCTACAATGCAGTCTAACGTAATGAAAACATGAGGTGTGAGTTAGATGCATTGTATTATGTATATCACTCAGAAAGCAATTCTCGATTTTTTAAGAGTATATCTAATTTAGTCAGAAGTCAAAAGAAAAGCACACTGTTACTCAGCAATTAAAGTTACCTGGGGTTACCGTGAGGTTTCTACAGTAAATTTGTAGAGCAGTTTAGTACAGCTGTATAAGAATCAAATGAATTAGATATTAAAACCAATCTTCAGAAAAGAGATTTACGGTAAAATAATCAAGTATGAATATTAAAATATAGGGGGTTTTATGTTAGGTAAAGGAAATAAAGGAGAACAAGTAGCAGATGATCGAATTGATTATGTAGATGATGAGTCAACAATAGGAGCAAAAGGAGGTCTTGATCATGAAGATAGATTATCTAGTGGAGAACTTCAGTGTGGACCAAGTCAAGAGAGTCTTGGAGTAACAAGATCTTCATCTATAAGCAGCGGTAGTGTATGGTATAGCGCATCGAATGATACAGCCAATGTTATAAGTCTTACAGATAATGAAGTAGTGGAAAAAGCAACTTTTTTTGTTAAGACTTTTGTTAAAGAATTCGAGGAAAAATTATCTAAATATTTTGAGGAGGCAGAACCAGATTCAAATATACAAAAAATAAGTAAAGTTTCAGCCAGCTTTAATTCTATTTTGAATAATACTATTCCAGCAAGTCCACTAAAATTATTTAGTGTTAAAGTTAATGAGAGTATCAATTATTGTGTTATAGGAAAACAGCATAAGAAAAGAGCGAAAAATATTTTTACAATAATTATACCTTGCTACAAAGCTGAAATGAGAGAGATTTTAGTAAAAGCTGGCTTAGAAATTTTTCACAGGTTTGAGGAACCATTCATAAAGGTTGTAGATATCAATCCCTCTTTTTATCATAGGAGAGTTAAGAAGTTAGCAATAGATGCTGTACATAGAACAATGAATTACCTTTTAACTTCTGAGGAACAAGACTTTTCTGTTGATCTTATAACACAAGGTGTTGTTCTAGATAAGTCAAAAAAGAAAGGATATTTTACGCGTCCTGGATATGAAATAAAAGATGAGCAAGGTGGTGAAAGTTTAGTAACCTCAGAATTGTATGAATGGGTAGGAATAAAGAAAAAAGAAGAAGATGAAACTGTTAATTATTATCAATATAATTCTGAGGAACATAATCTAGAGGAATATAGATGTGCTGAAAAATACGGCTATCGGCTTCCCTTTGAATGGGAGTTAAGAAAGTGGGAAGAGGTAAAACAAAAGTATGTATCCATTAAAGCACCCATAGAAGGATATGTGTATATTTTAAATGATGAAAAAAAAGAAGAATTAGCTCGTTTTATATTAAAGGAGATTAATGGACAAGATCCTGTGAAAAGGAAAGATATAGAAGATGTAAAAGAACATCTTAGAAAACAAGATGAAGATAGGCGTCAATTTTCCTATAGTTTTGGCAAGACACCAGAAAATTTCATTGAAAGAAAAGAGGTGGTAAAAAATTTGAACCTAAGGTTACACAGTAGTAGTCAAGAAGTAAAAATGTCACGAGTAGTCTTAATTAGTGGGAAGTCTGGAATAGGGAAAAGCGAACTTGCTAGAGGCTATGGGTTTAGTGAAAGGCGTAAGGGTACTTGGGCAAGGATTATGTGGATAGATGCCTCGTCATATAACAAGCTTTCAAATTCATTTCATGGGTTGGCTGAAAGGTTAGGGATTTCTAGAAAAAGTGAGCAAAGGAGAGAGAGAAACATTAAATCTATTGTCGAGGATGTATATGAGTATCTTCAAGACACAAAAAGTTTGTTTGTTTTCGATGATGCTAGTAGTTATAAGGAGATTGAAAATTTTTTGCCATCAAGCTTTCCTGTTTTTTCTAATAGAGAAAAACCTTACGTTTTAATTACTTCTCCTAACAAGAATTGGAAAGAAGAAATAGAAGATATAGAAGAAATAAAGTTGGGTAATTTAAAAAAAGAAGAAGCCGAGGAATTTACTCGAAAAGCCTTAGGGGAAGATGAATCACAAGGTAAATCTATATCAGAGTTAATAGAAGAGTTTAATTGTTTTCCATTAGATTTGAAAGCAGCAACATCATGCATTAAACAAAAAGGTCTTAGTATTAGAGAATATCTGGAGGAATATAGAGTAGCTCAGCAATCAAAAACTGATTTTTTGGAGACACAAGTTGTTAATAAAAAATCTTTTAAAGCTTTGAAGGTTAACATTGATAAAATAAAAGAAGAAAAAAATGTTGGACAGCAAGCATATGTTATTTTAGTATTCATGGCTTACCTGGACCCTAATCAAATTAATACAAAAGAAATTTTTTTCAAGAGGGAATCAAAAGAAAATCAACAAAGGGTTTTGAATGCACTTGATCTACTTAATCAGTTCTCATTGATTGGATTAGAGAAAGGGATAGCAAAAATTCATCAAGAAGTACAAAAAATTATAAGGTTAGAGCAAAGAAAAGAAAAAAGAGAAGAAGAATTTTTAAGAAAAATAATGACATCATTGATGAATAATAACTGTAAAAATGTAAGCCATATCATATCCATTTGGAATTATGCAAGTGAATATAAAAAGTTAGTTAATGAATTTATTGAATCTGATTATTATGGAATGAATATCTTACATTTTCTGGCCATAGATGATAATGAAGAAGTTATTAAGCTTATATTCGAGAATGTAGATCTAAGTAAATTAAGTAAAATTGTTAATATCGGTGATAAAGATGGATCTACTCCTTTAGAATATGCTGTTATATATGGTCATTTAGCGTTAGTTAAATACTTTATAGGAAAAGGGGCTAATTTTAAGGTAAGTGATGACCCGAGCCTTACCCTTTTAGACTGTGCTGCTCTCCATAATCGACTAGAAATAGTTAGGTATTTTATTGATAACGAACATTTTCAGTTTGATAGTACTGTTTTATACTATGCTATTGAAAATAATTGCTTAGAGGTCGTTAGATACTTTATAGAGGAAGAAGAGATTTGTATAAATTTACAAGATGGAGAAGGTAAAGGTTATTTGCACTATGCTGTTGAACATAATTCCTTGGAGATTTTTGAGTACCTTCTAGCGTACGGGGCTACAGTAGATTTACAGGATGAGGATGGTATGACTCCTTTGCATTTTGCTGCTATGTATGGTTACCTAGGAATTGTTCGCTACCTCGTAGAGCATGGGGCTGATATAAATTTACAGGATGAGGATGGTATGACTCCTTTGCATTTTGCTGCTATGTATGGTTACCTAGGAATTGTTCGCTACCTCGTAGAGCATGGGGCTGATATAAATTTACAGAATGAAGATCATACGACTCCTTTGCACTTTGCTGATATATATGGTCACTCAAGCACTGTTCGCTACCTTGTAATGAATAACGTTAATACGAATCTAGAGGATATTAGTAATAATATTTCTCAGAACTACGATGTTAAGTTTCATTGCTACGACAGCGCTAGGTCCCTTTTTTCTTTAGAACAAGGAGCTAATGTGAAACTTGAACTCAACGATGATTTGTACCATTATACTAACAATTATTACCCAAGTAGTATTTGTTGCTATCAACCTCAATCTACTGTGTACTCAGCTCCATACTTAAAAACACAATCACATAAAAGAAACCTAGAGACATTTGATGAACATACACTACCTAAAAAAAGAAAATTAAAAAATATAAGTGAAGCATTGCAATTTGAAGATAAAAGCACAGTTAACTTAACTCATAGGTCACCTATATCTTCATTTAACAGCGTCTCTGTACAACCTGCAAACAAGGACTTAAGACTATAATTTTACAGTAAGCTATTTAATTTTATGAGGGGAATTTCAAAAAAACAGAGAAATAAAGTAATAAATTGATATAAATTCGCGTAGAACAAGTGGTAGACCATACGATTCCAAAGAAAACACTTCTCACAGCCCTTGATTTTGGCTGCTGAAAGTAGATATATCGTTTAAATTCTTAACAAAAAGATATACTAAATTAGTAATAATTTATTTAGGAATAGTAAAGAAAAGTCAAGCAAACTTTTAGAGATAATTTATGCCACAACTAGAAGAAACGAAATCAACAGAACTTTTGGATGCTGTTAGAACACTAAATATGAAGGAAATTGTGAGATTGATAGAAGCTGGAGCAGATATTAATGCAAAAGATAAGAATGAACGAACTCCTTTGCATGCTGCTGCTGAACATTCCTCTACAAAGGCAGTAAAAGTTCTAATAGAAGCTGGAGCAGATATTAATGCAAAAGATAAGAATGAACGAACTCCTTTGCATATAGCTGCTGTAAAGGGTTATACAGAGATAGTAAAAGTTCTAATAGACTTAGGAGCAGATATTAATGCAAAAGATAAGAATAAAAAAACTCCTTTGCATCGGGCTACTGAAATAGGCTTTACAGATATTTGTGAGGTTATACTAAATCACATAGCAAGACTAGAAGTTGCTGGCTTATATGTAAGTGAGGAAAATTTACAAAAGAAAAATGAATTTATAACCACTTCAACCGAGAGGTATAACAATTATTTACAGCATCTTAAAAATTGTGAAGAAGAAGTTAAAAAGATTAAAGAAAGAAATAAGTCACTATATGACTTTTTGAGGGAAAATGACGTTAATAAAATGGCTGGCATATGGGAGCAAAATGAAAACGTACGTAATGAATTTGATAATGAAGAGAATTTAAAAAAGCTATATCCAGAATATGCACATATTTTAATTAATAAGGCTGATGAAGTAAAAAAAGAAATTTTCCTGCACAATAATAAACCATTGGTGGATTTTCTATCAACACATTATAGATATGATTTTCAAAAGGCGAAATTCTTTGGCATGGAGAGATTTTTTGAGGTGCACAAAAATGACTTTAAAGAAGAAAGAGTAGGAGTCCGAAATAATACACTATTTTACTTTGTAGACTTTAATGTTGAAAAGAGGTACGCTCCTAAACTAAAATTACAGGCGTTTGTAGAGACAATTGGAAACGAGGGTGTAAACAGCAATCTTCATCACCCAAACACTGAACAAACTCAAGGAGCTAGTCAGTCTCTTAATTAAAGAGGGATACATGGAAACCTGCTGCAAAAACAAAAAGAGGTGTTTCTCACTTGTATAAAGTATTTTTAAACGTGATTTTTTAATATCATAATTACTATGAAAACTGGGGCTTTCCTTTTGCAGCAGTTCTTGAGTTCCAGCAACAGACCAATCCATCCCAAAACGAACTCTTCTCTCACTAGCCGGTTTTAGTTGTTGGGAATGGTTGTTTTATTTAAATTTTTAGTAATATATACTATTAAGTCAGTATTAATTCGTTAAGAACTTTCATTAAAGATTATCAAAAAAACTTCTAAATAGGGATTGACAAGTTTTAGAGATGGAGTATTTTATGAAAAGTATATTGAGCTATTAATTTTTTATGTACAATAAATATGATAGTGAAAATATTTTTCTTTATATTATGAGGTAGCTGTTTTATTCAGAAAAAGATTTTTTTCTTACTTTGAAATTGAGTTGTTTTTATGGAGGGTTAAATGATTAATGAATTATTTGCTACTGTACGTAGTGGAGATGCCAATCAAGTTGCGGATCTTATCAATAAAGGGGCTGATGTTAATGCCAGGGGCAATAATGGCAATACCCCTCTGCACTTAGCTGCTCTTGCAGATGAATTACAGGTAGCAGAAAAGCTTATAGAGGGAGGGGCTGATGTTAATGCTAAGAACAATCACGATGCTACTCCTCTGCACTGGGCTGCTCTTAACCAGCGCTGCAGTATAGTAGAAAAGCTTATAGAGAAAGGGGCTAATGTTAATGAGCAGAATAAATACAATAATACCCCTCTGCACTATGCTGCAGGTTATGGTAGCTTAAGTGTAATAGAAAAGCTTATAGAGGAAGGGGCTGATGTTAATGCTAAGAACAATAATGGCAGTACTCCTTTGCACTTGGCTACTAAAAATGATCACTTAGATGTATTAGAAAAGCTCATAGAGAAAGGAGCTAATATTAATGAAAGAAACAAATATGGTAATACCCCTTTACACTGGGCTGCAAGTTATGGTAGGTTAGATGTAGTAAAAGAGCTTATAAACAAAGGAGCTGATATTGATGCTAAGAACAATAATGGCAATACTCCTTTGCATTGGGCTGTTAAAAGCAGTCATTTAGAAGTAGCTAAATTTCTTATAAGTAAACATGCTGACGTTAACGCTAAAAATAAAGATAGTTGGACATCTTTGCACTTTGCAGCTGCTTATGGTAATTTAAATATAGTTAAGCTCATTCTTGATAAAAGTGATTATGTTGATGCTAGAGGAGCTTTAGCCATGGCAAATACGCTTAATGAAGAAAACAGCTTAGAAATACGAAACCTTCTAGAGGAAAGAATAAGGAAAAATGAAGAAACTACACAACATTTTATAAGACATAGGCGTCATCGATACTCACAAGAGGAAGGCAGTTCTCTATCAATAGGTGTCCATAATCGCCGTAGTATTGTAAAAGAAGATGAAAATTCATTGCAAAATGATAAAATAGGAGTTACAAGCGGAGCAAGCAAGCCATCTTCATGGATCAATATTTTTGCTTACACTACAGTAGATACTGTTAAAGGTGTTTTTCAGTTTATTTCTTCTCCTTTTAAGGCAGCTATAAGTATGGAACCTTCTAAAGCTATTACAGTTCAAGGTATTGATAACAACGGTGTACTTCTTTTATTAGATGTATTTATAAGGAAAATCACAGGTCAGAAGTATATTTCCACAGTAGTTCAGTCTATATCACCATTAGAAGCACAGGGCTATGCATTAAATATTATAGAGGAATTTGAGAAAGTAGTAGAACAAGCTGCATTAAAAAGTGGGGTATCAATGCATCGGTTAAATATTGATTGTGTAGAAATGCAGAAAGAGGTTACTGCAAAAATCACGGGTGGTAAGTTTAATGAGATTTCAGGATTTTTAAACTCATATGTAGAGCAAGCATGCCACGATAGAGAAACAGGTAAGTTAAGTCCAAAGAAGTTTAACAAATTTATGGTTGTATTTAATAAGGAACTAGATTTAATAGTAAATCAATCAATAGAGCAGATATTACACAATAGAGATAGTACATTAGAAGTTGAAGAACAGCAAATAAACTTAGAGCCTCAAAGTTATTTAAGTAATACTTCTGTTCAAGGTCATTTAATTCAGGATAGAGGTTTAATAAATCAAGGTAAGGCTTAATTCCTTAGCTTTTTGATTTCATCTAGTAAAAGGTTGGTAATTTGATCTTATAACATCAATGGGCACACTAGCCTTTGTTTTGTATGCATTCAACCAATGTGTGACTATTACGCCACCTAAAAAAATAATCATACACTGTCTTCCATAGAGGAAAATCTTTTGCTCTACTGGCAAATACCTTTCATTATGTATTGTATAACATTAATAATTGTTCTTATTTTGTGCTTTCTTGGCCACACCTTGTGCAACTCTTGGCTCAAGAAATTTCCATTCTTTGTCACTTACATCACCTGGTATATATTTTTTACTGATCCTATCATATTATCTTCCTGATTTCCTTTCAAGATATGTTCTAAAAAGTAGAATCCGTTCAGCAGGGTGACAAAATAAGATAGAAAAGACAGCCATAGAAATAAATGGTGTCATCCCCTGTCATCCCAGTACTTGACACTGGAATGACACCATTTTTGCTTCGATATTTACACATTAGCCATGCATCTGAACGGATACAAAAGTAGAATTTAGAATTCTATCTAAAAGGATACCGAAAAAGAGCAGGAGTCCTATCTGGGAATTATTTTTAAATATGGACATGCATTGATTAGAATCGTCTGGATTGAAATTTTTGTGTTGGTGGTGAAATATGAATCCTATGGCAAGTAAAGCAATATAAAAGATGTTATTTAATGATGATAGTATACCAGCGTACAACCATGCCATTAAGGATATTAAATAAAATCTTTTCAACCAAGATTTTGTTGTATTGCCAAAATATAATGCAGTAGATTTCATTCCTAATTTCTCATCATCTTTTTTATCTTGATGAGCGTATATAGTATCATAACTAAGCGTCCAAAAGACGCATCCTATATAAAATAGCAAGGATTCTATGCTAATCTGGTTTGTTATTGCTGCTGAACCCATGAGTGATCCCATGTTGAAAGTAAACCCTAAAAACAATTGTGGCCACCAAACGTAACGCTTTAGCAAGGGGTAGATAACTATCATGCACATTGAAATTATTCCAAGTATAAGAGTAGTTTTATTGGTTAATAATAAGATTACCAGGGCAATAGACAGTAACAGTGAAAGTAAAGCCAAAGCCTGCTTTATGTTTAATGCACCACTTGCAAGTGGCCTATATTTTGTTCGTTCAACGTGCGCATCTATTTCTCTATCGAAGATATCATTGATTATGCACCCTGCGGGTCTCATTAAAAATGCACCTATAGTAAACAAAACAAGGAGAAAAAGAGCCTGATACGATAGAGAAGTTGAGGCTAAAAGAATGCCGCTTAAGCTAGAAAATAGCACAAGCCACAAACCTGTTAAACTGTGTATTCTCATTAATGAGAAATAATGGTTGAAATACATTAATTAAGTGTGATTATGTAATATTTTGCTTACATTGACAAAATTATCGAATGCTAAATCAGGCTTAAAAACTAACTCAGGTATAAATCGCAAATCAACATAACACAATATAGATTTACGTATTGACCATGCAGATTGGTTCATTTCATTAACAACAGTGCTGATATCATCATTATCATTTTGGATGTTTAATGAAGATAACACAATATATACATCTGCTTTCTTCAAATCTTTGCTTAGCTTTACATCAGATACTACTACTTTTTCATTAAGAACATTACCTTCCATTAAGACTTTTGATATTGCCCTATGTAATACCGATGCTACTTTTAGGTTTCTAATTTCCTTTTTCATATTCAACTACTATAACGTCCTTTCTTCTTGCACTAATTGATAAGCTTCCAAAATGTCTCCAACTTTAATATCGATATTACCCTCTAGCGATATTCCGCATTCAAAATTTACACCCACTTCTTTAACGTCATCTTTAAATCTACGTAGTGCTTTTAACTTTCCTTCATGCACCAATTTGCTGCCACGTACTACCTTAATTAGAGAATCTTTTTTTATAACTCCATCAGTGACATAACATCCGATGATATTACCGGCTTTGGATGAATTAAATATTTGCCTTACAGATGCAGAACCAACACGAACCTCTCGTGTAACAGGCTTTAACATTTTAGTTAGATACATCCTCATGTCTTCAATAAGCTCATATATTATATTGTAAGTATGTATTTCTATACCTTTTTGTTTTGCTAATTCTCTGATTTTTGAATCCACTTTTACATTAAAAGCTAAAATTACTGCGCTTGATGCTTCTGCAAGCAGCACATCTGAATCTGTTACTCCTCCTACTGCTTTGTGTAGAATATTTAATTTCACTTGATCTTTACCAAGCTTATCAATTGAGCTTGATATTGCTTCAATAGAACCAGTGACATCGCACTTTAAAACTACAGATAGTTCTTCTGTTTCACTATCATTACGACTGAATATATCTAAATTACTGTCGTCTAAATCTTCTTGCTTTTTCTTGATTAATTCTAACCTGTATTCAACAATTTCACGAGCCTGCCTTTCAGAGTTTACAACAACAAATTTATCTCCAGCATTTGGTACACCATTTAAACCAGTAACTTCAACTGGAGTAGAAGGTAGTGACGCTTTTTCTCTTTGACCAAGGTGATTAACCATACTGCGTACTTTGCTGTATGTTGTACCAACTATCAATATGTCACCAATCTTTAATGTTCCTTCTTCAACTATTAATGTAGCTGATATTCCTTTAGCTTTATCTATTTTGGACTCTATTACCCATCCAAGTGCTCGACAATCCTCTATTCCTTCTAGCGTCATTAATTCAGCAATTAATAAAATTGCCTCTTCTAGTTTATCTAAGTTGATTTTCTTTTTTGCTGATACTGGCACAATTATAACATCACCACCAAGTTCTTCGGGGATGAGGTCATACTGAGGCAAACTATTAATTATTCTTTCTACATCGCCAGGTTGTGATTTATCAATTTTATTAATGGCAACTATAATAGAGACATTTGCTGCTTTTGCATGGTTTATTGCTTCAACTGTTTGTTTCATGATTCCATCATCAGCTGCAACTACTATCACAACTATATTAGTAATATTGGCACCACGTGCACGCATTGCAGTAAACGCCTCATGCCCTGGTGTATCAATGAAAGTAATTTTTTGCTTATTTTTTGTCGTTAATTGATAAGCACCTATATGTTGAGTGATGCCACCTGACTCTTTTTCTGCAACATTGGATTCACGAAATGCATCAAGCAATGATGTTTTACCATGATCCACATGTCCCATAAAAGTAACGATAGGTGGTTTTGGTCTTTTAGGTAAGTTTTCTCTGTTGCTTATGAAGAGTAAATTCTTTTCTTTATCAGCATCACTTACTCGTTTAGCCGTATGATTAAATTTTTTTGCTATTTCGCATGCTATATCTGGATCTACTAGATCATCTACTCTATAGCTCTCCCCAACTTCTTCTTTGAGCATTTTTAGCACACTCTTGCTATCTTCTGCCATACGAATAGATAACTCCCTGATAGTTATTTTGTCTGGTATAATAACTTCTCTTGCTATATTTTTACCCTTAGTAAACTTTGATTGTTTACTTCTTATACCAAATTTTTGCTTAAATACAGGGAGGTGTTCATTTCTTTCATCTATTGCCTGTGTAATTACTAGCTTAGAATGCTTAGAGTATATATCTTTGCTAGCTTTAAAAGACTTTTTATCATTGTTCTCATATTCAATACTATCTTCTTTTTGTTCAACTGAGTTAGTATTACTTAAAACTTCCTTATTTATTTCTTTAGGTACAGAGTGTGATTCATTTTTATCTTCAGCTTCTTGATTGCTTTCTTCTTTTTTTATTTTCTCTTCTTGTTCTCTCTGATTCCTTTCTTTCAGCAAAGTAGCATTCTGTACAGCATTAATGCGGGAAATTTGTTCTTTTTCAGTTAAAGAGCCTAATTTACTCTCGTCAAATAAACTATATTCTTCTGCAGAATGAATTTTTCTTCTTTTTTTTACTATTGTAGTACCAGTACTTTGACTATCTAAAGAGTTTAAATTAATGTCTAATTTAAGCTTGCTTAAGCCTTGTAGGGTTAATTTTTTATTACTGATATCTTCATTATTCATATTGTTTTTATATTAATCCAAGCTTTTTACGTGCTTCTATGATTATTAAATCTGCTGTATCTTTTAGATTGTCTTTATTATTAGTTGAGGAAGAGAGTATGCTACAAAACTCATAATTTGATAAATCTGCTATGTCCTCTAAAGTTTTAATATTATGTTTACTAAGAGCAATTTTATTATCTATTGATAAGGCTAAGTTGATTACATCGTCTTCCATACCTAAATTTTTTAGCTCTTCTATTTTTCTATCATTCTCTGCTTTCAGGTAATTATTTGCTCTATTATGAAGTTCATTTGCAATATCTTCATTGAAGCCCTCTATTGAAGCAAGTTCCTTAATTGAAGTGTTAGATATATCTTCTACACTTGAAAAACCTTCTGTTACCAATAATTGGCCCATAATCTCTTCTAAGTTTAAAGCTTCAGCAAATAAAACTGAACATTGACTAAATTCTTTGTTTCTTCTTTCTGATTCTTGCTGAGTGCTTAATATCTCAATTTTCCATCCAACAAGCTCTGAAGCTAATCTTACATTCTGACCCTTTTTTCCTATAGCTAAACTCAATTGATCTTCAGCAACTATTAACTCTATACAATTTTCATTTTCGTCAATAATGACCTTTGATACTTCTGCAGGAGTAATGGCTTTAATAACAAATTGACCCAAATCTGATGAGTAATGTATGACGTCGATTTTTTCACCGTTTAATTCGTGTATAATAGTTTTTATTCTATCTCCTTTAACTCCAACGCAAGCACCTACTGGATCGATATTCTTATCAGATGAAAAAACAGCAACTTTAGATCTTGAACCAGCGTCTCTAGCTATACCTTTAATTGTTATCAATCCGTCAGCAACTTCTGGTACTTCTTGATTCAACAATGCCTCTAAAAAGCCTTCATGAGTCCTAGAAAGAATGATTTGACGTCCATCGTCAGAGCGCTTAACAGCCTGTATGTAAGCTTTAACCTTATCGCCTTCACGAAATGACTCACCACCAATTAAGTTTCGTAAAGGGAGGTATGCTCCAATTCCGTTTATGTCTATAATAAGATCTGAATATTCTACTTGTTTAACGATGCCATACCTCATTTCTCCTACCTTATCTTTAAATTCCTCATATTGCTTTTTTAACTCTTCATTTTTGATTATTTCAGAAATCTTTTGCTGGGCAATTCTTGCTGAAACAAGATCAGTGTTAAGAGAAATCAACTCACTAATAGTATCTCCAACTTTTGCATCTTCTTTTATTAACTTAGCTTGTGTCAACTTAATTAAGTCACACTCATTTTCATTTGATTCATCATTAATGACTTTTAGTTGTCTATATGAGGTAACTTTGCCTGTGTTTCTATCTATATTAACTACAATTTTACTTTTGCTACCATACTTTTGTTGAGCTACTGCTTCGATAGCACTTTTAAGTGCATTTATTATAATATTAAAATCCAAACCTTTTTGAAGTGAGAGCTCTCCCGCTGTTTTTATTACATCAAGGCTTCCAACTATGTTATTCTTGTTGCTTTTCTGCTTAACACTGCTTTTACGATTAGCAATCATATAAATAAATCCAATTTAATTAGTTATAATTATAGCTTCAACAGGTAAAGAACGCTATCTTAAATGTTAAATGATTGCTAATTTAAGTCAAGTTTTTTCATGTCTTTGTATGATAAGCAATGCCGGAGTAAAGAATAAAGTTAAGACCGTTGCAGCCAATATTCCACTTGCTATGGTTGCTGAAATATCAACCCACCACTGGCTTGATGGAGCATCATATGTGATTTGTAGCGTAAAAAAACTGATATTTAACCTAGTAATCATCGGTATTAAACCAAGAACTGTAGTTGCAACGGTAAGTAGTATTGGCCTGATGCGAGAAATTGAAGCGTTTATTATACATTGCTTAATGTTATTTTTGCGCACCTTAATTTGCTGATGAAAGGCATCAAGCAATAGTATATTATTATTCACTATAATTCCTGCTAAAGCAATTATCCCCACTCCACACATGACAACTACAAAAACTTTCTGAATAAGAAAGAAAATGAAAAATACACATGTTGTTGATAAAAACACTGCTGTCATTACGATAAATGTATAGTATATGTTGTTAAACTGTGCCACTAGCACCAATATCATCAATGTAATTGCTAATATAAAAGCCTTTAATAAAAATGCTCCTGATTTTTGTTGATCTTCCTTATCACCTTTGAAATCAATCTTTACTCCTTTACTACAGTCTTGAGTAATCGAATTTTGAATGAACTTAACTCTTTCATCAACAAGATAGCCAGTATCAACGTCAGCAGAGATTGTTACTGTGCGTGATCCATCAATCCTACTTAGTTTATTTGCCTTTTTTTCGGGAACGTATTTCACTATGCTACTCATAGAATATGGTCCATTTGCTGTATTAATAAAAAGGTTATCTATAGTTTTCATGTTGCGATTCTTTCTGGGAAAGCGTAGTACAATATCAATTTCTTCATCTGCGTTATTTGGTCTATATTTTCCAATTAATACTCCATTTGTAACCATCTTTATAAAATCACCGATGGTTGCAACACTTACTCCAGAGCTTGTAGCCTTACTCTTATCAATATTCATATTCCACTCTATTTCAGGTGCTGATCTACTATCTTGAATATTTATAAATCCAGATGAAGGTTGGTCCATAATTTTTAGGATTTTCTCTGCTACTGAATTCAAGTTGGATGCACTTCCGCTTAAGTTAATTTGTATTGGCTTGTCAGCTGATGGTCCTGACTTTTGTTCCTGTACATCAATTATTACTCCTTTTATGTTTTGTACACTACTCCTTATATCATTTAGTATTTGCGTAGCTTTGCGCCTGCAGCGCCAATCTACAAGTTCCAATTGAATTTTGGCAATAACGTTGTCTGAAAATTTTCCTGATCGAGCATAAAAAACATAAATTTCCTTTTCAACACCCAAAATACGTTCTTCTACTTTCTTAAGTATCAAATCTCGTTCTTTGGCTGATAAGCTTTCTTTTACTTTAACGCTGATTAAAATGTTATCTGAATCTACATTCGGAAAGAACTTTAATCCAGGACCAAAAGTAAAATATAATATACTAGACAAAAATAAAACAAACACAACAACACATACAAATTTTTTGGGGTGATCTAAGACTTTCTCTAACATACGTACATAAGTTCTTATTATAAGCCCAGTATTTTTTACCTCACCACTTTCTATAGCACTCATTCTTATTATTTCTTTTTTTGAAGTTATTGAAGGTTTACCAAATATTGCACCAAGTGTTGGTATAAAAACCAAAGCCATAATTAGCGATCCAGTTAAAGTTAGAATTATTGTAATTGGTATGTACTGCATAAATTTACCGACTGTATCGGGCCAGAGTAACAGAGGGAAAAACACTGCTAATTTAGTCAATGTTGATGATAAAACTGGATAAAACATATCATGAACTGAGGTGCAAAAGGCTTCTACTTTATCCATGCCACAAATCATCTTTCTATCAGCATATTCGCTGATTACAATTGCATCATCAACCAGCATGCCAACTGCCATAATTAAACTGAAGAGCACAACTATATTTAGAGTAATACCCATGAGGTAAAGAGCCATTATTCCTATTAGAAAGGAGCCAGGTATTGATAGTGCAACAAGAATAGCAGCCCTTGTTCCCATAAAGAGCATTATTATGGTTAATATTAGTAATACGGCAAATATTATACCATTTTCCAAGTCGTCAAGCACATCACGTACATTTTTTGACTGGTCATTCAAATAAACTACTTTTAAATTTTCAGGTAATTGATCTTTTGCTTTGTCCATTAAGTATTTTACTTGATTTACCGTGTCTATTATGTTTTTTCCATTACGTTTTGAAATTTCTAGTACAATGCTAGGTAGTCCATTAATACGAGCAAATCCTTGGTGATCCTCAAACCCAAGGTATACTTTTGCTATATCTTTGATTCTCAAAACTGCATCACTTTGAGATCTAATAGGAATATTCATAATATCTTCTATGTCTTTTAATAACCCTGATATTTTAATCGAATATTTACCGGTATCATTTTCTAGTGATCCGGCTCCTACCAATCTGTTGTTGTTTGATATAGCTTGAAATATCTCATTTGATTGAATGTTATATTTTGTTAGAACTGTGGGCTCAATTATAACTTCCACTGTTTCTTTACGCATACCTGCTACTTCAACTTTAAGAACATTTGGCAGAGATTCTATTTCTTTCTTTAGTTTGCGTGCTATTTCAGTTAAAGTTCTTTCCGGCAAATTACCAATCAAGCCAACGTTTAGTATCGGAAATAAGCTCAAGTCTATTTCATTGATTATCGGAGATTCTGCTTCAATAGGTAATTTTGATTTTATGTTTAAAAGCTTTGAACGGACATTATCGAGCACTTCTTTATTATTATACTCTGTTCTAAATTCGATTATCATGTGAGCACCATCATTAGTTGCAAAAGCTCTCAATTCTTTTACACCTTCGATGGATCTTAGTTCATTTTCTATAGGAAGCACTAATAGCTTTTCACTATCCTCGACAGAAATACCAGGAAACCCGACAAATACACTAATTATAGGAATCTGTATATCAGGATTGCTTTCTCTTGGCATCTTTATATAAGTGTATGAGCCGAAGGTAAAAATCACGATAAGCAATAATATTACTGTTCTATTCCTCTCTACAAGTAAGCTTTTCATGCCAAACATTATACGTATTTATATCATATTATAGCTAAGATAAATTATATATTAATTAATCCTCATATAGCTTTATGTAAATGATTAAAATTTTTACAGTTTTGCAAGCGTAAGAAAATTTCTATATAATATGACTTTAGTATGGTACTTGAGGGATTATTGTGGTAGCAGTTTTAAGTGTGATAGAAGGCAAGAATAAAGCGATCGTATCTGGGTTGGTTGGTGTTTCATCAACTTTAGTATTTTTAACAATGATTCACATTGCTGCAAAGATAGCCATTATAGTTACTGCTGCTGCAGTTACTTACGCATTACTTTCATTGCTTAATAAAGCAAGACCTAAGTCTGTTAAAACTGATGATATGTCAGAAGATGAAGGGTATAGCAGTGTTGATGAAGGTGAAGAAAAAGATACCGTAAAAGAACCAAAAAGAACTGAAACTGAGCTAGAAGAAGAATTAAAAAATAAAAGAGCAGAAGAAGAAATGAAAAATGGACTACCTAAACATATGGATTTCAAAGGTAATTCACTTTCTAAAAGTGCTGATACTACAGATAGTCATTTCGTTTCTAGTGCTACAAATATTGTTATGGAACCTTTACCTAAACACATGGATGCACTTGGTAATCCACTTCCTGAGCAGCCACCGAGCAACCTTACCAATATAGGGCTTGGATCATCTAAAAGTACGCAGAAACTATCTGCTGCAGACTTGCTATTACAGTATGGGAATGTAAATAATGATGTGAGGAAAGTGCTAGAATGGCCAATTACCTCAAAGGAGTTTAATGGGTTAGGGTTTAACAGGTAGTTGCTATATCAAACTCTCCATCTTATATTGAGGATCAGATGCAATGCCATACACTCTATTTGGCGGAGCAATTTTGTTCTCTATACCAAAAACTATACCTTCAATTATTGCTGTGAGTACTTTTTCAAGGTTACAATCTGCTCCAGGAACACGGTGCTCTAGGCGGCATCTTTTGGAATCGTTGCCAAAATAGGGAATTCTTATCGCAGCAGTTCTGTTATTCACTCCCCAACTAATCGTAGTTGGAGTATGAATATCTGGGTACTGAAATCTTAAATATGAATCATCATTTGGAGCAAAAAACAACATATGTTTTTTCATCATTGCACATAATCCACCTATGCTGTGAATCAGGTGGTCACTATATTTTTGCTTATTGCCATAAAATAAGTTATTATTATTTGAATCCATGAGGCTAACATGTACATTTAGTGCGCTGCCTGCTCTATCCAAATAAGGTTTTGCTTTAAAAGAAACATTACCATCGAACTCTTGTGCTGTTCCAATCAGTAATTTTTTTACTAACTCAAAATGCATAATTAAATTATCAGGACTCGTATAACAATCACTTTTTATCTCGTATTGGTTTAAAGAACTCTCTTTCTCACAAAAAAATCCAAGAGAAGCTATTTTATTTTTGATGCTATTCAGAAATAAATATTCTTTTTTTATTCCCTCAGTGTAAAACTCCAGTTCAATACCGAATACAGTATTATGACTCAAATTACTTAATATAATCACAAATTTACTTCAATAAATTTATACTAAATCAGCTATATTTATACAAGTACTTTACTTATTTATCAGTAAATTTAATATCTTATTTATACATAATATATTACTATTTTTTAATAACATACTTCTAATCCTCGGTACAAGCGACATTTACAAATTGATTGTTTTTATTTCAAAAAAATGATCAATTTTAGTGCTTTTATACTCTTTACAACTCGTCAAAAAATCCTCATAATTTTAGATATGTATTAAGTAGTGTTAGCTTTTTATCTTACAGTAAGCTATTGATTATCTTGCATCTTTCTGATTATTATTCTTTCTTGGTGTGGTATATGAACTTAACTAACCCTAAGGTTTCTACTATGTTTTTTGATCAGATTATTACAGTAACGGACCACAATGTTACTTGGGAAAAAATCCAAAATTATCTCCATAATCTCTATGGAGAAGCAACATATAACAGCTGGCTGAGTTCACTAAGATTTATCAGCAACAGAAATGGAGAAGTTTTGTTGTCTGTACCAACAAGATTTATAAAGGAGTGGATTACAGTTCACTACATGGAAAAAATATTGTCATTATGGCAAAGCGAAGATCAAAGTGTATGTTCTATTGATATTCAATTAATTGAAGAAAGAAATTCAAATTCTAATACGATACTAAAAAATAGAGAGGAAAATAATCATAATCTTGGTTCACCACTAGATACCAGATTCACTTTTGATAATTTTGTGGTAGGAAAGTCAAATGAGTTAGCATTTACAGCGGCAAAGCGTGTAGCGGAATCTATAGATCCAATATCAGGAAGCAACCCTTTATTTCTATATGGTGGAGTGGGACTTGGTAAAACACATTTAATGCATGCTATAGCTTGGGACATAGTCAATTCTCCGTCAGCAAAAAGAAAAGTGGTATATTTATCAGCAGAGAAATTTATGTATCAATATATTACGGCGCTGCGGAGCAAAGATATTATGTTATTTAAAGAGCAATTTAGATCAGTAGATGTATTGATGGTAGATGATGTGCAATTTATCAGTGGTAAAGATAGTACACAAGAAGAATTTTTTCACACTTTCAATGCATTGATAGACCAAAATAAACAATTGGTTATATCAGCTGATAGGTCTCCTAGTGATCTTGATGGAGTAGAAGAAAGAATAAAATCACGACTTGGTTGGGGATTAGTTGCAGATATTAATGAAACAACTTTTGAATTAAGACTTGGTATATTGCAGGCGAAAGTGGAACGAATGAATATGTATGTTCCAAAGGATGTCCTAGAATTTTTGGCAAGGAATATAAAATCCAATATAAGAGAACTAGAAGGAGCATTAAATAAGGTTGCTCATACCTCTTTAATTGGAAGAAGCATGACAGTAGAATCAGCTAGTGAGACCCTAATTGATCTTCTTAGGTCAAATCATAGGTCAATCACAATAGAAGAAATACAGAAAAAAATAGCTGAATTTTTCAATATAAAGATTGCAGATATGCAATCTAATAGAAGGCTCCGCAGTCTTGCGAGGCCGAGACAAATAGCTATGTATTTCGCAAAGAAGTTTACGCAAAAAAGTTTACCAGATATTGGAAGAAATTTTGGTGGTAGAGATCATGCTACTGTTATACACGCAGTCAAACAAGTGGAAAATTTCATAAGAACTGACCCAAAATTTGCTGATGAAATCAATCGATTAAAAAAGATGTTTAAGTAGCACTTTATTAATGACAACCAGGCTGTTTTCATTTTTTTGATCAAATATCTTGTTCAAGTAGATTAAGTAAATCAAAGATCATTATTAGTATAAGCTAAGAGAAAATAGCTAGTCGATTGCTTAAAAAGTATATAAAATCACAATTTAAGTAGGAAATATGGCAATTAGACTTATTCCAGATAATCTTGATATAAGATTTAGTAAATATAGAAATTTGACAGCACTTGTTAGCGTTATTCTTATCATTTTTTCAATGCTTACTTTTATGCTGCGTGGAATGAATTTGGGTATAGACTTTACAGGTGGAATTTTGATAGAGATAAAATCTTCAAGCAAGGATGATGCTATTCTCGGTATATTAAAAGAGAGTGGATTTACGATACAGAGTTCAAAAGCTGGTGATAACTTAGTTGTGCGGTTTAAAGATGAGGGAGATGAAGATAAAATTAAAAAGGTTAAAAGTATATTAGAAAGCAAATTAGGTAATTTAGTAACTTATCGTAAAATAGATTATGTTGGTCCACAAATAGGCTCAACGCAGATATTTGAAGGGATATCAGCCATGTTAATTGCAATTATTGGAATATTTTTTTATGTTTGGCTTAGATTTAGCTGGCAGTGTGGACTTGGTGGAATAATGGCACTGATCCATGATGTGATTTTAACTCTTGGCTTTATCAGCTTAACGAGTATTGAGTTTAATATTTCATCAGTTGCAGCTCTACTTACCGTGATTGGCTATTCAATCAATAATTCAGTGGTTATATACGATCGGATTCGAGAGTATAAAAAAAATAGAAAAGATGTAGAAATGGATGAAATAGTTGATGCTAGCATTAATTCTACACTATTTCGTACTATGTTAACTTCAGGTACTACTCTTCTTGCTGCTCTTCCTTTAGTGCTGATTTGTACAGGTGTGGTCAGAGACTTCTGCTTAATCATTTCTTTTGGCATTGCAATCGGCACCTGTTCCGCAATATTTATCTCTGCTCCTATATTGACCTGCAGAGCGTTGATAAGTAGAGTATAGAACGTTTAACTACGATATAATATTAGCTTATTATCCCTAATAGTGAAATGAAAATATCTCAAAAAGCTCATACCAAGTAATGAATGGGACATAGAGTGAGTATTAACACTAGCGTGTACATCATTAATTAAAAAATTTCCTATTTTAACTTGAGGGATGTGAACAACACCAGCTTTTATTTGACCTTTTGCAGTTTCATATATTTTAAAGTCTTGAATGTTTTGTAAGTTAATACCAGCATGTAACGCATCTTTTTGCGATAGAACAATATCAGTTGCTCCGGTATCAAGCAAAAACGTTATATTACGATCATTGACTTGAGCTTGAATATAAAAGTGTCCATCGTATGACTTTGTAAATTCAATACTTCCGCCATTTTGAACCCTTCCTTTGTACGGTAGAAAAGTGCTCAGAAACCTATTGCTTAGTTTATCCCCTTGTGAATCAATAAACATTGCAGTAATGACTATTATCAGTAGCCAAATAACTAGATTTTTTGCTGCATTCATATTATTAAAATTTGAAGCCATAAGAGTAAATTTTTAAGATTAGCGTTAAAAGCTATTATTAAAAATAAGTAAATTTTATTGTTTTAGTACAATATTTAATATATACTTTAAGGAGGTATGTTCGATTTAATTTCATGTCAGAAGCAAAAAACTTAATTTTAGCAACAATTCTTTCTATATTGATTATAGTATTATGGCATATTATTTATGATAATTTTCTTAACACGAGCCAAAGCCAACCATCGATTGAAAATATTGAACATATCGAATCTTCTAACGACCTTGCTCCTATGATATACCAAAATCGTTCTGAAATTATTAATTCTACTAGAGAACAGAGAGTTAATTTAACCAATAACATGCTTGAAGGATCAATTTCTCTGAAAGGTGCAAGGTTTGATGACTTAATCTTAACTAACTACCACTTAGAACCGAGTTCTTCTTCTCCACAAGTGGTGTTACTGTCACCTGCAGAATCAAAAGATGTATATTTCGCAGAATTTGGGTGGCTCGATCCGAATGAAAAGATTAAAGTTCCAGATTCTAAAACAGTATGGCAAGCAGATAAACTCAATCAAAAAGAGGTCAATTTATTTTGGGATAATGAAAATGGCATTTTATTTAGAATGAAAATTAGCCTTGACGATAACTACATGTTTAAAGTTGAGCAAATTATTGAAAACAATACAAAAGATAATGTAGTTTTGGTTCCCTATGGTAAAATCAATCGTAAACGTGATAATATTAACGAATCCTATTGGATATCACATGAAGGAGTACTAGGTGCATTTAACAATAAACTAGAGGAGTGGACATATAAGGATATTTCCAAGAAACGTTTAATAAAGGCCAGCACAAGTGAAAAAAGTTGGTTTGGTTTTGCTGATAAATATTGGTTTACAGCTATCATACCTGAAAAATCTGATCAAATAAATGTAAGTATTAAGCATACGAATGTTAATAACATTGATAAGTTTCAAGTAGATTTTGTTAAACCTTACAAACACATACTCCCTGGTGCAAGTGTTTCTACTCTGAACTACTTTTTTGCTGGGGCAAAGAAATTGAATTTACTTGATTCTTATAAAGACACTCTCAATATACCTTTGTTTGATAAGGCTGTAGATTTTGGTGTTCTTTATTTTATAACCAAGCCGGTGTTTTTACTGCTTGAATATTTTAACTTTGTTTTGAAAAATTTTGGCTTAGCAATATTATTGCTAACTTTAGTAATCAAACTTTTGATGCTTCCCTTATCTAATAGATCATATATTTCGATGTTCAAGGTGAAAAGCCTGCAGCCTGAATTAACTCGTATAAAAGAGTTGTACAAAAATGACAGCTTAAAGCAGCACAAAGAGACAATTGCGTTGTTCAAGAGAAACAATGTAAATCCAATGTCGAGCATTTTCCCTATGCTCATACAAATACCAGTATTTTTTGCTCTGTATAAAGTATTATTTGTTACTATAGAGATGAGACACGCCCCTTTTTATTTATGGATTAAGGATCTTTCAGCTTCTGATCCAACAAACATTTTTACATTATTTGGGTTGTTTAATTATAACTTTCCTATTTCTATAGGCATTTTACCTATAATTTTCGGCGCTACCATGATAATTCAGCAGAAGCTAAGTGAGAAAGATCAAACCAGTAAAGATGATATTCAAGTAAATGTTATGAAGTTTTTACCTTACATTTCCGTCTTTATTTTTTCTTCTTTTCCTGCCGGCCTGGTAATATATTGGATATTTAGTAATATTATAACTCTGGTTCAACAATACTTAATAAAGTTCTTCTTAACAAGAAAAGTCGGGATAAATGTCGAAAATACTAATAGTTAATTCAATTTATTATACCGAAATAGCGAACCTTTTGCTTGAAGGTGCAGTCGATAGATTAAAAGAAAGTCATGCAAGCTATGACATAATTGAAGTTCCTGGTGCATTTGAGATACCAGCTACAATTCTCTTTGCAGTAAAAAGCAAGAATGCTAATTATGACGGTTATTTAGCTCTTGGGTGCGTGATTCGCGGTGAAACTGATCATTATAAATACGTTTGTAAAGGAGTAATCGAAGGCTTAAATGAAGTTATTATGCATTATGCAATACCCCTTGGTATGGGCGTAATTACCGCTGACAGCAAAGATAAAGCACTAATTAGAGCTGACAAAAATAAAAAGAACGTTGGTGGCCATGCAGCCTCAACTGTTTTGCATATGATAGATCTACACAATAAATTAAAATAATGGAGGAAAAACCAGTAGATAAAAAGTGGCGCATAAAAAGAAGTACGGCAAGATTTCTTGCTGTACAAATTGCTTATTCAAATATTTTTGTAAGTTACAACAAAAGCACTTTTAAATTGGAAAATTGTGAGCTTAAGGACTACATAAGTACGTTGAAAGATATATTTGAATGTGAAGAATTTGAACATCAGTTCTTAGAAAACTTGTTATGTAAGGTTATAAAAAGCAGTGAAGAATATGATAAAATAATAGAGTCTTATTTACACCCAAGCTGGTCACTTTCACGATTAAATCTTATAAGCTTATCTATTTTGCGTATTGCAGTATGTGAGTTAATTGATTTTGATACACCAGCACCAATTGTTATTAATGAATATACTAACATTGCATCTGATTTACTTGATGCTCCAAACAAAATTGGCTTTATTAATGGGTTGTTAGATAAGGTAAAGGATGCAGTCAGACTAAATAAAAATCCTTAGCAAATTTCTTACAAGTATGTGAATATCTATTTTTTGAGACAGTTTCTACAATAAGTTTAAGTCATTAACACTAAAAAATGAAGGGAAGACTTATTCCTTTTATACTTGGCTGATTAATAATCTTTCTGGCTTTTCGTGTTCAACTTTTGGTGACTTAACAATTGAGCTTGGCACAAATTCGATGGTTAGTTCTTGAACATTATTTTCTTCAACGTTTAAACCTAACGTTTTTAACTCCTGTCCACAATTTATCTGTTCAAATGTACTATCCCCTTTCTTCTTGTATAGCTGATGTATATCAAGGAGTTTAGTGTTGCCAAGCAAGATTGGATCAGGATTATCAATATATCTGATCTGACCATAACTCTCAGCTTTGAATACTTCGCCTTTTGAGTTAGTAAAATCTATAGTATATTCACCATTTTCGTTCTTATAGTTCTTTTCAATAAATTCAAGATCTTTATTTGTTACCTGCAACATCAGGTATCTTTGAGAGCTACCAGCAACAATTCTCGGAGCTTTAAGTTCAGATATTTCATTATTTTTCATGAAGGAATATATTGCTAAACTAATCAGTGCAACAGTAACAAATGCTAAAACACTCATTCCAAGTGGTGTAGCTGCAAAAGCTGCAAGTGGAGCAAGTATATAAGTTGAAGACATCAAATATGGTGATGAAAGTGCTACTGCTGCGCCTATAACATACAGAGAAGTAAGTACTAAAAGTGCAGTATTTGTTTTGTGGAGCTGGCCACGGTGGTTTTTAAAAATTAACATAATTGCCTCATTTAAATTAATTAAAGTTGTATGTAAAGAATTATTATTGTCAACTTATAAACAATAAATTATCTACCACTTGAGCCGAAGCCTCCTTCATTGCGAGCAGTTTCTTTTGCATAGAATTCTTCTATGTTGTTCCAAATTATCTCAGGTACAGGAGTGATAAGAATTTGTGCAATTCTATCTCCTCTTTTTATTTCATATGGCTGATTACTTAGATTGATTAGGCAAACTTTAACTTCACCTCGATAATCGGAGTCTATAGTGCCCGGAGAATTTAAGACAGTGATTCCATGTTTTGCAGCAAGCCCAGAACGTGGGCGGATTTGCCCCTCAAAACCGTTTGGTATTGCAATCACAATTCCAGTTGGAACAAGTAATCTCTCAAGTGGATTTAAAACAGCAGAGTCATTCAATGCAGCATAAAGATCCATGCCAGCACTCTGCATAGTTGCATAACAGGGAAGAGGCAGGCTTTCGCCATGTGATAACTTTTTTATTTCTACTTTAATTTTGTCTCTTTGCATTTTTATTCACCAGTTATGAAAATTTGATTGTAGCATGTAAATTATGCCTGTAAAAGATAAGAAAACTACTTGACAAATCTTTCAGCTTACTTACTATAAAATTCAAAGTGTTTTATTACCTTCAATCTGTTCAGATTAAACGACAAAAGTATTATACAGTTGGCGTCTTATAAATCTTTCCGCTATGTGCACTTTATGTCTTCACAATAATTTCTACCTAATATAAGCTGAAACGGGCTTATAAAACGTTTAAAACAGTACGTTTGTATAGAGGGTGTCATTCCAGCGCGTGACGCTGGTTCCTGGATCTCAGTGTCTGGGCACTGGGATGAGAAAAAAGGGGCTACTTGAATGACACCTTATGTTCCAGCACGTGACACATAATTGTACGAACATTCATTTTTGAATACAGCAAATGGTCAATGCCCAGACACTGGCATCCAGAAATTTTATTAGGTTGGTAAGCACAAAAGTAGTTGCTTTATGCTAAAACACAACGGTTGAAAGACTCGATTCCAGCGTCACGCGCTGGAATGACATCAAAGGGGCTACTTGAATGACATACTTGAATTTACGCTATAAAGTGAACCGGTTTGGTGTGCTGCTGTTGTTTGCAGTATTGTAGTGCTAATTTTTTACTTCGGTAGTCTTTTTATTGTCATTATAATTATAAGAATAGTTGAGGCCAATTAATATGAAAACTTTTACGAAAAATTTTAAAGGTAAGGAAAGAAGGCTAGAAGAGTTCAATGAGAAAGTTGAAGACATATCAGCTGTAGCTCAAGATAAGTTTGCACATGAACTTGAAAATATCGCATATGAAAGTGTGCAGAAATTTCGCAGTCTACTTGCTAAAGAGCTAAACTTCACTTTCAATAACATTCATTCTCAGAATGTCAATCTACTAAAATCCGGCCTAAAAAAAGGAGAAACAGCGTTAATACGTTCTCTTCTCAATATACTTGTACGATAGAGTTGCTGCTGCAATTTAATATTAAGTGATAACTAAAATAAGTAAGATTTTTTATAGATAAGTCTTACTTATTTTAGCTATATATAGAAAAGGAGGGTTGTTATGTCAACAAGACTAAAGTATCCAATCATAAATATACAACGTAAGTCTAAGCCTAAATCTTTTCCAGTAACTTTAGGAGAGGTTAAATCTTTTTTACGAATTGAAAATGATCAAGATGATAAGTTGATTTCAAGTTTTATTTTTATGGCAACTGATTATGCTCAGTGGCATATGGAAAAGTCTCTAGTAAAGCAAACGTGGCAAGTTTCATATGAAGGTTATATACCTCGTAGAATATATTTAAGCTATGGTCCTGTGAATAAAATAATATTGGCTACTGATAAGAATAGAAAACTTAGTTATTATTTTAGTGATATAGGAAGCTATATTGAATTTTTCAATTATTTGAACATAATAAGGGCTGATGTTGTATATGAAGCTGGTTATGATAGTGTTCCTGAGCAAATAAAGCTAGGTATTATACAGCATGTTTCTGCTCTCTATAAAAATCGTGAATCAGAAGTAAGTAGCCATTTATCTGAGGTAAAGAAGGTGTATTCTCCATTTCGCGAACCAAAGGTTGTTTTGTAGTTCCTGTTTGTCATTCAATAGCAGATACAACAGATGGTGTCATCCGAGTAGCCCCTTCGATGTCATCCCAGTACTGGGATCCAGTTTTTTCATGATCATCAAAACGTTGTATTTTAAAATAAAACGGCTACTTTTATGCTTACCAACTTAATAAAATTCCTGGATCCCAGTACTGGGATTACAAGAAAGAGCTACTGGAACGACATCATTATAAAGTGAACCAGTGTCTGGGGATGGGATGACATCTTCTTGACAGATAATGTTCGTGCAGTAAGCACTAGGATGATACCATCTGTTGTACCTGCAAATTGCAATCTTCGTAAACGTATCTGTGAGATGGAAAAAATTCAAATTATAAATGAGTTGTATGATAGTATTTATGCAGCATTAAAAGCAAACTCTGATTTAAAGAAATATGTTACTAACATCTATGATTACCTGCCTAAGCAGGTTACTATTCCTTATCTGAGATTGCGCATAGTAAATTATGTTAACCTGCATATGCTATCTAATTTTGCTACAAAAGTAAGATTTTCATGCGACATATATACTTATCATATAAGCAGCATGCTTGCTGCTATAAAGCATGTTGGCTTGGTGGTAAAGAGCATTAGTAGTGAGACCATTTTGGAAAGTAATTGTGTTATAAATCAGCATGATGAAGTTTTACATTCAACAATTAATTTTGATATTTTAATACAAGGAGGTAGCGATGAGCAAATTACAGCTGAAAATTAAAGGTCATGACAATAATTTTGTTGTGCTGAATAATATACGAAACTTAAGGTTTACTTTGCGTAATAACAAAGAGGAGATGAAAGATATTTCCTCTTTTGGCTGGAGAAAAGTGCTTGATTGTGCTGGAAGTAGAAAGATTACAATAAAAATTAATGGCATTTTAAATTCAGTATTGGCTGATGAATTATTGCGTAATTCTGCAATGTTAAACTCTAATAATGATTATGAGATTAGTTTTAATGCTAAGGAGAAGATAAAACTCAGGTGTTCGGTTGAATTGTATGAGAGATATTATGATCCTGCCACTTTTGACAGCTTCACTGTAGTTTTAGCCAGTGCTGAAGTTGTGAACACTTTTCATTAGTGTTAATTTAATTTTTTCATATACAATAATAATAAGTGGGAATAAATTAAAAAAAATTATGAATGATGAGGATCTTTTCGAAGAAGGCGATGATAATGTTGAAGAGAATAGCGATGACAGAAGAGAAAGGAATTTGAAGAATGAAAATCAGCTCGAAGAGCAATTTAAAGAGTATTTAAAACCTTTCGAGGATATTTTAAGTCAAATTGATGAAGGAGTTGATAATTTAGATAGTTACGAAAGGACTATGCAAGTAAAGCGAAGTATAGATAGGCTCATAGAAACCTTATATAGCCAAGCAGCATCTGAGGATATTGATGTAGAACTTGAAACCACAAAACACACTCGCGATAAATCAGAGTCCAAGAAAAGAGTTCTGGAAAAGAGAAAGAAACAACTGATGGAAGAGATCTTAAGTTTTCAACAACAAAAGGAGCTAATGAATAGTAGGGAAAAACATGAAGTAGCAAGTGATGGGGATGTTCAGAAGGCAAAAGCACGAGTGAAGTCTTCAATTAGGGGGGTGTTGTTTTCAGTTATTGCTCATAGAATGGATCCACGAAGGAGGGCAGGGGAAACTGCTGATGACAATGAAAAGCAAGCTCTTATGTACGGTAGAGAAGCAGTTGGTGGAGTTTTAGGTGGATTATTCAAGGCGTTTTTAACTGCAGTTGCTGCTGTTGTGCGCGAAATTGCTAAACCACTTCAACATATGAATACACAAGAGACGTCTTTTGCAAAACAAGTTGAAGAAAGCAGAAACCAGGATTCACAGAAAGGTCGATCTGTGTAGGTCAAAGTATAATTTCAAAAAAATTTTTGAAATCGTATGTACTAAACAATATCTACTCAACGGAAATTACAACAAACGCAGTAGCATAATCTTGATCATCACTTAGAGAAAGGTGTATCTTGTAGTCTTTCGAGATGAAATCCTTTGTGATAGCAAGATGTGGTTTTCCCCTGATATTACTGTATATTTCTATATCTTTCATTATAATTCCTTGGCTGAATCCAGTGCCTAGCGCTTTAACAAAAGCTTCCTTTGCAGCAAAGCGTTTAGCAAAATATTTTGCTCTTACTTCTTGGCTATTATATTTTTTGCTTATCTCTATTTCCTTCTTAGTATAGACTTTATTGAGAAATTTTTCCCCGTATTTTTGTGATATTCTCAATATTCTGGGTATATATACTATGTCAGTGCCAATACCGTATATCATTTTGCGCTAAAACGATTTATTGCTTCTTCAACTTGTATTTCCTCTACCTCTCCAGTTGCCCTATTTTTTACTTCAACTATATTTGAAGTTACTGCTTTCTTTCCAATAATTATTTGCCACGGCAAGCCTATCAGATCCATTCTGGCAAATTTCACTCCTACACTTTCGTCCGTATCATCATAAAGCACTTCATCGCTTTTCAAAGCTTTGTATATTTTATCTGCAGCCTCCGTTACTTTTGTTTGTAAATTGATCAAACCAACTTTAAAAGGAGCTACTGCCTCTGGCCAGATAATTCCTTTATCATCATGGAAAGCTTCTATTATTGCGCCAACAAGCCTTGAAACTCCAATACCATACGAACCCATATGCATGTTAACATTTTTTCCATCTTGAGAAGTAACACTTGCCTTCATAGGTTTCGAATATTTATCACCAAAATAAAAAATATGCCCTATTTCAATACCCTTGCTAACATTTAACTGTTCTTGCGTTATAGGACAACTTTCAGGATCATGCATATCGTCTGCAACTGCATATATGCTCTTCAGGCTTTCAATATCTTCGCTTTCTAGTAATTCAAAAAGTTTATTGTCATAATATAGAGTGCTCTCACCGGTGTTTGCCAATATATGAAATTCATGACTTAAATTTCCTCCAATTGGTCCTGTATCTGCCCTCACTCCAATTGGAGTAAGCCCCATTCGTTTGAAGATTTTTATGTAAGTTTTATACATCAAATTATATGAATTCAGTGCACCTTCGTAATCTACATCAAAACTGTATGCATCCTTCATCAGAAATTCCCTGCCTCTCATAACGCCATAACGAGGTCTTACTTCGTCACGAAACTTCCACTGAATTTGATATAAACAAAGTGGTAAATCTTTGTAACTTTTTACCGTATTTCTAATCAAATCAGTTACCACCTCCTCATGTGTTGGACCAAAAAGCATATCGCTTTCATGCCTATCTTTAATACGTAGCATTTCTTTGCCGTAATCATCGTAACGTCCTGACTCTCGCCAAAGACTTGCTGGCTGCACACAAGGCATCAACACTTCAATTGCACCAATTTCATCTCTGATAATATTTTCAATATTTTTAAGTACCAAAAGACCAAGCGGCAGCCAAGAATAAATTCCAGATGCTGTCTGCTTGATTAAGCCTGCACGTAATAAATATTGATGAGAAATAATTTCAGCACCAGCAGGGGTTTCTTTTAAAGTTGGCAGGTAATATTGAGATAAGCGCATTTGATAAATCTGATTGTACTAAGTAATCTTAATACAATCAGACCTGTAGGTAAACTTATTTAAAAAGGAAAGAGAGAGGAGCAGTCTTCTAAGAAGAAATAGAAGCTATCTTAAACCTCAAGTCATCACTTTGTTACCACAGCACATCATCGATGTTTTGGTATAGAGTAATCAGAATCATAAAAATAGCTTAGTGTTAGCTATTTTTATGATAACCTCTCTTAAACAATTGATATTTTACAGTGTTTTTGGTAAAATAATAGCTTAAAGCTTAGAATAAAAGTTTATGAGTGAAGCACAAGGTCCAAATATTGCAGAATGGCAGGCACAGCAGCAACACCAGGAAGCCGCTAGTGAGAAAAGTGGTTTCGGTCTTGGTCATAGTGACTCTGTTGCAACAATTGTGGATGGAATGAAGTGGATGTTCAACTTTCATGAAGGAGCAATTGCTGCTTATAATAATGTATTCGAAGGTTTGGTAAGTGGTAGCAGTCTAGTAACGTTATTTGGGAAATCAGGTAATATGTTTGGCATAAAATTTCTTGAAAGTCTTGCTGAATATTTTTCAGGTGGTGGTGGAGAAGATATGCCATCAGAAGGAATGGGTATGGACTACGGTGATGAGGGGCATCATCCGGATGATTATCCCCACGCTAGCAATGAAATGGCTCATAGTGCTGATGGTTTGCATGATATGCATGATGCAGGTGATCATCATGGCCAATCTTTTTCACCTGGTCCTTCACCATCTGTTGGTGATGATCATGAGCTTGGTTACTAAATAACTAAGAAGATTTTATTGTAATTAGTGAAAAAAGTTTCAGTTTTAGGATCAACAGGAAGCATTGGAAAAAAGACTGTAGATTTGCTCTTAAAGAGAAAGGAAGAATATCAGGTGGAAGCACTAAGTGCCAATTCTAACTTTGCTCTGCTAGCACAACAGGCAAATCTACTTAATGCAAAATATGCTGCCATTTCTGATGAAAGGTTCTACAAAGATTTAAAAGAAGATCTACTTGGTACAAACGTCAAAGTAGAAGTTGGTGCTCCAGGTCTAGCAAATGTTGCTTCTCTACCTGTTGATCTCTCAGTTATTGCAATAGTTGGCATTGCAGGCCTTGATCCAGTTATAAAGGTTATAGAAAGCGGTACTAAAGTTATTGCTCTAGCAAACAAAGAGAGTATTGTTTGCGGTGGTAAGTTACTACTTAAAAAAGCTAAAGAAAGGAGCGTACAAATAATCCCTATTGACTCTGAACACAACGCAATTTTTCAAGTTTTGCAAAACGATGATAAATGTGTAGAAAAGATTATACTCACTGCCTCTGGTGGACCATTTTTAAATTATAGCCTTGAACAATTAAGAAATATCACAGTAAATCAGGCACTAAGTCACCCTACTTGGAAAATGGGAAAGAAAATCTCAGTTGATAGTGCAACAATGATGAATAAGGCACTAGAAATAATAGAAGCACATCATTTGTTTAATATGAGTCCAAATAGAATTGAAGCAGTAGTTCACCCTGAGTCGATAGTACACGGAGTTGTAGTTTATCAAGATGGGTTCAGCTTTGCTGTGCTTGCAGAAACTGATATGGAAATTCCCATTGCATATGCTTTGTCTTGGCCAGAAAGATCAACTTTAAATCATAAATTAGATTTAACAAAGCAAGGAAAATTGACCTTTCAAGAACCAGACCACAAATGTTTTCCTGCACTAAAGCTCAGTATGGAAGTGTTAAATTCTTCTTCTCCACATACAAACAGTATTGTTTTCAATGCTGCAAATGAGATGGCTGTTAACGAATTTTTGAAATCACGAATCGGTTTCTTAGAAATATTAGAGGTAGTAAAATCAACAATAGAAAATTTTGACAAGTACTCTGATATTAAATCACTATCTGACATAACAAGTATCGATTTTGAAAGCCGTATTATTGCTAACAAAATTATTGAAAATAAAGGTATCCGTTCAGCAGAGTGATAAAATAAGGTAGACGAGAAAAGACAACTAAATGGTCAAGTAGACCCATTTCATACTCCTGTCATCCTAGTAGCTGACACTGGGATCCAGAAAAATTTACAAGTAAACTGAGCTTATGCTAAATTCAATGAGATTAAATGAAAACCAGCATCAAGTGCTGGAATTACACCTTACCTGAACAGATAAATCACTTAGCATGTTCGAAATCAACCTGAGAGAAATTTACATCGTTAAGAACTGTATTTGCTCTATACAGACAACCACATCCTATTGCAAAAAAAGCAACGAAGTTGCAGCAAACGGAACTGGGTTATCAACTGCGAAACATATACCAGCAGCAAGTACTCCAGATAACAAAAAAGCATAAGCACAATCAGTTTGTTTCCTTTTTTGAGCGACTGCTTCTATCTTTAGGAATTCTGGTTCTATTGCTTTCTTGACATGTCCTGCAATACAATCTTTTGGATTTTTGTTTTCATAGTTTTTAATATTAGTTTTGATCTTTGGATGTGTAAGTAATATTTTTACCATGTCTACATTTCCCAACTTGCAAGCAATGTGTAGAGCTGTATTTTTTTCCTTCTTGCCGGTCTTAATTTCCTCCTCTGCACGAGCATAATTTTGAGGTATAAATCCTTCATTAACAGGTTGTAAATTGTCAAGGTATACACAACCCCTTATATCCTTATCTACTACTTCTCTCCCCTCAAATTCGTAAACTGGATAACCATCATGTTCCTTTGGTTTTCTCTTAATAACAGCTTGCTTGCTTTTAATATTTACATCAATTTTTTTATGCTCTACAAGCAACTTAGCCATAAGCTCTAAATATTGATGTTCCTCGTTATTACTAGTAACAAAAGCTGAAGCAATGCACATCAAAGGTGTCATCCCATCCTCAAAAGCGTTAACATTCGCTCCTTCTTTCAATGCTTGTTGAAAATGATTCCAAGCTTCCTCAGGTGTTATTCTTTCACCACTAGCATTTTGAAATTCAATAGCTTTAAACAACTTTTTTGTTGCTTCACTTGTACTAAACATTTTAACCACCTATCACAACAAACTTGATAAAATTATACATAGAAAAAATTAAAATATCAACTATTAAGCTAATGATCCAGAATATACTCCTTCGTTAAAGGAGACTGAGCATTTTCAAAGATTTCTTGAGTACTTCCGAATTCAACAATCTTGCCATTGCAAAAGAAAATTACGCTGTCAGATAATTTTTTAGCCTGCTTCATCGAATGAGTTACCATAATTATGGTGAACCTCAATTTCAATTCTTGTATAAGATTTTCGATTGCGTTGGTTGCCATTGGATCAAGGGCAGAGCATGGTTCATCCATTAATAAAATAGTTGGCTTTACTGCAATTGCACGAGCAATGCATAATCTTTGTTGCTGGCCACCAGATAAATTTAGTGCACTATCTTGCAATCTATCTTTCAACTCTTCCCATAAACCAACCTTAGTTAAACTACTTTCTACTATTTCATCTAATTTTTGCTTATTTTTCACCATGCCATGCAATTTAGGCCCATAAGCAACATTATCATATATTGACTTTGGAAAAGGATTGGGTTTTTGAAATACCATACCAACTTTTGCTCTGAGCAATACAACATCCATATCACGTGAATATATATTACCCAGCCCATCGATTACCAGTTCACCAGTCGCTCTACATCCAGGTACGTAATCATTCATACGATTAAAACAACGCAAAAATGTCGATTTACCGCACCCAGAAGGTCCGATAAAAGTTGTGACTTTCTTTTTGCAAATATTCAAATTTATATCGAATAAAACTTGTTTAGAGCCATACCAAAGATTTAAATTTTTAACGAAAGCGTATTTATCGCTCATACTAAATCCTGCATTGAATAAAGTCCTGGAGTTTTATTCTCGCACAACCATATTGCTGCTTGAATAGCCCCTCTAGCAAACGTTGTGCGGTCAATTGCCTTGTGATTTAATTCTACTCGTTCATCGGAATTGACAAACATGACACTGTGATCTCCTATTACTCCACCTCCACGAGATACTGCAAAGCCTATTCCTCCTTTCCCTCTTATATTTGAATTATTATGTGAATATTGATTGAGCTCAAAATCCACTTTTGCAGCGTTAGCAACTGCTTTACCAAACTCTATAGCTGTTCCAGATGGTGAATCCTTTTTTAAATTGTGATGCATTTCCCAAATTTCAACGTCATACTCATTACCTAAAAGTTTGGCAGCTTCTTTTACCAATTTCAGCAACACATTAACTCCTATACTCATATTTGCTGACCATAATATTGGAACTTTAGCAGCATATTCTTTTAAATTTAGACCTTCTATTCCAGTTGTGCCACTAACTAGCGGTTTTTTAAATTTCACGGCCGCCTTAAGGCATTCTAGCATACATTCTTTAGTTGTAAAATCTATTACAACATCGGACGATTCAAATACCTCACTAATAGAACTTGTAATTTTGATTCCTAAATTGCAATTATTGCCTACAATAGGCCCAATATCTAAGCCTATATACTCACTGCCCAAGCGAGCAACAGCACCTGCTATTTCCACTTTGGTATTCGTAATTAATTCATTGAGTATTTTCTTACCCATTCTGCCTAAGCAGCCTATTACTCCAACTTTGATTTTCATAAAGCTTTTTCCACTATGTTAGGCTTTTTTTGAAGCTTTGTCATCTTTATAAGCTTAGCATATTTAGCCTTACACTGATAAAACTATAGCTATACATCGATGAATCTATTGAAAATTGATACGAAAAATTGTAATTAGTCAATTTTCTCCTATGGAGAAAACTTATAAAGAAAAAAAGAGCACCAAAGGAGGTGCTCTTTTGTGAAGGGTTTGTTTTAATAATAACCGTTTCCTACTATACTCGGATTAGAGACACAATGTCTTTCTGTTGCTAGTGCTCGAGTTGTTGAACTTGGTTATGTAACTTCTGCATCATAAAACTCCTCTGATTCAGTAGTCACTTCCTCAGAGTAAGATCAGATAAATCTTCTCTAAACTTAGAAAGAGATGCAGTAAAAGCATTTATTAACTCTTGTTTTTTTCTTCAATAGTAGTTTTACCTGAAGATTGTCCTTGCTGTGATATGCTTTGTTTCGCAACACTTGTTTCACTTTTTTTACCACCAAACAGCCGCTTACAGCCTGATGAAATTTTTCTTGCAATCCATGAAATTCCTATGTGATCAGCAATCCACTTAAAAAATTTTTTTATACTTTCCCACATACTTTACTACTTAAATTAATAATTTAATTATTATATATAAAGTTTAATTTGTCAATTTTCCCTATGGAGAAAACTTATAAAGAAAAAGAGCACCAAAGGAGGTGCTCTTTTTAACAGTTTGCTATAGTGACTGTGCATTAAGAGATTGACTAGTATCAGCAGCGTGTTGCTCTACTTCTACATTAGTAGTTTCTGAATTTGGTGTGTTACTATTATTTGCAATAACTTTAGGTGAATTCAATTGTATTTCTATACAACTTTTATTGCTCACATCTAGCAGCCTTTTCATTTCTTCTGGTTTATTATCACCATAAACTTCTTTGCCATCTAGAGTCCCAACTGAATTTATAGATAGACGTATCTTGCCATTTTCTATCACCATTTCCGAGTCGTAACGACCTGTGATATATACTTTTCTATTATAATGTGAATCTAAACGAAACTCATCATCAATTACATTACCATATCTATCTTTATTCTTTGGAAGTGTTACACCTTGCGGTATAACCAACCCTATTTTACCGTCGCTCAATTCTACAAAAGATAACGCCACTATCCTTTCCTTAGGGTCACTTACTAGGTTTGCCTTATTACTAGACCACAAGTTTTTAATGCTGTTCCAGACTGATGCAATTCTTCCTGCAATCGACTGAAAAAAGTTTTTTATTTTTTCTAACATATTTTACTCCTTAAATTAACAATAATTTAATTATTACATAAAAAGTATAATATGTCAACTATTTCATAAAAATTTTAGTACTTGCTTGCAATTTTCAATAATTTAATAGCACTGGTGTTGACAACCTCCCCACCGACACGCTTAGTAACAAAAAATCTAACATAAGGTTTGTTTGTATAAGGGTCTCTCAATATTCTCATTCCTCTGTTATCCACGATCTTATAAGCTTGTTTGAAATCCGCTACTGCAATCATTGTAGGTGGCATATCAGCAGATTGATATACTGGTATTCCCATCAAAGTATCTGGTGTTTCAAGCGATAAACTCGGCTGCCAAAGATACTGACCTGTTTCAGATTTTAGTAGCCTCACGTCCTTTAACGTACTCCTGTTCATCAAAAATGATGCATTTTTAGAGTAATGTTCATTTAGAGAGTAGTACAATATCATTATGGCGTCGCTGTCTAGCTTATCAGCTTTAATTTGCTCTATCTTATTATGACCATTTCCATTTTCGTAAGTTAAAATTCCTTTAGGCTGAAAAGTGCCATCACCTTTAATAAAGGCTTCATTCTCCTTCTTACTGAAAGTTTCGGCAACCTTTTCTACAAGCCAACTTTCAACATTGACAAATGCATCATCGAGCAATTTTTGTGATATTTGCGGCTGAGCATAGAGCTCATAAGTTGTGATGGAAATCTTTTGAATTTTAGGTGTACTTGTGTCTTGTGCAAAATCATACTTGGATTTATAGCCACCATCTTCGTCCTCTACGACTTCACCACTCCAACCTGCACCAGCACGGTCACAATCTTCTATAATATAATCCAATGTTTCAGTAGAGATTTTTTGCTTGGAACATATCTGCCGCATTGGAGATGAATCAGCTATACGCTTGTTTATGCGTTTTACAATATGAGGAGTAACTAAATACCCTCCAATATCATTGTCATCTCCACTTAGGGTTTTGTGTGATAACCTGTTTTCCATTCCTTTGCGAATATAATCAGAAAAATATTTATCACCTGTATTAAAATCTGTGCTAATCTCTGGGCGTTGAACTGAGGTTTCAATAAAATCTAAGCGCTCTTTGCAATTATCAATATTACTATTTATCTTGCATAGCTGCTCAGGCCCTTTGCTTTCGATTTCTTTTAGTTTACGATCATTTATTAGTTTAAATTGCTCCCATGATGAAGCAAGTTCATTAACACGGTGAGCGATATCAGTAAGTGACATAATAGCCTCCTTTAAAAATAAAATTAGAATAGTTATTGTAATTTGAAGGTAATCTTTATCAGTAATCTCAGCGTTGTCATGCAACCTGCATTCAGAAAAAAGACCGGTGAATGGCAGCTTAGTATAACTCAAACGCTTGTTTACAACCAGTGCTGGGAGGCGCCCTCATGGTAAACAACGTTCATACAACTGTGACGTATAATGCTCGTACCTGCCATTCACCGGTCTTTTTTCTGGATTCTAGCATTGGCTTCATGGTAGATACAAATGAACGTAAGCTGCTTGGTAACGGGAGAAAAATGATAATGATTACTTGTTGAAGTAAAAAAAGCAGTGTAGTATTACACCACGCTAAGTATTATACTTAATTGTCAGTACTATACAGCATCCATTTTTTTGTGTCAAGCACTTTTTTTCACTGAGTAGGAGAATGTGCAAATAAAGTACGTAGCCGTATAAAGCTGGGATCCATTTTTCTATCATCACCAGAAACGTTGATTACTTTTATACCTGTAAATTTAACTGGATCCCAGTTTCAGGGCACTGGGATGACAGAAGAAAAAGGCCTGTATCGGCTACTTCGATGACACTCACAGCCCTGTCATTCCAGTGCGTGACGCTGGAATCCAGAAAAAAAAGAAAAATGGTCAAGCACTGACCCATTTAGTTATCTTTTCTCGTCTACCTTGTTTTGCCACCCTGCTGAACGGATACATACCGTTTGTTGCTTTTACTCTATGCTACCTTATCTGCCCTGCTTCAATCAGTAAGGGATTTCAATATTAACTCTGCACTACTTGCGGGATTGCTACTCTCTGTAATGGGTCTGCCAATTACGATATAATCAGCTCCTGAATTTATTGCTTCTTTTGGTGTTGCTGTCCTTTTTTGATCATCATGACCTCGATTCATACGGATTCCTGGAGTAATAATTTTAAAGTCTTTACCACATTCTTGGCGCACTTCTTGAGCTTCTAGTGCAGAGCAAACTACTCCATGTAGTCCAATCTTTTTTGCAAGCTTTGCTAGCAAAATTACCTGTGATTTTGCCTCCCTTGCTACTCCGAGTTCACTCAGATCTTCATTGCCCATACTAGTTAGTACTGTTACTCCAATTAGCTTTATTTTCTTTCCTTGCACTATACTTAGTGCTTCTTTAAGCATTTTTGTTCCACCACTGATATGCAATGTTAGCATTTCAACATCTAGAGCTTTTATTGCTTCAACTGTTCTAGCTACAGTGTTTGGAATATCATACAATTTTAGATCTAAAAAAATTGGTACATTGCATTTTGCAACTTCTCTCACTCCAGAAGGACCATGTGCAGCAAAAAATTCTAACCCAAGTTTTACCATGCCAACCTTATCACGCAGACCATTAGCCCAAGATATGGCTTCATTCAAATCTTGTGTATCCAGTGCGCATATTATTGGGTTCATTATCTTGTATAATTTTTTTTATAATAAGAGTAATTGTTGCATTTTACAATCCATATTCAGGGATTGGTCCACTTGCAATGCTTTGTACAGACACTGAACACGATAATCTGGTCGGAGTGGGTGAACGACTGGCATATCCAAGATCTTCCTGTAAAGAATCAGACGTTTCCTCCGATGTTTTGGAACCTTTCATTGGCTTGAATTGCACAAGCTGCCCTAATATAAATTTTATTTTCTGAGTCTCCCCTAATATTATTTTTTTGCTATAATCTTTAATTGTTTCATTTTCTCTTATTGATTCTTCTATCTTATCTATCACATATTGAAGTTGTTTTATTTGACTGTCTCGCTCTAAAAGTGAATTTCTTAAATTTTTCACTTCGTTATTACAATCTTGTCTTATTCTGTCTAACTCAAAAGATTGATTTTTAATTAAACCGTCTGCTTTATCTAGCTCTTCAAATTTCCTTTTTAACTCTTGAGATAAGTTTTTATTTTTCTGATCAATTTCTTTAAATTTACATTGTAATTCATCTAATTTCACACAAAGTTCTTCTTTTCTTTTATGTAATTCTTCTTTTTTCATATACAGTATATGTTTCTCTTTACGTAATTTGTCTATTTCCTTAGATAACTCCTCTTTTTCTTTAGATAATTTCTCTACTTCCTTATATAATTCCTCATATTTATCATTGTCTATTTTTCTTTTCAATTCGATTATAAGTTTTTTCCTCTCAGTTAGATTAGCTTCTTTTTCCTGTAACTGTTTACACAAATATGAGATTTTATGGAGTAGTTCTTTTTCTTGTGCAGCAAGCTCATCTTTCTCCTTCGTTACTTTTTCTAATTCGTCTGTTATTCCAATTATATGGATCATTTTTGCTTCTAATTTCTCCTCCAAAGATTTTTTTTCTTTAAGAAAAGATTTCCTCTCAGTTTCTATTTTTTGACCAAATTTTCTTTCTTCCTCGTATAAATTGTGCTTTTCTTGAGTCAACTCACGCTCTTTGTGAGCAAATTTCTTCTCCACTTTACTAGTGTCAATAATTATTTTATACAAAATCATAAAAGCCAAAACAGATAATACAGCTAAAGCGAGAATTAAAGAACTAGGTACATTAATAAGCGCTAAAGATGTAAGTAACGTGAGAGTAGCCAGAGAACTAGCTATAAAATAAAATGTATTATATTTATTAAGTAAATTGCTCATCACCTATACACAAAACTGCAGCAGTCTTGTATATATTGATTAAAATTGTCTTACCTGTAGAGGAGAACACTTATCACAATTTTACCAGTGATAAACTTTAGTTGATATTCTAACTAAACTCAAAATGCAAGGTGGCATCAGACAGGAGTAGAACATCTAGGAGTAGAACATCTACTAGAATATCCAAAATCTTCTGAATATGAAGCTTCATCCAGCTCTTTATTTGGTAGTGCTGATAAATCTCCATTACTTATATCTGAAGGAGGAAGGCTATCATTAGTTTGTACAGATATTTCTTCAATTACTCCTTTTATTTCTTGATCACTGACTCCAACATTCTTGATTAATTCCTCCAATCTATTCAAAATCTCTAATACAGTTTCCTGCGATATAATCACTTTATCTCCTTCTCTTACATTCTCTTTGAACAAATATATCATGTTTTTTGCCAAATCTTGTGCTAAGCTCACACGATTCTGATGAACTAATGAAGATTGATCATTCAAATCTGAAATTTCTTCTTTTATAGAATGCTTCTCAAATAGTAACTCTTTGTACTTTTCATGTTGAATTTGACTTTCTTCCTCCAGATTGATGCTATAATTTTCCAACTCTTCACTGTTTTTTCTTTCTTTATTAAGAATTTTTTCTAACTCTTTAATCCTACTGAAATATTTAGTTTCTTTCTCTTCCGATTGCTTACTTAGTTCTTCTAAATCTACAGTTAGTTTAATCACTTCTTGAGTTTTTTCATTTAACTTTTCTTATAATCGTCTTTTTTCTTCTTCTAAATCCGATGATTTAAGTATTAAATCATAAGTTTCAGAACTTTCTTTTTGCAACTGCGCTTCTAACTCTGCTATTTTTTTCTCTTTCTTTTCTAAACATGTCATCAATTCTGTTACTTTTTTAGATTCTAATTCATGTGATTGATTTTTTAATCTCTGGATTTCATTGTCCTTATTACTTAACTTTTTTTGAGCATCATTCAGTTCTTGTTCTAACCTTTTATTTTCATTCATTGATTCAGCCAGTCCGTACTCTGATTTCCTTATTTGATCCTTTAGTCTTTTTACTCTGACATCTCGACCTTCAGCATATTCTTCCAAATTTTGCTTTTCTTTACTTAACTGTTGTATCTTTTCTTGCATTTCCCTTAACTTCTTATTTAACTTTTCCTTCTCTATTCTTTTCTCCTCAAATTCACTCTCTACCGAATCACTTAGCTGCTTGAGTTTTTGTGTTACTTCAGCCAAAACTTCATCTTTTTCCCTTACCTTTCCATTTAATTCCTCTACCTCTCTCATTTTTTGCTGTAATTGTTCTAATATAGTTTGATTATTTCCAGTTAATCTTGTATTTTCTTTTTCCAATTTATTAATTCTTTCGTTTAAGCTTTCATCTACAACTTGTGCAATTTTGTCTTGCATTTTAGTACTACCTATTTGAGCTTTTTTGATGCCACGCTCAATTTCTTGAGTTGTTTGAATGTTAATATTTCTATTACTATTTTCTATCACAATCTCAGATGATTTATGATTGCCTTTCTCCTTATTTCTAAATTTTATTTGATACAAGAATAAGTTACCTATTTTTACATCTTTATTTGCTTTCAATTGATCATCAGTAACACGATTACGCTCGATAAGTTCTATACCATTAGCATCAATATTAATTATAATAGTGCACTTTTTTCCGTCCTCATCACACCAATTCAGAGTCATTTCGTATGCACTATCAGTTACAACATAGTGCCTTATTCCTTCTTCAGAAACAAAACCGTGCATTCCATTTTTTCCATTGCTATGCAGAGTTGAAAACCCTGAAATTCCATTATCTTGACAGAAATTACTATTCAAAAACTCACTGACTTTGAATTTGTTTTTATTAGCTCCCAATTTAACTTCTGCACAACTACCATATATTGACACTGTTTCAACACCACTTTCAATATACCCATTCAATACTTTTTTAGCCTTATCTTGAAGCTCTAGTCTCGCCTCCTTTACATTATTGAAATCTTGGATAACGGCTTTATACAATTCATCTTCATTAAAATTGGCATTGTATTTTATTAAAAAAGATAATATGTGAAGACTAGCTACAGCAGTGTGAATTGATTTATTCTTTTCTTTTATCTTACCGAGCAAAAACAAAAACCTTTGAATGAAGTCATGATAATCATCTTTTTGCTCTTCAATTTTATTATTATATGAATTACCAATCATTATTACCTCACAACTAAATAATTAGTATAGTAATACGAATGCTAAGTTACATCAATCAATAAACTTACAGTAAATTTTCCATTCTCAGTTATAAGCTCTGCTTCTGTACTCTCAACCCATTCTATCACTTCAGCATTGCAAACTGACTGCAAATCATGCTGAGCAGAATAATTTAACTCATCCTCTTTTACACTCGCTTTTATCATCAACTTTTGTATAAGATGCTTAACTGATACGTTATTATCTGCTTTTATTTTTCTCACAAGGTTTAATATCTGCACGAAATTATCTCCCATTTCTTCAGAATACTTATCATAGATAAGTTCTTCCTTGTTAGGCCAATTACTTTTATTGTGAACGGAGTTATAACTATACAACTGATGATATATTTCCTCTGTAATGTATGGCAAAAATGGTGCAAATAACCGCAAAATAATATTGAGTACATATGCCAAACTCTGTTTCGCACTCATGTTTGCCTCGCTGTCCAATGCATCTCCATATGCACGTTTTTTAACTAACTCTAAGTAATTATCACAAAAATCTTTCCAAAAAAATTCTTCTATTGCGCTCAAAGCTTCGCAGTATTCAAACTGTAATAGGTTGTTCGTCGTTTTTTCTATCACTTTATATAATTTGGACAATATCCACTTATCCATCGTCTCACTGATGGAATTTATGCTCAATGCTTGATGTTTTTCCATAAACATGGAAACAAATTTGCTAGCATTCCAAAGTTTCGTAACAAGTCGTTTGCCAATTTTGAAGATATTTTCAGAGTAGACTGTGTCAACTCCAAGTCTTGAGTTTGCTGCCCAATAGCGTACTACGTCAGCTCCATAGGTTTCAAGCATTACATGAGGAGTGATGATATTACCTTTTGATTTACTCATCTTTTTTTTATCATCAGCCAAACACCAACCACTAATCATGATATTTTTCCACGGCAGTGAATCTGCATGATAATGTGCCTTCAAAATCGTATAAAAAGCCCAAGTTCTTATTATCTCATGGCTTTGGCTGCGCAGATCTGCAGGAAATATCTTATCATACCGATGGCTTGGTAAACCGAGCTCACTGTTTACTGCCAGTGCACTTAATTGAGGAGTGATCGCACTTGTTGCCCAAGTATCCATCACATCTTGATCTGAAGTAACTTCTTCTTTAATATACCCTTTCGGCAAATCTTTGAGTGGATCTACAGGTAAATCCTTTACTTCAGCTAGAATGATTTTGCCTTCTTCTCCCTTACGTTTTGAATACCAAACTGGAAATGGTACACCAAAATAACGCTGTCTTGAGATGCACCAATCCCAACTTAGCCCTTCTATCCACACCTCTATACGTTTACGCATAGATTCTGGATGCCAATTACATTTACTCACTTTATCTAATACTTGAGTTTTTTGCTCTAAAGTCTTGACAAACCATTGATAAGTAGGTAATATTTCAAGCGGCGCACCAGATCTTTCAGCACATTTAACAGAATGAGAAATGCTAGTGCTTTCTATTAAAAGGCCCTTTTCAGTTAGGATTTCAATAATTCTCTTTCTTGCTTCTTTAACTCTTAGGCCATTTACTTCATCGTAGATTCCAGCGTCACGCGCTGGAGCGTGTGTCTCCTCTAATGTCTGGATTCCAGTGTCAAGCACTGGAATGTCACTCCCCTTTGTCATCCCAGTGCCTTGACACTGGGATCTATTATTACCATACACTGAATCTAGACTTATCCTACCATCCTGATCGATAATAATTTTCATCGGCAGACCATGCTTTTGCTGCCAATATATGTCGAGCTCATCACCAAACGTACAGCACATAACAAGCCCAGTACCTTTATCTATTTTAACTTTATCATCAGCTATTATTGGAACTTTTGCTCCTGTTATTGGCACTACGGCTATTTTTCCAATCAGCTGAGTGTAGCGTGCATCTTCTGGATGGCAAAAAACTGCAACACATGCTGGAAGCAACTCAGGCCGTGTAGTTGCAATCTTAATCTGCTCATTTTCTTCAGTGGAAAAAACTATCGTGTTCAAAAATGACTCAAAGACTTTATCCTCTATTTCTGCTTGTGCAATTGCAGTTTTATCGACTGGGTCCCAAAGAATAGGTTGCATTTTTTTGTATGCATACTCTTTATTATATAGATCAATGAATGACATTTGAGAAAGTGCCACAGCTTCTTTACTAATTGTGTGATACTCTAAATTCCAGTCATAACTAATACCGACTGATTTAAACAATTCCTTGAATTCCTGCTTTGACTTCTCAATAACTTCATGGCACATCTCTATAAATTCTTCTCTGCCAACTTCTTTTGCACGGGTTTTATAGGTCTGCTCAACTAACCTTTCAGTGGGAAGCCCATTATCATCAAACCCAATTGGATAAAATACATCTTTCCCCAGCATACGTTGAAACCTTGCAATAAAGTCCGTATGGCAATAGCTAAATATATGACCAATATGCAACTTTCCAGATATCGTTGGTGGAGGCGTATCTATAGTGAAAGTATTATCCTTTTCACCATTCCATTTATAAACTTTACTCCCTTCCCATAATATGTTGTATTTGTTTTCAATTTCCCTAAAGCTATACTTTTCTTCTAACATAAATATTTCTCAGTTTTAAGCTTTAAGTTATCACAATTGAGCAAATACAGCAATTTTAATGTCTGCCATTTAATTTAGCCTTGTTATGATACAAATTTTTCTTGATCTTATAATTTTTAATGTATTACATAATAAATTTTTAGTATTGAGGTTTATTATGATTAACTTTCATAACTTAAAAGAGCTTATAGATATTCTAAGTAATCCATACTATGTGCCTCACCCAGCAAAAGTAGACTTAGTAGAATTGCTTGAAGACGTGCTGGAATTAAAAGATAAAAAAAGCCCAGAAGAGGCAATAACTACATTGAAAGATAAAATAAGAAATGAACTCAAAAGTGAAATGTCGAATGAACTGAAACAAAAAATAAATACTCAAATCCAGCAGTTACAGCAAGAAAAGAAAATATTAGAAACCAAAAATGAAGCAAATAAACAACTAAAAGAAAAAGCAACATATATCGCTACTGCTAGTACTGGTCTTGCTGTTGGGTTAGTAGTGTATATTACACTTGAACATACAAATAAATTGGACATGTGGTTAATCGTTGTTATAGCAACAGTATCTGCATTCTTAGCTGGTGATTTAATAATGAAACCTAGCTCTCAAGTAAATGGAACACAAGAACCACAAGGAGTAGCAAATAAGAATTCAGTGTAGCTTGATATAGTTTTTTTCATTTCACTGCCTTTCCAAATTTGAAGCAGGTTGTTTGAGCCATAGTACAAAGTAAATATAGTAATTTTACACTAAAATTTTTAGTTTTGTTTCTGTGGGTTAGTTGGTACGAGCCTTGCCTTTAAGAAGATGTAAAATCACAATTATTACGAATAACATTCCACCAATAACTGATATAGCTCCACCCGTAATAAAACAAGCACGTGCCAACATTGATGAAATACTTGGCAGATCTGCAACTTTTCTTAAGGCACCATATCCACCAAGCCAAACAAGTCCAGTAATGTGGAGAAAATGTCCCAAGCTATATGCATAAATCTGTAATCTTACTATGGAGCTTTTTATTTCTTTACAGCCCAATTTTGGTAACAGCCAGTAGACAAAATTCATAAAAGCTATAGTAATACCAACTACAGAACCATGATAATGCGCAGGAATAGTGACATTTCCTTCAATAGTTAGCACTCCAAGCACACCTCCATAAATGAACAATACAAACGAGTGAAGAAGATAATTGCCCTTATCATTGAGCAGAGTTTTTATGTTGCAATACACTAATATTGTTAAAAAGCACGGCAGAACTGCTCCAGCAATTCTCATATGCCAGGTAAAAAACTGTATCAATTCAGCACTATCCGCCGAATAAATAAAGTATATAAACGGCGCACCTACGGTCAAAACTGTGTTTATAAATAGTGGTAAAATGGTAATTTTATTTAGACTAATATAGCGAGCATTCAGTATGATCAAATAAACTAAAAACATTGCTTGAGCAAAGGCAAACTGCAGTAAATGTCCGCCTCCCCAAAAGAGATATTCATAAAATAAATTCTTGTCTGAGTGATATAGACCTGGAGGCATATTTTTATGTGCTAAAACAACACAAAGAAATGATGACACAAGTATAATGACCAGGCCAATTTGTCCGATTGAAAGATATGAGTCTTGTTTATTTGATATGTAGGCTAGAGCTGTATTTATCAATATGCTGGTAATGAAAAGACTGAGTCCAAGTAAAAATAATTTGTTTTGTAATACAGGTATATAGTTACTTTTGATAACTTCAGTATTTGGAACAAATGCAGATATAAACATTAGCAGCATGGAAAGGATTGAGAGAATCCATGAGAAGTTAAACCAATGATTGGTGTTTTTTAAGTTTATGATGAAGAGCAGAGATATTATAGAGCACATCCATACCAAAATTGACAAATTTACGTGTATCACCAGTGCATTATCAAAGATATATTGTGCAGAAGGAATGAGAGAAGAAATAAAAGGCAATCGTAGAAAAATAACAATTATTGACAGCAGTCCAGAACAAGCAAGAGCAAGTACTGCCAAGAATATCCATTGCCTGCAAAGTGAAGCGTTATTTTGTATGTTGAGCATTTATTTTTAGGTACTATAGCATAAGATAGTATACATTTTTCAAATTGATATGAGTAGTTCAAATGAATGACATCACAACAATATCTTTCATCCTGAAAATGCTGCCTGTTTCATATTGGAGTAGTATTACTGACAGCATTAGTTTGAGCTATAGATATTTCTTTTAGTCCATACTTGATAAAAGTTATTACAGTAAGAGAATCTTTACATAATGGTATGACATTACGTTAATGCTTTTGATCCACAATTAAGAACATTTTCGTTGTGATTTACGTTTCTAGTATGTATATTAATGAATCTTGTTTTCACTAAATAATGAAAATAATAATTGTCATGATAATGTTATTGTATAGTAACTATACAATGGCAAGCGAACGAATAAGTTTAGTAGATAAAAAATTATCTCAAGGATATGTAGCTCCAATACTTACAGAAAATAGCGTTATTTTACCAGACAAGCACGGTACCTTATATTCCTTTGATATCGATAACCCAAGAGTTATAAATTGGAAATTATACCTCTCAAGTAGGAAAAAAATTGGTAATATGAGTTTATCGAGCTACAAAGAAAACGTTTTCTTCATAGTGGATAACATTCTACACACAATAGATGCGAAAACAGGAGAGATTCAATGGGAAAAAGAATTAAGAGCTCCGGTAAGAGGGAAAACAGTAGTAATAAACAATAAGTTGGTAGTGTTGACTATTGATAACTATCTGCATGCATTTAGTATAAAAGATGGCAGTTCCATTTGGAATTATCAAAATGGTATAAATGAGGTTCGAGGTTTGTATTCCATCTCACCAGCAATCTCCAATGATAAAATAATAGCACCATTTTCAAATGGTGAATTGATAGCTTTTAATGAAGACGGTAAAAAATTGTGGAGCCAAAAATTGGCTACAAACCTTTTGGATACACAGCTTACAGATGTAACTACTACACCTAGAGTACACGATAATATCTTAATAGCTACGAGCAACTCTTATATTTATAGCATTGACGTAAACTCAGGAAATATTTTATGGTCAAGGCCACTACAAGTAAAAAGTATATCAAACATTGAGTCATATTATAGCCCTCTTATTCCTGCAGAGAAACAAAAAGAAGGCGGAAGAATTTTCATGGTGACTAAAGATAATAAGGTAATTGGCATCGACATACAAAGTGGAAAAACAGTTTGGACATCTGATTTTATAGAGAATGTGCAATTGTTTGTTCCAATTATGTATGCCCATACGCTTTGGGTAACAAGTAATAAAGGTTCAATATTTGCTTTTCCTGGATCTGAAAGTACAGGAAGGGTAATTAAAATACCCGGTAATGTGTTTCATGCTCCAGTATTTACCCATGGTAAGATGTATATAACGACTGAAGGAAATGGTGTTTATTCTTTAGAAAATAGGTTTGTTTTTTATGACTGATTATGATTTGATTATTATAGGTGGTGGTCCAGGTGGTTACAAATGCGCTATTGCTGCTGCAAAACTTGGACTCAAAGTTGCTTGTATAGACAAAAATAGCATTTTTGGTGGCACGTGTTTGCGAGTTGGGTGTATACCATCAAAAGCATTACTCCATTCCTCTTATCAGTATGCTAGCGCGAAAAATAATCTATCAAAACTTGGCATAAAAGTTAAGGATGTAAGTCTCGATTTGAGAGAAATGATAGGCTATAAAGACGCTAGAGTTCAGGAACTTGGAAAAGGCATAGAATATCTGTTTAACCTTTACAAAATTACGAAGATCAATGGACTTGGAAAAATTACTTCTTTTGATCAAGGCAACCTTGAAGTTTCAGTTGAAGGTAAGGTGCTGAAGACAAAAAATATAGTAATTGCAACCGGTTCTGACGTTATTTCTTTGCCAGGAATTAATATCGATGAGAAAAGTATTATTTCATCAACTGGTGCATTGTCTTTAACTGAAGTACCAAAAAAACTTGTCGTAATCGGAGCTGGGGCAATAGGGCTTGAAATGTCTTCTGTATGGAGGAGGCTAGGGTCTGAAGTCACTGTAGTAGAATTTTTTGACAGAATCGCTGCAGCAATGGATGGAGAATTAAGTAAGTCTCTACTTTCTAGTCTACAAAAACAAGGAATAAAATTTTTACTTAGAACTAAAGTTGAGGGAATAAAACAAAGTAGTAACTCTTTGAGTGTGAAAGTTTGCTCTGTAAAAGATAATCAAACAAACACTATAGAGGCGGATAAGGTATTGGTGGCAGCAGGGCGCAAACCATGCTCTGAGGGTCTTGAAAAAATAGAAAAAGACAGTCGTGGCTTTATTAAAGTCAACAATAGTTATGAAACCAACGTAAAAGGAATATTTGCTATTGGTGATGTGATTGGTGGAGCAATGCTTGCTCACAAAGCTGAGGAAGAAGGGGTGGCAGTTGCAGAGATACTAGCAAGGCAATTGCCTCACGTTGATTATGAAATCATACCGTCAGTCATTTACACCCACCCTGCAGTTTCTTCAATCGGTAAAACTGAAGAAGAACTAAAAAGTGCTGGTCGAAAGTATAAAGTTGGTAAATGTCAATTTGCTGCAAACGGTAGAGCAAAAGTCACTGACGATGCTGAGGGATTCGTGAAAGTTCTGACTTGTAGCAAAGCAGATACAATACTCGGTGTACATATCATAGGAGCATACGCTGATACGCTAATCAATGAAGCAGCGGTTGCAATGGCATATGGTGCAGCAGCAGAGGATATATACAGAATTTGTCACTCTCATCCTGATATAAATGAAGCCTTTAGGGATGCGTGCATCGATGCTTTCTTTAAAAAGTAACTGTGGACCTCGGTTCAATCATTGAAAAATGGTATGATTGGCTAAAGTACAACAGGTCTTACTCACCAAACACTTTGGAGTCATACATGAGGGACCTCAAAGATCTTATAAGTTTCCTAAATACTCACATTGGTGAAGAAGTAAATGTTGGCTCTTTAGAAAAATTAAGCATACCTGAACTGAGAAGTTGGTTTACCTCTCGTTATGCAAGAGGTGTAAATGCGAGATCTAACACTCGCGCATTGTCAGTAATCAGAAATTTTTTCAAATATATAAAAAACAATTATGAAATAAATAATGAAGCGGTATTTTCTTTATCAAGGCCAATTCAGAGAAGAACTCTACCTAAAGCACTTTCAATATCTAACATAGAAACTCTATTGAAAGAAATGAAATTGCCTGATCTAGGCGAGCCTTGGGTGGTAAAAAGAGAAATTGCAATTGTCGTTCTGCTATATGGTACGGGCTTAAGAATCACTGAAGCACTGAATCTTAAGGTTAGTGATATTAGCAATGAAAGTTTAATAGTAACAGGTAAGGGAGATAAACAAAGGCAGGTATTTATTCTTCCAGTAGTAAAAAAGTGTATACAAAAATATATAAAAGCTTGTCCCCACTTTGACGAAGCGGGACATCTTTTTGTCGGGGTAAGAGGAAAAAAATTGGGAAGAACTTATGTTGCTAATCGTTTGCAAAAAATAAGAAGATTTTTAAACTTACCAGAAATTTTATCTCCACATGCATTTCGCCATAGTTTTGCTACTCATTTGCTTCAGGAAGATATTGACATAAGATCAATACAACAGCTGCTTGGCCACTCAAGCCTTGAAACTACTCAAGTTTACACTCACCTAAATTATCAAGATGTCTTCAATATGTATAAAAACTTTCAGAAGAGTTTGAATAAAAAATCGAAATCTTAACTTCGTCTTAAATCGATAGTATTGCCGAACTGAGTGCTTGCAACATCATTCAGTACTGTACTTGCTTTATATAAGCAATAGTGACCAGCAGAGAGAAAGCAAAACGTTTTGCAAAAGGTTGTGATACCAAATTCCATTACTAATCGAACAAATAAGAAACATTACAAACTCGTTTAATAGTAGTGCTGGAAATACTGACAATAAAATTACACAGAACATCTTCAAGTAAGCCTATGGTATCGTAGACTCTGTTGCGTAAAGTATTGTGTTTGATATATTGCCACAGCCTCTCAACAGGATTCAGTTCCGGTGAATAAGGAGGCAAGTATATAATGGTAATGTTTTCCTGAAATTTCAAACTTTTTGATCTATGCCAACCTGCACAATCCATTACAAGAAAGGCTTTTTTCGTGCCTAAATCTTTCGACATCTGCTCCAGAAATATATTCATACAATCAGTGTTTACATATGGAGCAAGTAGGCTAATTTTCTTACCACTTCTTGGATTTACTGCACTGTAGATATAGAAATTTTGTCTACCAATTTTCATTTTAACCTGCGTTCTGACCCCTTTTTTAAACCATCCGTGTCCGATTTTTGAATGAGTTCCAAATCGTGACTCATCAAAAAAATACCTCCTTTTCAGGGTGGGAATTGACTATTTTATTGAAGTATTTTTTAAACTCTTCTTGCTTTTTTTTATCTTGTTTATGGTGAATTGGCCTCGGTGTTATGTAAGAAAATTTCATCCTTTGTATCTCACGGTGCACTGTTGATTTGCTAATGTTTAGGCCAAATTCCTCTGAGATTTTTATTTGCACTTCCTTAATAGTAATATTTGGATTTCTTTCTACCCATATTTCAATTTGCTCACGTTGATTTTTGTTTAATTTGCTTTTCCTTCGCCGTTGAGACGGGGCAAATAATCTTTCACTCTACCAAATTTTAGATGCTTTATCCATTCAGTCAAAGCAGTCCTTGAAATTTTACATATTCTTGCCACAGCGCTTATACTACTTTTTTTTTCCTACTATCACCGCTTGTAACTTTTTTGAAACATATGCGTTATTTCTGACCTTTTTTAACATTTCTTTCGCCAAATTTACAACTTTTTCGTCTAATAGTTTTGACCTTAATGCCATTTATACCTCTCTATTTTATCTACTTTAGTATCACTTCTTTCCCATTATTGTCTATCTGTTCTTTACATAGTGGGAATTGGTATGAATGAAAGAGAATAGACAGCAGAATTTAAATTAGAAGCTATGTAAAGAAACAAGTCAAGCAAATAGCAAAAGAGCTAGGCTCTGTGTACAAAATGTTAGCAGGTCAAATTAATTGAGGACGGGGATTTGTGACTAAAGTTCATGCACTTGTTGACGTACTGGGAAACCCATTCAAATTTATTTTGACCTCAGGCTAGAGGAACAAAATTACTCAGTTGACTAAAAATGTCTCTAGCTACACTATATGGCTTCTTTAAAATTTTGTTTACAGAGCCTAGAAAGAAAGCTGAGGAAAAGTAGAGGTTACCTTTACATATGAACTACATCTCAACCTGATATTGTCGTTCCTAATATGTTGGATTTCTTGCATAACTCGAATTCAAAAGTTGATGTCATTCCAGCGCGTGACACTGGAATCCAGATATTGGGTTCCAGCTGGGATGACACCTGTTTATGCAAGAAATCTATTGAAAATTGAGTTAAACTAAAAATTCAGTTTGACACACTTTTGTTAAACATTTTTGGGACGTTAAAATAAACAGATAAATAATTTTCTCTTAAGCTACTTCAACACTTTCATCATGGGTTAAAAGCAACTCCACAAGCTCTTGATTATCAGTTACATAATCCAATGCTGTCTTTCCCTCATTATTTTTAGCGTTAACGTCAGCACCTTGTTCTACAAAATATCTTACCACATCAACTTTTTCCCTGATAGCAGCCCAATGCAATGGAGTATCACCATATCCGTTTTTGATATTAATATCAATTCCTTTATCAATCAGGTACTTTATTGCATCTAGTTTTGCAAACCTGATAGCCTCATGTAACATAGTTTTGCCATTGCTGTACTTAGCACTAACATCAATACCCATACCTTTTTCTTTTATAAGGTATTCTGCTATATCAAAACTTTCACTTTCAACAGCCCAGTACAACACAGTCCAGCCATAATTATCTTTAATACCAACACTAGCACCCTTATTTACAAGATATTTTACCATGTCTAACTCTCCACTCTTAGCAGCCCAGTACAATGGCGTTTGGTAAAAACAGTCCCTAGCGTCAATATTAGCACCTTCATTGATCAGGTGTTTTGCTATGTCCAATTCCCCATTCCCAGCAGCTAAATGCAATGGAGCAATATCACAACCATTTTTAGCATTAACGATACCACTAAGCTTATTTTGATGTTTTCTCTTTATATATGCTAATAAGTTTTTAATAGCTTTATAATCACCATTTTCAACAAGCAAATGTAAATTAGTATCTTTGTAAAAATCATCAATCAACTTACCATGTTTACTCGCATATCCCCAAATAAATGCAACATGAATTTTATTATCTTTTGCTACATCACCAATGTTCACCAAATTTAGAGCTTTCCTAAGAACTTCTTCCTCTCTACCTTTCTCTTGCAATTTTAATCTTGTTACTTTTTGTACTAGCCTGTGGATATTTACTACTCCTTCCCTTAATTTAATCATTGAATATCGATTAAGTAACTCAACAGCATTCCAAAGCTTTGCCTTATCATCTGTTATTAATTTTGAAAAAATTTCTTTGATGCAGATATTGTCAGGAGCAAGATAGGCCATTATTTCAAGAATGCTTAATGCTTCAAAGCCATATTCCTTGCATATATATGTCATCGTAATGTTCCAAGTTGTTAAAACTGTTTTAGTATAACGATCTTCATTTTCATAAACTCCTTTCTTAAGCAATTCACCTGCATTTTGTTGATACTCTTTTAAGTAATCACTTATTTTAAATCTCTTATCACCCCTTAATCTTGATTCCTCATTTCGATCTTGAATATATACAACTGCTTGTCCTAAAGCTAATGGAAAATATTGTAATTCTCTTGTTAGCTCTTCTATTTCCCTATCCTGTAAATTGTTCTCTATGTTCAAAGCTTTTCTAACAAATTCTAAAGCTTCTACTTCACCAAACTCATCTAATTGTATTACTTTTATATCACCTTCTCCTCTCACATTCCACTTACAGTCACGAGAAGTAATTAAAACATAAGGTTTTTTATGCCTAGGATGTAAAGATGAAGGTAAAAACCTTTTAATACCTTTATATCCCTCAGCATTATCAAAAATGAATAGGCTTTTCCTTCCCCTTCTTGCAAAAAAAGCATATATTTCTTCAACAATAGCTTCTATCGTTTTGTCCCTTCCGTGCTTATCTTTGGGAGGAATGCCTAATCTATCATCCCCAGCTAACCTCAAGAAAGAATTTTTCATATCTTCAAAGTTTTCAGCGTTTATCCATATAACATTGCCACCATAGTACTTTCCATACTTGTAAGCATATTTCCTAGCTAACTCACTTTTTCCCACTCCTCCAAGACCACTAATAGTAGCAACCTGCGATATCACCGCTTGCCTGCCCGTACTCCTTTGTAGTGCGTTATGTAAGGCTTTTAATTCACTACTTCTACCAGTAAAAGACGCTACTGGCTCTATTATTTTAAACCATACCGCTCCTAAAATTTCCTCTCTTATTTTTTCAAAAAACTCATTTATTTCTTCATGTGATAGAAACTTTCCCTCTCTTGCTTTCATCCAATCCAGAACTTCTACCAGAAAGCGACCATAAACGTTCTTTTTATCGATATTATTAAATTCTTTGCCTAACTCATTCTCAATGATTTCCGCTAGTTTTATCTCGTTAGGTTGATTTACTGCAAATACTAATTTATCAAAAAATTCCCTTATATTCTCTTCTAACTTGCCTTCATTTGTCATTCGCTCAAACTCACGTTGCCATACCTGATTTCTTTCCAATTTTCTTTTTGAGTTTTGATCTGATTTACCTTGAAGTTCTTTTATCTCCTTTTCCAATTCTTCTATTGCTTCTTTTACAGCACTCTTAAATGCCGGTTGCACTATTGAAATCATGTTATCGTGAGTACAAGAGAACTTGTATCTCGTACCGCCGTATTTAAAAAAAATATCACTAGTGCTTATTACTTCAACTGCAATTTCTATTCCTTTGTTTGGTCCCGAAGTTTTTGCTTTCAACTTTTTTATTGTATTTTGTGTTGTACTTTGAGCTAGATCGAAACCGATATTAGTACAGATAGTAAAGTCCTTTAGGTCACCATCTGCAAAATCTGGATTAATTTTAATCTTTAGATAGGAAACAAAATATTTTGGAACGCTAAATTCACCACTTTTATTTTTTGAAAGCAATTTACCTACACCGATTTTTTCGCATTCATTTTGCTTGTGTTTGTTTTGTATAAACCTATGTACTATTTTTTCATTTTTCCTATCCTGAAAAACAATATCATCAAAACCCGTAGCTGATTCCATTTCTGTAGCTAAACGGAAAGAATATCCAACATCTACTGCACGTTTGAGAAGCAGCATTACCCACTTTAGTTGGTAGATATCACCATGAAGAGACCGCTTTCTTCCCCAAGCAGGATAAGTTTCAGGCATCCTCAACCTCACATAATTTTAAAAACAGTACCAACAAATGGTAAAAAAGTTATATGTCATGATATACAGATATCGTAACAAAGACCTTGGAATATCTACGAGATGTGCTGTTATGTAAATAAAAAAATGTGACTAATTACTTAATTTTTCATTTAAAATTGAATTCACGACATCAGGGCTGGCTTTTCCCTTGGTAAGTTTCATGACTTCGCCGACAAAGAATCCGTATAGTTTTGTTTTACCGCTTTTGTATTCTTGAACTTTATCTTGGTTGCTATTGATGATTGTGTCGATAACTTCTGCTATTTGACCTCTATCGGTTATTTGTTTTAGGTCCTGCTCTTCTATGATGAGAGATGCCGGTTTGCCAGTTTCAAACATAATATCAAAAACTTGTTTGCCAAGTTTAGCAGAGATCGTTCCATCGACGATAAAGTCGAGGAGCTCGGATAAAGCATCTGCTTTAATTGGAGAGCTAACAATATCAATATTTGTTTTATTTAAACGACCGAAAAGCTCGACGGTTAACCAGGTAACTGCAATCTTTGAATCATGCTTTTTTGCTAATTTTTCAAAATAATCGGCAATTTCTTTATCAGAAGTGATAACGTCTGCATCATATTCATTGATACCTAATTCCTCTATGTATCGAAGTTTTTTTTGATCTGGCAACTCGGGTAAAGATGATTTAATAGAATCAATTTTGTCTTGGTTTATTTCAACAGGTAGCAAATCAGGTTCAGGGAAATATCTATAGTCACTTGAATCTTCTTTGCTTCTCATCACTTTTGTTTTTCCTAAAGTGACATCAAACAATAAGGTATCTTGACTTATTTCTCCTCCGCTTTCCAAAATTTTGATCTGCCTTTGTGCTTCATAATCTATAGCTTGTACAATATAACGTATTGAATTTAAGTTTTTTATTTCACAACGAGTGCCAAATGTGCTACTACCCTTTGGGCGAACAGAAACATTTGCATCACAGCGAAGCGACCCCTTTTCCATATCACCATCACATGAACCGATATAACGCAAAATCTGCCTCAATTTTTTCATGAATTCTGCAGCTTCTGCAGATGAACGAAGATCTGGCTCTGAAACAATTTCCATTAAAGCAACCCCTGCACGATTTAAATCTATGTAAGTTTTGCTTTCTTCATGAATACTCTTTCCTGCATCTTGCTCTAAGTGAATTCTTGCGATTCTTATTTCTTTTTCATTATTATTGATAAAAACTTTGCCATTTTTAACTATTGGCTCAAAGAACTGGGTTATTTGATAACCTTGTGGTAAATCGGGATAAAAATAATTTTTCCGGTCAAAGTAAGAGCATTTATTAATTTCTGCAGAAAGTGCAAGACCGGTGCATATTGCTTGCTCTATGCAGCTATAATTTAATACTGGTAGTGTACCTGGCATTGCTGCATCAACTAGAGAAACTTGAGTATTGTGCTCAGTGCCAAATTCCGTTAGTGAACTAGAAAATAGCTTTGTCTTAGAAGAAACCTGAGCGTGTACCTCAAGTCCAATTACTGTCTCCCAGTTTTCTTTTGTCATGTATTTTATTCAATTAATAACTTTATATTCTGCAAACTAGCACAAAAAGTCAAATAAAACTCATTTAACCTATGATCCAAGAGCGGTGTATATCAATAATATAAGAGTTACTACAGTTTCTATTGACTAGGCTGTTATATAATAAAGTTAAGTGCTGCCAAAAAATATCTATAGTAGGCCAAAACATAATTTTGATGGCAACTGATTAGCTAACAAATTTATAAACATCAGTATACAGCTCATCAATCTCTGGCTCTTTACTACTTTTAGCAAAATCTTCTGACTTTTTTACTAAGTCTCGTATTTCCTTATCAATAGCTTTGCATTCTTCATCAGAAGCGATTTTATTGTCTGTTATATACTGCTTTAAGGTGCTTATAGGATCATGATTTTGCTTCATATCTTCAACTTCTTCTTTTGAGCGATAAGTAGCAGGATCTGACATTGAATGTCCACGATATCGATATGTCTTCATTTCAAGCAAGATAGGTCCTTTTCCCCCACGTACGTGCTCAGCTATTTCACTTGTTACCTCATAGACAGAGAAAAAATCCATTCCATCAACTTGTTTTCCAGGAATACCAAAACTCTCTCCTCTTTTATATAGTTCAGTTACTAAAGTTGATCTTTGCACAGAAGTTCCCATTGCGTATTCGTTATTTTCTATGATATAAACCACAGGTAACTTCCACAAAGATGCCATATTAAATGATTCATATACTTGTCCTTGATTTGCAGCACCGTCACCAAAATATGTGAATACAACGTTATCTTTTTTCTTGTATTTATTAGCAAATGCTATTCCTGTACCAATTGGGACTTGTGCACCTACTATTCCATGTCCACCAAAGAAATTTTTTTCAACATCAAATATGTGCATGGAGCCACCTTTACCTTTTGAACACCCTGTTTCTTTGCCGTTTAGTTCTGCCATCACAACATTTGGATCAGAATTACATGCAAGCATTAAGCCATGGTCTCTATAGCTTGTGATAAAAGCATCACCAGGTTTTGATGCAGCTTGAGTCCCAACTGCAACTGCTTCTTGCCCTATTGATAAGTGACAGAATCCGCCTATTAATCCCATTCCGTATAATTGTCCTGCTTTTTCCTCAAATCTGCGTATTAGAAGCATTTTTCTGTAGAACCCAATCACTTGCTCTTTAGTGAAATTTCCTGCTTTCATATTGACTTTCTTTTATTAAACTGAGATCATACCAGAAATCTTTAACATTTTATAATACTATCTATATGGACTACTATCACTGGCTTGAAGCTTTTCACGTTATCTCTGTAATTATGTGGGTGGCAGGTATGCTCTATTTGCCAAGGCTTTATGTTTACCATGCATCTGTAAAACCAGGGTCAGAAAATGACAGCTTACTTCAAATAATGGAGAAGAGACTCCTTAGATATATCATAAACCCTGCAATGCTTTTCTCCCTTAGTTTTGGAATTATGCTAATGATTATTAGGGAAGCATATCGCGAAGGGTGGTTTCATGTAAAAGCGCTAGCATTATTCTTAATGTTTGCTATTCATGTCCTACTTGCAAAGCATAGGAAAAATTTTGCAGTGGGCTTGAATAAGAAAACTCACGTTTATTTTCGTGTTTTAAACGAAGCAGTAACAGTGTTAATAATAATTATAGTTATTATGGTTATTGTAAAACCTTTTTGATTTTCTAGCCTAATGCTGAACCATTGAATGGAGTATAAGAATTGTTACTAAATAGTTTATTCTAGTGTCTCACAGTCTAAGTAAAGTACTTAAGGTATAGATTCTTTGTTTTTGTGTGTTATCCTGGTTAACAAGAATTCGCAGTAGTATTATAATGAGTAAGTTAAAAAAGCTTAGTGCTGGACTTTCTTTGACAGGCCTAATTGGTAGTGATGATATAGATATGCAAAGGGCAGGAAATAGAAAGAAGAAATATCAATTTTTGGATAAGACGTTCGCATGGATTGATGCGATGATAAATTTTATTTTTAAACGTGAGAGTAATAACGTAAATGAAGTCCTAAAAGTCACATGGGGACCACTATTTTTTGGTTTAGTGGTGATATTCATCTTTTTTGGAATAGGTGGTATTTGGTCAGCTATAGCTCCAATTGACGGAGCAGTGCATGCAAGTGGAGAAGTTATTGTCTCTTCAAATAGAAAAATAGTGCAACACTTGGGTGGGGGAATAATAAGCAAAATTTTAGTAAAAGAAGGTCAAGCAGTTAAAAAAGATGAGCCTTTAGTTTTATTAAGTGATGTTAACGAAAAGGCAAATTTGAGTATAATTAAAGAAAAACTCTTATCACTTTTGGCAACTGAAGCAAGACTTATTGCAATCAGGGGAGACTTAGATACGCTAGAATTTTCTGATGAGGTTAAAAGATTATCTAACGATGAACTTGTAAATAAAGCGATAAAGAATCAGGTAAAGTTGTTCAACTCTCAGAGAAAGAGTATATTAGGAAAAACTGACATACTGCAACAACGTATAAAGCAGTTAAATGATGAATTAGCAGGGCTAAATTTTCAACTAAATGCAGCCCATAAGCAATATGACTTGATAACTGAGGAGTTAGAAACAAAAAGACAATTACTTGATAGTGGCCATATAAGCAAACCACACATTTTAGCTTTAGAAAAACAGTTTGCTGAAATTGAGGGTAGAGTTGGACATTACCGTTCTGCAATATCTCAAGTACAGCAAAAGATTGGAGAAAATGAGTTAGAGATTATAAATGTGAAGAATGATGCTCAAGAAAGAGCAAATGCTGAGCTTAAGGAAGTTAATACATCTATTGCAGACTTAAAAGAGAGGCTGATGGTTGCTGAAGATTCGTTAGCACGTACAATAATTAAATCACCTCAAGATGGTATAGTTACAGATATAAGATACCACACTGAAGGTGGTGTTATACAATCTGGAGTCCCAATCCTGAGTATAGTACCATCAGATGATGATCTAATAATAGATGCTAAAGTTCTAACCAGAAACATAGAAGAGATACTGTCAGCAAAAAAGAAAGATAGCAATATAGTCTCTATCGACGGACTAGAAGGGCTGAAAGTTAAAGTAAGGCTGAGCGCTTATAGTGCACGTCGCTTAAGTTTAATTAACGGTATAGTAAACCATATTTCCCCTGATGCTCTTGATGATCCAAGGATGGGGCGTTATTATTCAGTGCGAGTGGTGATACCAAAATCAGAACTTGCTCAATTTAAAAACGTATACCTATATCCTGGTATGCCAGTAGAAGTATATATAGTTACTCAATCTCGCACTCTTTTATCGTTCTTGTTTACACCTATAATTGCAACATTCGATAGATCTTTCATAGAGAGATAATTTATTTGGCTTTTCTAGAAAATTTGTTTACAGAGTTTGATATGCAAAAAAATTTACACACAAGTAGTGTATTATTTTATAATTATTTTCTATAATATGTAAATCTTTGATTTAAGATGCAAATGCTAACGTAAACATTAAAGGTTAATTAGTAAACTCAGCTGTATAATAGAATTAAAGGAATTAGTAAGATTTTTACCTCAATGAATTATAAATAGGCAAACTTACTTAAAGTTTAATAGTGTCTGTTACTGCTTTTAGGTGTGAGGCTAGAGGGTTATTAGCAACAACAGACACTATTAAACTTATTATAGAACTTCCTTAAAGTAAATACTTAACTTAAAATATTATAATATTTTAAGTTAAAATAGATTCATGTAAATGCTTTTTCCTCAAGTTAGTATCGTATTATTATATTTATTAAATGCTAAAAAAACATTAATCATCATTTACTTTTGATTCAATATTTAGCAAAACACTTGTGTAAATTCTATAATCTCTGTTTGCATAGTAAGTGTATATATATTATTATACAGTTAGTTTTACAGCAAAAAATATGGTGAAGTTATTTGCATTATTGATAATGTTTTACTCAAATATATCAATTGCTTCTGCTCCTACTTCTTGGCAATTTGGATTTCCTGCGCCTGCAACTGAGATAATGGAGGTTGTAGTTAAGTCACATTCGTTTGTGATGAGTGTAATGATTGCAATTATGCTTTTTGTATGGGCCCTGCTTGCTTATGTAGTATTTCGCTTTCGTAAGGGCAAAGTGAAAAATGTCAGTAAAATAACTCATAATATCTTTGTAGAAATTATCTGGTTTGTTATACCAACGATTATTGTTGGGGTATTGGCTTTTAAAAATGCTGAATTAATTAAACTACAGGAGAAAGTGCCAAAAGCTGACATAACACTAAAAGTTATTGGTCATCAATGGTATTGGAGTTACCAGTACCCAGAATATCAAGGTATTTCATTTGACAGCTATATAAAAGGAAAAGAAGACTTTACCGAAAGAGATTTAAAACTATTCTCTGTTGATAATAACGTTATTTTACCTATCAATACTAATATTCGTTTACAAGTGACAGCAGGAGATGTAATACATAGCTGGGGAATACCGGCTTTTGGTATAAAAATTGATGCAATACCAGGTAGGCTGAATGAAGCATGGTTTAACGTTACAAAGCCCGGTATTTATTATGGGCAATGTTATGAACTATGTGGTCAAGGTCATGGATTTATGCCAATTGTTGTTGAAGCAGTGAGTAAAGAAGATTTTAATAAGTGGATTGAAGATAAAAAATTAGTAAGTTAAGTTTGGAGTATAGATATGAGTGATGTACCAAAAGGTATAAGACGTTGGCTGTTTTCTACTAATCACAAAGATATAGGGACACTATACATTATTTTTTCCATATTAGCTGGAATTATTGGTGGATTATTATCGGTAATTATTCGTACTCAGCTAATGCACATTAATATACTTAACAATAATTACCAGCTATATAACGTAATGATTACAGGGCATGCGGTAATAATGGTGTTTTTTATGATAATGCCAGCCTTAATGGGAGGATTTGGTAATTGGTTCGTACCTCTCATGATTGGTGCACCAGATATGGCATTTCCTCGTATGAATAATTTAAGTTTTTGGTTGTTAGTTTCATCTTTTATTTTGCTTATCCTCTCGGTATTTGCTGGCGAAGGTCCTGGAACAGGATGGACTTTATACCCACCTTTGTCGCAAATTATGTCTCACCCAAGTGCAGGAGTTGATCTTGCTATACTTGCACTTCATGTTGCTGGTATGTCATCAATTGTTGGGGCGATCAACTTTATAGTCACTATATTCAATATGCGTGCAAAAGGCATGTCACTCACTAAAATGCCACTATTTGTTTGGTCTGTTTTACTAACGTCATTTATGTTAATTGTTGCCTTACCGGTACTTGCTGGTGCTATAACTATGCTGCTCACTGATCGTAATATAGGTACCTCCTTTTTTGATCCTGCTGGTGGTGGTGATCCTGTGTTATTTCAACATCTGTTTTGGTTTTTTGGTCATCCCGAAGTTTACATAATTATTTTTCCTGCATTTGGTATCATCAGTCAGATTGTGTCAACTTTTTCTCATAGGCCAGTATTTGGTTATATGGGAATGGTTTATGCTATGATAGGAATAGCAACGTTTGGCTTCATGGTTTGGGCTCACCATATGTTTACTGTTGGGCTTAGCGAGGATGCTGCTATATTTTTTAGCACTAGCACAATTTTCATTGGTGTTATAACTGGTGTAAAAGTCTTTAGTTGGATTGCAACTATGTGGGGTGGAGCGATTGAATTGAAGACACCAATGCTATTTGCATTAGGTTTTATTTTCATGTTTGTTGGAGGTGGTATAACAGGGATAATTCTTTCTCACGGTGGAATAGATAAGCTTTTGCACGATACCTATTATGTCGTTGCTCACTTTCACTATGTCATGTCGCTTGCTGCATTATTTGGAGCTTTCGCCGGTTTTTATTATTGGATAGGCAAAATGTCAGGTAAGCAATATAACGAGTGTTTAGGAAAGATACACTTTTGGCTCACTTTTATTAGCACCAATGTCACTTTCTTACCCCAGCATTTCCTGGGATTAGCAGGTATGCCAAGGCGTATACCTGATTATCCCGACGCGTTTATCCCTTGGAATTATATATCCTCAATTGGCTCATATATGTCCTTTGTTTCAGTTATGTTTTTTGTATTTATAGTTATACATCTCTTTAAGTGGGGCAAAAAAAATGGAGATAATCCTTGGGGGGGTGATACCTTAGAGTGGACGGTATCTTCACCACCACCTTTTCATACTTTCGAAAAGCCACCAGTGGTAAAATAAAGTGTATATAAGTGCTTTGTTAAACGTTGAATCGACAATATTGGACTTTTGGCATTTGCTGAAGCCAAGGATAATGTACCTTGTAGTGTTTACTGCAATTGCTGGAATGGTTGCTGCACCAGGTAGCATTCATCCTTTCCTTGCACTAATATCTCTTATGTGCATTGCTCTTGGTTCAGGATCTGCAGGTGCAATAAATATGTGGTATGACAGAGATATAGACTTGGTTATGGAGAGGACAAAAAATCGTCCTATACCTTCAGGTAGAGTTTTTGCAGAAAGCGCGCTTGAGTTTGGCATAACTATTGGAATATTGTCAGTATTTATCATGGCAATAGCAGTAAATTATATTTCTGCTGCTTTACTTGCAGTTAGCATATTATTTTACGTTTTCGTATATACAATTTGGCTAAAAAGGCGTACTCCGCAGAATATCGTTATCGGTGGTGCAGCAGGTGCTTTTCCTCCAATGATTGGCTGGGCGGTTGTAACTGACTCTGTAAGTTGGGAAAGTTTTATTCTATTTTTAATAATTTTTATGTGGACTCCACCACATTTTTGGGCTCTATCTTTAAATAGATCTGAGGACTATGTAAAAGCATCGATACCAATGTTTAATGTTATCCATGGACCGAAAAAGACAAGAAAACATATATTAATTTATAGTATATTGTTGGTATTAACTAGCTTACTCCCAGCACTATTTTTGAAAAAGTCATTATTCTACCTCAGTATGGCAATTATTGAAGGTTGCGTTTTTATTTGGTTTGCCATATCAGTTATAAGGCTTAAGAATCATAGCTCGCAGAAAAAAATGTTTTCTTACTCAATTTCTTATCTATTTTCTCTATTTGCTAGTATTATTTTTTGTTCTATTGACTTATTTTAACTATGAAAGAACATAAAAACTATCTTTTACTTTCTCTTCTAATAATGCTCGTTGTAGCACTTTTTTTTATTTCCATAATAAAATTTAAAGGTGCGGCTTAAATTGCCTCTATATCTATAAAAATTGTGATTTTATAGAAGCAACGATATACTTTATTAATTCACTACAGTTAAAGATGAAGAAAAAGGAAGTGACAATATACACAGATGGAGCATGCTCTGGTAACCCAGGGACAGGAGGGTGGGCAGCAATCATATTATTTCAAAATCATAGAAAGAACATCTGTGGTAGAGAAGAAAATACTACAAATAATAAAATGGAGTTAACAGCAGTGATCAATGGACTGAAGGTATTAAAATTTCCTTGTAATATCAGTTTGTATACGGATAGCCTCTATATTAAATACGGTATAACAGAATGGATAAATAAGTGGAAAATGAACGGCTGGAAGACAAGTAATAAGAAGTCAGTAAAAAATATAGAATTATGGAAAGAATTAGATAATGCTGCTTTGCAACACGAAATTAATTGGAATTGGGTGAAAGCGCATAATGGTGACAAATACAATGAGGAAGCTGATATTCTAGCAAGAAAAGCAATAATCAATGCTTAAAAAAATTACTATATCATTTTCTATAATTTTATTATTTATATCCTGCTTCTTTATCTTTTTTAAAGGTGAGGGACCTCTAGAAATCAATATTAGTTATATTAATTTTTATATAAAGAAAAAAATATTAAAGATATTTACCAATTCGGATGTCAGCATGGAGAGTACTTCGGTTATTTGGCATCAAGATGGCAAGCTAGTCATTACAGATTTAAAAATAACAAATCCTGATTTTACAATAGAAGTTCCTGAGCTTTTCGTACACTTTAAGTTAAGTTCCAAAAAGTTCTCTCAGGTTTTAGCTGATAATGTACACATATATATCAAGAGGGAGGAGAGCAAAGAGATAACATCTGTAATGACAGAGAAGATGAGTAGTACAAAAAATCTGCTAAAGACAATAAGAAAATTTTTTTTCTACTTCAATGCAGACTCAAGGATTAAAATTACTAACATTGCTATCAATAAAAGCATGGAAGGTGAATTTTTTATTGATAAAGTATATGTAGGGAAGGGGGAAGATTTCAATGTTTTGGATATTCGTGTCCATACAAAAGAAGGTAAAGGGTTTCTAGATGATTTATCCATTACGATAAAAAACCGTAATAATTTACTAAATTTCTATGGAACATTCTATAACCTAAAGTTGGGGCTATTTAACGAATTTTCCACACTAGTTAAAAGTTACAATTTGGACAAAGAAATAGGATTCAAAGGAAACTTTTCAATTAGAATTAATGGAAAGGATGAAGTTGTGGACGGAAACATATACGTGTTAAATACAGAGAGTCACTCAGGTAAAAACTTAGCCTTGACTAATGTAAATGTAAATTTGACATATAGTGATGAAATCATTAGCATAAAAAACTTTCATTTTAAGTTAAATGATACTTACCTTTCTTTGATTGGTAAAATGAACTTTGGCACAAATCATGCTTTGCTTAGAGTTAATATTAGTAAACTTGTTGCAAAAGATTTATGTACTTATGTACCAGATGGTCTAGTGAACAATGAATTTAGAAAGTGGTATTGTAATAATATTGATGGGAATATTATAAATACAATTATAAGTTTTAACGGTAAAATCGATAGTTTAATAAATGATGATCTGTCAGGTATTGTAATTGTTGCTGATATAGAAAATGGCAGCGTTCAATTTGATGAGGATTTTGAACGAGTAGAGAACTTGAACGGTGAGTTAACCCTCAAGGATAACAATCTCAAAATTATTGTAAATAGCGCTAAGTTCCAGAATTTCAATATTGATGGTGGCGAAATTGAGATGCAATCTCTTAATAAAGAGGATTCTGTTCTCACAATTAATGGTCAGGCTGTAAGTGATGCTTATGGGTTATATGAACCTATAAAATTTAAGCTGGATGATATGATGAAGATTACAAGGGACAGTATAGGTGGAATAGCAAAATCTGTATTCAGTTTTCACATTTTTAATTTAAATGCTGATGATAAAAAAGTAGATTTTTTAGCCAAATTTCATTCTGAAATTGATAATTTTGTCGCGTATAATGGCAGTCTTGGTAAATATGAGATTAAGCTTGATTTCGGCGGAGATTTTATTGATTTAAATGGCAGTGGTATGGTAAATAATACACAGCTGCTATTTGACCTCAAAAGTAGCAATAAAAATGAAAATTTTGCCTGGAGTTTGACTGGAGATTTGCCTGCTCAAATACTTAATTTCGGTGATGGCTATATCAATGCAAATATAGAGTCAGTAATGTATCAAGACAAAACAGGGTATGTTAATGGTAATATAGATTTATCAGAGCTCGAGTTGCGTTCAAGCTACTTAGGGTGGAAAAACCATTTTGAAGATCACAATGAAGTTTTATTTTCTACAAGGCTAAAAGGAGTAGGTAAGTTACTAATAGATAAACTAGATGTTGTAGGAAATGATCTAGACATAAAATTTAGCGGAAGAGTAGAAAATGGAAATCTATATTTAAATTCTAGCAACTTTAAATTACCTGATAATAATTTTAGTATAGAAATTGAATCAGGTAAGGAGAAAAATGCCATAACTATTCACGGTGAGAAAATCAACTTAAGTGATGTGTTAGGTTTACTTGGCAAAGATAGTAATCGATTAAATAACAAAATAGAAGTTACTATGAATGTTGATAATATAATTATGAAAGAAGGAATTATCATAAAAGATGCTAAGCTAAATGTAACTTGTGCTAAAGGTGATTGTAGTGGAAGTCAATTCACAGGACAGTTTTTAGAAGATAACAGTAATATACTAGTAGAACATAGTGAAATAGGGCTTGAAATATATTCGGATAATTCAGGTATGCTTTTGCGTTCTTTAGGTATTGGTAAATCAGTTAAAAATGGCAAATTATCTCTTTATCTATCTTCTAAGAGAGAAAATGGAGAACATTATGGTATGTTATCTATCAGCAATTTCTATATCAAAGATGCTCCACTGCTTACCACTTTATTATCAATGTCTTCACTGCCTGGTATTGTAAATGCTATAAAGAACGAAGGTGTACATTTTTATAAGTGTAATGCACCTTTTTCATATAAAGATGGCACTGTTGAAATTGAAGAATCTTGGCTTGAAGGAGCGGAACTAGGTATTAGCACTAGTGGTACGCTCGATATTAAGGGTTATAAATTCCAGGTTGAAGGACAAGTAATACCGGCATACTCAATTAACAAATCTTTGTTAAAAATCCCTATAATCGGAAAACTTCTGACTGGTGGAAAGAGTAGGGGGATTATTTCAATAGACTACAAAGCAAATGGTGATGATAAAAACAACAACGTATCTGTTAATCCTATCTCTTCGCTAACCCCAAGCTTACTTAAGAGGTTATTAGGAGTATTTGATCGTATTATGACAAAAAGTAATAAAAGCATTTTAAAAGGTAGTTTGAAGAAGAAATTTAGCTCAATATGACCAGAAGAAAAGTTGTTTATTGATGTTTAGTTAGATGGTAAACGTTAGATACAACAAACAGAGGAAGTTAGATAAAATAATTAAGGGAACAAGAATATAAAGGTTTAACTTGAAGTAACCGGATAAAATCTGAGTCACACTTCCAAGTGCTGGTACCCACGAAAGCAATGCAACTGCACAAATCAGTAGGTGCCTTACAATTTTTGGTGTTTTGTCTTCATTCTCTAATTTGTGATGTGATCTTCTGATAAAAATTGTTATTCTACCTAAATACCAGTTAGCTATTCCACCAAGACTGGATCCTAATACTCCAAAAAGTAATATAAGTAGTTGATCGTAGTTTGACCTAAAGCATAACATAGTGTAAAGTACAAAACCTTGATGTATGGGTAAGATAAGCGATGATACTAGGCTATCTATAAACAATAGGAGATAATTTTCCATACCAAGTTGTTGTACCATCTTCGTTGTCAGAAATTGTAACCCCCATTTGTTTCAATTGCTCTCTTATTTTGTCTGCAGTATCATAATCTTTATTTTGTTTTGCTACTTTTCTTAAGTCTATCAACCTTTCTATTTCTTGATGACTCACACCACTTGCAAACCACTCTTGATAACTTGACTCAAGAATACCAATGAACCTTGCGCTTTTAACAAACTTCTTAGTTAATTTGAGCTTCTCATATTCATTACTTGTCTTATTGATTTCTGTAGCCATTTCATGCAATATGGCTACAGCTTCAGGAATGTTTAAATCGTTTTTCAAAGCCTCTATAAAATCTTTAGAGACTTCTGTATCACTTTCCTCAATACATGTACTACGTAATAACCGATAAAACTTGTTTAAAGTTTCTTGCGACTCAGAGATAACATTTTCTGTCCAATCAAGTGGTTTTCTGTAGTGAGTTTTAAGCAGCGCATAACGTATTACTTCACCCTTTATTCCACTATCTAACAAATCCCTTACTTTGACTATATTAAATAAGGATTTGCTCATTTTCTCTTCATTTACCGTAAGAAACCCGTTGTGTACCCAATATTTTGCAAACGTTGACTCAGCAAATGCAGATTTACTCTGTGCAATTTCATTCTCATGATGAGGAAATTGCAAGTCTATACCCCCACCGTGAATGTCAAAATCTTTGCCAAGGTAAGCATATGACATTGCTGAACATTCTATATGCCACCCTGGTCTTCCCTCTCCCCATGGACTATTCCAGTGACTTGAAAGTTTATAGTCAGTTTCGTTTGCAGGTTTCCAAAGTACGAAGTCTCCTGGGTGTTTTTTATTTTCACCAACTTCAACTCTACTACCGTAGTTTAATTCATCAATTTTTTTTCCTGATAAAACGCCGTATTCAGGGTAAGATTCTACACTAAAATATACATGTTTATTGGATTCATAAGCATGACCAGCTTGCAGCAAAGACTCAATTAACTTGATAATGTTATCTATGTTTTCCGTTGCTTTTGGTTCATATGTTGGTTCTGCACAATTTATGCTTTCCATGTCTTCATGAAAAGTTTTAGTGTAATATTTGCTAATGCTTTCTATATTACTATTTTTCTCATTTGCTGCATTGATTATCTTGTCATCGATGTCGGTTATATTACGCACATAAGTAACTTTTCCATAACAAAATTTAAGCAGTCGAAATAATACATCGTAAACAACAATAGAACGTGCATTACCTATATGTGCTGTATCATATACTGTTGGCCCACAAACGTACATTTTTATATGATCTTTATCGATCGGTGTAAAGGGCTCTTTTTTTTTTGTTAAAGTGTTGTAAAGCTTAACCATATACAAAGCTTTTTAGAAAAGAAAATGCTCCAAATATAAGCTGTGGTCCTTTAACTATTACGACAAGAGTAAGTAATAACCCACACAATGATACTAATACTCCCATTATAGAGAGAAATCCATCTTTGCTCATGATACCCAGTGAAATGAGAGTTGTACCAATTGCAGGAATGAAGTTAGTTAAAGGAAGTGGGATTGCTATCGATAATGCACAAAGCAGCATTATAAATGCTAAAATATTTTCACCAGGACCACGAAAAATGAAAGACATTCTTGGTTTCATGAACTTTTCTATTTTTTTTAATGTAGGTGAAGTTTTCTCTACCACGAGAGCTAGTGTTGAACGTTGAAAAGATTTCCTTTCTAGCCAATTAGGCATCCAAGGAGAATCAAACCCAAATAGAAGCTGCAGTGAAAATAAGATTAAAGGTATAGAAAGAATGGTTGTATAGCCAGGTGGAACAGGTATAGGTACTGATAGCGGTAAAGAGAAGATGATTATTAAAATACCAAAACCACGCTCATGTAAAGCTGTTTTAATATCAAATAATGTTACTTTATCATTATCGTTATTATTAGTATCTGCAACCTCTTTTAGAATATCAGAGGCCAATTTTTTATCTTCAGTCAATTTCACACTTTTTTCCACAGTTACCCTTTAATAACAATATAACTTCTAACTAACATAGTTATTGCTATATTTCAATATCGATTATTCATTTCATGCTGTACTTCATTCTTTTATTAAAGTGTTGTAAAGCTTTTAAGTTATAAGGCTTTTAAGAAGAGAAAGTGTTCCGGCTATAAGTTTTGGTCCTTTAACTATTACAATAAGGGTAACCAATAACGCACAGAATGAAACTAACACTCCTAACGTAGATAAAAATCCATCTTTACCCATAATGCCGAGTGAAATAAGAGTTATACCAATTGCAGGAAGGAAGTGAGTAAAAGGTAATGGAAGAGCTATTATTATTGCACAAAGCAACATCATAAAAGCTAGAATCTTTTCACCCGGACCAAGAAAAATAAAAGACATTCTTGGTTTCATGAACTTTTCTATTTTTTTTAATATAGGTGAAGTTTTCTCTACCACGAGAGCTAGTGTTGAACGTTGAAAAGATTTCCTTTCTAGCCAATTAGGCATCCAAGGAGAATCAAACCCAAATAGAAGCTGCAGTGAAAATAAGATTAAAGGTATAGAAAGAATGGTTGTATAGCCAGGTGGAACAGGTATAGGTACTGATAGCGGTAAAGAGAAGATGATTATTAAAATACCAAAACCGCGCTCATGTAAAGCTGTTTTGATGTCGAACAATGTTACTTTATCACTATCGTTGTTATTGGTATCTGCAACCTCTTTTAGAATATCAGAGGCCAATTTTTTATCTTCAGTCAATTTCTCACTTTCTTCCACGATTAACCTTTAATAACATTCTAACTAACATAATTATTACTGTACTTCAATCATACCTCTTCAATTCTTTAGCCTTGTTTAAACAAATGACACGCACTTTAGTGCGTGTCACGAAACATAAGGAAGCTAACGATCTGGTTCATTAGATGATAGTTTCTCTGAATCCTTAAGTTCTTGTTTAAGGTTTTTAATGCCTTTGCCTAAATCACCCATAACTTGTGGTAACCTACCTGCACCAAACAGAACTAAGATTATTATTAAGACTAGAAACAGCTGCCATGGACCTAAACTCATTTGTACCTCCGTTGAAAATATTAACTTTTAGGTATTAAAACTTGACTGAAGCCAAGTGATACATAAATTATATCACTTTTATTAAATTATAAATCAAGAGTTTTTAATTATCTTATAATAGTTTTAGCCTAACATTAAGTTTAGTTTAGCTGTAGAGTAAAAGGAAGCTCACTAAAAAATTTTGCTAACGTATCATCTTTAGGTCTGTGGTATATGTAGCTAGGAACTCCTGATTGAATAATTTTACCATTTTTCATCACGTAAATAAAATCTGCAACTTTCAACGCTTCTTGCGGATCATGAGTTACCATGAGTACAGGAATATTTTTGCTTCTAAAAAGTGACAATATATGGTGCCTTATTCGATATTTGAGCAGTATATCTAAATTAGAAAATGGTTCATCGAGCAAAACAACATCAGGATTTTGCGCCATTACTCTTGCTATTGCAACTAATTGTTGCTGTCCTCCTGATAAAGCATGAGGGTACATGTTTTCATATTTTTCTATATTAAATAGCTTTAAGATTTCCAATGCAGTAAGGTATTTTTCTTTCTTAGAAGTACTGCAAATAGCAAAAGTTATATTTTCTATTACTGTTTTATGAGGAAATAATGCAGAATGCTGAAAAATCAACCCGATATTTCTACGCTCTATAGCAATTGACACTTTGTTACTTGCAACTAATTTATCATTTATAACAATGGTTCCAGATTTTGGATTTTCTATTCCTGCGATTAATTTTAGAATTGTTGACTTGCCACAGCCAGAATGACCTAGTAAACAGGCAACACTTCCTTTCTTCACTTGAATGTTGATGTTGCTTAAAGCAAAGCCATCTTGATTACTATAAAAGTAACTAATATTGTTAACTAGCATTAATCTTTCAATTGGAATCGTATTATTAAATATAACAGTATTACATTCAAGAAATACAGAAATATTTTTTATTATTGTGAATTAATTGTACAGGGTGCCTAGAAAAATGCGAGACTTTTTGCTATAATTTTGCATAAATAGCAGAAGACATGGGACTATAGCTCAGTAGGATAGAGCGTTGGATTCCTAATCCGAAGGCCGTGCGTTCGAATCGCACTAGTCCCACTTAATTTTGATAAAGTGGTTTAACAATCAAGAAATTATAATTGGTTTGAAAAGTGATTCTAGGAGCTAGATTGCATGGTTTCTCAAACTTGAATTTACAGGTTCAACCTTATTTTCTCTCATTTCGCTGTAACTTGGAAGTGTAAAATTTTTTACATGTAATCCAGTTACTATTACAACTAAAATAGCTAGGACACTGCAAACTAATGCACCAGCTAAAGATGGAACCATCACAGCAGCAGCAACAAACAATCCTGCAATAACAACTCCAACAACATCACTCCTTAATGAGGCGTAAAAACTCTCCTTACTTTTTTTGTATTTAGTTTCTTTTTCATGTGGTGGAGAAAATTGAGCCTCTACAAAGCCGTTAGCTTTCTTATCATTATTTGGTGTGACAGTTGGGCCAGTCCTTGTTGATACAGGTGCTTCATTTTTGTTATTATTACCATTAGTACTAACAGGGAGCACTGTTGCTACAGGTCTATTACCAATATTTCCATTACTGCTGCAAGGTTTTGCTCTATTTTCTTTTACATTGGGTGTTTCTGGTGTAATAAAGTTTAAAAGTACCTGAGTAATTTCTTCTTGTGTATTATTTTGTGTATTATTCACAGCACACTCTAAAGCTGCTTGTCTGCTTTCAGCATTTACATAACCTAAAAATGCTTTAACTTCTTGAACATTGCCTTGAATAATAGCAAGACGCAGAGCGTTAAATTTTTCTTCTTCATTAAATTTACCACTATCCAAGAGTATCTTTATAACATCAGCTTGTTTATTTATTACAGCTGTACCCAACACAGTTTTGGAAGCAGTATCTTTAAAATCGATTCCGATGTTTAAATTTGTGAGTAACTCAACAATCTTTAGGAATATAATGCGATCGTCGATAATACCAGGTCCTTCTGAACGGACAGCATAATAAAGCAAAGTCCAACCATCTTGGTTTGTTATTTTTATATCTATTTTCTCTTTTTCAAGCTCATTACAAAACTCCTCAGCAGTTATATTAGGGTTGCTAGCTACAATTTTCTTTATCTTGTTGTATGAAGTAGAAAATTGATCATCTTCATTTTTGTTGCTAAGTTCTGCTCTATCTTCTTCTAAATTAGGTGTATTTTGCTCTTCCTTTTCCTTGTTTTCATCAGCAGTTACTTGTTCTTGCTCAGGAAGCTTGAATCCGTTTTCAAGGAAAAATTCTCTAACATTTAGGTTGTCATTTTCATCTGCAAGTTTTAGAAGTAAGTCTCCTAATGAATTGTTCCCTTCGCATTTACTTTGCAAATCAATGTATTTAAATTTAGTCTTTCTTCTTAACCTATTTTGCAAGCTTTCAAGGGTGATTTTATTGTTGTACCTATTATCATTAATTAAAAACCTACCTGCATCTAGACACAATTCCTTGATTTCTTCCTGACTGTACAATATAATTAAACCTACTATTACAATGCTCTATTATACCAACTTTATCAAAGTCAGTCAAGGAATCTTGCAGTATCAAATGGCATGATATATATTGATTTATAATTCTCGAGCAAATGATGGAAGATTTAGCTTATAAGTTAGTGAAAGTAACCGAAGCTGCAGCACTTTCTGCATATAAATTGGCAGGCCTTGGTAATGAAAAAAAGGCCGATCAGGTTGCAGTTGATGCAATGCGTACGGTGCTAAACTCAATGGAAATAAATGGTACAATTGTGATTGGGGAAGGGGAGAGGGACGAAGCACCGATGCTATATATCGGAGAAAAAGTTGGCACAGGAAGTGGCCCTGAGATTGACATCGCTGTTGATCCACTTGAAGGCACTACGATTTGCGCTCATTATAAACAAGGGGCAATGTCTGTTCTTGCTGCAACAAAAAAAGGTAATTTTTTACATGCACCTGATGTTTATATGGAAAAGATAGCAGTGGGAAAAAATCTCCCAGAGGGTGTAGTCTCACTAAAAAATAGGATTGAGAAGAATCTGGACAATTTAGCCAAGGCAAAAGGATGTAAAGCAAGTGATCTTATAGTAACTGTACTTAAACGTGAAAGACATGATGAATTAATAGCAAAAATTAGGAAGCTAGGAGCAAAAGTGAAATTAATAGATGATGGTGATGTTGCAGCCATAGTTTCGCTAATAAATGGCAATCACGATATGTATATCGGCACAGGAGGAGCTCCAGAAGGAGTGCTTGCAGCAGCAGCGCTAAGCTCAATCGGTGGGCAGATAGAAGGAAGATTAATATTTGACACGGATCAATTAAAAGAAAGAGCAAAAAATTTGAATATCACTGACCCAGAAAAAATCTACACCGTGAAAGACATGGCAAGAAGTGAATCAGTGTTCATTGCAACTGGAGTAACAAATGGAGAGTTTGTGGATGGAGTAAAGTTTGGCCAAGATATTTGTCTGACTAATTCATTAATAATATTGCCTGGTAAAGTAATAAAAATACAAACAAAATCAATATCTTAAACATTTGTCATATGCTGATTATAAAATTTTTATAGAAGGAAGATACTTATAATTGTCTTAAAAAAATGAATTTACATATTAATTTTAGCTTTACAACATTTGGCATTAAGTTATAGTTAAATAGTAATACTAAGAGGTGCTTAATATTTAGTTCACTAACTAATTTTTTTACTAATACGTCTAAAAAGAAAAGTTCTCAATCTGAAGAAAATAATCATTCTTTCTCTAACAGCACAGAAAGTTTATTAGTCCAATCTACTAAAAAAAATCCTCAACTTGATGATCAAAGTAGAACTGACGTGTCTCCTCAAACAAATCTTCAATTTAGTGAGGATGATGTAAAAAACGTGCTCCAAGACTTCGAAAAATTGGATTTTAAGAACAGTAATGAGTGTTTTAACGAAATAGCAGAAGATTATGAAAGGAGGAAAAAAAGTGACCTTTTTAACTACGTAATATTGAATAAGCGAAAATACATAACAGATATATTAGATCAGAGGCTTGCCCACAAAGATCAAGAAAATTTTAGGAAGAAATTTAGTGAATATCTTCTTAAAATAAATGAGAAAATGAATTATGGGAAAGAATTTCAAAATAAACTTCAATTTTTTGAAGATAGGGTAGAAGAAGTATTATCAGATTTTAGAAAATTGAATTTTGGCCTTAAGGATAATTTGTGTAAAGATGATAAGGATAACGTAAATTATAATAAAGGCTGGCCTGCAGATCCATTTGACAAAATAGCGAATTATTATCGATGGAATAAGAACATTTTCCTTTTTAATTATGTAGTATTAAGTAAGCAAAAAGAAATAATAAGTATATTGAATGAAAAGTCTATTCCTGAAGACAAGCGAAAGAATTTTAAAAAGAGGTTGGGTAGATATCTTCTTCGAGTTGAAGAAGGGATGAGTAACGGACAGGAATTTCTCAAAACTGATAGTGCAGTTGCCTTTTTTGATGGATGTTATGTGCCATGCGCATATGCAAAACGTTCTCTTAATCATTATGATCATCTTAGTATTAATATTTCTAAGCCTGGGTGTAGCTTAGAAATCAGCCGTCTTTTCACTGACAAAATTGAAGGGATGGAAAGAAATAAAAATGAGGTAAAGATAGTAGAAATATACAGTAACGATAAAAGAATAGCAACGGTTGAGAAGAATGATAATGGAAAAAGAAATTACCGCTTTGCAAAAGATGCAACATGCGATATGAAAATTAGGTGGAGTGCAGAAGATGAGAAAGGTAATTCTGTTAACTGCTTTATTAGTTTAAATGTAAATCCTAGTGAAATTGAGATTGGTCAGGCAACTATTAATGGTAAAGATGTTGAACTAGACGAAATTTTGAAATTAGCTGAGCAAAGCGAAGATGTGCTTATAGAAGGTAAAGCTTTACATGAATTTTTAGAAGGATATCTGGAGCAAGATGTACAATCACAGGAAGAGATAATAAAGAGATGTGATGAAACTCCTGGAACTAAACTTGATAATCTGGAGATAGGGCAGTTCTCTTTCTCTCCTTTATCTGAAGAGGAGATAGAGGAAGAAGAGAGAAGAGAATATAAAAATTCACGGGCTGCATCAGGAAGGTGCTAGACTAATTAGACATTAAATCTAAAGTGCATTATATCGCCATCTTGCACGATATAATCTCTGCCTTCGAAGCGAATTTTCCCTGCATCTTTGCAAGCTAATTCGCTTCCATATTTTATATAGTCTTCAAAGCTTATGGTTTCTGCTTTTATAAAGCCCTTTTCAAAATCAGTGTGAATTACACCTGCTGCTTTGTCAGCTGTTGATCCTATCTTTATTGGCCATGCACGTGCTTCTTTGGGGCCCACAGTAAAAAAAGTTATCATACTTAGCACTTCATACATAATACGTGCTACTCCATCAAGTCCTGATTCTTGTAAGCCAAATTCTGATAAAAAATTCTGTTTTTCCTCTTCACTATCAAGATTTGCAATATCTGCTTCAAGTTTCGCTGAAATACAATAAAATTTGCTTTTATTTTCTTCCGCCATTTTTTCCACCCTTTTAGATAGTTCATTACCAGTTATGATATTCGTATCTTCAACATTGCATACATACATAACAGGCTTTGTTGTTAGCAATTGAAGCAACTTCATCTCATCTTCATCGATATTCTCCAAGCTTCTTGCCGGTTTACCTAATTTTAAAGTAGCTAATACCTCTTGCATTAATTCAAGTTGTCTCTTTAGCTCTTTATCACCTTGCTTTGCTTTCTTTTCCAATTGAGGAAGCCTTTTTTCTATGCTATCAATATCAGCTAGAATTAACTCCATTTCCACTATTTCAGCATCTGATATTGGATCTATTTTACTGTTTACATGGCTGATATCGTCATCCGTAAAGCACCTGAGCAGATGAACAATGGCATCAACTTCTCTGATATGACTCAAAAATTTATTTCCTAGTCCTTCACCCTTGCTCGCACCCTTAACCAAGCCGGCAATATCGACAACTTCCAGTTGATTGTAGATTATTTTCCCTGAGTGAGCAATCGAGGCAATTTGTTTCAAACGCTGATCTCGTATTGGCACTTTGCCAACATTTGGCTCGATTGTGCAAAAAGGATAATTTGCAGCTTCAGCTGCACTTGACTCTGTAAGTGCATTAAATAAAGTTGATTTTCCTATATTTGGTAACCCAACTATACCACAGTTAAAGCTCATATTTGCTATTTAAAGCCTTAATTATTGCATAATTAAAAAATTTTTGCTATACCTAATTAGTTACTTATTAATAAGTTAGTTAATATAATAACATATAGCTTGAATTAAGGTAGAAATTATGGTTGGGCTTAGAAAACGGAAATTACCAAATGGTTTTGACAGTATTGAAAATGCTAAAGGACGCAAGACTTCAGAGAGTAATGTAGAAAAAGAACCTTCTAATAACCAAGTAGTTAAATATGATACTGCAGGTGATGGCAATTGCTTTTTTCATGCAGTGTTTGGTGATAACAGTTCTGGTACATATAAAGCTGAAAGAGCGCAAGATATGAGAATGGAATGGCACAAATTTTTAAGTCGATTTACGTCTTTAGATGATCCAAGTATGCCAGCTCCTTTAAAGGATCAGCTAGAAAAGGTTTTTAATATGTTTTTTAATAAGCCAGGGGATTTAACTGGCAAGTCTGATAAAATAAAGGGTCTGGTTAAGCAAACAAATAGGAAAATTGAAAATGCTGAAGGTAATGTGAAGAGGTTAGTAAGTAGAGCTGTTAGCAAATTTAATATATCGCATAATCAAGCTGTGCTTAATCTAAGTGAATATGCAGAGGCTCTTGATGGCATTGGTGAGAGTGACTATAATGCCGAATATAACAGTGATTTTATTACACGCTCATTTCTTGACAAACCTGAACTCTATCAATCCTATCTAGAAGCAATAGAAAGTAAAAGTTATTTTCCTTTTATTGAAGAAATTCAATTATTAGCTTCTTTAGCCAACATTGAAATTAATGTCCATTGTAAAGTTAGCGGCAGAGAGAAACAACAAAAGTTTGAACCAAATCCTGAAATGATAAACAATGATCAACTAAATCAGATGTTTAATCGTGAGAGTTATAAATTAAATGACGAGTTATGGGGTAGTAAAGAGAGAGAAACAATATATCTTGAAGGAAATCATTACTCTAGGGCTAAAATTGTAACTCAAGAGTTAATAAAACAGCAGCAGGAGCAAGAAGACTTTCTATTAGCAAAACAACTTCAGATAGATGAAATTTTGGAATATTGTGATCTTTCAAAGGATATCTCTGAGAGAGTAGAGATTGAGAGGGAGTTTGATGAGTTATTGGCAAAAAATGCTGATGGAAAAATTGGTGATGTTATAGGGCAGTGCATTAATGATGTACAGCAACGTATAAAATGCCTTGAGGAGCCAGTCTTATCAAGAAGGTGCAGTGTGGAAGAAGCACGTGTAGAAAAAACATTTTATCAACAACAAGTACCACAACCTGTAAGATAAGTCTTCATAGTCTATATACTTCTATAGGGGGGCATTCTATAATAAAAGCCATGCTCATTTTTAACCACTGCTTAATAAGAATAAAGTCTTAGCAAAACAAACACAAGAACAATAGGATTTCTTGCTTGCAAAGCAACTCCAAGATCGGGAGGAAAAAGACTTTTTCCTTGCAAGGCAACTTCAAGAGCAACCCTCACGCACAATCCCTTAACCCACATGGAGGAAGTAAAAATAGAAGATCAGCAGCAACAAATACTTATAAAATAATAACTCTATGGTTAATGTGCGAGATTTAATTAAAAAATGTTGTCATTCGAGTAGCTGACACTGGGCTCCAATGTCAATTACTCGGATAACAAAAAAACACAGGCTTCACATGCATCTGCAGTACTGTATTAGTCTACTATCTTCATTCCCACAACATTATACCCTGAATCAACATGTAAAATTTCTCCAGTTGTACCACTACTCAGGTCGCTTAATAAGTATAGTGCTGCCTTGCCAACATCTTCTATTGTAACATTGCGTCTAAGTGGAGAATTAATTCTATTCCATTCCGATATGGAGTGAAAGTCACTTATTCCAGAAGATGCCAAAGTTCTGATTGGACCAGCAGAAATTGCATTTACTCTGATGTTCTTTGGCCCAAGATCACATGCTATATATTTTACACTTGCTTCAAGTGCTGCTTTACATAAACCCATCACATTATAATTTGGCATAACTTTTTCAGCACCATAGTAAGATAAAGTAAGTAAACTACCACCATTTAACATCATTTTTTCGGCGCTTTTTGCTAAAGCAGTAAAAGAATAGCACGATATATGCATTGCATTGAGAAAGTTGTTTAGTGAAGTATCGACGTATTTACCATTGAGCTCATTTTTATCAGAATATGCTATTGCATGTACCAAAAAATCAATAGCACCCCACTTTTCCTCTATTTCTTTAAAAGCACTATGTATGATTTCCTCATTTGAAACATCACAATGTAGTGTTAGCTCCACATTTAATTCATTCGCTATTGGTAATAATTTCTCTTTTATTACTTCATTTTGATAAGTGATTGCAAGCTCAGCTCCGTGCTCTGAGAGAGTCTTTGCTATACCATATGCTATTGACCTCTTATTTATTATTCCGGTTATTAACCCTTTTTTACCCTGCAATATCATAGAAATTATTTGCCTTTTTTATAATTTGAAATATTAACTAGGCAAAGTCAATTATGTTTTAACTGTAGCTAACGTATAAAAATTACTTCCGCATATTTCCAACCTCATTATAATTACAATTAGAGATATTTTAAGAGCTCAAAATCTATCTTTAGTCTGCAGACTTTTTAATCAAATTTATTAAAAAATATATTCTTCAGTGTATATCTGTCGTATATGCACTGCATTTTTTTCTAACTTTTTTTACACAGGAGGATTTTATGTCCAGAATTCCAGATACTTGACCTTTACTTTAAAACCAACTGGCGCCTATGGTTTTTATAAAAAGATTACAGGAAATAAAAATACTCTAGAGAACATGAAATAAGGATACTGAAATATAAGCTGCCTATATTTGCAAGCAGCTCATAAAGTCTTCTTATTTACTTACTCCTTGAGCAGAAGAAAGTTGTTTTGATATAGTCACACTTTCCATACTTGTTGAAGGATTCTGTGAAACTTTTACTATTTCAGAACCTTCTTTACGTAAGTAGGATAGTGCATCATACAAGGACTTCGCTTCGTATTGTTTTCCTACTTTTACTTCTTTATGTGCAGCTATTTGCTCCCAAGTGATATCATTGCTTTCAATAAGCTTGATAGAACCGTCATCACTAATATTAATTTTCATTTTACATTCTTTTTCTTCATCGTACCAATTCAAAGTCATGTTATATGAGCCATTAGCTACTTCATAAATTCTTACTCCATGCTCATCAACTCGTCCACGCATTCCTCTTTTTTCATCTCCAGGTAGCAACAATGTAACCGCCGTTATCCTATTGCTTTCAAAAAAATCATTAGTTAAAATATTACTAATGTTTATTTTTCCTTTATTATCATTCAGCACAGTTCTTGCAGTCAACATAGTTCTAATTGGACTTCTCACTCTAAGCTGTACAGATTCTACATCACTGTTTTCTATGTGTTGAGCAATTTCTTGCTTAGTTTCATCAATAATCTTGCCTTTTAGATATTTACCGTGATTTTCATTTTCTGAATTATAAGGAGAGCTATCAGCAAGAATTCGCCTTTTTGACTCTTCATCATCACAATCTAAATATTCAATTTTGCGGTCATGCTTGGTACCTAAAAATGGATGATCATCTGCTCTCACCCTATTATTCGGAGGAAAATTGAAAGTCCTATTCGGTTTATCACTCGATACTGATTCAGATATACCTTGAACAGCTTCAAAACTTTTTTTAAAAGAATTAGTTAACATTATATACCCCCTTATTCTATAAATAGTCTTATCTTAGAATGTTTTTAACATATGTCAATTCAACCACTATGGATTAAAATCCAAAGATTGAGAGAGAGCATAGAATGCTAACTTTCGACTTGAAAGTCACCAAATTTATCTTCTTTTTTAGAGTGATTTTCAATATAATTTTTTATCATTTCGTCAGTTACATTTCCGCTAGTCCTGACAAAGTAGCCTACTGCCCACAACCCAATATCTCTTTTTTAGCTCTGGAAAGTTTTGCTGGATTTTTCTGGAACTTTTTCCTTTTATTAACTGCACTAACTTACTAATACTTAAGTATGGGGGTACAGAAACGTATACGTGTACATGACTTGACGCAACTCTACCTCTGATAATTTCTACTTGATTATTTGCACATACTTCTTGTACAACTTCTTTAGCTTTCTGTCCAATATCTCCAACTAGTACTGGATATCGATATTTTGTTATCCACACTATGTGATATATATACAGAGTGACTGCTTTTTCTATAATATTCCACATTCTTTCAGATTTTTCACCTTAAAATTATATTCTTAAAAGGATGGACTTCAAGTCCAGGGTTTTTCTCCCAAATTTGGGACAATAAAAATTTGATATATTTGACATAAAAGCGTTTTAAATAATAAGAGCAAAATGGACAAATCTATTTCGTGAGTAACCAAAAACCGTTTTGTATTCATTCAGATAAGGAAAAATAGCAGATAGTGTCATGCAAGTAGCTGACACCCTTTTGGTGGACCACACACACAACTTTACAAACATTGCAATATGGCACATAGTAAATGATGTTATTCTATAACGCAAGACCTATACTCACCCAACCTAATGCATTACTTGCAATTTGGATCCCAGTGGGCTTTGTTGCACCACTCAAGGAAAGAACAGGCAGTTACTGATGGAATTTGTTATAAAATAGATATTTAGCCGACAAAGGAAAAATATGCCAATAAGAATGAAAGTCAGTAACTGCAATGAATATAACAAATTTCTTCAAGAAAGGGGAAATGTTTTTCATTATATCAACGATGCCATTGAAAATTGGTACGAAAATAGTCCAAAAGTAGCAGGTGGCAACAATGTCTACAGCGACAAAGTAGTGATTCTAATTCACATAATAACCTATCTATTCAGGATTGGTCTTAGGCAAACAGTGGGATTTATAGAGAAATATCTTGAGCAAATAGGGAAAATTTTGCAAATTATCAGCTATTCGCAGGCTTCAAGAAGGTTTAAAAAGCTTAATATCAAAATCAACGACTGCAGAGTTGATAAGAACGATATGGAAGATATTGAAATTGCTATAGATAGTACAGGTATCAGCATCTACAATAATATTCCAGGCCATAGTAAGGCAAATGGTACAGATAGAAAGTATCGCCGCTATGAGCAAACAAGATGTAATGCTAGAGATAGGTAGTAAAAAAGTTATAGCTGCAAAATACAGTAGTGGAGTTTATTCCGACCACTATGGAGCCTGTGATCTTATTGAAAGAGTGGATACCAAGTATAACATAAGCACGATATATGCAGATAGATCGAAAGAAGTTATACAAACTGTGCGATGAGCTTGACATAAAGACAAGGATTCCTCCGCAAAATAATGCAGTAGAGCATCCAAAGTTGGATTATATGAATGAGAGAAATTCTACAATCAAGCTCATAAAGTCATATGATGAAGATGGTATGAAGAGGTGGAAAAAAGAGATAAATTATTGGAAGAGATCTTATATAGAAAGTTTTTTCTCGCGACTGAAGCAAATATTTGGATTTAGTTTTAGGAATAAATCTGAGATTAATCGTGAGAAGGAACTGCTACTCAAGTGTTATTTGCTTAACAAATTTACTGAAATAGGCATGGCTAAGTTTGATATGGCTTCATGAATTTATTATACATTACCCACTATTGTAAGTTAAAAATATGATATAAAGGAGATAAGAGGGAAGATAACCCTACTCACTATAGGAATAGAGTTATCACGGGCGTGTGCGACCGACCAACTGTTGGTATTATAACCGTTCGGATCAAGGTACACTAGCCCATCTCTCGATACGTTTGAATAGTTGCATGGGACATATGTATGCACCCGTTTACAATCTTAAATTAATTAAAACTAATCGAGGTTATTATGATTACATCTTATCAAAATTTTATTGGCATTGATATTGGAAAATTTAAAAATGTTGTTGCAGTTCACAAACAGAAGAACGCTGTCGAATTCGACAATGATACTGCTGGCTGGCAACAATTGTTTCAAGATTTTTCAAATATCTTACCTAATTCTTTAGTAACTCTGGAAAACACTGGAAAATATGAGCTTGGCTTAGCACATTTTCTTGTTGATAAAGATATTGCTGTACATCGAGCTAATACTCGCAAAGTAAAAAGCTTTGTTCTATCTCATGGAACTTTAGCAAAGTCTGATCAATCAGATGCAAGAGCCCTTGCTCAGTATGGGTTTGAACGCTATAGTACTCTATCTCTATTTGCACCTATGTCAAAAGAACAAACAACCTTAGTTGCACTTTGTCAACGTCGTGATGACATTACAAAAATGAGAGCTCAAGAGAAATCTAGGCTTGCAGCACCTGAAAACGACCATATAAAAGAAAGCTGTCAGAAAACTATTGAATTCTTTAATAGCCAGATAGATGAGCTCAACAATACCATACAAAAAATTATTGATGAGAATCCAGAGTTACAAAAGCGCCAAAAAATCCTTAAAACAGTTCCAGGAATAGGTGCAAAATTATCTCAAGATTTTCTGTGTCTAATGCCAGAACTTGGTTATGTAAGTAGGGGAGAAATTGCAAGTCTTGCTGGAGTTGCACCTCATCCGAAAGAAAGTGGTAAAACTATTGGTTATCGCAGAATAAGTGGTGGCAGAAGCAACGTTCGTGAAAAGCTTTTTACAGCTGCGATGTCTGCTTCAAGGTCTAAGTCTGCGCTTGGTGCCTTCTATTCAAGGCTTGTTGGTAAAGGTAAAAAGAAGATGGTGGCTATGACAGCTCTAATGCGTAAAATCATAGTAATTGCCAATGCGAGGCTTAAAGAAGCAGTCAATGTGAATTAAAAAAATCTGCATAGAAAATAGGTTAACGAATATGTGGATAAATACGTCTACACACATTTAAAGTATTTATACACATATTCGTTAACCATAAGATCTAAGCAGTAACTGTTGTTTGATACAAAATTTTTCTATGATTAAGTTAGGGTTTTTATTGTCAAAAATGCACTTTTTACTCGAATAAAAAACAAAATTACAAACAAAAGTTGTAATGAAACTAAATTCAAAAAATTTTAAAAAACATAGTTGATCCGAAGAGCTGTGCAACAAAGCCATCCCAGTGTCAAGCACTGGGATGACAAGAAGAAAGAGTACTGGCATTACATTAAATGATTCTCCTTATTTTAGCATTAAACGCGATGAAGAAAATCATTTATAATCGCTATAGCAACTAGTGTTGAAACCTGACGTACCTTTTGGCTTGACAAACGAGAGTTTTTATCTGATTTGACAACAAGGGCTTCTAGATGACTTTGAAAGTAAATATTACTATGCTTATCTTCGATAGCTTCTATTAATCCGTCATTGGCAAACGCTGCAATTTTATATCCAAGTAGCTCTAGCCTTCTTCTATTCTCTGTAGTATTACTTACTGTACCTGAATGAGCATTCGGAAAATAAGTTGAAAACCAGCCATTTTGATTAGGTAGTAAAAATCTAGCTACCACTTTTTCCAAACTACTACCTGGAACAATTTTTATCTGCTGAAGAGGTATATTCTCTTTTTGTGGATAGGATGCTGATTTTAAATGATTCTTCTCATCATTAACAACATTTGTTATTTCAATTTCTTTTGCATGCATAATGTCTTGTAAACCACCGCATATGGCAAGCAAATGAATTGTAGGATTGTCATCTACTATTTTTACAATTGCTTCATTCACAAGCTGGCGGTAAGGGTTAAGAGCTGAATGAAAGTTATCTGAAATAAATATTCTGTTTATCTTTTGCTCTTTGATAAATTTTGCAACTTCAACTTTTATTCGATCTAGTATCAGCTTTTTTGCCAATATTTCATCTTGTTTTGCGAACTCTTCTTGGATTTCTTTTAGATTAATTATTTTGTCGTAGTCAATGAATATAGTTTTAACCCCAAAATTATTGAATATCTCATAGATATTTTGAGATTCATCTGTTTGCAATAAACCAACAATTATATTATAATTTACTGCATTTTCCACTGTCAAAGCAGGTAATTCTTTGTTTACTTTTTCACTATAAGCGATATTACTTAATAGTAGAAATGTAATTAATAGTATATTAAATATTCTATTGTAACATTTATACATTATTTCCTAAATAATTATATTAATATTATAATATATTATAGAACATTAAGAAAAAGAATGTGGCCTGAGCAGGAATCGAACCAGCGACACAAGGATTTTCAGTCCTTTGCTCTACCAACTGAGCTATCAGGCCAACTACGTACTTTCATTTTTAGATAAAAAACGTTATCATGTCCATCAAAAGTTTTTGAAGTATAGAAACAAAGAATGAACATTAGTAACAAAATAGGAATTTATCCTGGTACATTTGACCCCATAACTTTTGGGCACCTTGACATAATAAAAAGAGCATGTAAGCTAGTCGATAAGTTGATAATTGGTGTTGCAGAGAATGTTAATAAACATACTAATTTTGACATAAGACTGCGCACAAGCATGGCTAAAAATGAAGTGAAAGGAGCAGGAATTGATGCAGATATTATATCCTTTAATGGGTTGCTAGTGAAGTTTGCCAAAGAGCAAAATGCTTCTGTTATTATTAGAGGACTGAGAGCAGTATCGGATTTTGATTACGAGTTTCAAATGAGTTGGGTAAATTATAAGCTCTTTCCTGAAATCGAAACTATATTTCTTCCTGCATCTGAGGATACTCAATTTATCTCATCAAGTTTTGTAAAGGAAATAGCGAGATTAGGAGGAGATGTTAGCAACTTTGTGTCAAAAAGTGTCCAAAGTGAATTGATTAATCTAAATAGGGTAGAAAATGGAGAATAAGTATTTGTTGTCTTTTTTATTTCCAAACGAGTATGTTAGATGTGTAAAATATTGTAAGCTAAAGGAGAGACATGTTAAAAGTGAGGGATAATAATGTAATAGTTTGCTGCCGTGGTGATGAAAATGATGATGGTTCTGGTCATCCAATAGTATACTTACACAAAGAAGGAGAAATGTATTGTCCTTATTGTAATAAGTCAATGGATGAAATAGTGAGTGCCGAAGAATTTCAATCTGTTGAGGTGAAAGTAATAAGCAAGAAGGAAAGAACCAAAGGTTAATAGTACTTCATTTTTTTAGCTTATGTAAATAGCAATGAGAGGGGCAGTAAAAATGAAACTATCCATACGGTCGAGTACTCCTCCATGGCCTGGTATAATACCTCCACTATCTTTAACATTGTAAACTCTTTTGATGAGTGACTCAGTGAAATCTCCAAGTTGGGCTAGAATAGCAACTATCAAACCAATTATTGGAGAATAAAAAATTGGAAATAAACTCAAAAATATTGAGCCAAAAATTGTACACACTATTCCAGCTAAGACTGCACCAAAAAGTCCTAACCAAGTTTTCCCAGGGCTAATGATTGGACAAATTCTAGTTTTACCAAAATTTTTGCCGAAAAAATAGGCAGCAATATCGATGCTCCAAATAGTTAAGATAAGCCATACTAATGCATATTTTCCCTGTGGTAGATTATATAGGCATATTAGCGAGGCATTTGGTAGTGCGATTAATAGTAATGCGAAAATGTATAAGATTCTATTGCCCTGAGTTAGATTATACCATTCAAAAGAAGATAAAACTGCAATTGAAAAAATTAGTAGATAAAATGATAAATCACTGAAATATGTAGCAAAAGAAAATATGAGTAATATTACTATTGAGGACAATATTCTAACCATAAAGTTATTATCTACCATATTTTTTTTCTCTTTTCGTATAATCTTCTAGTGCTTTGGTCAAATCTTGACAAGAAAAATCGGGCCACAAAGTATCACAAAAATACAATTCAGCATAAGCTGCTTGCCATAATAAAAAATTGCTTAACCTTTTTTCGCCACCAGTGCGAATTAATAAATCCAATTTTGGCAAATCTTTAGTATACAGAAATTTTTCAAATTCCTCTTCCAATACGCAATCAATATTTCCTTTTATGACGTTGTTGATAGCATGTATAATTTCCTGCTTTGCTCCATAACTAACTGCAACAGTGAGTAATAGACCATCGTTCTTATGTGTCACTTCTTCTGCTTTTTTGATTTGATCGAATATTTTACTGGGCAATAGACTTAAATTGCCAATAAAATTTAACTTAATGTTACAATTGTAAATGAATTTCATTTTATCTTCATTAGTTAAAGTGTAGTAAAATAAATTAAATAGGTAGTCTGTTTCGTTTTCAGATCTGAGCCAATTTTCCATGGAAAATGCATACAAAGTTAAGTAAGGTATGGCCAGGACTGTGCAATGCTTAGCAATATCAAATGCAACCTCACTGCCTTTTCTATAGCCATCAATTTTTACCCTTCCTTGATTGTTTGCCCACCTACCATTACCATCCATAATAATTGCTAGATGTTTTGGCAGAGATTCTAGATTCAACATTTGAATTCAACCTGTTCTAATTAGCTTAATGTCTATATCTCTGTATGAAACGTTCACTATATCCACCTAAAACTATATTATTACTGAAAAATCATTGATAGTCTATATTACAAAAATTTTCTCAACCTCGGTGTCAGCTGCCAGTGATTTTACTAAGAAATATGGCAAAAATGGTCTAAATTGAGCGTGTTTTCTTAATTTGATGCGTATGGTTTATTTAACACCCTCTTAAATTTATAAAGCAAAACCTTGGATATAAACACTTTTTAAGCTATGTCATGATATGTAACTGACTTGCATTTTTTCTTTCCGTGTCCCACTTAAGACATTACTAGGCCCATTTTTATCTTCTGGTAGTTTTATAATATCGCTAAGACTAGAATGACTACACATGGATTTTAACTCTTCAAAAGGAGTAAAACCGATTCCATTAACAACTTTCTGATTTCCTAGTAATTCTATTGTATCTACGTAGTTAAGATTATCACGATAAAATATGAGTCGAAATTTTTTAATGTTAAAAGAAATGATATTCTCAACAACCTCCTGATTTTTTAGTAGTCTTACAATATCGCTAAAGAGAAACTTATCATTACAAAGTATGAATTTAAGTTTTTCATAATCAATAAAATTGATGTGCTCAACAACTTGTTGATTTTCTAGCAACCTTATAATCTTGTAACTGCTACTAGTATAATTGCTACTATTAAACTTATCGCTATTATGAATGAGTTCAAATTTTTCATAATCAATAAAACAGAGGTATTCAACAACTTTTTGATTTCCTAATAACTCCATAATATTTTCACCACTAAACTTATTACTCTTGAGTATAAGTTGAAGCTTTTTATCACCAATAGAGTTAATTCGATCAATAGAACTCTGATCTTTTAGTAATTCTGTAACATTTTGCTCACTAAGCTTACCATCACTCTCAACTATCATCCATTGAATAAGACGGATATTCCTAATATCATTTTGATTTTTTGGTGGTATTCCCACATCTGCATCGTTGCAAAACTGAACATCATCAACATGTTTTTCATTAATTCCTTTATTTCCTAGTGCTTCTTTAGCGAAGTTATTCGGATCATTTTTTTCATCTTCCTCGTAATCATAATATCCATAATTTTCTCCATTCTCCTCACTATCACTACTTTCGAATTCATTGTTGATATTGCAAATCTTTCCACCTTTTAGTATTTCTAGAATATTGTGCTCCGCAGGTGCATTATTTAGCATGGACCTAAACATTTCATCATCATAATCGTTGATGTGATTAACAATGCTCTCATCTAATAATAATTCTTCAATACCTTTGTGACTAAACTTATTATGATACTTGCATAAGATTTTAAGCTTACTGTAATCCATTGAATTGATGCCATCAACAACTCTTTGATTTGATAGTAATTCTCTGTTATAAGTCTTACATATCAGTTGAAGTTTTTCGTTATATAAGTCTTCTGCATTGCCTGCCTTATCAAAATCCATAATCTTATTTCAATTTACTTAGTATTTTAATTTTGCATGTATTAGGAGGAAAGAATCAAGCATAAGGCCTAATGAATTTATTAGTTTATTTATGTTTCTTTTCATGTATAAATTTATAGAAAGTTTTATATAGAAGTTATTTTATGAGCAAAATTATAGAAATCAGAGCGCCAAAAACTCTTGGTGGTGAATCAGTTACGGAAGGTATAGTAAAAATAAAGAAAAATATCGGCGAAGCAGTAAAAGTAGATGACTTGATCTTTGAAATTGAAACTGATAAAACGGCGCTAGAACTAACTGCAGAAGCTTCAGGACAAATAACTGAATTTTTTGTGAAAGAAGATGATATAATTAGCCCTGATCAATTACTGGCAAAACTTGCTGCAGGAGAAGTAGAAGAAGAAGTGAAAAAAGAAGATAAAGGCGAAGGCCCTGATAAAAAAGATGCCCCTTCAGCTCGTAAAATTATGGAAGAAAATGCAATTAGTGCAGAAAATGTAAAAGGAACTGGCATGGGAGGTAGAATAACTAAAGCGGATGTGATAGACCATATGAGTAAAGCTGAACAACCTTCGGTAAAACAATATGAATCGCCAAAAAGTGTAGTAAGTGGAGAGAGAAGAGAAGAGCGAGTGAAAATGAGCAAAATAAGGCAAGTAATAGCTGCTCGTTTGAAAGCATCGCAAAATACTGCTGCAATACTGACCACGTTCAATGAAATTGACATGAAAAACGTCATGGATCTGAGGGCAAAGTATAAAGAAACTTTTGAAAAGAAATATGGAATAAAACTGGGTTTCATGTCGTTTTTTATAAAGGCAGCAGTGCAAGCACTAAAAGAAATTCGTGAGATTAACGCTGAGATTTCAGGTGATGAAATTGTATATAAAAATTACTATGACATAGGTGTTGCTGTTGGCACTGATAAAGGTCTTGTTGTACCAGTTATTCGTGATGCTGATCAAATGTCATTTGCTGAAATTGAACTAACTTTAGTTGCTCTTGGCAAAAAAGCACGAGAAGGTAAGCTGCAAGTATCGGAAATGGAAGGTGCAACATTTACTATCTCAAACGGTGGTGTATATGGTTCACTTCTTTCTACTCCGATAATAAACCCTCCGCAATCTGGAATACTTGGCATGCACTCAATACAAAATAGGCCAGTTGCTGTGAGTAGCTCAATTGAAATCAGACCTATGATGTACATTTCCCTCTCTTACGACCACAGAATAGTTGATGGCAAAGGAGCAGTTACTTTCCTTGTTAAAATCAAAAATTACATAGAAGATCCAAATAGATTGGTTTTGGAAATTTAAACAGATTAAAAAAAGACAAGTAAGTTTTTCTGAAGTTTTTAAGGTGGGTGTTACAGCTGTACAAACATTTGTTTATAAAGGTAACTTATACGAAAAATGGTCAGTGCTTACTGTACGAGCATTGTGATTTAGGCCTAAAAAATGCGAGTAGCCCATTTGGTGTCATCCTAGTAGCTGACACTGGGATGGCTTTGTTGCACAGCTCTTCGGATAGTGGGTAATGTATAATAAATTCATGAAGCCATATCAAACTTAGCCATGCCTATTTCAGTAAATTTGTTAAGCAAATAACACTTGAGTAGCAGTTCCTTCTCACGATTAATCTCAGATTTATTCCTAAAACTAAATCCAAATATTTGCTTCAGTCGCGAGAAAAAACTTTCTATATAAGATCTCTTCCAATAATTTATCTCTTTTTTCCACCTCTTCATACCATCTTCATCATATGACTTTATGAGCTTGATTGTAGAATTTCTCTCATTCATATAATCCAACTTTGGATGCTCTACTGCATTATTTTGCGGAGGAATCCTTGTCTTTATGTCAAGCTCATCGCACAGTTTGTATAACTTCTTTCGATCTATCTGCATATATCGTGCTTATGTTATACTTGGTATCCACTCTTTCAATAAGATCACAGGCTCCATAGTGGTCGGAATAAACTCCACTACTGTATTTTGCAGCTATAACTTTTTTACTACCTATCTCTAGCATTACATCTTGTTTGCTCATAGCGGCGATACTTTCTATCTGTACCATTTGCCTTACTATGGCCTGGAATATTATTGTAGATGCTGATACCTGTACTATCTATAGCAATTTCAATATCTTCCATATCGTTCTTATCAACTCTGCAGTCGTTGATTTTGATATTAAGCTTTTTAAACCTTCTTGAAGCCTGCGAATAGCTGATAATTTGCAAAATTTTCCCTATTTGCTCAAGATATTTCTCTATAAATCCCACTGTTTGCCTAAGACCAATCCTGAATAGATAGGTTATTATGTGAATTAGAATCACTACTTTGTCGCTGTAGACATTGTTGCCACCTGCTACTTTTGGACTATTTTCGTACCAATTTTCAATGGCATCGTTGATATAATGAAAAACATTTCCCCTTTCTTGAAGAAATTTGTTATATTCATTGCAGTTACTGACTTTCATTCTTATTGGCATATTTTTCCTTTGTCGGCTAAATATCTATTTTATAACAAATTCCATCAGTAACTGCCTGTTCTTTCCTTGAGTGGTGCAACAAAGCCTGCTGGGATCCAGTTTTTCGTTTCATCAAATTTAGCATAACTCAAGTTTGCTTATAAATTTTTCTGGATGCCAGTGTCTGGGCACTGGCATGACATTATGGAATTTGAGCTCCAGTGTCAACTACTCTAATGATACCTGATTATGATGAAAGAAATCTAATGATTTATATAAACCCCATAGCATGTCGAACGAAGCTTTTTTTAAGAAAATCTGAATTTTCAACTACCATTAAACCAAGATTTCTCAGAACTTGAGCGCAAAGTATTCTGTTGGAAAATATTCTATTTAGTCCATCAGTTGCAAGTGCCATAGTAAAATTATCAAAGTATCTGTCATATGAAATTTTCTTCAATAGATAATTACTGCCAACATCAATGCCAGAGGATTTTGCAGCAGTTATTTGTCTAATAACACTCTCTACATCTCTCATTCCAAGGTTAAGTCCTTGACCTGCAACCGGGTGGATTGAATGTGCTGCATCGCCAATCAGCAAAATTCTGCTTTTATGCAGCTTTCTTGCAAAAGAAAAACTCAAAGGATAGAATCTTCTTTCACCCTCTAATTCAATTTCTCCCAAATAAGAACCAAATCTTTTTTTGAGTTCTATGACAAATTCCTCTTCGGATAAGCTCATCAGCATTTTTGAAATTTCGCATTTTTCTGTCCAAACTATTGAAGAAGTATAGCCACCTTTCATTGGCAAAATTGCAAATGGACCACCAGGAAAAAACCGCTCTACAGCTAAGTTTTGGTGATGTAATTCATGTTTTACATTAAATACCATGCTATTTTGTTTATAATCAAATTTTATCATTGGTATAGAAAACAACTCTGGCAACCTAGAGTTTTTACCTTCAGCACAGATAAATAGTGATGATATCAATTTTTGATCATTATCAAGAGTAACTTCCATGTATCCTTCGTCACAAGAGATTGTTTTATAGGAACGTGGAGAATATATATTGAGTTTATGCAAAAAATTTTTATTGATTGCATTCCATATAATAGCGCTCTTGATTACATAGCCCATTGGCTCTTCACCAACCATTTTATGGTCATAATGCACAGTAAATGGACTATCTCCATCTAATATGCATATATCAAGTATTGGTTCAGTTTCGCCTTCTAAGAGCCGCCAAATCCCTAATTTTTCTAGTATTTTTTTTGATCCTTGAGAAATGGCAAATGCTCGATTATCATCAACTGCACGTGGTAAACTATTTTTCTCAATTACGGCTACAGATACAGAGTCATTACTCAGGCCAATAGCAGTAATAAGACCAATTAGCCCACTACCTGAAATGATTACATCGTAATTCATTTTATTAACCTAAAATTATATTATACCCATTTTGAAAATAGTTTAAACGAACTTTGTAGACACTGAACTTCTCATTACTATCTTAGTTATAACCAAAATAGTAATAAAATATTAATTATTTTACACTAAATTAGGTCTAATTTTATTAAAGGAGCTAGATTATGACTACAGATTGCAAAAAAGAATTACTAAATTGCATTAGCAAGTACAGAGAAGAACTTGCAGAAAATAAAGCAGCAATTAGACAAACTTTAACTAGCGATAAAATTAATATAAGCGATTACTTTTATAAGGGTGATAAAATCTGTAACAAAGAGCTGTTTAACATAGGAAGTGAGTGTCAAGATAAAAAATATGGTAGTCGACAAGAATATACGTATGATGAGTGGAAGGAAAAAATTGAAAAACCTCATGCTAAAGATTTGCTAAAGATGTTACAAAATGAAATCAAAGGTAAAATATTAAAAAGTTTTGAAGATTATGAAAAATATCATAAAAATTCTACTGAAGCTATAAAAAGAGAATTAGACATAGATTCAAAATTAAAGGCAATACTCAAAGAAAAGCAACAACCAGAAACTGATGAAACTCGAGCATATTATGACGTTATACGAGGTTTATATGAAAATGGAGACATGCGCTCTCAACTAAAGTGCAATGATCTTGATTGTTTTAATAGAACAATAGAAGATAATCTATCTCAAAAACAATCCGAGCTAGCTGCTATAAAGGATGACTTTTTGGATAATACGCAAAATATTTTTCAACATATTCAAGTTGAAGATAGTATTTTTTAGAGAAATAAGATTATGCTATTTTTTTAATGAAATTTCTTAAGTGGTAGATTATTTTTTACAGCTACATCTGAGGTAGCTGTCACTACCTGAAATGTAACAAATAAAATACCAATCTTAAATATTGCTATATTTCACGATAGTTTCTCAATTTAACGCACATGCTTTTGGAACATTCTCATTTGTCAAATAGTTTCTGTCATGCTACACAATCTGTAATGCAGGTTTTAACTTACTTTTACGCAATATTGATCATTCTTGAAAAGCAATCTAACATTTTCTATTCCTTGATTACGAAGCTTTGATGCAGCTGATTTAGCTACCTGAGCGTTTACAAAAAATGCTACATATCCCTTACTTTCTGCATTGTTTTGTTTTGGGTGACGTTTCTGCATTTCTTTTTCATATTGCCTTTTGTAATGAGGAGTATTTTGTATCAATTGTTCTGACCTCTTTCTTAAGTACTCGACTTTTACCTTCGCAAGCCCAGACTTATGAAGTCCTAAAACTTGTGCTGCTTTTTCTGACAAGTCTATTATTCTACCTTCAACAAATGGCCCTCTATCATTAACTCTTATAACAAGCTTTCTTCCATTTTCTAAATTAGTAACACGAACAAAGCAGGGTAGGGGCAAGGTCTTATGTGCTGCAGAAATCAAGTGACGATTAAACACTTCACCGTTGGCTGTAATTGTGCCATGATCTTCTATTCCATACCACGATGCTATTCCTACTTCTTCGTAACAGCTACAGTATTTTGGGTGGTAGGTGATACCATTTATTGTATAGCTATTGCCAATTTTATAATGACCTGCAGTGTGATTACACCTATTGCTAAAACTACAACTACTCATCAAAACGAATATTAGACATAGAAAGGCTAGTTTTTTTATCATTGTACTTAGTGAAATGGTTCGATACCATGAGGATTTTAAATTATACTATAATAAATTTAGTAATAAGTAAACGTCTACTGCCAAATATGCACAGCACTAAAAAAGAAGTAATACATATAATCGGTATAGGTGGAATTGGAATGAGCGCAATTGCTGAAATTCTTCATAATTCCAGTTATAAAGTTCAAGGCAGTGATACGCGATCAAACGACAATATAGATAGGTTACAAAAATTAGGTATAGAGGTCTATATTGGTCACGATGCAAGTAGTATTAGACAAGCTCAAATAGTTGTACATTCTTCCGCAATAAAACCTGATAATGTGGAGCTAGTTGCAGCAAGAAATAACAATAAAACCGTTTTGCATAGGTCAGACATGCTGGTTAAAATTATGAAAGGTAAATATGTGATAGCAGTTTCAGGTTCAAGTGGCAAGACGACGACGACAGCTATGATTGCTTCCATTTTTGATCATTCTGGTGCTGACGCCACTGTAATTGTTGGAGGAATATTAAATTCCTATCAGAGTAATGCAAAACTTGGCAAAAGTGACATTTTCTTAATTGAGGCTGATGAGTCTGATGGAACTATGTTAAAAATTCCTGCAGATATTGCTGTTGTAACAAGTATTAATGACGACCATATAGACCATTACGGTACATTTAACGACATCAAAAATGCGTTTTCTAGATTTGTAAACAACGCGAATTTTGCTATTTTGCCTGATTCTGCAGACATCAATCATGATGCGAGTAATTCTATAAAGTTTTGGTTTGGAAATGGTAAAATTAGAGCTAGCAACATCAAACAACACAATAATAGCATAGAATTTGACGTGCTGATTAGTATAAACGAAAGTAATCGTATTCCATTGTCCACTACTCGAGTAGTTGAGAGTGGTGGAATAAAAGCAGCTCTTGATTCGTCACTTCAATGCTTGAAACTGGATTCTCGTTTCAATGTTAAACAAGATACTATAGAATTTAAGAGGACAATCCCTAGAAAATCTCTACATTCAAAAAAAGTAAATCGTACTAATGCTATTTGAACAAGCTAGCGTAAAAGTAAGCTAAATTTTTTAAGGTACAAAAATAGCAAGAAACAGTTGTTTGAAAAAAATTGGAATTTGATTGGATTGCTGAAAATTGGCTCTCAAACTTTAGACGCATGAGCAAGATAATACTCTTTAACTAATATAGATTAGGTGATTTGGAAGAGATACATCTAGAGCAGCCAGCAAAGTTACAATACATATTACCGCAATAACTAGAAATGAGAAGGATCTATATGGTGATTATAGATTTTTCCAGACCTTGAAAACAATAAATAGACAGTAAATTAGAACTACTGCAAAAAAAACAAGAATAGCTACACTGGTTGCTTGACCATCGTAAACGTAGCTTGTTAAGCCGATAAAAATAGCCATGATAGAAGCTCTAATAAATGAAATTGCAGAAGAAGTTGTGCCTTTCATTTCAGGGAAAATATTTAATGATGCATTGAAAATGACTGCTTGACAAATTCCACAGCCAATACAAAAAATAACCATAGACAGCGTTACTAAGTAGTAAGCACTGGGCATGATTATACTGAATATTAAAAGTGATAGGGATCCAATAGCAATTACGCCTGTACCGGAAATTACACACCAAATTGCTCCAAGTTTCTTTAAGATCTTACTGGAAAACAGGCTAATTAGTGAGAAAGACCCAACCATTGCACCTTGATGTAGCGCATAAATAGTGCTGGATAAACCAAAAGTTTCCATATACAAAAAAGGGCCACAAGTAATGAATGACATATAAGCCGCAGAAAAAAGGCTCTGTGCCAAAGACAACACCATAAATTTTGAACTTGATAATAATTTTTTATAGTCTTTCATCATTTTTTTTAGACTAAAAATATCACGGTCCTTTTTTGTTTCTGGTAACAGAAAAAGCAGCAAAACCCAAGAGATGAAACAAAGTATTGCAACACTTGCATAGTTACCACGCCACCCAACAATTTTGTTGATGAAACTGCCTAATACTGGTGCAATTGCTATGAGAACTGTGATAATAGAATTCATGATTCCAATAAATTTTACTGCTTCGTTGCCTTTATAGCTGTCTGCAATAATTGCAAACACAACTACAGATGTGCTAACACCAATGCCTTGAATAAAGCGAGAGATTAAAAGCCAAGAAACTGACAGCGCAAAAACACAGCCAACAGCACCGATGAGTAGCAAAGTGTTGCCTATGATCATCATCCTTCTTCTGCCATAGCATTCAGACAATGGACCAAAAAATAACCCTCCTATGCAAACGCCTAAAAAATTATAAGCAATAGTTAATTGAATTGTGCCTTCCGGTACGTTAAAATAGCGTACTATATCAGGAAAACTAGGTACAGAAATATCAATTTCAATGAACTTAGCAATTAGAGATAGAATTAATAAAAACGGTAGTAACACTTAAAATCTTTAATTAATGAATAAAAATATCACATTTAAAGCGTTGAAAGAAGAACATTTTTCACTATTATTAAAATGGGTAGAAATGCCCCATATAAGAAGTGGTGGGATACGGATATAAATTGGACACCAGAGTTAATTGAGAAAAAATATAGCAACTACGTTAAAGGATTCAAACGTTTGAAATTTAAGACACAAATTATTGAAAAACCAATGCACGCATTCATTATTAATTGTGATGGAGTTGATATTGGTTATATTCAATATTACAACAAACATGATTTCCCACCTAAACAGATCTATAACACTTTAGAACTTCCAGAAAGTTGTGCTGCTATAGACTGGTATATCGGAGAGCTGAACTATGTAGGTAAAGGAGTTGGTTCACAAGCTTTGAATATATTTTTAAACAAATTTGTCTTTAAAGTTTATGAGAATGCCTTTGTCGACCCAGGTATAGCAAATGTTTGTGCAATCCGTGTTTACGAAAAAGTTGGCTTTAAAAAATTATGGAAAGTAATAGTGCGATTTTAATGATTAAGGCAAGAATTCCTGAGAACCATTCAAGATGAGTGTTTTTTCAACAATCTACCTAAATTACTAAAAGTGGCTTATAAAAATATACAAGGAGCTTTATACAAACTTAACATAATTTAGTCATAAAAATATCATTATTAAGTCCTATATAAGAACAAATTTTGGCACTCAGTGAATCTTTTTTAACTAACTATGAACTTGATTAATTGGAAAATAAATTTTACTTGCTTTTACAATACCTTAAAATCTAATATCACTTTATCAGCAAAGATATCACAATAGGCTAGTATGTTCTTCACTCTTTTCCTCAAAATATTACCTATTTACATTACAATACTTATTGGTTACTTAGCAGGAAGATATCTTAAAATTGATAGAAATACTATATCTCAAATACTCTTTTATATAGCTAATCCAATAGTGATTTTATACGGAGTATCTCATACAGAAGTTAATTTAAAAGTAATTTCTCTGCCGATTTTGATATGGTTTATAGGTAGTACTATGTCCTTATCAGTGTATTATCTTTCTTCTTTTTTATTTAAGGACAACACGAGAAACATATTAGCGTTTAGCTCGGGCAGCACAAGCATGGGTTATTTTGGTCTACCGATTGCCATGGCTTTATTTGATGAAGATTCAGTGTCTGTGTATGTTGTCTGTTACATAGGAATGGCACTATTTGAAAATAGCTTGGGATTTTATATAGCTGCAAATGGTATCTATACTGCAAAAGAATGCATATTAAAGTTACTCAAACTTCCTTCATTATATGCGATGATTCTAGGCTTCTTTTTAAGTATATATGATATACAAATACCCACTTTTTTGACGGATGTTATGATAAATATCAGAAGTACATTTATCACATTAGGAATGGTGCTGCTTGGAATAAGTATTGCACAAATTACAAATTTTAAAGTAGATTGGAAGCTTGCTTTGACCACTATTGTAGCAAAGTACATATTCTGGCCGTTATTTGTTTTGGGAATTGTCTTACTAGACAAGCATGTTACAGGTATATATGATGAAAGCATCTATAAAGCACTGATGTTACTGGCTATTATTCCAATTTCTGGATCCAGTATAATACTTGCTAATATTTTAAATTACCAACCAGATAAAGCTACTTTATTGCTCCTAATTAGTACTGCAGTGGGACTATTTTATGTTCCACTTATAATATCATTATTTTTTACTAAACTTGTCCCTTTTTAATCAAAAATTTAAGCGCTAGGCCTATTCACAAAACTTGAATTTAGACTAGACTTCTTGGATAATCATAAAAGAAACTAATCCTTTTTTTCCTCTCCTTTCTTATTTTTTTACACAGAATAGGAAGTTATCAATTGATGGAATTTTCGCAATAATGTCAATAGCAGTAAGATTTCCTACACCTTTTAGCAGGTCTATAGTTGAATTTGGATGTTCTATGAGCAGCAACAAATAAATGTAACTTGCCTTTTTCTATATGATGCTATTAACCGAATAGGTATTCGTTTGACATTTCCATATCTTTGTTATCATTAGTAATACTAAAGGGAAAACTAAACTTAATAAGATTTGGAAGCATATTGTTGTTCTATGATTCACGTAATGCTGCTATGCCTTCGTTGCAGACGTTGTCATAAAGTAAATTAAATTCTTTAATATTTGAAAAACTACTACCCCTTAGCGCACTCATTAATATTATTCCACTTTCAACATCAATATCATTAGAAATTAAATCAAGTTTAATAAGATTTGGAAAGTTACCATTCTTTAACAATTTAGTGATTGCTATTGAGCCTTCTGCGCCAATAATGCTAGAAGTTAATTTACACTCAGTAATATTTGGAAGATTAATATTCTCTAATGCTTCATTTAAAACTTCTCCGCACTGAGCATCAATATAACAATTAGATAAAGTCAAGCTTGTAATATTTTGCTTTTTCTGTAAAAAGTTTACTAGCTTTTCCATATATACATATAGATTATTTAACTCTAAGGTGTTACTATTAACATATTGATTAAAGTCAACTTCCATGGTTTCTGTAAGTTATAGAGCTGCTAATTATAGCATAAATTTAAATAATTGTCAACCTTATGAACAACTAACTTTACTTCTTTTTAACCTGATACCTATGCTTTGTTTCAAATTTCCATCAAAAAGTAACATTACCCCCTCCAGTCAACCTTTCTGCTTCATTTCGTGAAATCAATGCCTCAATAAATTCATCTAGTTCACCTTCTTTTATAATCTGTTCTAGTCGATGTGAAGTGAGATTAATTCTATGATCTGTTATTCTTGATTGTGGAAAGTTATAAGTTCTTATACGTTCAGAGCGATCTCCAGAACCAATTTGGCTTTTCCTCATTGTTGACCTTTCCATTTCTTTTTTTTGTCTTTCAATTTCGTATAGCCTTGCTCTCAACACTTTGAGCGCTTTAGCCTTATTTTTGTGCTGCGATTTTTCATCTTGCTGTATTACAACTATCCCTGTTGGCAAGTGGGTGACCCTTACTGCGCTGTCAGTTGTATTCACTGATTGCCCTCCAGGACCACTGGATCTATAAACATCTATGCGTAAATCTTTTTCTTCTATTTCAAAGTCAACCTCTTCTACTTCAGGTAATATTGCAACAGTAGCTGCGGAAGTGTGCAATCTTCCTGAGGATTCAGTTTCTGGCACTCTTTGTACTCTGTGCACCCCTGACTCAAATTTCAGTCTTGCAAAAACTTCTGTTCCATTAATGAGTGCAGAAGCTTCCTTATAGCCACCTATACCTGTATTAGAAATACTTATTGGCTCAAACTTCCAATTTCTTCTTTCTGCATATTTTTGATACATACGAAATAACATCGCTGCAAATAATGCTGCTTCTTCTCCGCCTGTGCCTGCTCTAATTTCTAATATTGCATTTCTTGAGTCATCTTCATCTTTGGGTAATAATGCCAACTTTAGTTTTGCTTTTACTTTCGGTAATACTATCTTTTGCTTCTCAAGAAGTTCTTCTTTTGCTAACTCTTTTATATCACCATCGCTGTTCTCATCTTTCATGATTTCTTCTAAATCTGAAATTTCCTCTTTTAATATATTATATTCATCGATTATCTCGATAATTGGTCTGAGTTCAGAGTATTCCTTTGAAAAACTAACGAATTCTTTTTGACTCAAATTGGTAGGGTTTTCCAGATTTCTCTCTACATCAGAAAACTTTTTTTTTAAGTCTTGTAAATTATTCTCTATATCCATATAGTACAGGTCTAGTTTTCAGCTGTTTAAGTAAGTAATATATACTGAAATAAAAAATTTCTTATATCAAGCAATAACACTATAATTGTCTCGAATATTTCTACCTAAGTATAATGGCAAAACAGATAACATCAATCTGCAGCTTCATATTTGGAGCTTCAGACAAAAAATCATTACCAGATGAGTCGGCTCCAGAGATTGCATTTGCTGGTAGATCAAACGTAGGAAAATCAAGTTTAATCAACTTGCTGATAAACAGCAAAAAAGCTGCAAGAGTTTCTTCTAAACCTGGATGCACTAGACAAATAAATTTTTACTCTATGTACAATGATAAGTTTAGGATTGTCGACCTACCGGGTTATGGCTATTCTTGTGCAAGCAAGGAAGAAGCAGTACAATACTTAAACCTAATTGAGTACTATCTAATTCACAGGAGAAATCTAAAAAGAGTGTTTGTGCTTATAGATAGCAAGGTAGGATTAAAAGAAATAGACAAAGACTTTGTTTATTGGTTAATATGTAATAATATTAACTTTAATATTGTGCTAACAAAAATAGATAAAGTGAATCAGGAAAGTCTAAATGCTATTCTAGAAAATACTCAAAAGTGGGTTAATAATGAACATGTATCAATTCATCAAATAAGCATTCGTGTTAAGCATAAAATCACCAAGGTAAGAGATGAGTTTTTCAAATTTACAAGATAAAAAAATGAAAAGTGATGAATCTTTAAATGGTAAGATGCCATTGAAGGAAAAAACAGAAATATTATTTGAAGTTCTGTCTAACATACCTAAATTTGTAGGCGAAACTTTTATCATCAAATGCAGCAGTGTAATAATCTCAGATGAAACGCTGCTTAGTGCTTTTGCGCATAATGTTGTTCTGTTGAAACAGCTTGGTATAAATCCGGTAGTAGTTCATGACGGAGAATATGAAATTAACTTAGTGTTAAAAATGCTAGATATGAATGATAAGTTTATAAATGGTGTCAGACTTACAGACAAAAGCACTATGAAAATCATTGAAATGGCACTGTGTGGTTCAATTAATAAAAAAATTGTTCAGCATATAAATTCTGCTGGTGGTTCAGCTATTGGACTATGTGGAAAAGATGGCAACCTCATAAAAGCTGAAAAGATAAGCACTACGCTTAGGGAAAATAGATTAAATAATATTGAAAAAATACTAGACATGGGATTTATCGGTAGACCAACTGAAATCAATCCTGATATATTATTCTTTATTGAAGAATCAGATTCTATACCAGTTATTGCACCTATCGGTTATGGAAAAAATGGAGAAACATATCATATTGATACTGATAGCACTGCAAGTGCAATTGCACTTGCAGTTTACGCATCTAAAATGATAATCTTGAGTGATACAGATGAAGAAATAAACAAAGTTGGCAATGGAAGAGTCTTGATTAAAAATTTAAAAGAATCGATTGATTGTGGAAAAATTAAAGGAGAAAAATTTGTTGAAAGGCTTATGTCATATACTAAAATGGTAGAAGAATGTGCAGGGGTTGTTCACATAGTTGACGGTAGAGTACCTAACATTATACTTGATTTATTTACTGAGAATAATTCAGGTATATCAATAATGGATGATTAATAGCTGTACTGCTTATAACCATATGAACATTGAAAATTTGGGAATAGCTTATGTCAAATTCCTATTCTCTTTTCCAGTTTTTTAGGTTTTTTTTTCTTGCAAGCATAATAGTTTCGTATACATAATGAAACCAAATGGTATTTTTAGCTTGATAACAGAGGAAAATAAAGAGGGCTTGGGTGTAACACTCAAATAATGATTTACCTTATGGATACCGCTAGAAAAGTTGACTAAGGTATACAATTCTCTCTGCATCAAGTTACTCAAGATATCGAATCTACAAACGCTTTCGATTGAGTGTGTTTGATCAATTTGAGTGCTTTAAATGAAAGGCGAAAATTGAGCATACTACGCCTCTGTACACAGTATCTTTAATGCAAATGCCCATGTGATTCCATAGATAATCTCTGTTTTTTTATTTTATCTGTCCATTTATCATTTTCTATATCTTGTTTGTTGGTTGCTCTTTTTTCTTGCTCAACAATTGCCTTATCTATCTTCTGATGAATTGCATCAATTGCATTAATTGCATTTTTTTCTTTGTATACTTCGCTTTTTCCTTCAACAATTAAATTGGTAAAAATATTTACAACAAACTGCACTTGATTATGATTAACCTGACCTTTTATCGAAGAAGGTAAAGAGTTTAATTCCATCAATACTTCTGATGCTGTTTTATCTTGAGTGGAAAGCCCTAAATTATCTGCTACTTCACTTATTAATAACTCTCTGTTTTCTTTATTATCTTCTAATTTAGTATAATCACGCAGTAGATCCATAACTGCAGATACTCTGACTTCAATAATATCATCAACGTCTTCACCTCCTAGAGCAACTCCTGATTCCAATAACTTCTCTCTGAGGTTTTTGCTTAAAAGATTAATAAATTCTTCATTTGCATCTGATCCTATGGTTGATATCGTACCATCTAAATAGTTATTTACTTTGATTTGAGTACCTAAGTCATGCTCTATTTGTATTTTTGTCTCATATTTAAATCCTAGTTCTGCACAGAATTTCTGAAAATATTCTTTAATAATGTCAAACAAGCTCTTGCCATTATCTTTATAGTTTTTTAGCTCTTCAGGAATAGTAAGTGATAACTTACCTTCTTTATATATTATACCATTTTTGCTATCTTGAGATTCAAGTGTGAATTCTAATGAGCTGGATAGGTCACATATTTTCTCTTTCGGATTGTTAAGCGTGGTTATAGGCATTGCCATATCAGACTTCACTTTTATGTGGTTGTGATCAGTGCAGTAAATGTTTAGCGCTTTTTTAGGACTATGTGGAATCAAGCTACAACTACTGAGTGCTGCATGAGATTCATTAAATATACCAGCTTCATACCCTGCTTGATTACAATTGGTGACTAGCTCTTCTAAAATAGCATTACTTGGAACTTCTGCCCCAGCGTACCTGAACATTTCCTTGAAAATTTCCTTTGCTAATGCACGGTAATCTTTTTTGGAGAATAGATGATAAGAGCTTCTCCCTGCGTTATAAAATCTCTCAAATTCCTTTCTATATTCATCAATTTTTTTTTCATCAGCAACTGTAGGGCTATTACAATGATTTTCCCAAACTTCAGATAGTCTATCTTGATCAAGCTCCTTAAGTACTGGTTCCATAAAAGCTTTACCTTCTTCAGAGAGGTTATCAAAATTATCACGGTTAAAAATCTCATTTTTATAATCTTTAGCTCCTTCCTTAAATGCAATAATAAAATTTTTATCTATTTCTTTTTCATTAATAATAAAATTCATTCTTTGAAAATCTAAGAACATTGTTTCACCGGAATTCGCTAATTTATTATCTTGATCTGCTCTTAATTTACTAAAATTGAATTCTTTAGCTGTGGCCTTTAATCTAACTACCGGACTCTTCTTTGCCTCTTTCATAATTAACACCTTACTATAAATATGCTGTAAGTTGTACCATATAATGATGAATAATTTTATAATATATAAAAAAGTCGATAGTCTATTTCTTTATTTTAGGGATATAGGAAAGGCGTAGATTTCTCTTTTCATTTGTAGCATGCTGCATTAATATTTACGTATTAATCTAGAAAATAGTGATGAATAATATTGTAATTGTTGGTCTGCAATGGGGTGACGAAGGCAAGGGTAAAATAGTAGATTATCTTTCTGAGAATGCAGATGTAGTTGTGAGATTTCAGGGAGGAAATAATGCAGGGCACACTATAGTAATAGATGATGAGGTTTATAAATTAAATTTACTGCCCTCTGCTGTTTTGAGAGCGGACAAAATATCTATTATAGGAAACGGTGTTGCTCTTGATTCACATGCTCTAGTCTCAGAAATAGAGTCATTGAAAGTTAAAGGAGTAGACGTAAACTATAACAACTTGATGGTATCCGAGAGCTGTCCATTAATACTTAGCGTACATAAGGACAAGGAAAAGCTATTTGAAGATTTAAACGGAAATCACAAAATTGGTACAACAAACAAAGGGATAGGGCCATGTTATGAAGATAAAGTTGGCAGGAGAGCTATACGCCTTTGTGACTTAGAAAACACAGATGAGCTCAATCAAAGAGTGGATGCTCTCCTGAGTTACCATAATGCTATCAGAAAAGGACTTAACTACCAGGTAGTTAAAAAAGAAGAAATATTAAAGGAAATTCAAGAGATTTCAGAAAAAATTCTTTTATATAAAAAACCTGTGTGGAAGATACTAAATGATTTTATGAAAGAAGGTAAGAAAATAATATTTGAAGGCGCTCAAGGCGCATTTTTAGATATCGACCACGGAACTTACCCTTTTGTTACTTCAAGTAATACCGTAGCATCGCAAGCGATAACAGGCTCAGGATTATCCTACAATGCTCAAATTATTGGTGTAGCAAAAGCGTATACAACAAGAGTGGGTAATGGTCCATTTCCTACTGAACAAAATAACGAGATTGGAGACAGCTTATTTTCTATAGGTAAGGAACTTGGAACAGTAAGCAATAGAAGAAGGCGCTGCGGATGGTTTGACGCAGTTTTAGTGCGCCAGGCCGTACAACTCTCTGGAGTTTCAAGCATTGTATTAACCAAATTAGATATTCTTGATTCTTTTGATACTATTAAAATAGGCACTGGTTATAAGTATGGCGGAAAAATGTATGATTATTTACCCGCATCACATTCAATACAAAAAGAATTAGAGCCAATATATGAAGAATTTCCTGGTTGGAAAGAGAAAACTCAAGGCAAAAGGTCAGTTAAGGAATTACCTGCAAATTTGATGAAATATGTGAGAAAAATAGAAGAATTAATAGGTGTACCAATTCATCTAATTTCAACTAGTCCCAATAGAGAGGATGTTATTAAGCTTAAAAATCTATGAAAACGTCTTGTTAACTTTTATCTAATAAAAAACGATACTTGTGTGACTTCAAGCAATCTATTATGCAAAGTAGCAGCGTAAACGTACAGTGAGCAGTGTGATTTTTCTTAAATACATGTTGATTGTTATAATATAAACATAGTTAAAGGAGGCGTATTATGATTGCAGGTTTGACTAAGGGAGACAAAGCAGTAAGAGCGGAAAAAACAAGTGATCAGCCGAGAGAATTGTCAGTTGCAGAATATGTAGTTAAGTCAATACATGACTTGCAAAAATTGCATAATAGATTATGTTCATCACAGGGCAACAATTGTGTTAATGATAGAGAGAAGTTTGTCCAAGATAGTGATGGGCTTGGTATATTTCAATTTCTCAAAAGCTATATTAATGATGCAGAAAAAAATGAGCCTTTCATTAAGAACCTTACTATAATGAAATTTCTTCGCTCAATTATAGAAGATAGGGAACTGTATAAAAAGTTATGCAGTTTCGATGATTTTCTCGATTGTGAGTTAGAAAATTTGAGAGATAAGATAAGCTTATTAGCGCTTTTGAGAGAAAAGATGGACTTTACTGATATACAAAAAGCTTATGGTAATTGGCGTTTTAGTAATCTAATAGGTGATAATGATTTTAAGCGAATGTATGTGGATGAAGCAGTAAAAGAAAGAGAAAAGCCTGTTAATGAGGACTTTGAGAAAAATATAGGTAAATACATAGAGTTAGTAAAGGAAGGAAAAGAAGTTGCAAGTAGGTATTTTGGAAAATGGAAAGAGGACTTTCAAGTTTACTGTGAAGAAATTGACAATAATAATAAAGTTTTGAATATTAACCTTACTCATTACGACAATAGTGAGCCAACAAAGATTAGTGACGTTTTACAGCAAGAGAAAGATATTAAAGAACTGAATATCTATTGCAATAAAAAACATGAAATACACGCTCATAAAAAAGATAAGAAAAGATATTATGAATTTAAAGAAGGTGCATATTATGAAATGACAAGCACTTGGGCTGCAAAAGATGGATCAGGAATGTGTACCATGATTATGAATGTGAGTAGAGATGGCATAACTGAAATACTAAAATTTAATGGTGAAGATTTTGTTTCATCGAAGGAGATTCTAGAATTAATAAAGCAAAACGATGAATTATATATTCAAGGTCTCTCCTTATACGATGCTGTAATGGAATCACTAGAAGAGAATAGGGCTACTCCTATTAATTTTTACAATGAATCTATGGTGGCTTATCAAGGTAAGGAACCAGAGGGGAAGTTAGATCATAAAGTTGATGCTGATAATAGCCTTCCTTCTTCTCCTTCTATTAATAGCAATGCATTGGAAGTCAATTTACAGCACACTGAAACTCAACCAGAAGTTGCTTCACAACAAATAACTGATTTACAAAACAGTTTTGGAAAAGAAGAGCGAAAAAACACAGAATTGCAAACTGAACTGGCACAAAAAAATGAAAAGTTAGCAAGTGTGTTAGCAGAGTTACAAGAGAAAGCACAAGAACTTAAAAATGTATGTGAAGCAAAAGGAAAGCTAGAGGGTAAGCTAAAAGATGTTAATACAGAAAAGAAGGAGTTAGAAGACAAATTAAAAGAAGCAGCACACATAATGAAGGAAAAGGAGCAGTATATAAGCAATTTAAAACTTCAAGTGCAAGAGTTGAAAGATGAGCATAAAGCACAACTGGAATCTTATGAACAAGGGATACACAAACTAGCATGGGAAGTTGAAGAGTTAAGAAGCAAACTAGAGTGTGAGAATGAATGGGATGATAAAGTTGTAGAAATAGCTGATGGACTGGGAGAAAAAATTCATGCTGATGAACAAAGAAGCCTAAATAATCAATTTTATACTCCAACAAGAAATATTTTTAATGAGACTAATAATGAGTCTTGTGTTCCACTGGAAGAAAAGATGACGTTACTCGGATCTTCAAGCTCTGATGGCGGATATGGTAGTGATAATGGTTTATCTTCTAACATGAGTTCTATTGAACAAAGAAGCTTCAATCATCAATTTTATACTCTAGCAGGAAACGTTTTTAGTGAGCCTGATAGTGCCTCACAAAAGAAGACAGAGTTATCCAGATCTTCAAGTTTTGATAGTGGACTTGATAGCGATGAGGAAAGTTGTGATAATGATTTATCTTCTAACATAAGTTCTATAAGTTCTGTTGAGAAGGTGGCAGAGAGTAGAAAAGTAGGTAACTTGCTTTCCTCTCGTATTATATAGAGATAAGTTGCAAGAGGAATACTCACAAAAATCTCTTGTATTGATAATAATTTAAAATCTATAGTAGACTGAAAAAGATTATTAAATTATAATACGACAATGATAAAAGAAGACAAATCAAAAACAATTTTTGAAGTGGAAGGGGCAGTAACTGCTTTACTACCTGCAGCAGAATTTAGAGTGAAGCTGGACAATGAACATGAGATTATCTGTCATGTATCAGGAAGAGTGAGAAGAAGTAAAATACGTATTATTATAGGCGATAGAGTGTTAGTTGAGATGAGTATTTATGATAGGAATGCAAGAAAGGGTAGGATAATAAAAAGGCTAAAGTGATAGAACAATCTCTAGATAATCTTATTCTTGCTTCATCATCAGAAAGGCGAGTAGCCTTACTCAAACAAATAAATATTAAGCCAGGTTTGGTTTTGCCAGCAGATATAGATGAATCGCCTTTGAAGAAAGAACTGCCAAAAGATTACTCAATCCGTATGGCAAAAAGTAAAGCCGAGAAAATACAAAGTGCAAATCCAAATTACTTTGTGCTTGGTGTGGATACAGTTGTTGCTTGTGGTAGAAGGATATTGCTCAAAGCTGAAAACGTTGAACAAGCAGAAAAATGCGTTCGCTTGTTATCAGGAAGAAGGCATAGAGTATACACCAGTGTGTGTTTATTAATTCCTGATCAATCTAAACAGCATATTAGGACTGTAGTTACAATAGTGAAATTTAAGCGTCTCAGCGAACAAGAAATTAAATATTATTTAGCATCAGAAGAGTGGAAAAACAGGGCAGGGGGATGCAACATACAAGGCCTTGCGGGAATGTTTGTATTATTTTTACGTGGTTCTTACTCTTCTGTAATAGGGTTACCATTACATGAAACCAATTGCTTGCTAAGTAATTACTTTAACCTATACTAATACCACTGTCCTTTTTTTGTTTTTCTTCAGCAATAAGTTTAGCCCAGATTCTATTTCTATTTGCTAATGCAATTCTATTGCGATCAGGACTATCATTGCATTCTGTTAAAGTATCTTTTCTTTCCTCTTCTACTATTCCAGCTTTCAGTTGTGCTGCATCTTTTTCTAGCAATTTATATAGTTCGCTATTTTTGTCTATAGTCAGATTAGTATTATCATTTTCTTGTTCTGCTACTTTTCTTTCTAATAACTTACGTACAGGGTCATATTTTTTACCTTCTTTTACTTCTTTCAACATACTTTCTGAGAATAAATCTTTAGTAGCCTGGTCTCTCAATCCTTTATTCAATTTTTCCAATGTATCTTTTGGTTCAATGGTTTCTAATTTCCTCTCTAATTGTTCAGGATTTACCTGAAAATTATCGTGGCTAGTGTAAGTTGGAGATGAGTAACCTGAGTCGTTTATTTCTTCCTCCGCTGCATTGTCTTTTAGCAATCCAGCTGCTAATAAATGTTCTTTTGTTTGTTCACTCATTTTCTTTTGATTTACTGGTTTTAGCGGGAATTTCTGAGTTTCTTTATCCAACCTACTGGTAAATTCCGTAAGTAGGGTATAATCTCTTTGTTCAACATTCATTAGGCTCGCTTTTAACTGTCCAGAATTTACTCGAGATTGTTCATGATTAGAGTGAGTTGGAGATGAATAGCCCGAATCGTTTGTTTTTATATCTGTTGAGCTGTATTCTAGCGATTCATTTTCTTGTTCGGTTTCTTTTTGTTCATCGTTTCCTCTTTCTTCGTTTTCCTTAGTGCTAAGATAATCTTTTTCTTGTTTATAATCTGATTGAGGTTTTGAAAGCGTTATATACTCATCTTCGTTATCGCTCCAACCATCTTCGAAGTCAGAAAATTCTTCACCATACTTACTTTCACTACGTAATAACTCATTTTTTGCTTTCCATGCAAGAATCGAAGCTACATCATTTAGTGATTGCTTATTTCCAGTATTGCTTGATTCTTTAGCGTTTTCATACTTAAATGCACCTTTAACTTTTTTGAATGCAACGTCTTGTGCTGCTGCAGTGCTTTCATTAGTTGTAGGATCAAAAATTGCACCTTTTTGCCGATTATTAGATATTTGCTCACTTTCATCTGATCTTCGGCTTCCAGATGCAGTATATCCAAACGTAGTAAATGTAGACTGCCTATCGTTTTGATTTTGGCTTACAGATTTGGTGAAAGCAGTACTGTTTGAATGATCAGAATATGGAGAATTGTAGTTATTTCCACTATTAATCCGTATTGGCTGATACTCACCTTTTTGCTGATTATTAGGTAATGAACTAGTTCTAGTTGGCAGTGACGGTGGAATCTTTTTAGCAGATGCGTTATTAGAATGTGTAGTGCTAGTCGTTGCATGCTTAAACTTAACTTCTTGATCTTGAGTAGCTTGAACGCCAACACCTTTACTAATATCATTTTCTATGAAAGTTTCAGATGATTGTTGATTCTCTTGTTCTTGTCCTTTCTCCTTGAATTGTATTTGATATAGGAATAAGCCACCTATTTTTACATCTGTGTTTGCTTTTAATTGTTCCTCAGTAACACCATTACGTTCAGTGAGATCTACACCATCTTTATCAATCTTGATTTTGATAGTACATTTTTTGCCATTTTTGTCATGCCAATTCAAAGTCATTTCATATGAACCATCGGTTACAACATAATGCCTTATTCTTTTCTCTCCTTCTTCGGCAACAAAACCGTGCATTCCGCTCTTTCCATCACTATGCAGCGTTGAAAATCCCGAAATTCCTTTCTTCTGACAAAAGTCACTATTTAAAAACTCGCTGATTTTAAACTCTTTTTTGTCATCTCCCAGTGTAATACTTGCGTGATCGCCATATATTGAAACTCCTGCGATATCATCAACATACTCTTTTAACCTTGCTTTAACTTCACTTTCAAGCTTTTGTTCGGCTTTCTTTATCTTGTTCTGCTCTGGAAGAATAACTTCATAAGCTTTATTTTTGTCTTCATCTGTCTCCAAATTCCAGATGGGGTGCTTTATTAGAAACTTTACTGCATTAAAACCAACTCTGGAATTATAAATTGGGTCGTCTTCCTTTTTTATTTCATCGAATAAAGTAAAAAATCCTCGAATGAATTCATGATATTGTTGTGTGCTTTGAGTATTCATATTTTCCCTCACTAATAACCCTCTGCCTTTTAGCCTTAGCTAGTACAATTATTACGGGAATTGATTTAGTTTTTATTAAAGAAGTTGTATTGCTAACGTGATGACATGAGCTATTTTATGTTCACATCAAGCAATTTAAGTTGTCATTCCAGTCTGGAATCTAGATTTTTCTAGACTTGATCCTATAGTCAAATTCATAACTACAAACGTTGTAATATAAGAGTAATTTTCACCAAAAAGTATGTCATTTGAGTAGCTGACACTGGGATCCAGTCGCACTCAGTTAGTGAGCATAAAAGTATTATGTTAAAACATAAAATTTTTGATGAAGTTCATGAAAGGCTGGATTCCAGACTGGGATGACAACTTAAAATATTGCTTTAGCTCTGTTTTTGCAACTTCAGGTATTTGCTACTCATAGTAAATACTTCTGGATCTTGAGAAGTGAGCTTGAGTATAGCAAGTATGTTTATGAGTAGCAAAGCAGCAATTGAAATATCAGCGATATCCCAGAGTAACTTAACTCCACCGATTGCACCAAATGGAATGATTAAGGTAAAAACTACAGTCCAGATTTTAGTGTATTTATTATCCATAGATACATAGCGTATTGTTTGTTTTGAACAAAAAAACCAAGTAAAGATAGTAGTAAAGGCAAAACAAAACATTATAGCCATAATTAAATAGTCAGTATAGGGCCAATTCATAGCTTTTCTAAAAGCAAAAATGCACATGTTAGTGCTCTCTAAATCAGTAATCCAAGAATCTGTGACAAGCAGTACCATTGCTGTAATGAACACTATGAGTGCAACTATAAAAGGAGATATTATTGTGATTAGACTCTGTTCAATGATAAATTTATTGTTATTTTTTTTAGGAGTAATCGAGGAGTGTACAATTCCTTCGAGGCCAAGTCCTATATCTGTTGCAAAAATACCTCGCAGAGTTCCTACTTGAATAATAGTCAACATTTCTAAAATTAAACCTAAAGATAAGCCAGAGTTAAAGCTACTAGTTGTAAAAAAATTGCTTGTTATTAGTTTTAGAGAAGGAAGAATATTTTCACTAAACTTAAATAATATGATACCGCAAAGTGTGAGGTAACTTACCGTCATTATCGGTATCATAGCCGATATAAAAATTTTAATTTTTTTTAAGCTGAGAGCTGCAACAACAAAAAATATTATGGCCATTACAATGCCGCCAATGACTACAGGTATATCTACCATGCTGAGTGGTATTGATAGAGAATTTACCTGAACAAGGTTACCAACTGTTATTGAAACCATCATCATAATAACTAGAAACACAACTGTAGCTTTTCTAGAATTAAATGCATCAGTCATGTAGGCTACAGGTCCACCTATAAACCGTCCATTTTTTTCTTTTCTGGTTTTTATACTTAGGTAACAAGTAACATATTTTATCACAGAAGTAACAACAATAATTATTGCCATCCATAAAATGGATCCTGGTCCTCCGGTTTTTAGAGCAACAGCAGTGCCTGAAACGTTTCCTACTCCTAAATTTCCTCCTAAGATTGTAAACAGGGCGGCTATAGAAGAAAATTTATTTTCTCCTCTTTTAGCTCCAATAAGTGAAACGGCATACGGTAGTCTAAACACCTGTAACCATTTTAGTTTAACCGATAGGTAAACACCAGCAACTAGTATGAGTAGTATTGTTGGCAGTAAGAAAACAAACTTTACTGTATCCATCTGTAAAAGAGAGATTTTTACTTGAGTATATAGCAAAAGTTGAAAATACCCAACCTATTTTCTATGTATGACTTCGGTTTCATTATTCTAGCACCTCTTAATCTTGTCATACCAATCACAACTGATTGTAATATGGTACAATGTTCATACAATGTCATTCCAGTGCTTAACACTGGAATATTGTGTTTTTACATAAGGTTAGCTGCTTTTATACTTATCAACTTAGTGTCTAATCTGGATGCCAGAGGGCTTTGTTGCATAGCAGGAGAAAAACTAGCGATTACTGACAAAATTCATTATAAAATAGCCATTTAACCGCTTAAGGATAAATATATCATAAAAAATGAGAGTCAGTAACCAAGGTAAATATAACAAATTTTTCCAAGAAATAGGAATATTTTCATTTAGGCAAGGTGTTGATAAGAAGTTTAAGCTACAAGAGCATTAAATATAGTGATGAAGCACGAGAATATCTAAATCACACATATTGAGAAGCAACCTTCAACAAGTGTAGATGAAGCACAAGCACAATCTTTAGCAGGTGAAAAGAAACAACTATAGTTTTCGTTATTGTTTAGTGTTGACCTAGAAGGTCAACACTGATATATACCTCTATATAGCTAATATGTGGAGGTAATATGGTGGTAGATAATCCAAAAGCAGTTAATAATCAGGATTGTTTTGATAAAAGTAATCGTTTTTATTTGCGCTTAAAAGATAATTTTTTTAAAAATCTGAGCCCAGATAGTAAAGTATCTATGGATTCTGAAGATAAGAACGAAGAAGTTAGTATTGATGATGATGAAAAGTGGTTTAAACACTTTTCTACTGTACTTTCCAATGAAGAAGGACAGGAAAAGTATAGATATGAGGTTAATGGCAGGTATGAATATAAACATGCCAATAAGTTCTCTAATTGCATAAAAGTCAACAATAATTTTTTGTATCATGAAAAATATTTTTTGATGTAAAATTCAGCTCTAATACAACCTTTTATTTATTATTGTATTATCTTATTCAATCAAAAGAGGTTTTATTGGCAATAAAAACATCAACACTAATTTCCAATTAATCTCTTTTAAACTATGTAGCCAATGAATATGTGGATAAATACGTCCACACAAACTTAAAGTATTTATCCACATATTCATTAAGCTTATAAAAACTAAGGTATCATTCTTTTCCTCTATAGTCTTAATGATTTTACATAAGTTAAAAGTAGCATGCTTCCATTGTTCTCTCCGCGGTCTAATATGGCTAATTCATATTGTAGCCAAGCCGCACTATACTTGTTAGGCGGAAGTGGACGGCAACATGTACGCCACGAAGTCTATGCTTCAACTTATCCTCTTGCTTATCCCTTCCATCGGCATTGCTATCTTTACTTTCAGTAAAATTATTGTTTTATACTTCTTTAGTGTTTATTGATAGCAAAACTCTTTTCTATCGATTAGCATCTTATGCATAATCACGGCTAATTTTCTTGCTACTGCAACAATTGCTTTTTTCATGCCCTTTTTCTTTTTAAGCTTCAATCCCCAGCTTCTTAATTTAAATGTCCTTTTACATTTTACCAGTAAGACCTGCGCGGCTTCATATAACATATTCCTACAGTCCACTGGTCCCATTTTTGATATACTTCCGTGTCGATCAATCTCACCAGAAGCGTACTGTCTTGGACTTAATCCCATATAGGCTCCAACTGTATAAGATGTTTCAAACCTATGCAGATCATCTATTGCAGCTTTATATGTCATTGCTACTATAATACCAACTCCTGGAACAGTAGTTAATAATTTACAATCCTCATCTTTTTTGCTTTGTTCTGAGAGCATTTTATCAAGTTTTCTTATTGATTCTTCTATTATTTCTAAACTATGTACTAATGATTCAATTGAGGTTTGGCTAATTTCATCTAGATTATTAACCATTTCTTGCACTTTTAAAGCAAAGTTTGCAGAACTAAGACGTTGATTAACTTTTATCCCGTATATTTTCAGTAATCCCCTTATTGTTCCCGCAATTTGCTCTCTGCAACGTATTAATTGTCTTCTGCTTCCAAGTATTATTTTAACCTGACAAGCTTCGTCTGATTTTACTAATACCTCCTTAAATAGCCCAACTCTCATCATTTGTGCTATGCCTCTTGCATCATTTTTATCATTCTTATTGATTCTCGCAGATAATGCTGCTGCCATATGCCTTGCATCTACACAAGTTACTGGTAATCCAAGATTCCTCAACTCTTTGCACATCGATATTGATAATTGCCCGCTTTCTATTCCTATGGACTCGTATTTTTTGTTTTGACCAAGCAGAAACTCAGCTATTGCACTGCTTTCACTTGCAACAACCCCTTCTTTAACAATTTTTCCTTTCTCATCAATGATACTAATAAAAGTTTCTTTGAGTGAGACATCTAACCCGCTATAATGTTTCATGAGACTACTCCTACTGTAAAAGTTTAAATTATTCTTGAAGAACTAATTCATTGAATTTGTTACTTCGTGCTAAAATAATGGAGTATGTCTCTCCATCATTCAATAGCAATTACAGTATGTACGATAGCAAAAATGTCGTAGGTGCAATTGCTCAGAAAATTGCAAAAGATGTAAAGGAAAGTATAAAAGATAATACTTTAGAATATATAGGAATTAAAGAAAGTAGAAAGAAAGGTAAGATTAAGCCTGCACTCAGAATTATGCTTGGCGATCCTACAAAATCAATAAATGTGGTTGATGTTTTAAATAGTGATATATGCAGAAAATATGGTGTAGATGGAATTACATTATTGCTGCCTAGTAAAAGCAAATGTGAAACAAGGGGAATACGCTGCAGAGTTGATGAGAATGGAACAAGAATTTATGAAGTAGCTAACGGCTCATATTATATGACTTTAAATTGGTATGCTGAAGGAGAAGAGTGTGAAATGAAAATTATCATTAGTGATAATGGTGCTGTAGAGTTTATTGAAAGCAATGGTGTCACTTGGGAGCAATTAGCTGCAAATAAAGAAGTAAAAGTAGGAAGACAATATGAAGCGAAGCCTTTATATGAAGCATTGTCATATTTAAAGCGAGAAGGCTCTGAAGTAATAAAAGGATTTTATCCTTCAACAAGTGTGGAAAGCATACAAATCACTACAGGAGTTAATAAGCAAGCAGCTCTTTCAAAGTTATAATTTTCGTTATTGATTGAAATGAAGCCTTTTGGGGACCAAAAGGCTTCATGATCGAAATTTTTGGAAAGATCTTTATTGGAAAATTCAGGGACAGGAATAACATTTTTAAGCTATCGTATAACTATCACTTGCTCGCTGGGAGCTCTATTTTTCATACCACTCATTTATGAGTTTATTGATATCGGAATCCATAAAATCCTTTAGTGGTTGACTGGTTTTTATCTCGGCATTTTTAGGGATACACCTATCTTTACATATTGCGTACTTTATATGAAAGTTAATATCAGCGTATTCCTGATTTGGAATGATATTAGTTTTAAAGGGAAATAACACCATATCTTCATATATGTTACTAACAAATGTAACTTCCCCAACTTTATCTTCATGTTCCTTGGGAGTAGACCAATGAATATCTATATTTGATATGTTACCCTGACAGTCAAAGGAAGTAGGAAGGCCGAAATCTCCAGGGTCTTTGTAATATATATGCCAACCTGGTTTTATTGTAACCTTTATTGCGCCTTCAATGGTAAGGTTTGCTTTATTTATCTTACCAATGAGCAGATCAAATTTTGCAACTTCTTCTTCAGCGCACAATTGAGTGCAAGAAAAAAGTAAAAGTAGGATTGAGTATATACGTATTTTCATAAATACTCTATTTATGAAGAAAATAATTTAAGTTCTATCTATTATAATAAAAATATTATATAAATCATTTATTAATATAATATTATACTAATAGTAATATACTAGCAATTATAACTTTCATATATTATTTTTTTATTTTTAAGCAGTTATAATATTAAAGAGACGTAACAAATATAAATAGTAGTGGCTTTGCATAGAAAATCACAAATTTATTTCCTTTATAAATGTAAGACTTTTTAGAACTAGAAAGATACCTTGGAGCAAGTTGCTCCAAGGCTCTTGTTTACTTAGAATCCACCCATTCCGCCCATTGCTCCTGCACCCATAGGTGATGAAGCATTTTCTTCTTTGTTTGGTAGATCAACTATCATAGATTCAGTAGTAATAAGTGCGCTTGCTACAGACACTGCCGTTTCAAAAGCAATACGAACTACTTTTGCCGGATCAATTACACCAGCTGTTGATGCATTAGCGTAGTTCATAGCCTCAACGTTGTATATAAGCTCTTTATCATTCTGCTTAATCAAATAGTCAATTATAACAGCAGATTCAAGACCAGCATTTTTAACCAATCTTTTGATTGGAGCACTGAGAACTTTTTTGACAATGTTGATACCTATTTGCTCTTCATCGCTTGAAGCTTTTAGCTTATCAAGAGCAGATGCAGCGTAAAGAAGTGCAACTCCTCCACCTGGAACTATCCCTTCTTCAATTGCAGCTCTTGTTGCATGAAGTGCATCTTCTACTCTATCTCTACGTTCTTTTACCTCTACTTCAGTTGCTCCACCAACTTTGAGTACAGCAACGCCGCCTGATAGTTTTGCTAAACGCTCTCTTAGCTTTTCTTTGTCATAATCAGAGGTTGAAGTTTCAATCTGAGATTTAATCTGGTTAATTCTAGCATTTACTCTGTTTTGTTTGTCACAGTCGCTGTCTTCACTAACAATTGTGGTATTGTCTTTAGTGATTTTAACATTTTTAGCAGTACCAAGATCTTCAAGAGTCAAATCTTCCATCTTGATTCCAAGCTCATCTTTTATGACATACTTAGCACCTGTTAAAGCTGCTATATCTTCGAGCATCTCCTTTCTCCTATCACCAAAACCTGGAGCTTTTACTGCAGCAACTTTTAGACCACGTAATTTGTTGATCACTAAAGTGCTTAATGCTTCACCTTCAACATCTTCTGCAATGATAAACAAAGGTTTACCAGACTTAAAAATAGCCTCAAGAATAGGAAGTAAAGGTTGAATAATATTAAGTTTTTTTTCTGTAATCAGCAAATATGGATCATCAAGCTCCACGCTCATCTTTTCATTATTTGTAACAAAGTATGGAGAGAGATAACCACGGTCAAACTGCATACCAGTTGTAAGTTCAACTTCTAATTCTTTTGAACCCTTACTCTCTTCAACAGTGATGACGCCTTCTTTTCCAACCTTTTTAACAGCATCAGCAATGCTATTACCAATATCTTTATCACCATTTGCAGAAATTATTGCAACTTGTGCAACTTCATCCATTTTCTCTAAAGAAATTGTGCGAGACATTGATGTAATTTCCTTTAATATCACATCTTTTGCCTTCTGTATTCCATTTTTGATACAAATACGATCATTTCCAGCTGCAATTGACTTTGAAGCTTCCATTATCATATTGCTAGTCAGTATTGAGCATGTTGTGGTACCATCACCAACTTTGTCATTACACTGAGAAGCACTTTGAGCAATGGTGCTTACTATCGCAGAGTGTAATGGTTTTTCAGGCTTTATACCTTTCATTACCTTATAGCCATCCTTTGTGACCTCTGGTCCACCATATGGCTTGCTAATTCCTATTGTATTTCCCCTAGGCCCTGCAGTTGCTCCCACCGTTGAGTCAACCATTGCTGCAACTTCACGAAAGGCTTCTTGCAACTGTTCGCCTGATACTACTATGTTAGCCATTTTTATCACTCCTTAAATTAATAAAAAATTTAGAATATTAAAATACATAATGCACTATATAGCGCATTAGTTTAGTAAAATAGGGATACCTACTTGATAACAGCAAGTAGGTCTGACTCCTTCATCACGACATACTTTTCATTGTCATGCTCTACTTCTGTGCCAGCCCACTGCCTGTAGAAAACCTTATCACCAGTTTTTACAGTTAAAGCTATACGCTCTCCGCTTGAGTTGCGTGAACCACTACCAATTGCTATAACTTCACCTTTAGTAGGCTTCTTTTCAGCACTTGATGGTAGTACAATTCCACCTTGTTTTTCTTCAGTAATAGGCTTTATTAGCACGTTATCATCTAATACATTCAAATTTACACTTGACATTTATGTTTCCTCATTAATAGATTAACCTACAATTCTATGTAGTCATCTAAAGGTTACATTTCAAGGGTTGGAGTTAGTAAAAGTGTATAATTAAGATTTGAACAGAAGTTTTATGGGTTACATACCGCTAGCAAACCGTAGTCTAATATCTTTATACGGACCAGATACGAGAGATTTTCTTCAGGGTGTTATAACAAATGATATTAATAAACTAAGTAGCCAGCAGGAAATTTACTCTTTATTACTCAACCCTCAGGGAAAATATCTGTACGATTTTTTCCTCATTGAGCATGATAAATATATTTATTTGGAGTGTGAAAATGCCCATCTACAGCAAATAATTGAAAAATTAGACTTGCTCAAAACTTACCTTAGAGTGAGGATTAAAGACATTAGTTCACTATATAAGGTTGGAGTTTTGTTTGATGCTAAGTTGGCGAAGTGTAGTAGTAAGTCACAAGTTATTTTTCAAGATCCAAGGCACAAGCTGCTAGGAATGAGGATCATACATGAAGATGAAATAAAAGAACCGGTTGGAGATTTTATTCAGTATGAAAAAGTTAGAATTAAAAACCTTGTCCCAGATGGAGCAAAAGATATGGTGCAAAATTCATCATTTCCGCTGCAATATTTAATCGATAAGATAAATGGTATAAGCTTTAATAAAGGGTGCTATATAGGTCAGGAAGTTGTAAATCGAATGAGCAGACAAGAAAAATTCAGAAGGAAACTTTACCTTGTTGAGGGAAAAAATGCACTTCCAAATATTGGCACTAAAGTAATCAGTGAACATAATGAAGAAGTAGGAGAACTACGCTCTAGTGTCGACAATATTGGACTTGCATTGCTTAATACTGGAAAAAGCCACGCAAATTTATATGTCGGTGGAGTTAGCATTAAGACGTTATAAAATATCTATTCGGGTAAAAGCCCCTTTTTCTTGTTTAAGTTATTCACAGAATTGTTAATAACTAAGTTGATAACCTAGTAGAGTATATAATTTTACATTTCTGAGTACTTTGGAGATTTATAATAAATATGATCTCCAAATACTAATATATATATAATTGAAAGCAAAAGAACTGTGGATAACTCTAAAAAGTTATATTTATTTTAATATTTAAAAAAAAAAAGAAACAACCATTAAGGGAGCTAAGCTAATACAATCATATAAAAGATTACATATTTGGTTATAGTTTTAATATTTTTCTAACAAAAGCCAATAAGGGGGTAGTCTTGGAAAATTTTTCCTAAAAGATAAAATTTTTAAGTGCTTTTGAAGTGATACTTTAGGTATTTTTAAAGTAATACTTTTAAAGTATCAATTGAACATTTTTGAGCATTAATCTGGAGGTTCAACAGGCACTTTTTTATGCTGTTTGAGAAGAGCAAAAATTGCATTTTCTCTTGCTGAAAGCTTGTGTTTCTTATATTTTCCATAATACACATTATGTAATTTTTAATACTAACAAAAACATTTCCCAAATTTTTACACAGCAACCTATCTGGTTCTGTTGCATCTATAAACCATAGAAAAGAAGATCATTAAAGCTGGGATTATAGGAGTTATAGAGCCATTAACATAGCAAAATTCTCAAAAGTAGAAACATTGTCATTAGCTCCGATAATTTGTTTTTTCTGAATCATGCGAATATTTTCTATACCTGTAATAGTAATCTTTGCGGAATGAAAATTTTTAAAACTAAGCATAGGCTTTATTCGCTTCTTGATAAACCTCTCAACAATATTATTTAGATATTTTATTTGAAGAACTGTGATTCTATAATCTTCAGAAATTTCTGCATTCAAATCATCAAGAGCAGCAGTATTACTGCCGCTTTTATCAATGACAATTTTCTCAGGAAGATAGTTACTCCTGAAGGCTTTACGAAAGAATGCAAGTGCTGCAGACTTGTCTCTACTAACACACAAGAGGAAGTCTACAGTATTACCAATAGTGCTCTATATAAATAAACCCATTTACCGTTTAATTTAATGTAGGTCTCTCCAACTACTACCAACCTGCTTCTTTCTTTTCCTTACTGCCTAATCTATCAGTGGTGATAACCCACTTTGTAACGTAGCATGGTCAATTTTTGCTCCCCTTATACTCATAATTTCTTCCAAATCTCGATAGCTCAAAGAGAATCGACATTTCATGTATACAGATAACATCGCTGAAAAGCTAAATCCTTTGAAGGATGGCAATAATTTTTGATTGATACGAAACATCTTTGCTTTATTTTTAGACAATTATATCATTCTTTTTTCTACTTCCCTACAAATGCGACAGAACCGAAGTTACTGCTATTCACTTTTTGTATCGTTTTTAGCAAAAGCTTCCTCCCAAGTGCCTTGAGTTGCTGCACGGCTATACTCTGTTACTCTATTTTCAAAGAAATTTGTATGTTCCACGCCATTTAGTATTTCATCAAGCCACGGAATAGGGTTATCTTTAACATTATATATAGATTTAAGACCTAATTGCGTTAACCTTCTGTTTGCTATGTAACGTATATAATTGCGCACTTCCTCTGCAGATAGCCCTTCAACATCTCCTAAATCAAAAGCAAGACTTATAAATTCATCTTCAAGTTCAACAATAGTGTGACATGCAGAATATAATTCTTCTTTGAACTCGTCATTCCAAATTTCATTATTCTCTTTAATAAACGTATTGAACAAATTGATAATTGAATTGGTGTGCAAGGTTTCGTCACGTGCTGACCAAGCAATTATTTGCCCCATACCTTTCATTTTTCCAAACCGTTGAAAATTGAGCAAAATTGCAAATGATGCAAATAACTGCAATCCTTCAGTGAAGGCACCAAATACTGCTAAAGTTTTAGCAACATGTTTTTTATCTTGCTTTTTACTTTCCTCAAATTCTAACATATATTCATACTTCTTTCTCATAGCATCATATTTTAAGAATGCTTGATATTCATTTTCTGGCATGCCAATCGTATCTAGAAGGTATGAATAGGCTGCAATGTGTATAGTCTCCATATTGGAAAAGCTTGCAAGCATCATACATATTTCTGTTGGCTTAAATATATTTGAATAATGCCTCATATAGCAGTTATTTACTTCAATATCTGCTTGAGTAAAAAACCTAAAAATCTGGGTCAATAAATTTTTCTCTACATTCGAAAGTTTAGTTTTCCAATCTTTCACATCATCAGCAAGCGGAACTTCTTCAGGTATCCAGTGTATCCTTTGTTGCTGCAACCATGCATCATATGCCCAAGGATAATTAAAAGGCTTGTATATTGGATCTGCTTCTAGCAATGACATAAGGTACCTAATTATTTTGAAGTAAATATTATATTAAATGATATTGAGAATCAGTCAATTTAACTTTTTTGAAATTTGACGACAGATAGTTTATCAGTGTATTATGATTTCAAATAATTAATTGACGAAATGCGAGTATTAATATCTTTTATTTTATTATTTACAGTGAGCTGCACTCACACTATTCACAATCACGGAGTTCCTGGCATTAATATTGAACTGTGGAGCAAAATACAAGTAGGTGATGATAGAGAAAAAGTGGTTCATACTTTAGGATCGCCAACACTAGTATCAAAGTTCGACGAAAATGTTTGGTACTATGTCTCATATAAAATTAAACAAGCTAACTTCTTGGGAAAAAGGAAGTACAGTAGTAAGTCTCTGCAAATTTCGTTTAATCAGAATGACGAAGTTACAGATATAAGAGAAATCAACGTTGCAGAAAGGTCTTTAGCTGTTGTTGATTGAAAATTTGCTGATCTATTTTTCATTACAAGTATCAGCACTTTGAGCTATTTCATTGTTAGAGTGGGGATAATCATCCGGATGATGCCCCTCATCACCGTAGTCCATACCCATTCCTTCTGATGGCATATCTTCTCCACCTCCACCTGAAAAATATTCAGCAAGACTTTCAAGAAATTTTATGCCAAACATATTACCTGATTTCCCAAATAACGTTACTAGACTGCTACCACTTACCAAACCTTCAAACACATTATTATAAGCAGCAATTGCTCCTTCATGAAAGTTGAACATCCACTTCATTCCATCCACAATTGTTGCAACAGAGTCACTATGACCAAGACCGAAACCACTTTTCTCACTAGCGGCTTCCTGGTGTTGCTGCTGTGCCTGCCATTCTGCAATATTTGGACCTTGTGCTTCACTCATAAACTTTTATTCTAAGCCTTAAGCTATTATTTTACCAAAAACACTGTAAAATATCAATTGTTTAAGAGAGGTTATCATAAAAATATCTAACACTAAGCTATTTTTATGATTCTGAATACCAAAACATCGATGATGTGCTGTGGTAACAAAGTGATGACTTGAGGTTTAAGATAGCTTCTATTTCTTCTTAGAAGACTGCTCCTCTCTCTTTCCTTTTTATTTTATTATCTTAATGTTAACTTACTCAAAAATTATTAACAAGTACTAATAATTTAATTGTTAATAACATTATATTAATAATAAGGAAGAGAAATTCCTACTACTGATTCATCTAATAATAAAATACCTGCATCAGTTCCACCACCACCTCCTTTACCACTCGAAGGTTTAAAGAATTGGACACCTCCACAGGATAATAAAAAACCTTCTAATTTGGCTACATCAGGAATTAGCAGTCGCACTGAACCAAAAAAAGGTCAATCTAAGAGTCCTGTTCAACAATCATCTCTTAATTTTGCAGAAAATCCACTATTTAAGAAAATACAAGAAAAAAATAATGTGGATAGCAAAAATGCAGATGAAGGAAGCAAGAATAGTACTCATGTTAAGAATCCAGAAACCAGAAATAGCGCTCAGTCATAAAGAAGAAGATAATGCGAGTGACAAAACTAAAAATGATAGAAGCAATACTAAACAGGGTGTGCCGAAAAAACCTATGACTGAACAACATAATGGTGTACACTCTGATAGTGAAAATCAAAAGTCATCTGTAGCAGAACAAAAAAAGGCAACTGCCTTAAAATATTCAATTGCTATTTTGTTATTGTGTACATCCGGTCCTGTAGCTGGAGTATGCACGTATTTTATCATTTCAGCAGTATTAAGTAGTGCTGCAGTGCCAGTTTCTTCTGCAGTTATTGCTTTTGTTTCTGCATCGGTTATGTTGAGCTTAGCTGCATATCTTATCTATTCATACCTTTCTGCAATAAACAGCGAGAAAGGAGTTGATCCTGGTAGAAAACAATCACAAGATTTACAGAAAGCAAAAGGACTTGAACATAGCAATACTCCTACACCATCATTTCCAGTAATGTCTGGAATACCCATTGTACCACTACTACCTCCACCACCTCCTCCATTGCCACAAAATGCTGCACCACTACCATCTCCGCCGCCTCCTCCTACAGCTTCCAAGTATACGGAGAAACCTAAGAATGGTGCACCGAAAAAGGCTAATGAATCTAAGCATGATCGTTCTGATCTGCTTGAACAGATAAGAAAAGGTGTTATTTTGAAGCCAGTTCCAAAGGATGGTTTTAAAATACCTCAAAAACAAGAGGAGGAAAGTGTTGCTGAAAAGCAAGAGAGCGACGTACAATCGCGAAACAAAGAAGTACATCAAATAAGGAAAGTTGAAAATCAAAAAACTGACAAAGAGCAAAACAATAGTGAGAGTATTCAACAAGGAAATTATATGAATGAGGGTTTGAAAAGCAAAGTTCTAAAGCAAAGAAATAAAAGTGGTTTTCAAGATGAAGAGCTAGATTCCTTAGACAAACAAGATGATTCTCTTTGTAGTTTGGAAGAATCACTTATAGAACCAAATAACACGTCCAATAAAGAGCTAAAGAAACCCGTAAAACCGCTAAACTTACCAATAGTATTAAAGAATATAATGTCCAGTGAAAATCCATTACTAAATAGCCCTAGTAATAATTTATTGAGCAATAGTAGTAATGTATCTGATGATGAAGAGTGGGATACATCCCAAGATTCTATGTCTTTTCAGTGTGATAATATAAAACAAGAGAAAATGAAGAATAGAGATAATTATCCATATTCAGCTTCTTCTTCAACAAAACCAGGTGAGGTAGAAGATTCATCAAATCCTCCTGTAGCCGAGATCATAAAGCAGCTTGATCAAAACAAAAATAAAGTCATTTCTTCCAAAGTAGACAACGGTATAAACACATCAAAACAGCAAGGTACCTTTGTTGATTCTGTTGAACTAAGCAAATTAACTACACAACGACCAATTCAGCCTGGTTTACTAAGGGTTCTTTAAATATCAAACCTCAAAAAAATCGGCGTAGGCTTAGGTAATGTAACACCTAAGCTTACACATGCGTTGCACAGAGATTTTAAATCACGTTGTTCTTTTGGAGTCTGTAATTGGTCAAGTATTATTTCTGCTGACTTTGGAACAATTGGCTGCAATAAAATACCAATTATTCTGATATATTCGAGTAATTTATAAATCACTAAATTCATGCGCTCTCTATCGGTTTTACTGAGTGTCCAGGGTGCACTTTTATCTATGTAAGCATTGGCCTTGGAAGAGATATTGATAATCAGGAGTATAATCTGGTTAAATTCATACTTTGATAGATGATCCATTACTTGATCAATTATGGCTTTGCAATTTTGTAAACTCTCATCATCTTTAAGCAAATTGCGATCGACCACTGGTACAACTCCAAAGCATTGCTTGTGCAGAAATGAAATTGTTCTTTGCACTAAATTGCCTATATTGTTTGCCAGCTCTGAGTTTATGCGGCTGATCATGTTCTTCTTACTGAAATTACCATCTTGACCGAAACTTGCTTCCCGAAGGAGAAAATAGCGTAGTTGATCAACACCAAACTCTTCTGCAAGATTAATTGGATCTATAACGTTACCAAGGGATTTGGATATTTTTTCCCCCTCGTTTAGCCACCAACCATGAACTGCAATTTGCTTTGGCAGTGGTAAATCTGCTGCAAGAAGAATAGCTGGCCAATATACAGCGTGAAAACGCAATATGTCTTTACCGATCACATGAATGTTGAAGGAGTTTGTCCAAAACTTCTTATATTCCTCATCTTCTATATTAGGAAAGCCTATTGACGTGAGATAGTTAGTGAGCGCATCTATCCAAACATAAATTACGTGCTTGTCATTCCCTGGTACTTTTATTCCCCAATTAAAACTAGTACGAGAAATCGAAAGGTTAGTAAGTCCTGATTTTACAAACGATACCACCTCGTTTTTTCTGCTCTCAGGAAAGATGAAATTCGGATGATTTTCGTATAACTCTAGTAATTTATTTTGCCAACTTGACAAACGAAAAAAGTAGCTCTCTTCTTTTATCCACTGAACTTCAGCGCCTGTTGGTGCTCTGCCATCTATCAACTCTGATTCCTGATAAAACGCTTCGTCACGAACTGAATACCAACCTGAGTAAGAATCCAGATATATTTGCCCTCTCTCTTCAAGCCTATTCCATAGAGCTATAACTGCTTGTTCATGACGTTCTTCTGTGGTGCGGATAAAATCATCAGAATTAAAGTTCATTAGCTCAGCTAATTTTCTGAACGTAACACTTATTTCATCTGTAAATTCTTTTGGCTCTATTCCCTTTGTTTTAGCTGCTTTTTCAATTTTTTGTCCATGTTCATCTGTACCAGTAGTAAATTTGACGTTCTTTCCAGCTAATTTCATAAATCTAGCTGTAACATCACAGATAAGGGAAGTATATGCGTGGCCGATATGTGGCTTGTCGTTTACGTAATATATTGGCGTAGTGATGTAAAAGCTCTCAAATTGCTCCATTTTGTACTAGTTTAAAGCTTTATCGTATCTGCACTAGTAATAAAAATCAATACATATCCTACCAGACAAGCAATCTGAAAATCCATTATACCGCTGCGCGTTGCAGCGGTATTCTCGATTAGTAACTTATGGTTTAGCAGCACAACCCTCCAAACTGTTGTGTCGCATTAGGATCACCAAATGCATACCCAGGTGTGCCATCATAAGAAGGAGCACTTGAAGCAGTATTAGGATCTTGAGGAGAGTAAGGAGGTGGTGGTTCAAGATTAGAAGAATCTCCCAAATCATATCCAGGTTCTGATTTATGATAGTTAATTACCGCTTCTTCAGCCTTCTTAATATTTTCTGACTCTTTCTCATGTTTCATATGAAAAGCCACACCACCAGCAAAACATACAAGAGAATTAATACCAAGAATGACTAAACCCCAAACTGGTAAGACTGGGTTAATAGCGCAACCTACCAAAGCTGCTAAAGAAATTGCACCAACTGCAAATTCTATATTTCTGAACATTTTAAGTTTATTATCCAGGTAATCTACCTTTTCTGATTTTCTAGCCGTTTTTTCGCTGCTGTTGTACCAAACACACATTAAAGCATGGAAAGCAACACACGTAACTACAGCTACTATCCCTAAAGCTAATAATTTCCTGTTGTCTTCTGCGTCTTTTTTCTTATCTTCTCTGCATGGCTGGTTACTGCTACCGGAACCAAGGTTATTTATCACTGTAGTATGACCACTAAACAGGTTGCTAAGTAGTAAATAATCCCAAAAATCTAAACCTCTATTATTGTGTACATGTACGTGTGTAACCTGAGGGCTTGTAGGTTGTTGCCTACTATCACGTCGATCACTTCCTATATTGTGTTCATTAGTTGGGTTATAGCGCCTAAATTCCTTATACGCATTTTCAAAATTTTTATCACTCCAGTTCTCAATATTTTGCATACCACGAGAACGTAAAAATTCTTGAACATTCTTATCACTGCCATTTTCTTTTATATAGGCAAGTGCGTACCTTTTTAAAACACTATCGCGCATAGATATTCCCCTCAAATTAAGATTAAATTAATAAACAATTATTACTATAAATTATATAGAATAATGTCTTCTTGTCAAGTTAGTCATAAACCAACCAATATTCTATCTACCAATTCTTTTACTGTCGGTATGCAACCATTTTTATAAAATGGGTCTTGCTTAAATTTGTACACATTGTGCCCAGAAAACATGAGTTCATTTTCAACATTGCCGTCATGTACAATGTTTTGCAGTGTCTTTTGTATACAGAAACTCCGTGGATCTGGCTTTCGCCCTGTTGAATGGTCACCATGATCTTTCCAATTGCTAAACAGACAATGGCTCAAACATCCCATGCAATTAATTTGATCTTGTCTTATTTCCGCAAATTTGCCTGGCGTCACAAAAATAACAGTTGTATCTGGAGTTTTCATTACCTCTGTATACCCTGCTTTAATCCATGCATTTGCTAGCTCTTTGTCTTTTGCAGTGAGGTAAATCTTTCTACCTCTGCTACCCATTGCAAATTCATTATTAAACTCTCCACTCACATTTTCTGAAAATTTCATTTGACGTGAATTTCGTTCCTGTAGCTCATATATGAAGCTATTTCTTACTGCAGATGAGTAAAATCCTGTTGGACTAAATTTGTTTAAAAATACATCACCTTCTTCTAAAGTAAGTAACTTCTTTTTCCATTCTGTAGAAATCGGACTTTCTTTTGTTAAAAGTGGACGAGTGCCAAACTGAAAAGCTATTGGTCCGATTTGTAAATTGTCAAACCAATGTTCCCAATCCTTCAAATTCCACACTCCCCCCGCCATAACAATTGGCGTTTCAGAAAGACCGACCTCATTCATGAAAGATCTAAGCTCTGCAACTCTTTCAAATGGAGCCTGCGGTAATTCTGGGTCTTCACTATTACTGAGTCCATTGTGACCACCAGCAAGCCACGGATCCTCATATACTACTCCACCAAGTAAAAAAGAAGATATTTTTTGGTAAGCACGTTTCCACAACGCTTTAAAAGCGCGCGCCGATGAGATAATAGGGTAGTAATAAACTTGATATTTAGCTGCAATTTCTCCAAGCCTGTAAGGCATACCAGCACCGCAAGTGATGCCATGAACTAAACCTTTTGCTTTTTCTAATATGCCATGAAGGACTTGTTCTGCTGCTCCCATTTCCCAAAGCACATTCATATGTATTCTTCCACGGCCCTTTGATATTTCATTCGCTATTTTTGCTTGACTAACTCCAGCCTCAATACTATACTTAATTAATTCCTCATGCTTTTCATTTCTTGTTTTACCTCTATAAATCAGCGGCACCAACTCACCATTGTCATCAATAAGTTTAGCATTTGCACCAGAAAACGTACCAACAGCATCTGCTGCAGCAAATGCTCCACTTGACCTTCCATCACTGACTGCAATGCCTTTGCCGCCCTCGATGATTGGCCATACTTCCTTCCCTGAAATTGCTATCTTTTTTATCTTATTTTTCAAAATTTCCTCTTAATCTTTCACTCTATTTTACTTGATTGCTAAAAAAATAATAGCTTTTCTTTTAATGCACACAAATTCAGTTTTAAGTAGACATAACAGCTACGACACATATTCTTTTTAAGAAGTCTTTGATATATGATAATAGGTCTAACAGGTGGAATTGCAGTCGGAAAGAGCTTTGTAGCCAATTGCTTTAAAGAATTTGGTGCCGCTTTGTTTGATGCTGACTCTGTCGTACACCAGCTTTATAAAGTGGACAAAAACATAATAAGTTATGCAGAAGAAAAATTTCCTGGGGTAGTAGTAAATGGAAAAATTGATAGAACAGTATTGTCTAAATATTTTTTAGCACATGATGAAAATTGGAAGCAATTCCAGTCTTTAGTACATTCCGCTGTGCAAAATGAATTAGAATTTTTTATTGCTCATGAGAAAGAAAACAACAGAAAACTTCTAGTTCTAGACATTCCACTCCTGCTGGAAACGAGATTCCATTTGTATTGCGATTTTATTGTTTTTATCCATGCAGATAGCGTTGTGCAAGCTCAAAGGATTAGTGAGCGTAATATGGATAAAAAAAAGCTGGATCTAATGTCTAGTATTCAGCTCCCTATTGAAGAAAAAAAGCAAATGAGCGACTTTATCATCGATACCAGCGCAAATGTTCTTTCTCAAGTGAAAGATATAATAAACTCGTTAGACCTCAACACGTGATACGGTTATTCTCCACAAGATTACTCCGAATTTTAGCTGTACTATCAGCAGATTTTACCATTAAAATTTCAAACCTTGAGCCTGCATTCAAAAACGATTCTACTGATCTGCCGAAAAAATCATATCTCCATCCCTTGAACAATTTATCTATCTTCCCAGATATTGATCCAGCTAACTCATCTTTTGACGAAACTAACTTTCTCGATATGTTATTTTCCTTACATTTGCTCTCTAAAATAATCGAGAGTATATCAAAGACAGATTTATCATAATTATCCGACAGAGTATAATTTTGCTGCACAAATTCCTTCTCATTCTCATTGAAAATATCTATAAATTCTAATAAATCTTCCTCTTTTATATTTTTTGTGTTTCTCTTAAGGTCATCTAAAATGTCATCAATATGTTCCACGTTTTTTTCAATTAAACCAGTTATTACGGCATTATTGACTACCTTATTACGATTTATATTGTAACGCTGTGCTAAGGTCTCTTGCCACTCACTAACTGCTTTAACAGTTAACATCAACCTTGGATTTGCTTCATAATTAAATTTAATCCTCTTCCATGCATCTTTTGGATTATGCAAATACTTATTGACATCAACTATTGATTCCATCTCTTCTTGAAACCAGCCCATCCTATTATTTTCTTCAAGTTTATTGCACAATATTTGGTGTAGGTCATATAGGTGTATCACGTCATTTACTGCATAATCTAATTGATCCTCAGATAATGGCCGTTTTAACCAATCTGAATTTTTAGCTTTAATTTTATCCAGCGCTACCCCCTGATATTGCTCTACTACTTTTGAATAACCAATAAAGTCGTGATAATAATGACAAAACATAGCAGCAACTTGGGTATCAAAAATGGGAGTAGGAACACATTTAAGCACGGTGAGTAAGGATTCTATGTCTTGCCGACAACTATGAAAAACTTTGGTTATTTCTCGATTCAGCATTATTTTCTTAATAAGCGATAAGTCAATTCCCGGTACTAACACATCTACAATAAAACTCTTCTCTCCGTAAGAAATTTGAATTAGTGATAATCTAGGATAGTAGGTTAAATTGTTTCTAATAAACTCTGTGTCCACTGCTATAAATTTTGGATCTTTTGCCATCAATTCTTCACATGCATTCTCCAGCTCCGATGTCGTACTAATTAGCATATATTTTTTATTCAGTGGCTATATTTTACCACTTATATTGAATATTTACAATTGATTGAAATTGAGAACGCAACTGTATGATAACTAATTCTTCTGTAAATATACAGTTTTGCCAGACACAACGGTACGTATTACGCGCCCTTTCACTTTGCGTCCATCGAAAGGGGAATTTTTTGATTTACTAGCAAAGTTGTCAACTTTAATTTTCCATTCATGATCCAAATCAACTAAAATTAAGTCCGCTGCAAGGTTTTTCTGTATGCGGCCACGTGGCACATGTATGATATCTGCAGGCTTATATGTCAATTTTGCAAGCACATCAAGTAGACCCATTTGTCCACTGTGATATAGTTCAAGTGAAATGGGCAGCATTGTTTCAAGGCCAACAATACCAAATGCAGCATTTTCAAGTGGCAAATCTTTAGAACTAAGATCATGCGGAGCATGATCGGTTGCAATGCAATCAATCACACCTGTCTTTAAACCTTCAATCATAGCTAAACGATCCTCTTCAGTGCGAAGCGGCGGGTTCATTTTTGCGATTGCTCCGTGTTGTTTTACTATATCTTCAGTTAAAGTAAAGTGATGAGGAGTTACTTCACATGTAACATTTAATCCCAAATCTTTTGCACGTTTAATAGCATCAAGTGAATCTTTTGAAGAGACATGTAAAATATGGTAGTGTACATTTTCTATGTCCTTCATTAGCAGTATATCACGAGTTACCATAACCGACTCTGACGCACTCAAGATTCCCTTTATTCCCAATTCTTCAGAAATTTTACCTGCATTGATTGCGCCACCAGCAGATAGATTTAAATCCTCTGCGTGTTGAGCAATAGGAACACCAAGCATACTTGAATAAAGCAGTGCCTGTCTCATAATCATTGGATTCATAACTGGCATACCATCATCGGTGAAACCAACTGCACCTGCTTCCTTTAAGAGTGCCATTTCAGTTAATTTTTCTTCCGAAGTGGTGATTTTAGCGTAAAATTCCACATTCACATGCGAAGTTTCAAATGCTCTATATTTCAAATACTGAGCCAAGACAACACTATCAATCGCTGGAACAGTGTTTGGCTGACAAACTACAGTTGTAACGCCTCCTGCAGCTGCAGATTTACTACCCGTATGTATATTTTCTTTATGCTCTTGACCTGGTTCACGAAAATGCACGTGAATATCAATAAGGCCTGGCATTAGAACAAGCCCTTTACAGTCTATTGTTTCATCAACCCCACTTGTTGAAAATAACGATTCGCCAAAATCAACAATTTTATCCCCTTCAGTTAACAATGAACCTTTTATATCAAGTTTAGTTTCCGGGTCAATAATACGAGCATTGGTATACGCAATTTTATAGCCTTCCTTTTGGCCTGTCTGCAATAAACTCCAAATCATATTTTAGTATCAATTATAAAGTATAATCTAAAGTTTTTTTAGTAAAACACAAACAAATTAAAGCGATGGCATAATAACTAGCAATAAAGAGTATTTAAATTACTAACTTAATATCTAAGCAGCTATTCTATAACTACAATTTTCGATTTCTACATTGTTAAATGTGGTATTTGCCTTATAAGAACAGTAACACCCTACTGTAAGAAAAGCTAATGCAGCTACAGCAAGCGAAATACACATTGCTAAATGAAGAATTGTTAGACTTGTACCAACAGCAAGTGCTCCAGATAATACAAAAGAAACAGAAGCATAATTACCTTGCCTTTTACTGTAAGTTCTTGCTTTCAAGAATTTTTCACTTAGCTCTTCATTCTTGCTTTCAAATTGCTTCTGTAGACTCTTCTCTAGTACTTCACTTTTGTTTTCAATTTCTTGCAGCTTTGTCTTTAAGTCGTTATTTTCATTTTCGCGTTGCATTATTTGATCAGCGAACGATTGTCTTGCATCATTCAGCTGCCCTTCCAACTGATCATTTTGTGTAGTCAATTGAGCTACCCGACCATTTAGCGTATCAGCAACCTGTGTTAATCGGGTTACTTCATCAGTTTTATCAATTAGACCTTGCTTTGCATCATCCAGCCGCCCTTCCAATTGATTGTTTTGTATAGTCATTTGATCTACTTGATCTTTTAGCCTTCCAATCTCTTTTTTCTTCTTTTCAAGCTGAGCTCTTGCTTCATTAGATTCTTTGCTAAGTTGCATGACTTTACTAGTTTCTTCAGCTAATTTTTGCTTTGATGCTACAAGTTGAACTTCTGTTTGCTCACATTTCCTTTCAAGCTCCCTTGCTTGACTAGACAAATTACTATTTTCCTGTTCAAGTTGAGCTTTTACTTCCCTTAGCCCTCCCTCACTCTCTCTGAATTGAGCTCTAGCATCCTTTAGCTCTTTTTCTGCACATTCTACCTTTTCTTCTAGCTTAGTTTTTGCTTTCTCAAGCTTCTTCAGTTGATTAGTCAGATTACTATTCTTTCTTTCTAATCCAGCATTTGTTTCTTCAAGTTTTTCTACAGTACCGTTAAGCCTAGTTACTTTGCTAATTTGCTCATCCAACTCTGCTTTGTTTTCTGCAAGCTGATCTTTTGTCCCTTTAAATTCTGCAGTAAGTTTATCTACTTGATCATTGAGTTGATTAGTCTTCTGTTGTTCTTGTGTTAATTTTCCTTTTTCATCATCTAACTCTTTAGTTTTTCCAACCAAACTTTGTTGTATACTATTTAACCTTCCCTCTAGTTGAATTTTTTCATTAGTAAGCTGAGCTACTTTTTGTTTTCCTTGTCTAAATTCCTCTTCTAAATTTGGAGCACGTTGAATTGGTATCTCAGAAAGCTTAATGCCTTCATTTTCTTCTCTGACTTCTTCAAAGAATTCCTTATCATCCACATCAACATATGACAAAACTGCATGGTAAAATAGGCCACAAATATAAGCAATATGACGATACTTAGATGCTTCGCTATCCGATTTAAATTTTTCCTGCTCTATTTTCTCAATAAGGTTATAATAGGTATCGATTTTATGATAGTGTAGTTCTAAATACTCCAGAGTTTTACCTGTTTCTAATTTTAATGGTTTACCTACATGTTTATAGTGCATACCAGCATTACCATGTGGCAAACATGGTACCGGATCTGATTGACAAGCTACTCTAATAGTATTATGTCCAAGACACTCATTGTAAACTTCAGCAGCACCATTGTAGAACACTCTTGGAGAGCCAAAAGTTGCAACATGAACATCTTCAGCACCTTCTGTTTTATTAAGACATAAAGCAGTTATACTAGCAAGAGCACCTCCCATGCTATGGCCTGTAACATTGATTTTTAAATCTTTGATTGCTAATCCTTTATCATTAGAGCATGCCCTTGTAATATTTTATGTACGCTGGGCCAAGAACGTTTGAATAGAGAGTAAAAACCAGAGTGAACATAATTATCTCCAGACAAAAATGGCAACTTAGTTAAAGAAGCACGCAGATCTTCCTTCACATCATTTAAATCACGAGTGCCATGGTAAGCTATATCTACTTCGTTATCTTTAATAAAAATATAACCAGCATCTCGATTATATGAATTTTTACCAGTTAAAGCATAGCCAACATCGTGTTGCTCTAATTTATAATCAACATCTGAGCAATATTTATCTTCAATAAGTTCATTATCGTAAAATCTTATAATCTGATAACCTTCTTCTTCAAACTTCCTTTTAGTTTTGTATTTACCTTTCTCTAATTTTCTATCCACATCACCATAGGAAATTTTGCTAAAGGTACACATTTTCCATAATTTTTCTTCATCAAATTCTGCAATTTGCCCTTTTATCAGATCAGCAAGGTCAGAAGCATCCTTTAACTCAGCACCTTTAAAATCTTCTATCTTCTTCCATGCTTTAACTAGGTCAGAAGTTCCTAGCCCATTAAGGTCAAAACTTTGAGCTTCTAATTCGTTCTTAAATGGTTCTAGTGCCTCAATTACGCATTCTTTTATTTCATTATCATCAATATGTACAATACTATCGCTAATAGAATCCATACTTTGATCATGAGTAATACTTGGCATATTTTTTACCTACTATTTTAGTATATCATTAATTAAGCATTTGATCAAATTTATCAATAAAACTATTAAAATTTTCTTATTTTAAACGAATTTAGTTCATTTTATCACACTTAAGACTTTTGTTTGTGACAACTGCTGTATTTGCAATCTTATCGTGCCAAGTTTGGCAGCGTTTATCGAAACTTGCCCATATGAAACCCAAGAATAATGGTGCAGTTGACAATATGAAGGAAAAAAACCTCTTTGTTGCTTGTTTCAGAGTCAATTTTTCAAAAGTTTGTGCATTCACAACTCTAAGTCCAAGTAAGAATTTTCCAGGTGTAGCGCCAAATCTTATCCACATATATGCTACATAACTAAAAAGCATAATAAATTGAACTATCTGATTTAGAACTAGTAACTTTATTAGTTTACTCTGCATTGCTGTTTCCTCTGCAGATAGTGGCACCTGCATTTGATATTTTGCAGCAATTTGGCCTAATATTTTACTGCTCTCCGAGCTCATAAAGAGTTGATTTAAGGCCTGACCGCAAAACTGTAAAAATAAAACGATGATGATTAAATCAAGCAGCACTGACAAATAGCGTCTAAGTCCTGTTACATAGCATATTCCATTATCATCCTTTTTCACTTTTTGAATAGCATTTATAGAAGAAAGAATGGAAAATAAACGATTAAAAAATTTATGTAACATATATGCATTTTCCAATGTTTGAGTGCCCCTGGCCGGACTTGAACCAGCATGCTTTTGCAAGCAACAGATTTTGAGTCTGCCGTGTCTACCATTCCACCACAGGGGCCTACTTTAATGCTATAAGCAACACAAGATTAGTCAAATTTTTTATCTTTTAAGTAAGGACTGAATATTCTACAATAATCAATCATTACTCTGAAAACTTAAAATGAATGAATTAGCTAATCTTATTGATTCAAGAGAAGAAATATGTAAATTGCCACACAATTTAGAAGCAGAGCAAATGCTCATTGGTGCAATGATTCGTGATAATAGAATTTGTGATGCAGTTGAAGATATAATTGCAGCAGACAATTTTTATGATCCACTACATCAAAGCATTTTTACCCAGATATCTAAAACCAGAAAACACGGCATAGTTGCCAATGAACTAAGCCTTAAGATGTTTTTTGAAAATGATAAAGCATTTGCCGAATGTGGTGGAGTTGAGTACCTAGCAAAACTTGCAGCAAAGGCAAGCATTGCGCTTGATATCTATAGCTTGACCAGAATAATCCGTGATACTTATTTAAGAAGATGCTTAATCAAGCTCGGACAAGAGACAATTGACGATAGTTATAACTATGACATCGAAAATCCTGCACAGGTACAAATTGAGCAAGCAATGACAAAATTGTTCAATTTAGCAGTAAAAAAGCAAGGTGAGAAAACATACATAAAGCTTGCAAGTTCAATTAAAGATGTGGTTGAGAAGATTAGCAAGCTAAAAAATAATCCAGAGGCTCTAGGTATTACAACCGGACTTCAAGATCTAAACCAGCTTCTTGGTGGTTTGCAGAAATCTGATCTGTTAATTATAGCTGCAAGGCCCTCAATGGGAAAGACAGCATTGGCACTGAACATCGCACTTAACGCTTGTAAGATTTTGCAAAAAAGAACAGATAAACAACATTACGTAGCTTTTTTCTCACTTGAAATGTCAGCAGAGCAATTAACCGCAAGATTGATTACTATAGATTCAGGCATTGGTTATTATAAGGCACTGACTGGGAGAATTAGTGATTTTGAATTACATGAATTCATTAATGCTAGTACAGATCTATCAGAATTACCTTTCATAATAGACGATACTCCTGCTCTATCAATTAGTGCCCTTCGTACCAGAATACGACTGCTATATCAACTATACAATGTAGAGGTGGTATTTATAGATTATCTGCAATTAATTCGAGGAACAACAAAAAGGAGTAGTGAAAATAGAGTGCAAGAAATCTCAGAAGTGACGCAGGGTTTAAAAGCAATTGCAAAGGAACTAAATATTCCCATTGTTGCACTATCACAGCTCTCTCGTTCTGTTGAGCAAAGGGATGATAAAAAACCACAACTTTCTGATTTACGTGATTCAGGAAGCATAGAGCAGGATGCAGATATAGTAATGTTCCTCTATAGAGAAGAATATTATGAATTAAGAAAGCAACCAAATGAAGGAAGTAATAAACATCGAGAGTGGCAAGAGAAAATGGAGAAAATTAGAAATATTGCAGAGCTGATCATTGCAAAACAAAGAAACGGGCCAATTGGCAGTGTGAAGCTACATTTTGACTCCAATAGAGGTGCATTTAAAGATTATACAGAAAGATATAGTCTGTAGCGGTTTTGAGTAATTCTGGAAGTGTTTAACAAACCATACGTGCCAAATTAAGAAGCTATCGTGAAACATAGCAATATTTAAGATTGGCATTTTATTTGTTACATTTATTGTCCCAAATTTGGGAGAAAAACCCTGGACTTGAAGTCCATCCTTTTAAGAATATAATTTTAAGGTGAAAAATCTGAAAGAATGTGGAATATTATAGAAAAAGCAGTCACTCTGTATATATATCACATAGTGTGGATAACAAAATATCGATATCCAGTACTAGTTGGAGATATTGGACAGAAAGCTAAAGAAGTTGTACAAGAAGTATGTGCAAATAATCAAGTAGAAATTATCAGAGGTAGAGTTGCGTCAAGTCATGTACACGTATACGTTTCTGTACCCCCATACTTAAGTATTAGTAAGTTAGTGCAGTTAATAAAAGGAAAAAGTTCCAGAAAAATCCAGCAAAACTTTCCAGAGCTAAAAAAGAGATATTGGGTTGTGGGCAGTAGGCTACTTTGTCAGGACTAGCGGAAATGTAACTGACGAAATGATAAAAAATTATATTGAAAATCACTCTAAAAAAGAAGATAAATTTGGTGACTTTCAAGTCGAAAGTTAGCATTCTATGCTCTCTCTCAATCTTTGGATTTTAATCCATAGTGGTTGAATTTTTTAGGAAATTCTTATCTAGGATAAGATGATTTTTTAGAAAGATCTATAAATTACTAACCTTATTACTTAATATATAAAATAGTTTTTTCTTATTTCCTTTCTTCCTTACGCCACTTTTTCTTAACTTGATGCGTATGGTTTATTTAACATTTCCGATATACAACTAAAAAATAGCAAATTCTCTATAACTTGAATATAATTTTAGCTTTACCTAAACAGAAAGATGAATTACTTAATGGATTTTGTTTTAATATCTCTTTCCTTGCCACTTTTTATTACTGAGAATTATTTGTTAATTACTGCGTTGATCCCACTTTTAAGTGCATTAGCTATTTCTTTTACTAGTAAATGGCCCAGAGTGAACAATAGCATTACTGTTGTTTCTTCTATGCTTCTATTTGCGTATACATCTCTATGCACTTTATATTTGGTGTATGGTGATCATTCTCAATTTATTCTCATGGACTTTGGTAATAATTTGCATATTAGTTTAAAGTTAGAGTCTAGTGGAGCAATATTCAGTTTATTAATATCATTTTTGTGGGTACTAACCAGTATATATGCAATATGTTATATGCGAAATAACTATGCTGATAGTAACTACTCGAGTTTTCTATGCTTTTTTTCAATAGCGATTAGCTGTGCAATGTTTATTGCTTTTTCTGGAGATTTGCTCACTACATTTGTCTTTTACGAGCTTCTAACTATTAGTACATACCCTCTGATTACTCACAACTCAACAAATGAATCAGTAATTGCAGGACGCTATTACTTTGGTTTACTATTTTTCTCTTCTTTAGTGTTATTTTTTCCTGCAATAGGTCTCTTATATAATGAATTCCATACTTTAGACTTTGTAAGAGGTGGAATATTCAAGTTTGATACTTCGTTCATAACTTTTATTGCAGTGTGTTTTGCTATGCTGATTTATGGAATAGGAAAAGCTGCATTAATGCCAATGCATTTTTGGTTGCCAAAAGCAATGGTTGCACCAACTCCTGTAAGCGCACTACTACATGCTGTTGCTGTTGTGAAATCAGGAGTGTTCATCATCATCAAAGTTATATTATACACTTTTGGCATCGATAATATGCAACGTTTTGCACAGCAAAGTTGGTTTGCTGGAGGATGGCTTCCGTACGCTGCTGGATTTACTATTATTACTGCATCGTTAATTGCATTAAAGCAAAAGGAATTAAAGAAATTGCTTGCTTATTCTACTATCTCTCAGTTGTCATATATTATATTGTTCGCTTCAATTTTTAGTGAATTTAGCATGAGGATTGCAATTTTTCAATTAGTTTGCCACGCATTTGCAAAAATCACTTTATTTTTCACTGCTGGAGCAATAATAACGAAAACAGGTGAGAAATACATAGATAGAATTCACGGTATAGGACGTAGTATGCCAATTAGTATGATAGCATTTACTATAGGTGCATTGTCCATGATAGGGGTACCACCTGCTCCGACTTTTTGGAGCAAATTTTTCATTTTTCAAGCTGTTTTTAACTCTAGTAATGTAACACTTTCTGTATTTGTAGCTCTGGTGTTAATTGTCAGTACTATACTCAACGCTCTATACTTCTTACCGATAATTTACAATGCCTTTTTCTTAAAACCTTCTAGAAATTATTTTATTAAAAAGACACCAATGCTTCTAATTTTACCTCCAGTTGTTACTGCTGTATGCACTTTAGTTATTTTTTTAGCTACCAAGTAATTTTTTAAATGTAATCAGCTGTATTTATAGCCGTTAACAATAAATTTAAATGGTATTATACCAGTTAGAGTTGCTTTCATGTTTGATAAAGTAAAGCTAACCTCCACAGCATAGTCTTTCATTTTCTTATTTTGCTCAGCTGCAAAAAGTACAGTGGCATTTCCAGCAAATTTAACTAAGTCCTTGATCGATCGGTCAATAGATAGTGTTGTTACGTTTATGTTGGTAATTTTTTTTGTGGATGAAACAGCTTCATTGTTTACTTTTTCCTGAAAGTCTTGATAGATTTTATATATAGAATTGTTTTTTATAAAATTTTCTTGATACTTTGATTCAACGATCTGAGAGGACTCGTATGCTTCGACGTATTGACTTACCAAGTACCTTGCTATGGAAGTGTATTCATCTTCTTTTTCACTAAAACTAAGTTTATGTATTGTAGAAAACTCATCTTCTGTGTGGTTCGTGTACTTCACAAAATTTAAATCTTTTTTAACAGGAAGTAATAGGTATATGTTTAGTAATGATAAAAATAAACATACTAAGAGAAGTAACGTTATTAACGCCATCCAAGATCTTTCTACAACGCAGAACAGGTATCTGTGGCAATACCATTCTACTGCTTTCCTGAAATAACTTTTGTTTTTTACTGATTCAACTTCCATAACCTAATTATAATAACTCTAAAAAAACTTTAAAATATGTCTAAATTTTCCAAAATAGTATGAATGATTATATCACCTTGTTCTGCAATAAGATGAAATTTATCAATTTTCTTCACATCTAAATTTATCATTTTTACACTGAAGCTTTCAGGATCATAAGTATTACTTTCTGCACTTTTGTGATAATTATAGTAGTGTAATTTATTTTGATCATCAAAATAACCAAATTCATCAGCAAGGGTTCCCACTTTTCTGCCTTTACCGTCTCTGACTAGCTCAAATAGATCAATTACATGGTTTTCAGATCCAGGCTCAATAAGACCTTCTACAGCAAAAAATTTAGGTGCATGACCAACATACTCCTTAAATTTTAGATTATTAGTCTTTTTTACACTACCAAAATCCACGAATTTATATTCATCTGAAAGATCAGAATATTGTGGATCATACTTTTTATATTCAAAAAACTCATTACCTAAAAAATTACAAAACGTTAGTTTATAGTCATCATGATTGAGTTTAATAACTTTAAGATAATGAAAATCTCTAGGAATCTTTACTTCTTCTTTCGTAATATGATTAAGTATGACTAACTCGCCACTGAGCATGCGATGGCCAATTTTTGGCAAAGTAGCTATATTGATTGCCTTATTGAGCTTAAAATTTGCTTCATAGATACCACTTGACAGCTCCTTCCCTTTTTCTAAAGTGACGTCTTGGTCTAAAGCTGTATTCTTGAGTAAACTCAATTCTTTCTGCATGTTCAATATGGTTTTTGTTAAAACTTCTATTGATTGCCATAAAGTTAATTTATTATCAGTCAAACTATATACTTTAAGTATTAAATTATCAGGATTTTATCATGAATTTATGTTAAAAGTATTATATTTTTGTGTCATGATGTTAACTACATTAGCTAAAACATGCTTTTTATCTAAGCGAAATTGCTTTGCAGCAACGAAAAGTTCATCTATTTCTTTCCATTGACTTAGCAAAATTTCAACATTATTTACTTCTTTCTTTATACTTTCTAAAATGGAGGTTTGAATGATATGTGATGCTAGTTCTAGCTCAATTTCACTATTAATTATTTTATTAACTATATCAGAATTATTTAGATTACGGAAAAATGTATAAAAATGCTTATGTGACTCATAAGCACCACTGTTTATTGCATTTATTATTACTCCCGGAGTTCCAGGAAACAAAGTAATGATCTCACTAAATATTTTATCGTCGAATTTACACTGAGATGAAACAACCTGCTTTGTTTCATCGTAAGTTAACGGAAGTAAATTCAGCTGAAAGCACCTACACCGGATGGTGGTTTGTATATCATATAGTTTATGGCTAATTATAAGTATTTTAGAATTTTGTGGCGGCTCCTCTAATATCTTTAATATTGCATTTTTAGCATTGCTAGTCATTGCCTCCAAGCTATCTATTATAGCTATCTTATATTCTGATTGAATGGGGCTTAGGTACAGAAAATTTTTCATTTCTCTCACCTTTTCCACTCCTATTGTATCACCTTCAACAATGTGTAAGTCTAATGCTACTTCATCGTAATTTTTGATAAGAAACCAATTAGAAAAGGATTGTGCAAGTGTTGCTTTTCCTATGCCTTTTTTACCACAGATCAGCCAAGATTGAACAGACAAGTTGTTCATTATCTTTTTTTTTGCTTGGTTGTGGCCTATCACCTTTTTCATTCTTTCTCCTATAGATCTTAGTTTGAAAATTCGTTATTTATTGTTTGTAATGAAATTTTACCTTTTCTTAAAACCTTAATCTTGTCTCCAGTTAAGTCAATAATAGTAGATTCTATACCAGAAACTAATTCATCATCTTCAATTACTGCAGATAAGTGTTGCTTAATAGACTGAGGTATATCTCTTGCTTTGCATATACTTTTTTCTCCTGAAATGTTAATACTAGTTGCAACTACTGGAGTTTTCAGTTCATTTAATATTGAAATCGCAATAGGATGATCAGGAATTCTTATGCCTATACTATCTTTAAAGAACTCATTTGGTAATATACTGTTATCTTGAAGTGGTAAAATATAGGTCATTGGTCCAGGAGAAAAATAGTTTATTAAATCGATATACTCTTCCTTTACCTTTGCTATATTTATCAAACTATCAATATTACTAACAAATACAGAGAGTGGCTTGTTTTGAGAACGCTTCTTTATCCGGTATATTTTTTCTATAGATTCTTTACCTAGCGCATTACAAGCAAGAGCATATACTGTCTCTGTTGGAAAGCATGCTAACAAATTATTTTTTATTGCATTTATTACTTCAAATACCATATAGCTAAAACTTATGTCTACAATAGCTCTGGGTTTACAGTTATCTCGCTATATGGTAGCAATTAAGATACCGAAATGGCTACTGTTGTATACTTACAGTAAATTTTATTAGCAACTGCTCGTTTTTACAACAGATTTACTACAATCCGAACTCCTCATTGATTTTATCGACTATCGTCTGTGGTGGATCATCTCCCCATCCTGAATATAAAATCTCTCCATAATCTGCAACATCTATAGAGCCAGTTCTACTTTTTGCCAGAAACATTTCTCTTTTATCTTTATCAACTAATACATAGTGCCAAGCTGATCTTCCTCGATCTTTACCACGAACTAGATATATGAGATCTGATCTACTTCTTCTTGTTGCATCAGCAAAGGATCTTTCATTGATAGTTCTGCTTTTACTCTTTATGCCGCCACTTTCAGAAAAAGCTTCCTTGGCTTCAGCTTTTTTGTTTGCCAATTCAGAAATTTTTCCTTTTGCTCCTAGTGCATGTTCTTTGGTATTTTGAGATGAATACTTACTGGAAAAACCTCCTCTTGTCTCATTAGAAGTCCTATTTGTAAAACGCTTAGTAAACGAGTTATCGTTATCATTTTCTGCCATAAAAGTCTCCAAATTTTAGATTGTAGAATCCAAATTTTTACTACACCCTATCATAGGTTAGTTAAATTAATATAAATGAAAGATAATATAGTAATTATTACAGGAATTACAGCCTCAGGTAAATCAGAATTATGCGATAACTTGATAAAAAAGTATAAAAACATTAGCATAATAAACTGTGACTCAAAGCAGTTATACAAAGAGATTCCCGTAATTACTGCTCAACCACCAAAGCAGAAAGAATTTTATAGGCTATACGGTTATGTTTCAGCAAGAGAAAATTATTCCGTAGGTTTATGGCTAGAGGATTTAAAGAGGGAAGTTAACAACGCGCTGAAAAATTCACGAATACCCATCATCACTGGAGGAAGTGGGCTTTACATTAGCAGCTTAATCAAGGGATTATCATCGATTCCACAAATAAGCCAGGAAGTGAGAGAAAACGTAAATGAACTTAGGAAAAATTTAAGTAAAGAGGAATTCTACAAATTAGTGCTAAGCAAAGATCCAAGGATTCAAGGTAAAATATTTATTAATGACTCACATCGCCTCTCAAGAGCACTTGAAGTTATCACTGAAACTGGCAAGACAATCTTTGTATGGCAAGAAAATAGACAGCCTCCTTTGTTCAATAATTTTAAGGTATATACAATTCTACCTAAACGTGAAGATATATACCGAAAAATAAATTCTCGTTTTATTGAAATGGTTGAAAATGGAGCAATTGATGAAGTAAAAAACCTACTTAGCATGAACCCATCTCCACATTTGCCAGCTATGAAAGCACATGGAGTACCAGAAATTATAAGATACTTAAAAGGGGAGATTACTTTAGACGAAGCAATACAGATTGCTCAAACAAACACAAGGCATTATGCAAAACGCCAGTACACTTGGTTTAAAAATCAATTTCCGAATTCTCAAGTGATTGACTGTGCAAATAAATTGACAGAATTTGGAATATTTTGATTATTATGTATTATATTGCTATGCCTATGCAAACTTTTCTTGATAGTATTAAACTTTTTTCTTAAAGAACTTTCATCATTGCCTAAATTGTGATTATTAAATTCTTTGTAAAAATATTCTTACTTATGAAGCGCTACTATACCTGTAAGAGCCTTTATCACTAAATGAACTATATCACGCAATATTTCATCCTAAATTTTTCTATATTCTCTCACTAATCTTGTAACCACAATCTCCACTTTCATATCCTTGTATAGCTCTTCTCATAATAGTAGGAACAAGATAAGATAGTGATTTAGTGTAACAAGAAGGTAAAAATGCCAGCAGCGTACAGTTATGACTTAAGGAAAAAAGCCATTCAGGCGTTGGATGAAGGAGAGAGCAAAACAGCAGTAGCAAATTTTTGGCCCTCTCTAATAACTTCAACATCACTAAATTCAAGGGATTGGCCTTCTATTATTTGGAATCTTTCATGTCCTTTTCCTGCAACTAGCAGAATCATATTTTCATCATGTGCTATATTTATACCTTTCTCTATAGCTTTTTTTCTATCTCCTATCTCCAGTGCATCAGGGCAATGTAACAAAATATCGTGACGAATTTTCCCCGGATCTTCATCGCGCGGATTGTCATCTGTGACTATAACTTTACCTGCAAGCATTTGTGCTATTTTACCCATCTCTGCACGTTTTGTTTGATCACGATTCCCGCCACAACCGAACACTAGAACTATCTTTTTATTGAAGTGCCATTTTAAAGACAACAGAGCTTGTTTGAGTGCACTTGGAGTATGAGCGTAATCGACAAATGCAAAAGTGTTCACTTTTTCCATTCTTCCAGATGGAGAAGCGAGTTTATCTATACACATTCTTTGACAGTCCATACCAGATGAAATAACTATACCGATTGCACACAACAAATTATATGCTTGAAATTGCCCAAAAATCGGAAAAAATGCGTTATAAATTTCATCACCGATTTGAATTGTCAGGTATTGACCATTGGCAGTGGGTATCTGCTTTAATAAAGTAATGTCAGAGTTTTTTTTTCCATAGGTTATAACTTTGTTGCCACGCTTTTCAGCTATGTTGAGCAACTCTCCATATTCGCCTATATCTGCATTTAAAATCGCTGTTTTTTCTTTTGGCAATACCTCATCAAACAACCTTTTCTTGGCCTCAAAATACTCATCGATACTTTTGTGATAGTCCAAATGATCTTGAGAGAAATTAGTAAAAGCTGCAGCATTGAGCCTGAGTCCATGGATTCTGTATTGATCGATTCCATGGCTTGAAGCTTCTAATGCTAAGTGTTCTACGTTCTTATTATTTATGTCACGCAATGTGGAATAAAGATCATCTGCACTTGGCGTTGTAAGGCTATTATCTTTTCTATTATTATTGACACATGTTCCCAGTGTTCCTATAGACGCTACATTATCTTGCCAAATCTGGCGACAAAATTCCACCACTGAAGTTTTACCATTCGTACCAGTTACAGCAGCAACATATTTAGGTTGTTTGAATTGATAAAACCTGCTGACTATTTCACTGTATATTCCTTGAGGGTCCGAGTGGTAAAGCACTGCAAAACTTGGAGTACTTGTCATTCGAGTAGCGGACACTGGAATCCAGTTTTCATTATACAATTGTCTAGTATGCTTGTTTACAATTAAATTTTCTGGATCCCAGTGTCTGAGCACTGGGATGACATCTTTCTTGGCCCCTTGTATTACAACGTCTACACAGTTGTGTACACATCCATTAGGAAGACATGTTACGTGTTCTTTACTCCTTTCTGACACACAAACAAAAAGGTAACCTTCTTTAACTCTCTTAGGATTACATGTGACGCCTTTGATTTCAATATCAAAGTCAGCATTTACAATGTTATGCAGTAGCTCTTTCAGTCTCACAATCATCTTTAACACTTGAACATGGCAGTCTTATTAATGCAGTATTCAAGTCAAAAATCAAATCTTCAGGATCTTCTAGTCCGCAAAATATTCGCACAAAACTTCCACCATAATCTGAATTCATTACAGATCTTGACATAGATCTATGTTCTATTGGTAATATCAAACTGTCACATCCTCCCCAAGAAGCACCGATGCCAAAAATTTTCATGTGATCAACCATGCAGCTTAGTTCCTCACATGAATATTCTCTATCGAGTACTATACTAAATACGCTACTTGCCCCTTTGAAATAACTTTTCCATAAATCATGCTGAGAATAGGAAAAAAGTGCGGGGTATAAGACTTTTTTGATTTTTGGATGTTTTTCCAGCCACTTTGCTACTTGCATTGCTGTACTTTGATGCTTCCTCATGCGTGTTTGCAGTGTTCTAAGTCCCCTGTGTGCAAGGTAACAGTCATGCGATTGAATGGTGACTCCATAATTTTTATAGCTCTCATAAAGCAATTTAAAAATTTTATCTTCAGCAACCATAGCTCCCATCACTAAATCTGAGTGACCGGCTAGATACTTTGTCACCGCGTATAGTGCAACATCAATTCCATAATCAAGCGGCTTAAACAACAAAGGAGTGGCCCATGAATTGTCACAAACGGTTACGATTCCACGTGCTTTAGCAACTTTTACTATATGCTCTATATTTGAAATCTCAAACGTTATAGAACCAGGAGTCTCAATCATGATGAGTGAAGTATTACTCTGAACTAAATCAGTTATATCCTGTGTCGGATTATAAAAAGTTACTTCTACTCCTCTTTTTGGTAGCTCATTTTCGGCAAATCTCTTTAGCCTATAATAACTATTATCTTGTATCAGGACATGTGAACCTGCTTTAGTGAAAGTCAAAATAGCAAAAGTAAGTGCAAATAATCCAGAAGGGTAGATGAGTGCTTGTCCCCTACCCTCAATTTCAGCCAGTGCATTTGAAAAATAATGAACAGTAGGCGTACCAACATTACTGTAACTGTAATCCCTTGCAACACCATCATTGATTACATCGTATATACTTTCTCCATTTGCTGCATTTAAGTAGTCCTTGTAAGTAGGAAATAATATAGTAGAAGAATGATAAACTGGTGGATTCATCGACCCTTTATAATCATTAAATTTTCTTCCTGCTTTAACTAATAAAGACTCTTCTCTCACGTTTCTACTATTTATTTTTTAGATTGTATTCGCTTTGCGTATACAAGTGAAGAGAAATCGCATGTAATCGCTCTATTTCACTCTTTAATAATTCATAGATCAATTTATGCCTCTTTAAAGAGCTCATTCCAGAAAAGTCGTTAGATATTAATACTAATTTGATATGTGAAGGTAGTGTCGAAGAAGAAACAAAATAATGATCTACATGCTTTGCTGATTCATCGATAATATTAATATCAATTACACCTATTGAATCGCGTAATTTTTCTTCTATTGTCTTAATAATATCCACAATAGTTCCTTTAAGCAACAATACGCTCCTCTTGTCATCCCACAGTATCTGGGCATTGGGATGACAATCGAATTACTTATTCTCTTCTTTATTATCCATGTCTTGATAATCAGAATCTACTACTTTTTCTTCCTCATTATTTGTTGTGGATGAGCTTTCTCCACCTTGTTGTTGTTGAGATTCCTTATACATAGCTTCTCCAAGCTTCATAGAAAGTTGAGAAAGATTAGTAACCTTCTGTTGTATTGAATCAGCATCATCAATATTATCAGACTTACTAACTTCCTTTAATTCATTAACTGCATTCTCAATAGCAGATTTATCTTCTGGAGAAATTTTATCACCATATTCTGTCAAAGATTTTTCTGTAGAATGAACTAAACTATCCGCTTGATTCTTCACTTCAATAAATTTCTTACGCTTTTCATCTTCTTGTGCTTTTTCCTCAGCTTCTCTCACCATCCGATTTATTTCATCCTCCGATAAACCACCTGAAGACTGAATACGTATTTTTTGCTCTTTTCCAGTAGCTTTATCCTTTGCAGAAACATGCGCTATTCCATTTGCATCTATATCAAATGTCACCTCAATTTGAGGAACCCCGCGAGGAGCAGGTGGTATTCCTTCTAAACTAAACTGACCAAGCAGTTTATTATCAATCGCCAATTTTCTTTCACCTTGATGTACCTTAATTGTAACGGCTGTTTGGTTATCTTCTGCAGTTGAAAACACCTGAGATTTTTTTGTGGGAATAGTAGTATTACGTTCAATAAGTGGAGTGAACACTCCCCCTAGAGTTTCAATACCAAGAGAAAGTGGAGTTACGTCAAGTAGTAATACATCTCTTACATCACCTTGAATGATTCCCGCCTGTATTGCAGCTCCAATTGCTACAACTTCATCAGGGTTAACCCCTCTGTGTGGATCTTTGCCAAAGAATTCTTTAACTTTCTCTATGACTTTTGGCATACGAGTCATGCCACCAACAAGAACTACTTCACCAATTTGACTAGCAGACAAACCAGCATCTTCAAGAGCTTTTTTGCAAGGAATTATAGTCCTTTCAATTAAATCATTCACTAAACTTTCAAGCTTTGCTCTTGTTAGCTTCATATTTAAGTGTTTTGGGCCACTTGCATCAGCTGTAACAAACGGTAGATTTACTTCTGTTTCCATTGCACTTGACAATTCTACCTTTGCTTTTTCTGCAGCTTCTTTGATTCTTTGCATAGCCATTGGATCGTTTTTCAAATCAATGCCATTACTTTTCTTGAATTCACCCAGTAAATAATTTACTACTGCATTATCGAAGTCTTCCCCTCCAAGGTGAGTATCACCATTTGTAGCCTTTACTTCAAAAACTCCGTCACCTATTTCAAGAACTGAAACATCAAATGTACCACCACCAAGATCATACACTACTATTGTGTGTCCGTGCTTTTTATCAAGACCATAAGCAAGTGCTGCAGCAGTTGGTTCGTTAATTATTCTGAGGACATTTAATCCAGCAATTTTTCCTGCATCTTTTGTTGCTTGACGTTGAGAATCATTGAAGTACGCCGGCACTGTTATCACAGCATCCTTTACTTCTTCCCCAAGATAAGCCTCAGCTGCTTCTTTCAGGTTTTGTAGTATAAATGCACCAATTTGACTAGGAGAGTATTCTTTACCATCAGTTGTTTTAACCCATGCATCACCATTTTTTGCTGCAAATACCTTATACGGTACACCTAGATTCTTCATTTCAGGATCGCTATATTGGCGACCTATCAATCTCTTAGTTGCAAAAAAAGTATTATTTGCATTGGTAGTTGCTTGCCTTTTTGCTGGAGCACCAATCAACCTTTCTCCAGACGAAGTAAATGCAACTATAGACGGAGTAGTTCTTGCTCCTTCTTTATTCTCGATTACTTTTGCATCCTTGCCTTGCATTATTGCAACACAAGAATTTGTTGTTCCAAGATCTATACCTATTGCTCTTCCCATAATGAATACTCCCTTTTAAATATTATCTGATGTAAAATATATAAGTATAAAACTCGTTAATTACAAGTCCCGTTTAGTTGTTAGAGCCCAAAAGGCGCGAAAGCCATTTAGTTAACCAAAAGTTGCCCGGTAGTTTACCAGCTTCTTTATCCCTGCTATTCACAATTTGACATCCAGAATTCTGCAATGGCTTATAATCATTAAAATTAATATGGTCTCCTTGCTTTAAAATAAATGTATCTGCGTCTAAACTATTATCAATACTAACATTTAATGTAATATTGAACTCTTTTTCGATTGTAGAAACCATATCACGCTTATTATTAAAAATGTGCGCTATAACTGCACTGCGTGCTATTAAATCAAAGGACTTATTTTGATTTTTATTAGCAATATGTTGCAAATCCCTTAGTATCGATGCAACAACCACTTCGTTTGATTTCACTCTTCCAATACCTTTACAGTGTAAGCACTCTGTAGTATTAATTTCCTGTATATTTGGTTTAATTCTTTGTCTTGAAAAGACCATTAAACCAAAGTCATTGATAAAGCTAAATTGAACTTTAGCTTTATCATCTTTAAACGCCTGCTTGATAGCAAATTCAACATTTTTACAATACTCAAGTTTCAACATGTCAATAAAATCAACAACTATTAACCCTGATAAGCCCCTGAGATTCGCTTGCCTTGATATTTCAGATAATGCCTCCATATTAGTTCTATAAGCTGTTTCTTCTATGTTATCTTCTCCTGTCATTTTCCCTGAATTTACGTCTATTGAAACAAATGCCTCAGTTAAGGTTATCACCAAAGACCCACCAGATGGCAATTCTACTCTATTGCTATATAATTCAGAAATTTGATCTTCGACTCGATAGTAAGTAAAGATTGGAACAGAACCTCTATATAATCTAGGACGCAATTTTCCTTGTAACACATTTTTAGTGTATTTTCTTACCGCTTCACAAACTTCTCTATCAGATACTATAATTTCTGTATCATTACTACAAAAGTCACGTACAGATCTCATAACTACATCTGCTTCGTTGTAAATTAATGATGGAACATTTAAAGAAGAGAAGTTTTGCTGAATATTTTGCCATAATAAGGTCAAATTATTGTAATCTTGCTCAATTTCTTTCTTACTTTTTCCTGCACCAACAGTTCTTACTATTAAACCTGAGCCTTTTGGTAAATTTATTGAATTTAATATATCCTTTAACTGTTTTCTAACGTTGGTATCTTCAATTCTGCGAGATACTCCACCCCTACTTATGGAATTGGGCATGAAAACACAGTATCTACCGACCAAAGTTACGTATGTTGTAAATGAAGCTCCTTTATTTCCTCGTTCTTCCTTAGTTAATTGAACTAATAACTTTTGATTTACTGAAATCACATCTTGTAACTTATATTTTCTATGTAAAGGTACCCCCCTCACAAAACCACTGCTGGATTCATTACTAGCTGTAGAATCTAGGCCTTCTTCTGTGCAATTATCATTTGAACAGTCCACACCGCTCGAATAGTCTTCATCAGGGAAAATTTCCTTCTCTTTTTCTGGAATATTAAAATAATTTAGAGATATCTCAGAAAAAGACAAAAAACCTTGCTTATTTTTTCCATACTCAATGAACACGGCCTGCAAAGCAGGCTCTATACGCTTTACATAAGCAACGTATATATTACCTCTTAATTGTTTTTTTTCCTTGAATTCTTGTTCAAACTCTACAACCCTACCATTAACTAGTAGGGCAACCCTTACCTCGTTAGAACAGGTAGTACTTTCTATCAACAATAACCTTTTGCCATCACTCACCACTTATTTACCGTCTACTTTTCATTCTGAAATGTTCTTATACTACTTAATATATTATTGATTGTCAAGAATTTTGCGATCTGCATTATTGGGTTGACTTTCAGTGTTTTGCGTAATAAACTTGCATAGAGTTTATTATGTCACTAACAATTATGGCGAAAAAAAATGCTTCTTTGCTTGTCAAGCTAGTTAGCACTGCAACTAAAACAACAAAAACTGGAGAAGAGAAACTAACAGGCTATTTTTGTGTAAAAAAACGTAATCCTAAGAACCTTCCCAAGAAGCTCGAGTTTAGGAAGTATGACCCAGTGGTCAGAAGACACGTATTATTTAAAGAAGAAAAATTAAAGTAAGTATATTATCATGCAAAGCTTACAGCTAAAAGGAGTGTAGCTTATTGCTCACTAGTTATACTGTTTTGCATTAGAGAAAGTCTGTTTGAGGTTTTGAAAGATTACGGTAACTTATATAAGTTACGGGAAATTGAGCCACCTGAATAAGGGCTGAAAATGGTAGCGTTTTTGTCCTGATCTGGTCTTTTTATTGCTTAAATGGGACTTGATCTGACACTTTAAATGATCCAGATAGTCTATATACCATCACACTCTGGGACCATACACTTAGAGGTTGTTCACAAACTTTTGAATTCTTTTGTTAAACTTTTACAGAAAAAAATTGCTTGCGCATATTTTAAATCTGACTATAATCATAGTAAAAGATATTTTAAGAGCTCAAAATTTATCTTTATCTGCAGACTTTTTTCATTAAATTCATTAAAAAATGTGGCGTATCTTCTTCAGCGTACGTAGGTGCACACACATACTTAATCTCTGTCGTATGTGCGCCGCACTTTTTTTCTAATCTTTTTTACACAGGAGGATTTTATGTCCAGAATTCCAGATACTTGATCTTTACTTTAGCTAAAAACCAATAGGCGCCTATGGTTTTTATAAAGAAAGTTTAGAAAATAACCAAAAACCACTTGCCATAAAAAGTAACTATATTAGTATAATATTCACATTTATATGTTAATATAGATATAATAAGATTAAGGATTATATTATGGTAAAATTTACACAAGATTCTGCTTCATTGACATTGCATGGTGTTGATTTACTTAATTTGTGCCACAGACAGTGTGAAAATAAATACGAGGGTAATGATTTATTGACAAAAATTAATAGATCTTGGTGTAAGGCTGACTGTAATAGAAATATTAAAGCTCCTGAACACCATTCACCAGAAAAAGTAACACTTAGTGAACAGTTAACAGATATTGCAAGTAATCTCCGTTTTGAGAGCATAAAATTATCGCTTATATCAGATGAAATAGACAATTACAATTCAATGTCTTTTTAATTAGAGTAAAAGAAGATATTGGTTATCTTCTTTTTTTTGTTTCTATGATTAACTACTTGAATTTAAGTTCGTTCAGGCAAGATAATTATGAGTAAAAATAGCAGATGCAAGTAGCTGGCACACAGCTGTACGAGCATTCATTTTTGAGGGCATAGCAAATGGTGTCATTCAAGTAGCTGACATTGGCTTGCCCTAATCTCATCAAGAACGTTGTGCTTTAACATAATATTTTTATGCTTACCAACTTAACTGAATCCCAGACTGGGATGATATACTTCTGGTAGATAATGTCGGTATAGTTGTGATTGGAATAGAAAGCACTAAGTTTGCAATGCTATCTGAATAGATAAAAGAACTCATTACTCAGTGAAACAAGACTTGAAATTTTGTGCAATGCTGCTGATTATATCTAGATATGCATCCTTTCCAGGCTCTACATCTGATCCAATAGGATCAAGAATCACCATTTTTACGTCACTAGAAAAGACATTAGGCTTTATGCTATCCTCTCGTGAATGAGAAACAATACATTTAACGTTTTCCTCTTTCATTACCTTTTTTAATTTCATTAAACTCTTCATACCTATGTAAGAATCTTCTTCTATAGAAAGAATGGCGCTTGGGTAACTTAAATCAAAATATTTTTCGAAATATTGATAAGCATCGTGAGTAACTATGTATTTTTGATTTTTTAACTCATCCAATTCTTTCGTAATTTTTTCTACTTCTTGGTCTATCTTTCTTATAGCCTCCTCTGCGTTAGTATTGTATCGATAGGCATTTTCTTTATCTATATTAGATAATGTTGCACTGATAGAAAGTATCATACTTTTTGCATTTTCAGGACTCAGCCAAATATGCAAATCTTTTTCATCTTGAATGTGACTAGAAAATGAATGTGTTCGAGCAGGAAGTAGATCGATTGCACTTGATAGCGGTATTAACTTCTTATTTTCTTTAGCGAAAGTTTTAATGAATGTTTCCAAAGAATCATCGATATAAAATATAATATTGCTAGATTCTAATTTACTTGCGTCTGAAGGCCTGAGCATGTAGTCATGTTCAGACACTACTTCGTACATTAGTAGTTCTGGCTTTGAAATTCCATCTGTAACAGAAGCTACAAGTGAGTGTATAGGTTTGATTGTAGCTACAATTTTTAAATTGGATGAAAAGGCACTATTGTAGTATAATGTAAATGAAAGTAATAGAAAAAAAAACAGTAAATGTCTCATATAAATGTTGAGAAGAAGTCAATTTTTGCCAAAAAATTAAGTAGTGTCAATAACTGCATTCTAAAAATAGAAAACCTTACTCTTTCATACGATAATAAAAAAGTTCTTGATAATATCAACATATCAGTACAAAGAGGAGATATAGTTACAATACTTGGTCCAAATGGCGGAGGTAAAACCTCTTTAGTGAAAGCAGTTGCTGGTATAAATAAAGGTTTTATTGGCAGTATTGTATTCGCTGACAATATAAAAATTAGCTATATGCCACAAAATTTTAGTATTGGTAATTTGATGCCAATAACAGTTGAGTCTTTCCTTTTCAATAGCTCCTCGAAGAAATTGAAGAAAAATCAACCCATTGTTACAGAAGCAATAGAATTGGTTGGTATCGGTAACATCCTAAAAAATCAAGTATTAGAAATCTCTGCAGGACAAACACAATTACTGCTGCTTGCACGCTGTTTAATTTCAGAATCTGATTTGATCATTTTAGATGAGCCAGTCAGTGCAATGGATATTAACGCACGATCTAAATTTTATGATATTATAAATAAAATCGCAAAAGAACGATCAGTGTCGATTCTCATGACTTCTCATGACCTTAACTCTGCTCTACCATCCTCAGATTACATAATTTGCATAAATAATACTATCTATTATCAAGGTAAACCTGATGAAATTATGGAGATAAATGAAATATTTGGCAGTTACGCAGCGAAATGATTCAAAATATTCTACGTCTTCTGCAAATAACTACAGTGCTAACACGTTACAATGTGTTACCTTATTTACTTCCACCATCAAAAAAATCAATAAATAAAATACAAGGTCATAAACTAAAGCGTGCTCTTGAAAGATTAGGTCCGGTGTTCATTAAATTTGGGCAATCCATTTCATCACGCACTGATATTTTAAATGAGGACATAACAAATAACTTGCTATTGATATGTGATAGATTGCCATCATTTTCGTATAAAATAGCAGTTAAAACTATAGAAAGTGAGTTTAATTGTAAATTAAGCGATATTTTTTCAAGTTTTTCTGAAAAGCCAATTGCAGCAGCATCAATTTCTCAGGTGCATAGAGCAGTTACAATTGAGGGTAAGGAAGTTGCTGTAAAGGTTTTGAGGCCAAATATTGAGAAAACATTCTCAAGGGATATAAAAATGCTTTCTTGGCTTGCAGAAATTGCAGAAAAATTTAGTGAACAATCAAAAAGGCTGAAGCCAGTTGAATTAGTCAAAACTTTTGCTGAAATTTGCCGATTAGAGTTAGATCTACGTTTTGAGGCTGCCCACTCTTCGGAACTGAAGGAAAATACTAAACATGACAGAGGTTTCTACGTACCTGAAATAGATTGGAGTAGAACTTCAAAAAAGGTTTTAACATTAGAATGGATGGAAGCTATACCAATATACGAAGTTGAAAAGCTGAATAACCGAAAGCAAATAGCTATCAATCTTATAGAATCTTTTTGTAATCAGGTATATAGGGATTGTTTTTTTCATGCTGATATGCATCCTGGAAATTTAATGATCGATAGTAATAACAATATTATTGCCCTGGATTGTGGAATCATGGGTAGAATAGATCGTGAGACATGCTATTACGTTATAGAGATACTCAAAGGCTTTTTAAATAGGGATTATGATCACGTTGCAAAAATGCACTTTAGAGCCGGTTATGTTCCATCACAGCATAGAAATTTTGTTACAGCTTGCAGAGCAATAGGTGAGCCCATTGTTGGACAGCCTATACAGAAGATTTCATTTGCTCGATTACTTACTCAGCTACTAAAAATAACTGGTGATTTTGATATGAAAGTTCAAACACAATTGTTATTGCTGCAGAAAACTATGATTTTATTAGAAGGAACATGTAGGAAAGTCTATCCAGAAATCAATATGTGGAAAGTAGTTGAAACATGGATAAACAGTCAACATGAAAGTAAAATAGGGTATAGGGAAAAAATTAAAAGCTCTTATCCCATCAAAACAATCCAAGGAATATTTAGCCTTATAGAAAAATTAAACCTAATAGCTGACAAAAAATTACAGGTGAAAAATAAATCAAATGGAAAAGCCTACTTTTTACTTTGGTCTGTAATTATAATTCTCATCGTTAAACTTTTAATTTCTTGAACTAAAAGATAATAAAAGCAAGTTTACAACAACTATTTAAGTCTTGAAACCACTCAGGTTCACATTCACTCGAATTATCAAGGTATTTTCAGGATGTATAAAACTTTCAGCAGAGTTTAGAGAAGAAGTAAAAACTTTAACTCTATCTTAAACTGATAACATTACCAAATTCAGTGCTTATCACATCACTCAGTACTGTACTTGCTTTATATGAACAGTAGCACCCAATTGCAATGAAAACAAGTGCAGCTACAGCAAGTGAAATACATATTTCTAAATTCGATATTGTTAAACATGCACCAATAGCAAACGCTCCAGATAACACAAAAGAGGCAGAGGCATAGTTACTTTGCCTTCTATTATAAATGTTTGCTTCTGAAAGTTTTCTGTTTTTGTTCTTTAAGTCTTGATTTTGAGCTTGAAGTTCTAATCTCTCTTGCCTAAAATCCCTTTCTAACTGTGAAATTTTGTTAGTGTCTCTTTCACTTACAACCCTACCCAGCTCTTGCTCTTTTTCTCTAAGTCGAATTTTTGTTCTTTCAAGCTCATCTCTAAGGTTTTCAAGTTGACTTTTTTCTCTAGTAAGTCGAGCTACTTGATCAGTGAGAGTGTGAATTCTTTCCTGATTATCCTGCCTTACTTGTCTCAACTCCCTTTCTAACTGTGAAATTTTGTCAGTGTCTCTTGTTCTTTCATCTACGGTCCTATTCAACTCTTGCTCTTTTTCTGCAAGTTGAGCCTTTGTTCTTTCAAGCTCATTTCTAAGGTTTTCGAGCTGCTGCAATTCTTGAGCAATCAAATCGTCGTTTATTTCCGGGGCAACATTATGTACATTTGCTGAAGACTGTTCCACAGTTGCAGGGAATTTTCCATTTAGATATTCTCTGACAGGATTAAAACTTTTAAGCAACTCAATAACAATTTGATCATTCATAAAGCAATTATCTTCTACTAATTTTTTTATATCATCCAAATCTTTTCTATTAATAGCATCAGTTAATCGCTCTTTCATAACTTGCTCAATTATTTGCTTCACCCATGGATTTTGCTCTATAGCTGGTATCGGTTTTATTTGATTAAAATCTAGGTCTTTATGTTCTAAAAGTTTAGTCAATACTTCCTCGTTATCTTGTGTTATTCCTTGTAAACATGATTTGATAATCAGGCTAAGCAGCGTTTCTATTTCTCCATTGAAATTTCTTTTCCAGCAATTAGGGTTGAATTCTTCATTTAATAGTCTTTTTGCTTCATGGAAATTTCCATGAGAAAGAGCATTCAATAATTGTTTTCCTGTTTGTGCTTTTTGTATTTCTTTTGTAAGATGTGAAAAATCTTTCTCCTGCTCTCTCCCAATTTGTTCAATATATTCTTTAGGAGTGTAACTTTTTCTTCTCCCATAACGATCTTCATAATCATTTCTCTGGATTCAATTCAGGATGTCTAAGTAACATCTGTACGAAACTCCTATTTTCCATACGAAAAGCTAGATGTAGAGCTGTATTGAGTTCTTTAGCTTCTTGAATATTAACATTTAAATTCTGGTGCTGTAAAAGCAAAGTCATCATTTTTAAGTTTGTAGGACTATCATCACCACCCATGATAATAGTCATTAATGGTGTATATCCCTCATCAAACGCATTAACATTCGCACCTTCTGCCAGAGCTCGCTCAAAATCTCCTAGATTTTCATCATCAATAGCTTTAAATAATTTTTTTATTGATTGTCCTGAAGTTGTTTGATTTTGAGCTCGTAATCCTGTATCATTAACAGCACTTCTTCTAAAACCTACATTACTTCTCGAAAGCATACTAAATTCTCCCTAACCTATAATTTATTGACATAATTATAAAAAAAACAAAGAAAATTGCAAGTAATTTAGTTAAAAATTTTAGAACTAATTATGATTCCAAAAATTTTTCTGCATCAAGTGCAGCCATGCACCCTGTACCTGCTGCAACTACTGCCTGGCGATATACCTTATCTTGAACATCACCAGCAGCAAACACCCCTGCCCTACTGGTTAGAGTTGTTCCAGGTTTCGTAATTATATAACCTTGCTGATCCATTTCAACAAAGCCCTTAAAAATACCTGTATTTGGTGCATGCCCAATTGCAATAAACACTCCATCTACTTTCAATTCCTGGGTTTTATTGATGTCTGTCGATTTAATTGTAATGCCAGTAACTTTTTTTGGATTTTCTTCTCCAAGAACCTGTTCTACGGTATGATTCCATATTACCTTTATCTTATCATTTTTAAAGAGCCTGTCTTGCATTACTTTCTCTGCTCTTAAGTTATCACGCCTGTGTATCAGTATAACTTCCTTAGCAAATCGAGTTAAAAATATTGCTTCTTCAACAGCAGTATTTCCACCACCAACCACAGCTACAACTTTATTTCTAAAAAATGCACCATCACAAGTTGCGCATGCCGAAACTCCGTAACCTTGAAATTTCTTTTCACTCTCCAGGCCAAGCCACTTCGCTTGCGCACCAGCTGCGATTATAATTGCATTCGAATAGTAGTCACTAGCATTACCACAAGATCTAAATCTATACTCATTAGAATCCTCAAGTTGTTCTACACTTTTTATCTCATCGTCTATTATTCTTGCTCCCGCCTTCTCTGCATGCAACCTCTTTTGTTCCATGAGTTCTGGACCTTGTATAGAAATAAAACCTGGATAGTTTTCAACATCCGTAGTAATTGTAAGCTGACCACCAGGTTGCATTCCTGTTACTACAATTGGCTCTAAATTTGCACGTGCTGCATATATAGCAGCAGCATAACCCGCTGCTCCAGATCCAATAATAAGAACTTTTGTACTCAATTTATAATTCTGCACTGTGTGAGTTTAGATAATCAGCCACTCCTTCATCGCTTGCCTGCATCGCAGGCTTGCCTTTTTTCCACCCTGCTGGACATACTTCACCATGCTCTTCATTATGTTTTATTGCATCAATGATTCTAATGAATTCATCGATATTACGCCCTAAAGGAAAATCATTTATCGATTGATGACGTACAACAAATTTATCATCAATAACAAAAGTTGCTCTTAGTGCAATTGAGTCATCATATAAGACCCCATAGTCTCTTGATATAGACTTTTTGATATCAGACACTAAATTGTAGCTAACCTCTCCAATACCACCATCATTAACTGGAGTGTTTCGCCATTTATAGTGTGAAAATTTTGAATCTATACTTATTCCTATCACTTCAACATCACGTTTTGAAAAATCTTCTATTTTGTTGCTAAATGATATCAACTCAGTTGGACAGACAAAAGTAAAATCAAGTGGATAGAAAAAAAGGACAGCATACTTATCCTTTATATGTTTACTTAAACAGAAATCATCAACTATTTTTCCACTAGCAAGAACAGCCGAAGCAGTAAAATCGATAGCGGATTTTGTTACAAGATTCATAACTAACCTATTCATTCTTAATATTTATAATTTTATACCTTGATACATTTACATGCAAGTTTTCTTTAGCCCCAATCTTATAAAAACTTCCTCTTATGGCTGTGAAAATGTTATGATAAGAGCTAATTTTCATGAGTAGGGAAATACCCAAATATTACTATCTTTCACCTTTTCTCCCTTCAAATTTTTTAACCATTTCTTTTACACTTACATTCGTGGAAGGTAAATTTTTGCTGGCAAGATGGTTGATCGAAGATTTTTTATTCCCTACTGGAAATGAACGAGATTGTTTTCTCTTCACACTGATATCCGTTTGTGTTACTGAAGCAGTTTTGTTTTCAGCAGGCAACACGTTCTTTACTTGATTTCGCTCAAATCTTTCTTTTAATGCCTTTACTTTACTACTCTCGCGAGTCACTTCTTTTTTCATAGCAACTACTAGTACTTTTGGTCCATCAGCTTTTTTTGCTGATTCTTTACCATCTTGATTTTCAGATTTTAGTGGTAGTGTAGGGTTACTCTCAGCTGATTTTTCCACTACTATTTTTTGCTCTGTGCTTACTTTTTCGCCTAAATCTTTAGGCTTTGGTGGTACTGCAGGTTTATCTTTTTTCGGTTCTTGTCTAATTTTTTGATTGATAGTAAACATTTTCTCTGGTACTGGTGGTACTCTTGGTGGTTTTGGTGGTGCAAGAGATTGAAGTTGTTGTTTCTTCCTATTTTCTCTTTTTGCTTCTATATGTTCTTTAGGAATTGTTGCATAAATCGGCTCCTCTTTAATTGATTGTAGATTACGCAAATCTTTTGTTAAAGATTTGCTCTTTTCCTCTTGATAATTTGATATTTCTTCATACTCAGGATCTTCGTTTAATGAACCTCCATAACCTGAATCTTCTCGCTCATATAAGAGATTTTTCTTTTGCTGTCTATTTTCTAAATTTATTCCATATGACCTATATTTATCTTGACTTCTTTCTATTCGCTCTAAATCTGAAATTTTTTGAATAACATCTGTATATTCGATTGCTGTTCTAGCAGTTGAAGGAGGCAATTTATCTTTTATAAAATTACTTATATTCCTAATCGAAACATCTCTTCCTAATATTCTATTGAATATCCTAAGAATTAATGGCTTTTTATTTGCCTTCTTTACACAATTATTCAAGTCATCACGTATAACAAGTTTAGCTACATCTTCTGCCTTATCTGTAAAACCCTCTAAAGCATGAGATAAATCTGTTACTGTTTTACCATATTGTTTCTCTGAATTCCCTAGCTTTATAGCTTTGATCAGAGAATCGAGATTTTTTTTATAATCCTCACTTTTAAATGGATCATTCATACTAATTGTAATATTTTATTGAAATATAGATCTAAAATATTAAGATCTAGTGAATATTACTTTTTTAGTTCATATATAGCTATAGTTATACGGCGATAATGCGTAGCAGAATAACGATTTCGTCATTCTAGTATCTGCTTTTACCCCTTATCTAGGTGTGTAAAAGTGAAATCTAGTTTCGCTATATAACACAGTCTCATACAAGTAGCTTCTCGATTGAGAGTTGTCTTCTGCATTGAGCTCAACATTATTTACTACTTTTTCAGTAATAATTTCGGCAAACTCAGGAGAAAGTTCTTTTGCAGAAAATGCAGCATGTACATCATTTTTAACAAAGAAACACGTAGCAAGTGCAAATACTGCTGTTGGTACATAGCACCAATATACTAAAAAAAGTTGTAGAAGCTACTAAAGTAAATATTGCTTGAAGCATAATATACTGTTTATCAATGCCAACATATTCAGCCATCAATTTTCTAATTTTGTTATTGCTGCCGTATGGCAAAAAAATATCTTAATAAAAGCTGTTACACTATTACTAGCAAGATATCAATCACGCTCTATTGGATCTACATTTTGATTTAAAATCGCCTATTTTCTTGCACCTTTTTGCCATTCATAGAATATTAACTTTAAACCTCTTGGCTACAAATGCTCTACTTTCCCCTACATCCAATGCTTTTTTCCTTAAATCATAACTATATGCTGCTGGCATTCACATCTCCTCACTACTTTACCTATTCCATCATGTTCCGACTATTAGGAAAAGAGCTATAATTTTCAACACTAACAAAACTACTTCCTAATCTTTTACACAGCAACCTATCGAACCTCCAACTTCAGAAAAATAGTTGAAAGACAATCAAGGAAACAAACCTCTCTTCTTCATTTTGATTGGTTTCTTATTTCTCTAAAGTTTTAATGTATTCCGTTAAAGCCCTGAATCCAATGTTAGAAACTGTATCTTTTGTTATAAAGGCTATTTCCTTCAATTTTTGATGTAAACTAGGTGGCAACCTTAACACTGACTGTGCTGGCTCTGATTTTCTAACAGTAGATAAGGCTTCCTCATAAACAGATTCAATTTCCCTAATTGCTTTTAAGTCTGCTGATTCAACAATTGCCATACCTTCGCCATAGGCATCTTCAATTGCAATTCGCTGACTCAAAAAACTATCGAACCTTGTTAAGTTGTCAAAACAGCTTAAAAAAGCATCACATTTCTCAATTCCTTTTTTGGTTACAACTGGATTAGTATTCATTTGATTAAGTAGGATTCTTGCTTGAAAGTTTTTGTTACAACTTTGAGCACCGTTAACTAAGTTGCTCAGAGTGTTAAACGTCAACATATCAGCTGCAGATGGAAGAATCGGAAATATAGCTAGATTAGCTAATGATAAGGCAGCCCTTAAAGTTTCATCTACTCTTCTTGCGTCAACAATAATATCTTGATATTTGGACTGTAAAGCTTGTAGCTCATTTCTGATTACTACACCAATGTTAATTTGGCCTAACACCTTGTGAATACTGTTAATTTTCGGTAAACTTTTGTCCTTGTCTCGCTGGGATGCCCACAAGGTAGCTAGCATTAATGGGTCAAGATCATAGAGAAGGACATTTCTACCTTCCCTAGCACGCATCACCGCTATATTTGTGGCTATGGTCGTTTTACCAGTACCACCTTTTTGACCACCAACAACTATTATCATAACACACCTCGTAATATTTTAATTCACTTGGCGTCTACTAAAAAATCAATAAGGGCAGTTTACATAATCCCATTTCAATGTTCAAGAAAAAGTGCTCCGGTGCTCATTCTTTGTTTATAAATAATATTCTTAATTCAATCCTTTGCTTTCTTCTCAATATATCTGCATATCAGAATAGACAGCTCATATAATACTAACATTGGAATTGCAAGCCCTACTTGGCTTAGTACATCAGGTGGAGTTAAGATTGCAGCAATAATGAAAATTACTACTATCGCAATTCTACGTTTATTTGACAAACTTTGTGCAGTGATTAGCCCTACTCTCACCATTAAGGTTAGTATGACTGGAATTTGAAATGCAGTACCAAAAGCGAACGCGAATTGAAGAACAAGGTCTAAATATTCACTAACTGATGGCATAAACTCTATTGGTATACCGAAAGATTTACCGCTATGTTCAAAAGCAATAAAAAATTTCCAGGCTAGGGGAAATATGTAGTAGTAAACTACAGCGGCTCCCGTTACAAACAAAACCGGTGTTGCAATTAAGTATGGCAATAACACTGCCCTTTCTCTTTTATATAAGCCAGGTGCTAGAAACATATAGAATTGCCATGCAAACACAGGAAAAGAAAACAACAGTGCACTCATTATTGCAACCCTGAGATATACAAAAAACGCTTCTGTTAAGTCTGTATAGATTAGAGAAAAATCATTGCTATCTTTTGTAACTTCTATTAAAGGTGCAAGTAAAAAGCGGTATATATTTTCTTTAAAGTAGTAACAAAACCCGAAGGTAACACAAAAAAATAGAAAGCAAAAAATAACCCTTTTTCTAAGTTCCGCAAAGTGCTCATAAAATGAAGCATATTTTTGTGAGTTTTCGTTCATACTTTACAATAAAGCTATATCTAACATTCTCAGTGAAAAAGCCCATTCATTATCGTACCACGCTGCAACTCTACAGATATCACCTGTGACATATGTACCAGCTAAATCCACAATTGCACTATAAGGGTTATGGACAAAGTCTATTGAAACTAAAGGCTCGTTACATACGGAAAGCACATGATTTGCTGAATTCTTAAACATTTCATTTATTTCTCCAGCTGTTACCTTCTTATCAGTCGTAAATTTAAAATCAACCATAGAAACGTTGCTAACCGGAACTCTAATAGCAGTACCATCTAGCTTACCCTTTAACTGAGGAATGACAGAACCAATTGTTTTTGCTGCTCCAGTTGTAGTTGGCACCATAGAAAGGCCACAAGCTCTTGCCCTACGTAAGTCTCTATGGTTGCCATCAAGAATATTTTGATCATTCGTATAGGCATGTATAGTGGTCATAAAACCGCTTTTTATACCTAAATTGGAGTGTAAAACGTGTACAATCGGAGCCAGACAGTTTGTAGTACAAGAACCTGCTGAGATCACTTTATGCTCCTTTTTTAGCATATCGTTATTTACGCCGTAAACTACAGTTACATCAGCATCTGAAACTGGAGCAGAGACAATTACTCTCTCTGCATTATGCTTTGCTGCTTCCGCACGCTTGTTGAATGCACCAGTGCATTCAAGCACTACATCAACATTCCAAGGAATATTTTCAGGGCTACGTTCTCTATATAAAGAAAATTTCCTGCCATTTATAGATAGCCAATTTTCAGACTCGTTAAAATCAATATCGCCGTTAAATTTGCCATGAACAGAGTCATATTTAATCAAATGTGCATGCTGCTCAGCACTGAGCGACCCATTTACCGCCACAACTTCTATTTGCTCGCTATAGTTTTCTACTTCAAAAATAGCACGCAATACACTTCTGCCTATTCTACCAAGACCATTAATTCCTACACGAATTGTCATTTTTCCATCTTAAAAGTTTAATTATACGGAATATTGCCTGATATTTCATTCTATTCTTTTAGTTGTTAATCCTAATGTTATAATATATTGATTGACTAAAGAAACTGTATCACTTAATTAATAATGTCTAAATTTTAACTTGGAGTAGGTTATGCATGGATTACCAATGACAAATTCAGATAATCAGTATCAGCAAAGAAAAATAGAAGCATTGCAAAAAGAAAATAAAGGACTGTCAGAAAAAGTGAAAACACTACAGAAAATGTCAGTGCTGCAAAATGAAATGCTAGTAATGCTACAGTGGAAATCAATAACAGAGAAACTGCGCACAGAAATATTAAAAAAACTGCTAGAAGCACCTCAAGAAGCAGCAGCATTTCAATTAGAAGAAAGAGATGAAGATCAGCAAGTAATAGAAGACATACTGGATATGCAAGAAGAATTTGAATCTTTACAAAATTTGGAAAGTACTACTATTGAACAAACAAATATTCAAGGACAGAGCATATAGCTCTTTCCTAATCTTCAGAGTTAGCTAAGTAGCTGACTCTGAAAAGTAGATAACAATTAGGGCTTATTTTACCTTTTTTATTTAGTAAATTCCTTAATATTTCTAATTATAAAGAACCCATCAGTTATTTTTGTATTTTACGGCTAAGGATATTACTCTTTGGTATTTTATACTTTAATATATTAATATAAATCTTGATTAAGTAACTATAGTACTATATTGTTTAATAATATATATTAATGTTAATTATTATGAGCTTAGAACAATTAAAAAAATTACAACAAGATTTTCTTGGAATAATTTTTCTCATACTTGCACCAGCTAGTGCAGAAGAAGAAAGAGATATGAAGGAGCGAGCATTAGAGATTATAAGTATATTAAAAGATCATATTAATGATGATATAGAAATGAATAATCTGAGAATGACAATTTTAGACTACATTGTCTTTTGTGATAGTCAAGATAACGTAAGGTTAAATAACAGATCGTTATTAGACTTAGAAGATGCCGTCAAAAGTATTGGAGGGAAAACTTCACAAGAGTTAGGGCGAGTAAATCAGATTCCACAGCAACCAAATAGTATTGGGTTAGCGGTAGCAGAAGCTACAATACAATATGAGGCGCATGTGAGAGAAATGGAAGAGAGAAATGTAAGGATTATCACCTCAATTGGAGTATTAGGTATAACAGCCTTAGGAGTTAATCTTGGAAAATCAAAAGTGAGTGAAATTATTGGTGCAACACTTGGAGGACTATTATCCATGCCAATAATGGTCATGTTACCAGCATCAATAGCAGTAGCGTTAAAAAACAGTAATTCAGAGCTTAGAGAAGTAGTACAATATTCTCTTGATGCAACAAGTAAACCGTCAAGGATTGGGTTAGTAGCAGCTTTAGGAGCAGGCGCGATGATGTTAATTAACAATATAACTAGCAGCAGCACTGAAACAAATATGGAATTATTAGGCCCTGGTTTTATAGCTGCAACTGGAGCTGGAATTGGTGCTGCATTGTCAACGGCTTTAGCGAGAAGGATGTTTGCTACTATCTCCACAAATTTGGAAAGTACTACTATTGAACAAACAAATATTCAAGGACAGAGCATATAAACTTGTAATAGCTTCAAACTATTATAAATAACTTTCCCTACTTCCTTCTTTATCGTTACCCCGGGTGTTGTAAAACTGGGGTAATACCTTCCGCTACGCAAATCACCTACAAAACACAATCTTTTTATTCCCCCAAATAATTAGTTGTGAATTTAAGCAATCATATTAATATAGTAAATATTTACTTAATATACTAGTATTTACCTTGACTAAACAATTATAGTGCTGTATAATTTGTACTTAAGCTTTAATAGTGAGGTGTTGATGGACGCACAAGAATTAGAAAAGTTCATCAACAAAATCCCAAGATGCTGGGGAGAAAACATCAGAAGAGTTGGGAAGAAATTTAAACCCGAATGAAGCCAATAATGATATATTCTAAAATCTATCAAGAATACGAGATGGACAGAGTCATTAATGAATAGTTTTATAGCCGCTGTTTCTTTGGGATTTGGCTTCCTTCTAGGAAAAATTCTACAAACGAAGCTGTTTCTACAAATCTGGAAAACGCTGCTGTTGAACAACCCAATGTGCAACAAACCCTACCCTTATGTATATAAAATGACAAATTTTATAACTAAAAAAGTACTTCCACATTTTCAAAGCACTGCATACAATAGAATTATATTGTAGTGCCTTATACTCATCCTGAGATATAGGAAAACAATCTATACAACATTTTAAGCTGGCTCAGAGCGCTGGCAAACCCAATACCATAATTTACAAGGAGGACTTATGAATAAGAAATTTCTCTATTCACCATTATCAATAAAAAGCATAGAAGAAAACGGAGTATTTTCTGGCTATGCGAGCGTTTTTAATATAGTTGATAAGCAAAATGATCTGATATTACCAGGAGCATTTAAGAATAACTTAAATAAAAGTCAGATAAAACTTCTTTGGCAGCACAATCCGAGCGAGCCTATAGGTAATATTACGGATATTTGCGAAAATGATATTGGCCTATATATAACTGCACATTTGCTTTTTGGTATTCAAAAAGCAGAGGAAGCATATTTAATGCTCAAAACTGGAACTATTAACGGGCTTTCGATTGGCTATATACCAATAGAGTATGATGTTGATCATGAAAGCGGAGCTCGAGTGTTAAAACAAGTGGAGCTATGGGAAGTTAGTTTGGTCACTTTCCCTGCAAATTTGGCAGCTCAGGTAATCAACGTGAAAAATCAGCACAATGAACAAGAAATGTTAGCAAGAGCAATAGAAAAAGCAAATTCTGTGCTTACGAACATGTGTATTTCTACTTAAAATCTATAAAAATTTTCACACAATTTAACATTTATATTATTATTTATTTAATAATTACATTAATATATATAACTTCAATACTTTAAAAATTAGGTAATTTTATGCTAAATGCTAACAATAAGGTTAATTACGAACCTAAACAAAAGGAAAAAAAATATAGCTTATCCACTGTGCTTGCTTGGCTATATCTAAAAACAATTGGACGAATGTTGCCAGAAAAGTGGAATCAATGGGCAAAGAGTATCCTACATTACAATATTGCAGATAATGTGGTTCAGACTGATGATCTTTTAAATTCTAACAGAGAAAAGGAATTGAAGGATGAAAATGAGAGATTAAAAGAAAAGTTGAAAGAAGGTAGTAAGAAGGAGGAAAATCAGTCAAATTTAAATCAGGAATTAACTAAAAAAGAGAAAGAAATTACTAAACTTAAAGAACAAGTAAAATCATTAGGAGAGGAAAAAGAAATATTTGCTAAATTTTTTGCAGCACAAGCACAGCAGATTGAAGACTTAGAATTAGAAAATGAAGAGTTAAAGTCTAAACTTGCAGGACTTAAAAAGAACTATAGTGAATTGGTAAAAATTGCACGAAAAAGAGGAGAAGAATTTTTAGCACAGTTCAAGGAAAAGTCTGAGGAGATATTACATTTGCAGAAAGAATTAATTGAGTGCAGCAAAGAATTTGCAAATAAAATAGAAATGCTCTCAGTAGGGTTAGAAGAAAAAGATGGGGAAATAGGTAGATTAACGCAATTAAATGAAGTATTAGAACAAGAGAAAAAGGAAATGGAGACTAAAAATAACGAACAACAGCAAATCATACTTGATCGAGAGGAAAAAATAGACAAACAAGGCGCTTTAATTACTTCACTTACTGATAAAAATAAAGACATAAATGAAACTGTGAGGAAAGATAATGAAAGCCTAAGAGCGCAAAACACAGATTTAGAAAGTAAAGCTATTAAGTGGAAAAACAAATATGATACTAAAATAAAGGAATTAAAAAATCAACTTGAGGAGAAACAAGCAGAATTAGAACAAGCTAAGGAAAAAGATGCTGAAGTAGAGAATCTTAAACAACAATTAGAGAAAGAAAAGACTAATCTAAATACCATTGAAAAAGAGAAAAAAGAATTAGAAAGTGAAGTTGACAAATTGCAGGAAAAATCACAGAAATTAGAAGAAAGTAACGTTGAAATAAAGAAACAAAAGGCAGATTTGGAGGGAAAATTAAAATCTTCACAAGAAGAGAATAAAAAGTTACAAGAACAAGTACAGACATTAGAAAAAGGTAAAGAGTGGGAATCAGCTGGAATAGATGATAGCTTAAAGCAAACTTCTGCAAAGAAAGAGAAGCAGATTGAGCAGTTACAAGAGGAACGTAAGCAAGCAGAATATCAAGCGAAAGCTGATATTACAAAACCACAGGAAGAAAAAAGAGGTCTGTTAGTTAAAATAGATAGCTTAAAGGAAAATTTGTCAGTTGCGCAAGAACAGTTACAGAAACAACTAAAGTTAAATAATCAAGAGTTACTGGAATTGAAAAAAGAGAAGAGAAATGTTGATACAAAGTTAGAAGATATGGATAAAAAAACTAAAGAGGTAGATGCAATTAGTATAGCATCTACTACAAAAAAAACACTTTTTCATTCTATGAAGTCAAGCTTTTCAAATGGTTCTTATGATCTTTTCAGTAATAAGAAGCTCAAGGAATTTTTATCTCATAAAAATAGAGAGTTGAAAAAAGGTTTTCCTGAACTTGAAGGAAAACACTTTTGCCATAACGTGCTTGGTGAAACTATAAAATCTCTATCAAATCAAAGTGATGGTAAATTTGAAAGCAATAAGTTACTTGAATTATTAAAAAATAATTTGAAAAAATTAGCAAGTGAGATCATAGAAGCTGAAGTTAAAGGAGTTGTCAAAAAATATTGTAATATTGGAAATATAGATAAGGAGTTACGTGATGGTGTGTTAAAAGGCAAGCTGTTACTTTCTATTAAAAAATGCATGAAAAATTTAAGTTGGGATGAGGAAGCTGCTAATGCAATTACAGATTCTGTCTTGAACAACTTTCATAGCAAAGATAATAGCAATCTCCAAGAAATTGTTTCGGAGGAGTTAATAAAAGGTAGAATGGAATTTTTTTCAAGTAATATCGAGTTGTTACAACTAGCATCAAGCATACGAGATAAATTTTTATCTCCAGATCAGAAAATGTGCGTTCAAACTTCAAAAGAAAACAATGAATATGAATTAACAGATAAAGCTAAAAAAGAATACACACCTAACTCTTCCATGAGTCACACTAATAGCACTCCGGTAAGTGTGAAGCAAGAAGCAAGGTCTAGATAAAACTTTTAGCATAAAGCAACAGCTCCTCCTTTGTTAAAGTGTAGGAGCTGTCTTCCCAGTGTTGTCGTAGCAATTCCAAGTTTCTACCTAAATTTTTTCCTGGCTGGTGACCTATAATTATTAGATCATCCCCAGATAAAGGAAATTTTGGAATATTGAATATATGAGCAAATGAAATATACTCATCAACATTTGTTCCAGACTCAATACCACAAATCTTCATTAAGTCACAATATAATTCCTTACCAAATAAAGATATGTATTTCTTTTGCTCTTTTTCTGAAAGCTCTGTTTTGATATCGTTTGATAATAAAAATAATAGCTTTTTCTTTTGCTTATTTGAAAGACGTAAAAACTTGCTCACTTCTTCTCCAAGACTAACTCTATCTTCAGCAGTCCTAATAAGCAACGCTAATTTTGTTAGTGCATCGATTGTGGGATCTAGGAAAGGCGTATGGCCATACGCTGAGGGTTTTGTAGGAGGTTTAGTGTTGATAAGAAGTGGTGAAGATAAAATTTCGCATTTTACTTCTTTTGGAATAATTTTTTGTAAAACATCAGATTTTTGCATGCTCTTAAGTGTTGGAGCAGGATCATTGCATTCCAAGAGTTTAAATATTTCTTCTCTTATTCTCTCTCCAGAGAGGTTTTGAATCATGTGCGAATGCTTTTTGCACACATCCAATATTTCATCACTTAAATCTCCTATGCATATTTTAGCGTGAAAACGAAACGCTCTTAAAATACGTAGATAGTCTTCCTTAATCCTATCTTCAGCGTTACCTATAAAGTTTAACTTTCGTGCTTTTAAGTCCTGAATGCCACCAAAGTAGTCGTATATATGGCCATATTTGTCTGCATAAAGAGCATTAAACGTAAAGTCGCGCCTTGAAGCATCAGCTTGCCAATCATTAGTAAATTCTACCTTCGCATGTCTACCGTCACACTTTACATCATGCCTTAGCGTTGTAATCTCAAAGGATCTTTTATTTAAAATCGCAGTAATAGTTCCATGTTTTAAGCCAGTTGGAATAGTTTTTATATTACGGAGTTTTAACGCTTTAACTGCTTGATTAGGCAGCAGATTAGTAGCAAGATCGATGTCGTGAATGTCACGCTGTAAAATTGAATCTCTAACACATCCACCAACAAGCCTTGCCTCACCACCAAATTTCTCTATGGCCTCAATAATTACACTAGTTTCGTGATCAATTTGCATTTAGGTTACACATACTGAAAATCATGTTACAAAAAATGCGAAACTTTTGCAAAAATCCTCATATAAAAATATATAGGCAGGAGAGTGGTAAAATAAGAGGGTAAAGTGATAGAGTAAGTCTACAACAAATCCAGTGCCTAGAAACTTATAAGTATAAAAGTAATGTTAAAATACAATGTTTTCGATGATTATAAAAAAGCTGGATGAGCTACTTGCATGACACCTTTGTAGCCTTCTCTTGTCATCCCAGTACCTGCTCAAGTAACTGACACTGGTTCCCTTTATGATGGTGTTATCCGAGTAGCTCATCCAGATTTTTATCAGGAACGTTGATTACTCTTTATTCTTCGCCCTTCCTGCACGTTTACGTTCATTTGGATCGAGGAACTTCTTACGCAAACGTATAGATTTTGGAGTTACTTCTACCAATTCATCATCGTCTATATATGCTATCATATCCTCCAGTGTCATTATTTTTGGTGGAGTAAGCTTTATAGCTTCATCGCTACCTGAAGCTCTTACGTTTGTTAATTGCTTACCTTTAAGTACATTTATTTCTAAATCATTGTCACGACTATGCTGACCGACAATCATACCACAATATACCTTATCTTGTGGCTTAACAAACATAATTCCCCTATCTTGCAGATTGAAAATTGCATACGCTACTGCTTCGCCTTTGTCTGTTGAAATTAAAACCCCATTACGCCTTCCGGAAATTGAACCTTTATGTGGAGCATAACTGTGAAATAAACGGTTGATTATACCAGTGCCGCGAGAATCAGTTAAAAATTCTCCTTGATAGCCAATTAATCCCCTTGATGGCACTAAAAATGTCAACCTAGTTCTGCCACTACCAGAAGGTCTCATGTCAGTTACTTCACCTTTTCGAAAGCTAAGTTTTTCCATGATGATTCCACTATACTCATCATCTACATCAATTACTACTTCCTCTATAGGTTCAAGTTTTTTGCCATCTTCTTCTTTAAACAGCACTCGAGGCCGTGAAACTGAAAGTTCAAAACCTTCCCTTCTCATATTTTCAATCAGTACCCCAAGCTGCAACTCACCACGTCCACCTACTTCAAATGCTTCACCACTTGGAGCCAAAGTTACAGTAATTGCAACGTTTGTTTCTGCTTCTGCATATAAACGATCTTTTATAACAGTTGAGGTAAGTTTTGTTCCCTCTTGCCCAGCAAAAGGTGAGTCATTCACGCTTATAGTAATCGCCATTGTTGGCGGGTCAACTGGAGTTGAGCTGATCGCAGTTGTAACTTCTGGTGCTGCTATAGTGTCTGAAACTGAAGCTTTCTCAAGTCCTGCAATGGCAATGATATCACCAGCTACAGCTTGCTCTACTGGAACGCGTTTTAAGCCAGAAAATGAGAGTAACTTAGTTAATCTCCCTCGCTCAACCACTTGACCATCAAGATCAATTACCTTAAGATCTGAGTTAACTTGCGCGATTCCTTGGTAAATCTTTCCTGTCAATATTCTGCCAAGAAATTTATCAGATTCAAGTAAAGTAACTAGCATAGCAAAAGGTGCATTTTGATCATAAACGGAAGGTTTTATGTAATCTATCACCGTTGAAAATAATGGGCTTAAATCTTTTCTCTCATCAGATAGCTCCTTAGCACACCAACCATTTCTACCTGAAGCATAGAGTACTGGAAAATCTAGTTGCTCGTTGGTTGCATCAAGGTTAAAAAATAACTCATATATTTCATTTAGTACTTCATCAATTCTGCTGTCTGGTCGATCAACCTTATTGATTATCACAATCGGTTTTAAATTTGCCTTTAGTGCTTTTGACAACACAAACTTAGTCTGTGGCATTGGACCTTCTGCAGCATCAACCAGTAGTAATACACCATCTGCCATGCAGAGCACCCTTTCCACTTCTCCACCAAAATCCGCATGTCCTGGTGTATCAATGATATTGATTTTCTCATCACCCCACATTATTGACGTACATTTTGCAAGTATTGTAATCCCACGTTCACGTTCTTGATCACCACTATCCATCACTCGTTCTTGAACTTCTTGATTCTCACGAAACGTGCCACTTTGTTTTAACATGTTATCAAGTAAAGTAGTTTTTCCGTGGTCAACGTGTGCAATTATTGCAATATTGCGGATTGATTTAAATTCACTCATTTCTTATCATTTCAAATTTAATTTAATAACAAGTATACGTATAATATATTTAGAGTAAATAACTAAAGCCGTGCTTTCAGAGTATTTTAGGCAGATCATGGAACTCTAACAAAAAGGTTTCATGTTCGCTGTACTTTGTAGCAACTAACACCAAGACAAAGAAGAATCTTGCTTTAGCAGTACATTTATATAAAATTAAAATAAACTAAAGTAATCATTTAAATGCTAACAAGATTCGCTCCAAGCCCAACTGGCTACCTACATGTAGGAAACATACGCACTGCACTCATTTGTTGGATGTACACACGTAATCAAAATGGAAAATTTTTACTACGTTTTGATGATACTGATCTTGAGCGTTCAGATATCAAATATGTAGATAATATCATAGAAGACCTAAAATGGATTGGCATAAATTGGAATTCAAGTTTTAAGCAATCAGAGCGTTTTGAGCGCTATAACGAGGTGTTCTTACAGTTAATGAAAGAAGGTCATATTTATGCATGTTATGAAACAAGAGAAGAATTAGACACTAAACGAAAATTGCAATTAAAACAAGGTTTTCCCCCTGTTTACGATAAAGGTGCGTTGCTTTTAACTGAGCAAGAGAAAATTCGTTATGAGCAAGAAGGACGAAAACCACATTTCAGATTTAAATTGGATAGAAATAAAACTGTAAAATGGAATGATGAAGTTAAAGGCGAAATAAATATTGCAACAATTCATATCAGCGATCCTGTAGTAAAAAGAGAAGATGGAATTTATACGTACATGCTACCTTCTGTTATTGATGACATTGACTTTAATGTAACCCATGTTGTACGTGGGGAAGATCATGTAACTAATACCGCAGTTCAGATTCAAATGATTCAAGCATTAAAAGCGAAAATTCCTATCTTTGCCCACCTTCCCTTACTACACTTTGATGATAGCAAAATATCGAAACGGAAAGGCGGGCTGGATATTAAGTCCATAAGAGAAGATGAGATTGAATCAATGGCGCTAACTAGCTATTTAGCAAAGCTTGGAACATCTGATCCGATAGAAGCTTATATTGATATGCAGTCTTTAATTGACTCATTTGATATCAAAAAATTTAGTTCAGCATCTTTACAATTCAGCTTGAGTGAAATGTATAAGCTAAATAGCAAAGTGCTACAACAAATGCCATTTGAAATGGTGCAAGATCGTTTAAGTCAAATTGGCTCAGAGTTTTGGTATTTTATAAGGAGTAATATAGAAAAGTTTTCTGAAGTGGCCAAATGGTGGAAAATATGCAAATTTGGTATAGAACCTGTGGTTCTTAATAAAGAGTTTATAAAAATAGCGCTAAGCACATTACCTCAAGGTGATTGTAATGAAAACACATTATCAGAGTGGGTTAAAAATATTCGACAGACAATTGATATAAAGGCAAAAGATCTATTTATGCAGTTGCGCCTCGCTTTAACAGGAACAGAAACAGGTCCAGAACTCGCTAAATTATTAATTTTTATCGGTAGAGAGAGCATTATTGCAAGGTTAGAAGAAAGCCAAAGAATTATACAAAAGGTTTAAATGCACCGAATGTATTTTGAATGACACCAATAAGCATTGTTCAGGAAATGTGAAAATATTAGATTTCTTGTCATTCCAGTTTCTGCTCCTGTCATTCAAGTAGCTAACACTGGAATCCATAATCTCGCCAAAACGTTGTATTTTAAAATAACTTCTATACATATCCCATATTTCTGGATCCCAGTGGGCTTTGTTGCATAACACTTCATGTAGTGGTGATTTACGACAAATTCATGTAACTATTTCAAATTTAGCCATACCAAAATCAGTAAATTTGTTAAGCAAATAACACTTGAGTAGCAGTTCCTTTTCACGATTAACCTCAGATTTGTTACGAAAATTAAATCCGAATATTTGTTTCAGTCGCGAGAAAAAACTTTCTATATAAGATCTTTTTCCGTAGTTTATTTGCCTTTTCCACATCTTTATATTATCTTTATCATATGACTTTATTAGTCTAATTGCAGCATTTCTCTCTGCCATATAGTCTAACTTTGGATGCTCTACTGCATTATTTTGCAGAGGAATTTTTGTCTTTATCCCAAGTTCATTGCACAATTTATATAATTTCTTTCGGTTATATGCCCTATCTCCATACAGTGTGCTTATATTGAGCTTCAACTCTTTCAATAAGATCACAGGTTCCGTAATGATCAGAATAAACTCCTCTACTATATTTTGCAGCTATGACTTTTTTGCTACCTATCTCCAGCATTACATGCAGCTTTCTTACCTGTTTATAACTGCGATACTTCGCTATTTTCCTTACTGTGACCAGGGGTATTATCTGATACTTGTACTATCTATGGCAATTTCAATACCTTCCGTATCATTTTTGTTAACTCTACAGTCACTGATCTTAATATTGAGTTTTCTAAACCTCCTTGAAGCTTGTGAATAGCTGATAATCTGCAAATTTTTTCCTATTTGCTGCAAATACCCTTCTATAAACCCTACCGTTTGTCTTAAGCCAATTCTAAAGAGATTAGCGACTATATGCACTAAAATCACAACTTTATCGCTATAAATATAGTTGCCACCAGCCATTTTTGGACCTTTTTCGTACCAATTCTCAATTGCTTCATTAATAAAATGAAAAATATTTCCCCTCTCTTGGAGAAATTTGTTATATTCATGGCAGTTACTGACTCTCATTTTTTGTGACATATTTTTCTTTCGTAGGTTAAATGCTTGTCTTATAGTGAATTTTGTCAGTAACTGCTAGCTCTTTTTACTTGAGTGATGCAACAAAGCCATCCCAGTGTCAGCTACTTTCATGACAACATTTAGTTGTTTTTTCTCGTCTACCTTATTTTACTACTCTGCTGAACGAATAACACCAATAGTTAATCTCATGCTGAAAGATCATTTTATGGTCCAAGTCAGTTCTTTTACAAGTCACTTCCAAGCTCATCAAATTTTCTAAGATCTTCTTAAGTTCTGAAAGTTGCAAACTTTTCAAATGAGATTTAAAACTCTGCAATTGTTTGAAGAACAATGGAGGACTCAGCTGGTCAATTGCAGCTTGTTCATTCATTCCATTTTGTATTAACAGCAAAACGCTTTCTAGCCGTAGAAAATAATTTGATATAATACGGATTAATGCTATCGGTGAAAAATTCTCTTGTAATATCAATACATCGGAAATTTTGATGAATTGTCCCATGTCTTTACTCACTATTGCAGAGCACAGATTATCAAGTGTAACATAATCATTGCCGGAGGTTGAAAAGCATAGATCTATATCAGCAAGTTTAAGATCTTTTCTTTTTCCTAGATATAAAACTAATTTTTCAAGCTCTGAATATATAGGCAGTTTGCTATGATTAAAATAAGACTGCAAGTGGTAGATTATCTCACTTGTGCACTCTATATCATTTTGTTTCAAGTAACTTGATATAATATCACAAAGATTACTACCGCTGTCCTTATAGCAGGTAATGACACCGAAAATTTTTGAGCTTTCCATATAACTTTTAGTTGTAGAACTATATGGAAGATCATTTGCTATCATTACTATATAATGATCGCCTATATTATGATCCAATATGTTTCTTAACTCTTTAGATATACTTCCACTGACATTTATCAGCTTAACTAACCTTTTTTTAGTAAACATCGAAATGTTTGCCAACTCGGAAAATAACAAGCCAGGCGACTTATTCACTACTGCAAAATCCATCACCTGAACTGAATACTCATTCAAGTTGGCAATTATTTCCTGTACAAAAATATCGACCTTACTATTGTCACTCCCATGAATTAATACACCACTTAAAGTATCGGGTTTCTCAAGGAATTTTTTAACTTTAGATGGCGTGATTCTCATGCCATCTATATTATATTATCACTATTTGGTGGTACATCATTTGATTGCACATCAGTTTCCAACAATTCTGAGCTTTCTTGATTTGCTGTATTCTGCATATCATCAGACACTTCTTTCTTTCCCGTAACATAATTATAAAAATTTTTTATAGGCTGTCCTATATATCTAGAAAAAAATCCTTCGGCCATATCTTTCACTCCACAAATTAACAATTAGCACATAAAAACAACGTAGCAAAAACTACTTTACGCTCAGATAGTTACACTCATTTGTTAATGAATTATGAACTTCCGAGACCAAAATTAAGTCGATCTACTTAACACCAATCTTATAAAATAAGCAATGATTAAATACACAGCTGCGATAAGTATAATTGCAGGTCCAGTTAATAAGTCAAAACTTGCAGATAATATCAAACCTGATACTCCAGAAATCACAGAAAAAACTGTTGCAACAATAATCATTTGCATTGGAGTTTTTGAAATGAGTCTTGCTGATGCAGCAGGTATTAACAAAAATGCAGCAATGAGTAATATTCCTATTAATTGAGCAGAAATTGCAATAAAGATAGCGAGTATAATCAAAAATTCTAGCCTAACAAAATTAACATTTACTTTCTCAACTGTTGCCAAATCTTGATTAATCGAAATCATCAGCCAATAGCGCCATCTAAATATTAATATCAAAGTAACTATTACGGAGGTTAGAAAAATTGATATTATATTACTTTGGTCAATCATTAATATGTCACCAAAAAGTGAGCTAATAATACTATTATTACCTGATGGAAGAAAAGACATAAGTATTAAACTCGATGATAAAACTACATTGGTAACTATGTTCAATATCGTATCAGCAGAGTATAATTTATTAAAATTAAGAGAAAGTAGTATAGCAAACATAATTGCAATGAGCATTATACTTACCGATGGGCTGATATTAAAGATCAAAGCAAGTGCAATACCAAGCAATGAAGAATGGGACAAACTATCACCCAAATACGATAACCTTTGCCATATCATAAATGACCCTAGAGCTCCTGTGACTAGGCTAATCATAATTACCGCAATTAGACTGTTTATAAAAAAACTCTGTGTAAATATCTCTAACATGCTATCAGATAACTGACAACAAATCTATCTTCAGATATTAAAACGTTATGGGTTCTGCATGCAGAACCCGTCGTCATAAATTCAAAATTTAAATTCTTTTGCTCCATAAGATAAGACTTCATTGAACAATCGCGTATCTTACCAGTACCTATTATCAAAATCTCTATTTCCTCTGTTAAAAAAGATTTAAAATACTCCTTGTTATTTATATCACTTTCTTTCAATTCAATCACCTTTTCAGGAAAAATTATAATTGAGCCATGATATTCTTGATTATTTACCCAAAATCTTTCTTCCCTGTAACCATCTATAAGATTTTTCTTCTTGGAAATTAAGGGCATAAATCAAACCATTAATTCCGTGTCGCACACCCACCATTCTGGATATTCCTTTTTGATATTTGCCGCTGCAGCTTTTGCACTTTCTTCACTATCAAACATTCCAAAACACCCTACACCACTACCTGACATACGAGAAAGTATAGAGCCTTCTTGTGACTCTAGTGTTGATATTACATTCTGAATTTCAGGTACAAGACTTATTGCTGCTTCTTGCAGGTCATTTTTTGTCTCTTTAAGAAGCTCTAACAAATTCTCCTCAGTGTTATCACTCCACTTAATTGGCTGAGAGAAATCCTCTTTATACTTGGAAAATACTTCTGATGTATTCAAAAACTTTTTTTTCGGTTTCACAAGTACCAGACTTGTGGGTAAAGAGCATTGTTTAATGGGGCATAATTCCTCACCAACACCTCTGACAAAAACTGGCTTACTATCTATACTTGCAGGTACATCAGCACCAACGCTTAAAGCTATATCATTTAAAAATTGCCTATCAATGTTCCAAAGCTCTCCCAGCATGCGTATCACAGCTCCAGCATCTGAGGAACCACTACCAAATCCCGCAGCAATTGGTACATTTTTTACAACCTTCACAGTGACTTTAGTGCGTACAGGAGCATGCCTAAGCAGTAGACTCACTGCTCTCGTTATAGTATTATATCGATAATTTATTCTAAACTCAGAATTTACAAATTCAACTGTAGAGTTATCATATCTAAAGTTTTTTTCTCCTACTTTTATCTCTAAAAAATTAGAAAGTTTAGCAAAGACAACCAAACTTTCAATTAAATGATACCCTCTTTCTTCTCTATTTATAATATGTAAAAAAAGATTGATCTTTGCAGGAGCCTTTACACAAAAACTTTCCATCTGTATATCTTCACTAACACTATCTTATTTACTATACTTGAAATGCCACTTCAGTCAAACTTTATACACTCCTAATGAGATCAAATGCCATAAATCCTAACTTCTCTGTATGGGTAAGTGCATCAGCTGGTACAGGTAAAACAAAGATCTTAATAGACAGAGTATTAAGACTTCTATTAAAGAATAAGAGAAATATTCTCTGCTTAACATTCACCAATGCTGCAGCAAATGAAATGGAGGATCGCATTTACAGTACACTTAGTAAGTGGGCAATATATCCAGAGGGTATATTGGTCGCAGATTTAGAACAATTAGCCCAGTGTGTAACCAGAGAAAATAAAGATTATTTAACAAGAGCAAGAAGGCTTTTTTCTGAACTGGAAAATCTTGGTCTTAATATTCAAACTATACACGCCTTTTGTTACAAATTAATCTCCAGCTTTCCTACAGAAGCTGGTATCGCTCCAAATTGTACGTTGAGCGAATGTAAAGAATTGCATTCCATCATATTTGAAAAAACGCTTCATAATGAAACTGTGCAGGACGATATAAATATCATTGCAGCTGAATTTGATGAAAACAAGCTGAGTGATTTGCTCTATACCTTATGTATAAAGAGATCAGCTCTAGAAAATAATTTAGGGTATATCAAAGATAAACTAAGTGCCCCAGATAAGATTCACGATTTACAGAGTGAAACGATTGAGCAGATAAAAAGATTAGCTAAAATATTAAGTGAGGGCAGCAAAAGAGATCAGAGTTACAGTGCGATACTTTATGATTGGTGTAATAGCAGAAAATCGTCCGTACCAAATGTTGTCATCCAAGTAGCTGACACTGGGATCCAGAAAAAAAGAAATATGGATCCCAGTGTCAGCTACTTGGATGACAACAAGATAGAGAACTTAGCTAAAGTATTTCTCAAATCAGAATCGTACGAAAAAAAGAGCATATCATCCATTATAACAAAGGGTGCTTTGGAAAAATTTGAAGACGTAGAGCAAATGATAGAAAGCATTCAAAATGCATTGTTTACCCATGTAAAGGACATAAATTCTTATCAAATATTCGGAAGAACCAGTAGTTTACTTAGTATATTTAAAGTATATGTTGATCTATATAATAGTGAAAAATCAAAGAATGCACTGCTTGATTATGATGATATCATCAATTTAGCAACAAATCTCCTTAGCAATCCAGGCTATAAAGATTGGATATTGTTTAATCTAGATCAAAAAATAGACCACATTCTTGTTGATGAGGCGCAAGACAATAGTATCAGTCAATGGAAAATTATAACAAATCTCTGCAATGAATTTTTTACCGGTGGTGACGAAAAGAGAACTTTATTCGTTGTTGGGGATGTAAAACAATCCATTTACAGATTTCAAGGAGCAAATCCCCATCTATTTAATTACATGCAGCAATATTTTCACACGAAAACCGGTGGCAGAGATTGGGTATCATGTCAACTTGAAAAGTCATTTCGCTCAACTCCAGAAGTTTTGATGCTTGTAGACAGAATATTTAACAATTTTCGTGAAGAAATATCTTTCAATGATAACAAGATAAAACATATTCCATATAGAGAAAACGATCAAGGATACATTGAAATTTGGCCGTTACTGCCAGGATATGAAGAGGAAGAGCAGCAAGCCTTACAAATTCATTTAACACAGAGGAAAGATTATGTAGTAAAGGATCGATTACTTGCTCAGGCAATAGCCCAAAGAATTCACAATTGGTTAAACGAAGGGCGGATTTTAGTCGCCAAAGATCGTCATATAGAACCAAGGGATATTATGATTTTGGTACGGCAGCGAAATGTGTTAGTTGATTACATAATAAGTGAACTAAAAAAAGTAAATGTACCAGTTATAGGCCGAGATTATTTTAGAATTATGGATTACATAGCTGTGCAGGACTTAATAGCTTTAGCTGAATTTTTGCTCCTCCAGGCAAATGATCTTGCTCTTGCAAATGTTTTAAAATCACCGCTATTTAACTTCACTGAGGATGATTTATTCAATATTGCATACAATCGTAAAGAACAGTCGTTGTGGGAAAAACTTCAAGATTATCAGGAGATTATCTCTAATGAATTAAACTATCTAATTAATTTATCTCAGACAAAATCCCCCCTTACACTATTCACTCATATATTGCGCACAGGCAGGAAGAAATTTGCTGCAAGGCTAGGTCTTGAGTGCTTCGAGATTCTAGACGAATTTATGAACCTCGTATTGCAATTTGAGCACCCATCTCTTCAAGCATTTGTTCAGTGGATCAAAGAAAATAATCCTGAGATTAAAAACGATATGCAATCAAAACTCAATGCTGTACGAATAATGACAATTCATAAATCAAAAGGTCTACAAGCTCCAATAGTGTTTTTAGTTGACACAAATACGGTACCAAGAAACAGCGAAAATATTTTGTTTGATGCAACGGAAGCACCATTTTGGTGTGGCAAAAATAGTAATGCTTATTGTAATCAAGTAAAAAGAGAGAAAAAACTAGAGGATTATAACGAATATTTGCGTTTGCTGTACGTGGCACTTACGCGTGCTGAAGATGAGTTATACATTTTAGGCAAAGAGCCAGTGCAAAAGGGCTCTTGGTATGATCTAGTTATTCAATATGGAGCATTATATGAGAGGAAAAAACTATACTTACAGCCGATATTTAAAGAAAAAGTTGAAGTGCTATGCATGAATGCAAACTACCCTTCTATTTATAAAAAACGTGATTATTTTGATGTTCCAGTGATTTCACCTCCATCAAACCTATCAATGTCATTGCAGCACGTAACGCTGGAACCTGGAGAAAAAAAGCCAGTGTCAAGCACTGGGATGACAGATGAGAATGCTGGAATGACAAAAAGGAGCATTGGGACGACAGACAGCTATGCAAGAGGCTTAATAATTCACAGTATATTGCAATATATGCCCAAGATAGAGAAAGACAGGAGAAAAAATTGGGTTAGGAAATATCTTGATAGCATAAACACTAGTGAAGATAAGGATGAAATTTACAGCAAAATATTAACCTTTAATGAAAAATATGATTACCTGTTCGACTTGGAGGGCAAATCAGAAATTCCACTTAGTGGAACAATTGACGGAAAACCAGTATTAGTGCGGCTAGACAGACTGTGCATAACAGAAGACAAAGCAATCATAATTGACTATAAATCACACCATAACGTTTCTATTTCCTCATCAAATGAAATAAAAAAGCAAATGTTGATCTATAAAACCTTAGTGCAAGAAGTCTACCCAGATAAGCAGGTAGAGTGCGTGGTTATTTGGATGGAAGATTTAACCTTACAATCTTTGATCTAAACTCAAATGTTCGTATAGTAGCTACTTGCATTTGTTGTAAACTCACTTTTACTCTATAGTTATCTTTTTACTACTTTATCTATTTTCTGAACTGATTTTCGTACTAGAAAACATCCAATAAGAAGAATTATAAAAGGAGTAAACCATAAAATGTAGGTACTAGATTTTACAGGTGGTACAATGATAATTGAATCTCCATAAGAATTTTTTAACTCTGAAACTATTTGCTCGTTAGTATATCCATCACTGATCTTCTTGCGAATTGTCTTACGCATACCATATGCAACTTGAGACTCAGATTCGGATAATAATTCACCAGAGCATACTGGACACTTTATTACTGCAAATAAGCTACTTGCTCGCTCTTCCATGCTTTCGTCTCTTAGTTTATCATCCAAAGTAAAAGCATTTATGCTTAAATGGAATATCAATGTAAAAAGTAAGCTAATTACTATTCTCATTCTTGGTGAATTGAGTGATAAAATCAGTAGTGGATAATTTTCCAATAAAGCCTGAACCTACATTATTGTCGTACTTTATTGAAAATTGAATGTCGTTATTAGTGATTTTTTCTGATAAGGAAGATATTGATTTTTCCAATTTATCTGCAGTCTTTGAATCATTAGTCACAAACGAAATTAATTCTTTATAATTTGATATGGCTACATTGATTTTATCTTCAAATGAAGATGTAACTAAATTGTAATTACTTACTCCACCATTCGCAGCAATAGAAAAGTTATTACTCTCAATCAAAAATTTTTCTATGTTGAAATTAATCTTAGAAGCTGAAATATGGTTTACAAATTCATAATCTAATTTAGCGTCGACACTAAGGTAATTTTCAGGACTTGCAGTATGTTTATAACGGTAAGTATAAAAATCAAATTCTAGTTTAGTATTTTCATTCAGTTCTTTATCAAAGTGAAATTGAATGTAATTACTTTTATCATTCACTTCAGTTATAACACTTTGCTGATTTTCTAAAACATCACATTTTAATCCATAATCTTCGTAACGAAATGTATCTATATAGTCTATTACAGTGCTATTTCTGTTGAATTTTAATGAAGATAGTAAATCATTTAGTTTAACAACAAAGTGGCTACTCACGTGTGTGTGACACTTTATATTCTTTTTCTCATCACTACGGACAGCAATGTTTACTTTATTGCTTGGTATATAGATATATACTGACTTATCAAATAATCTGTTTTTTATCATTAAAGCTTCAGATGAAACAGTTAATTGCTCATTAGAAAATTTTGGATTCGTTACACGAAAAACTAGGTTAAAAGGAAACCCCTTAAAATCATGTGAAATATCAACTTTTTCGTCATTAATGTAATCAGTTAAAAGACTTTTTACCTTAAATGCAGAAAAATACCAAAAACCACTATAAGCTAGAGGAATAAACAAAGGTAAGGAGATAAGAATATAGATAAAAATTTTACGCATTATCCTCTTATTTATCTAATGATATATTTCTTGTACCTCTGGGCACGGTTACGCACAAACCGTCAATATCTTTTGTGATTTTTATTTGGCATCCAAGCCTCGATGTCTCTGTTAAACCGAAAGCTAGGTCCAGCATATCATTTTCCTCATCAGATATAGGGTTATGTGTTTCTACAACATCATAAAATTTTGAATCAACAATCACATGGCATGTAGAACAAGCAAGAGAGCCTTCACATGCACCTTCAAGCAGATCTGGATCACTTCTGTGGGCTAAATTAAGCAGAGTTTCTCCTTCTGCAGCTTCATAGCTTTTCTTACTTCCATCAGGTAAAATAAAAGTAACGGATGGCATACTATTAAAATCTCTATTAACTTTTCTATATTCTACAAATAATAACTATTATTTGCAAACTCTTTGAAATTCCATCGCCTATCTCTTGTAATCTGTATTCCTATCAAGAAAGTAAGATAGATACCACCAGCATCTCACAGAGTTGCAAGTATAGAATTTTCTTAGTTTTAGATTTTACTAAATATATTACTGAATTAACATTATTAAACTTGATCTGCCATTTCTTCTGATCTTAAGTTATAATTTTACTAATGCCATTTGATTAATTGCAACTTCAGCATTGCTATCTTTCAATAAATTTGCAGGACTATTACAATGGTATGTGATTGCAGCAACAACAAGACAACAAACTCCAATTCCTATCCCTAACGCTAACATTCCTGAGTAGACTGCAATAGCTACTTCTAAAGCAACTCCTACTACTGCTAACGTAGAAGCAACTATGATAGAAGTATTACGACACTTAATACGAAGCTCATTTAGTTTATCTAATGCAGGAGTACCATCTTTATATTTTAGCTCTCTTAGTACATCTTTATTTTCACATTTGTTAAACAACTTCCAAGCATAACTTAACCTTGACGCTTGACCATAAAACCCCTTCTCAACATATTCAACCAAGAGATCAAACGGAGTTTCACCTTGGTCATTGTTAACATCAAATCTCGCACCTGCACTCACAAGTGATTCAACTTTGCGAAGCATTGACGTATAGGGCTGTAAGTTTCTTAAAGCATGATGTAGAGGTGTATTCCCATTTTCATCCTGAAAATTATATTTCTTTCTATGTAAAAAGCAATCAAAAATCTCTTTTTTCCAATTGTGTTTAACAATACCTTCTAAAATAGTACTTGAAATCTTTATGTTATTTTCAACTAGAAGATCTAGAGCTTTTTTATGCTTATATCTAACAATAGTATCTACTAGTTCATTCAACGCAGAAGTACCTTCTAGCTTCTTTAGCTCATCGGTTTTACAACCACTAAGCACCACCGAAAGATTATTTAATTTTTCTACTACTTTTTCCTTACGAGAGAAGTATGTAGCATAATTGACCAAGAGATCAAATGGAGTTTCATCTTTGCTATTTTTAACATCAAGCCTTGCACCTTTACTAAGAAGTGACTTGACAAAACCTTGGTATTTCGATTTACCCAAATCCAACCATTTTAATGTATGATGTAAAGCTGTATTTCCTTCTTTATCTTTATAGTTGATATCTAATTTATCTAAGTACTTATTAAAAAAATAATCCAAAAACTCTTCAGATTGGTATTCATAAGCATAGCTTAAGATTTCATTTCGTGATATTTCTATCCTTCCTTCAAAGAGCTTGAAAAATGCCACACGATCGTACATAATAGCAAATTGCACTAGAAATGTAATGTCACCAGCATCAATTGTAACTTTCTTTATTATATCATCACACTCTTCATACTTATTTGACTGGATATGTAACAACAATCCCAGAATAGTTCTTACATATTCGGATTCAGTTGGTTCTTCAGTCTCTTTAGCTTTGCCCATCTTGCCTATTTCTTTTAAACTCTTCTTTAGCCTTTCTATTTTCTCTTCGATTAATTTTTGACTTTTCGAACAATACATAATATATATTTCATTAAAAAATTTTTCTCTTTTCTCTTCTTGTTTAAGTTTACTCATCTCTTCCCGCAACAACTCCAGTTCATCACTACAATCCCCATACTCATACTTTCCTCTATCGTACTGGCTTTTTTTTGTTGGGTCAGATAACACTTTGCGTGCTACTGATATTTCCTTGAACTTTGTCAATTTCTCTTCAAGTTGAGCCCGTTGATCTTCTTCCGACTGTGATAGTAGCCTTCCGTCCTTCTTCTTTCCTTCTAGCCTATCTAGCTCTTTCACTTCCTCAAGCAATTTATCTGGATGAAGCTTCAATGCTAATTTGCGATATGCTTTTTTTATCTCACCATGAGTAGCATCTCTTTTTACTCCTAATATTTCATAATAATCAGGCATTTTTTTCTCCACTATTTTGATACATTTTTTATAACATTAGTAATACTATGTCTTTAAAAGAATTGGTACTATATAAGTATTTTAGCAAAGATTATAATATTTGTTAATTTATCAACAAATTGAGTGAAAATTTAAAGAGTTGTTTATGGTAATTGAGGAGCTACAACCGCATGACGTCTGCCATTAATCACTATTTCACTTATTGCAACTGCTGCAAAAACAAAACAATAATATACTTTTGTTAGTACGATGATAGGTGACAGAGAGGCAATGCTGCTTGCTAGTAATACGTGAGAACCATAAGGTAAGATACTTTTTGTGATAGAAGTAAATATTTCTAATAAATACGCACTACGGTGTGGTGCAATGTGATATCTTTGTGCAAGTCTTTTCGCAATATTACTAGTTAATAAAATAGCAACAACATTGCTGGAAACTAAAATAGTAAACAGAGATGATATTCCCGCAATCATAAATTCAGCTTGAGTTTTTGTCATATTCACCTTATCGGTGAATATATCTATCTTTTTCTGACTGTATTCGTACATTAAGTGGCTTAATCCACTACTGAAGAGAATAAATATCATTACTTCATTCATCTTATAAAAACCCCTATATATGTCACGAGAATATTCAATAAGAGAATAATCAAAAAAAGCTATTCCTAATATCCCAGCAATAACCATATTAATAGCTAATGTTACTAGAGTGTTTATTTCAAATAAACCCATAATTATTAAAGATATATAAGGGATAATTTTGACTATGGATAAATAATTCAGACTTGAGATAGAAACAACTTCTGTACTATTTGAAATTATTACTAGATAAATAAGTATTATAAGACCTGTAACAGATCCTGTCTTGAAAGTGAGTTTTATTTTATCCTTTACTGAAGCTCCTTGTGAAGAAGTAGCAGCAATAGTAGTGTCAGATATCATTGAAAGGTTGCTGCCAAACATAGACCCACCTATCACAGCTCCAACACCCACTGCACAATCAAAAGCTCCATTTTGTGCTAAATTAACAGCTATTGGTGTTATAAGTGCAATAACTCCGATTGATGTGCCGATTGCACTTGAAATAAAAGTAGAAAGTAAAAACATTCCAGGAAGTAATAATTGTGCTGGAAGAAAGCAAATAGTTAAGCTAGCAATAACATTTATACTACCAAGCGATTGAGTAACAGTAGAAAATGCTCCAGCAAATAGAAAAATCAAACATACGGTAAGAGTAGTTTTATTACCCATACCTTTTATAAGAGTATCAATACTATGTTGAATTTTGTTTTTATTGAATAGAACAGCAAAAAATAATGCTGGTAATAAGCAAACTAACGGTGAAATTTGATGAAGAGGATTACCAAGTCCGATAAAAGAAAAATAAATACCACTTCCAAGGTATAAGGCTAGAAAGATAATAAGAGGAAGAAATGAAAACACTTATCGTAGTTGAACAAACCAGAAATATACTAGAATAAGCTATTTTAAGCAAATACTAATACAGTGTTTTTCTAATAATTTTGAACATCTTAAGCCATCTACTTTTGAATAAATTCCATTTGCATTTCTTGTATACTATCCTCTATTTGCTTTATTTGTTCTATTAGCCTTTCCTCTAAGTCAAAATTACCGCCCAGCCTTGCTTTAATTTTTTCTTCTTGTAATACATTTAATTCTTTCCGTAATACTATGTTATTCCAGACAGTTTCTGCCGATCTCTTCTCACTTAATTGACTATTTAGTACGCTAGTTTTTTCAAATATAAACTTTATAACACTAGACTCCTGTAGCAGAATTTCTTTATTAAAGTTGCTCTCATTAGTTACCATATTAATTACGCACTGTTGTAATTTTTTCATCTCATTAGTAAATTCGAAATGAGAAAATTGCTCAAAAAATATAGGACGGTTCAAGATTTCAGGAAATTCTACGGCTATACGCAAAATTATGGCCTGATTTTGCTCTGCTTCAATTAGCTCTGGAGATTTATTGTAAAGATACTCACCTTTTGTTGCTTTGCTATTAAAAATCAGCTTTTTAAAGTTTCTTCTTAATTCACTGACCTTATTGTAAAAATAATCTCTATAATACCTTCTAATACTGCTGTTACCGATAGCATTGACATATTTCATGAACTTGTGCTCAAGAATTGAATATTTTTCCGGAGCAAATTTTTCATAATTTTGCAAATTGCTACCAATTATGTGATGCCATAAATATTCAGAGTGCAGTTCTGTTGAGTGGTTAAAAGCAGAGAGTACGTCTTCTGTCTTATATTCTAGCTCATTGCATATATCGTATGGGTCCTTATTGTTTGGCAAAGTTACGAACTTCAATGTGTATCCAGGCTCCAGTATCGGTAGAACAAGTTCTGCAATTCGAATAGCAGCATGACGTCCGGCACTATCGCCATCCATACAGATGGAAATTTCTTTAGCAAATTTCCATAGATTTTTTATCTGCTCTGCAGAAATTGCGGTACCAAGCGGAGCAACTGTATTGCTAATTCCCGCTTGATGTAGTGCTATTACATCCATATATCCTTCAACAACAAATAGATGCTGTTTTTTGCGTATTTCACTCAAAGCAAAGTTTAATCCATATAAATTTTCTCTTTTCTTAAAGAGCTGACTCTCTGGGCTGTTTAGATACTTCGGCTGTTGCTCAGAGTTCAGCGCACGTCCGCCAAAACCAATAACTTTGCCCGTGATGTTGTGTATAGGAAATATCAGCCGATCATAGAAATAATCACGAGAATTCTTATTTATTAACCCAACATCGATCAAAATCTCGTCTTTAATACCAGAGGAGTTCAAATATTCCTTCAAGCCAGAACTTGGTGCATAACCTATTCTAAATTTATCTATGATTTTGAGTGAGATCTTGCGCTGCCTTAAATAAGCCATAACACCTCGATTTTTCTGCGCGAACCAACTTGCAGCTAAATTCAGTGCTGAAAACAGTTTGTCATTTTCTTTAGCAAAGCTGAGGTTTTTGGGTAACTCAACACCTGCAACAGATGCCAAATTTTCCAACGCTTCCTTAAAACTTAAGCCCTCAGTTTGTGAAATAAATTCAAACGCATCACCATGAGCTGAGCAACCGAAACAGTAATATAAGCCCTTAACATTGCTGACCGAAAAAGATGGAGTTTTTTCGTTATGAAATGGGCAGAGTCCAACAAAACTATCTCCTCTTTTTATTAACCTAACTTTTTTTCCTACTATGTCGGACAACAATAATTTTGACTTTATAATATCTATATGATCCATTTTACCGAATGAGTAGTGGTAGGATAAAAATTATATAGAATTTATGCATATCTGACTCGAAATTTATTCAGAAAGATCAGAAGAGCTTGACAAAAAGCTCAAAATAAATTACCCATATAAATACCCTTAAGTTGCAATTTCTTATATGTCAGATGTGATATCAGTTGCTTCAGACCACGCAGGTTATGAACTAAAATCAGAAATAAAGGCTTACTTGGAAACTTTAGATTATACAGTGATAGACCGTGGCTGCACTGCTGAACAAAAGAGTGTAGACTACCCTGACTATGCTGCTGAAGTTGTAGAAGATATAACAAACAAAAAAGCAAATTATGGAATATTAATTTGCGGTACAGGTTTGGGCATGAGTACTGTGGCAAATCGTTTTGAAGGAATCTACGCTGCTTTATGTAATAGTGTTGAGATCGCAAAATTAGCTCGCGAGCATGGCAACGCGAATATACTTTGTCTTGGTGCAGGGTTTACTGCGAGTGGATTAGCAAAAGACATAGTCAAACAATTCCTCGAAACAGAATTTTCAAAAGAAAGTAGACATAAAGAACGCCTTGATAAACTTAGCAATATTAGCAAGAAAAAAACCACAAAAACTTATAACGAAGATGAAATATCAAAATTCGCTAAAATAGCAGGTGAATGGTGGAATGAGAATGGCAAATTCAAGCCATTGCACATGATGAATCCTGTGAGAGTATCATACATCGTTGAGAAAATAAAAGAATTAAAAAAATGCGATTTAAAAGAACTATCATTGCTCGATGTTGGTTGTGGTGGTGGCATTTTGTCAGAGTCAATGGCGCGTATTGGTATTAGCGTTGCAGGAATAGATGTATGTGAGGAAAACATAAAAGTGGCACAGTTGCATGCGAAGAAAGTAGGGTTAAATATAGAATACACACACACTAGCATTGAAGAGCTAAGCAATGACAAGAAGTATGACGTGGTTTTGTTGATGGAAGTGGTTGAACATGTCGATAATTTAGAGTTTTTCATGAAAAAAGCAATAGAGCTGTTGAAGCCAGAAGGGCTAATTTTTATATCGACGATAAATAGAACTATTAAATCCTTCTGTCTTGCAATAGTCGGCGCAGAGTACATATTAAACTGGCTGCCAAAAGGCACACATAATTGGAATAAATTTCTCAAGCCATCAGAAATTGCAAATCATCTAAGAGAGAACAATGTAACACTACAAGATATGACTGGTATGGAATATAATGTAATAAAGCGTGAATGGAACTTGACCAAAGGTGTGGATGTTAATTATATACTTTGTGGAAACGTTGTAATTTGAAATCTCATTCAAGTACTAGAAGGTAATGCAAATATTCTAGGCAGTTTTACTTTACTTAGCAGCTAATTTATCATATGTATTTCCATAGGGTATCGCTATATTAGAATATGTTACAATTACTAACCTTACTTGCTGTTATCACTTCGGTTGTATTCTTTGGTCATCTAGTTCCAATGGAAGTGAAAACCTTCTTGTATTCAATAAGCCTTAGTATAAAAGAGATCTTACTATTTATAATGCCTTTTATTGTTTTTGCATTAATCTTTAGTAGTGTTAACAATCTTAAGCAGTCGGCTATAAAGTTTATATTGTTACTTATTATAACGATTTTCTTGTCGAATCTAGCTTCAAGTTTAATAGCTTATTCTGTTGGGCATTTCATCACACAAAACACTTATTCAATACAAGATATAACATATGAAGAAACAATTGTTCCTTTATGGTCATTTAGGATACCTGCATTGCTTTCTAATTTTTATGCCCTTGCTTGTGGATTTGTGTTAAGCATATTAGTGTCCACAATATTACCAAAAAAAAGCAAAGAGCTCTCGAACAAAATGTTAGATTTAACTCTCTTTATTTTGAAGACATTTTTGACGCCAATTATTCCAATGTTTGTACTTGGTCTTGCTTTAAAAATGGAACATGATCAGGTTTTACCCATAATATTTAAGGATTACTCAATAATTTTTATTATTATATCATCTGCAACCTACCTTTATGTTTTTCTCTTATATGGAGCAGCAAATTCGTTCAAGATCACAAGCTGGATAGCTAGTATAGGTAATATGATACCAGCATTTATTACTGCAATGAGCACAATGTCTAGTAATGCAGCTATGCCGCTTACTCTTGAAGGAAGCAAAAAAAATGTAAAGCAGCATGATATAGCATCGTCTGTTGTGCCAATAACCGCTAGCTTTCATTTAGTAGGTGATTGCTTTTTTATTATAATACTATCAATGATAATGACTTTTGGTGGTGCATTGTCTGCAACAGACTATGTGACTTTCCTTCTCTACTTTCTGTTATTTAAATTTGCTATTGTTGCAGTTCCAGCGGGAGGGATTATGGTAATGTTGCCCGTTCTTGAGAAGTATCTTAAATTCTCCCCAGAGATGCTTTCATTAATTACAGCATTGTATATAGTGTTTGACCCAATAATAACTTCAGCAAATGTTATGGGTAACGGTGCGTTCACTATGATGTTTACAAAGCTCTATGATAAGCTTAAGTGATGTCCATTCTAGCAATTAATACTGTAGGTGCTGGTAGTTCAATAGCAGTAATTGATTACGATGGTAATTGTTTTGTAGAACGCAATTCTGCAAACAATAGTCATGCAGAATCATTTTTTCAAATACTGAATACTTTGTTTGATAAGCATAATTACAGCTACGATAAAATAGACCATTTAGCAGTGATAGTTGGACCAGGAAGTTTTACTGGAATCAGAGTTGGTATATCAACTGCACAAGGTATAAATCTTGCTACAAATAAGCCGTTATATGGGGTTAGTGCCCTGGAAGCTCAAGCATATGCAATATCGCTACTTTGTACAAATAGCAAAAAAAATATTAAAGCTATAATCGAAGATGATCAAAAGTTTTATACGCAGTTATTTGATTTCAATTTGTTACCGCTATCAAATCCTGCTGTAGTAAGTGAACTCCAGCCTGAAACGCACTGCATTACATATATGGATTGCAGTTTACCAAAGTTGGATGCTAGCCATGCAGGGCTATTAGTCCGTTATAGACTAAAAAATAAACAAAAATTAAATGGAGTTGAGGCTCTATATTTAAATGAGCCTCAGTATATGAAATCGTTGCCTATTGCGTAAACACTATTAATTTGGCCAAGTTTGTACATCTGACTTACTATTTCTTCTGCTACTTCTTTTATACTCATATTTGAATTTTCTACCTCTATAGCATTTTGTGGTACAAATAAATCTTCCTCCCTAAATTTAATACTATTTATATTAGTAACCTTCCTATTTTTTCTTTGCTTTTTTGATATAGTACGCTCTTGTAATATCAATGGATTGCACCTAAGTACTATAGGGAGGATTTTTGTGCTCATTTTTTTACTAAGTTCTACTACTGAGTTATATATTCTTATGTTGTAATCATTATTTTTAATTAATTCATCAACAAATATATAATTTTTTGAGTCAATAGGATAGGCTTCTATTGCCTGAAACATAACATGTGTAGTGTTATATATTCTATCTCGAGCTTCTTTGGAAGTTTGATTATATTCAAGTCCACTTACAATTACTGCATTTATCATACTAGATAATACTATTGCTGTAGAAAGTTTACCACTTCCTGGAAGACCAGTGATATATATGAAAAATTTTGTTAGCTGTTTTTTTATCTCAACGTTTATCATATTATTTTTAATATTAAAACCTACAATTATAATAACATAAAAACAAGGCTTTAAAACATATGAAACATTACATAAAAAGTCGCTTTTATAGTTAAAATACTATGTAATCTAGAAATGTAAACTCTAATCACCTAAGGCAAGTAAAAGTGCTTAGTATTTTAACGTAGGTTCACCTTTTAGTTTGTAATAAACTTTTTTTTACGTATAAATCTTTAGAAAATTTTAGTCAAGAGCTATGTTATTAACAAATAGTGAGTTGAAAAGAGACCTAGTTAACGCCTATCAAATTTTATCTTATCTTAAATTAGATGATCATACGTATACTCATCTCTCTGTACGTTCTGAAGATAAAAAGTCATTTTATGTTTATCCGTTTGGTATACGTTTTTATGAAGTAGATGAAAGTTCATTGATGAAAGTATCGTTTGATGGGAATATAATTGAAGGCAAAGAATATCAATATAATAAAACTGGCTATGTAATCCATGGCTTCATTTATCAAGCAAGGAAAGATATTCAAGCAATTTTTCATCTACATACACCTTCTATTGTAGCAGTTTCTTCTCTCAAGGATGGATTACTCCCAATAAGTCAGTGGGCGCTGCACTTTTATAATAAGGTATCTTACCATGATTATAATTCCCTGGCACTTGATGATACAGAAGGAAAAAGATTAATAGCTGATTTGAAAGAAAATTTTGTGATGTTAATGCGCAATCATGGATCTATAACATGTGGTCAGACTATACAAGAAGCAATGTTTTATACGTATCACTTAGAACAAGCTTGTAAAACTCAATGCCTGATGCTAGCAATGAATAGGGAGTTGTCAATTCCAAGTGAAGAAATTTGCTCAAAAGCCGTAAAGGATCTTCTGTCTTTCGAAAGCAATCTTGGTGAGAGAGATTGGCACGCATGGGTTAGGTTGATTAAAGGTAAGTTATAAAAGTTTCTGACTCTTCGATAGATATTAGATTTCTTGCATAACCAGCCAGTCTGAAATCCAATAATGGTTTCACACGCTGTAATTCATGCAAGAAGTCTAATGTCTCCATCTCTACTTAAGTTAACACCCTTAACTAAGCAGATACAAGTAAATATAGCCCTTCCCATAATAGTCCAAAAAGGTCATAAGAAAGAAGAATCGACAGCATGACGAAAAGATTTGAATAAAGGAATGTTTTTTCTGGTTCTGTTTTTTATAGCAAACCAATAATGCTCAATTTTGTTGAAATCTGGAGAATATGGAGGAAGATATAAAATTTCTGCACCAACTCCTTTAGCAAATCTTATTAGACTTATGAAAAGTAGCATTATCAAGGATAACAGTTTGTCCAGGTTCCAAAATCGGTGTCAGAAACTGCTCAAACCATTTATTAAAGATATCCATATTGCAGTGGCCTTTAAAGGTTAACGGAGCAATTATTTTTCTTCCACTTAAGGCTGCAACCATGCTAATTCGTTGAGTTTTCTTTCCAGATTTTAGGGCATAAAACCGCTGTCCTTTCTGGCAATACCCATAGGTTCAGTGTTATCAATGCCAGACTCATCTATATACACTAATTCTTTAGGTTCTTTTGTTGCTATAACCTTTGAAAATTGAGCTCGCTTTTCTTCATTTCTTTCTTTATATCCGTAGGTCTTTTTTTTCTTGTGAATCCTATATTTTTAAGTGCTCGATGAATTGTTTGTCTACTAATATTGCCCCAGCATCTCTGACTGAGTTTTGCCACCTTGCTCATTTGCAAATTCGGCAAATGCATTCCAGTCGGTAATTTTATGCCACGCTTCCAAGCTTTTTTGATTGAAAATCTCCCGTTTTCTCACGTCTTTTCTTCCACTCATATAAAGTTGTTTTTCCGATCTTAAATCTCTTGGCAACAGTTTCTCCACTCTCTCCTTCATCCAATGCTTCCATTACCTTTTTTCTTAAGTCATAACTATTTGCTACTGGCATCCTTACCTTCCACTACTATCAATCCATATCTTACTCTTTTTGGACTATTATGAGAAGGGCTATAACTAGTAAGTTTTTTCAATCCTGCTCCACAGCAAATTTTAATGCTATGTGAGTAGTTATAGTGCTGTTAACAATTAAAATGACAAAAACTAAGATGGTGATTAGTAGTGTATAAATATTCAAGGATAAATTTTCAAATTGAGTTAGCAATTTGAAATATACAAAAGTTGGCATTATCATTGGCAAAACAAGAATTTGCGACACTCCTGATGCTAAGTTATTTCGACCAATCATCAATGCATTTCCAGTAGCTGAAATATTAATGATTATCAGCGTATTAAATAATAAAGACACTCCAACTGCTATTGAATGTTCAATATTATTGCCTAGAATTGCAAAGCTGAACATGAAAGAAATCACTGAAATCGGTAACCCAAATAACAACCAGTGAGCGAAGATTTTATAAGCAACTATCAGCCTAGAAGAGAGTGGCTGTAAAAAGATTTGCTCTAATATTCCATCATGATAATCAGATGTAAATAAATTATTTGTAGAGATCTGCAAAACAAATGTAGCACATATCCATGTTAATGTTAATATGACTTCTTGTTTACTGTTGTTTTCAAGTGTATATGAAGATAAACTTAACATTATAATAAAAATACATACTATATAAGTAAGATTATTATCATTTATTACTAATTTTTTTACCAAACTAATCATACCAGGATTTTAAATGTTTATTATAAATTATAGTGTTTACTTTGAGGGTAGTATAATTTTTTGTGTTTACAAGTTATATAAGTTTTAATATATTTTATTGATAATGCTATGGAAAAATTAATAAAAATAAAGTTACCGGAAGATTACGTTCCTTCAGAAAATGAAGAATATATGAACGTAAAACAACTGGAATACTTTAGCTTAAAGTTACAATCAATACTCTCTGAACTGGAGAAACAAGATCTAGAAGATAGTAGTATTTATTCTGATAGTGAAAATGGAGAATTAATTAAGCGCCGAAAAGATAGAAAAGAAAAAATTAAGGAGGCGTTGGAAAAAATAAAATTAGGCATTTATGGTTACTGCGATGGAACGGGAGAAGAAATAGGAGTCGAAAGACTTAAAGCTAATCCGCTTGCTATGTATTGTATTGAAGAACAAGAGAGAATAGAAAAAGAAAAGAACGTGTATAACATTAATGATTAGAACTTGTTCGCAAATTCAAGCATATTTCTCTCCTTAACATAACTCTACTCATAGCCAGATATATGAAATTTTCAGTGAATAAATCTTATTCTTTCGATAGTCTTCTATTCCTAAAGCAAAAGTCCTTTCTACAACCCACCTTCTTGGCTGCACTTTAAACCCCTCATTGGTAGTAGCTAAGGCGGTGTGTCTTTGTTGACTTAGAACCTACATGAAGGCCTTTTGACAATCTCAATATCCATACCATATTCTTCCTTTATATGATTTTTTAAATTTTCTCCTTGGTATCCCATCACATAGTAAATACCGCCATTTACACCTATACACAATACATAGAAAATTGCTTCTAATATTTCTCTTTTGCTATACTTTGACGACCTTCCTCCTTTCCTGTATGATACTCTGGAGTAGCTTTCTATTCTTGTCCATTCCCTTTGACTTAGGTCTGCTGGATGCTTTTTTCTCATCTTTACCCAGCACTAAAACTTTAGATATTATAGCCTTTTACTAATCTCTGGACAAGCTCTAGCTTCGGTAAACTCAGTAGAAGGTTCTTTTGCAAAAAATGCAGCATGTACAGCATTTTTAATGAAAAAACACGCGGCAAGTGCAAATATTGCTGTTGGTATATAACACCAAGGAGAAGCTATACTAAAAAAAGTAGCAGAAGCTACTGTTAAGCAACAACAAGTCAGTATCGTTTGATCACGTAGATAACGTCTATCAACTCCACCGTACTCAGCCATCAACCTTTTAACTTTATCATTGTTACCGTATGGCAGAGTAAGCGTTTTAATCAAATTCATTACACCATTATTAGTGAAATATGGAGCACACTCTATAACTCTGGAGCCATTAACCTTCTGATTAGGATCAGCACCATACTTTAGAAGCAACTCTACATATTTTTCGCGTTTATCGTTGTCACAATTGATTGCTTGATATAATGGAACTCGACCATTTTTATCTAACATATTAGGATTAGCACCATATTTCAAAAGTATTTCCATAGTATGATCATCATCACACAAAAACGCTTTAAACAACGGATTTTTACCATTTTTATCTAACATATTAGGATCAGCACCATATTGTAACAATAACTCTACAATTCTGCTGTCATCGATAACCCTACAATAGTATAACGAAGCTTCATTATGTAATAGCTTTATATTAGGATCAGCACCATTTTCTAAAAGAAGTTTCAAAATACTATAATTTCTTGAATCTTTAGCTTGCATTAAAGCAATAGATAATGGAAAGTAAATATAAATAAGTTTTTCATTGATGTAATCACCAAATCTTCCATCTTTACTGCTTTTGAATTTGGAAAAAAGCTTTTCAAGAAACTTTATATCCTGATTATATAGAGCCCTACTTAAGTAAAACCTCAAATCTCCAGGCGAATTAATTTCATTTAAATTTTCGTCAGTTAGATTTGTAACCTCTTCTATGCTTTCCTTAGTAAGAAATTCATATGCAGAACCTAGCTGCTTAAATTTTTCTTCATTTTGTTTCTTCACAACCTCATTTTTACCTGAATGTTTATCAGGATGATATTTCAAGGCTAATTTTCTATACGCTGATTTAATTTCTTGTTCACTGGGCGCATCGCTTGATTGAAAACCTAATATTTTTAAAGCTTCCTTTCTACCTACAATAAATTCCCCACTGAAATATGTTAAATTAAACGTAACCCAAAATTTCAAAAAGTAAAGCTTTTTATGTCAAATTACGTCTATTTCATAACTGTACAAATATTGTAGATCAGGAAACTTCAGTCCTTGATACTGGAATAACATCTCTATACTACTTAGAGTCAATCTCAATATTAAAAAATTTCTCAAATAGAAAAAAGGCAAAAGGAACCCTGTCAGATACTATCTAGTTTTTAAATTGGCGTTCTTTATTGTCTAATTTGACATCCACTCAATAGATACCATTTTTGCATTTAATTTACAGAATGTAGTCTAAGTACAAACTTGTGAAAGGCTTATGTGTAATGCTTCTCCACATAATCACTAATAATTTCCTTAAATTCTTCAAAAATATTATCACCTTGTAAAGTTTTGAAATATTTGCCGTCTTTGTAGACTGCTGAAACAGGTTTTTCTCCATACCCAGGCAGGCTGATCCCCAGATTTGCATGTTTGCTCTCTCCAGGACCATTTACTATGCATCCCATAACAGCAACGTTCATATACTCTACACCAGGATTCTTTTTCTTCCATACCGGCATATGAGTTTTTATGTAGCCATTTACTTCCTCAGTTAATATACGAAAACGATCGCTACTTGTGCGTCCACAACCAGGACATGAACTCACCTGAGGGTTAAAGTAGCGCAAACCTATAGACTGCAGTATTTCCTGACATACTACCACCTCATTAGTGCGTGATTCACCAGGGCGCTGAGTTAAAGAAGCCCGGATAGTGTCTCCAATACCATTTTGCAATAAATAAGTAAGCCCTGCTGTGGTATTTACTACGCCTTTGTTACCCATACCAGCTTCGGTTAAACCCAAATGCAGCGCATAATTGGAAGATTTTGCAAGTGCCGTATAAACTAAAATTAAATCCTGCACTCTACTGACTTTACATGAAATGATTATTTTCTCTGCATTAAGGCCAATCTTTTCAGCTTTTTTTGCACTACCAAGAGCAGACATTACAAGCGTCTTACGTAATATAACATCAGAAGTTTTTGGATTACTAGATAAGGAGTTTTCATCCATTAATTTTTGTGAAAGGTACTTATCAAGACTACCCCAATTTACTCCAATTCTGACAGGAAGATCATGCGTTATTGCATACTCTATAATTTTTTCGAATTTTTCATCACGTTTATCACCAAAGCCTATATTACCTGGATTTATCCTAATTTTACCCAGAATTTTAATGTTGTCTGGATAATCCTGAATCAGCCTGTAGAGCTCATATTGTCCACAGCCTACTAATATCTTACCATCAAAGCCTTCTTTATTTATTTCCTCTACTATATAAGGTATTGCTTTTGCTACTTCCTCTGAGTTCAAAGCAATTCGCACCAATTCTGAACCTGCATGCGCTAGTTCTATTACTTCTTTTGCATATTTCTGAGCACTACTTTTTATGTTGTCAGAATCTATATGTGCACCAAGTGCCATGGATTGAACAACTATAGGATTATTTCCACCTATCTTCACTTGTCCAACTTTTACAGTATGAGTTTTATGCATGGAAACCGGCGATGACTCATATGCATCATCACTCAATGTCAGGTCTCTATCTAGCATATTATTAATCGTGACACTATTTTACTGTGTCAACTACACTGCCAAATGAACTTGAACCATTTAAACTATGCTGTGGTGTTCTATTTAGATCAGTAATAGAATCATGAGAGCACGTTCTTCTTGATGGAGTTTCTTTTATAGTAACATTTATAGGGGAAACTTTTTTTTCTCGTGTTGAAGTAACTTTTTTCCCTTTTTGTTGTTCACTTTTTTTATGCTGCTTACTTTCATACTGAGAAACTGGCTCTTGATCTATAAATACAGCACCCTTTAAACGTGCAAGATTAATACCATGCTGATTGATCATAGCATCCTCCCCATCTTCAACTATGCAAGCTCCCACGTTGTTTGGCTCGTTATCAAGGCTAGCAATTTTTTTTTCTTTTAATTTTTTGATTAGATCTTCTTTATTCATAGCTAGATCTTGTAACTTTTTTTTCTTGAGGAGCTCCCTACGCTTCTCATACAGTTTATATGACTCAGCAAAATCCTCGTCTGCATGAAAGTTTGCACCACCAGGGTTACCAGGAGGTATGTACCTCTTACTGAACTTTACCTTAGACTTCGCTTCAACATTATGTACAGTAAAGAAACTAGAAACCAAAAGTATTAATATAAATAAAACTTTAGAAAAGATCTTAAGCATACTATAGTGAATATTGTGCTTTAAAAGATACCAATTAACAAACTTCAAGTAAATCAGAATCTCTACCAACTTTATAATACAAACATCTTTCTAAAAAATTTACTACCAAAACCTACATAATCTAAAGGAAATTTAAGGTGTTACAAATTTTACGTAACACCCTTTCAAGAAGAGCATTACACTCTTCCTTGCTGTAAGTTATTCTTCAGTTTTTCGGTATCATTCACATTATTAAACTTTCCGCTTGGCATATCTTGAGACAAGTCGTTTTTCTTCTCTTTATCAAGCTTAACTCCCTGATAGATACAGAATGCAACAAAACTAGTTACAGCTATTGCAGCAACAGCACTGACTATGGCACAAGTTAGTATTGCTTGTTCTTGTCCCCCTACCATGTCTGCAAATGTTTCTACTTTTTCTTCTAAGCCTGTAAATTTTTCTTGCAAGCCGCTTAAGTGCTCTTGCATAGCTTGAAACTGCTCAGTACCAATCTTGTCTTCTAATGCACCAAAAACTTTTTCAAACTGCTCAACATCTATCTTTTGAGCTTCTTGCCACTCTTTTAATGCACTAAATACCTCTTCAAACTGTTTAGCATCTATCTTTTGAGCTTCTTGCCATTCTTTTAATGCGCTAAATACTTCTTGAAACTTTTTAGCATCAATATTTTGACTTTCCTGCAATGCTGTTACATCCGATTTATCAAAACCGAATACAAATTTGGTTATACCCATTTTTAACCCCCTAGCTAATTAATATATTACTATTGTACGTTTTTAGTAGTTAATTTAGTATTAAACACTATACAACTGGGATCCAATAAGAAATATCTGGTCATGCGCTGGAACTTTTGAATTCCAGTTATGCAAGAGATCTATTGATCTTAAAATAACTTTCTTTGGTTTAAGTTAAGGGTTATTCTACCAATATCTCTCTCTTTCCTGAGTAACTCGGAGCACTGACAATACCTTCTTTCTCCATTCTTTCAACAATATTTGCAGCTCTGTTATAGCCTATTCTAAGTTGCCTTTGAATGTAACTAGTTGAAACCTTTTGATCTCTCTGAATGATGGCCACTGCTTGCTTGTATAGATCGTTCTCTTCATCTTCTGTTTCACCTTCTGATTCCGCGAAAGAATTTTCATCTTCTTGAGTGATTTCCTCCATGTAGTTTGGCTCACCTTGCGTTTTCAGATGATCAACTATATTTTGCACCTCATCATCACTTACAAATGGACCGTGCACTCGAATAATCTTACCACCAGAGGCCATATAAAGCATATCACCCATACCGAGTAACTGTTCGGCCCCTTGTTCACCAAGTATTGTACGGCTATCTATCTTAGAAGTAACAGCAAAACTAATTCTCGTTGGAAAGTTTGCTTTTATCACACCTGTTATCACATCTACAGATGGGCGTTGTGTTGCCATTATGATGTGTATTCCTGCAGCACGAGCCATCTGAGCTAAACGTTGAATAGAGCATTCTATATCTTTGCCAGCAACAAGCATTAAATCTGCCATTTCATCTACGATCACCACAATATACGGAAATGTCTCCATTTTAAGTGGTATTTTTTCAAATAAAGGTTTACCCGTTGTTGAGTTAAAGCCAATCTGTACAACGCGCTCCAACTCTATTCCGCTATTCATCGCTTCTGTAATTTTTTGATTATAGTTTATTACATTGCGCACATTTAAATATGACATCATGCGATAGCGATTTTCCATCTCTTTCACTATCCACTTAAGAGCAATAACAGCTTTTTTTGGCTCTGTTACCACTGGCGTTATTAGATGCGGTATTGCATCATATATTGAAAGCTCGAGCATTTTGGGGTCGATCATTATCATCTTGCATTCATCAGGACTTAGTCGATAAACAAGCGACAGAATCATCGTGTTAATTGCAACCGACTTACCTGACCCTGTAGTTCCGGCAACAAGCAAGTGGGGCATTTTAGTCAGATCTGCAATAACTGGTTTTCCGCTTATTTCCTTGCCAAGCGCAATTGGAAGATTTAAGTTTGCATTTTGGTATTCTGGCGATTCAAGTAAATCACGCAGCATTACAATCTCTCGCTCCTTGTTTGGCAATTCTATTCCCATGGCATTTTGTCCACGAATTATTGAAATACGTGCAGAAAGTGCACTCATTGAACGTGCAATATCATCTGCAAGACCAATCACTCTTGCAGATTTTGTACCTGCTTGTGGTTCAAGTTTGTATAAAGTCACAACCGGTCCATAACATACACTTATAATTTTTCCTTGCACGCCAAAATCACTCAGAACCTGTTCGAGCAGAGATAAATTCTTATTGCTCTCTAATGCATTCAACTGTTTTCTCTGCAAAGATTCTTCTGCTTTGGAAAGTAAGTGAATGCTTGGAAACTCAAACTCGCTAGAAGGTGGTTTAACAATTTCTTCGGCAGCTTTTTTCTTTCTTTCTTTCGGTTGTTGTTTAGTGGTTATATATTTTTCCTCTACTACTAATGGTGCTATTGAATAATCAGTAGTTTTACGTAACCTGAAAAACAGAACCTTTGTAAAAAGGGAAAATATTTTTTTACATAGGAAAAGCAAAGAATAAACCGTTCTCTTCCAACCAATCAATCCTACAATACCTATTGATGCTACTACTGTGAATATGTAAAACGGGCAGTGGTCAATTAGAGCATTACCGACTATTCCACCGTGCATGTATCTAGCAGTAATGCCAAGCGAAAGTTGCGACAATATAGCATATATTGCTACATTGATTAACGTTAGGTAGATAATTTTCAGCAATGATGCTCTGAAAATTAAAAAGTAAACTATGGTTGTAGCTATTGTAATACTAGCGAGTCCAAGAAATTGAACCAATATATCAGCTAAATATGAACCTACTACTCCGCCCAAATTTGTTACTTCCTGATTTGTAGCTGTATTTAAGGATGGATCTTTATAATTATAGCTAAAAACCGATATATATATATACATTAATAGTGACAAGTATATCGCTGATTTTAGCTGTTTTTTTAACATCTACTTAAAGTAATAAGTAATTGTATATTTTACAAAGTGAATTGCTATTATCAATATCATCACGGATAAATCTAATCCATTGAATGGTTGTATATACCTTCTGATAACCTTTAGTGGAGGATAAGTGAGTCTGTTTAAAGTTTGCATTATGCTGCTTACAATCTCATTATACATGTTAACTACATTCAATTTAATCAACAAATCGAGAGCAATTGAGCATATTAGAACGAAGCTGTAAAGATCAAGTAACAGGTTAAGTAAGTATATGATTGGATGCATATTACTAATTTACACTAAAACCTATTATGTGTAGTGATATGTATAAAATCAAGCCCCACAATAATTTTTATGCTGAAATAGGTGTAAACAATAAGCTATAAGATATTATACCCTTTGATTCCACGTGGATAAAAAACTTATTGATAAATTAACGGAGAGATGTGTACTGTATGAATAGCTTTTTGATCATGTTTATTACATGCAGGATAAGTGTTCAGGTACGTATGAAACCAGCGCTTCTTTTCTTGTCACCTCTTGTTACCTAAATAGCCTCTGTTCAAGTAGCCCCTTTGTTGTCATCCCAGTGCCCAGACACTGGGATCCAGATTGGCACTAAGTTGGTAAACATGAAAGCGCTTTATAACGTTTTTTATGTGAAAGCTAATGTCAGCTACTCAAATGATACCATTTGTTATAAACTCACTTTTACTCTATGGTCTTGTCGATATCCTGAACAGATACAATATTTTTTATTTATAAAATTAAGCAACTACTTATCGTAAAGTTGATCTATAGATATAATACTACCATTTGATGATTTTTCAGCACATTTTTCACTTTCGTATTCTTTATCAGAATCAACGCTAAATACTAAAATATCTCCTGAAATTTTATCATGAAACTCACTAATAGCAAAAAACGGTACAGTGACTTGTTCTTGTTTTCCACGAAAGCTCAAACTGACGCTAAACTTATCTTCAAGAACTTTTAGACCAAAAAATTGATGCTGTAATATAATAAGCATTTGAGTAGGGTATGATTCTTTCAAGTAGTCTGGTATGACAACACCATTAAAGCGCGTAAAAAATACTATTTCTAAGTGAGGAGTAAAAACATTATCTAATATAGTATTCAAAGCCTTTTTGATAACTTGAAATTTAGCATAACTAAGCGACTTCTGATAATCTGTTTTATCCATATAACCCTTACATGTTTGGGGGAACTTCTGTTACCCGGCGTTCCCTAAACCGTGCTTATAGCAATGAAGTTATAGTGCCTAAATTAAGCAGCTAATGCAACATTGTCTTCGGCAGCAAAGTTATCGTTTGCATCTAAATTATGAACTCTTAGCGGTGGTATCTAACCGAGCAAAGGTACCATCTTTACTATGCATGTCGATCCTTATTCGCCCCCGTATCAAAAATATGGTGGAGGCGCCGAGTACTGCCCTCGGGTCCAATACACCTATTACAAGGTAATTTTATTGCCATAGTGTATAAAAAATACACATGTTTATTATACAGTAGTATTGAATAAATGTCAAGTTATTGAACTCCAAATTGATTGGCAACTAAAAAACTAATATAAAAATTACTTCGCCTATTTATCTAATCTTAGTATACTCACAGTAGAGGTATTTTTAGAGCTCAAAATCTATCTTGGTCTGCAGACTTTTCTATCAAATAATCAAACTAAGTAAAGAATGTAGCGTATCTTCTTCAGCGCACATGGGTGCACACATATGCTTAATCTCTGTCGTATGTGCGTTACATTTTTTCTGAATCTTTCCTACGATGAGGGTAAATTTGGCTCTTTTTGCAGCTGTATATATTTTAATTAGCAATAAAATAGACATAAGGTTTCTATAGCACAAATGCTTTTGATAAAAGCTTTTTAAGCGTCTAGTCCTATTTCTTATATAAAAGAATTTGATTTATTAATAATATTTCTATTGATATTTACTACTACATATAGTATAATAAATTAGTTCTTAGTATTAAAATCTTCTTCTTATGAAGAAAAGTAGAGAGATCTTTAACAAAAGTAATACTAATCTTCTGGTTATTTCAACAATAGCTGGTGTAGCTTTCATAGCATCAGTAATGCCCATGATTGCCTTAAGTTTAACGTTACCTACAATCATTATTCTATGTGTTGTTGCTCTATTATCTGCTGTGGTTGGTATTTTTTCAATGTATTATGCTATTAGAAACAACATTAACAGATTGGGAAATGTGCTTGATATAAACAATCTCTATGTAAAGAAAGTAGATATAAAATTCTCACAAGGTGACATAATAAATGTAACCTCTAACTATAAATATCCCCTAACTGCAAAAATTCAAAAAGAGTTCGATGGGTTATGTGATATACTTTGCAATTATGTTACTGAACACGATTTACTACTTGATATAGGCTCATCACAAGAACTTACAGAAAAAAGTAGATATGAAAACATTCTCAGTGAGCTAGAAACACACACAGTACATTCACACATATTAAAAACCTCATCTTTAATCGAAAAAACATTGGCATTTTTATTTGGAATTTATCCTTGTAATATATTAACATATCCTAATCAACTAAAAATAATCAATTATAATAGTAGTAGTGGGTCTTATTGTATAAAAAAAGAAATACTTGAAAAAGATATTAATAGTATTGGTTCCGGAAATTATATCAAGTTCTGCACTTTTAAAAGAACAACAACTCAATTTCACGGTCATTCTATGTTAATAAGAAAGAATGGAAACAATGATTTTACATTTTTTGACCCTAATGATGGTATTAGATTTAACCTTACACTAAGTGAATTAGTAGCAGTTCTAAATAAAAGAATGTTCGATCATAAAGAAATGTGGTCTCATAATGATGTTGCTTTTATTGACAATACGAAGTCCTTAAAGAAAATTCAAAGCTACCCAAGCCAAGAATTGACACCTACAAATGTGAATATAGCTAAAGATGGGATCAAGGTCAATTGCAGTGTTTAATATACTGAAAGAATCGGATTTACCTTAAGTGACCAACTGTTAAATAAAAAATTCATGTCTTAAAAGGATCATACACATCAATTTTTTTAGGGTCGCTTTTTTTCATTTTCTCACTCAATAACCTCAGAATGGGCTGTAAATCATCGTCGATTGATAAACACAGTACTTCTCTATCAAGATAATTGGCTAAATGATTCTTCTTCTCAAGAATTTCTGCTTCCTCCAATAAGTCGCATTTGTTTAACACAACAGTTTCTTCCTTCTTAATAAGGTCGCTATTGTAAAGCTTCAGTTCATTATGTGTACAATTATAAGCTGAGATAACGTCATCGCGCGTTACATCAATTAAATGCAGTAAAATTTTGCACCTTTCTATGTGCTTTAAAAATTTGTGTCCGAGCCCAACTCCAAGATGAGCATCAGCGATTATTCCAGGAATATCTGCTATTACAATTTCGCTATAATCCACTTTTGCTACACCTAAATGTGGTCTTATAGTAGTAAATTCATAATCGCCTACTTTCGTATCAGAATTCGAGCAGCGGGTTAAAAATTTAGATTTACCTACATTTGGCATACCAATAATGCCAACATCAGATAAAACTTTTAGCTTCAATACTATGTTTCTTTCTTCGCCGGGCTGACCATGGGTAAAATGTCTTGGTGCCCTATTGGTGGAAGATTTAAAGTTAGTATTTCCAAGCCCACCTTTTCCACCTTTCACTACTTGAAATTCCATGTCAGGTTTATCAAGATCTACTATTATTTCCTCACTTTCTTCATCGATTATTTGTGTACCAACTGGAACTTTAAGTATAATATCTTTTCCTGCCGTGCCAGATCTATCTCTACTCGTACCACTTTTTCCACTACTTGCTTTAATATGTCTTCGACAACGAAAATTAAGCAAAGTGTTGAGATTTGCATCACTGATGAAAATTATGTCTCCTCCCCTGCCTCCATTACCACCGTTTGGGCCACCAAATTCAACGAATTTTTCTCGACGAAAACTCGCGCAACCATCGCCACCATCACCTGCTTTTAAATATAATTTAACTTCGTCTATGAAGTCCATGCTAACCCACAATAATATTTAGCATTTTCTCCTAATGAACTTTCTATTCTCATTAATTCATTATACTTTGCAAGCCTATCAGAACGCGACAGCGAGCCAGTCTTGATTTGTCCACAATTCGATGCAACCGCTATGTGGGATATCGTTGTATCTTCTGTTTCACCTGAGCGATGCGAAATAATAGCCCTATAGCCATTTGATTTTGCCATTTCAATAGCAGCAAAAGTTTCCGTAAGTGTTCCTATTTGATTTGGTTTAATTAGTACAGAATTTGCCATTTTTTCCTTTATTCCCTTACTTATTAGTTCACAATTTGTAACAAATAAATCATCCCCGACTAATTGAATTTTACTTCCCAATTTTGCAGTAAGTAATTTCCAACCTTCATAGTCGTCTTCATTCATTGCATCTTCTATAGAAATTATTGGATATTTGCCTACAAGGTCAAAATAATACTGAACCAATTCCTCTGAAGTGAGTTCTCTGTTTTCAAATTTATAAACTCCATCTTCATAAAAAGTAGATGCAGCAACATCAAGACCCAGTGCAAAGTGATTTTTCATCGAATAACCGGCAGATTCAACAGCCTGAATTATCAAATTAAGAGCTTCTTCAGTGCTTCCAATGTTTGGTGCAAAACCACCTTCATCTCCTACGTTTGTGCTATAACCTTTTTTCTTAAGAATGCTGCGCAAGTTATGAAATACCTCTGCAGATATTCTGATTGCTTCACTGAAAGTTTCAGCACCAACCGGAAGAATCATAAATTCTTGAAAATCGAGTTTATTATCTGCATGTACTCCACCATTAATGACGTTAATTAGCGGAACTGGCATCTGCTCTTCCCCTACTCCCAAATACTTATATAACGGCATTTTAAAGCTGTTTGCTGCTGCTTTTGCAACAGCAAGAGACACACCCAAAGTTGCATTTGCTCCAAGTTTAGATTTATTTTTTGTTCCATCTAGTTCAATTAAAACTTTATCAATTGCACTCTGGTTTGCTGCATCCATGCCAATGATTTTATTTGCTATCACTCCACTCACAGATTGAACAGCTTTCAGCACTCCTTTACCACAATACCTTTTTTCATCTTGATCTCTCAGCTCCAATGCTTCTAGTTTACCGGTCGAAGCCCCAGAAGGGACAGCGGCTCTACCTGTTGCTCCATCACATAGTTCTATTTCTACCTCAATTGTTGGGTAACCCCTGCTATCTAAAATTTCTCTTGCAAATACACTGCTGATCGTCTTTTTCATCATGCTAAACCTCCACTAGATTCACAATTGTGTTCACGTTCGGGAAATGTCACCCCAGCGCTGTAACATTTCAGTGTACGAACATTGCAATATACAGGTAATTTGAGTAGCGGATGGTCAGTGCTTGACACTGGAATCCAGTTTTTATTATACAGCCACTTATTTAAAGTTAAGTCTTCTGGATCCCAGTGTCTGGGCACTGGGATGACACCATTCTTAATGGAAGCTATCCCCATATCGCAATGTCTGTACAGTTGTTTGCCTAGACACTGGGATCCAGTTTTACTACACAATTTTATCATATAAATCACCAATGCTTAAGTTTATTTTACTAGCAGCAGCTTTGCAGTTTCTTTCGCTAGTTTAGCTATATTACTACCAGCACCAATAAATAATACTACATCTCCTGAACTTGTCGAATTACTAATAAAATGTGAAATGAGTAAAGCATCATTCATAATCTTCACATCATTAAACCCATTACTGATCAAGGTTTTTTGTATATCATCAATTCCACAGCCAGGAATAGGCTTATCTTCTGGAGGATGGACAGGAGTGAGAATTACATAATCAAACATCATGAAAATTCGTACGAACTCATCAAAAAAATTACGAATACGAGCAAAACGAAGCGGCTCGATAATTCCTGTTACCTTTCCTTTAGTGGTCAAACGTGCTGCTGACAGGGTTGCCTGTATTTCATTTGGATGATGAGCATAGTCCTCAATTAACTTAACACCTTTAATATCGGCAATTAAAGAAAATCTCCTTGCTACTCCTTTAAATTCCAAAAGACCTTTTTTAATCTCTTCATCACTAATTCCAAGTTTCACTGCAACTGATATTGCAGCCAGGGCATTGCTAACTTTATGCATTCCTATTGCATTTGATAGCACTACATTCTTTATAATTCTGGTACAAGGTTGAATATCTTCTTTTTGTCTTTCGAGAGCGAGTTCTTTTAATCGAAACACCATATGTACATTATCATCATCAATTTCAATACGCTGAACTAACTTTCTAATTATATTAAATTTAGTCTCCCAATCTACCTCTGATAAATCACACTTTTCCTTCGTTATATGCCCTCTTAACATCTTCACTTCTTCCCATACTACCCCTTCTAGTATATCTGCGCGTATTGATTTGCTGTTACATTCACCAAAACGTTTTCCAGGACAACGATAGTAACTTCTTCCTCCCTTAGCATTACTCATTCCATAATAAACGGATTTGCAACACTGACATATCACTAACCCTTGTAATAAGTATTTTCTTCCACTTTGTTGCATTTTTTCTATTTGTAGCTTTTCTTTTTCCACACTGTATCTCTACGACTTATATATATTTTGCCTATAGTAAAATACGCACATAATGAGCCAAATCAAGGAAAGTGCAAACCAAGTAATTGCGTATTCAAGATGCTTTATTGGCTGTATAGTCAATTTGCCACCAAAATTGTCTTGCCACAATATACATTTCTCTAGCTTAATACCTAGATCATTGGAGATTTCTTCTGTACTTAAGGTAAACCATGTATTTGAAGCAATATCATTTTTGATAAACCAATTTTTGCTACCATCACAATACAAAACGCCATCAGCAGCTACTTTTTCAATTTTTGCTTTTTCTTCTTTTTTTTCTCTGACTATTCCTTTATTTATTAACATGTAATGTCCATTGATAAGCAACATAGGAGACAGCACATGATAGCCACGTTGACCTGCGAAAACATATAGTTCTATATCACTTAAAATTCCGTCGATTTTAACGTTTCTGTAGTTAAACTTTGAAAGATTATCACTAGGCAGTAGATGAATAACTGGAAGATCCATATTTTTGATAATATTATTCTTCCAGCTCAATCTAAATAACTGCCATAACCCGAGTGAAAAAAGAAGTAAAAAAGGTATAATGAAAATAAATACTGTTTTTCTTAACACTCTATATTTGTGTTCTCAAGTAATTTTCAATACCCATAAGCTCAATAAGGTCAATCTGTTCTTTGATCCAATGTAAGTGCTCTTCCTCATTTTTCAGTAGTCCTTCTAATAACATTACACTCACGAAATCCTTTTCTTTTTCAGCAACGGAAATTGCCTCTTTGATGCCCTTGATACCTTCTTCTTCTAAGTTAGAATTATCTTCTAAGATTTTCTGCATTGTATCTTTTGTGAACTTTCCTTCATACTTTGAGATTTTATTTGTATCTTGAAAATTTGGCATGCCCTTAAGCAGTAAAATTCTTTCTGCTAGCCTATTTGCATGCTCAAGTTCTTCATTAAGCTCGTTTTTCATCTTTTCTGCAAGTTTATTAATTCCGCTATCTTTAAGAATCGCAAAATGCAAAAGATACTGGCGTACAGAAGTCAGCTCATTTGTAAGTAATTTATTTAAATGTTCTACTATTTCTTTATTCATAACCTTTCTTTAGCTAATATACCAATGTAATCTACATAACAATCAAGGTCACATCAATTTATTTTTCTCACAACAATCGTATCAAATAGCACATCATGAAATGCCTGTTTCCTCTGAGAGAAGCAAGCAACTAAATACCAACTGAAGGTAAGCATCACTATAATCACTTCTAGTGTACTTAAAGCATTTACTGATGTTTGAAAAAGTTTGATAAAGGTGATAATTGAATTATTTAGCATAGGAAGAAAAAACTGAGAGATAGTGCGATCAAATGCTAAGCTCAAACCTATTTTAGAACTATCTAAAGTGATAGTATATATATTCATTAACTGTTGACCAGGAGTTGCTTGAGCTGTTGAAGATATAAAATATGTAAAGTAGCCACAATTTATACACATGTATGACAGGTGTAAAATTAATGGAAAATCCCCTAATGACAACACAATTAGTAAGGTTGGAATTAATAAAATTGCTACATCTATTAAATATGCGCAAAAGCGCCTGTGTACACTAGCGATCTCTGTCATTACCACCTATCTTTCAAATACTTTACTATGAATTCTGTAAGTTTATTAAAATGTTGAAAATATAACAAATCTTCATAACCTCTTATTGATTGTCCGTATACAATAGGTAAGCAATTTGCATTTTGTGCACATAGAATGTCTGTGATGCTGTCACCAACAAAAAACACATTTTCTCTATTTACAGGTAGCGTACTCTCCTCTAGTGCAAATAGCAGTGGAGTTGCAGATGGTTTATCTTCTGCAGTATCACATGATCCAACTATTCTTTCAAAGTAAGAATCTAGTTTAAAGTAGGCAACTTCTTGACGTAAATTAGTATTTTTCTTATTGCTAACTATCGCTAGGTAAATATTGTGGCTTTTCAGCGTCTGGAGCATTCCCTCTACTCCCTCGTTCAGAGTAATATTTTGTAACAGTGCACTATCTAGGTATTTTTGATATATCTGGTTCGCTTTTTTCCACTGATCACCAAACAAATTGACCATGTAGCTCTTTCTTGATTCATGAGAATTTCTATCAACAACTTTACTGCCAGATCCCATCAAATCTAAAGTATGCTTAATAGCATTAGAAATATTATCTTGAGTGTCAACTAAGGTATTATCCCAATCGAATACTACTGCTAACGGGCTATTTTTCATTTTTATATTGTGACGTATTTTAAGTTAATAAGTAAATGATATTTTGATGAAAAAAGCATAAATGAGGTGCTCCTTGTGTCTTAACCATTTTTACATAATTAACTAATATACTGATTTTAGTATAAGCTTTTATTTAGTTGGGTATGACACAGCTTAAAGATACACAAGATATTGAGAAGAAATTCAAGGATGTCTTTGCTGGTGCTTTTCCAGAAGGTACGTCGCTGGAAGATAAAGTGAAGATTATCAATGATTTCCGCCAGGAACTTAAAGCTTACAAAAGGCAAGTAACCAAAGAAAATCCCGGGAAAAGGTTAAAAGATATTTCTGCAGCAGATAATTCTTCACTGGGAGATAAAATCAAGACTATTGCAAAATTAAATCGTAGTCTTAGAGATCGAATGAACCGTGCAGCTAAAAAAGTAGCTAAAGATTTTGAAAAGATCGTCGAATTGAATCGGGAACTTAAAGATGTTTTTCCAGAAAATTCTTCATTGGAAGATAAAGTAAAAATTATTGTTGAATTGCACCGGGAGCTTAAAGCTCAAAAAGGGCGTAAAGATGAAGTGAAGATTATTAAAAAATTGATTCATAATCTTGAAGGTCGAATGGATCGTGCAGCCAAAAAAATAGCTGAAGATTTTAAAAAGATTGCTGGATTTAAACAAAAATTCGAAGGAAAAGACGTTTTTACAAGTAAAAAAGTTGCAGAGTTTGAAAGTAATAAAAAATCTCAAACTACATTAGAAGGCAAAATTTCTGATCAAAATAAACAAGAAAAGATTTCTGTGCAAACAGACAAAATTCGTGACTCAGTTAGCGAAATAAATACTTCTGGAAGATCTGTTTCAGAAGATAGAAACTTTCAACAAGAAAAGATTTCTGTTCAAACAGATACAGTAACTAAGTTACAACCTTCAGTAAGCAAAGATCCTATAAAAGATAAACCGAGCGATAAAAAGCCTAAAATTTCGTTAAAACAAGTCTCAGTGGATAGGAATGCTACAGAAAAAAAATCTAATAATAAAAAATCTCAGTTGAGTGAAAAGAAAAATATAGCTCAACCGAAAGAAAATCAAAAAGAAGAAGGCTTTTTGGTACGTTTTCTGAAGAAAATATTCAAAAAACTTTTTGGTGAAGATAAAAAGAGTGTAGAGGATATAAAAGGAACTACTCAAAAAAGCACTTCAAATGATGAAGGGCAACAACAAAATAAGCTCCTTTCAAATCAAGACCAAAGCGCAAGTGAAGGTTTAAAGCAAATTGATAATCCATTGGTAACTCCTGTCACGAAAGTAGAAAAAACAAAGACAGACCATGAAAGATAATTCGCCTTAGATTTCTTGCATAGTCTGGGGTCTAATTTGTCATCCTATGGCTTGACCATAGCTAAAAATCTGGATTCCAGTGGGCTTTGTTGCACAGCTCTTCGGATCAACTATGTTTTTTAAAATTTTTTGAATTTAGTTTCATTACAACTTTTGTTTGTAATTTTGTTTTTTATTCGAGTAAAAAGTGCATTTTTGACAATAAAAACCCTAACTTAATCATAGAAAAATTTTGTATCAAACAACAGTTACTGCTTAGATCTTATGGTTAACGAATATGTGTATAAATACTTTAAATGTGTGTAGACGTATTTATCCACATATTCGTTAACCTATTTTCTATGCAGATTTTTTTAATTCACATTGACTGCTTCTTTAAGCCTCGCATTGGCAATTACTATGATTTTACGCATTAGAGCTGTCATAGCCACCATCTTCTTTTTACCTTTACCAACAAGCCTTGAATAGAAGGCACCAAGCGCAGACTTAGACCTTGAAGCAGACATCGCAGCTGTAAAAAGCTTTTCACGAACGTTGCTTCTGCCACCACTTATTCTGCGATAACCAATAGTTTTACCACTTTCTTTCGGATGAGGTGCAACTCCAGCAAGACTTGCAATTTCTCCCCTACTTACATAACCAAGTTCTGGCATTAGACACAGAAAATCTTGAGATAATTTTGCACCTATTCCTGGAACTGTTTTAAGGATTTTTTGGCGCTTTTGTAACTCTGGATTCTCATCAATAATTTTTTGTATGGTATTGTTGAGCTCATCTATCTGGCTATTAAAGAATTCAATAGTTTTCTGACAGCTTTCTTTTATATGGTCGTTTTCAGGTGCTGCAAGCCTAGATTTCTCTTGAGCTCTCATTTTTGTAATGTCATCACGACGTTGACAAAGTGCAACTAAGGTTGTTTGTTCTTTTGACATAGGTGCAAATAGAGATAGAGTACTATAGCGTTCAAACCCATACTGAGCAAGGGCTCTTGCATCTGATTGATCAGACTTTGCTAAAGTTCCATGAGATAGAACAAAGCTTTTTACTTTGCGAGTATTAGCTCGATGTACAGCAATATCTTTATCAACAAGAAAATGTGCTAAGCCAAGCTCATATTTTCCAGTGTTTTCCAGAGTTACTAAAGAATTAGGTAAGATATTTAAAAAATCTTGAAACAATTGTTGCCAGCCAGCAGTATCATTGTCGAATTCGACAGCGTTCTTCTGTTTGTGAACTGCAACAACATTTTTAAATTTTCCAATATCAATGCCAATAAAATTTTGATAAGATGTAATCATAATAACCTCGATTAGTTTTAATTAATTTAAGATTGTAAACGGGTGCATACATATGTCCCATGCAACTATTCAAACGTATCGAGAGATGGGCTAGTGTACCTTGATCCGAACGGTTATAATACCAACAGTTGGTCGGTCGCACACGCCCGTGATAACTCTATTCCTATAGTGAGTAGGGTTATCTTCCCTCTTATCTCCTTTATATCATATTTTTAACTTACAATAGTGGGTAATGTATAATAAATTCATGAAGCTATATCAAACTTAGCCATGCCTATTTCAGTAAATTTGTTAAGCAAATAACACTTGAGTAGCAGTTCCTTCTCACGATTAATCTCAGATTTATTCCTAAAACTAAATCCAAATATTTGCTTCAGTCGCGAGAAAAAACTTTCTATATAAGATCTCTTCCAATAATTTATCTCTTTTTTCCACCTCTTCATACCATCTTCATCATATGACTTTATGAGCTTGATTGTAGAATTTCTCTCATTCATATAATCCAACTTTGGATGCTCTACTGCATTATTTTGCGGAGGAATCCTTGTCTTTATGTCAAGCTCATCGCACAGTTTGTATAACTTCTTTCGATCTATCTGCATATATCGTGCTTATGTTATACTTGGTATCCACTCTTTCAATAAGATCACAGGCTCCATAGTGGTCGGAATAAACTCCACTACTGTATTTTGCAGCTATAACTTTTTTACTACCTATCTCTAGCATTACATCTTGTTTGCTCATAGCGGCGATACTTTCTATCTGTACCATTTGCCTTACTATGGCCTGGAATATTATTGTAGATGCTGATACCTGTACTATCTATAGCAATTTCAATATCTTCCATATCGTTCTTATCAACTCTGCAGTCGTTGATTTTGATATTAAGCTTTTTAAACCTTCTTGAAGCCTGCGAATAGCTGATAATTTGCAAAATTTTCCCTATTTGCTCAAGATATTTCTCTATAAATCCCACTGTTTGCCTAAGACCAATCCTGAATAGATAGGTTATTATGTGAATTAGAATCACTACTTTGTCGCTGTAGACATTGTTGCCACCTGCTACTTTTGGACTATTTTCGTACCAATTTTCAATGGCATCGTTGATATAATGAAAAACATTTCCCCTTTCTTGAAGAAATTTGTTATATTCATTGCAGTTACTGACTTTCATTCTTATTGGCATATTTTTCCTTTGTCGGCTAAATATCTATTTTATAACAAATTCCATCAGTAACTGCCTGTTCTTTCCTTGAGTGGTGCAACAAAGCCATTCCAGCGTCACGCGCTAACTTAAATTATTTATAAAATTTGTTCCGGTAAACCTAATTTGGGTTAGCTATAGAAAGCAAAACAGACACAAATCAGGAAAAAAATTAATAGAATTCCTGTTTTTATAATAAAAATAATTAATTTTTAAAAATTTTATATTGATTTTATCATTAAATCTCATATAATATTAATATATTAACTTTGATGGTGGTAAAGAAATGCATGGTAGTATAAGCAACGAAGTGGTGAAAAATTTAAACAAGTTAATTAACTCTCACCAAACAAATAAACTTAGAAAGGCATTTAATAACCTTAGCACTAACCATAAAATGAATATATAGAGCATGTTAAAGCAAAGCCTCAAGGCTCTAAAGCTATGTCCGGCATACTAAATGCACTAGACAAGGAAGAAGCACCTTCTATCTTTAATCAGTTACCTCAAGAGTTTGCTTTCAATACACTCGATTGTATTAATCCCACATCGACTTTATTTAAAATTCTATTTAATCAACTGAATCCCCAACAAAAAGAAGATTATAAAGTAAATTTAGAGACAAAATCAACTGTCAAAGCTAAGCTTGTCCTAAAGAATTTTTACTTAAGCAATAAAGAGAGTTCAAGCAACTTAAGTACTGAAAACTCCAATGAACCGTTAGTACAAAACAGAGATGATTTGCCAGCAGCACATTTCTCTCTTATATCTCCTGCGTTCGAGGAAACAGTTGTTGAACATACATTTGATACTAGACTAGAACTTTCTTCTGACAAAGAGAATCAATCATGTAGCCAAACAGTAATTCCATTTCTGGGTTTTGCTGAATTCGATAATCAATTCTGCAATACTGTAACAGAAAATTCGACAGTTAGTAGTAGTTTAACGTCGAATGAGCATATATCAGATAGCCTAGAAGGTGAGCAATTATCCCCAGAGTATTATAACTATTTGATAAATGGAGTAACTAGTCTGCAATCCTCAAATGTGAATCCATTGCCAGAGTTCAGTTTCTCTCTAAGCTCTGTTACGCTAGATGAGATGGTTAAGAGATATGGCTTTAATCACAATGACCACGCTCTAAGTGATTTAGAAGAGGTATATGTAGAGCAACCAGCAAAGTTCCATACATATTACCACAATTAACTAGGGACAAAAAAAGGTGGTAGATTAACCTACCATCTCCTCTGGTTTCACTATCCTTTCAAACTCCTCCTCAGTGAGCAGTTGAAGTTTTGCTGCTGCTTCTTTTAGAGTGATATTTTCTTTATAAGCAAGCTTCGCTATTTTTGCTGCATTGTCATATCCTATATGCGTATTTAATATAGTAACTAGCATTAACGACTGATTTAGTAAATCCTTTATTCTTTCTTCGTTTGCTTTAATATCAACTACGCATTTCTCTGCAAAATTTAAACTTGCATCAGCTAAAAGTCTTATAGACTGCAAAACATTGTAAATTATCACCGGCTTAAACACGTTCAATTCAAAGTGACCATTTGAGCCACCAATTGTCACTGCAACATGATTTCCCATAACTTGAGCACATACCATAGTCACTGCTTCGCATTGAGTTGGATTCACCTTACCCGGCATGATTGAAGAGCCAGGCTCATTTTCTGGTAACATTATTTCTCCAATCCCGCATCTTGGACCAGAACCAAGTAGCCTTATATCATTTGCAATTTTCATCAAGCTTACTGCTACTGTATTGAGTGCTCCACTGAGCTCAACTAAAGCATCATTTGCTGCTAGTGCTTCAAACTTATTTTTTGCTGAAATAAATGGAAAATTAGTGATTTTTGCCACTTCTTTAGCAAAATCCTCAGCAAAACCCTTTTTAGTATTGATTCCCGTGCCAACCGCGGTACCACCTTGTGCAAGTTCATATACATTGCTTAGAGTTGACTTTACTCTCTCTATTCCCTTTTTAATCTGAACTGCATAGCCAGAAAATTCCTGCCCAAGTGTTAGAGGAGTTGCATCTTGCAGATGAGTACGCCCTACTTTTATTATATCTTTAAATTCATGAACCTTATTATTTAGCGCTTTATATAATTCTTCAAGATTGGGAATAAGCAAGCGGTTTATTTGCTCTGCTACTGCTATATGCATTGCTGTTGGAAAAGTGTCATTTGATGACTGACCACAGTTTACATGATCATTTGGATGCACTGGAGACTTACTACCTAAATCACCGCCCAAAATTTCTATTGCACGATTGCTGATCACTTCATTCACATTCATATTGGTCTGCGTTCCAGAACCGGTTTGCCAAACAACAAGCGGAAATTGATTATTAAATTTACCGTCTATTACCTCCTGTGCCGCTGTGCAGATTGCATCCCCTACTCTATTATCTATGCTACCCTGTTTCATGTTAACACGTGCTGCTGCAAGTTTTACTATTGCTAGCGCTTTAATCAGGGGCTCTGGCATTTTCTCTGTACCAATTTTGAAATTTTCCAAAGAACGCTGAGTCTGAGCTCCCCAGTAACGTTCACTTGGTACTTTTACTTCTCCTAAGCTATCTGATTCTATCCTAATTTTTTTATCCATATTTCCTCCTTCTAGTGCTTGACGTTACCTACATATATGAATTAATTAAATCAAATTGTATTTCAGTGTCAAGTTGAGACATTTTTAGTGAAGACCTTAGAAAATTTTCAAGCCATATCTTTTGCTTCTATTATTTTTTTATTGTTATTAAGGCAATCATGCAACCTTAAGCAATAAACCTACTTTCACTCTCTATAAGGCTATTCTACTTAGAGCTTGAATAGTGAAAACATCTTTAAGCGCAGAAGCTATACCTTTGTTTGCTTTCTCTTTTTTTACTTCTACAATCATATAACCCAACATTGCACCTAACGCTAGACTAACGGTCGCTGATGCTGCACAAACTGTAATCACTGCTCCCGCAGAACATGATATTGTCATACCTGCAACATAACCTACTATACCACTAACACCAATGCAGACGTATTTCTTCCGTAGCTCTTTTTGTATATGACTTTTCAGATATTCTTTTACATCTAAATGCCCGTTTCTAGTAGCATAATTCAGAGCAGTGTTTTCATAGCCATCTTTCACATTAACATTTGCTTTTGCTGTTTCTATCAGGTACTTTACTACCTCTAAATAGCCACTTCCAGCAGCCCACATTAGAGCAGTTCTTCCATAGTGATCTGTTGAATTAATATCTTTTTTCTGTTTTTCTATCAGGTATCTTACTGTTTCTAATTGACCATTTTTGGCAGCTGAAAATAATCCTGCATGATTGTTAATCATTTGTGCAAATGATAATGTTTTTAGTTTAGGGGGTTGTAACTCTTGAGTATTAAAGTTTAATTGTGCTGGAACAATTTCTACTTCAAGCTCTACATGTTCTCTTGTGAAACGATCAAGTAGCCTTTTTACCTGATCAATTGTTTGAATTCTTACCTTATAATACCACGATAAAGAATTGATTATTTCCCTGTTGTTAAGAAAAAATATCACTAATTCTATTTTACCTGTTAAATCTTTAGCATAGATTGAGTATTCTATATTTAATCTATCTTGTGCAATATTTCGTATTGTCTCACTCTCTGTCCAAATTCTTACCTGTTCATTAATTCTCTTACTTACAAGAAAATTATATAATTCACTATCTTCTTCCTTCATTTTATTGAGCTCATCCTTACAGTCATACCAATAAGATGATAACTCTGGTATACAAGTAGGAAGAGGCAAGCGAGGTATTGACATATCAAGATTAGCTATTAAATGATATCTAGTTAGAAGCTTTGCTATCTCCGTATGGCCATTTACAATAGCATATGTTAGGGCAGAGAATTGACCTTGACGTTTCACATTTAAATCAGCTCCATTTGCTATTAGAAGTTGTACTACCTCAAGATGACCATGGGCAGCAGCATGAATTAGAGCAGTTATGTTTCCCGGAGATTCTGCATTAACATTTGCTCCCTCTTCTATCAAGTATTGTAATATCTCTAGTTGACCATTGTCAGCAGCCCATATTAAAGCAGTTCTCCCATAATCATCATCTATTGTATTAATAATTGCTCCACCCTGTATAGCTTGCTGAACAAAATCTAGCTGTCCTTTTTTAGCAGCATCAATTAGCTGCGCATTTAGCTGTTTTTGTGATGGCATATACCCCTCTAAAATAAATATACAATTTAAAGCTATTTTAGCCACTATTCAAGTTTTAATGGCTAAAATTGATTGAATCACTTTTTAGTGTTTTTTTATGGTTGTTTGAGTCTAGCAAAGATGAGTCTATATCACAATCTAGTAATTCTCCTACTGCACTTAGTAAACCAGCTGTACAACCAGCTATTTTGATCTGGATGAGAGGAGATATAATTTATAACCACTCCCCTATCCTTTCTAGTTGTTTGTAGATGTTAAATCTCAGGAATTTATCAAAATAAGGAGAGGCAATGAAGGGAGTAGTATCTCTTAAATAATTAGATAAGAAATCTGGTAGAATATTCTGAAATTCATGCATTTTTTGTCTATAATCTTTCAAAGCAATAACCTTTATTTTATCATAATCAAGTTTCCAATAAGCAAGCTCCGAGACTTCTTTTTTTGTTGTGTATTCCACTGCTAAAGCTTGTAAAATTAATTGCGGGAAAAATCCTGACATAACTTCCTCATTGGAAGGTGGTGAACCAAGTTTATAGTCTATAATTGCTACTTGCCCACCTGGTAGATACTCAACTCTATCACATCTTGCTGTCAATAAAATTTCTTCTGTCATTCGAGTATCTGACCAGCTCTTATTACACAATTGTCTGGTGTGTTCATTTGCAATCAAATTTTTTGGATCCAAGTAGTCAAGCACTGGGATGACACCCTTATTCTTAGTGGAAGTTGTACAGCATCCGCGCAGTTGTGTGTCACGCGCTGGAATATGAAATATCGGATAGGAAAAGCTCTTCTCCAACTCAACTTGATTGTTTCCAGTCCTATCAAGCTCAACAAAAGATTGAATTATCCTCTGCAACCTTACCCACCACATATTTGAAAAGTGGAATCGATTAGACGAGAATATTTCTCGTGCAATATTCATCAGCGACTTTTCGTTGCGTAAATATCTTGCAAGAATATTGTGTACCATAGTGCCAAACTCCAATATCGATGGCTTAAAATTTAAGTCTTTCAACTGTCTAAGGTTCAGTATGTATTCAACATAAAATGAATAAGGGTTACGAATCAGTTTTTCTACCGCACTGCAAGACATCACTTGCATTTTTGCTTGCCTCACTTCAGTTTTAGGTTTTGGCATAGGCTGAGTACATGGAACAATGCACTCAGGTGTATTTAATATTCTTAGCCAATTGCGATAAGGATATTTTGGTTCTTGTAACAGAACTTCCAAACGGCGCAATAGAATTGATTTTCTATCACTCACTAGCCTCGTAATATAAACCTTGCCGGCACCAAATAAATTGCGCAAAGTATACAAAAAGTACCCTTGCTCTTCTTGCACAGAAGGAAGGTTAAATTTTTCTCTATTCAGTGCACTCAAAAACGGATTCTGAAAATTTGGTATATCATTAAATCCAGCAAGTACTACAACCTTATTGTGATATAAGCTGAATTTATCTAAGTTATTTTCTGGAGAAAAAAACTTCCTTTTTAAAAATAATATCAGGATTTGGCTATATAACTCTAAGGAGCATTTTATTGCTACATCTTCACATGCATTTAAGAAATCACGAGTAAAATTACCTATTTCACCATTTAGCTCTAAAAAATTGATATTAGAAAGGACATTAACACACTGCAAATGAGCTGATGCCACATCAAAAATGGGATAATTTACAAGATACAGTAAAGGATTAAATATAATCTTTAACTTACTGATAATAATTAATATATCTTCTTTATGTCTTAGCTTTTTACAAGTATTAATAGCGTTAATAATATCCTTAAGACCATTTGTATTAAAGCTACGCAATACTTCTATCTCAAACTCAGATAAAATACGAGTGTACTCTTCTTGAGCGTAACCAAAAGTCACTAGCCTATGTTTAAGAAGAGAAAGCAATGCCACACCGTTCCATTTTGAGTTCAAAATCTCAATACTATAAAGCAGAAGCGTCACATAAGAATAGTTTTCCGATATGGTACACGCCATACGATCTGCAAGTAATTTATCAAAGACAAACAAAGAAGCGTTTTCATAACCTTCATTCTTTATAATTAGTGACGTCACTTGTGCTTCTTCCTCCCTTGAATCACAAGTGATGACTTCAATATTTTCAATTGATCCGCCACCAACTTCACTTAGATCAGCAGTTGTATCGAAGATATAATCAAGATATTCCTCAGGACTTCCTGTTATCCCAGCCCTTTCTTCTGTCATCCCAGTGCTTGACACTGGGATGACACCAGAACACGCTTCTGACAGAAAACTAACATCCCTTCTATCCACTTTTAAATAATCGAGTAAATCTTTCAGGCAATGTTGATAGTGTTTTTTATCAAGTGATTTCCAATCTTTTTCGTTCATTTTCAAATTCAGGTTAGGTAGAATTATCTTTCCAAATGGCAGGTCATATATAGCCTTAATCAATAACTTGTAGATTTCACCCTTTCCAATTCCAATAAAGATCATATGCTGATCTTTCTGCAGGAAGTTTATCATATTGTTTATGTAGTCATTCTTATGCTTTAGTATATCTATTACTCCCAAACCTTTTAAAGTTTTACTCCAAGTTTTGATAAGTAAATTTATGAAATTCCCTACTTTTTTTGAGTGCTCATCAAGTTGATAATCACCCTCTATTTGGGTATATTGAAGCAATGACGGCAAACTGTAAACCAGATCGATTGGAAAATTATCATTGTTTTTTTTATTCCACTCCAATATAAATTGAATGAGTAGCAGTGTTCTTTTTGTTGGGTTGATAACTTTAACTCTATCAAGATTTAATATTAAATCTTCTTCATCAATGTTTTCTAGTGAAACTATCTCTGGCAAAATTATAGTTCTGTAATTCTTGAATGCACTCAGCAATGCTATAACATCCCTCTTGCAGGGAAGTATGATCTTTATCTCGGGAATTTTTTCTCTTTCATATTCAGAAAATATGTGCTGAACCAGCACATCAAAAAGGGACTCATTCACATTAACAGTAAAAACTCTTCCCACTAACAGTAACAATTAATACAACACTTTTATTGTATAGAAATTATTTAAAATATAAATGTGCTCGCAGTTTCTTATGCTATGATATATTAAAGTCTTTCACAATATTACATGGCAAACATCAGAATAGAAGTTTTTAATAAATGTGAACAAGTTAGCCGCAGAAGGGTAGTTAATGTTTACTTGATTTACATAAGCAAAGAATTACCATCAAAATTACATGAAGAAATTTGTGGGCTATTTTATAATAAAGCCATACAAGACTGCCGTTATTATTCCTACAATGAAAACCTTGAAGAAGTTCAATATAACTTCATAGAATCACAAGCAAAGTGGGGCTTGGAGATAAGCTTTTTACCTGGCATGACCGATAACGTAGGAAACACGGCAAAACAAATTGTTAGAGAATATCTAATGAGCAAACGCCACATTGATGAAAGTGTTTCTATCAAGGCAAGAAGTTCAAAATTGATTCTAAGTCAAGGAGGTTTTCCAACCGAAGATGACATAAAACAGGAATTCAATCCTATTACTGAATATTGCACACTTTTCCATAAAGAAAACGGCAATTGCCATTGGAAGTATTACAGTAAACAAAATACCCCAGTTGGTGTCATTACAGCGCGTGACCAGGAAAAAAAAGAATGGATTCCAGTGTCAAGCACTGGGATGACACCAGGTAATAATGGAGCAAAATCTGTCAAACTCAATGTAAGTGACCAAGAGCTTGAAAAAATCAGCAGAGATGGAATCGATGGTAATGGCACTTTAGGGCTCTCGCTGGCAGCAATGAAAGCTATAAAGGATTACTTTAAAAAACTCGGTAGAAATCCATATGATATTGAACTTGAGTCTCTGGCACAGACTTGGTCTGAACATTGTAAACACAATATTTTTTGCTCCCCTATTGATGAAATAAAAGATGGTCTATATGCTCATTATATTAAGCGTGCAACGCGTGAGATAAATTCTAACATATGCGTGTCAGTTTTCTCCGACAACGCAGGAGGAATAATTTTTGATGACGATTACTTGATTGTAGATAAAGTTGAAACTCACAATAGTCCTTCAGCTCTCGATCCGTTCGGTGGAGCAATGACTGGAGTGCTTGGAGTTAATCGAGATATAGTCGGTTTTGGCAAAGGTGCAGAACCTATCATGAATACTTATTACTTTTGCTTTGCCAAAGAATCAAAAGGCAAACTTTATAGAGATAAAGAGCGTACTGATAAAATCTTACCACCAAAATATATAATGAAAGAAGTGATTCACGGTGTTAATGTTGCTGGTAATTGCTCCGGTATTCCAACGCAACTTGGATCGGTATACTTTGACGATAGATTCTGTGGAAAGCCATTAGTTTTTGTTGGAAGCATCGGAATTATTCCACGGAATATAAATAATGCACCTTCACACATAAAAGAACCCAAAAACGGTGATAAAATCGTAATTATTGGTGGAAGAGTTGGAAGGGACGGAATTCACGGTGCAACTTTTTCTTCAGAGGCATTGTCGGGAAACAGCCCTTCAACAATTGTGCAAATTGGTGATCCTATAACACAAAAAAAATTATCCAACGCCGTCGTAAAAGCAAGAGATCTTGGTCTTTATAATGCAATAACGGATAATGGAGCAGGCGGTCTATCATCGTCCATTGGTGAAATGGGAAAAGACGGATTTGAAGTTGATTTGAGCAAGGTTCTCCTTAAAAACGATGGTATGGCTCCGTGGGAAATATGGATATCAGAATCACAAGAGAGAATGACCTTAGCAGTGCCAGAAGAAAATCTTCCTGCGTTTAAGCAAATCATGAAAACACATGATGTGGAGGTCTGTGTAATTGGAGAATTCAACAAAAGTGGCAAAGCCGTTGTTAAATGTCCCCCAGGAGAAGTAATAATGGACATCGAAACTGAATTTCTGCATGACGGTAATCCCAAAGTGCATTTACAGACGAAACCGTGGTCTAAGGAGTCTGCTGTATCCTTTGCTGTCATCCCAGTGCTTGACACTGGGATCCAGCAGGTAAAGCCTGCAAACATTTTACGCCAAAACCCATACGATGGTAGAACTGAGCGTGAAATGGATTCCAGTCTCAGCTACTTGCATGACACCTTTGAACTAAAAGAAATGCTAAGCAGACCAAACATACGCAGCAAAGAGTTTATAGTGGTGCAATATGACCATGAGGTTCAAGGATCGTCAATACTGAAACCACTGCAAGGCAAGGGAAGAGTGTGCAGCGAAGCTGTTGTCTCGAGGCCAGTCCTTTCTTCAAACAAAGGTGTTGTAAAATCGCAGGGATTTGGCTCAAGTTATGGAGAAATTGACACTTATCACATGGCAGCATGTGCGATTGACACTGCCATACGCAACTACGTAGCTGCAGGAGGAAATATAAATCATCTAGCGTTGCTCGATAATTTTTGCTGGTGTGATGCTTATAATCCAGAAAGATTGTGGCAACTAAAGAGAGCTGCAGAGGCTTGTTACGACTTTGCAACTGCATTTAAAACACCATTCATATCCGGAAAAGACAGTATGTTCAATGACTTCAAGGGATATGATGAAAATGGCGAGAAAGTGATGATATCTGCACCACCTTCACTACTCATTTCAGCAATTGGAATTATAGACAATATTGAAAATGCGGTATCGCTTGATGTGAAAATGCCAGGGGACTTGATATATGTGCTTGGTACAACCTACGATGAGCTTGGTAGATCTGAATATCAGTTATATAGTGGAATAGATAATAACAACGTGCCAAAAGTTAATGCAAAGAGCGCTAGGAAGTTGTATGAACGTTACAACCAGGCAATAAAAGATGGCATAATTGTCTCTGCAATTGCACCAAACTTAGGCGGCTTAATTATTGCTTTGGCAAAATCGCTAATTGCAGGAGACCTTGGTGCTGAAATTGATCTTTCACTAGTACCAATAGGAAAAACACAAAATACAGACATAATAAACAAGATAATAATGTTTTCTGAATCGCAAAGTAGAATATTAGTAACCATTGCCCCGCAAAATCAGCGGAAGTTTGAAGAATTGTTTAAAGGTATAGTTTTTTCATGTATTGGAAAAGTGACAGAGGAGAAAGCTCTCAATATAAAGGATATTATAAGAATAGATTTGAAAGACTTAGGTACTAGTTTAAATAACTTTTGATTACGCTAGACAAATTTTTCATTATGTGTAATGTCTGATTAAAATAAATGCATATTATTAAATTTGGGTAGGTGATTATGTCCATTTTATCAATACTCTTGCTTATCAGTCTTTCTTTACTTAACACTTCAAATAAATTAATGATATGTGCTGCCTTATTTGTGGGAGCTACTTTAGTTGTAAACTCAATGGTTGAGTTTTATGGTAGAAGCAAAGCTACTTACAGCTTAATAGTGTGTACAGTGATATGCTGTCTTTTTAAATTGCAAAATTTTGGTTTTATGATACTGGTTCTATATACTCCAATTTTAATCTCTCTTCTCTCAAGCATAGTTGTTTTTGAAGAATTAAAGTCGAAATTGAATTTTCATATGGCAAATTTCATCACTTTAATTATAGCATCGGTCATTGATAGTACGATTATTTGTGTTGGACTACTATACAAAATTTCTGCAGGTAAATGCTTATCAATATATATTAAAGATTTAATTTTCAAGTTTTCCTATGCATCGATATTGAGTATCTGCTTGTTTGTAGGAATGTATTTATTCTCCTTGGCAAGCAAGAAGTATTTTAAGGTTTCTGCATAACCCGTCTTCTGATATAGCCAAAATAGTTTAGATTTAACTATAACCGTCATTCCGCTATTTGTTAGCAGCTTGGCAGTATAATGTGAAAAGCTCTTATTCGGATAGCGGTTCTAAAATCAAAGTAATTGGAAACTGTTAACTTAAGTTATCCTTTAAGAGAGCTAGTACAATTTCTTACAGGTTTCATACATGATAAGAGTTTTATTTTTAGCTAAACCAATTGAAATAAGCTATAAAATCTGTTAAAGTCAGCTTTGTGCAAGCACCCTTAGCTCAGTTGGATTAGAGCATTTGACTACGGATCAAAAGGTCGGGCGTTCAAGTCGCTCAGGGTGCACCATATTTTATAGGAAATAGAGGTCATACTTGAAATTCATATATGTAATACCTATCTTTAAAGGTAAAATACTGAGCTATTATATATGAACAAAAAAGACTACTATGACCTGCTAGAAGTGAGCAGAAATGCTAGTACTGACGAGATAAAAAAAGCATATAAAAAACTAGCATTAAAATATCATCCTGACAGAAATCCTGGTAATAAGGAAGCAGAGGAAAAATTTAAAGAAGTAACAGCTGCATATGAAGTTCTATCTGACTCTGAAAAAAGAGCAGGTTATGATCGTTATGGTCACGATGGTGCTTCCGGTGGATTTGATTTCAGCCAAGCTGGAGGGGATTTTAGTGATATATTTAACGATTTTTTTGGTGGAGGATTCGGCGGCAGTACAAGTAGGTCAAGAACAAAAAGAAGTACAACAGGAGTATCTGGAGCAGATCTGCGCTACGACCTTAAAATTACCTTGGAAGATGCATTTAAAGGAATACAAGCACCTATACATTATGTGACAAATATAAAATGTAATACATGCCAAGGCACAGGTAGCGAAGGAGCAATCAAACCAGTTCAGTGCAACACATGCCAGGGAAGCGGTAGAATTAGAACTCAACAGGGCTTTTTTACCATTGAAAGAACGTGTACTACATGCTATGGGGAAGGAGAAATAATACAAAATAAATGTAAGAAATGCGGTGGAAGTGGGCGTAAAAGAGATGAAGTAAATATCTCCGTTTCAATTCCAAAAGGCATAGAAGAAGGAGCTAAGGTAAGGGTCAGTGGTAAAGGAGAAGCTGGAGCAAGAGGTGGAAAAAGCGGAGATTTATACGTATGTGTGAAAATAGCTACTCATCAGATCTTCACTCGCAATAGAGCAGATTTACACTGTAAAGTGCCTATAAGAATGACACTAGCAGTACTTGGTGGTGAAATCGATATTCAATCAATTGATGGAGCTAAAATAAAAGTAAAGGTCCCTGAAGGCACTCAAACTGGTACCAAACTACGTTGTAGGGAAAAGGGTATGCCATATATGAACTCACATGCTCGTGGTGATTTATACGTACAGGTAATAGTTGAGACTTTAAATCCAAAGAATTTAACCCAAAAGCAGATTGAGCTATTAAAAGCGCTTGAGGAAGAGGAACATGAAAGTGTAGAGCAGAAATCTGAAGGATTCTTTGGAAAAGTAAAAAAAAAATGAGAAATTTGCTAAATGATATAAAGAGGTAGCTGTCTACACTTAATTCTTTTTACCAATTTGAAAGCCTTCTCTTTTAGTGAAAAGATTTTTTTAAGTTATGCAAAAGTGATAAATTCCTTTATTTAAGGTCGAAGTTTTGGTATCCTCGCATTTTAATAATTTAAAATTAATGAACATAAACAAAAATGAGTTTTTATTTCTTCCTCTTGGAGGAGTAGGAAGAATTGGGATGAACGTTAGCCTATATCATTATCAAGGCAAGTGGATTATGATCGACCTTGGTATCGGTTTTGCAGATGAAACTATGCCAGGTGTTGAGCTACTCATTGCTGATGTAGATTTTATTGCTCAAAGAAAAAAAGATTTGCTTGGAATAATAATTACACATGCACATGAAGATCACTGTGGTGCAGTGCCTCATCTGTGGGAAGATTTGCAATGTCCCATATATACAACAAAGTTTACAGTTAATTTTCTCAAGGAGAAACTAAAGGAGTTTCGATTGGAAGGTGTGGTACCTGTGAAAGAGGTAGACATAAATGGCAGCATAAATTTGGGTCCTTTTACCGTTGAGTTTATAAATGTAACTCACTCAATTCCTGAGGCAAATTCAATATTAATTAGCACTGAAGCAGGTAGTGCACTTCATACTGGGGACTGGAAATTTGATCCAAAACCTGTTGTTGGATTAATTTCTAATATAGAGCGTTTAAAAGAAATTGGCGATAAAGGTGATCTACTTGCAGCAATTTGTGATTCAACAAACATACTGAGCAAACACGACCCTGAATCAGAAAGTGAAATTTATGATAATATTTACAATATAATAAAGCGGTCTAAAAAATTGGTTGCTGTCTCGCTATTTGCCTCGAATGTGGCGCGAATTGAAACAATAAGCCAAGCTGCAAAAGCACTAAATAGAAAAGTGGTTTTACTTGGCAGATCTTTATGGAGAATAGTGAAAGTTGCTCAGGATAGTGGTTATTTAACTGATTCTCCTGAGTTTCTAGAAGCAAAGGAGGCAGTAAATTTTCCAAGGGAAAAGCTGGTGCTACTTTGCACAGGTTGTCAAGGTGAGCCACTGGCAGCTACCGCAAGACTTGCCTCTAAGAGTCATCAAGCATTTAAAATGCAGCAAGGTGATACCATGATCTTTTCATCAAAAATCATTCCTGGCAATGAAACTCGTGCACATAACACGCTCAATGCCTTTATTGAGATGGGAGTGGAAGTTATTACTGAAAAAACAGAGAATGTTCATGCTTCCGGGCATCCAGTAAAAGCAGAGCTAAGGGAAATGTATTCTTTGATAAAACCTAAGATGTCTATTCCGGTTCATGGTGAGTATATTCATACGGATGCACATGTAAAGTTTGCTAAAGAGTGCGGTGTGAAAAAAGCAATAATGATTGCACCAGGTGATATTGTTAATTTGGAAAATGGGGAAAAAGTTAGCTCCATTGATGTCGACTACTTTGGTATTGATGGTATGTTACTCCGTCATCCAGAATGCAGCGTTATAAAAATGCGTGAGAGAATGAGAGATGCCGGAGCTATCGTAGTGACAGCAGTTGTAAACAAGAAAAATAAACTGCTTGCTAAGCCAAAAGTATTTGCACCTGGTGTTTTCGAAGCGCAAAAAGATGCAGCCATTATGCAAAAGATCATAAAGAAGGTTGAGTCAGCATTTGACTCACAGCCGATAAAAAAAATAAGAAATAAGATTGAAAGTTCAATATTTAGTATCTTAAAGGAATATTTACTAAAAAGACCTATAATTGAAGTCCAAATAGAACAGGTATAGAAATATACCTCTTTTTATTAACCATTATTTGAGTAAGAAGTTAACAATGTATTCTTTGATGTTATTTCAGCATGCAATACTGGAATCCGTAAAAAAAAATCAGTGTCAGATCACACAACTATACAAACATTGTGATTTGAATCTACCAGAAGGGTGCCATCTCAACGCCCAGGCAAACATTGTAGTTTTAGAGCAATCTCCACCAGTAGAGTGTCATCCCAGTGCTCTGACACTGGAATCCAGTTTTTCATGCAACCTTGTCAAAGACGTTTATTTTAGAATAAAACAGCTACTTTTATGCTTGCCACCTCAGTGCACTTACTTGCAGTCAAATTTCTGGATTCCAGTGTCAAGTACTGCAGAAATTGATTTACTCTACTGTCATGCAGTTTAACTTCAAAAGTAAGCTATTTGCTGAGATGAAAGGAGGTAATGCAAGAAATCTAATGAAGCTATTCGTTCAACTGGTGTTATTTATTTCGTTATTTATTCCTTATTCCACAAAAGCTGTTTTATATGTTGATATAAAAAAAAGCAATATTGGTAATATTGATCTTGTTGTATCTAAATGTGCATGCAAGACAGAAGTGGAAAATGAGCTAAGTGAAAGCATCACAAAAGTAATTGAAACAAATCTATCTAATTGTGGCTTATTTAATGTGAAACGTGACGCGAAAGTTGAGTCTTGGAAAAGCGATACTGTAGTCACAATAAGTTTAAGTGAAGTATCAAACAGAAATTTAGAGCTATCTTTTCGTTTATCTGACAGCTTTACAAACAGAGAATTGCTTACTCAGTCGGTTGTTTTTCTAGCAAAAGACTGGAGGAAAATTAGTCATCTTGTTTCAGATCTGATACATGATAGATTGATTGGTGAGAAAGGGCATTTCAATACAAAAATTACATATATCGCTGAAGAAAAAGATAGCAATTACAAATCCGTCCGTAAAATTGCTGTGATGAATCAAGATGGAAGTAATATAAAGTACTTAACAAATGGTGAGAAATTTGTGTCAACACCAAGATTTTCACCAAATGGAAAGGGTATTGTTTATATATCATACACAAATGGTAAAAGTTATATAATATTAAAAAATTTAAAAGATAACACTGAATCAATAATCAGCGCATTTGAAGGAGTTATTTCTGCACCAAGATTTTCTCCTGATGGTAAATCTCTTTTTATTTCCCACTCATTGAGTGGTGAAACAAATATATTATCTCTAGACTTAAGCAGTAAACGAACAAAAAAAATTACTAAAGGTTCAGCTATAAGTACTTCTCCCTCTTTGTCTCCAGATCAAAAGTACATGGTTTTTAGTTCTGATATAAGTGGAAGTCAGCAACTATATATCATAGATTTCACTAAAAAAAGCAAAAAACCCAAGAGAATTAGTTTTGGAAATGGAAGATATGCTACACCTGTTTGGTCGCCAAAAGGAGATCTGATAGCTTTTACAAAAATTCAGTCAGGAAAATTTTACATAGGAGTTATGAAGCCAGATGGCAAAGAAGAGCGCTTGCTTTCAGAGGGACATAAAATTGAATCTCCGGCATGGCTACCAAATGGCAGAGAAATTATCTTTACTAACGCAGAATCACCAAGCAACTCTAAATTATATTTAGTAGATTTAGTAAAGAAAAATCAAAAAATGGTTTTTACTCCAACGAATGCTTCTTTACCAGATTGGTCTTATTTTTGAAAGTAGATCTATAAAATCGGTATAAATCTTGCTTTATCTTAATCGTTTATAACCTTCGGTACTACGAAATACCCATGCTCTGATTTTGTATTGGATAATATTTCTTCTTTAATGTTTTGAGAATTTATAATATCATCGCGTACATGAATATCCTTATCTATAGTTCCATAACGCATAGGAGAAACACCTTCAGTATTAACTTTCAACAAAGTATCATGTATCCAATCCAGCATTGTCAGTTCTTTTGAGTAGTATTGAATCTCATCATCGGATAACTTAATCCTCACAAGCTGTGCAGTTTTAAGCATTTCTTCCTTAGTAATTGTTATTTTTCTCTTATTTGCAAATTCTATTAACGAAGTGATAACATCTTCTGTTGATCTAGCTGGCACTTTTACCTCCTTGCATAAAGCAAATTAAAATATTTGCAATTGAAACAACCTCTATCTTATCATTTTTTTCAAATTTGTGAAATACGGTGTCCGTAATTACTAATTTATCCAGAGAAGAGGAAGAGATTTTCTCAACTGCATTTCCTGAAAGTATTCCATGTGTAATGCACGAAACTACAGACTTTGCTCCTCGATTTTTTAAAGCAAGAGCTGCATTACATAATGTTCCGCCAGAGTCAACTATATCATCAACAATGACGCAATTTTTGTTTGCAACTTCTCCGATTACATTCATTACCTCAGATGTACCTGCTTTTTCTCTATATTTATCTACTACAACAATATCATTATCCAACTTGTGTTTTTCCTCTAAAATCTTTGCAAAAGCACGAGCTCTGCCAATTGCTCCAACATCAGGCGCAACTATTGCCAAGTTTTCCTTGTATATAGAGTTAACAAATACTTCAAAACAGCTTAGATTAGTAACTGGTATATCAAAAAAACCTTCAATTTGACTTGAATGCAAATCAATAGCAGCAACACTGTTTGCACCAGCTATTTGAATAAGATTTGCAGTTAATTTAGCACTTAAAGCAGATTGCATATTATTGTTTTTAATAACCCTATCCTGCCTACTGTATCCGTAATAAGGAATAATAGCTGTTATTCTCTTGGCTCCAGATCTCTTTGCTGCATCAATTGTAAGCAGAAGCTCCATAAGGTTATCATTTACAGGGGAAGAAAGAGATTGTACTATATATACTTCTTGATTACGTAGATCATTTGCTACTTCTACATTTACCTCACCATCGGCAAATCTTGACACCTGATTGGGGAATAGCTGAGCATTTAGCCCACTTGCTATTGAATCTCCTAATCGTTTACTAGCGCTACCTATTATTACCTTCATATATACCAATTAAGTTTTGAAAATTATACAGAAACCATGGAACGATTAAAACTTTATTCTTGCCGCCAAGTGGATCATAGAAACGAAAAAGTTACTCGAAACATTTCACCAGCTTTCTTATCATAATAACGGTATTGGCTGAGTTCATTAAGTAATTTTATGCGCAGCGTAATGACAAAAAGTGTTATTCACAAACACATTTTACTACATAATCAGCGCTAATATTAAAATGCTTATAAAGAGCTTCATAAGGTGCTGATTCTCCAAAATTTTTCATGCCAATAAATATACCGTTTGAACCTATATATTTATGCCAACCCACTTCACTTCCAGCTTCAATTGCAACTTTGATGCTGTCATTATTTAATACTACCCCTTTATATTCATCACTTTGCTCGTCAAAAAGCCTCCAACACGGCATAGAAATGACCCTTGTACCTACACCTTTTTCCTGTAATTTTTCTCTTGCCTCAACTGCAATTTCAACTTCAGATCCGGTAGCAAATATCGTCACTTCTAGCTTTCCTGAATATTCGCATAGTATATATGCACCAAATTTTGATAGGTTGGCCAATTGGTCAGTATAAGAGTGCATGTAATTAATATTTTGCCTTGAAAGTGCAAATAACGATGGAGATTCTTTTTTTTCCAATGCAATGCTAATGCACTCCAAAGTTTCAATTGCATCTGCTGGCCTAAAAACATACAGATTTGGTATAGCTCTCAGAGAAGCTAAATGCTCTATTGGCTGGTGAGTTGGACCATCCTCCCCTACTCCAATTGAGTCATGAGTCATTACATATATAACCTGCTGTTTCATCAAAGCTGAAAGACGTATAGCAGGGCGGCAGTAATCGGAAAATACTAAAAAAGTTCCACCATAAGGAATAATTCCACCATGAAGAGCCATACCATTCATACAAGCTGCCATAGCGTGCTCTCTCACTCCATAGTGGACATAAGAGCCACCATAATCATTACTATCTATTGCCTGCATGTGCTTATATTTAGTACAATTTGAACCGGTAAGATCAGCAGAGCCACCAATTAGTTCTGGCATAGACTTAGTCAATATTTCCATTACTTTGCCGAAAGAAGATCGAGTAGCTTCGTTTGGCATGAGCTCACATATTTGTTTCTTCAGGTTAGCCAAATCACTCTCGATGTTATTCGGCAAACGTTTCTCAAGTCTTCTTTGTAGTTCTTCATTGATCAAGGATGTATAGTTTTGTTTTGCCCTCTTAACTGTTTCCATCCAAGCGTTTTTCACATCTTCTGGTACATAAAATGGTTCATAGTTCCAATTCAATTTTTCTCTCATCTGTTTTACATCTTCCTCTGTAAAGGCACCACTATGAGCAGAAGATGTGCCAGCACGGCTCGAAAATTTTCCGATAATAGTTTTGCAACAGATTAGTGTAGGTTTATCAGACTTTTGTGCCTGCTCTATTGCAAGGGATATAGCATCAAAGTCATGCCCATCGATTTTGTCAACATTCCATCCATACGCTGAAAAACGCTTTTCTACATCATCAGAACAAGAGAGGCTAGTAGAGCCGTCTATAGAGATGTCATTGTCGTCAAAAAGTGCTATCAGCTTATTTAATTTAAGATGCCCAGCAAGGGACGCTGCTTCATGGCTTATACCTTCCATAAGACAGCCATCTCCTAGCATTACATAAGTGTAGTGACTGATTTCAAACTGCTTTTCAAGAATCGATTCAGCAAGTGCCATGCCAACAGCAGTGGCAAATCCTTGACCAAGCGGGCCTGTTGTTGCTTCTATACCAGAAGTTAAGCCAAATTCTGGGTGACCTGGAGTTTTTGATGTAAGTTGCCTGAAGTTTTTTAGTTCATCTATACTAATGTAGCCTGTCAGATATAATATAGAGTATTGCAACATTGAACCGTGACCATTTGATAAGACGAAACGATCTCTACTGATCCATTGAGAATCATCAGGGTTATGGTTTAGGTATTTAGCAAATAATACAGTGGCAACATCTGCCATGCCAAGTGGCATACCTGGATGTCCAGAATTTGCTTTTTGTACTGCATCAATTGATAAAAAGCGGACAGCATTTGCCATGGATTTTAGTAGTAGATGATTCATGTATTAATAGGAAAACTTAAAAGTGAAGTATACTATATCATAGTGGCAAAAACAAGTTGACACTTAATGTTAAAATCATTAATAATTTATAGTTAGATTGTGAGAATTTTTGTATGACAACTGTTATCAATAGAAAGTATAGAATCAGTCGCAGGCTTGGTGTAAACTTATGGGGTAGAGCAAAAGATTCGGTCAATAAAAGAAAATACCCTCCAGGTCAGCATGGTATTCTTGGATTTAAGAAGTTATCTGATTTTGGTAAGCAGTTTGCTGCACATAAAAAATTTAAGTTCTACTATGCAATTTCAAGTAAGCAGCTTAGACGTACATTTTTAGATGCCTACAAAAGAAAGGGTTATACGGCTGATAATTTTATTGGTGCCTTAGAATCAAGGTTAAGCTCTGTTTTATATCACTCTGGTTTTGTGCCAACAATTTACTCGGCAAAACAGCTTATATCTCATAAACATGTTACAGTTAATGATAAGGTGGTTAACATATCAAGTTATAGAGTGAAGCCTGGTGATATAGTAAAAATAAGGGAAAGAGCAGCAAAAATTCCTATATTAATAGAGGCTGAACAAAAACAAGAACGTAAGGCTCCAGATTATTTAGAGGCAGATAGCAAAGCACTTTCAGTGAAGTATTTGAGAGCGCCTCAATATTCCGAAGTCCCCTATTCAGCAGACATGGAAGTCAATTTAGTAGTAGAATTTTACTCTAGATAAACAACATAAGGCCCGTGTGGCGGAATCGGTAGACGCAGCGGACTTAAAATCCGTGGGTTTTGCGACCTTGGGAGTTCAAGTCTCCCCATGGGCACCAGTTTAATTTATCAAAAAAGTATGAAATGGCTTGATATAGAAGATATTGCAGAAGCTCTAGAAGAGAAGTTTCCCAATAAGGATATAATTAGTATTAGATTCACTGAACTTAAGAAAAAGATCTTGGGTTTGAAGGAGTTTGATGATGATGAAAAGTATTGTAATGAAAAAATATTAGAGGCCATTCAAGCAGCTTGGATTGCAGAAAGATCTTAAAAAACAGATAGCTATAAGAAAATTACTGCATACAGTAAAAAGATAATTTTCTTGGAAATACTATACTTTACCCGAATTTTAATTAGCTTCATAATAATTTAACAAATTAAAATTAAAAATGATTACAAGGTAGGAAACACAAAATTCTGGCAAATGCTAGATATACAAATACTGCTTTTTATGTGTGAGGCCGAGGATCATGAAAACAATAAGTTAGTTTTTTGTATAAGAAAGTTGTAATATAATTTAATTTTAAGCACTGGAAAGATGTTTAAATATAGCGGGCCAAAGAAATTAAAATCTATAATAGAAAACTATGCATTAAAATGCATGAAAAATAAGATCAGCAAAAATGAAATACGTCTTATTTTAAACTGGAAAAGTATAGTTGGAGAGGAATTAGCAGAATGTACAAAACCACAAAAGATCTCATACGCACAAAACGTAAATTCTGGTGTTCTGCATCTGTTAGTAACAAATGGCAGTAAAGCATTAGAAATGCAGCATATGGTTTCTCTTGTAATAGAAAAAATTACAGTGTTTTTTGGCTATAAAGCAGTATACGGTATAAAAATCAAGCAAGGGAGTTGACTATTTAACTATATAAGGTTAACCTAGTTACATAGGATAAATTGGTATATTGAAGTGAGTAGAATTTGTGAATTAACAAATAGAAAAAAGTCTTTTGGTAATAAGGTATCGCACTCAAATCGTAAAACAAAGCGTACCTTTCTCTTAAATTTACATAAAGTTACATTAACGAGTAATATATTAGAAAAAAAGTTTAGCTTTCGTATAGCGACAAGAACTTTAAGAACTATAGATTACAAAGGTGATCTTGATGCTTTCTTGCTCAACACAAAAACAATTAAACTAAGTAAAGAAGCGCAAAAGATAAAAAGAAGATTAAAGAAAGTTTTAGCAAAACAAGAGGTAGAGCTAGCTGTTTCAGATGCATAGTAAGCCTACATGGCTCAGAGCAAAAGCTCCAGCTGGTAAAGTATTCAATGAAACCTTAAACACTGTTAAGCTACATAACTTACATACAGTATGCGAAGAAGCTGCGTGTCCAAATATTGGTGAATGTTGGAATAAACGTCATGCTACTGTGATGATTCTCGGTTCTGTTTGTACTCGTGCTTGTGCGTTTTGCAACGTTGCAACTGGCATTCCTGATAAGCTCGATCCTCATGAACCAGAAAATTTAGCAAAAGCAATAAAAAAGTTAAATTTAAAGCACGTTGTCATTACCTCTGTTGACCGTGACGATTTATCAGATGGTGGTGCAAATCAGTTTATAAGGTGTATAGAAGAAATTAGAAAGATAACTTCGGAAACAACAATAGAGATTCTCACTCCTGATTTTTTAAATAAGAAAGGAGCATTTGAAGCAATAGCTATTGCATCACCTGATGTTTATAACCACAACATCGAAACAGTACCAAGGCTGTATGCAAAAATAAGACCAAGAGCTCGTTATTTTCATTCACTATATTTGCTAAAGATGGTGAAACAGATTAATCCTAAACTTTTCACGAAGTCAGGGCTTATGGTTGGTCTTGGAGAAACAAAAGAAGAAATCTTTCAGGTTATGGATGATTTACGTAGCGCCGAAGTTGATTTCATTACAATTGGTCAATATCTGCAACCAACTCCAAAGCATGCAAAAATTGATAGATATGTTACTCCAGAAGAGTTTGAGCATTATAAATATATTGCTTATTCTAAAGGCTTCTTGGTAGTTGCATCAAGCCCATTAACGCGGTCATCGTACCACGCTGAAGAAGATTTTAACAGACTTGCTGCTGCTAAAACTTCAACCTAATTTAACCTATCTGTTCAAAGAAATGTGCACTCCCTTTCTTTTCATTCAAGTAGCCTCTTATCCTTCCAGTAGCCCATCGGTGTTATTTCAGTAACACCTGTTATTCGAGTAGCCTAACACTGAAACCAAGAGGACTGACCAGGCAATCAGAACTGGTCACGCGCTGGAATGACACCGTCATAAATTGCTAGGCCTTCATAATGTCATCCCAGTTTCCTCTTTACTCTTGTCATCCCAGTACTTGATACTGGGATCCAGAAGACTGATTAGTCAATCAGAACTGGTCACGCGCTGGAATGACATCATTTTTTTTTGCATGAAAAGACTGGATTTTCATGATACCCACTTATTAGTTTCGTCTAATTTATTTTACCACTCTGCTGAACGGATACATTCTAACTGAGAGCAAAGCACACTTACATCATTTAACACCTTCAGTGGCTCCCCTAGACTATGTTCCACTTTTGTCTCAAATTTAAATCCCAAATTTCCAAAAAATTCTTGAAAATACTCAATAGTAATGTCACACAAACTTCTACCACTTGTTTTATAATTTTTCAGCTCTTTCGGAATAATAAGAGACACTTTACCATCTTCATATGTTACATTTCTACCCTTACAGTTCAGTTTAAATTCTACTGAACTGTAAAAACCTGGTGTTTTGATATCACTAGCAAGATCACTGCTAAGTACCCTTATACATTCCATGCTAAAACTGAGTTTTAGACAATTGGAACTATGGCAATCCATACTATAAGTTATTATTATATCAGAATCTAACACAAGCAAGCCAAGTGGAAAAAGAGCCTTTAATAAACGCAGAAACAAAAAATGATTATATCCTTCTTGATGATAACTAGTTATCAATTCTTCTATAATAGAGTCATTTGGAACTGTTGCACCAACACGTATAAACATTTCCATAAAGACTACTTTAAGAAACAAACAATAGTTTCTTTTCCCTTTTTCATTCCCTAAAATGAGATCTTTATGTTTTGAATATAGCTCCTCGATAAGCTCATTGGTTATTTTTTGTTTGTTGATAGTAAGGTTGTGTGATCTATCAAGGTCAATATATGTGTTGTAACCAGAGTTTATGCTACTCCAACCACCTGATTTCATTGGTATAGATTTTAAATCAGAATACTTGAGCTTTTTTACTTCAGATTTCAATGCGTTAACTATTTTTTTTGACATATCACAATCTTATATTATATACGTATTACGTACTTTTCATCATAAGTAAAGGTTTTCTGTAAAACTTGATTTACTTTTTATTATACTCACCTTATTAAAAAAAGCGGAGATTTCAATATCTTATTTTAAATTCTTCAAGTTTAGATTCTTGTCTTTGGTTGTATTTATATCACTTAATACTCCAAGTGGCTTATCCAGATTATACTCAAAATTTTCCTCAAAAAAGTGAAATCCAAATTTTTCGCAAAATTTCTGAAAATACTCAATAATAACGTCAAACAAATTCTTATCATTTGCTTTGTAATTTTTCAGCTCCTTAGGAATAGTGAGAGAAACCTTACCTTCTTCATATATCACATTTTCACCTTCACATTTTAGTTTAAACTCCACTGAGTTTTGTAAATCACATACTAAAATTTTATTACCGTTATATATACCATCATTTACGCTAAAACTGAACTTCAGATAATTTGGATCTTCACAACTTATACAGGTCCTTTCTCTGTAAGAAGGAATTAAATAGTGGAATGAATACATGCACAATCCAAAAGAACGAAGTGCTTGACTTTGAGAAGAAAAGAATTGCTTGTACCCAGACCTGTTATAATAAGTTATCAATTCTTCCATAATAGAGTCATTTGGAACTGCTGCACCGGCGTGTACAAATACTTCCGTGAAGATTTGCTTAAGAAACAGACGATAACTCCCTTTTTTGTCCTTATCTTCTGTAATGAGATTTTCATGTTTTAAATATAAATTTTTAATGAAATCATTAGTTATTGCCTTCCCATTAATAACAAGGTCACAAACAAATTCATATTCACTATTGAAGTCCATATCCAAATCCTTATATGTTCTATAATCAGAACTTTCTGTAGACTTCAAATCAGCATATCTCCTCTCCCTCGCCTTATCTTTCAACTCATTAATCATTTTTTTTGACATATATACTATTAATAGCTCTTATACTATAATATATATATAACTATTAACCTTTTAATAATATAGACTATCAACTGTAACCTGAGTTACTTTCCGGTTTACACTTGATTACTCTAACGATAGATTTTCCAATTCCATCTGATCTACTTGTACTTTTTCTAACTCACTTTTTACCTGTTTATGGTATAAGTTTGCTCCTCTAGCCCAAGATAGGTCACCATTTATTGTACAAACGTAATTGCCATTGTCCTCTTCGAAGCAAAACAGCTTCAGTTTACTTTCGTCTTGACCAATTAATTCACTACGAATTACTTCTACAGTATAAAATTGACCCAAATTCATACTTACTTCAGGATGTTGCATATACCTTAACACCCGTGGCTCATATAATTTTCTTATCTCACCATTTTTGAGATCACCTATTGTACACTCTATCTTCTTTAATCCGTATTTAATAACTCTCACTAATCTCTTCGTCTCATAATCCCACAGCTGTTCTTCTTCCAATCTTTTACATGCGGTAAAAAATTGTGATTCTTCTCTTTGCATAAACCGAGATAAACGTTCTGCCAACTCATAGCACATTTTTTCTTGACTCAGTATTTCTCTTTTATATTGAGCTAAAATATTAATCGCTATACTTGGACAACTTACTGCAATCAAGTCATTATTTAAATCCGTTTTAATAATTTTGCCGCTCTCTTGATTAACATGTACAGTAACTTGCCCTAACAAAATTCCCTTAGAAATCGTTATGTCTTTTCCTATATGAGTGTCAATGGCTTTTAAAGAATCAAAGTCTATATATATTGCACCTTTCTCTCCTGTCATTTTTTCTGAAAGAGCAAGAGCAATCAATCTAAAGGTATCTATTTCAACAGCAAAATACATCCTTTGCTCCTCTGACATATTATACATATTCTTAAAGAAATCCTTTATGCTAATGTCTTCACCATCTACCTTCCATCCTGTATCTATTTCGCTCCAGTCGTATTGGTGTAAATCTACAACATGCACTCCTTCCATTCCTTTCAGTTCACGCTTTAACTCATCTATTTGATTTTCTTCAAATCCAGGACCATTTATAACCAGATATATGTCCCTCTCCTCTTCATTTGTTAATTTATGATTTTTGATTATATCTAAGTAACTAAGATCACTATTCTTACCATTCAGTAGAGACGCACCATATACTCTTGGCACCCAAGTTAGTATTATTGGTGCTTTATTTGATAATTTTTTTATATTACCGATCATTGTTTTACCTCACAACATTCACGGCATAATAAAACATTAGTAAAAAAATTCAACCAATTGCTTTCACATTCTTTTAAAAGAAGACAATTTTATTGGCATCCGTTCAGCAGAGTGATAGAATCAGTTAGACGAGAAAAGAAAACTATAGGGTCAATTTGTGACACTAAAATCCAGAAAATTTAATTTCAAACCAGCACTTTCTTCCTTGTCATTCCAGCACGTGACCAGTTCTTATTGCCTGCTCTGGACCCCAGTGTTAGCTACTTGAATAACAATAAAGGGAGTCCTCATTCCCCTAAACAAATACTTTTATTGTGCTTTGCGCTTCAAGCCATTGACGGCATATACATCTGGCTCATCTATCACCTTCAGTGGCTTGCCAAGGTTGTGCTCTATGTTTATATTATGCTCAGAATCATACTCTATCCTTGTATCAAACTTAAAGCCCAATTTCTCGCAGAGCTTTTTAAAGTATTCAACAAGCTTATTAATAATATCAGTAAGCTTATCAAGCAGACTGTCATCGCCAGCTTTGTAGTCTTTTAACTCTTTAGGGATTGTAAGCAACACTTTACCATCTTCATATGTCACATTTCCATCCTTACATTTTAGTTTAAACTCTGCTGAACAGGATAAATTGCATTTTATAATCAGACCATTATCAAAGACACATTTAGTTCTTTGACTAAAACTGAACTTTAAACAATCAGGTTTATCACAATCCATACCAATTGTTTGTTCTCTTTCATTACCTAGTATCAACAAATCAAACGGATTAAGAGCACTCTGCTGCTGATAACACAAACAACTAGAATATCCTGCCTGATTATAGTTAGTTATCAACTCTTCAATAATAGAGTTATTGGGAGTTGCTGCACCAACATGTTCGAACATTTCTATAAAAACTCGTTTGAGAAATGGACGATAGTTGTTCTGTCCATTTTCACCTTCTAAAATCATACCCCTATTATCTGAGAATAGTGTATTGATAAAATCATTAGTTATTACTTGCCCATTAATAGTAAGGTTTTGTTCTCTTTTAAGATCAATACATGTTAAATAACCAGAACTTATGTTATCCTCGTTTTCTGGTTCTATTGGAGCTTTTAAATCTTTATATTTTAGCTCTTTTACTTTAGATTTCAACGTATTAATTACTTTTCTTGACATGTTACCCTCTATTACATTTATATTAATATTAGCAAATATTACGTTAATTGTCAATTATTTAGAATCTTTGTTTCCGTCATAAGTTAAAGTTTACAGCCTCTGCTTTAAAGAACTTTCTGTTTTAAATATAGAAAGTTCTTTAATAACTGTTATGCAAGCGATAGATCTTCCATTGCTACCCTGTCTACTTCTGCTCCTTCCAGCTTATTATCTACTCGTTCACGGTATAGATCTTTTCCTTTCATCCAGGATACATCACTATTTACTAGACCCATAGAATAGTTACCATTGTTCTCTCCAAAAGCAAATGACTTCCATTTGCTTTCTTCTTGACCAATTAATTTATCATGCACTATCCTCACAACATTTCGTTGACCTAAATTTTCTCCAAATTGGGTAAGGAAGGGAAAAAAAGCTTGTTCATATAACGTCGCTATTCTACCATTGCTTAAATCTTCTACACACCTTTCTGCATACTCTTTCTGATTCTTCACTTCTTTGATAATCCTTTTTATTTCATCTTTCTCTTCTTCCTTTTTCATCTCTTCCTCTTTTTCAAGCATACTGATGCAATCACCTAGTTTAATTATAGCTGAAGGTAAATACTCTACTAATTTACCGCACATTTCTTTTTGACTTAGTATTTCACTTTTATACTTAGATAAGATATCAACTGCTATGCTTAAATCATTTATCGCAATTAAGTCATTATTTAACTGTGTATAAACGATTTTTCCACTATCGTTAATACCTACAACAATCGGTCCCAACAATATTCCCTCAGGGATTGTTATATCCTTCCCTATATGAGTGTCAATGGCTTTTAAAGAATCAAAGTCTATATATATTCCACCTTCATGTTCCGTAAACTGCTTTAAGAGTGCCAGAGCAACTAATCTAAAAGTATCTATTTCAACAGCAAAGTATGTTCTTTGTTCACCTGTCATGTTATACATATCTCTAAAGAAATCTTTGATACTAGTATCTTTACCATCTATCTTCCATCCTTGATCTATTTCGCTCCAGTCATACTGATGCAAGTCTATAACATGTACTCCTTCAATTCCTTTCAGTTCACGCTTTAAATTATCTATTTGGCTTTGCTTAAACCCTGGGCCGTTGATAATCAGATATATATCCCTCTCCTCTTCATTCTTTAGTTTATGATTCTTGATTATATCTAAATAATTCAATCTACTATTTTTACCATCTGGTAAAGATGCACCATGCACTCTTGGCACCCATGTTAGTATTATTGGTGCTTTATTTGATAATTCATTTACACTATTAGTCATAATTTTACCTCACTATATTGCTATATTTATAATATAGTGGATTTTTTAATAAAATGCAAGTAGACATTAAGATTTCACTTACGCTCTCTCAGTTTACAATTTTTGTTTCCGTATTATCTAATGAATCACCGTAAGTGACTGCCTTAAGATAAAACTTTCTCCCTTTTTGCACTTCAAAAGAAATTATTGAATCATCAAGTAGAATAAATTTTTCACCTGCAGTGTGTTCATATTTCTTAGTCCCTTCTTGACCTCTAATTAGGTTGCTAAGCTTATATTTATTTTTATCTATAAGCTTGGCATCTTGGAATTTTATTACCTCTTTTCCAACCAGCGCTAACACAGTTGGATTCATGACGTCTAGCTTACCAAAACGTAGCACTACTGTAATTCCCTCATCGGTAGATTCGATTACATATCCGTAAGTAGATTGTATGTTTGCGCTCGCGATGGGCTTATAATTTTTATCATCATACGAAATAAAAAGTGTTGCTCCTTTCCAACCTTCCTCTTCACTAATTAAAGTAAAACTTGCGATATTACCTTTAATATGCGGTAAATCTATCATTTCTACGATAGATTTACTGATGTGAGAAGGAGGGTATTCTTTAAGCATAAGTGATCTTGTTGAAGGAAAGGAGAGCTTGTATATAGAGGGATCATAACCAACTCCCATTACTTGAATGGACATGCTTTCAAACTTTGTTTTTATAATTCTCATCGTATGTCTTTTCTCGCCATCTGAAATTGCTATGACATCACTTGGTAAAAGCCATGCATATTTTATCGGGAGCTTAAAGTTGTATACATTTCTCTCTTGCCACGAAGAATAAAGTAAAACTTCAGCTATATTTTGCGCCTCCCCTTCCTCCATAATGAGAGGTATTTCAACTGTTGCAGCATTGCCCTGCTTTGGCAGTTCAGCATATTTCACATCAATTGGATAGCCAAAATTGCGGTTAAAATAAACGATGTTAATCCTATTGTTTAAATCTAATTGACTAAGCTGTATCAGCTTGGGATTGTGATTGAAAACAGTTTCGTCAACTGGTATACCAGTTGTCACTCCCCTGCCCTTTTGAATAAATTTCAGTTTTGAGTTCTGTTCAACCACATCAAAAAAATAGCACCTTCGCAGCATTTTAATAATTGAGCGTACGGGTTGCTGATCATTTATTACATACCCAGATAGTAATCCTTTAACATCACTTGTATCAAACTGATCGCCTTTGAGACCTACCTTTTGCAACAGATCAGACAAAACATCGGAAACATTAAGTTGTGAAATTTTTCCCTGAATCCAGTGCCCGGTCTGCCAGTTATGGCAGTCAGCCCACATGTCACATAAATTGGGGAAATAAGGAAATGGCCTTGCATCCCACGCCCAGAGGAACATTTTCTCCACCATTTCTGAGCTTTGCCACTTTTTTAATGTTCCTTCGATTGCAGTTTTCTGCGAAAGAAAGCTCACCTCTCCGTTTGAGTATCGTGGATATTTACTCTCTATACTACCTTTATCAACAAACACATTGGGCTCATTAGTGCAGCCGTTCATACTGGGAAATCCATATTCGGTAAACCATATTTTCTTCATTTTTGGCTGCCATTTTGTTTTACTACCACCTGGATTTACATGAACTTCACTCCACCATTTCTCAATATTTTTCCACGCATACATGCTGTCGTTATACTTTACTTTCTCAGGCTCACTCTTTGAGTAATCGTAAAAATAATCATACCCTACTCCGCTGCTCCAACCATAGATTACACCTTCCGCGGAATAGCCAAAAGGAGGTTCTTCGCCATCGGTGAGTGGAAAGTAAGCATCTATGCCAATAACATCGATGAACTGTGAAGACCATAGTTCATCCATATTATACCAACCATCATATGAATGATACTCACTCCAATCGGCAGCGTAAGTTACGTTTACTTCTTTTCCAAGCTGAAGCTTTACTTGCTTTGCAACTTTAACTAGCTCTGCTACTGCAGGATAGTTACCCTCTACATCTTTTACTCTGGTAAGCTGCGCAAATTCAGACCCGATGATAAACCCTTCCACTTTAGTTTGTTTGGCAATGCTCGTGTAATGCTCTATGAATTTACTATACTGATTCTCAAAAAAATCACTTATATCTTCAGGAGGCCCGCTCAATTTTCCCCGCCACTCTTTGTTTTTTGTGTCAAGCAAGAGCATTGGATAGAGCATCACCTTATAACCTCTGCTATGCAGCTCTTCTATATATCTTATTAGTGCTGCATCGCTAACTGTACCACCATATCTTGGATTTCCATGATTATCTTTTGAAATGAGCTGGGCATTATCCCTGGTTATATTTCCTACTTGCCAATCATCAGGCACTATAGCAGAATCGTCTTGAAATTCAACTGCAGGATATATTTTACAATCTTTGATATTCAAACTGCTTGCAAACCAATTAACCACTACCGATGCCCATTCAACATTTGGTAAACTTTCCTTCAATTGGTCCAAAGAAAGCATAGCATCGCTCTTTTTTGTGTGATTATTGTGATTTACTCTTTGTACCGGTCCATAGGGAATATATTGACTACTGCTTATTTTTTCTCGTGCAATTTTCTTCTGTATTTTCGTATCATACACAAACTCCCCTGAACCTGGTATGATATTGATATTTTTAATGTTTTCTGCTACTGAGAATCCACTGAGCTTCAGTGCAGTTTGCACTTCAAATGTAAACACCGGAACACGATTACTATAGTCTGCCAAAGGGAAATTTTTGATGACTATGTAAGATATTCCTCTATAAGCTGGTACATTCTTCTCACCTTCGATTGATAACATAAACGGATCAGGGTTTTGGTCTTCTCTACCGTGGTAAAAAGTATAATCTATTTGGTCAAAGCTAAGCGATTTTGTACCCCCCCAGATTCTATTTAATTTTTCCACTTTCCCCTTGCAAATTGCAATTGCGAGTGTTGCATAGTAGTTATATGTAATATTTATACCTCTTCCTGTTTTATTTTGAGTGGTTATCGCCTCCTCTTTTATTGGCTGTGACCAAATAATGTTTCCAGCAATGCGAGCAGTGCCATAGATAATTGGAATTGCTTTGCCATAAGTTGAGGTTTGAACTTGCAGATTTTTCAGCCTCGCCCCATGCGTTATCTTTTGCTCAGCATCAAGACTAAACATTGCACTATCAAGCTGTGCACCAAGCAGAGCCCCGAGCTCTGAGCCGATAATTTGGCCAATTGGACCAAAGATACTACCTGCTTGACCTAAAATTGATGATAAAATTATTGTAGACATAATATTCTCCTTTTTGATAGATTGTTTTGAATTGTTGAGTTAGCAAATGTCAGTAGCTGACACTGGCCTACATGAAAAATATAGATTCCAGTGTCAAGCACTGGAATGACATGATTTGAATGGTGTCATGCAAGTAGCTGACATTGGCGTCCATGAAAAGGGATGCCAGTGCCTCCTTTTCCTGTCATCCCAGTGCTTGACACTGGGATCCATTTTTCTATCATTATCAAAAACGTTGTATTTCAACATAAAGCAGCTACTTTTATACTTGCAAGTTTAATAAAACTCCTGGATCCCAGTGTCTGGGCACTGGAATGACATCCTTCTGATAGATAATAGCTGTGTACTGTGATACTGGAATGACACTCTTTTAGAAGTTCAATGACCCTTCTGGATAAAAACTATTGTCAAGCACTGGAATGACATTTGTGTCACTTGCATGGCCAGACTATGTAGTAATTCTCCTTATTCCTCAATTTGCCGATTACTTCCTCGAGAAGATACATCACTCAATGAAGAGCTTACTGATGAACTTCTAGATAAGCTTCCAGATGATAGCCTTATATACTTGTTTTTAGTTTTCCCGTTACTATGTTTCTTATCTGGCTCATCTTTTATGTTATGCTTCTTCTTGAAATTTTTACAGAAAGTGCGAAGATATTTTATTTCGCCTTCCTTTTCTGTAGTTTCGCTTATTTTATCGATTAAGCAAATCAGATTTGCCATTGAGAATCCCTTACTAGCCTGTACAAGAATTTTCATATCGCTATCTTTTAATTTTTCGAGCCGTTCTTGTAATATTTTTTGACGTGTATCGTCTTTATCCAGCCCAGGAACCTCAATACACTCCAAACGACCACCCCTAATAAGCGCAGGATCTAAATGATTCTTATGATTAGTTGCAGCAACTACCGTTATATTTTTTGAGGATAAAAACTCTTTATCCAATTTAGTGAGTAAATAAGTTAAAGGCCCTGCATCCTCATGAACAGTTCGCTTTTTACCAACTCCGTCAATCTCATCTATAAAAATCATACAAGGACTGTTTGTCTCTGCTTTCTCAAAAACTTGATCTATATTCCTTTGACTAGACAAGCAAGACGCAGAAACAGACATAAACGCAAACAGAGATTTAGTTTGATTTGCAATTGCCTTACTAATACTAGTCTTACCAGTTCCTGGTGGACTGTACAAGAGATATCCTCCGCTTTTTGACTCACAAATTCCTCTCAACTTTTCTTTTATGTCACTTGGTAATATAATATTATCAAATGTTGTATTCCATCCTCTTGCTTCACCTTTTGCGTAAAATTCCATATTCAGCTTTACTTCTACTTCATTTTTTGTTGTAGGACTATTAATTAACCTTGCAGAAAGATCACTAACCTCTTTTTTTAACCCATTCACTTCATCTTTCGTTACAAAATTCTCTGAAATTCTATGAACTTTTTCTTCTAGACCACTAAACCCGTATTTATTTTCTTTATCCTTTCCATCTTCTAATTCTTCTTTAATTGGAGTCAGCTTATTTTCTTCTTTACTTGACTCTTTATTTAGCTCTTTGACTTCAGCTTTCGAGTTTTCTTGAGATTTTTTACTTTGTTTAATCATTTTATATGAAAACACAATTACTACTGCAGAAAGCGCAAATAAAATAAAAATAACAGGGGGAGCTATATTTAAAGCTGCAACTGAAGATAAAAATGCAACGTAAGGAGCTACAGCAAAAACTCCAGATAATTAATGTAAGAGAAGCAATAGCACCAGCTATAAAAAAAGGTATATTAGCTCTACTAGACATATTTTAGCTTATAAACAGTTAATTTATAAATAATACATTTAAAGAGTACAAGCTTTTCATAGTAAAGCAAGACTAACTTAAGGCATCCTTAATCAATCTATGATCGAGGTATTATGCAGTATTAAGATATAAGATGGTATGTTGTATTTTTAATTCAGTGTTCTTTTTCTATCATTCCAGGGTACTGGAATGATAGATGCTATGATAAGAAATTCAATAACTTAAAGTAGGTAATTAAAGCCTCTAATTAAGATCTAAATCTATAGTTATTATAAGCAACACTAAAGAAGTGCGGAAGTAAAAATTTACGAAAGAGCATTATGTATACGTATGCTTTGTAGATCTACACTTTGCCACCCTTCTGTTAAGCTTTGCCTCCCTTCCATTACGTTTTGTCGCTCTTTTATTTCTTTTATTTCGTTATCGAATTTTGACATTAGATATTTAACATAACCAGATGTTAATGCTGTTGATGCAGATACAGCTATTGCTGCCGTAACAGATGTTAATGTAATTTCCATTGTCTCGGTTATAAAAAGCGTCGATGTTACAAAATTCCCTAACATGGCAACTAAGCCACCAACAACTACACTACCTTGAACTACTTTATTTTTTAAAAACCCTTTTATACTCTCTACCGTATCTTCTTGGTGATTTATAATGGCATAATACAAAGGAGTTTTCTGCAAACTATCTTTTTTATAAACATCTGCACCTCTGTCTAGTAGAGCATCTACTATCTCTAAATAGCCATTTTTAGCAGCATAATGCAAAGGAGTACTACCATTTCTATCTTTTACATGAACACTTGCGCCTTCAGCTAACAGAGCATCTACTACCTCTACATGGTTACTTAAAGTAGCATAATGCAAAGGAGCACTACCATTTCCATCTTTTATATTAACACCTGCACCTCTCTTTAGTAGAGCATTTACTACATCTATGAGTTCATATATAGTAGCATAATGCAAAGGAGTACTACCACTTCTGTCTTTTACATTAACATCAGCACCTTTTTTTAGTAGAGCATTTACTACACCTACACATCTACTATAAACGGCATGATGCAAAGCAGTCTCTCTATTTTCATCTTCTACATGAACATCCGCATGCCTATCTAATAAAACATTCACTAAATCCTTACAGCTAGATGCTGCAGCTGCAATTAATAATGTAAATTCGGCATCAGGATCACTTTGGATGAATGTATGATTTATACTAAAATTTTTATTTTCCCACTCTTGATACGCTATTGTATCTTCCCTTCGCAATACCTCTTTTATTTTATTAATTACGTTATCTTTATTTACACTTGCATCTTTATCAATTGCACTTAATATCTTTTTCAGATTTTCAAAATTCATCTTTACCTCCTATAACTTTACGTTGCAGTTACTACACAATTACAAACAAAAGTAAACACATTTTTGTAAATTATTTAGAAAAAGAATCCATTAAAAAAGTCAGTGATTTGCAATAAATAACTGATCCATTTAATTGAAAGAAATATGTGATGTAACTATAGTCATTATAAACAACAATAGAAAAAACACGGAAGTAAAAAATTTATACTGATCTTATCATATTTATTATTAGCATAATTATAAACATGGGAAAGCAAATACAAGTCAACTTATCTAAAAAAATAGTGAGAGGGTCTTATCTGGCGCAAAATGGATGGCCAACCTTAGTGAAAATTATTTTGCATCATTGAATAATAACAGCATTAAACCAGCCAGCTCTATAAGAAAACTAATAGAGGCTTTTTTACTTGTTCCAATTATTACATCCAGTGCTATTACACTAGCATGTACCTATTTTTTTCTGAATGCAGTGAGTATTCAAAAATATGATTGCAGCTTTGAATAAGGGAAAAATTATGGCGCCTATGATTTTTGAAGGCTATTGCGATACAGACGTTTTTAATAGCTAGTTCAAGCTTTTTGCTGGGTGATTTTGGATAATGCAACTTTTCATAGAAAATAAGTGACTTTGTTAAAAGTGTCGGTGCTGAAGTTATATATCTGCCTCCATATTCTCCTGATTTTAATCAAACCATTGGTTTGTTATAAAAAATTTAGCCAGAAAGAATATTCAGCTATTCGAACTATTAGAAAAAGAGCTATAATTATAGACTCCGTATACACTATAACTAGACTTTTTTTTAAGAGGAATGATACACAAGTTAGTACTAAGACACTAAACAGTTTTCAAAAATGAAAATTATACCTTAAAGCTGATTTTCATACAGTTCTTGCAAGCGATAGCACTCTCACTTCTCTGGCACCAGAGTTTAAAATTTCCTGAGAGCAAGACCTTGCGGTTGCGCCAGTTGTTACTACATCATCAACCAATATCACGATTTTGTTTTTGATAATTTCGCTGTTACTTACTTTAAAAGTATTTTTCAAATTTTTTTCACGCTGTTTAAGTGAAAGACCAGCTTGAGGTTTGGTGTGACGAATACGTTTTATTGCAAATGGTGTATAAGATAAATTAGATAACTTACTTAATTCCTTCGCGAGCAATGCTGCTTGATTATATTTACGTTTAAATAAGCGTATTTTATGTAGCGGTATGGGAACTATGACCTCTGCATTTTGAAACATGTCTTTGTTAGCTTTGTACATCCACTTTGCATAGACTTTCACATAATTTAAATTATCAAAAAATTTAAAATTTATAATCATATTTTTGCTATGTTCATCATAAGCAAAAACTGATCTTAATACTTTAAATGGTGAAGGGTTACTGATGCATTTACCACATGTATCAATGTTATCTGGAATTACTACACCACAAACATTACAGTAATGCTTAGTTAAAAAATTGATTTTTTTATTGCATTCACTACATAAATCATAACTTTTATCAATTATACGTTCACAACTTACGCATACGTTTGGAAATATGAGATCTGTAGCTTTTTTTAATAAGAGAAGATTCATGAATTAAATATGTTAGGTATACCTTTTAAAATGCTCCTCATAACCTAATTATTAAGAAATAGTCGATACTTGATCCAATAAATATGTTTTAAGATACTTGCCTGTAACGCTTTTTGGAGTCTGTGCAACTTTTTCTGGAGTTCCTACAGCAACCACTTCGCCACCTTTTACTCCACCCTCTGGACCAATATCTATTATGTAATCAGCAGTTTTTATAACATGTAAATTGTGCTCAATAACTATAACAGTATTTCCTAAATCAACTAGCCTATGGAGTATTTTCAGTAAATTATTTACATCTTCAAAATGTAACCCAGTTGTTGGCTCATCGAGAATATACAATGTTTTCCCGGTAAATCGCTTTGATAGTTCCTTAGACAGCTTTATTCGTTGTGCTTCACCCCCGGACAACGTTGTTGACGACTGTCCAAGCGTTATATAGCCAAGCCCTACTTCCTGTAAAGAAATCAACTTTTCCTTTATCATTGGAAGATTTTCAAAAAAGTCACATGCTTGATCTATTGTCATATCAAGCACATCAGAAATTGATTTTCCCTTGTAAGTAACTTCCAATGTTTCTCGGTTATACCTCTGTCCTCTACATTGCTCACATTTCACATAAACATCCGGTAGGAAATGCATCTCGATCTTTAAATGCCCATCACCTTTACAAGCTTCACATCTTCCTCCCCTGGTATTAAATGAAAATCGGCCTATATTGTAACCTCGTGCCTTCGACTCTGGGAGACCTGCAAACCAATTTCTGATGTGAGTAAACATACCAACATATGTTGCTGGATTTGATGCTGGGGTCCTACCAATTGGCGATTGATCAACTTCTATAATTTTATCTATATACTCAAGGCCTTCTATTTTGTCGCATTGACCATGCCTTGCAGATGAATGATTTATCTTGTGTGCTGAGTATTTATATAATGTTTCTATCACTAAACTTGATTTCCCTCCTCCTGATATTCCAGTAACACAAATAAAATTCCCTATAGGAAATTCAACATTTATATTTTTTAAGTTGTTCTCACAAGCATTAACTACCTTTATGAACTGAGTTGTTTGCTTTCTTCTTTTTGAAATTGAAATTTCCTTCTTTCCACTTAAATACTGTCCTGTTATGCTCTCTGAATTTTTTTGTAACTGATCTGGTGTTCCTTCTGCAACAACTTTTCCTCCGTTTACACCAGCTCCAGGACCAATATCAATCACATAATCAGCAGCCATTATTGTGTCTTCATCATGTTCAACAACAATCACAGTATTACCCATGTCTCTCAGATTTTTAAGTGTGGCAATTAATCGATCATTATCACATTGATGAAGGCCAATTGAGGGTTCGTCAAGCACGTATAGCACTCCTGTTAAACCAGAGCCAATTTGCGAAGCAAGCCTGATCCTCTGGCTTTCACCACCAGAGAGAGTGCTAGATTCACGGTCAAGTGTAAGGTAATTTAGCCCTACATTCTTTAAAAATGTCAGCCTTTTGATTATTTCGTTTAATATTTTATTTGAAATTTGCTTATGTTGTTCTGTGAGCTTGTCTGGCAAATTTTCAAACCAATCAAGGGATTCATCGACGCTGAGCCCTGATATTTCACCTATGTGTTTTTCATCAATTTTCACTGTAAGTGCTTCTTTTCTCAATCTATAGCCAGCACATTCTTTGCAGTCAGTAACAGAACAATACCTATCAATAAGTGATGCATCGTAATCCATCTGGCGTTCTAGGATACTGACCAAACCTTGAAATTTCATTTCTCTAGAGCCAAAAAGTATTAAATCCTTCACTTTTTGGTCTATATTCTTCCACGGAACATCAAGACTAAATTTGCAATTTTCAGCCAGTGACAGAATTGCATTTTTTAGCAATCCATAGTTTGTATGCACTTGACGGAATATTGATCCAATTGGCTTTAAAGCACCTTCAGATATCGAGAGCGTTTCATCTGGCACTATTAGCTTTGCATCAACACTTAGCTTTTTACCGAGCCCATTGCATGAACTGCATGCACCGTAGGGGCTGTTAAAAGAAAACAATCTTGGCTCTATTTCTTCAAGAGTAAAGCCAGACTCAGGACATGCAAAATTCTCTGAGAAAGTTAAAGTTTGACCATTTTTATACTCGGAATTGTGGTTATCAGGTAAGTTAACTATTTCTGCATACATTAAGCCATGGGCAAGTCTCAATGCTGATTCTATACTGCTTGGTAGTCGATTTCCTATATCATCTGATATGGACACTCTATCTGCAATCACAAAAATATCATGTTTCTTGTTTTTATCGAGCTTAGGCAAGTCATCTATATCACATATTTCACCGTTTATTTTTAGTCTTACGTAACCCTGCTTTTTAATTTCCAGTATCTCTTTTAGATGCTCTCCCTTTCTACCACGTACAATAGGAGCAATTATATATACTTTAGTTTCTAAAGGTAATGCTGTAATAGTATCTACAATTTGAGATACAGTCTGTTTCGTTATTGGCAATCCAGTTGCGGGTGAGTAAGGAATGCCTATTCGCGCATATATTAAGCGTAGATAGTCATAAATTTCAGTAACGGTTCCAACAGTTGATCTTGGATTTTTTGAGATCGATTTTTGGTTAATTGATATTGCAGGAGAGAGGCCTGTGATCGATTCAACGTCAGGTTTATCTTGAATATTAAGAAATTGACGTGCATAAGCCGATAGACTTTCGACGTATCGGCGTTGGCCTTCTGCATAAATCGTATCGAATGCGAGGCTAGACTTACCAGAACCACTTAGTCCAGTTATAACAACTAACTTATTTTTTGGTATATTGACATCAATACCCTGCAAATTATGCTCTCTTGCACCTTTAACTCTGATCATACTTCATGTACCTTTGACCATTACAGCCTCAAAATACATAAACTTACAACAACTTTCTACTAATTTTTTCAACTATTACGGAAAACGAAGTAGCACAACTAGTGCAAAACATTTTGCCATACAACTATATAAACATCTGTTTTCGCCAAGTTAGTTCGTACAACAAATGGTGTCATAAAAGTATGTTTTCTACAATCTCATCAAAAACATGCTTACCAATTTTTGGAAACAGGAAATTTTATTTTATATAAAATATAGAATTTTGATAAATTTAACTTTTTTGTGAGATTATGCAGCGATAAAAATAAATTTAGAGGGAAAGGTTATGGTAATAGAGAAGGAGAAGTTTTTTGAAATAATAAATGAGGTAAGTGAAAGTAGCGATTTGGATGAAGATAATTTACTTGAAAGAATAAAGAATGAGTTAAAAGGAAAAGATGCAGGAGAGTACAACAAGTTTAGTAAAAATTTTAGTAAAGAACATCAATTTAGTATAAAATTTTCAGAAGAAGCTGCAGAAGATTGGACGTTGTTACATCTTGCTGCAGCATGCAACAATCTTTTGATAGCGGAATTTCTAATGAAAAAGAAAGCAAGTGTTAGCGCTCGAGTAAAAGATGGTTCTAAAAATGATGGGCTAACTGCTTTGCATATTGCTGCTTCTTGTGGACATGAAAGCATGGTAAAACAACTACTAAGTGATGATCGAGTTAATCCTTCATTAAAAAGCAAAAATAAGACTCCAAGGGAGGTGGTTGGTAATATAGAAAATAAAGAAGCTATAGTAAAAATGTTAAAGGAAGCAGAACAAAATTTTTGTACAAAGCATGAGAAAAAAACTGCTGCACCAGCAGATGTTATAAATTCTGTGAAACAATATGATACCATACGTAGTGGTGCACAGGCTCCTGTTACGTGCGAAAGTAGTGACAGTTTAGTAAGTGAGCAAGACTTACGTGTTAGTGTTAAGAATATGGTAGAAAAATTTGAGTCACCGCAAAGAAAAAGTGCTACATGTAGTGGTAAACAGACTCCTATTGACGAAAGTGTTAGTAGTGATGACAGCGGTCTAGAACTTGAAACTACATTTAATACCTCTTCCTGCTCCGAAATAAATCACGACGAGGCAGTTGATAATCAAACTTTAGAAAGTTTGCCATCTCAAATTCAGTTGCGAGATAGCCAAATCCAGAAATTACAAGAGGCAGATGAGGAATTAAAACGGGTAAAGAATTGCATGGGTGGACATGAGAATAGGTTAGAAGTACTTGATAAACTCAGTGAAGAGAATCAATCACTAAAACAACAAATACAAGATCTAAAAAGTAAAAATACAACACTTAATAGTGAATTAAGCAAAACCAAAGCAAATAAAGTATTACTAGAAAAAACAGAAAAAAGACAACTGTCTTTCTTAAAAATTGCTTCTGTAAACTTTACAATCATGTTGACAGTAGGTGTTGCCTTTAGTATAGCCTTCCAATTACCAATTCTATTGATGATTGCAACTTCTGTGATGTCTTCATTGATAGTCGGTGGAGTTACATACGCACTATCACCGCAACCTACTGAATTAAAAGAAGTAAGTATTCAATGCTCAGTGCAACATGATGCTTGTAAAACTTAACTTGTGCGCTTCCTGGTAATTTTGATATAGTTATTTCAGTTGAAATCTACAGGTTTACAAATGGCAATCTTAAGTGTAAGAGAAGCTTTATGCACAGCGATCAGAGAAGAAATGCAAAATGACCCTGATATATTTATCATGGGTGAAGAAGTTGCAGAGTATGATGGTGCTTATAAAGTAACGAAAGGATTACTGAAAGAGTTTGGAGAAAATAGGGTAGTTGATACACCCATTACTGAACATGGATTTGCTGGTCTTGCTGTTGGAGCAGCATTTGCTGGACTGAGGCCAATAGTCGAGTTTATGACTTTTAATTTTTCTATGCAGGCTATCGACCAAATTGTGAATTCCGCAGCAAAAACAAATTATATGTCGGGTGGACAACTTGGATGCCCTATAGTATTTCGTGGACCAAATGGAGCTGCAGCAAGAGTTGCCGCACAACATTCTCAGTGCTTTGCATCTTGGTATTCGCATGTTCCAGGTTTGAAAGTAATAGCACCTTACTTTGCCTCCGATTGCAGAGGTCTGCTTAAAGCTGCAATTCGTGACCCTAATCCGGTAATATTTCTAGAAAACGAGATCGCTTATGGACATGAGCATGAAGTTCCTGACTCTGAGCTATCAAATAAAGATTATCTACTTGAGATAGGCAAAGCTGCTGTTATACGGGAAGGAAAGGATGTAACTATCACTGCTTTTTCATTGAAACTAATGGATGCGTTAAATGCGGCAGATTTACTCTCTAGTGAAGGAATAGAAGCTGAAGTTATCGACCTCAGAACCTTAAGACCACTTGACACTGAAACAGTTATTAACTCTATTAAGAAGACCAATAGATTAGTAAGCATAGAAGAAGGTTGGCCATTTGCAGGAATAGGAGCAGAACTCTCAGCCATGATTATGGAACAAGGATTTGACTACCTTGACGCTCCGGTTGTACGGGTAACCGGCAAGGATGTCCCCTTACCTTATGCTGCAAACCTAGAAAAGAAAGCATTACCACAAGTGGAAGATATAGTTGAAGCTGTGCACCAAGTCTGCTTTAGAAAGAAATAGTCCTATTGACTCTTTTTTTTATCTCCCGTTCCACATTCTTCCATAAAAGAGGCATTTGTAGAGTTTATACCACCCATTACTTTTATGACAATAGTTTTAGCGCCAAAAAACACAGCGCAAAATACACCGAGGGCGAAAAGAGCAGGCCACGGCATTCTACCAAATATTGCAAGTAAAGCTGCTCCTATTATCACTACGGTCATAAGCGGTCCACCTATTCCCCAAACGTAGCCAATAATATTACATATTACTTGAGCAGTTGTATCGTCATTAGAGTTAGCAGCACTTCCAACATGAGAAAAAGAAATAAATAATACTATAAGTAGAATACAAAAAACCTTTCTAATTGTAGGGTTCATCCCTATACCTTAAGTTTAAATACTATAATTATATCTAAAATAGTATAATTTTTAGTAAAACTAGCATTGTGATTTATACAATATTGCATAGCAAATGATGTCTATTGGTTATCAATCACTGTCAATTACTTGAGAGCTTATTTCGACTTTCGAAAAAGAGCAATAACACCCATGAGTAAAATTTCACATTACCACTTTTATGTGTTATGATAAGCTTAAATTTATAAAGAAAATAAAATTGAAAGAATTGAGAGAGAACCGGATAGCAAGAACGAGAAAGTTTTTATCTTCACTGTTTTTTTTGCTACTAATTGCGCTATCAATACGTAGTTTTTTATTTGAGCCATTTCATATTCCTTCTGGTTCAATGAAAAGCACTCTACTTGAGGGAGATTATATTTTTACTAGTAAATATTCATATGGTTATAGTAAACACTCTTTTCCATTTTCTCCAAACATCTTTAGCGGTAGAATCTTTTATACCCCTCCGGAGCGTGGTGATATAATAGTTTTCAAGCCTACAAGAAATGACAGCATTAGATTTGTTAAGCGGGTAATAGGAATACCGGGCGATAAAGTGCAAATGATAGAGGGGGAGTTATATTTAAATGATCAGAAAGTAAAACGAAGACAAATTGAAAATTTTTTTGATTATGAGTCAAAGCGTAATATAGCAAGATACATCGAAACACTCCCGAGCGGCAAGGAGCATGAAATTCTAATAGATAATCTTTCTAATAAGTTATCATACAATACTCCAGTTTATTATGTGCCTGATGATCAATTTTTTGTTATGGGAGACAATAGAAATAATTCTTTTGATAGCAGGTTTTCTGAAATTGGGTTAATACCAACTGAAAATATAGTTGGACGCGTAAGCATGGTTGGTTTATCGTTTAAATTAGGCAAAGTTGATTGGTTGCCGTTTGATTTTAGGTTACCTATTGCTCTGAGATTTGACAGGGTACTTCACAAAGTTGTATGAACTCTATCTGTCTGCTGATTCGCATAATTCTAAAGCAGAGTTTTCTAACTCAGAGATAGCATTATTAATGTTGTCTAAGTCATTTTCCTGTAAAGCGTCTTTTGCGTTCTGTAGTAAAATTTTTAACTTTTGCTCAGTGGAAACATTTTCAACTAGATGTATGAGCTTGTTACCGTTAATTTTAGCCTCTGCAAGGGAACGAGCCTTCATGTCTTCATCAAAGTTACTTACTGACTGATTGACCATATCTTGAATATCTTCTTCATTTAAGCCAGAGCTTGAATTTATTTTAACTGTCTGTTCGACTCCAGTAGTTTTTTCTCTTGCAGTGACAGTCAATATTCCATCAATGCTAACTGTAAATCCTATTTCAACTTTTGCAGAACCTGCAGGCAATTGTGGTATACCTTTGAGTTCAAATAGTGCTAGAGATTTATTATCTTTTATCATTTCACGTTCTCCTTGACAAACGTGAATTTTCATTGCTGTTTGCCCGTTAGCGTAAGTTGTAAACTCTTTTATTTCTGAAACTGGTAGTGGTGTATTTCTTGGTATAATTTTTTCAACTATTCCCCCCATAGTTTCTATGCCAAGTGATAAAGGCAGCACATCAAGGAGAATATTCCTATCTTTTGAGTTTGAAGTTAAATAATGAGCCTGCAAAGCTGCCCCATTGGCAACTGCTTTGTCCGGATCCACATCATTCAGCACTTTATTGCCAAAGAGTTTGATTAGTGAATTTTGCACTAATGGCACTCTAGTTGCGCCACCAACTAAAATTACCCCTTTTATATCATCGATTTTAAGATCTATGTTGCTTATAGTACGAGTAACTATATTTATAGTCTTATTAACCAAAGGACTGATTGCTTGCTCGAATTCTTCTTTGGTAATTTTGCACTTAAATAATTCACCATTGATGCTGAATTCAAAAGTGCCAGAGGTATCTTCACTTAGGTACTCTTTTATAGCACGTATATTGCAGATACCAGTTTTAGTGTATGAATGTTGTAATTTGTAGGTAGTTGTATCAGATGGTGCAGTGCTTGACACTGGAATCCAGTTCTTATTATATAACTTTCTGGTGTGTTCACTTGCAATCAAACTTTCTGGATCCCAGTGTCGGAGCACTGGGATGACACTAGAGCATTTTTTATTTAAACCTACCTGTTCTCTATACTTTTCAAGCACGATTAAACTAAGTAGATGATCAAAATCATCACCACCAAGTTTAGTATCACCACCAACTGCAAGAACTTGAAACACTCCTTGATGTAATTTTAATATTGAAATGTCAAATGTTCCACCACCGAGGTCATAAACTGCATATATGCCACTGTTATTGTTCTTTTCAATGGAGTAAGAAAGTGCTGCAGCGGTTGGTTCATTAATGAGGCGAAGAACATCTATGCCAGCTAATTTTGCTGCATATTTGGTTGCGTTACGTGCTGAATCATCAAAATAAGCTGGTACAGTAATCACTGCTTTGTTAACTTTCATCCCTGTGAATTTTTTTACCCTCTTGCATAGAGTTTTTAGTATCTCAGCAGAGATCTCAATAGGAGTGAGATACTTTTCTTCTGAGCATTTTACCCTAATAACTTTTTCACTTTCGTTATCTATTTTACAATTGATACCTTCTTTATGCAAGTCTTTAACACTTTTACCCATTAAGCGTTTTATAGAGCAGATAGCGTTTTCGCCAACATCGTAGCCTACTTTTAGTACATCCTTTTCATATGAAATGACAGAAGGTAATAGTTCACGACCTTGCTCATCTTTAAATATTTCTACATTGCCAGCTTTATTTACCATGGCAATTAAAGAGTTAGTAGTTCCAAGATCTATACCAAAAACTACCTCATTTAAACTTGGTTCAGAAATTTGAACTGGCCGCATTTTCCTTTATCTCCTCAAATGACTTATATAAATATCTCAATCTAAAAACTTGCGTAGCAGCTTCATCAAAATTTTTTGTAGCAAAAGCATTAATTAGGTTTTTAGTACAATCTTTTACCTTTTCATCAATCATCCTACTTGCAAATTGTAAATCATCGCAGTCTAGAAAGTATTCTCTTATTTCCATTGATTCATTTAATATTTCAGGATCAAGATGCTCTTTTTTGCTTTTTACGTCAAAAAGATCCAACAAATGTTCGGCACGCTTTAGCGGTGACTTCAGTACCTGATAAGCTTTGTTGATATTTTCCATACTTTTGGACTCTCTTTCATTTATATCAGTTTTGCTTAGCTCAATATATTTTTTCTCCAGCTCATCAAAGCTGATGTTAAAAGCCGGTTCAATTCCAAATAATGTGAAATGGTTGCTAGACATGAAAACTCTCTCCACAACCACATTTTCCTTTCTCATTAGGATTTTTGAAAATAAAACCTGATGAGAATTTTTCCTCTACATAATCCATTTCAGAGCCAAGGATAAACATGATAGATTTTGGATCGATCAGCACCTTGACTTTTTGATCATCACTGCAGCTTTCTTCAATTACCGACTCCAAAGGACGAACATCATATGCATACTCAATATCATATTTTAAACCAGAGCATCCTTTTTGCTTAATTAGAACTCTTATTCCTATTGCTTCTTCAAGGTTAGCATGCTTCTTTTTGTCCAATAAAAACCTTACCCTCTCTACTGCATTTGCAGTTAGAGTGATAGGTTTTTTAACAGAATTTACTCCTTGAAATTCACTCATATTCCTCAATGTTTTTGTTTATTTTGATAATCATGAATAGCAGCTTTTATAGCATCCTCAGCAAGTACTGAACAGTGTATCTTTACTGGCGGCAAAGACAATTCTTCCACTATTTGAGTATTCTTTATCTTTGTTACATTCTCAATAGTTTTTCCTTTGATCATTTCTGTAAGCAAAGAACTTGAAGCTATAGCAGAACCACAACCAAAAGTTTTAAATTTTGCGTCTTCAATAACACCTTTATCGTTGACCTTTATTTGCAGTTTCATTACATCTCCGCATGATGGTGCACCAACTAAACCAGTACCAACATTTGGATCATTTTTATCCAGAGAACCAACATTCCTTGGATTTTCGTAATGATCTAAAATTTTCTCATTATAACTCATAGATTACCCGTAAACCATTACTTACATTATAACATATTTAGGTTAAAAACTAAAGTAAAATACACTAGCAAGCAGTACATTTTACTCACAAAATATATAGGTTACGAGTGTATTTACTTTACAAATACATATAGTGCATGTCATTCTTTATATGGTAATTTTGAAAGGAGTATTTCTTGAGTTTATTCAGTAATCTTTATCAAGGACTATTAAAAACCTCCTCCCGTTTTAGTGATGGAGTAAAAAATATTTTTTCTGGCAAAAAAAAATTAGATCAGTCGCTTTTAGATGATCTGGAAGAGCTGCTGATTAGCATGGATATAGGTCATAAAACTTCTAGATTGCTTATTGATAAGCTCGCAAGTATCAAATTTGAATCAGAAGTTGAACATAACATTATCACACAGCAGTTAATGAGCGAAATAGAAACAATATTAAACCCTGTTGTGCAGCCGCTCATTTTGAATAAAAAACCACACATAATAATGGTGTGCGGAGTGAATGGTAATGGAAAAACTACAACTATAGGTAAACTTGCCTATAAATATAAGGAAAAAGGAAAATCCGTTATGCTTGTTGCGTGCGACACATTCAGAGCTGCTGCGAGTGAGCAATTAAATATTTGGGCAGAACGTTCTGATTGCTCTATTGTTACTGGAGAACACGGTAGCGATTCTGCAAGTGTGGCATATAGAGCTGTAAATCAAGCGATAAAAGATAGCGTTGATGTCGTTTTAATTGATACAGCAGGAAGGCTACAAAACAATGTAAATCTCATGCAAGAGCTGTCAAAAATACATAGAACGATAAAGAAATTGGATGATACTGCTCCTCATGATGTTATTTTGGTTCTTGATGCAACTACTGGCCAAAATGCTTATAGCCAATTAGAGGCCTTTAGTAAAATGGTTGGTGTTACCGGGTTAATTGTAACAAAGCTAGATGGTACTGCCAAAGGTGGAGTAGTGATTGGGCTTGCAGAAGCTTATAAGGTGAAATTACACGCTATAGGAATTGGTGAAAGTATAGAAGACCTGAGGGAATTTACTGGCAAAGAGTTTGCTGAAGCGCTGTTTAAATGTGATTGAAGATCTCTTTAATTTTCTCATATGACCAAGCTTAATTATCATGAGAAGCCGTTTTTAGATGGTCTCATTCCAGCATGTGACGCTGGTTGCAAGTGATTATTGGGTTGGGTGAGCCGTTAACGTATAAAAATTACTTCCGCATATTTTCAATCTCATTATAATTACAAATAGAGATATTTTAAGAGCTCAAAATCTATCTTTAGTCTGCAGACTTTTTAATCAAACTTATTAAAAAATGTATTCTTCAGTGTATATCTGTCGTATGTGCACTGCATTTTTTTTCTAACTCTTTTTTACACAGGAGGATTTTATGTCCAGAATTCCAGATACTTGACCTTTACTTTAGCTAATAATGGGCGCCTATGGTTTTAGAAAGTGTAGGAAATAGAAACGTTTCTGTTTTTTGAGTAATTAAAAACCACTTCAGCTTGTCACTCATGCCTAAAAAGCAATTATATTAATGTAATATTGATACTTGTATACCAACATAAATATATTTTAAAAATTTAAGGAGTATATTATGACAATGTCTACCACAAATTAGTGAGAAATTAGCAGCTAGCGCAAAAAGTCTCTTTGATGAGAGCGAAAAATTATTGCTTATAGCAGAGGAAATATATAATCAAGATCCAATGAATTTTTAATTACAGTAAAAACAGTAAAAAAAGAAGCCAGTGTCACCTACTCAGATGACATTATGGAAGCTGGGATGACACCCTTCCCACAAGCAAAATGTTCATGCAGATAATATTTAATTGTGATTGAAGACCTCTTTTAACTCTTTTATATGACCAAGCTTAATTATCTCAATATCATGAGAAGAATAATTGCCATTTTTAGGCATAATCGCTTTTTTAAATCCTAACTTTTGTGCTTCCCTTAGTCTGAGATCAGCATGCGAAACATTTCTAATTTCTCCTGAAAGTGCAACTTCACCGCAGATTATTGAAGAAGTTAGTAGCGGTAAATTTACTAAACTTGAAATAAGGGAAGCAGCAACAGCAAGATCAGCTGATGGTTCCTGTATTTTGAGTCCTCCCGCAATGTTTAGGTATACTTCTTTATCATGCAAAAACATTTTACAACGAGCACTTAGAACCGCGATTATCATAGCTAATCTATTAATATCCCAACCAACTACTGCTCTTCTTGGAGTTGCCATATTAGTCCTTGCTATTAATGCTTGCACTTCCATTAAGATTGGTCTTGAGCCTTCAACTCCTGCAAATACGGCGCTGCCAACTACTTCTCTATCATGTACGGTCAAGAATAATGATGATGGATTATCAACAGGCATGAGTCCTGCTTCAGACATCTCAAAAACACCAATTTCATTTGCAGGGCCAAATCTATTTTTAATAGTGCGTAAAATGCGATATTGATTACTATTTTCACCCTCAAAATATAGTACTGTATCTACCATATGCTCCAGGGTTTTAGGTCCTGCTATTTGTCCATCTTTCGTTATATGGCCAACTATTAAGAGAGAAACACTATATTGCTTTGCAAGAACAGTCAATTCATGAGCGCAGGTACGGACTTGAGTTACAGTTCCTGGTGCTGATGTGACTTTGCTATCATACATAGTTTGTATAGAATCAATTATCAAGAACTTAATACTTTTATTTTTCCTTATTGTTGCTACTACATCAGTTAAAGATACTGTAGATAAAAGCTTAATTTTAGGTTCATTTATCTTAAGACGCTTTGCTCTGAGGCTCACTTGCTCTAAAGATTCCTCGCCAGATACATAAAGACATTCAAAAGAGGAAAGTTGTACAACATTAGCTGCAATCCTAAGCAAAAGAGTAGATTTGCCAATTCCAGGTTCACCACCAATTAAAATGCTAGCACCTTGAACGATACCTCCACCAAAAACTCTATCTAACTCTTCTATTCCTGTTAAAAAACGATCGGGGGTAATAATTTCACTATCTGATAACGCTTTTATTGAAATTGGTGCAGATGTACTTCTCGTTTCTGTTTTTAGTACTATTTCTTCGACAACCGTATCCCAACTGTCACATGCAATACACCTTCCTACCCACCTTCCAGTGCTATGACCGCAGAATTGACATACGTATGCAGTTTTCATAAAAGCCAAAATTATAATTCTAATAAAAATTAGCTAAATAAGTGAAATAAATTTAAATAGAGAAAATTACCAATCACACTTTTTATCTTGTGGTTTTATTTGCAATATTGCTACTAAGCTGACTAATAAGCAAAAAATTACATAAAGCCCAGCAGCAAAGTCTATTTTAGGAAACATTATAGTAAACCCAGTGCATATCATAGGAGTAAATCCACCATGCAGGGCATAAGAAATGTTACGTGATAAACTCACACCACTAAATCTAACATTAGTAGGAAAAAGCTCAGCAGTAACTATCCCTATAGGATTAATACCCCTCTCGATTATAGAAAGAGCCATAACACTCAACATGATTATAAGATAGCTTTTATAGTAATATGCAATAGATAACATAGGACAACATAATACCATTGTTATCACTATAAATAAGATTGCAGTGCGTTCTCTTCCTGTTTTATCAGCTAAAATTCCAAGCATTATTGAAGATATCGGCATTAATATACTGGTTATAATGAGTACAACTTCGTTGACATACGTTGTTACATAAGTTTCAACAGACACTATTTCTTTTGCAATTGTTCTAAGAAATATGGTAAATCCAACAGCAACATTAACAGGTACAGATATTAAAATGGCAAGTATCAGGGCTCTTTTATAGCGTTTTGTAAGCTCTATTATTGGTAAATTAGGTAAATTTCTTTGTTCTCGATTTTTTTCATACACTGGAGTTTCTCCTAGTGTATATATACTATATGCGCTTATTAATCCTAAAATGGCTGAAAAAATAAACGGCAGCCTCCAACCCCAAGCGTTAAAATCAGTGGTTTTTTTACAGATGATCACTGCAACCACAGAGAGCAATATGCCAATAGAGCGACCAAAACTTATTATTCCAAAAAACATTCCTAGTTTTTTCTTATTAGGTAAATGCTCTATGAGATAAACAGAGCTACCTCCTTGCTCAGCGCCAAGTGCAACCCCTTGTATCAGATGGATTGTAAGAAGCAACATAGTAGAGGTTATTCCTATTTTACTATAACTTGGAATAAACGCAACGAGACTAGAAGGAATCGATATTAGCAAGATAGCAATCGTTAACGCCATTCTCCTTCCATACCTATCACCAATGTGACCAAATACAGATGCACCAAGTGGTCTTACCATAGCGCCCAGTCCTGCAATTCCAAACAATTGCAATATGCTGTAGTAGATATCTTTTGCATAACAAAATTCTCTACTAATTATATTAACCAGATCAATAAAGAGCATATGGTCATACCATATTGCGATTCTACAGAGTATTGTTGCAATCAATACTCTTGTTTGTTGATTGTACACTTAGTTTAATTTGTAAATGTCTACTTATTTTTATTTTGGCTGCTTTTTAGAACTTTGCAACTCAAGCGTATGGCTTATATGTAAATATTATTAAAATTGGAACTTGCATAACCAGCCAGTCTGGGATCAAATAAAAAAATCTGGTCATCCGCTGGAATGACATGGTGGAATGTGTCATTCCAGTACTCCTTTTCTTGTCATCCCAGTGCTCCGACACTGGGATGACACCTCTCTTAAATTACTTTAGCTACAAATATCAAGAAATTTACCAAGTAGAAAAAAGACAAAAGAAACCCCCTATTAGCTAGCTCTAATCCTGAAAATTGGCCTGTCTTAAACAGCCCGTTTCAGCTTATATGGTTAAAAAACTGGAAGTTTTGTAAAGAAATAAGATGCACATAGTGCAAAAAATTAAAAATAAGACGACAACTGCGTTATGCTTTTGTCGTTTAATCTGCACAGACGAAGATAAATAGTATAGCGTTATCCTTATGGTAAGGGAGTTGAAAAAATTTATAAAGCAGGTTCTTTCATTAGTTTTTTTGCGAACATCAAACAATTACTTAGAAAAATTGGAAAGACCATTAAAATATTTTTTTACTTTTTATTCTATATATTTCAACATATTACCTTTAAGTACTAATAATTATGGCATTATTAATAGTTGAGTCGCCAGCAAAGGCAAAGACGATAGGTAAATATTTGAGTAAAGAATTCAAAGTGGCTGCATCTTTTGGCCACGTCAGAGATCTGCCAGCGAAGAATGGTTCTGTTGATCCTGATAATGACTTTGCCATGAAGTATGAGATTATTGAAAAAGCAGAAAAGTATGTAAAAGAGTTAGTCAAGGAAGCTAGTAAAACATCAGATATATACCTTGCAACAGATCCAGACAGAGAAGGGGAAGCAATAGCTTGGAATGTGATAGAGGCACTAAAGGAAAGAAAAGCAATCAATGATGAAAGTAACATTCATAGAGTAGTCTTTAACGAAATAACAAAAAGAGCAGTGCAAGAAGCTATAAAAAATCCACGTGAAATTAATATGGACTTAGTGCGTGCACAGCAAGCACGCAGAGCTTTGGATTATCTAGTTGGATTTAGCTTGTCACCGCTGCTGTGGACAAAATTGTCGGGAAGCAAATCTGCAGGGCGAGTGCAGTCTGTTGCATTAAAGCTTATATGCGAACGAGAAGATGAAATTAGTAAATTTATAACACAGGAGTATTGGAGCATAAAGGCAGAAATGCAAAATAGCAAAGATGAGGCTTTTTTTGCTATGCTAAGCCACTATGACAATAAAAAGCTAGAAAAATTTGATATTAAGAATGAAGAAGAGGCAAAGAACTTAGTCAGGGAGATCGAGTCAAGGCAGTATGCTGTAAGCACAGTAGAACGCAAGCAAGTTAAGAGAAACCCGCTTCCTCCATTTATCACCTCAAGTCTTCAGCAAGATGCAGTGAATAAACTGTATTTTAATGTGAAAAATGTTATGCGAGTAGCGCAAAATTTATATGAAGGTATCAATATTGGTGGTGAAACCGTAGGGTTGATAACTTACATGCGTACAGATGGGTTTCATATTGCAGATGAGGCTATAAACTCAATCAGGGGATCAATTAAGTCATTATATGGTGATAAATATTTACCGCAGTCTCCTCGTAAATATGTAAAAAAGGTCAAAAATGCTCAAGAAGCACATGAAGCAATCCGGCCAACTGATATTAATAGAACACCGGGTAGTATTAAGGATTACTTAACGCCAGAGCAATTTAAATTATACGATTTAATCTGGAAAAGAACCATCGCAAGTCAAATGGAATCGGCGATTCTTGATCAAGTGGTAGTTGAAATTAGTTCTATTGACCAGAAAGTGATTCTGCGAGCAAGTGGATCAAGTATATTCTTTGATGGTTTTTATAAAGTTTATCAAGATAACATAGAAGCCGAAAATGAAGGCCTGCTACCTGCCATGAAGGAAGAGGAAGCGTGCAAGTTGATTTCTGTTGATCCGAAACAGCATTTTACTCAACCGCCACCTCGTTATAGTGAAGCGAGTATAGTAAAAAAAATGGAAGAAGTCGGTATAGGTCGCCCATCAACTTATGCAACAATTATTTCGGTATTACAAGATCGTGAATATGTTTCATTGGATAACAAAAGATTTATTCCAAGCAGCCGCGGTAAGATCGTGACTATATTTTTGGAAACTTTTTTTCAGCGTTGTGTAGAGTATGACTTTACAGCACAAATGGAAGAAAGGCTTGATTCAATCTCAAATGGACATGCAGATTGGAAAAAAGAACTAGGCTATTTTTGGGTGCCATTTTTTAATCATGTAAATTCTGTTAAGCAAATGACACATGATGAGATTTTTAGTGGTATTCATGATTTGGTAGTCAATTGGTTTTGCTCAGAGGAAGGAAAGGAAGAAATAGGTAAAAAATGTCCTAATTGCTCTGGTGGTATATTGAAATTAAATTTTGGAAAAGCCGGTGTGTTTCTTGGATGTTCTAACTATCCTGCATGCAATCATACAAAAGAAATTACGGGCAGTAATGACAATTCAGAATATCCAAAAAGTTTGGGTATAGATGATATGACAGGCCAAGAGATAATGATCAAAAAAGGTCCTTTTGGACTTTATCTGGAGTTTAATAGTGAGTCAGAAAAGAAAAAAAAGATTTCTGTACCAAAAGATATAAATGTTAATGATATTGATCTAAATACCGCCACTCGATTACTTTCCCTGCCGAAAATAATCGGAGAACACCCAGAAACTGGAAAGGAAGTAAAAATAGGTCTTGGACGATTTGGGTACTATATTCTCTATGATGGTCGATACTTTTCTCTTAAAAAAAGCTCTAAGGAGGTATTAGACACACAATTAAACGAAGCTATACAAATTATTGAGAGCAGCCCACGCAAAGAGCTAAAATCTCTTGGTTTTAATGAAAAGGGAAAAGAAGTTTTTATCTGCAACGGTAGGTACGGATTCTATATAAAATGCGGTAAAACAAACGTTGCGTTGGGCAAGAATGCGGATATTGAAAGTATAGATCTGAAGAAGGCTTTAGAGTTAATTAAGAATAAAAAGTAGACTTCTTGCATAACCATATGCTTTTTATTGTTGTTCCAGCGCTACACGCTGGAACTGAGAAAAAAAGAGCCTGAATTACAAGAAAGAAAATATTCAGATAACGAGAAAGTTGTCACCTGGTTAGCAGCTACAGTCGTGTGACGCAGACGTGCTACCAGGAAAATAGTCTCTATCAGAGTTAAGCTTTGCTTGCAAAATGAAAAGTAAGACCAGCTTCTATACCGTGTGTGTGAAACACTTGATTGCCTATACTGATACTTTCTTTGTGTAACTTCTGGTCCGATGGTTTTTGACTTTTATTCAATTCTAATATCTTTTTTCCATCTGGGTTTACCGGTTGCTTTGCTTTCATTTCTCCTAACACCTCTGCTTCAAAATCAACATTACTACCAAGAACACCAAAACCTCTATATCCGATGTGCATATTTACATCTTCGTTTATACGATAATCAAAGCCAGCTTTCAATTGACCTGCAGGTCTTATTGACGATTTTTCAAACATTGTCATTCTTGTTGCACCGACTCCAACATAAGGAGAAAAAGATAAACTATCACTTTTCCAATAATGATAAACATTTGCCATTACAGATGCGTTTTCTACTTGGTCATGATTAATTACAGTTTTATACATATAAGTTTTTTTATTAGCACTCTCACTAACGTCTTTTAGATACGAAACAGTTACTTGATTACTTGATAAACCAATATTATCTACTTTTACAGAAGAGTACATCCCTTCCAATTCAGCTCTATAGCTATTATTGCCTAGTTCTCCTGTGTAACCAAACGTTACATTTGCAGCAAAAGGTGGGTTATAATCTCCTTTATACTTACTTATTAACTGACCTTCTGTTCTCTGAGCGTCTATGTCATTTATAGATACACGGTTATCATCTTTAGCATCTTTGCCTCCAATTTTTGCTTTCAACTTACCCAAGTTCAAATATTGACCGTAATATCCACCACCAAAGTAAAATCCTTCTGTTTCACTTGCAAAAGATTGTTGTGACAACAATAAAGCAAGTGCTGTAACTGCTAATGTTTTTTTACTCATCATGACTATTCCTCTAGTTAAAATAGCTAATCTAGTACTAATTAATTAAAAATGATTTAATATGAAAAAACTAATTATTTTCTAAGCTAAAAAATAGGTAAAATTAACCTCTATCCTCGATTTTATTGCCGTCTAGTTTGTCCTCATCTTCAAATTCATCATCATCGTCAAATTCATCCTTACTGTCTTCATCATCAAACCCATCATCGTCTTCCTCATCATCAAACCCATCACCACCTTCAAACTTATCATCAATATCCTCGTCTTCAAATCCATCTTCAATCTCTGGCTCATCGTATATTGCATCTTCAGTTTTAGCTTCAACAGGATAATCAGCAGCTTCAATAGCATTACTCTCTTCTTCATTACTAATCTTATCTTTGTTAGCAGCAGAAAAGACCTTGTTTGGATCATATGGCTCTTGTGTAGGCACACGTGTTGGTTTAATCAGCCTTCTTGTGAATGTGCTATCACTATAGTACAAAATTTTCTTTGACTTAATTGGATAAGTCGATTCTATCAAAATTATCTGATCATCACGTGGCAGCATAATAATTTCTTGAGGTAAGAGCAATGCTCTCTGTGTTTCAGAGATATGCAATGATCTTGATGCAGGATTCAAGTCTAAAAATTTAGGTTTGTTTAATGATTCTTGTTGTACAGTTTTGTTTCCTATAAGCTGAGATATCAAATTAGCCGTTTCAATATTATTGGCTGCAAAAGTTATTCTATAGGTTGAGTTTGATAAAAAGGAGTTCATTCCTGCTTCTTCATATATTCCTTTAAGCTGTTCAGTATCTTGAACAATTAAAAATAACCTTACTCGATAGCCACGAAAGTATGCGATGCCCGTTTGAAATTGCTCCATTTTTCCAAGTGTTGGAAACTCATCCATTAAAAATAATACGCCGTAAGGCTCGTCATCCGATGGCAATTTTCTACATAAAAACTCAGTTGCCTGTTGGTAAAAAACCTGCATTAAAGGCCTGAGCCTAGTTAAGTTATCAGGAGTTAAACCAACATAAACTGTAGTTTTCTTCTTTTTAAAATCCAAAATATTAAAATCACTTGATGCAGTTGCAGTATCGATCAATGGGTTTGCCCACAATTCAAGCGACGAGTTCATAGTTGACACAACACCTGATCTTTCTTTGTCAGCCTTTTGCAAAAAAGCTGCAATGTTCATATACGCTACCGGATGTATTATTTTACCCATTGTGTCCAAAACTACAGCAAGATTGTAAACTACGTCATCGCTACGCATCGTACGCACAACCTCACCAAAAGATTTAACTTTCTCTGGTGCAGCAAGTAAATATAGTACCACCCCAACAAATAAGCTTCTTGCTTCGTTTTGCCAAAAATCTTGTTCAGGCATGATTAGGTTAGCTATTTTTTGCACATCGTCAACCATCTGTCCAGGTTTTTCACTAATCCATTCCAGTGGATTATAACAATGGCTTACCCCATCTGGCTGCGCTGGGTTCCATACATATACTTTTTGTCCTTGTCGCTCTCGCCAACCACTTGTTATTTCATAGTTTTCTAATTTTATATCATGCACAATTACCGAATCATTCCAAAATAACAAATTAGGAATTACAAAACCAACACCTTTACCAGAGCCTGTAGGTGCAAAGAGCAATGCATGCTGAAACCCATCAGCAATAAAATATCCTCTCTTATCTTTACCAAGCAATAGACCTTTTTTGCTTCTTAATCCCGCTTTTCGTATGTCTTTCTCTGATGCCCACTGTGAATCTCCATGAAGTGATTCTTTCTTTTTAAATGGCCGCCACTCAATTAGTCTTTCTCTCACATTCCACAAAATAATCATCAAAACAATTTGAGGCAGTATAGAAGATACAACTAATTTAATTTTGAGCTCAAAGCTATATAGCTCTGGATGATGCCAACAATATTGTATATGATCAAAAATTGTCGGCCAGAGAGCTTGAGGAAAAGGTGTCAAGCTAGGATTAATTGCTCTAAAATCTACACCATCTGGACCGTCAACAAACAGGTAGAATAATATACCAGACAAATAGAAGCAAAATTCAAGTATGCTAAAAGATACTACACCTCCTATGAGAATATTGCGTAGGTGATTTCCATTACTCATAAACTACTTTTTCTTAACTTACGTATAAATTTAAGTATTTTCATTTGAAGATCTAGTAAATAATATTTCAGAAATGCTTCTTTTTCCACCACTGGTCCTTTTGAGTTGAATAACAATGTCAATTACATTTCTAATGTATGGTATGATCTGATCTGGGGGAATTCCAAGATTTGCTTGCATAACCATAAGTTTTATTTGCTCAAGAGCCATTGCCGGACTATCCGCATGAAGAGTTGATATTGACCCTGGGTGGCCAGTGTTTATTGCTCTAAGAAAACTAAAAGCTTCTGCTCCACGCAGCTCACCAACTATTATTCTATCTGGTCTTAAACGTAAACATGCCTCTATCAAATCTTGAGTGGTCACTTTTGCCCTACCCTGACCTCCTTTAGAAGCAATAAGATGTACTCTATTCGGATGATCATTCAAAACTATCTCTCTTGCATCTTCAACAGTAATAATTCTTTCTTCAGATGGAATAGCACGCAAAGTAGCATTAGTAAAAGTGGTTTTACCAGTGGAAGTTCCACCACTAATTATGATATTTTTCTTACTTATTACAGCATATTCTAAAAACTCTTTTATTTTTTTTTGTTTCAGTAGCAAATCTAGGTGACGATCTACTGGATTATCGGTCACTCCTATAACAGTTTCAGAAAAAGCCCCCATTTTTTCATAATCATCCAATGCCAATTGCATAGAAGAAGGTTTACGAATTGAAATGACTACTTTATCAGGCTCACATGCTGGAGGAAACACTATCTGTATACGATAACCATTTGGTAATGTAGCTGAAAGCAGCGGTGTCTCTTCGCTCAGTTTTTGTTCTGTAGCTTGAGCAATCAACCTGCTAAGAGATTTTAAATGATTAAGATCAAATATTTCTAACTTTTCGCATCTTATTTCACCGCGATTTTCAATCCATACTTCCTTCGGTTTATTTATTGATATTTCATTTACACCTTCCTCTTGAAATATCCCTTGTAATGGCTCCAAGTATGTATCAAGTGCAGCATAGTTCATTTCAGTTATTTAATATTGACTGTGGAGGAAATACTATATCTTGGTTAACAAATACTTTCAATGCAGTTCCTTGATTAACATAAATAGTTGGTTTTTTATCTACACTCCTATCAACTATATCTCGCATGTCTTTGGAAAAATCATTGATTGACTTCCCAATTGCTTCATCATAAACAGATTTGCTTCTTTTCTGAGTTTGCCTCAACAGTTGACGTACATCGTCTAAAGTTATACCGATATTGTCACTAGTAATTGTATCAACTCCACTAGCTCCAGAACTTTTTATCACACTTACTATTTCTTCCTTTATTATTCTCAGCAAATCCTGATCACTTTTAGCATTTCGAATTTTTTCAATAGCCCTAATACCCAATTTCCATTTTTCGTCTCCTACCCTCCCAACTTCAGTTTTTATAGAATTCTCCAATCTCTCAACAATAGCCCCTTTGAGAGAAGAAATATCTATTTCAGTTGCAGTAATAGACTTCACTGCATCCATGGCAGTTAGCGCATCGATAAGATTAGAGGCTTTTTGTCCTATAACGGCTGAGCCAATCGAAACACCAGCAAGTGCCACTGAAGAGAATAATGCACTTGCTATTTTATTATCAACTATTCCAGCTATCCCTGCCCTTCCAAGCTCATCGGTACCAGATGATGAAATAGCAACATCTATACCATGAGGAAGAATGATCCTATTCCAATTTATGTTCACGCGGGCTTTTGCAACATTTGAGTCGAATGAATAACCACCTATTAACCTTGAACCTTTTGGTATTAAAATTGTATCACCAGTTTCTGCATAAACGTCTCTACTAACAACAGCACGGAGCATTCCTTTTAAGTCAGAACTTATTGCAGTTTCAAGAATAGCGTCAATAACTTTACCTTGAATAATCATTAAACCAAGCTTTCCAGCTTTGGTAGCTTTGCTCGACTGTGCTGAGGTATTGGATAAAACAGCATCTGTAGCTTTACCTTCCCCACTACTACCTGAAATTGCTAACATTTGTGCACTACGTCTGTCTCTAGGATAACCGCCACCCCCTATTGTAGGAAATGAAGTAGGCAAATTGCTAATAACATTACCAGAAGGAAAATTTTGCTTTGGTAAAACAGGTATATTTGACAAGGGAATTTCTTTTAGTTGCTCTTCTTTTTTTGTCACTTCCTCTTTTTTGATTTGTTTTACTTCTGGTATGACTTGTGGGATAGGAAGAGGAGGTAAGGGTGGCAAGAGATCAGTTGCTATCCTCTCGGAAACTACTACATTATCTGGAACTTGTTCTAACTTTCCTTTCAATTCTTGAATGTTTTGCTTTGTTTCCTCTTTTTTAACAATCTCTGGACCCTCTTTATTAGAAGGACTAAAATAAAGATAGTACACTCCACCAACTAAGAGCGCTACCATAACTATCATCAATGCCTTATAACCTTGATTAGAGCCAACTGTTACTACCTTGCTTTCTATCTCTGATTCATCTTCTACACTATTATGCCTTTCTTTACTCATATTATATGTACCAGAACTAAAGTGACCTATTTATAACTTCAACTTCACTACCTTCATAACGCATTAATAGCTTTTTATGTACTCCTTTTATTACAACATAATCATCAAATAACAGCCTTTTACAGGATTCGCCTTCTATAAAAATCTGAGGAATTTTATTACTATTTCTAAACTTTAAATAGGTTAAATAACCATCATCGAATAACTCAATTGGAACTATATCTATGTTACCACCTTCATCAATATATGTATAGTTGTACCTCGTATTATTTTCTTGTATTATTTTTTCTGGCTTTTCTGTAATGTATTGCATTTGAGTAGGTAAAGAAACCTCATCTAAATCAACATCAAATTCATCTTCTTCTTGAGGATAATAAAAACGTATTACGTAAGATATATCCTTTTCAACGGAATAATCATGATCCACTTTTTTAGCATCAGTATCTGGGTATTTATCGTAATTTGGTCTTGAAATTAGATCAAAAATGTAATTTCTCTTTTTAGTTGTCGTAATAATCATGTTAGTGCGACTACTGACTTCAAATGGCATGACAAGCAGTTTATTATCATAAGGATTAATTTTCCAACTTGATGCATCACCAACAGCAATATTTTTGACTTTTTCCCCTTCTGCAAACTCAATATAAGAATAGTAACCTTGACTAAAAATTACTGTAAACACCTCATTAGGGCTATATACAAAAGTCTTTATTCTACTATCTACAGAAATAGGTTTATTATTAATAGATGCATTTAAGTTGCCACTTATTAGTAAAGCTAAAACTAACAATATCCTACACATATTCATCATCTACTCTATATGAAATAACTTGAAACCCTAACGGGTTAATATATCTTTGCTGATCATTCATTTCAAGCGATGCATATTTATACGACATCACAACTATCTTATTTTTCCTTGAGGAATTTCCATCTTTTCGTGTAAATTCTATAGAAAATCTCACTTGAAGAGCATCATTACCTAATTTTTGAATTGAACGAATTTTCAACTCACCTTTAGCATCTGAATATAAATTAAAAAGGTCATTCATATTCTGCGATTTTATATAATTGCTAAATTCACTATATACACTAGGCGAAGAAAACAACCTTACTTTTGTATAATAATTATAATTATAATTATATGGGTCAAAAACCTCCCTTGCTTTTATATACTCTGAAATAAAATAATCGTTCAGCGTTTCATTTGCAGAATATTGTTTTACTGTAACAGGATCAACCAATTGCACTATTCCTGACTTTTTATCAATTTCTATAACGAATGGCTCAATAGTGCTACTTGTGCTAATTTTAAATATAGCTAATATGCTTATAGAAATTGCAACTAGTAATATTAATGTAAATAAAAGTAAAGTATTTCTCTGAGCAACAACTGTGCTATAGCGACTTGAATTCCAATTTATATCCTTATCCAATGACTCATTACTTTTTTCTTGTTTTAAAAATTTCAGCATCTCAATATTCTTAAAAATCTTAACTTATATTAATTAACATAGCAAGCTAACAAAGTAGTTATAACAAAAAAGCTAATAAACCCTTAATCCATGGCCTAACTTGCCAAATTTTGTTTCCATATATGAATGATTATATTCATTGCGTTCCATAATAAGTGGTACACACTTTGTAACTTCTATACCGTTATTTTTCAACTCTGATAACTTTCTACCATTGTTTGTAAGTAATTGTATTTTGTTAATGTTCAATTTCTTAAGTATTTTAGCTGCAACAGCAAAGCTCCTTTCATCATCTTCAAAACCCAATACTCTATTTGCATCAACAGTATCAAGATTATATTTTCTTTGCATACTGTATGCTCTTAACTTATTAGTTAAACCAATGCCTCTCCCATCTTGCATCAAGTATAATATAATGCCATTCCCAAAGTCGGTCATTATTTGAATCGCTTGATGTAACTGGCTTCTGCAATCACATGATAAGCTGTCTAATAAGTCTCCTGTATAGCATGCAGAATGAATTCTCACTAATGGCTCATTATCTTTATCTGGATTGCCAATGATAATTGCATAATGTTCTCTTCCGCCACTTTTGGTTCTATAAGATATGATATCTACTTCTTGAGTCTGCTTTAAAAATAATGATGTTTTGCACACTTCATACACACTATGATTTTGTTGAAAATCATTCACAAGTAACGTATTTAGTGCAATAATGTCATTTTCTTCACACCAATTTCGCATTTCATGTTTATTCTCAAAAGTCATATCAGCCACTAACGCGTATGGCAATAATTCTGAGAACTTAAGCAAGGCAACAGCATACGCATCTATTGTCTTTGAGCATTGCAACTCTTTTATCCAATCTTCCTTTGAACAGTTTATTAAATGGAGCAGTTCATCAAAATTGCTTATCAACAGACGTTTGCTACTATGTTCTTTACTCTGACATATGTATTTTACCTTACTTGCAGTCAAAGTAACATACACATTACCTGATATAAGCTTATATTGACTAAATAAATTTTTTTCTAAAGTTTCAGCAGCAGCAAGCAATAGATAGTTATTTTCATCATCATATATTAAAATTGGAAGACCACGCCTGACTTCACTGATGGCCCTTTCTACTTTATTTCTACTTTGATTTCCTATAAACATTTCACCTACACCAAACAACTTGGTGCGGTCGAGAAGACTTGAACTTCCAAGGCTTTGTGAGCCACAGCGACCTCAACGCTGCGTGTCTACCAATTCCACCACGACCGCACTTTATTCTAGTTTCTATATAATTACTTTAAATTACTTAATCATTTTAGGATTTTTCATCTAAAGTGTCAATCTGATACTAGGATAATTTAGGAAATGCCTGTATAATTTAACTATGAATTTTATGGTTACAAACTTTAATCATTTAAGATAATCTTAATACTAATTCTTAATTTAGGTTTTTATACAAATGAAAGTAGCTAATATCTTCATTTTTTTAATTCTATCTCTTACAATTAGCTTTCACTCTAATCATGCACAAATATTGTACACATGGTCTCAAATCATTCCAGAAAATAAATTAAGCATACGTGCGATTATAGACAATAACATGTGTCCCATTGCTTACGTCGATAATAAGGCAGTAGAAATGCTAAGTCGCAGCTCAATTAACAATACCGAAACAGTTTGTGAACTGATAGTAGAAACAAATGCTCAAAACATTAGTATTGACAATATAAAAGTTCCCGTATTAGCGGAAAAGATCAGCAAAATTGCCTTCATTGGCGATACAGGATGTAGAATAAATATGTTATTTCAGCAAGAATGTAATTCTGTAGATAACTGGCCTTTGAAAAAAAATTTAGATTCAATCGCTTTTCATAAACCAGATTTAATTATCCATGTTGGTGATTATCATTATAGACAAACAAAATGTAGAAACACAAAAAAGTGCGGCGATATTTATGGATATAGCAAAGAAGCTTGGTACGCTGATTGGTTTGAGCCTGCAAAAGATATTTTAACACAATCTCCTTTTCTTTTTGTTCGTGGAAATCATGAGAGTTGTAATAGAGCTTATGAAGGATGGTTCAGATATTTAGATTCATACCCCTTTTCCCCTCAAAAATGTGAAGATCTTATTTCCAGTTGGTTCTTAGATGCTGGGCCGATGAAGTTTTTTATCTTCGACTCTTCATCCGGTGAGGAAATTTTTACAACCCAAAGCACAGTTGATGCTTTTGAGAGGCAGTTTGATAAATTGATACAAGATAAGCCCACGTGGTTTTTGACTCATAAACCACTTTGGAGATCTCCAAAAAAAGAATTTTTGACATTAAAAAGCCATGGCAATCTTACACAAATTGAAGCTTTTGGAGATAAATTTCCAAGCAATGTTACTACCATAGTTTCTGGCCACATTCATATAGCCCAGATTTTATTAATGGATAATGTTCCAGATCAGATTATAGTTGGAAACGGCGGTGCATTATTACACGCTCAAGATCAAGAACCTGTTTATCAAAACGTAGAATTTAACTATCCAAATAGTAGAAATTACTTAGCACACGAAGTTAGAAACTTTTTCGGCTTTGGCTTTGCAATATTAGGTTTAGACGATCACAAATTTACTTTCTATAACCAAGATAATAAGGAAATGTATTCTGCAAACCTAACGAAAGACTTTAAACTTAAAACAAATTAAAATTAGGACTATTTGTTGTTATCGATTACTGACCTTACCGAGAAAAAGTAGAGAAGTAGAAATGTGAGTTGACAAAATAAGAGAAATATAGTATATTAATGGTAGTAAGAGTATTTAAAATTAATTATGCCAGTAGCAGTAAATACACCAGATAACATACAAAGAATGTCGAAATTTAAAAAGGCAAGAGATATTTTACTAGCCCCTGTGAGATGGCTAGTCATTGGTTTAGCTGTAGTATTACTCATAGCATTTATTGTTTTTGTCATAGCGTTAATTCTAGTTGCTCAAGCATTGGGTAAGCTATATCTTCTTGCAGGAGGCAAATTACCAGAATGGTTAGAGCAAAGAACTGAAGCATTTATGGAGGCAGTGCGTGTCCCACAAACAACGCATGATACTAATGTAAATGATGCAATTAATATTAACGTTCAAAAGCTAAAAGAAAACTATGGCGAGCCTGATGTTGATGATAAGTTTATAGAGGAAATAGAAGGATTTATTAATCAGTTAGAGTGTATAGCAAATGGTACACAAAAAGCTGTGGATAAAGATCAACTCACAGAAGATGAGAAAAAACATGCACTTAAGTGCTTGGAGCGTATAAAAAACAACCCTGATACACATAGTGGAAGCGGATTAACATTGAAGCAAGTTTTAAATTTGGTTTGGAAAGCTTGTAAAGATGAAAATAAAAAAAGTGCTGATGATAATATAGATATTAATACCCGCATATCACAGAGAAAATATCAACTGGTTAAACATTGAGTAGAATCGCAAACAGAATATGGAGTATCTGTTGGCAGTACATGTTTTACTGGTACCTTTAACAGTATTGTCTCTTCCTTGTACACTTTTGAAGAATTTTTCTTCTTGCAAAGAGCGGATAAGGCTACTGTAAAACAAGAGTTTGAAAATGATCTACAAAAAAAAGGTGAAGAATTATTTAATCGGCTTTCCAATGATAAAGAAAAAAAAGAAGTTGCAGAAGCTTTAAGTAATCCTTCTACAAATTTCTTTATTAGCTTTATAGAATCATTTAAAAATCACTCTGCACGTGCAGTTTTAGGCGATAAAAGATGTGATGAACTAATAAAAGAGTATTTTGGTAATCTTCAATATAAACCAACAATATCTTGCTTTATAAAGTAATCACTTAACTAACGGCAAAGTGATACCATGTTGATTCATATATTTTCCTTTCATATCATCATATGACTTCTCACACTCACTTTCGCCGCTTAAAAACACAAATTGGCATGCTCCTTCATTAGCGTAAATTTTTGCAGGAAGTGGAGTAGTGTTAGAGAATTCAAGTGTGACGTGACCTTCCCATCCAGGTTCTAAAGGTGTGACGTTCACTATGATACCACATCTTGCATAAGTTGATTTGCCAACACAAATTACTAGTACATTCCTTGGTATACGAAAATACTCCACTGTGCTGGCAAGCACAAAACTATTTGGTGGAATTATACATACATCTGTTTCCTTATCTATGAAACTATTCTCAGAAAAATTCTTTGGGTCTACAATAGCTGAATTAACATTAGTAAAAATCTTAAACTTATTACTAACTCTTGCATCATAGCCATAAGATGATAATCCGAAAGATACAACACCCTTACTGCTTTTATGATTCACAAAAGGCTCTATCATTCTAGAGTTTTCAGCCTTTTCCCTTATCCATTTATCTGGCATAACTGCCATAATTGTCCTTTAAAGTTTTGTAATACTTATAATAATATGTAATAGAATTTAAATGTAAACCTGAATTAGCGTTACACTCTGGAATGGCAAAGTTTCCAGTATAAACTACCTATACAAAAATAAATTGGCAATATTTCAAGCCTGCCAAGCAGCATCAAAAACGATAGAAATAGCTTTACTCCACCACTAAAGGAGGAATAATTACCTGAAGGACCTATTAGGTTACTAAATCCTGGGCCAGAATTTGTAAGCATTGCAGAAACAGAGCTGATGCTAGTTATAAAGTCCGCATTGCTCAAGTAAGACATCACTATTGATGATATAGTGAACGTTAACATGTAAATCGCAAAAAACGTAAAGACGGATTGAACTTCATCATTTTCCAGTATTTTACCATTGAGTTTTACTCTATCGCTTTCACTTGGATTTAATAAAGAGCTAAAGTAATTCCTTATAGATTTTAGAAAAATGACTAAACGGAAGATTTTGATTCCACCACTAGCAGAACCACCACATCCACCAATAAAGGCTAAAAAGAAAGCTAAGACTGAAATAAAGCTCCAATTCAAGTAGTTGCACATTATATAGCCAGTTGATGTGATAAAGGAGGTAATGGTGAATGTGCTGTACCTAAATAATAAAAATACTCCTAAGTCAAAATTTTTATATAACCAAAAACAAGCAAGCAAAGATGAAATAACAACTATCTTAATAAAGTAAGAGACCTGTTCATCATAACAAACGTCTAATCGTCTTACAATTTTTAAATAGCTCAGAAAAGGTAAAGAGCCTAAAATCATAAAGATAATTGTTATTACCTCCAATATAGGGTTATTGTAGTAGCCTATAGAATCGTTATAGTTAGCAAATCCACCAGTTGATACAGCGGACATTCCGTGACATACTGCGTCAAATAATGGCATGCCAGCTAGATAATAGGAAAATATGCACAATAAAATTAGGCAGTAATATATTTCTGCAATATGTATTACTACGCTTCGCGTATGTGGTAACTTTCTTTTAAGAGCATCTGAGTACTCAGAATAGAGTAAATTATTTAAGCTCAAAACCTTAAATATGGGAAAAATTGCAATTCCTACTGTAATTACTCCAAAACCACCTATACCGTGTAGCATTGCTCTCCACAGTAGTATCCCCGGAGATTGTTGCTCGATGTAACTTAGAACAGTTGCTCCTGTGGTTGTAATCCCAGATACTGCTTCAAACAGTGCATCAATGTAGCTTAAACTATCAAGATAAAATGGAATAGCTGCAAACAGAGATAATGCAATCCAGGTACAACTGGTAATCGCAAAAATTGCCGGCATTCCATGTACCCTATTTAGTTTACCCAGTAGAATAAAAGTCGCACTAAATGTGCAGGTAACTATAAATCCAACCAGAAAATTTTTCCATTCGTAACCTAGATAATTATTAGTAATAGCAGGAATAAGCATTGCTACGCCAAACAACAATAGAAAAATTCCCACAATAAACGCAATTGAACGTAAAACTTGCAGACTTTCCATAGACAGTACTGTGAAAGCTATATGTTATTAAAACTTCAACCGCTTTGCTAATTTTTTCTCTTGACTTGATTATAAATACGTATAATTATAGCGCTAAATTTGCCATAAGAGATAGAGGTAAGGTATGTTATTAACTGACAGACAAAAAAACATTCGAGATTCATTAATTAGTGAAGCTATACAAGGCAACTTTGAGAATATAAAAAATAATTACGATAGCGATATACAAGAAGTTTTGAAAAGCGAATTACCTAGTAATATACAAAAAGAGTTTAAAGACGATCTACCTAACCCTTGTACCACTTCACAGTTGATTATATTCAAAAAAAATCAAAAGGAAATTAATCAATGTATACAGAAAATGGAGCAAAAAATTGAGAGTATTTCGTGTGATATAGCTATGCAAGAAGCGAAAGGAAATGATGATTCGCATATGCAAAAAGTGAAAAACTTAAAGAGAACAAGTGATCTTCACCACAAATTACGTCAAGCAATAGATTATTTAGATGTTAAAAAAGTTAAAGCAGTATTAGAAGATTGTGATACAAATCTAGCAATGATTTTAAATAGACCTATACATTCACAGAGCAAAACTACCCTTTTACTTTATCCTCTGCAAGTTGGTCTTAATAAACGATATATAGGTGATGGTAAAAGATTGAAACAAGAAGATCTGAGAAATATAAAAGAAATTACTAAACTTCTTTGGGATAAAGCTTCTCCTGATATTCGCAATTTCTGGTTTAAATTCCATCAAGATCAACAAGAAGAAAGTACAAAAGACACAAAAGCAACCTTTGAAGCTCATTTGAAAAAAGCTCCTCCTGATATTCGTGACTTGTGGCTTAAATATCAAAGAGTGCCTGAAAATCAAGATGCAGCTGTAATAAAACTTCTTAAAGGTGAGCAACAACGACATGCCAAGATAGGTAGTGAGAAGTGGCTTGAAGATTTCATTCAAGAAGTTAAAGATTACAGAGAACAAAAAACCATAGAAGAAAACCTTGAAATAGCTACAGAGAAACCTACAACAAAATCTGTTCTACAAGACGCACAACTTTCTCAAATAAATAGAACTTGTTGTATTTTGTAGTAAATAAGTTCTTAGGAAATCTAAGTATGATAACAATAAAAACAAGAAATTTAAACGTTCTATTTTTAACCTAGTATCCAGAATAAAAAAATATCAAAGTCATCATATTATATCACGAACCTTTTCCAAGACTTTTTTTATATTTTCGCTTGAAAGTGGAATTAAGCCAAGCCTAGATAAATATCCACCTTCAGTACTAATAGAGTCTACAACTTCTCTAATGAATTCCCTTAATCCATCAACAGTATCTAAGTGTTCTTTCTTTATATAAAGATATAAAGGCCTTGCTAACATATACTCCCCCGATGATATATTTTTATAAGTTGGCTCAATTCCTGCGATTGTGCTTCCTTGAATCTCATCTTGGTTTTTCGCTAAAAAGCTGAAGCTAAATATTCCTAAAGCATTTTTATTGCTCTTCAATTTTTGTATTATTATGTTTTCATTAATTCCAACTTCTATATATCTTCCATCATCTCTGATATTACTACATGCTTTCTTTCTTTTTTCTTGGTCTTGATAATTCTCTTTGAAAATCCTTGAGTTCATACATGAATATTGATCAAGCATAATAAAATTAATCAAAGTTTCATGTGTACCTGTATTTTGATGTGGGCCATAGATTTTAATTTCTGTTTTTGGTAGAGCTTGATTTACATCAGACCAAAATTTCTTGTTATTCTTTACTAATCTATCATTGTCTTCAGAATATGAAGATAAAGTTTCAAACAGGTCATTTTTTGTAAAATCAAATCTATGGCTTTGATTTGAATTTGCAATAACAATTCCATCATAGCCAATTATTATCTCTATTACTTCATTCACTTTATTTCTTTTACATAATTCTCTCTCTACTTCCTTCATAGGGCGGGATGAAGTAGTGATATCTGGTGTGCCTTCCCCTATTCCTGAACAAAACATTTTGAACCCTGATCCACTTCCTATCGATTCTACAACTGGAGTTTTAAAGGAAAATATACGGCTGAATTCTTCAGATATAAATGAGATAAAAGGAAAAACAGTTGAAGATCCAACAATTCTGATATATCTTCTGGCATCAACATTTGACAGTGGGATGAGTAATACAAATGCAAAAATAAGGAAAAGGCGTTTCAGCATCGTTTTCGCTCAAGAGTGTAAACTTAATTATCGTAATAAAAAATCAAACTGAAAAGCTTTTTTTCTAGATTTCAAAAGGTATAACGATCAAATGTGTGCGTAATGATGAGATCTGAATCACAGCATTCATACAACTGTATCTATATCGAATCCTCTTATGTTTTTCAATACTGAAAAATTCTTTCATATTAACTTAATGATGCAATATATCCTTTTCTTTAATAGATAAGTCATCATCGACTTTTTTTACATTATCATCAGTAATGTTTTGTATTTCCTTTTTGGCAACATGAAAATCATCTTCTGAGATTTCCTTATTTTTCTTCATTTCCTCTATTTCTTCCATAACATCTCTGCGTATATTTCTAATTGCAACTCGTGCATTTTCAGAAAATTGATGCAATAATTTCACTAATTTTTCACGAGTTTCTTGTGTTAAGTCTGGAAGAACTATACGTATAGTATTTCCTTCAACAACAGGATTTAAATTCAGGTTAGCATTGATTATCGCATTTTTTACTTCACCGATAGCAGTAGCATCCCAAACTTTAACTGATAGAGTTTTGTTATCTATAGCTGAAACTCCTGCAACTTGGTTCAGTTTTTGATGTCCACCATAGATATTTACAACTATACCATCAAGTAATGATGCGTTAGCTCTACCAGTACGTACACCTTTCATATCATCGTGAAAAGACTGAATAGTTTTTAGCATTCTTTCTTTTGTTTTAGCTTTTATTTCGTTTAACATAAATTACCTAATGTTTACAATCTGAAACTATAGTATAAGTGCCTTGACCCTTAATAATATCAACCATTTTTTCTCTTTTTAAAGAAAAAACTACAATTGGGATAGAATTCTCACGAGCAAGTGAAATTGCTGATGCATCCATAACTTTTAAATCACGAGTTAGCAGATCTGTATAAGAAAGCCTATCATACATCACAGCATTCTCATTTTTTTTTGGATCGGCAGAATATACACCACTTACTTGAGTACCTTTTAAAATAACATCACAATTCATTTCAACAGCACGTAAAGCTGCAGCTGTATCTGTAGTAAAAAATGGGTTACCTGTGCCTGCTGCAAAAATGACTACTCTACCTTTCTCTAAATGATGAATAGCCTTCCTTCTTATATAAGGTTCACATATAGTAGTCATGGGTATAGCAGACAACACCCTAGAGACTATAGAGCTTTTTTCTAAAAAATTTTGCAAAATTAAAGCATTAATGACAGTACCAAGCATTCCAATATAATCACTGCTTGCTCTTTCACAGCCACTTAAAGATGCTGATGCACCACGAAAAATATTCCCACCACCAACAACAATAGAAACTTGAACTCCAAGATTACAAACTTCAACTATGTCTTTGGATAGTTTATCTATAACTTCCATATCATGGCCAAATAGCTTTGATCCCATCAAAGCCTCCCCAGAGATTTTGAATAACACTCTGGGGTACTTTACTTCTGAAGTTTTGTTACTTATTTGCACCATCCAAAGTAAGTAACTTATAATTAGCTAATTTAACAGCACTTGATTCTATAAAATCAGCAATCTTCATTTTATCATCTTTTATAAACTTCTGCTCTAGTAGAACAACTTCTTCATAGTATTTAGCCATTCGTCCATCTACTATTTTTTTCGCTACCTCTTCAGGTTTATTTAAGCTCTTTACTTGCTCCTCAATTATAGAACGCTCATTGTTTAATTTTTCTTGATCTAAATCATCTATAGATAAAGCTTCAGGTTTCATAGCAACTACATGCATAGCTATTTGCTTTCCAATCTCTTGTTTATCACCAGATGATTGCAATGCTACTAAAGCACCAATCTTACCTAAGCCATGCATATCACCATGTACATAGCCAGCAACAATCCCATCCTTAGTCTCTAGGTAGCAAAGATTGCTTAACTCTAACTTCTCACCAAGAACCGATGTACCACTCATAATAGCTTCCTGTACTGTACCAACATCTTCATATTTGGCATTTTTTAACTCATCAAGACTAGTACAACGTTCTTGACAAGCAATTGATGCTAAATTTGAAACTAATGCTATGAACTTCTCATTTCTAGCAACAAAATCAGTTTCACAATTGACTTTAACCAATACACCATAATTTTTAGCCAAGCACATAGCAATAAGCCCATCTGAAGCTACTCTATCAGACTTTTTGTCAGCTTTAGCAAATCCTATTGTACGTAACCTATCAACGGCTTTCTTAATATCACCATCACACTCTTCTAACGCTTTCTTACAATCGCTTAAGCCAAGCCCTGTTCTATCGCGTAATTCCCTTATACTACTTGAATCCATCTTCATTTACTTACTATTACCTCCCTTTCTGTTTCATCCTTCATACGCTTCTTTTTAGTTTGCACAATACCCCCTTCTTTTTCTTGAATAAGCTCATCATCCTTAACTCTAGACCTTGTCAAACTAGACTCTATTCCAGCTAATATAGAATCAGCAGCTAATTTACAGTAGAGCTCTATTGATTTTCTTGAATCATCATTTCCTGATATAGGATAGGCAATATCATCTGGGTCAGAATTGGTATCAAGTACTCCAACTACAGGAATACCCAGTTTTTTAGCCTCTTTAACCGCTATATGCTCTTTGTTAGTATCAATAATGAATAAAATATCAGGAACTGCTCCCATTTCTCTAATGCCACCCAATTCTTTATCAAGCTTTTTTCTTTTCTTTTCAATATTTCCTAATTCTTTTTTTGTTAAGATACTATCTTCATCATTTAATATTTTCTCATATTGTATCAAAGTTTTTATCGAAGAAGAAACAGTGTTCCAATTAGTAAGCATACCACCAAGCCATCGATCATTTACATAATATTGACCACAACGAACCGCTTCACTTGCAACAATATCTAAAGCTTGAAATTTCGTACCAACAAATAAAATGCGACCATCTTGAGATGCAACATCGTATAAAGCTTTCATTGCCGCCTCTAACAATGGTAATGTTTTTCGTAAGTCTATTATGTGTATACGATTCTGTTGATGTACACCATATATATATGGGGCCATTTTCGCATTCCAGCGACTAACTTTATGGCCAAAATGCACACCAGATTCAGCTAAATCACGTATAGTGACTTTAGGCAAATTTGTCATATTTACTCCTCCAAATAGTTTATCCTCCATGGCATAACCCTAACGGGACTACTTGCATAAGCCATGTGTGAAATTAAGTTATTTACATAGTAATAAAAAAGACAAAAAAGCGCAAACAAAAAATATTGACAAGTAGCAACACGTTGATTAGCTTTAAGATTGCAAACGTTAAAAAGCAATGGGGGGTGTAGCTCAGTTGGTTAGAGCGCATGCCTGTCACGCATGAGGTCGTGAGTTCAAGTCTCATCACTCCCGCCATTACAGCAGAAACACCTTAAAATTCCTTAACTTTCTTATTAATTTGAATTAATTTCTTTCAGAGACTTGACATGATATTGTAATTGCTGCTTAATCTATTTAACTTTATCGTTAATAATTGGGATTAAATATGTTCATTTCTGAGGTTTTTGCGGCAGATGCGACTAACAATGTATCAGCATCTGTTGCTAGCTTTATTCCACTCATTTTAATATTTGTAGTATTTTATTTTCTCATTATTCGTCCCAATCACAAAAAACTAAAAGAACATAGAAGGATGATAGATCAAATAAAACGTGGTGATACGGTTATTACTTCTAGTGGAATAATAGGTGAAGTAAACAAAGTTGACGAAGTAAATGCACAACTAATACTAGAAATAGCACCAAAAATTGAAATAAAAATCCTAAAGTCTGCTATATCTGAAATCTTAAATAAAGAAATTCAAAAGCCAGTAGCTAAATCTATTGAAAAAAGCAAAGTTGAAAAGAATGGCAAGAAAAATAAACTAGAGGAAAGTAAAAAAGACAAAAATGCTTCATAATTTAAGAAGTGTGTGGAATATTAGGTATAGTAAGTAGCGGTGATTCAGTAATACCAACTTTACTAACCGCGTTGCAAAAATTGGAATACAGAGGTTATGACTCTTCAGGTATAGCAATTATAAATAATAGAGGTAAGATAGAAGTAAAAAAATCAGAAGGTAAAGTTGAAAGATTGTGTGAAGTTGTTCATGAGAGCAAGATATCTAGTAGCAAAGTTGGTATAGCACATACTCGTTGGGCTACACATGGAGCTCCAAATCTTAAAAATGCTCATCCCATTTATATAAATAATGTTGTTGTTGCTCATAATGGCATAATTGAAAATTACAATATATTAAAAAAGGATCTGGAGGAAAAGGGAGTATCTTTCCACACCGATACTGATACAGAAGTGATACCAAACATATTAACTTCATATCTTGATGAAGGGTTATCACCAATTGATTCTATATTACAGTGTCTAAACAATTTACAAGGTTCACTTGCTTTGGCTTTATTATTTGCAGAATATCCAGATACTTTATTTGTTGCAAAAAGAAATTTGCCTTTAGCAATAGGATATAACTGTAATAAAGTGTTTGCTGCTTCTGATACTAATACTTTGAATTCATTTGTAGAAAAAATATTGCATTTAGAAGATAATGATATTGCAGTAATAAAATCTAACGAATTCAGTATATATAATAATGGTATACAAGTTAAACGCAGAACAGAAAATAGCAGTCCAAGAAATTTTCTAATTAGTAAAAATGGTTACCCTAGCTTTATGCTAAAAGAAATTTTTGAGCAACCGTATGCATTAAACAAAACAATAAATCAATTTTATAAACAATATAAAGAAATCAACAAAGAATTATTTTCTGAACTAGGTTACATTACTATAGTTGGATGCGGTTCATCCTATTTTGCTGGACTAATAGCAAAGTGTTGGCTGGAAAGTATTGCTCAAATTCGGGTATATCTAGAAATCTCGTCAGAATTTAGGTATAGCAGCGTCAAGCTCGAAGAAGGTAGTATTGGCTTATTCATTTCTCAATCTGGTGAAACTGCAGATACTATGGAAGCACTACGTTATGCGAGATTGCAGAAACAAATGATCATTAGCATAATTAATACATTTAATAGCAGCATAGAAAAAGCCTCAGATATTGTATTGCATACTCTTGCTGGACCTGAGATTGGTGTTGCTTCGACAAAAACCTTTTCTACGCAGCTTGCAATTTTAGCATGCTTTGCTGTAGAGCTTGGAAAAATAAAAGGTATACTGGGTAGAGAGAGGATAAAGGAACTAAGCGGTGCTATTAATTCCATTCCCGAACATGTAGAGCATGTTTTGAATGTGATGGAAATACAACATATATCAGGCAGTATATTAGAGCACAATAATATAATTATAATTGGGAGAGGAAGCTCATATGGAGTTGCAATGGAAGGTGCATTGAAGATAAAAGAGCTTTCATATATCAACACAATTGGTATTGCAGCGGGAGAAATGAAGCACGGTTCTATCGCCTTGATAGACTCTACTGTACTTGTTATCGCAATTATTCCTTACGATAATTTATTCTTTAAAACGCTATCCAATATACAAGAGATTATTGCAAGAAAAGGTAAAGTAATTGCCTTTAGTGATAAGCAAGGAGCACCGCTCTTAAAGGGAATTTGCATAGATGTGGTGCAACTTCCAGAAGTTGACAATTTTGTTTCTCCAATTATCTACAGTGTTGCTATGCAATTTCTTGCTTATTCTATTGCAGAAAAAAAAGGGTTAGATGTAGATTGTCCGAGAAATTTAGCTAAATCTGTCACAGTTGAGTAACTTATTTAAAGTGAGTTGCTAATTAACAGCTCTAATTGTCAGTTATAAATTACTGAATTTTACTAATAAATTCATTGCTATCATTAGCCCTCTGCGAAAGAATATGTAACTAATGTAAGGATGAGAGAGGCTAAAATCCACGCCTCAAATTAACAAGATTTGCCATTATGGTTACCAGACACAACTTAACCTAGCAAGCAAGAATTAACTAACAGAAAAATTGAAAACTAATATCAGTCTCTTATGTAATGTTACTAATATTTTTCTAATATGTTTTCTATTCAGGAAAGTCTACATCGCCATAACAATATTTACTAGAATGAGGTCTTGTCTCATTGTAAAAACACAACCAATGATCAACGTCTATCTGAAGATCTTCTAATGAATTGTAGATTGTTTTACAAAAAAAGAGGAGTAAATGAGAGTTCAGTAACTTGATTATAGAGTTGTACTGCCTTTCCATATTTGAAGCAAGTTGTTATTCTATCTCAAACCGTAGCACAAAGTAAATATGGCAATTTACACTAAAATTTTCTGTTTATGATTTATATTATGTAAAGATACTATTTGACCTTGAGCTTTAAAGATATTATGTAATAGCATTATTTAATATGCAAGGTTTATTATGGCTAAAGTAAGTGCTGGTGAAAACTCAAAAAAGCTTAAAGATGGTAAAAATCAGCCCATATCACCAAAAAAGTTCAAAGGCAGTCAGTCTATGTCACCAAAACGGAGTCAGAATTCTGGTGAAAAGCTATGGAATGTATTAGAATCATTAGAAGAAGCAAAATCAGAGTTGAAAAAAAGAAAGTTTGAAATAGAACTAAAAAAAGACACTAAAATATCAGAAGAAGGAATAGAAAAAGTAGTGGAATTAGAAAGGAAAATAGAAAAAGAGATAGAAGAAATAGCAATGCCAATATCAACGTTACTACTTAAGGAAACAATAATAAAATTACAAGGAACAAAAATAATAAATTTTTTAAAAAAATTAGAAAAACAAGTAAAAGAAATGCAAGAATTATGTAAGAAACTAGAATTAAATGCTAAAATAGAAAAAGAAGATCTAAATAAGCTCGAGGACATAAAGAAAGAATCAGAAAAGTGTTGCAGAGAGTTAGTGAGCTATATGCCTAATTCAAATAATCCTAGAATGTTGTACACTGCTGTTATTGGTCTTGCTGTTGGGCTGGTAGCAAGTACTATACTTGAACATACAACTAGACTAAGTATATTAGCAATAATTGGCATAGCTACAGCATCTGCACTCGTAGCTGGTGGTGCTACATATGAAGCACTAAGACCTAATACTAAAATAGATGAATCAAAAGAAGTCCAATTCAACCACTATGGATTAAAATCCAAAGATTGAGAGAGAGCATAGAATGCTAACTTTCGACTTGAAAGTCACCAAATTTATCTTCTTTTTTAGAGTGATTTTCAATATAATTTTTTATCATTTCGTCAGTTACATTTCCGCTAGTCCTGACAAAGTAGCCTACTGCCCACAACCCAATATCTCTTTTTTAGCTCTGGAAAGTTTTGCTGGATTTTTCTGGAACTTTTTCCTTTTATTAACTGCACTAACTTACTAATACTTAAGTATGGGGGTACAGAAACGTATACGTGTACATGACTTGACGCAACTCTACCTCTGATAATTTCTACTTGATTATTTGTACATACTTCTTGTACAACTTCTTTAGCTTTCTGTCCAATATCTCCAACTAGTACTGGATATCGATATTTTGTTATCCACACTATGTGATATATATACAGAGTGACTGCTTTTTCTATAATATTCCACATTCTTTCAGATTTTTCACCTTAAAATTATATTCTTAAAAGGATGGACTTCAAGTCCAGGGTTTTTCTCCCAAATTTGGGACAATAAAGAGTTCTCATCACTCACTTTCCTAATCACACTTTAATTCAAACTTTATCAGTTTTATTCAAGTTGCTTCTAAAAGGAGAATATTAATGGTGTCCTCCTTACTGATTTGGTTAAAATGCAGAAAATGCCTATGTCAAAATTTACACAGATGTTAAGTGCTGCCACTAATTCCCAGTTAGTACAATTTGTGTATATTATTGACATATTTAATTTATTCTGTTACAATTTTTATTAATTAGGTTGAGGTAAAACAATGAAGAGTTTTAAATGGCTACTTAATCAAGTCAGACTTTCATGGATTAGCTTAATATCAAAAGTAAAGAGCTTTTTTCAAACTAACGATACACATCATCAAACAACTGCTAGCAATGGAAATGATCATACAAGAAAAATAAGTGTAGAAAATACAATAGAGGCGAAAGTTAATGAAGAGGATGTATGGTATGATTCTCTGAAAGAACAAGAGCCAGGTGAAAAAGAAAGAGATCTGGATGAAGAAGAATTTTTTGATGCTATTGAAAATTTGGATGAAGAGGAAGTGAGTGCTAACATAGAAGGAAAAGAGTATGAAAAAAATAAGTACTATAGTCTACAAGAAAAAAATGAATTTGATCACACAACGCACACTCTTACACTTGCTTTTGAAATTGAAAAGCCATTTCCAGACTCTGACCTTAGTAAATTTAAATTGTGCGAGCTTAAGCAAAATCGTGGTAAATACACATTTACTCTAGAGGATGACCAGAAAAATCGTATAGAGCTACACTCTGAATACCTTAATATGTATTTTCCTAAGTATTTTGAGAAACACAGAAAAAAAGGAGCATACACTGAACTTTTTTCTCAAGAAGAAAATGGAATTAGCAATGATATTATCATCCCATTAGAAGTTCCAAAAGAGGTAGGGATACTTACTGAAAAATTCGGTCGGATGAACTTCATAAAAGCAAATATACAATCTCAAATACCAGATTTTCCGGGAGATATAAATCTAAAAGATTGTAAAGATCATGTAAACTTCTATCTTAATTCAAATAATACTATATCTCTTTTTCTAACGTCAGCACCGATAAAATTTGCAGCTAAATTATCAGGTACTCCAACAGAAACAAACTGGCCAATAAAGGATATTCTAGTCAGAGGTAGTTTTATTAATCAGCATATTGATAAGCAAACTAGAGTTGAAAAAGTGATTGAGCCTTATATTGATAAGCATTCTATAGTTGAAGAAGCTTTTGAAGTAGTTAACGTAGAATGTGCATCAGAGCTGAAGATTTCTCAACCTAGCATATAGCTTTATATTCTTTCATCAGCATGATATAATTTTGTGCAGATTGTGTAATATGTTTAATTTCCTCATCTGACATTTTTTTGAAGAATTGTGCTGGCCTGCCAGCCCATACTTCACCACTTTTTATCACTTTCCCATGCGTTACCAGTGAGCCAGCAGCTACCATAGCTTCAGATTCCACAATCGCATGATCCATTATAACAGAGCCCATACCAATAAATGCTTTATCATGTATCGTGCATGCATGTAACACACAAAAATGTCCAACCGTCACCATACTACCAATAATCGTATCACCGCCTGGATTTCTATCTACATGAATTACGGTGCCATCTTGAATATTCGTTTCATCACCTATTTTGATTGATCCAACATCTCCTCTGATCACACAATTAAACCAGATACTCGCATTCCTTCCTATTTCAACGTTACCTATGATACGCACACCATCTGCGATAAAAGAACTTTCATCCATTTTTGGTTCATAATCTTTGTATTTTAAAATGTGATAGCTCATAATTTAAATAAGGTTTAATACATACTTGGATTCCAGTAGTCAAGTTACTCGGGTAAATATATTCTTGACTTATGATCCTTATGCTCCTAAAATCTTTATTTTTAGCTCTATTCATAATGTCAGTAACAGTACTTAGTGTACTTCAAATAATATTAGTTGTTGTATTGGTAATTTTAGTGCTCCTGCAGCCACCTGGAAGTAGTTCATTAAGTGGCTTTAGTAATTCACAACAGGGAATGAATTCAATAATTCCGATAAAGTCTTCTGAAAATCCACTCAGTAGAATAACTTCTATAGTTGCTGGGCTGTTCATTATAAATACACTGTTACTATCAGGATTATGTTCAAAAGATGTACATAAAAAATCAATTGCAGAGAAGATTATATCAGAAAAGAAGCAAGAAGGCCAATCAACTTCTGTTCCATTTGAAAATTAATGAAAGAAACCAAGTTTATCTTTGTTACAGGTGGAGTTGTTTCATCACTTGGTAAGGGTTTAGTTGCTTCAAGTGTGGGAGCACTTCTTCAAGCTCATGGATTCAATGTTCGCATCAGAAAGCTTGACCCATATCTCAACATTGATCCTGGAACAATGAGCCCAGCTCAGCACGGGGAAGTATTTGTTACTGAGGATGGTGCTGAAACTGATTTAGACCTTGGACATTACGAGCGTTTTACTAAAATTAAAGCAACCAAGGACGACAATATAACAACTGGTAAAGTATATAATAAATTATTAAAGAAGGAAAGGTGTGGTGATTATCTAGGCAAAACTGTGCAAATCATTCCTCATGTGACAGATTTAATCAAATCTTTCATTTTTAATGGTACAGAAGATTTAGATTTTGTAATATGCGAAATAGGCGGAACCGTAGGTGATATTGAAAGCCAACCGTTTTTGGAAGCTATACGCCAAGTTAATTATAAACTAGGAAAGCAAAAAGTTATCCTTATTCACTTAACTTTAATACCATATCTCACTGCAGCACAAGAATTAAAGACAAAACCGACACAGCATTCAGTTCGAGAGTTAAACTCTGCGGGGTTACAACCAGATATTATATTATGTCGCAGTGAAAAAGAAATTTCCGATAATCAAAAAGAAAAGATAGCCAATCTTTGCAATGTTTCTTTATCTAACGTAATACCTGCTCCTGATGTAAACCATATATACGAGTTACCGTCCTTGTATAATCAATGTGGGCTCGGGACACAAATTTTGGATCACTTTCACTTAAGTAAGCCAAAACCAAGCTTACCTGAATGGGACCAAATAGTACACTCTATGAAACATCCAACACAAGAAGTTATCGTTTCCATAGTAGGAAAATATACTGAATTTCCTGACGCATATAAATCACTGATTGAAGCATTAAACCATGGTGCAATTAGTAATAAAGCTAGAGTGAAGATAAATTGGGTCAACTCAAGAGAAGAGAATGGAAAATCTATAGATGCAAAGTTTATCAGAGAAAAATTACAAAGCTCTAATTCAGTCCTTGTTCCAGGAGGATTTGGTGATAATGGAATAGAAGGTAAAATATTAGCAATAAACTATGCCCGTGTAAATAACATTCCTTTTTTAGGAATATGTCTTGGTATGCAGCTTGCAGTGATTGAATTTGCTCGTAACGTTATTAAGCTTGAAGATGTACACTCTGAAGAATTTTATACTTGCAAACACCCAATCATCAAGCTCGCTGATGGTAAGAACGTTGATCTTGGTGGAACCATGAGACTTGGAACATACAAGTGTAATGTAAATCCAAATTCAAAAATGGCAAATGTGTATAGTAGTGTCACTATTTCAGAAAGACACAGACACAGATATATAGTTAATTTAGATTATAAAAATAACTTAGAAGAGAATGGAATGATATGCAGTGGTATATCAGAAGATAAAACATGCATAGAGGCAGTGGAGCTAAAAAATCACTCATGGTTTATTGGTGTGCAATTTCATCCAGAATTTCAATCAAGACCATTTTCTCCTCATCCTCTCTTTACATCATTTATTAAGGCAACTATTGACAATAGAGTTTAATAGAACTTAATAAACTCTATTCTAATAGAGAGGTAAAAATGTTACTAAGAAATAGTAAAGATAGCATTACATATGGATCTGCGACCTTCGAGGAATTGAATAGGCATGTAGAACAAATAATATATAAATTAGAGGAGGATCAAATTATAGAGGATATAATGGAAGAAGTAGTTGTAGCTATAAACGAACTAAAATCGGTAGAAGAAATAAAAAAATATTTAAAGCGAGAAATAGATAGCCTTGTAAAAAGGACAATAGTCCTTAGTGAATTCTATAACCTAGAAAAAATAGAAAAGCCAAGAAAAGAAAATTATATTTACCCAAGCACCTAATGTTTAAGTACCAATACATGGAACTTGCCATAGAGCAAGCAAACCTTGCTCAGAAAGATGGCGAAGTGCCAATAGGCGCTGTAATAGTTAATGGAAACAATATCATCTCCTCTGCACACAATATATCTAATGATCCAACTGCACATGCAGAAATGTTAACAATTAGACAAGCATTTTCAACTTCCACGCTTTATGAAGCTGAAATGTACGTAACGTTAGAGCCGTGCCCGATGTGCGCTCAAGCTATCTCTTTTGCAAAAATTAAACGTCTGTACTTCGGGGCTTACAATCCCAAAGGTGGAGGAGTTGAAAACGGCACTAGAATATTTCAATTCTGTAACCACATACCTGAAGTTTATGGTGGAATATTAGAAACAAAATGTTCTCTTTTGTTAAAAGATTTCTTTGAGAAATTGAGAACTTAGGGAAGTGGTTTAAGAAATGATAGATAGGAGATTATGAAAAGGGTTTAGCCGCATGGAAGTGGGATGAAAAGAAGCACTGGTTTCACATGCGTCTGAACAGACAGCATTTTAAATTTGTCCTGTGCAATGTTTGTACAGTTGCGATAAAAATTACTTGACAAATTTTGACAGCTTTGTTATTTTGATAGTGAAGATATTCTAGAGCTCGAAATCTATCTTCGTCTGCAGACTTTTCAACTTCATTAATTTATAATCTCTAGTTAAAGTATATTGGTATAGATAACTTCTATCATAGCTATATACATTTTTCTGAGTTTTTTTGTATTACTTAGGAGGATCATCATGTTTAAAATCATGGATTACGCATATCATTGACATAAATGCCTTAAAAGGACAAATGGTACCTACGTCCTCGTTATATAGATTATGTATTTGTTCAGATACGACTAAATTGTGTCTAGTGTAGAAAAAATTAGACAAATTCAGCCTTATATAGAACCAAATTCAACGAAAGTAGAATTATCCTCATTTTCATAATAATAAGGATTTGCTTCTTGCGTATTATTAACAGCAGTTTTTAATAGTACTTCCTTATCACTATCCCATGCAACTTTCTCCATAATTGCATTATAATCTTTACACTTTTGATCATTTCCACAGTCCCTGATTTTACCATTAAGCTTTAGATAAGGCTTTAATGAATTATAGTGTACTTGAGTATTATTGCCCTCTTTATCTATCATATTCCCTGCGTTATTAACAATTATCAATGGTGCAACTTGTTTCGCTTTCACAATATTTGCTCCACCGGGGTCTTTGATGAGATCAGGACATGATTCTCTAGAAAAAAAATTCTTGTTTAATTCTTTATTATCATAATCAGTGCCAAACTGGCAGAAACTCTTAACCTTCTCGTCCTGACAAGCTAACTCTAGTGGACTATCAATACATTTAAGACATTTCGTATTACTAAAGTTGGCTGCTGAACTAATATTATCAGTAAAGGCAAATTTAAAATTTACTGCACCATAAACACCCTCTGATCCCTTTTCTATATATGGCACAATTTTAGAATTACTATACATCTCAGGATAGAGTTCTTTTAATAAATCAGATGTATTAAAACCTTGACAACCTATCTTATTATTCGATTTATACAAAGTAGCCTTAGGCCCACAAATTCCTGGCAGGCTAAGATCTGGTGTTATTTCTCGAGATGTAATTTCTCCACTTTCATTCCCTACTTCATTGGTAACATGTTTGCCTCTATCATTTTCATTCCCTACTTCATTGGTAACATGTTTGCCTCTATCATTTTCATTCCCTACTTCATTGGTAACATGTTTGCCTCTATCATTTTCATTCCCTACCTTAATACTAGGTTTATCTGTACCGATTCTTTTCTCATTTTTACATTCTTCAGCTGCTTTTTTATACCACTCAGTCTCTGCTTTTGCCATGTTAATTTTACACTTTAAAAGTTCTTCTTTTACTTCTTCAATCTTACTCTGCATCACTTCTTCTTTCTCCTGTTCAATTTTGTACCTCAAAATTTCCTCTTTTGCTAGTTTAGCTTCTAATTTTGCTTGTTCAGCTTCTGCTTTAATATCATCACATTTTTCCTGATTAATTGCCTGTCCACCGTTTTCTTTCATCTTCTCAGCATTTTTTTTACACTGTATTAACTCATTTTTTGTTGCCTCAGCTTCATTCTTAGTTTGTTCTACCTTCTCTCTTTCTTCTTGAAACTGTAATTTTAACTTATCAACTTCTGCTTTTGCTTCATTCTTAGTTTGTTCTACCTTCCCTTTCTCTTCTTGAATCTGTAATTTTAACTCATCAACTTCTGCTTTTGCTGCCTCAGCTTCATTCTTAGTTTGTTCTACCTTCCCTTTCTCTTCTTGAATCTGTAATTTTAACTCATCAACTTCTGCTTTTGCTGCCTCAGCTTCATTCTTAGTTTGTTCTACCTTCCCTTTCTCTTCTTGAATCTGTAATTTTAACTCATCAACTTCTGCTTTTGCTGCCTCAGCTTCATTCTTAGTTTGTTCTACCTTCCCTTTCTCTTCTTGAATCTGTAATTTTAACTTATCAACTTCTGCTTTTGCTTCATTCTTAGTTTGTTCTACCTTCTCTCTTTCTTCTTGAACCTGTAATTTTAACTTATCAACTTTTGCCTCAGCTTCATTCTTAGTTTGTTCTACCTTCTCTCTTTCTTCTTGAACCTGTAATTTTAACTTATCAACTTTTGCCTCAGCTTCATTCTTAGTTTGTTCTACCTTCTCTCTTTCTTCTTGAACCTGTGACTTTAATTCACTAGCTTCTGCTTCTAATTTTGTAATTTCTCTTTGTGATTCCACAGCATCTTTTTTACACTGTATTAACTTATCTTTTGCCTTCTTAGTTTCATCTCTACAGTCACGAAGTAAATCTTCTTCTGATTTATCATCCTCTTTTTCCGCAACCTGATCTCCTAGATTTTCGACTTGCTCACCCTCTTCACCATAAAAAAGTTTGTTGGCATATAAATTACTATTATTAACTTGATCGCTATAGATATTGTTTGACATTGTGACCTCCTATATAGTCAAAACTGGAATTAAATTAGAGTATAAAAGCTAGGAATTCAACATGGGTAAAAGAAACCACAGCTCAGGAAATCTAAGGTTAACTCAGAAATTATTATAAGCCAAAATGATTAAAAATTTTATAACTTATATTGTAGATCTAGCATGATAACCAACAATTATTCAATTTCCACCTTACTCACCAGCTTGACACAGTCCATCTTTATTCATTAGAGAGCCGTGATTCCTCTACTCTCCAATGATTAATCACTTGTCAGTTTTGAGTGTAGTAGTTGATAGCCTGTACGTAAATACGTTGCTTTTGTCCTTTAGAAATTTTTAGTCTACTATCTTTATCCAGAAAAAAATTGTAAAATTTCTATAGTTATGGTATAATTGTAAATACCGCTTGCCAATAAGCTGAGTATAAAAATGCCGTTCGGACAAATCATTACATATAGCACGATATTACTTGCTATAATTGCAGTATCTCTCTTTTTGAGAAAAATATACAAAAATCATATTAGGAAAATTATATTTCCTCTAAAAGTTCTCAAAGAAGAGTGGGAAGAAAATAGAAGATTTAATGAATTGTATCAAAAAAATAAGCAAAAAGAGTTGATGAAACAACAGGAAATGCTAAGGGAGAAACAAAAGAATATGCAAGTTTACAAAGAAGATCTAGAAATAGTTGATATAGCAAAACCGTTAGGTAAATGGACAAAGATGGTTATGATGGGTAATAGTTTAATGAAACATTTTGCACAATTGATACACAGAGAAGGTGATAAGAAAGGATTTTGGGAGCTATTTATAAAAGCTCAGTCTTCAACTAAGGGTAAATATAAAGGAAAAGGCAGATAATCCATGCTTGAATGTAAAAATCTATCCTGTGCTCGTAATAACAAAGTATTATTTAAAAACCTCAATTTTAAAGCTGAGCCAAAATCAAAAATCTTAATCACTGGTCCAAATGGTAGCGGCAAAACCAGCTTAATCAGAAGTTTATCTGGACTCTTACCGCCAGTATCAGGCAATATAAGATACTACGGAAAAGACATATATGATGATCCAAAATCCTTTATATCTTCCATGGTTTACGTAGGACATAAAAACGCCTGTAAAGATAGCTTAACAATTGGTGAAAACATAGAATTCTGGGCAAGAATACGGAACACTAGAGAATCAGTTATGGCAGCTGCTTATTGTTTAGAGTTGCAACCTGTATTTAACATTAGATATGGTGAACTTTCTGCAGGCTGGAAAAGAAGAGTTGCGCTTGCCCGCCTTTTAATTTCTAATGCAAATATCTGGCTGATAGATGAACCTTTCTGTAATCTTGATAGCACAACATGTGAATTAGTATTGAACCTAATCTCAATACGCTCTGAGCAGAACGGTACAGTAATTATTACAGGACATAGCTCTACAGAACAATTGTGTGACTTCAAGACAATCGACATACGTGATTTTAACAGACCTCTTGTATAATTTTTGGCCTTATTGTACTTACATCAATAATTTATTATCACATTTAATATTACGCATTAAAATTAACTCATCTCTTTCAAAGGCTCTATATTAAAAATCGAAAGTCCAGAAGCAATGACGTGTGCTAAGGCTTGGACGAGAAACATTCTTGCAGCGGTGAGATTTAAGTTATTCTCCAGTATAAACCTCATATTTAAATCACTTTTGCCATATCCCCATAAAACGTGAAACGCTTCTGCAACTTCAAGTAAGTAGAAAGTAATTCTATGTGGCTCACAAAGCCTTGCAGATATTTCTACCACATCTGGCCACTTTGCTAAGGTTTTTATGAGGAATAGCTCCCCATCTGTCTTTAAAAGTGAAGGGTCTGCTGTTGGGAGCTCTTTTGGAGCATTACGCATTAACGAATGAGCACGGGCGTGCGCATATTGCACATAAAAAATAGGGTTGTCTTTTGACTGTTCTTTAACTTTAGCAAAATCAAAGTCCAAGACCATATCATTCTTGCGTGTTAACATTATAAAACGAGTTATATCCCTGCCAACCTCTTCCACTACATCCCTAGCTGTAAGAAAATTTCCTGATCTTTTGGACATCTTAACAGGTTTTTCATTCTCGAAAAAATTCACAATATTATGCAGTTTTACCTCTATTTTTGCTTGATCATCACTGAGCGCAGAGACAACTGCTCTAAGCCTTTTAATATAACCGCCATGGTCACTGCCGAGCTCTACGATCATATTGTTAAAACCACGCGATATCTTATCAAAATGGTAAGCGATATCTGAGGCAAAATAAGTCCAACTGCCGTCCTCTTTCTTCAATGCGCGGTCAACATCATCGCCAAATTTTGTAGAGCGAAATAACATTTCTTTTCTGGAAGTCCAATTTTCACTTTCTTTGCCTTTTGGTTTCTCCAGGTACCCTTCATACACTAGACCCTTGTCAGATAATATCTTTATACTCTCTTCGATTTTGCCACGTAGCTCATACTCTGAAGTAAAGACATCATGACTTACTCCAAGTAAGTTCATGTCTTCCTTTATTATCTCTAAAATGGAACTTAAAGTATACTCTCTAATTATTTGATTATCCTCCTCTTCTCTAAGCTCTTTGCCATATTTTTTAGCTAGTGCCTCCCCTATTGGTTTTAAATATTCACCTGGGTATAAACCTTTTTCGATGCTAATTTTCTCTCCCAGAACTTCCTTATACCGCAAATATACTGACTTTATTAGTGTATCTATCTGCGCTCCAGCGTCATTAATGTAGTACTCCTTAGTAACATTATAGCCAACTTTCTTTAGTAAATTTGCTAAAACATCACCAAACACTGCCCCTCTTGCATGACCAATATGCAGAGGACCAGTTGGATTTGCAGATACAAATTCAACATTGACAGCCTGATTATTTCCAATATTTAGAGTGCCAAACTCCGTTTTTAGCTCATTTATTTGTTTTAAAATCCCATGCCACACTTCTATTTTTAAGTGCATATTGATAAAACCGGGGCTTGCTATTTCTACTTTTTTAACTTCATCAAAAAGTTCAAATTCTTTGGCTAAAACCTCTGCAATTTCGATGGGATTCTTCTTTTCGTGTTTTGCAAGTACCATAGCAACGTTTGTGTAAATATCACCATGTGCTCTATTGCTTGGAGGCTCTAGGATAAAGTTTGTTGCATTCGTGCTTATAATACCCCTTTGCTTCAACTCATTTAACTTGCTGGAAATGAGAGAGGAAACCTGCTTGAAAATATTCATTAACTAAAAAGCTATAAGACCTGTAGCAGTATAGCGAATAAATGGGGGAAGTTGAAGGTTATCTTAACTATTTCACCTTGATTTTCTCTTTTGCTTTAACAGGCTGATATAACACTTGATAGATTCAACTGAGAAAGCAGCTCTTCATATATAATAGTATTTACTCTGAAATCATGAACTTAGATCAACATTAATTCAGGATAACCAAAGTCAAAAAACTCCGAATACCATATAGTTCCAGGTAGTTCTTTTTCCCAATCCCAAATTGTATTCAGCACTACTGTGTTGCCAGCATCGCAAGTATTAGACCACGCTACATTATGATTACTACAATATGAATCATAACAATCGTTGAAACATAAATTATAATAATACTTGCAGCATGGGTGTAGTTTACACTCATCTACGGAAGGCTTTACCTTATTTCCTTCATCCGTAGGAGGTTTTACTTTATTTCCTTCATCTATAGGAGGTTTTACCTTATTTCCTTCATATATAGGAGGTTTTACCTTATTTCCTTCATATATAGGAGGTTTTACCTTATTTCCTTCATCTATAGGAGGTTTTACTTTATTTCCTTCATCTATAGGAGGTTTTACTTTATTTCCTTCATCTATAGGAGGTTTTACTTTATTTCCTTCTCCTCCAGTAGGTTCTTCTCCTCCAGTAGGTTCTTCTCCTCCAGTAGGTTCTTCTCCTCCAGTAGGTTCTTCTCCTCCAGTAGGTTCTTCTCCTCCAGTAGGTTCTTCTCCTCCAGTAGGTTCTTCTCCTCCAGTAGGTTCTTCTCCTCCAGTAGGTTCTTCTCCTCCAGTAGGTTCTTCTCCTCCAGTAGGTTCTTCTCCTCCAGTAGGTTCTTCTCCTCCATATTGAACAGCATTCATTAAATCATCATTAACACTAGCATATGTTTTATCATCATACCTGTTATTAAGATTATTCTTTAACATAGAAATCTCCCATAAAATTAGAATTATATATAAAATTATCAATAAAATAAGCGAAAAAAGCTACATTCTGCATTAGTTATTAATGACTCTCTAAATTAATAGACAAAGGGGCATAATATACCCCCATATCATAATATAGCTTGTTATGCTATCAACATACCACATCAGTGCTATACTTAACTCATTATGTTTTCAGCACAGAGTATCCCTCAACACCCTATTCACATCTTTTGTACCTTTACTAAATTCTATCGTCCTTACAAAAGATCGTCACCTGTAGTTGATCCATGTCCCAAATCTTGTGACTCCGATTTTGCTATTTCAGTTCCTATTCCAGCTTTTGTTCCCACAGTCCAATATGGTGGTACATTTAATACTACTGTGTTACCAGAATCGTGAGCATGGTACCACGATGCTGTATCATGACCATGATTATTGCCGTAGTATGGATCATGACCATGATTATAGTGTGGACGACAATCAGCTTGGCATGGAACACAATTATTCTTGTAAAACGGGTTATGACCACTGTGATATGGGCTATGGCAATGATTGAGAAAAGGATCATAACTGTGACACAAGTTAGGGATACGACAATGATCACTTTTATCAGGTATGTACATAGGTTTACAATTTGGGAAATATGGTTGTGAAGTTCGATAGTAAGTCATAAATATCCTTTAAAAAATAACTATTAGATCATTATAGGACAAAATAGTTAACAATTTTATAACTCTAATATTAAAGTTAGCATACACAAAGTCCTTCACTTACAGTACATTTCAAAATACGACTCTAATATAGCAGATATTAGAGTTAGAAGTCTTACAATGGCAGATTATGATAAGATTCCAAGAAGGAGCTGTTAGTAGTCAAATTAGCTGTGTTACTGAAATAAATTTTGGTAGAACTGCTATGGCCACTGCGAATAACAAGCAAGCACCTGCTTATTATATTTTCAAGCAAAATGCGAAACACATGGGGGTGTTATTAAACAACACCCCCATGTGCTCTGAGAAGCACGCACAACTAGACGTGCGTTTATGAGTTGTTTAAAAACAATCTTCTAATAAAGAAACCCAAATCCATCACAAGGATTATGACATGTGTCATAATAGTTATGATACGAGTTAAAATGATTTTGGCACAAATTAGTAGCACAAGGTGCACATGTAGGTGGTGTACAAGTTTGTGCACATGCAGGTGGTGTACAAGTTTGTGCACAGTTCGGTACTGGCAAGTTAAAAGCCGTGCATGGTAGTTTTGGTAAATGACTATAATTATAAACCATAATAATCCTTAAAAAAATACTATGATATTATTATAAGTTAAAATGATTAAAGATTTAATAATTGTCATTATCAATCTAGCATAACAACCAACAAGTATGACTCAAATTTTCCTTCAGTTTTTACTATATCTTCACCAATTTTGCATATAGCCCATCTTTACTCATTAGAGAGTCATGAGTTCCTACTTCCTCTACTCTTCCATGATTGATCACTATAATCTTGTCAGTTTTGAGTGCGGTTGATAGTCTGTGTGTGATTATAATTGTTGTTCTGTTTTGCATTAATTTGCTCAGTGCTTTTTGCACTAGGCTTTCACTTTTATAGTCGAGGGCGGAAGTTGCTTCATCCAGTATTAAAACCTGAGGATTTTTCAGTATTGCTCTTGCTATTATAATACGTTGTTTTTGTCCTTCGGAAAGCTTTAGTCCTCTTTTTCCTACAAATGTATCAAATTTATCCGGCAGCTTATCAATAAATTCCATCGCATAAGCGCTGATAGCAGCTCGCCTGACTTCCTCATATTCAGCATCTGGTTTACCATATAGTATATTTTCCATTATTGAGCAAGAAAATATCATGTGATCTTGTGGTACTAAGCCAAACAGCGATCTTAGATCATTTAGCGCAATTGTCTTAATATTCTGTCCATCGATAGTAATACTGCCTTCACTTGGATCGTGAAAACGGAGGAGAAGCTTTAAAATGGTGCTTTTACCACTGCCAGATGGTCCAACAATTGATACTGCTTGACCTGCCTCTATAGAAAATGATACGTTATTTAATGCTGGCTTATCAGCATAAAAAAATGTTACATCGTTAAACGAAATTCCTTTTTGAACACTATTGATCCTTATAGGATTATCATTATCTAATATAGAGCTTTTCATGTTCATAAATTCAAATAAACGCTCTACAATTCCAAGACCTCGTTGCAAATCACTGATGTTATCGCTTAGATTGTTTACAGCCCCTGCAGCAAGTGCTGAATAAAACACAAATGAGGAGAGTTCTCCAATGGTCATATTATTACTTAAGACTTCTTTTATTCCCAAAAAAAGCAAAACAACTAGCGAACCTATCACACACGTGATAACTAGAGTTACTAAAATAGCACGCAAGAGTACTAATTTTACGTATGATTTTGATACTGAGTTTAGATGTTTCTGAAAACGAATTTTTTCATTTTCTTCGAGTACAAACGATTTGATAGTTACTATAGATCTAAAATTTTCCTCACTAAATGATGCAAGCTCACTTAATTTATCCTGAGCAAAGCGTGCATAATTGCGTACTTTTTTCCCAAGTGAAGTCATGACAATGAGCAGTATAGGTATTATTGCAGCTGCATATGCGGTTAGATGTAGATTTGTATACAACAGCATTGCAACACTACCAGTTAGTACCACAAAATTCCTCAATATTGTCAATAAGCTGCTGTTTATTATCGATTGCAATGCAGAGGTATCAGTAATGAGTGCTGAGATAACATCTTGCACACCTGTATTCTCAAAGAAACTTGGTTGTAAATCAGTAATACTGCTATATAAGTCATATCTGATTCTTGCGATAACTTTTTCGCTTCCAATGCCAATGAAATATAACCGAATAAATGCAGTGAGAGAGATGCCTAAAACTATCAGTATTGCAACTAATAGATTAGTAGTAAAATTATGCTCTGCGCCAGAATCAATTATGTTGCTTAAGCCCCTACCAAAAAGAAGAATCGTTAAAGCTGAAAATAGAACTGCAATAAACGCTACGGTAAAATAATGTAAACTAGGTTTTATATAGTAAAATAACTGCTTAATGTTAGATTGCATTTTATTTTAAAGTTAAGTATTTAGCTTCAGGAAAAAGTTACAGCATTAGTCTACAGTGTACTTCCTTAGAACAATACGTTCAAGAAACTTTAGCTTCTGAAGGAAAAACGCTGCGAAATTACAGAAAGTTAGCAAAAAAACTACTGAATAGACCAGAGTTTATTTTGTTCCAATATGTAATGCTACTATTCCATAACTCATATTGTGGAACTCAACATTCTTAAAGCCTACCTCTTCAATTTCCATTTTAAAGTTAGTCTGAGTTGGAAATTCTCTTATGCTTTTTACTAGATATTCATAAGAACCCTTATCTTTAGCAACTATGCTGCCAATTTTAGGAATTACTTTAAATGAGTATAAGTCATAAAATTTGGTGAATATCTCATTTTGATAATGCATAGGGGCAAATTCCAAGCAGACAAATTGTCCATTTTGCTTCAATACCCTATATGCTTCACTTAAAGCCTTTTTACGGTCAGAAAAGTTTCGAATACCAAAAGCTACTGTATAATAATCAAATTCAGAATCTTCAAATGGTAAGCTCTCTGCATTTGCACATACCCAATTGAAATTTAGCTGATTTGAATTTATTGCTTTATCACGCCCTTTGTCCAGCATGTTTTGATTTATATCACATACTGTAACTTGAGCACTTGGTTCACCTCTTGCTATTCTTATAGCTATATCTCCGGTTCCTCCAGCAATATCCAAAACCTTGGAGTTCTTTTTAAAATGCACACTACTTACCATCTTCTCTTTCCATAGCCTGTGCATTCCAAGACTCATTATATCATTCATGATGTCGTAGCAATTTGCTACAGAATCGAAAACCTCTTTAACTAGTTGTGATTTATCCATATTTTATATAGAGATTGCTTACATAATTATTTTAAACTTTAGCAGTTAAATTAATATACTAATGAGAAAAATATACTACAATTAAACATATTTAATCCAGTAAATCATTAGTGTCGACAGCTTTTTCACAAAATATCATCTCTCTTATTATGATATTATCTGTAGCAGTTGTTGATATGGCAACAGACTTATACTCAGTTGCATTGCCAAGTATTGCCAACTATTTTAAGGTGAAAGGTAATATAGCGCAGCTTACGATCAGTTTAAATTTATTAGGAATTGCAATATCTGGATTAATTTATGGCCCATTGTCAGACTATTATGGTAGGCGCCTAATAATGCTTATTGGTATGACAATTTTTACTTTGGCAAGTATTGTATGTTGCATAGCTGATAATATTATACTTTTAATATTAATCCGTTTTATACAAGGAGCTGGAGCTGGTGTTGCAGGCGTTGTCGGATATGCAGCAATCAGGGATATGTACTCAGGTAGTGAATACTCAAGAGTAATCTCAAAGTTAAATATGGTAGTAGCGCTTTCACCTGGAATAGCTCCAGTGGTAGGCAGTTATATAATTTCACATGGTTATAGTTGGAAATTTTTGTTTTTTATCATATCACTTGCTGCAATTATTATGCTCATTTTTATTTACTCGAAACTACAAGAAACGGTGACCGTAAATAAAAGTAAAGCCAGCATTAATATCTTCAAGCAGTATATATTAATATTTAAGAATTATCGTTTTCTTGGGTTTTCAGCCATTCATGGATTAACTTTCATGTGGCTTTGGGCATACATTGCTAACTATCCGTTCATATTTGAATCAATGGGTATTGAAGTACAATATTTTGGCTATCTCATATCAATCATAGTCATATTTTACGTAATCGGCACTTTAATTAACAGAAGGTACGTACCAAAAATAGGAGTGAGCAAGATGCTAATCATAGGTTTGGTATTACCAATAATATCTGATGGTTTATTGGTATATTTTTATTTCATGAACAAATTGAACGTACTTATTCTTCAAGTTCTTTGGATTCCAAGCAATATAGGACTTGCACTCGTAATCAGCAATAACGTAACTTCTGCTTTAGAAACGGTCAAAAGTATAGGGCTTGGTAGTGCAGTTCTCTCATTTTGCAATATGATGTTTGGGGCTGTTGGAATATACATAGTAGGAAAATTCTTTTCTTATGGCATTTTACCAAATTTACTATTAACAGTTGTATGTTCTATAATTGCAATTCTTATATATAGTTTACTTAAATATACTGAAAAACACGAAGGATAATCATTATTTCTACAACCCAGATTTCATGAATTATTAATTACCTTACTATAGTAATGCAATTTTATAGAGAAGTGTTAAATGAATTATTCAATCAGAAATATAGATGCTGCTTTACTTGATGCTGCTAAAAGAGGTGATCTTAATGAAGCAAAGCGCCTAATAATTGAAGAAGCTGATGTTAATGCATATGATGGATCTCAAGGTAATTCTCTATATTGGGCTGTTAAAAATAATCATTCTTATATAGCAAAAGTTCTATTAGATAATGGAGCAGATTTTATTGCTTATGACTCTTCTCGAGAACGCCACGTGTTAAATAAATACGAAGAAGTAAAAGCTGAGCATTGTAAGGTTTCTCTACATCTGGCTGCCAGACTTGGCGACTTGAAAGCAGTAGAAGACCTATTAAAGAAAGAAGCAAATGTTAATACAAAAAATGATAAAGGACAGACTCCTTTAGATTTAGCTAAGACAGAAGAAATAAAAAATCTATTACAAAGCATAAAAGATGCCAATGACAAATTGCTTGAAGCTGCTAAAAGCGGTAATATTGATGATGTAGAAAATCTGTTAAATAGAGAAGAAAAAGTACAGGTTAACGCAGAAAATGAATTTGAAGAGACCCCTCTACACTTATCTGCTCAAAATGGACATAAAGACGTAGTGGAATTTCTACTCAGCAAAGGAGCAAAAATTGATGCAAAAAATGAATTTGAAGAGACTCCTCTACATTTGGCTGCTCAAAATGGACATAAAGGTGTAGTAGAATTTCTATTCAGTAAAGGAGCAAAGGTTGATGCACAAAGTGATGATCTAAGCACCCCTTTACATTTTGCTGCTAAATATGGACATAAAGACGTAGTAGAATTTCTACTCAGCAAAGGAGCAAAGGTTGATGCACAAAGTGATGATCTAAGTACCCCTTTACATTTTGCTGCTAAAAGTAGATATAAAGATACAGAAAAGATAGTAAAATTTCTACTTGATAAAGGAGCAGACGTTAATGCACAAAATAATGCAGGAGAAACCCCTTTACATTTAATTCTTCAAAAAATAGACCTAGATATAGATACAGATAAATTCTATACTCTACTGAACAAAAAAGGCATCAATGTTAATCTAACAGATAAAAATAAAGAGACTCCTTTGCATTTTTTTTTAAAAAAGAAAGCGATGGAGATACCTGAATTGGACGATCTACTGAAAGTAGAAAGTATCAATGTTAATTTACAAAATATAGATGGAAAGACTCCTTTACACCTGGTAATTGAAAAAAACAACTGGAATACATTGCCTAATGTATCGTGGAGCCGTGAAAAGATGGTCGATATTCTAATAGGAATGAAGGCAAATGTTAATGCAGTAGATAAGGATGAGAGGACTCCTTTACATTGGGCTGCAGGATATGGTAGAAAAGAGATAGTAAAAGCTCTAATAAACGCAGAAGTAAATGTTAACGCAGTAGATAAGGATGAGAGGACTCCTTTACATTGGGCTGCAAACTATGATAGAAAAGAGATAGTAGAAGCTCTAATAAACGCAGAAGCAAATGTTAATGCACAAGATAAATATGGAAAGACTCCTTTAGATTTAGCTAGCACAGAAGAAATAAAAACTCTATTACTAAAACCCCCCAAAAAAATTGATGACAGTATAGCATCAAAAGATAATGAAGTAGGTCAAGAGGAAGATGCTGAGCAAGAAGGTAATGCCCAACTAAGTTTACAAGAACAAGAGGAAGAATCACAGGAGATCAGTGCAGAAGAAGAAAGTGATGTAAAAATTGAAGCTGCTGATAATGGACATCTTCCTTATGCAGAACCTACACAAAATAGAGTATCGACAAATGAAGAGCAACCGAGCTCTTTTTTCGATAATTTGCTTAATATAATTATGAAGCCCTTTTCTTTAATTGCATCATTTTTTGGTGGCTTTTTTTCATGGTTGTTTGGATCTGATGAACCATCAACTGAATATGATCAAATAATTGCACCAAGTAACTCAGGAGGAGAGGAGCTAACAAACTATCAAGAGGGTGACAATAATATTATATAATAGATTTCTTGCATAACTGGCATTCAAAGGAAAATCAGTTGATGTCATGAAAGTAGCTGACACTGGCACCCAGTTAAATTTACGGAGTATAATGGATTCCAGTGTCAAGCACTGGAATGACAAGAAAGGGAGCACTGACTTGAACATTCCCCTGAACAGATACCTTGATACATTAAAGTTTCTAGGTTTGAGTAGTGAAATCCGATTCAGTGTGAAAATTAGCAAACTCCTTTTTAAGCTGTAGAATAAAATTTTTTATTTTAATGAAAAAATTGCTTCCGCATACTCAAGATGCCATTATAATGATGGTAGAGATATTTAGAGAGCTCAAAATTTATCTTGGTCTGCAGACCTTTTAACCAATTTTTCAATAAAAATTCAGCTACATCTGTTGTGTGTACATTCTGAATCTTTTTTATACAGGAGGATTTTATGTCCAGAATTCCAGATATTTGACCTTTACTTTAGCTAACAACAGGCGCCTGTAGTTTTTAGAATTAGTGTTAACACGGTTTTTCTACTTTTTTTTTCTTAATGTTTTAACTCAATACACACCATCATCATTTACTGCTTCTAAATATATCATTGCTAAACACACGCCGCTGTGTATTTCTATAGATAACTCATTGCCTAGACTTCGATTAAAGCAAGAATTCTTTCCTGGAAAAGCAAGGTTACTATGGCATAGTTCCCATTGTAATCCTTTAGTTGATATTTGAGCTTTCGGTATACCAAGTAAGGATATTTTAGTATTTTTTAGCAAAGAGGAAAAATAGCTAATACCTTTTTGTAAGGCGTACCCCACCATGGAAGGCGAAGGCATATAAAAGATACTATCTGTACTTGAAAAAATGTTGATATTTTGTAGTATATGATCAATTGCTCCTCCAGTAATACCCGTTACTATTGATGGCAATAACTTTACTGTTTTTAAGTGAGCCATTGCTTTAGAAAAGTCGCAATAATCTTGATCAGGTAGATATACTGTATTTAAGTTAGCACGTAAATTCGGATTTATACTATCCAAATCTCCTATTACAAGATCAGGTTTTACGCCAATTGATAGAAGCTTATTTGCTCCTCCATCTACAGCAATAACAGGTATATCTTGTTTAAAAAACGATGAATCAGGTATTTCTCCATTTAGTACTACAATAGAACGATATTCTTGCTCCACGCTACAATGTAGCATATGGTTATAAAACGCTTCGTGCAGTTTTTGCATCGTAGTAACATTTTTGAACAATTGATATTATACTGATCACTAATCCAGCAATATTACTGAGTATCATAAAAGTTAAACCCTGACAAATACCGTAAATAAGCCAAGATGATGAAAAAATAAGATAATTCACCAACATTAGCATCGATACGTCACGAGTAAGTTTTGTGATATATGCTCTATATACTTGAGGCAATAACCCAATGAGAGATGTAATGAACGCGATGAAGCCAAAGCATTCTTCAATATTTATATACATACATTTTCCTACGTTTGTTTTAACAAGATCAGGTTCAAAGGGTTGTACTTTATGTACTCTCAGCTTTTTTAGAGCACCCCTAATGCGTGTAATTTATAACATCATTTAGTCTATTAATCAAGAAATTAACAGTGACTTGCATTCATGAAACCCAATCGGCTTCTATGCTAATTATTATCCAAACTAATAGTCGGCTGTGCATCCTGCTCAGAGATCAGAGCAACTAGCAAATTGTTTATCAATTGAACCTTTTGTTTTCCATCCAATTGTAAGCTTTTATTTTTTTCAAAATGGGCTATTACTTCTTCGATAATTCCTATTGCATTTTGCACTATATGCTTTCTTGCAGAGGTGATGGCATGTGCTTGTTGACGCCTCAGCATTGCTTGTGCAATCTCAGATGAATAGGCCAAATGCGATATTCTTGCTTCTGCAATTTCAATTCCAGCAATATTCAATCTTTGTTGTAGCATTGACCGCAATTCATTTGAAATTTTGTCAGAGTTTTTACGCAAAGATTCTTCATCGTTTTCGCTATCATACGGATAATTACTTGCCAGTTCTCTAATTACCGAGTCACTTTGCACAAAAACAAAATCATGATAATTATTAACATTATAATATGCCTTCGCAGGACTGCTCACTCTCCAAACAATTACTACTGAAATCTCTATCGGACTTCCATTAGCATCATTAACTTTAATTTTTTCTGTATTGATATTCTGAAATTTCAAAGAAACTCTATATTTACTCGAAAACGGAAGCGTTACGCATATTCCAGACTTAAAATAAGTTCCAATATAATGACCAAAAAACTCTATCACTCTTGCTTCATTAGGATCATTAACGAAAAATCCTTGAGAAAAAGTCAATATTGAAACAGCAGCAACTCCAAGTGCAATTGTGCTGTCATACACAAAAAGTACCAATAAAATTAACCCTAGCGCTATTAGTACAGGAAAAGCCCGAATTTTACTTAGATTTCTATCATTTATTGTATTTTTATCTGTACTGTCTTCATCAGATTGCTTTTTCACTTGCACCCTCTCTGCTGATTATTTCATCTACCTTACTTACAAATAATTTAAACTCTCTTAATTCACAATCAGGCAACTTTATCTCATTGCCATGAGCTATCGTAAGCGGATCAATATGTTTACCATTATATATAACTTCATAATGTAAATGAGGTCCTGTTGCAACACCAGTGCTGCCAACATAAGCAATGATTTGTCCCTGCTTTACTTTAGAGCCTAACTTTACATCGCTACTAAATTTGCTTATATGTGCGTAACAAGTTGAATATTTATTGTTGTGCTTTATTTTGATGTAATTCCCATAGCCACCATTCTTTCCTATATATTCTATTACACCTTCTGCAGTGGCGTGTATAGGAGTGCCAAGTTTAGCTGCATAATCTACTCCTTTATGAAAAGCAATTTTACCATGAATGGGATGCTTTCTATTACCAAAATTCGAGGATATACGAAAATCTCCGTTTAAAGGACTTACGAAACTCTTTAAGCTTATCCCCTCTTTATTAAAATACTCTTCTTTGCCGTTTTGTGACTCATAATAATATAAACTTATAGCTTTATTGCTTGTTGTTAGTGAAGTATATAAAATTTTTTCTTCAGCCTTCTGATCACTCTCACACAGAACTTCCAACTTGCTTTTGGGCACAATGTCTTTTTTAAAATCTACACCATAACCTTTATATATGTCGATTAATCTCATTACTGTATTTGGCGCCAAACCTTCTGCGTCAAAAAAAGAGGATTTTATGTCACTGGATATGAATAACAACTTTCTATCACTTTCTGTCACCAAAGCAGCTTTTTTTTTTCTGATCCCGTGCTGAAGTAACGCTGGAAAGTGGTTTAGGTTGCTTTCTGTTATTCCAGTGCTTGAACAGTTTTTTAATCGAAAATGTTGTATAGCGTGCTGTTTACAATCAATTTCCAGTGTCTGGGCACTGGAATGACAATAGTATTTCTGCGCAAATGTTTCAGTTGCATATGCTGGTAAAATACAAAGCAGTGGAAGTATTACCAGCCTCATAGTTTATCAGCAAAAATAAAATTACCTTCAACATACTGCACATCATCATTATCTTCTAGCTCTTCAACTAATATAGATAATTTATCAATTAATTCTTTGTCGCTAACTTCAATCAGGTCCTTTGGTTGCCATGAAAGACGAGCAAGTTCTGGTTCTCCAAATTTTGTATAGAAAGCATCACGCACTCTACCAAAATCTTTCACTTCACAAGTTATAACATATAATTCTTCCTTGTTATTTTCCTCAACATTCAATACTTCTAATTCAATTCCATAGTTAAATAAATCTTCAAAATTTATACCCTCTGCTTTATAGACAATTAAGCCTACATGATCGAAAAGGTAACTCACACATCCTGTTTCTCCCAAATTACCGCCTTTGCGAGAAAAGATATAACGTATCTCAGAAGCAGTTCGGTTGCGATTATTTGTCAGAGCATGGACAATAAGTGCAGCACCAGAAGGTCCGCAGCCTTCATATTGTATTTCTTCATAACTTTCTCCAGCAACGTTACCAGCTGCATTTTTTATTGCTGTTTCTATTTTATCTTTTGGTAGATTTTCCTTTCGCGCAGAAAAGATAGCAGAGCGAAGACGTGGATTAAGCTCGGGATCAGTTAGCCCTTGTTTTGCAGCAACTGTTATTTCCCTAATGAGCTTCGTAAATTTTTGCGAGCGCTTTGCATCCTGAGCACCTTTTCGATGTTTTATATTTGAAAACTGTGAATGACCAGCCATAAGAAAACTAATTCACCCCTTCTACTAACATATTTTCATACTGCTCAGCTTCTAAGTCAAGGCCAAGAGCTAAGTGAGCTGTTATTAAATAACTAATAACTCTAGAAGAATATTTAGAATCTTTATTGCTTATCATATCTTGAAAACGCTTAATTGCTGCTAAATATTCACCACGCTTTAGGTAAAATTCACCAATAGAATACTCTTTTTTTGATATATGTTCTGTGATTAATTTTTCTTTTTCTTTGATCTCTTCTATATATTCGCTATTCGGAAAAAGATTAATATATTCAGTAGCTAGCTCTAAAGTTTTATATGCAATTTGTTGCCCAAGCTGCACTTTATTAATTTGCATGTAATAAGATAATACTCTTAAGTAATATACATATGGCAAATCTTCACCATTTGGATAAACGTATATATAATCATCTATATCACTTGCAGCACTGCTGTAGTTACCCATATTATAGTAAGAAACTCCAGATAATAATTTTGCTTTCATTGCCCAATAAGATAAAGGATACAAATCCTCTATCTTTTGAAATGCTCTAATAGCTTGCTTATATTTTTTCTGATCATAAAGCTTAACTGCCTCCTCATATAGTTCAGTTTCAGTGTGTTCAAGATCATTCGCATATAACTGCGTGAAGGGGCAAGTCAGAAGAAAAAAGCATATGATTAAAGTCTTATACATAAGATTTTTTTTGATCAAAATAAAGTATAGACTAAATATTACCTAAATAAACAAATTTTTGGCATTATCATCGAACGAAAAGCGTCTCTTGGCCACCATTACCTATATTGCTCGCACCACCACCTATTGCAACACCCTTTCCACTCACTTCTACGTTCTCTAGCTTTCTACTATAAGAATGTGTGATCAATCCACTTCCTACCATCAAAAGAGCAATACCTACCAGACCTAAAGCAGGCCCAACAGCAGATGATGCTAATGCTACTCCAGAAATCAATATTATTTTCCTGATTAGTAATAAAGAAGAACCAGCGAGCATTAACTTAGCTGAAGACATATTGCTTGTCTTTTTTTCAAACTTCTCATCAAAGTCTTGCTCTTTTTCTACTTCATATTTTTTACTTTTCTTGTACTCGCGATAGCAGAAAGTAGCACTCGCTACAAAGTAAAATAGACTAGAAATTGAAAAAGCTACGTCTCCTATTATTCCTTGCTCCAATGCTTCACCTACTATGCTAGCCACAATAACTAATGTAACTAAAGCAGCATCAGCATAGTTAAAGTAATCATCAACGGTACAAGGAAGGTCTCTCTTTTCTTTTTCTACTGTTTTCCCACTTTCAATATTCTCCAATTCTCGTTCTTTTTGTGCTATTTTTCTATTATTATAAATTAAATATAGCGTGCAAATAAGGGATAAGACTGTGAAAGGTAATATAGTATGGCCTAATGAGCTGCTTATAAGGCCAAGTAATACCTGATCGCTACATGTTTTTTCGAGCTCAATTGCCATCAATAATGCAAATGGAACCATTGTTACCAATGATACACATTTCCTATGTAGCTCTCTTTTTTTTAGTGTTAATAGTTCTTGTTCGAGCTTTTTGCTTTTTTCTTCCTCTCTTTCTTTTCTGACTTCTTCATCAACTGTTGGCCAAAAATCCCAGAAAAAATCTTCCATTTTAGCACCTTTTTTACCTTTGGATCTTTTTAAAAAAAACTTAGTGCCTGTAATACTAGTCATATGAACAGACCAACTTATGAACTAATACATTATATAGGATTTTAATTACTAAGTCAATGTTATGAAATTATTAACTTTCTTTGTATACTCTTAAGCAATTTAGTCAATCTGTTTGATGCCAGCTAGAACGTAATTATAGCCTGACCATATAGTCATAACAGCCGCAGCCCATAAGCAAACCACACCTATATATTTAGTTGCTTCATAATCACTCATTATTAACGCTACTATAGCAACCATCTGCAAAAATGTTTTAATTTTCCCAGCCTTACTCACAGGTAAACTAACGTTTGTAGCTATCAAGAACTCCCGCAAGCCTGAAACTAATATCTCCCTACAAACAATTATAACTGACGGTATAATTGTAATATCATCTATCTTATGCTTATAAACTAGCATGATTATTGTTGAAGCTACTACTAACTTGTCGGCAATTGGATCAAATAATTTGCCAAAATTCGATTGGACTTTCCATGCACGCGCTAAATAACCATCAAAAAAATCTGTAATGCACGCAAACATAAAGATCAATATTGTTATTAGACTTGCATACTTACTCTCTATATAAAAGCTTGATATTATTGCCGGTATTGCGAGCGCACGAGAAATTGTTAGCAAATTAGGCACGTTTTTCTTAAGCATGTCACATCACCCTACGTAGTAGATAAATTTATACAGAAGTACAATAGAGTTCACAAGCTAATAGTTGAACATTCATAAAAACCCCATATACTTAGGAAATTACTAACAATAAGCTCAAAGCATGAATAATGATTTAGATAACACCACAAAACAAGAAGCACTTAAGTACCATAATAAAAGTGGTAAACCTGGTAAGGTATCAGTTATACCAACAAAACCCTTATCCACACAGCATGACCTATCACTTGCTTATTCCCCTGGTGTTGCAGCCCCATGCCTTGCAATAGCTAAAAATCCTAAAGCTGTTTATGATTACACGGCAAAAAGCAATTATGTGGCTGTCATTTCAAATGGCACCGCAGTGCTGGGACTTGGCAATATCGGTCCTCTTGCTTCAAAACCCGTCATGGAAGGCAAAGCTGTTTTATTTAAGCGTTTTGCTGACATTGATGCAATTGATATAGAAGTTGACACAGAAAACATAGAAGATTTCATCAATGCAGTAAGGTATCTTGGTCCAAGTTGGGGGGGAATAAATCTAGAAGATATAAGATCTCCTGATTGTTTTATAATAGAGAAACGTCTAAATGAGTTGATGGATATTCCGGTGTTCCACGATGATCAACATGGCACTGCAGTAGTTGTTGCAGCTGGTATAGAAAATGCCCTCGATATTGCTGAAAAGAAATTAGAGAATGTCAAGATCATCATGAATGGTGCTGGAGCAGCTGGTATTGCGTGTTTGGAAATACTAAAGTCCATGGGCGCTAAGAACATAGTGCTATGTGACAAACAAGGAGTAATACACAAAGACAGAAAAGAGGACATGAATAAGTGGAAGGAAAAATATGCAATTGACACTAAAGAACGTTCTCTACTTGATGCCATAAAAGGCGCTGATGTATTCATCGGACTCTCTGCAAAGGATGTGCTCAGCGAAGAGATGTTAAAAAGCATGGGTAAAGACCCGATCATTTTTGCTCTTGCTAATCCTGATCCAGAAATAAGGCCTGAGTTTGCAAAGTCTGTAAGGCCAGATGCAATAATTGCAACTGGTAGGTCAGACTATAACAACCAAGTCAATAACGTAATGGGGTTTCCTTATATATTCAGAGGAGCACTTGATGTACATGCAACGACAATAAATGAAGAAATGAAAATTGCAGCTGCAGATGCAATAGCGAAGCTTGCCCGTGAGCCAGTGCCAAATGAGATATCTGCAGCCTATGGCGGTCGTAAAATGAGCTATGGACGTGAATATATAATACCTACTCCATTTGATCCAAGATTAATTTCTATGGTATCTCCTGCTGTTGCAAAAGCTGCCGTTACCTCAGGTGTGGCAAGAAAGGAAATAGAGGACTGGAATGAGTATGCAAGTCAATTAAAATCTCGCCTCGCTAAGGCTCTCAGCACGCTCAATTTATTGTCTTCACATACGTAATTGGATAAATTTAAAAGCGATAAACCAATCCAAACTCTAAGCCATATATGCCAAACCTATTGGTAATTGTTGTAGTTGTTGATTGCATACGTGCAGTTTCATCAACTTCATTGCTTTTACCAGCAGGAATATATTTTTCGCCAGCTAGTATCTTTGCTACTGGCAGAATACCTTTAAATTCGTTACCAAGAATACCAAAATAGCGTAAACCAGCAAACGCTTGAGTGTTTGTTGTAAGTGGATAATTAACACCAAGCTTTGCTTGGTAAGCCAAAGCATATCTGGTTTTTCCTAAAAATTTAACCTTAGTTACACCTGCACCAACTCCAAAATATGGAATGCAGAGCATTTCTCCGACGTTAAAATCATTATACACATTGATCATTCCAGCCAAATTATTAAAACCTTCATTTTTCATCTTAAATGCAGCTTTGAACTTTACTTGAACATTAGGCGGCTTTTCTTGAATTTCAATATCAACTTTTCCACTTCTCCAAGGTGATTTACGTTCTGTTCCAACAGAAACATCATCATTACGACGAAGTTCAATATATCTTGCTTTTCCTTTATCTGAGTAATCTTCATCATCTAAGTTAGTCTGAGAATATAGAACTTCAAGATCAACTCTCATATTTTTGAATACATATCCTATTGAAGCACCACCTGCAAGTCCTGGAACGTATTTAGGACTATATCCAGCCTCAATCCTCTCCTCCTCATTAAAGCTAAAAACACCTTCCGTTACATTTTCACCTGCATCTTCTTTTCCTTTTAGAGAACCTATTGCATTGAAAAATGCTCCAAAATAGTTAGCTTGAATATAAAAATTCTTTAAATTATTTATTTCACTATCATAAGATAAGCACCTAAATGAAAAAGTGAGCAAAGTTAGTAGGTATGTAAATTTAAATCTTTTATTCGCCATATAAACCTCACATAATTTCACTTTTATGCTAACATACTTCTATTTTTTATGTAGCAATTTTTTATTGCGCTCAGTTGTTTTAGATTTAGAATAAGAGTATTGTAATTTAAAGTGAATCAATGGTTGTTGCAGTTCATGAATTAGAGAAAATTATCAAACAGTCATTCCCTGGTGCCGATATAAAGATTAAGGATCTTGCTGGAGATGATGATCACTACCATTTAAAAATAACTTCCCAGTGTTTTTCTGGAAGGACAAAAATAGAACAACATAGAATGGTATATAAGGCTCTTGAAGGTCAATCTATACATGCATTGCAACTAGAAACTGGAGCTTAAAATTAAGGTGATATTTATGAACAACTTTGAACAAATAAAAAAAGACATAGCAGAAAACGATGTAGTGCTGTATATGAAAGGCACCTCTGACTTTCCTCAATGCGGATTCTCTGGGCTCGTCGTATCAATTCTCAAAAATTTGAATGTAAAGTTTAAATGCATCAACGTACTTGAGAATGATGAAATACGTCAGTCCATAAAAAGTTTTTCTGATTGGCCAACAATTCCACAAATATATATAAAGGGAGAGTTTATTGGTGGCTGTGACATAATCCGCGAGATGTATGAAAAAGGTGAATTACAGAGTTTATTGAAAGAAAAACAGATTGTTTAGTAAGGAAATAAGCAAGAAAAAAATAGGCGTGCCTCACACCTAGCCTGATTAAAAACTTTAGTTTTTTGACTTTTGTACACTATTTGTACATAAGACATTCTCTTTAAGAAATGTACCAGGCCAAGTAATATTTGCCTGTACATCACTAATAGCGCGTACCATATTTACATTTTGTTTAGCCTTTTTTATTAGAGAACTTAATGACGTACTGATTTTATCAATAATGCGCAGATCAGCTTTAGGAACACTTGCTTCAATTGCTTTCAGACCACTTTGCACTTTATCAAGACTATCACTTCTTATGGCAGCAGCAATATCTATAAACAATCGCTTTAGCTCTCGAGGTTGATCTTTTATAGTAAAAAGATAGTCTGGAACGATTTCGTAATCACCATTAACATTTTGTGTGCAATATTCTTCAATAGCCTCTTTTGCATCGTAGTAATCTTGTGGATTATCAGAACAAGAATATGCTGCACAAGATTCATTTCTATAATAAGGGCTCCCATTACTCTCAATGTTTTCTATTCTCTTCTTTACACTAGAAACTAAACCTTTTCCAAATACGATAGTATCGTCTCTGTCTGATTTTGAAACAGCCTCTAATAGAGTAGGTATTGCGTCTTGTCTGTAACTAAAGATAAATTCTATGCATGGAATATTACCCAAACTATTTCTAGGGCCTTCTCCACACAAAAGTTTACTTGGAACATGTTGTATAAAAAAGTTAACTACATCACTTGAACTACTGTCTCCTAGCATAAGTAAAAATTTGGGAAAGCTAGGATATTTATTCAAAAATAATGCACCATATATTTCATCGTCAATTGACTCCAATTCATTGTCAAAAATAATACTCCTTATCTTATTATAATCTAGCTCATTTATAGCTTCTTTTAACTTTTTATTTAAGTCAAGGTTATTCAACTCACGATAACGCTTATACTTTTCTTCACTAATACGTGGCATATAATACACTCTTTTTTTATAAAACATTTATACAACTAGCTTTCTTGTTAATAATTGTCAATACTTAGATAAGTATATTAGTAAGTATTTTTATAATTATTGCTAACACGGAATTTTATCTGATTTTTACTAAAAGTGTATATACAAGCTAAACCTTATCACCAGGCTTAACAAATAGATGACCCAATGTTATTAACTTTATAGGCTTACTTTCATTATTTGCGACTACCCAAACTCCATCGTCTTCATAATCAACAATTTCTATTGCTGTAAATACTACATAATTATTATCATCAACAATCTTTATTCCAAGAATACCATCGTCATTTAAGCTTAAGGCCGAAGAAGGAATTTTATATGCAAATCTTTCACCTGAAGGGAGGCTTACACTAGCAGTCAGTCCTTGCAAAGATATAATCTCATTATCAGTTACCTTTACCTCCACTCTATAAGATCCAGTTTTAGGCTCAGCAATTTTACTAATAAAACTCACTTCACCTACTAATTCCCTTCCGTCTAGCAAATTAATTTGCGCTGTGCTACCTAGCTTTATTTTATTTACTTCATTTTCTGAAACATATAACACCACAAGAACCTGATCAAAATTAACTATGTCAGTTATCTTATGTCCAAGATTAACAAAATCCCCTTCATTTACGTTGATCTTATCTACATAACCATCAATAGGGGATTTAATCGCAGTATTTTCTAAATCCAACTCTAGCCTTTTTAGGTCAGCTTTTGCACTCTGCAATGCAGTAAAAGCTGATTCCACTCTTATCTGTGCTCCATACCCTTTTGTATTCAATTTTCGAGAGGAATCATACTCAATTTCACGCTGATTTAATAAAGCTTTGGCTTTTTCAACTTGCTCAACTCTGTCATAATCTTCTATCTTTAAAATTACATCGCCTCTTTTTACTTTTTCACCATCAGACAAATAAATAGCAATAACTTGACCACTTGTTCTTGAGACAAGGCTGACCCTATGCAAGGGATTTACCGTACCAGAAAAATTTAAATATACAGTGCGATTTTGTGGAGTATAATCCTGAGTTTTTAATGAAAAACTACTAATTGGATTATCACTATGAACCGCCTGATCTTTTTTTAAAAATGTACTGTTGATAAAAAACAGTAGAATAAGAGCAATACCGGAAACGATGATTACTTTGTTTCTCATCCTTAAACAGTAAAATTTATTGACCAATCTTGTTAGAAATAACTGCATAAATTTTCGAATCAGAAGTGTAAGTATAACACAGCTATTGTCACTCTATAAATAGTTTTATATGAGCAAGTTTTCTTACAATAAATAAGTTTTTATTGCAAAAATGCAATTTTTAATCAAATAAAAAAGTTGTGCATAAAATTTCCATCATATTATATGATGAAAATAAGAATATTGTAACAAAACTAAATATATATTTAAACAGAGCTTTAGCCCATCACTAAACCAACACCCAATTGCTCAACACTATCAATTTTAATTTGTAAAGTGCCCTTTATAAATTTATTAGCCTGGTCTGTACTCATAAAAACTGCATGTTTATTGGGCATTAATTTTTCCATATCTGCTCTATTTTTTTTATCTTGCAAATGAGGTTCGCAAATATAGCTATACTTTTTAAAATCTAGAAGTTTAGCAAAGCCATCACGATCATTCTCATGGTGAAAAGCAACATTTATACCTACTATTTCGTCCGTTTCTTGCAGCTTTCCATCTTTATCTATTACCTGTGCCTTAGCAAGCGCAACTGTAGGCTTATGGCCATAATTTGCTCCAATAATTCTCCTTATTGAGTGTTCTATTGCCATTTTTATTATTTTAGGATTACTGCAGGCATCTACTTTAGCATAAACCGACTGGCTTTCTAATTTCTCTGAGTATTTTTCATTAAATTCTTTTATCCTGTGAAAATGTCTTTCATATTGAGTCAATCCATCTTTCCCTTTTTTCTCCATCCTTTTCAAGAATTCCTCTACTGGCTCTCGTTTGGCTAGATTAATTTTGCGTATAAGCGGAATTTGTTTTTTCAAGCTAATCCAATATGGTAAGCAAACAACTTTCGCATCTTTCGAAAATAGACCTTCTAACTTTTTCACTGCATTGTATAAGTTTGCTGATTCTGGTTTATAATGCCCGCTATTATTGTCTATATAAGTTATTTTACCATTTACCACTTTCATTAAACCAGAACATAAAATCGGCTTACCGCCTGCAAGAGTTGAATGACGATAAGCCCATTCGCTTTTGTTAACATTAATATGTTCATGAGTTACTAATTTTCCATCAAGCGTGATAACATAAGCTACACAACCTTTTTTACCCTTACTAATTTTATCAGTTGTATCATATAATTTGCCCTCTAAGTTGTATAACTTAAGTTCCCCATCTTGCTCGCCAATAAATTTTCTTTGATCAAATTGTTCATCAGAGTTAAAATACTTAACCCTTGTATTAGTTCCAGGAATTTTTCTTCCTTCAACTCCAACTTCTGGAAACAAATTATATCGTGGAAAAAAAATAAGTAAAATTATTCTCTATCCAATACAGAATCTTATTTATGATACCAAAAACTTTTCTATTACCTAAATCAATAGAGAGTTGCTGTTCCTTTGGTACTGCTAGATGATTGGACTTTGTACCAGACTTGCCAAATTCTTTGGCAGCATATTTAAACTTTTCTAGTAAATATTCCTTACGTTCTTTTGATATTGACATTTTTACCTCACTCACTATTATTTTATCCTATATTTATTATTTTAGACAAAAAGTCAATCTTTCTTAAGATATTAAGAAAAGAAAAAGCAGCAGCAAAATAGCTAAACTGACTTAGATTTATCGACAATTTGAAAAATCATCATTCCGCTACTTGTTAGCCGAATCTATGTTCGCACAGTTAGTTATCGCTATTTACCCAACAAACTTATGCTAAGCTGTGCTGCCACTAATTTTGCAACCAGTACTCTATAAGGCGAGCATGACACATAATCAACCCCTGATTTGATGAAAAACTCTATGGACTGTGGATTCGCTCCATGCTCTCCACATATACCAAGTTTAATTTCTTTTCTGGTTTTTTTGCCCCTTTCGATAGCTATTCTGATTAATTCCCCTACCCCTTCGACATCTAGCACCTCAAAGGGATCGTTTTTGAATATGTTGCTTTCCTTATAAGAATCGAGGAAATTAACTGAATCATCTCGTGAAAGTCCCATAGTTGTTTGTGTTAAATCATTAGTGCCAAAACTAAAAAATTCTGCGTGTTTTGCGAGTTTGTCAGCAATAAGTGCTGCTCTTGGCAGTTCTATCATCGTTCCAATTGAATAGTTCACATCGAAATTTTCGGCTTCTTTCTTTATTAACTCGCATATCAGAATAAACTCTTTCTCACTCATGATAAAAGGAATCATGATTTCAGGTTTCACTTCTATCTTCTTTTCTTTCCTTAATTCACTTGCAGCACTGAGTATTGCCCTAATTTGCATGCCATATATTTCAGGATGAGAAATAGCAAGTCTACAACCTCGATGGCCAAGCATTGGATTTTTTTCTGATAACTGTGCTATTTTATTTTTTACTGATTCAACTGACTTATTCAGTGATTTGGCAATTTTCTCTATAATAGATTGATTGTGGGGCAAAAACTCATGTAGAGGTGGATCAAGTAAACGTATAGTAACCTCCCTGCCCTCCATAATAGAAAATATTTCTTTGAAATCAGACTTTTGCATTTCTTCGAGTTTATTTAATGCATTTGTCCTTTCATTTTCATCATCAGCTATTATCAACTTTTGAATGAATTCGATTCTATCACTAGCAAAAAACATATGTTCTGTGCGACATAATCCTATACCTTCTGAACCGAATTCTTTTGCAATTTTTGCATCTTTTGGAGTATCAGCATTCGCTCTCACCTTCACTGTTTTGATTTCATCTACCCAGTTAATTATCGTTTTGAATTCTTGAGATAATTCAGGCAAAATTGTAGGAAGAATACCAAGCATAACCTCTCCTGTTCCTCCATTGATGGTGATTGATTCACCTTTATTTACTTTTATATCCCCCATAGAAAGAAATTTTTCATCTTTATCAATATAAAGTCCATTTAGACTACAAATGCATGGTTTACCCATTCCACGAGTTACAACAGCGGCATGCGAGGTCATACCTCCTCGCGCTGTTACTATTCCACTTGCAGCATTCATTCCATTAATATCTTCAGGGCTCGTCTCTGATCTTACCAAAATTACTTTTTTACCCTGCTCTGCAGCTTTTTCAGCATCACTTGCACTGAATACTACATATCCAGAAGCAACACCTGGAGAAGCTGGCAGTCCTTTGCCTATTACTTCTTGATCGATTTTAACATCAAGAACTGGATGCAATAAATTGTCAAAAGTTTTTGGATCAATTCTCAATATTCCTTCCTCTTTTGTAATCACTCCTTCGTTTACCATATCAACTATTATGCGAATAGCAGCTTCGGCTGTGCGCTTGCCAGACCTAGTCTGCAAAATCCATAACTTACCGTCCTGTACAGTAAATTCGATATCCTGCATGTCCTTATTATGACTTTCAAGTTTTTCACATACCGCGCATAATTCTCGGTAGACACTTGGTAGCAACTTCTCCATGGTACTTTCTTGCTCCCCGTCAATTGGCATAGGAGTATAAACACCAGAAACCACATCCTCACCCTGAGCATTAACTAAAAACTCACCAAAAAGCTTTTTTTCTCCAGTTGAAGGATTACGTGTAAATATCACGCCGGTTGCAGAATTATCATTTAAATTACCAAAAACCATTGCTTGCACGTTGACCGCTGTTCCAAGGTTTTCAGGAATATTATGTATTCTTCTATAGGAAACAGCCCTATCGTTTTTCCAAGAGGCAAATACTGCATTAACCGAGTTTAACAATTGCTCTTCAACGTTCTGCGGGAAATGCTTTCCAGTTTTTTCACATACTATCTCTTTAAAATCATTAACAATTTTCTTTAAAACATCAACATTAAGATCAGCTAAGCTTTTTGCTCCACTTTTTTGCTGTTCACTATCAACAATGTCTTGAAATAAGTGATGGTCAAGCTGTAGTACAACACTCGAGTACATCATGATGAAACGACAGTAGCTATCATAGGCAAAACGTTCGCCACTTTTTTTTGCAAGCCCAACAACGGTTGCATCATTTAGGCCAACATTTAGGACTGTATCGAGCATGCCCGGCATTGAATTCACACTACCAGAGCGTATGGAAACTAATAAAGGATTATTTGAATCCCCGAATTTACAACCGATGTCACTTTCGAGCATCGCCATGTAGTTTTTTATCTCGTTACGTAGATCACAAGACAATTCATTATCTTGACAATAGGCCTGACAAACAGCAGTGGAAATTGTAAAACCAGGTGGAACAGGAATGCCAATGTTACACATCTCTGCCAGATTTGCTCCCTTCCCTCCTAGTAGATTTCTCATTGCTGCATTACCTTCACAGTTGCTTTGGCTAAAGTAATATATTAACTTTTCTTGCATTTTTTTCGGATTTTCACTAATAAACATACTATACATACTATTCTAATAAATTTGTCAGGCAGGAGTAATAAATTTTGTAAAATTCAGCACAATTAAATAGCCTCTTTTCCTTTCATTCCAGTACTCTTTTCTGTCATCTCAATGACCTCTATGATGTCATTCCAGCGCATGACGCTGGAATCCAGTTCGTCCATAATCTCAACAAAAACGTTGTGTTTTAGCATAATTTTGTGCTCAATATGCTTATTTATAGTAAAGACTTCTGGATTCCAGCAGGCTTTGTTGCACCACTCAAGGAAAGAACAGGCAGTTACTGATGGAATTTGTTATAAAATAGATATTTAGCCGACAAAGGAAAAATATGCCAATAAGAATGAAAGTCAGTAACTGCAATGAATATAACAAATTTCTTCAAGAAAGGGGAAATGTTTTTCATTATATCAACGATGCCATTGAAAATTGGTACGAAAATAGTCCAAAAGTAGCAGGTGGCAACAATGTCTACAGCGACAAAGTAGTGATTCTAATTCACATAATAACCTATCTATTCAGGATTGGTCTTAGGCAAACAGTGGGATTTATAGAGAAATATCTTGAGCAAATAGGGAAAATTTTGCAAATTATCAGCTATTCGCAGGCTTCAAGAAGGTTTAAAAAGCTTAATATCAAAATCAACGACTGCAGAGTTGATAAGAACGATATGGAAGATATTGAAATTGCTATAGATAGTACAGGTATCAGCATCTACAATAATATTCCAGGCCATAGTAAGGCAAATGGTACAGATAGAAAGTATCGCCGCTATGAGCAAACAAGATGTAATGCTAGAGATAGGTAGTAAAAAAGTTATAGCTGCAAAATACAGTAGTGGAGTTTATTCCGACCACTATGGAGCCTGTGATCTTATTGAAAGAGTGGATACCAAGTATAACATAAGCACGATATATGCAGATAGATCGAAAGAAGTTATACAAACTGTGCGATGAGCTTGACATAAAGACAAGGATTCCTCCGCAAAATAATGCAGTAGAGCATCCAAAGTTGGATTATATGAATGAGAGAAATTCTACAATCAAGCTCATAAAGTCATATGATGAAGATGGTATGAAGAGGTGGAAAAAAGAGATAAATTATTGGAAGAGATCTTATATAGAAAGTTTTTTCTCGCGACTGAAGCAAATATTTGGATTTAGTTTTAGGAATAAATCTGAGATTAATCGTGAGAAGGAACTGCTACTCAAGTGTTATTTGCTTAACAAATTTACTGAAATAGGCATGGCTAAGTTTGATATGGCTTCATGAATTTATTATACATTACCCACTATCCGAAGAGCTGTGCAACAAAGCCATCCCAGCGTCAAGTGCTGGAATGACACCGTCATACCTGTTAGAGTATGAATGTAGCCTTATCTCACACTCCTGTCATCCCAGTGCCCAGACACTGGGATCCAGAAGACTGATCAAGTAATAAGAACTAGTCACGCGCTGGCTCTCTTAAATTACTTTAGCTATAAGTATTAAGAAATTTACCAATCAAAAAAAGGCAAAAGAATCCACATGGTGCTGATTTTATTACTGTAATTGATAATGTGCTAACGCTTAAACGAAGCGTGTTTAGGCTGAATAGAAAAAAATAAAAAAAGGCATGCAACCGCCATAATTTCGCCAATAAACACAAGATTTATCAAGAAGCTTCTATTAAATGAAAGTTATGCAAAAAATCTATTGCAAGTCTTTTAATATTCTGTTAAGAGCTGGAACAAATAAAAATTATTATGTTTGGATTAGAGAATAAGAAATTTCTGATTACTGGTGCATCAGGCGGAATAGGCCAGGCAATTGTAGAAATTATGCATAAGGCCAGAGCAACTTTATGTATTTCTAGTACAAAAAAAGAAATACTCGAAGAAGTTGCTAAAAAATATGAAAAAAACATTCACGTACTTCCTTGCAACTTATCAAATCCTGAAGAGGTAAATCAACTAATAAATAAAGCAAGTGAGTTGATGAAAGGCTTTGATGGACTCATATGCAATGCAGGAATTACACAAGACAGCTTATTGTTGAGAATGACAGATGAAGCATGGCAAAAGGTGATTGATATTAATTTGACCTCCACATTTAAGCTAAATAGAGAAGCATGCAAGAAATTAATTAAAAATAATTGGGGAAGAATCATAAATATTTCTTCAATAGTAGGATTGACAGGAAATGCCGGGCAAGTAAATTATGCAGCATCAAAAGCTGGAATAATAGCTATGAGCAAATCTATAGCAAAAGAAGTTGCAAGTCGCGGTGTAACAGTAAATTGCATTGCTCCTGGATTTATAGATACTAAAATGACTGAAGTTTTAAATGAAGGACAAAAGGAAAAAATATTAGATAACATCCCAATGAAAAGAATGGGAACAGGAAAAGAAATAGCAGCAGGAGTATTGTTTTTAGCAAGCGATGAGGCAAAATATATAACGGGACATGTGCTTAACATCAATGGTGGGCTATTTATGTAGCAACACTTATTTATGGACAAATTATAAGTTTTACTTTACAATAAGTATATATATAAATTTATTTTCGCGTTAGTTTATTACTTGGAGGCAAAAGAATGAGCTATATAATAAAAAAATTTTTTAATGCTTTGTGTATAGTGCTGTTTCTCTCTTTTTCAGATTACGCAAATGCTGCTACTGATATAGATGATACAACTGCCCAAGTAATATGCAATATTATTGGTTATATTTGGGGAATAGGTGGGCCACTTATGACTGTAGTCATAATAGGTGCAGCTTTGCTTGCAATATTTGGTAGAATGCCATGGCCAGCTCTCTTTGCCCTAGGTATGTTTTGTGGTGTATTTTTTGGTGCCAAAGCGATTATAATGAAAATTATACCCGATAGCATTAAACAAGATAGTATGTTGAGCAAGTGTGGGGAAAAATAACTTAAAAATCAGGATGTTTTTGTGTGTATTGTTCCTTCATGTCTTCAATCTGTAACAAATAATGACTGTCTTTCGGTAAAGTTTTAATAGCTAACTCAGCGTACTTCATAAATTTCTCTAAATTACCTTCAATACAAGCCTTTTTCGTCAAAGCAAAATAATACATTGCCATATCAGCGCTACGTTTATATGCAATACTTAAATACTTCCAGACAAAGGCGTTATTTGTTTCTACGTTTGCAACCTGCTCTAGGTAAAAAATTGCCTTCTCTATTTCACCGTGTAATAATAAAGTATGAGATAACGCAAGTTTCACTAAATAGTTATTCTTCTCAGATAAATATCTAAGTGATTCTTCATACATTTTTATTGCTTCACTTAAATTTCCAGCTTTGTATAACATCTCCGCTTTTAATTCATATAAATAAGGATCATTGCGTGACTCTTGAATCAATGAATTAACTTTAGTAATAGCCTCTTCTATCTTTCCTTGCCTATAGTGAATTACAGCATTTACATACTTAGAACTACCTTCATATTTATTAGATAACACATGAATAGGAGCAAAAAAAGAGTCTAGCTTTGCAACCATACGCTCAAACTTCAGCAATTTATCTGCAAGGATTGGTTTTATATTGTTTTTAACCTTATAATTCTGTACAGCAAATATACGCTTATCACTAAGTGGGTGAGTGCGGAAATACTCTTCAGTGTTTTCATGCTCAATACTCTTAAAATAGTCAAAAATCTCTTTCATACCCAAATTATCATAGCCAGATTCATCTAGGTATCTTAAAGCATAGCTATCTGCTACACTCTCTTGCTCTTGAGAATAGTTAAAAAACAACCTTGAACTAAGCGTTACACCACTAAGCAAGATTGCACTCGCAACCTGAGGGTTAATGACAATACTAGAAACTAATCCTACCATATAACTAATCATTGCTATTGATTGAAAATAACCTACAGCACTACTCATTTGTAATACATGACCAGCAGATATATGAGCAATTTCATGTGCTAATATACCAAGTAAGACATAAGGTTCAGTCGAATATTGTAAAAGCCCTAAATGAATGAAAATGCTATTATTGTTAATTACAAAAGCATTAATCGATCTATCATCAACTATAAAAACTTTTATTTTATCATTATCAATACCCGCAGCAGAAAATAAAGGTTGCGCTAGATCCTTAACTACCGCTTCCACTTCACTATCTCTAATAATACTAACAGAGTAAGCGCTATTACAGTATACGAAAAAAAATAGTAAAACAAAAAGCTTAGACATGGAAATTCCTTGTTTGTATAACTTTGAGGAATTTTGTATTTTAACACTTAAACTATACGAATCTATAAACGCTAGTTTAAATTTTGAACGTAACTGATAAGTTTATCAATGGTAGTTAACTTAATATTATGTTGTTCAGCAAATTCAAGCAACTGGGGTAAGCGCATCATAGAGCCATCATCATTCACTAATTCACAAATAACTGCAGAATGATTACATCCCACTAACTTAGCTATCTCAACACTTGCTTCAGTATGACCAGCACGTTGCTCTACTCCACCCTCATGTGCAATCACAGGAAAAATATGACCGGGAGTTATAATGTCATCCTGAGTTCTATTTTTATCAATAGCAACATGTATAGTTTTTGTTCTATCCTCAGCTGAAACACCCGTAGTAATACCATAACGTGCATCAATTGATGTAGTAAAAGCAGTATGATTTTCACCAACATTTTTTTTTTCCATGAAACTAAGGCCTAACCTTTTCATGTGAACTTTAGTCATTGCTAAACAAACAATCCCTGTACCGTATCTAACCATAAAAGCCACATGTTCTGGCTCTAATTTCTCAGCTAATACAATCAGATCACCTTCATTCTCTCTGTTTTCATCGTCAACTAAAATGAATAATTTACCAGAACTAGCATCCCTCAATACATCTTCCACAGAAGAAATACCAGGTAGACTAATTGAAGGATAAGTTACTTGTACCATGATTTACTTAAACTCAATCTTAACTATTTTATACAATTTCTCTCCATTTGGCACTATCACTTCCACATACTCACCAACTTTTTTGCCAATTAAAGCACTACCGAGTGGTGAATCCGTAGAGATCAACTGCTTTGAAGCATCAGCTTCATATCCACCTACAATCTTATAAACATATTCAATTTCACTGTTATCATCACCGAGCATGCTTACCGTAACAGTTGCACCAAACATTACTGTATCACCAGACAAATTTTTTACTTCTATCACTTCTGCATGTGAAAGTTTACTTTCTACCTCAATTATACGGCCTTCAATAAAACTTAATCTCTCCCGTGCTGCATGATATTCTGCATTTTCTGATAAATCGCCTTGATCACGAGCATCAGAAATAGCCTGTATGATAGAAGGTTTTTCTTCCTTTAATTTCTCAAGTTCGACTTGCATACTCTCAAAACCTTCCCTTGTAATAGGAAACTTGTTAACAATGGATGAAGTCATAATCACCGCCTAAACGCAATTAAATTGAGTGACAAAATCACTCACAATACCAAGAATATCATCTTTTATATCATCATTCATGTCACCCGACAACTTTTTTAAAACTCCAGGGTGAACAGTTTGAAAATAATTGATAAGATCACACTCGAACCTATTGATGTTGCTCACCTGTACCTTATTTAATTGACCATACAGATTAGAAAAGATATACATAAGCAATACTTGCTCTTCTATTTGCATAGGTGAATACTGTTTTTGCTTTAATAATTCAATAAGGTATTTACCTTTGTTTAAGGACAATTGAACAGTAGCATCAAGATCAGAACCAAATTTAGCAAAGTCTTCCAGTTCTCTATATTGGGCCAAACTCAGCTTTATAGAACCAGCAACTTTTTTCACAGATTTCAATTGTGCAGCAGAGCCAACCCGAGAAACCGATAAACCTATATTCACTGCAGGGCGAAATCCTTTGTGAAACAATTCAGACTCAAGAAAAATTTGTCCATCGGTAATTGAAATCACATTAGTTGGAACATATGCAGATACATCGCCAGCCTGAGTCTCAATAATCGGCAAAGCAGTCAAAGATCCCTGTCCTTTTTCATCAGACATTTTGGCAGCTCTTTCAAGCAAGCGAGAGTGTACATAGAATATATCTCCAGGATAAGCTTCACGACCAGGAGGACGTCTAAGCAATAAGGACATCTGCCTATATGCCACAGCATGCTTAGATAAATCATCATATACCACCAAGCAATGCATTCCATTATCACGGAAAAATTCTCCAATAGTGCAACCGGTATAAGGTGCTAAAAATTGCATAGGCGCGCAGTCAGATGCGCTAGCCACAACTACGGTTGTATACTCTAATGCTCCACTTTCTTTTAGCTTATTCACCACTTTTGCTACTGTCGAAATTTTTTGTCCAATAGCAACATAAACACAGTAAATTTTTTGATTTTCGTTTACCTCATCATTAATCTTCTTCTGATTGATAATAGTATCAATCGCAATAGTGGTTTTACCAATTTGTCTATCGCCAATAATTAATTCACGTTGCCCTCTACCTATAGGAATCAACAAATCTATAATTTTAATTCCTGTCTGCAGAGGTTCATGCACAGATTTACGGTCAATAATACCTGGCGCTTTAGATTCTATATACATTTTGTTCTTGGCTCTAATTTCTCCGCCATCGTCTATAGGATCGCCTAATGCATTTACAACTCTCCCTAATAATTCATGACCTACAGGCACCTGTACAACATCACCACTACATTTTACAACGTCCCCTTCTTTTACATCACGGTCATTGCCAAGCACAACTATTCCAGCTGTATCATGATCTAAATCAAGAACTATTCCTTCTACACCGCTTGCAAAAGATACCTTTTCACCAAACTTTGCTTTTTCCAGCCCATAGACCAATGTGATACCATCCGTTACTGAAATTACTTCACCTATATTTTCTCGTTTTATAGGATTATCAAATGTCTCAACCTTCTCTTTTATTATGTTTACTACTTCAGAGGCATTTATGCTATTGTTCATATACAATTCCTTATTTTCAACATTTCCATTTTACTCAAATCAACCAATCTATCCAAATAACTCTTAAGCGAAGCATCAATCACGTTAAAACCATACCTAACTACAAAGCCACCTAGTATAGAAGGATCAACCACATGACTGACTTTTATTATTTTACCAAGAAAGTTCAAAGATTCAGTAATTATTTTTATATCAGGTTTCTTTAAAATCTCTGCTGATTTTATAGTAATTTCCAATTCATTTTCACTTTCCCTTACAAGATTTAAGAATTTTTCTAATATAAGGATTAATAAACGGGAGCGCTTGTTTGCAAGTGTAACCATAATAAATTTGACTAAGTTTTCACTCAAGTTCTCCTTTATAGAAAGTATCGCTTCTTTTTTGTGCAAAAGAGAAACCATAGGATGAGATAGATACACAAAAACATCTTGATCTTTAAAAAAAGCTAACAAAAATTCTACTTCTTTTCTTATAATACCTAATCTGCTTCCTGAGACATGAAACAGTGCTCTAGCATAAGATGAAACTAAATTATTGTTTTTCATATTCAATTACCTGTTCTAGTAAATCTAAATTATTTTAGCTACCATTGTTCAATCCAAGCATTTTTTATATAAATAGGTCTTCTCCTTAAGGAAAGAAAACATAAATCATATCTGACTGAATAATCTAAAAAATCAAGATTTTTACTTAAGAAATATTTAGAAGAATTTATAATAGACTGACACTGAAAATGAGATATCGGTACTTCTTTTCCAAATAAACTTGTTTTAACTTCTATAAAAATCAGCTCCCTTTTTTTAGATACAATTAAGTCAATTTCACCCAACTTACAACGGAAGCGACGTTTTATAACATTATAGAATTTCAGCTTTAAATATATCGAAACTAACAATTCTCCAAAGTAACCTACAAAATAGCGTAACCTACTTACCATAAAAAGAATAATTAGCTTTGTGTAACTACTTTGCTTCCTTTTTTATTTTTACTATAAATCTCACCTTTTGCTGAAATATCTCTATCAACTAGCTCTATCACTGCCATTGGAGCGCAATCACCCTTTCGAGTACCAAATTTTATTATTCTAGAATATCCACCTTTACGGTCTTGATAACGATTAGCTAGAACGCTTAATAATTTATCAACTACTAACTTACTATTATGAAGACGTGAAAGCAAAAGCCTTCTACCATGTAAAGAATCGTTATTCTTAGCAATTGTAATAAACTTTTCCACATATGGACGAAGTGCTTTAGCCTTTGGTAAAGTAGTTACAATCTGCTCATGATTAATTAACGAGATAGATAGATTCTTTAACATTGATAACCTATGCTCGGTACAACGAGACAGTTTATTTTTCTTTATTCCATGTTTCATATACTACCTAATCCTCATCAGTATGTTGTTTAGCCAGTTCATCTATATCCTTAGGCGGCCAATTTGGTATATTCATACCCAAAGACAAACCTGAATTATTTAAAATTGCCTTGATTTCATTCAAAGACTTTCGGCCAAAATTAGCAGTTCTTAACATTTCAACTTCCGTCTTTTGCACAAGATCACCTATATAAGTGATATTTTCATTTTTCAGACAGTTATGAGATCTAACAGATAATTCCATTTCATCTACTTTACGCAATAGAACAGGATCATAGCCCAAATCTTTAGCACCACTAGACAAAGAAACTTGCGATTTTTTATAACTCATATCAGAACTAATAAAAGGCTGAAATTGCTCCTGTAATATTCTTGCAGCATAGTCAACAGCTTGACTTGGAGAGATTGTACCATCAGTTTCAATTGACAATATCAGCTTATCTTTATCAGTAACTTGACCAACACGACTATTCTCTACTCTATACGAAACCCTCTCAACAGGACTATATAAAGCATTAACTGGAATAAAACCAATTAAATCTTGTTCATTCATAGACTTTAAAAATTCATTTTCTTTATATTTATTTACAGAAAGATAACCTTTTCCACTAGCAATATATATAGTAATGTTAAGCTCCACATCTTGACCTAGTGTACATATCACCAAATCTTTATTAACAATAGAGCATTGGTCATCAGTTTCTATCATTCCAGCTAATACTTGACAAGGCCCTTTAGCGCTCAAATTTAAGCACTTATTAGACGTGTTATTTAACTTACATCTCAACATGCCCATATTTAATGCTATATCAGTTATGTCTTCCCTAACTCCTTGGATCGAAGTAAATTCATGATTCACGCCTTCAATTTTTATTCCATAAACAGCACTACCGCGAAGAGAAGACAACATTACACGCCTTAATGCATGACCCAACGTTAAAGCAAAACCACTTTCCAAAGGTTCTAGAACTATATCACTTTTTTTACTTGAATCACCTGATATTACCTTAATCGCATTAGGCTTAGTTAATCTATCTAAATTTCCACAGAAAGAGACATTATCACTATAATACATACAAAAACCTTCCAAATATCCTATACTCTTCTTTTTTTCCTTAGTCTACACCCATTATGAGGTATCGCCGTTTTATCTGCAATTGAAGTGACAGTCAATCCACAATTCCGAAGTGCTTTAACTGCAGCTTCTGCACCAAAACCAGGACCACGAATTATTACAGAAACAACCTTCATACCAAATCTCTCTATTACTTTCTTCGCAGCAGAATCGGCAACCTTACCTGCAGCATAAGGTGTGGATTTTCTCGAACCAGAAAAACCACATGCACCAACAGAAGTCTGGTAAAGCGTATTACCACAAACATCAGTCACATTTACAAAAGTATTATTAAAAGTTGCACGAATATGGACAATACCAGTAATAAACCTTTTTGTATTCTTACCAACCGTTTTAACTTTTTTCATAAAAACTCACGATAATAACAAATTTTATTTTTTTCCAGCAATAGGCAATTTAGATCTGCCTTTACGAGTTTTAGCATTAGTATGGGTTCTTTGTCCCCTCACAGGCAAACCTTTTCTATGCCTTAATCCTCTATAGCAACCGATTTCCATTAAAGATTTTATATCCATAGCTACTTTTTTTCTGAGCTCACCCTCTATGACATATTTTTGCCTAATAAAACTACTAATTTTCTCTATATCTTCATCTTGTAATTCTAAAACACGCTTACGCTCATCAATTTTACAGCTACGACAAATTATATTCGCAGTAGTAATACCTATACCATGTATATAAGTTAATGCAAAAGGAACACACTTCTTCACTGGAATATTTATGCCTGCAATACGTGCCACTGATACCTCGATACTTTATTAATAATAACTCTTAATTTATACCATAAAACAACTTATAGTCAAATCAAATTACAAGAAATTTTACTTTCAATCTCTTGCATTACTCTATCAACACTCAAATTAGCGTTAATTGTTAACAACTTGTCCTTATAATACTCGCGCAAACCCTCTATCTGAGAATGATATTCTCTTATCCTCTTATTAATTGCAAGCATATTAGCATCATCAATTCTCTTCTCCAATCTCGTACTTTTACATTTAGCACAAGTAGTATTCTTAAAAGAAGATATACTATATATACTTTTACAATCCAAACAAGTAAGACGATCTTTTAATCTATCAATTGCAATATTATCGTCAAGCTGCAACTCAATTACAAGATCAACATCCCTATTGCATCTTTTTTGCAAAACTTGAGTTAAAAAATGAGCTTGATTTAAATTTCTTGGAAAACCATCTAACAAAAAATCACCATCTATTAATGCAAGCTGGTCACACAATAATTTACATATAACTTCATCTTGAATTAAATTACCAGATTCAACAGTATCCTTTATTCCTTTACCTAATTTACTCCCACTAGATATAATATTCCTTAATAAATCTCCTACTGAAACTAATTTAAAATTATACTTTGCTATTAACAAACTGGACTGAGTACCCTTACCAGAGCCAGGAGGACCAAAAATTGTAATAATCACTTTAGCTTCCTTGTTTTAGACTCATATTTCTTTATCCAACTATCGTACCTATTTGAAAAAACATAAGATTGTACTTGCATAATAGTATCAGTAATAACGTTAACTATAATCAGCAAGCTCGTCCCACCAAAAATAAATGGTATATCATAATGATACCTCATAATTTCAGGTATAGTACATATTACCACCAAATACGCAGACCCAATAAATGTTAATTTAAAAACTATATCTTGAAGATAATCAGAAGTATGTTTTCCAGGCCCTCTACCAGGAATAAAACCACCATTTTTCCTAAGAAAATCAGCATTTTCCTCTGGATTAAATATAAAATTGGTATAGAAAAAATTAAAAAGTACTATGAGTATTAAGTAAGTTATAATGTACATCACTTTATTTTCCATAAAGTAGTTTAAAATAAAATCAGCAATGGCATGACCCTTATAGAAATTTGCAATTGAAATAGGCGTTAATAAAATTGCGTTAGCAAAAATAGTTGGTATTACACCAGATAAATTGATCTTCAATGGAATGTAAGTAAAATCATCATTATGTAATTTTTTAAACTGTTTTTTGGGATATTGAACAATTACCTTTCTATAAGAAGATTCTGTAAAAATGACTAAAAGGAGCAGTAAAAAAAACAATGCTATAACAAAAAGGGTAATGAAAAACGACATACTACCATTTTTATTTAATGTTAGCAGAGATGATAAAGCATTATGTAATTCAGATGTTATGCCAGTAAAAATGATTAATGAGATACCATTGCCTATACCGCTCACACTGATCCGCTCACCAAGCCATATTAAAAATATAGTTCCACCTAAAAGGCTAAAGACACCTATAGTACGAAACATAATACCAGGTTCAACTACAACTAATACCCCTTCTATATTCATTCTTTCTAACCCTATTAAGATCGTAATTGATTGAAAGATACAAAACACTATAGTCATATAGCGTATATAAGAGTTCATCTTTCGACGTCCCAACTCTCCGTCATTTTTAATTTCATTGATTCCTTTAACGGCAGAAGATAATAATTGCATAACTATGGATGCAACTATGTATGGCATAACGTTTAACGCCAAGATCGTCATTCTAGCTAAAGCGCCACCAGAAAATAAATTAAATACTCCAAAAACACCAGAACTCTCTTTTGGAAATATATCATTGATTATATCAAGATTAATTCCAGGAATAGGAACATAAGTGCCTAAACGATAACAAACTAAAGCCATTAGAGTAAAAAATATACGCTTTAGTAAATCACTTTTATATAACAGCGTAGAATCCAAACTATTAAATGCAAATTTACTGTTCATGATTTACGATAGTATTTCTACACTACCACCAACTGAAGCTACAGATCTTTTTGCAGCTTCTGATGCAAAATCAACATGAAACACAAATTTTTCGCTTAATTTACCCTTATTAAGAAGTTTGATTTTACTTTTAACAGATCTGATAAAACCTAACTTATGCAGTAGCTCCTTATCTATGATAGAATCCTTGACTATTTTTTTAGCTTCCATTAAGCACTGTACATCCCCAACATTAAATATAGAGTATAAGTTTTTGCGTATAGGCTTAAAACCTCTTTTAGGTAAACGAGTATATATAGACTGCTGTCCACCTTCAAAACCATTTATAGAAACGCCACTTCTCGCTTTCTGCCCTTTATGCCCCCTACCGGATGTTTTACCTTTACCACAACCAATACCTCTACCTAATAATTTAGGCTTCTTTTTCTTAGATAATTTGGTAAATATAGAATTTAATTTTACAGCATCATTCATAGTTTACCTATTTCCAACTATCTCACTAATCTTTTTACCCCTCTTACCTGCCACTTGGCGAGGAGATAACATAACATCAAAAGCCTTAAATACTGCACATATAATATTATGAGGATCATTTGATCTAGTAGACTTAGCTACCACATCCTTTATACCTAATACCTCAAAAACCGACCTCATTGCTCCACCAGCAATAATACCTGTTCCAGCTCTTGCAGCTCTTAAAACTATCTCACCAGAACAGAATTTAGCTTTAATATCATGATGTAAAGTTCTACCTTCACGTAAGTACACCCTAATCATCGACTTCTTTGCAGCATTTAAAGCTTTCACTCTTGCTTCAGCAACCTCTGCGTGTTTACCTATTCCACATCCTACCCTACCCTTACCATCACCAACAACAACCAAAGTTGAAAATGAAAATCTTCTACCACCTTTAGTAACCGTTGTTACCCTTCGGACTGAAACCAAAAGTTCTGATAAATCATTATTATTTTGTAAATTCTTTACAGCCATACTTCAAACCTTCTAAAATTCAAATCCAGAGCTTCTTAAAGCTTCAGCAAATTGAGAAATCAATCCTGTATACTTATATGCCCCCCGATCAAAGACGAACCGCTGCTGCAATTTTGTACTAGGGAGACGCTCAATCAATAAAGAAGAAACCTGTTTTATAGTTTCAGCATTAACCCTACCTTTACATACATTCCTAATTTTATCATCCAAAGTAGAAGCAGAAGCTAGGGTTGTTCCTTTTGCATCGTTAATCAACTGAACATAGAAATGTTTATTAGACTTAAATATGGATATACGTAAACGCCCAGCGCTCTTATCGAGCTTCGCTCTATTACGAAGTTTCCTTTTTTCATAGCTACTTAAAAAATTATACAATCTTTTCATTTTAATTACTTCTTTTTATTTACAACCTTACGCAGCATAAATTTGCCTTTTATTACAATACCCTTACCTTTATAAGGATCATATTTTCTAATTTTGCATATATCAGAAGCCACCATATAGACTTTTTGCTTATCCATACCGCGAATCACTAAATGAGTTGGCTTTATACACTTAATCTCAACGTCTTTAGGCACTTTATACTTAATATTATGACTATAACCAAGATATAAAGTCAAATACTTATCATCACATTCTGCTTTATACCCCACACCATTGATCTCAAGATCAACAGAAAAATCATTAACCATACCGTTAATCATGTTATTAATATTACTTCTATAAGTGCCCCATATAGATTTTATTTTATCATAATCATCCCTGCCTTGATCAACAGAAAGTAACAATTGGTTATCAACTATCTGACACAGAATGCCACTACACAAGTTCAGCTCTTTTTCTGCCCTAACACTTCTTATTAATACCCTACCATTATTATATTCAACTGAAAGATCAGCAGGAATATTGATAGGTGCGGCACCTATACGAGACATACATTTCTCCTATCATTTAAAATACACGACACAAAACTTCTCCACCAACTTTTAATCTACGTGCATTATAATCGGTCATCACTCCTTTCGGTGTAGATATAATAAAAATTCCAAGACCATTATACGCTTTAGAAATGTCCTTACACTTAGAATAATAACGACAACCGGGCTTTGATACCCTAGCTATATCATTAATCACAGGTGATTTATCATAATACTTCAACTGCACAACAAGGGAAGGGATACTATCACTCTCTTGCTTTTCATAATTAAGAATATACCCTTCCTCTTTTAAGATCTTCAATATAGAAGAATTCACTTTAGAGAATAGGACTCTTGTTTCCCTATGCATTGCCAATTGAGCATTACGTATTCTTGTTAAAAAATCACCAATACCATCAGATAACGACACTATTACACTCCTTATATCACATTTACCAACTAGATTTTGTAACCCCTGGAACTTGTCCAAAAGAACACAAATCACGTAAAACAATCCTACATAAACCAAATTTTCTATATACTCCTCTCGGCCTACCAGTTAAAGCGCATCTATTCCTAATTCTGATTTTAGAAGAATCTCTAGGCAATTTTTTAATCAGCTTACTTTGAGCTGCAAACCTTTTTGCAATAGATAAATCCTTATTATTCATTATAGATTTTAATTCTTCCCTTCTCTCCCTATATTGATCGCATAACTTTATTCTACGAAGATTCTTCTGTATCATGGATTTTTTTGCCATATATATTTTCTCTCAATTATCAAAAAAAGGGAATTTAAGAGCCAGTAATAATTCCTTTGCTTCCTTATCACTAACTGCACTTGTTATAATATTAATATCCATACCTCTAATTTTACTTATTTTATCATAGTCTATTTCTAAAAATGATATATGCTCCTTGATACCAAAGGAAAAATTACCATGACCATCAAATTGCTTCACACTAAACCCTCTAAAATCTTTTTCCCTTGGCAAAGCAATATATATTAATCTTTCTAAGAATTCATACATTTTGTTTCTACGCAAAGTCACTTTACAACCTACAGTTGCACCTTTTCTAATTTTGAAACCAGAAATAGATTTTTTTGCAAAGGTTAACACAGGCTTTTGCCCAGCAATCGAATGTAGATTATCAAATGGCTCATTTATCGCTTTATTGTCCGTAGCAGCATCTCCAACGCCCATATTGATACACACCTTGACAAGTTTAGGCACTTGCATTACATTGCTGTAATTAAACTTATCCTTTAAGGATTTTACTATATTATCTTTATACAATTGTTTAAACATATCAACCTAATCTATCACTTCTCCAGAAACTTTTGCAAAACGCACTTTTCTACCATCTATAATCTTAAATCCTACTTTAGTTGGAGTTTTATACTTAGGATCCAATATTGCAACATTGGATACATCAATAGCTAACTCTTTATTGAATATACCACCACCACTACCAGCTCTTGGTTTAGTATGTCTCTTACACACATTTACGCCAGAAACAACTACTTTCTTTTTAGCATTACGTATTATAACTTTGATTACCTTACCAATTTTTTTCTTATCTTTACCAGTTAAAACTATAATATCATCACCACTTTTTATTTTAGCACTCATTATAAAACCTCATCAGCTAATGACATTATTTTCATAAAAGAACCAGATAATAACTTTTTTACTGGACCAAACACCCGAGTGCCAAGTGGTTCACCTTGATCATTAATTAAAACCACAGCATTGCTAGAAAAACGAATTACAGAACCATCAGATTTCTTAACACTATTTTTTACTCTAACAACAACTGCTTTATATACTTTTCCTTTTTCAACTTTACCTTTTGGATTAATAGACTTAGTAGATATAATAATCGTATCACCTACAGATGCAGATTTCCTACCACCTAACAAGCCAATACAAAGCACTGCACGCGCACCAGAATTATCAGCTACTTCTAACAATGTATTTTTTTGAATCATATAAATACCTATTCCTTTTTAGCTATTGATAACAACCCATTTTTTAGTAACAGAAATAGGCTTATGTTCCTGTATTAAAACCCTATCTCCCTTTTTGCAACTATTATTCTCATCATGTGCTGTATACTTCTTGTATTTTTTAATAACTTTTTTATACAGCCTATCCTTATACACTTGTAACACCGAAACCTTTACAGTCTTATCAGACTCAGCATTAGTTACGACACCACAAAAAACCTTCTTAGGCATTTTTTCCCTCTCTCTTTCTTCTATTTAATACAGTTAGACTACGAGCTATGCTCTTTCTTATTAAGCTAAAACGCGAAAAATTGTTGCACTGGCCCAGCTTTTTTTGAAAAGCCAAATTAACAAATTCTTTCCTCAAACTCACAAGAAGTTCATGTAATCCTTGTGAAGATTCTGATTCAAATTTAACTATATCCATTGCAACTCCATTCAATTATGATTAGATATAAATTTACACTTCATAGGAAGCTTAGCAGTCGCTTTTTCAAGCGCCAATCTTGCTAAATGCATGGGAACATCACTACTAATTTCAAACAAAATCCTACCGGGCTTAGCTTTAAATACCCAAAATTCAACACTACCTTTCCCTTTACCCATACGTACATCTGCTGGCTTTTTACTAACCGGAGTATCAGGAAAAATTCTTATCCATACTTTACCAGAGCGTTTTAACGTTCTAGATATTACGCGCCTTGCAGTTTCAATATGCTTGGACTGAACCTTACCTACTTCCATAGCTTTTAATCCATAATCTCCAAAAGACAGCGTGCTACCACCCTTAGCATTACCCTTTATTCTCCCCTTAAATACCTTTTTATATTTACTCTTTTTGGGAACAAACATCTCAATATACCTTAACTACCAACATAAACCCAAACTTTAACTCCTATAATACCACATATAGTCTTCGCTTCACAAAAAGCATAATCTATATTAGCACGCAAAGTGTGTAAAGGCAAACGACCTTCTTTGTACCATTCAGTACGAGCTATTTCAGCTCCGCCAAGACGCCCAGAGCAACTTACTTTAATACCCTCAGCACCCATCTTCAAACAATTTTGAATAGCTTTTTTCATCGCTCTTCTACATGAAATCCTTTTTTCTAGCTGATGTGTAATACTCCTTGATATTAAAACTGCATCTATTTCAGACTTTTTAACTCCTACTACATTCACTTCAACACTACTTTCTACTTTTTTAGCTATTTTTTGCTTTATCTTCTCAACATCCAAACCTTTCTTACCTATTATAACCCCAGGTTTAGAAGAATGTATTATTACAGACACTAAAGTAACTGTACGCTCTACAGTTACTTTAGAAATACCAGCATGCTTAAAGGATTCATTTATATAACTGCGAATAAATAGATCTTGATGCAATTTCTGTTTATAATCGTCCGTAGCACACCAAACAGAATCCCAGGTATTACTATTTATTTGCAATCTAAATACTTTAGGATTAACCTTCTGTCCCATATTTTTACACTTTCCTTATTAACTTTCCATTTCTATAAATCATACAATTTCTTTCAATTTTATAGTTATATTACTATAAAATTTGCTCATTCTATTAGCCCTACCCATAGCTTTTGGATATACTCTACGCAAAGTAAGTGACTTACCTATTAAAATTTCCTTTATATATAAATTATCAACGTTCAATCCATAATTATTTTGAGCATTAGCAATTGCAGAATTCAACACCTTCATTATAAAACCGGCAGCCTTTTTTTCACAAAATCTTAATTGTACATTAGCAAAAGAAACTTTTTTATTACGCACTAAATCAGCAACCAAATTTAATTTGCGAGGAGTTGATCTTAAAACCTTAGAACCAGCCTCAACTATTATATCCCTATTTTTCATATCAATTGCCTACCTTCTTGTTGCCTTTTTATCACCACCATGCCCAGTAAATTTACGAGTAGGTGAAAATTCACCGAATTTATGACCTATCATATTCTGATTATCAACACTAACAGGAATGTAATCTTTACCATTATAAACAGCAAATTTTAAACCCAAACAATTAGGAAGAATTACAGAAGCCCTGGAATGAATTTTTATCACCTTATTAATAGAACCCTCTTTTAAAGCTCTCTGAACTAATCTTAGTACAGATGGGTGTAAAAAAGGTGGTTTCCATACAGATCTACTCATAAATTAACCTTTCAATTTTTTTATATACTTATCACTAGATTTATTTTTTTTCCTAGTTTTTTTTCCTTTTGTTGCAACACCCCAAGGAGTAACAGGATGACGACCGCCAGAAGTTTTTCCCTCTCCACCTCCATGAGGATGGTCAACCGGATTCATTGCAACTCCACGTACAGCAGGTCTAATCCCAAGCCACCTACTTCTCCCAGCTTTACCCAACTTTCTATTCTTATGGTCAGGGTTAGATACTACACCAATAGTAGCCTTGCAAGAAGATAAAATCAACCTAATTTGACCAGACCTGAGTCGTAATAAAACATATTGGCCATCACGACCAACGATTTGTGCATAACAACCAGCAGCTCTAGCAATCGCAGCACCATTACCTGGCTTCAGCTCAACATTATGAACGAAAGAACCAACAGGTATATGCTTGAGTAGTAAACAATTCCCTGGCAAAATATCAGCATCATCTCCAGCTGTCACAACATCACCAGGCTTCATACCTTGAGGAGCTAATATATAAGATTTAGTATCATCTTCCTTATATGATATTAATGCTAAAAACCCACTTCTATTTGGATCATACTCTATTTTCTCAACTATACCCTGATCACTTCTATTACGTTTAAAATCTATAACTCTATACTTCTTCTTGTGACCACCACCCCTGTGACGAGTTGTAATTCTACCATGATTATTTCTTCCACCACTGGATTTCTTGCCAAATACAAGAGACTTCTCCGGCTTATCTTTTGATAAACCAATTTTACTTATTAATATAGTCCCACGAGAAGACGGAGTAACAGGATTAAAAAATTTCATACCCATATTAAACGCTCATTATATCTAATTTTTGACCATCCATCAAAGAAAAATAAACCTTTTTTCTCTGTTTTTTACAACCAACCACACCCCTGAAACGTCTATATTTAGGTTTAACTCTAATAACATTTATAGAAGAAATTCTGACATTAAATAAAGACTCTATTGCCGATTTTATTTGACGCTTATTTACATTTACAAAAACATACAAAGAGTATTTATTAAACTTCTCTCTTAAAAGAGAAGCCTTTTCTGTGATTACAGGAGATTTTATTATATTATTATATTTAATCATAACAATCTACCTTCAAGATGCTTTAAAGTGTCTTTTGTTAACATCACGCATTCATGATTCAATATATCAAAAACATTTAACCCAATAGGTTTGATTAAATCTACATAATGCAAATTTTTAGCAGCACGTAACAAATCATCTCCATAATCACCAACTATTAAAAAAGAAGAAAATTTAAAATTTTTAATATATTCACACATTTTAGATGTTTTCTTCACATCAACATTTAAACTATCAAGAACAACAACTTGATTATTTAAATATTTTAGAGATAAAGCAATTTTCAAACCAAATTTACGTACTTTTTTATTAAGAGAATAAGCATGACTCCTCACAACAGGACCAAAAATAATTCCACCACCTCTAAACTGAGGAGATCGCAAGCTCCCCTGTCTCGCCCTACCGGTACGTTTTTGACCATACGGCTTAGCTGTTGTACCAGAAACATCACTGATACCCTTTGTTTTATGAGCACCAACTCTTCTCTTTGCTAATTGCCATCTCACTATATCATGCAAAATACTCAATTTTTGCTTGGCAGAAAATATCAAGGGATTAAGCTCAACACTACCTACATTATTATTAGATAGATCAACTAATTCACATTCCATAACTAACTCACCAAATTATTAGCATCATCACTCATATTCAACAGCAGACCTACTGGAAAAGGAACATCTTTATGTAAAGGCTTTTTAACTGCATCTCTCACAAAAACATAAGAGTTTTTAAACCCAGGAACATTATTACCCTTTACAGCAATTATGCTATTTTCATAATCAATGGATAATATTTTCATATTCTGTACAGTCACTCTGCTATTACCTAAATGACCAGCCATTTTCTTCCCCTTGAATACTCTACCAGGATCTTGACATTGACCAGTAGAACCTTGTGATCTATGAGCAATAGAAACGCCATGAGATGCCCTAAGCCCACTGAAGTTATGCCGCTTCATCACACCAGCAAACCCTTTGCCTAAAGAATAACCCGTAATGTCAAGATATTGACCAACTACAAAATGATTAACCCCCACCTTTTTACCACATTCTATTCCGAATAGATCAGTTAATCTACTTTCGTATAATTTACATTTACTATTTATACCCTTTTTCTTTAAATATTCCAACTGAGGTTTTGCTATTTTTTTTAAATCCCCTGTGCCTAAAATGACTGAATTGTAGCCACATTTATCTTGTCCTTTTATATCGATAATATAAGTTTCGCTGAGATGCAATAAGGTTACAGCCATGCGACTATTATCAAAATACATAGCAGTATGGCCAACATTGGTCATTAACAAACCAATCCTCCTAAGCGAATTTATTCTCTTCATTTCCTTTTCCTAAATATTGACTTCCTTAACCTTTAAATCCACTTCTACACCAGCAGAAAAAGATAAATCTGCAAGCATCTTCATCATAGTAGAAGTAGGATTATGTACAATAATTAACCGCTTAGAAATTCTCATTTCAAATTGCTCACGAGATTTTTTATCAACATGAGGAGACCTATTAACAGTAAATTTAGAATCTTTTCTTGGCAACGCAATCGGACCAGATAAATCTGCATTAAACTGCTTTAATTGATCAATAAACTCGCGAATACACTTTTCCAACAAAGAACAATCGAAAGCTTTGATTCTAATATATATATCTTGCTTCATCTTAGTTATTATACTCATTCTAAAATTTCCGAAACAACGCCAGAACCAACAGTTCTACCACCTTCTCTTATCGCAAAACGTAATCCTTTATCCATTGCTATTGGTACTTGCAACTCCACTTCTATACTTACATTGTCCCCTGGCATTACCATCTCCTTTCCATCTAGCAATTTTATGCTCCCAGTTACATCCGTTGTCCTTAAATAAAACTGTGGCTGATAATTTCCAAAAAATGGTGTATGCCTTCCTCCTTCTTCTTTCTTCAATATATACACCTCCGCATTAAATTTCTTATGCGGGGTTATTGTCCCTGGTTTTGCCAATACTTGCCCTCTCTCCACTTCTTCTCTCTTTGTTCCTCTTAGTAGTATTCCTACATTGAGTCCTGCACTTCCCTTATCTAGCAACTTCTTAAACATCTCAACACCAGTACATATCGTCTTTTGCGTCGCTTTCAGACCTATTATCTCTATCTCATCCCCTGTCTTTATCTCCCCCTTCTCTATTCTTCCTGTTACTACCGTCCCTCGGCCCGATATTGAAAATACATCTTCTATTGGCAACAAAAACGGCAAATCTATAGGCCTTGGAGGTACTGCCACATACTCATCTAACTTCTCCATCAATTTATCTATTGATTTCTTTCCATACTCACTACTATCATCCTCTAATGCTTTTAACGCAGACCCAACTATCATAGGCACTTCATCACCTGGAAATCCATACTTACTCAGCAACTCTCTCACTTCCATCTCTACCAAATCTATCATATCAGCATCAGCAACATCAGCTTTATTTATATATACCACGATATATCCAACACCCACCTGTTTTGCCAGCAATATATGCTCTCTCGTTTGTGGCATCGGCCCATCAACCCCTGACACTACCAATATCGCTGCATCCATCTGTGCTGCACCTACTATCATATTCTTTACATAATCAGCATGTCCAGGGCAATCAACGTGTGCATAGTGTCTCTTTTCTGTTTGATATTCAACATGCGCTGTTGCTATTGTTATCCCTCTCTTTCTTTCTTCTGGCGCTTTATCTATTTGATCATATGCTACAAAATTACCATAATGCTTTGTTATCGCCGCTGTTAACGTTGTCTTCCCATGATCCACATGTCCTATCGTTCCCACGTTTACATGCGGCTTTCCAAATGCTTCTACTATCGCTGTCATAATTTTAACTCTTCTACCTAAAATATAAATACATCAACAAATAATATGTTGATTCTATATAAATACAACAAAAAAAAGAGCGGATAGTGGGAATCGAACCCACGTCACTAGCTTGGAAGGCTAGAGCTCTACCATTGAGCTATACCCGCACAATGGAGGAGGTAGGATTCGAACCTACGTACGCAATGCGGACAGATTTACAGTCTGTTACCTTTAACCACTCGGTCACTCCTCCACAAAAATCTGTTAAGAGAACACTACCTTAACTTAAGTTTTATTATTCCTAATATTAAACATCCAAATCCAAAAGATCAAGTAATAAAAGCTAATCTAACTGATTTCAGTTAGATTTTACTTTTATATAACAAAATATTGTCAATAAAACGCCCAAATAAGTAATGTGAATCATGTGTACCTGGCGCTTCTTCTGGATGGTATTGAGTAGAAAAGACTGGGTAATCCTTCATCATTATCCCCTCTACACTATTATCAAATAGAGAAATATGAGTAACTTCAACGTTACTTGGAAGAGAAGCTGAATCAACAACAAAACCATGATTTTGGCTAGTTATCTCAACTTTTTTACTCTCCAGATCATAAACTGGATGATTACTCCCTCGATGACCAATATCCATCTTGACAGTCTTTGCTCCCAAAGTAACTGCAAGTAATTGATGGCCCAGGCATATGCCAAAAACTGGTATTTTAGATTTCACAATAATTTCTATTTCTGAAGTTACACTCTCTCCTATCTCTTGTGGATCACCAGGGCCATTTGAAAGCACTATACCATCTGGATTCATGCTTAATATTTTGTGAGCAAAACCTGTATCTGGTTTGACTAATTCAACCGTACAATCAAGTTCTACTAAGCGTGAGATTATACTATTTTTTACACCGAAATCAACAATTACAACCCTATATTTTGCATTAAGAACGCTTTGAAAGTTATTACTTAAACTGACTTTCTTAGTTATTTCTATTCCATTTACAGATTTGTATTTCTTCAATTCATCTAATATATGTACCTCACTTGACGGACATATCATTCCATTTTGAGATCCATGTTTTCTCAAATATCTCGTCAAAGCTCTAGTATCAATTCCCGATATCCCAACTACATTATTTTTCTCCAACCAATCATTTAAACTAATATATGAAGAAGAGTGAGACATAGGAGAAAGTTCACGCATAACCACACCACTTGCAAAAACTTTTTCTCCTTCATTATCTTTGTGATTTATTCCAACATTACCAATATGAGGAAAAGTGAACGCTATTATTTGATCAGCAAAAGAAGGATCTGTTATAGTATGCTGATAACCTGTCATACCAGTGGTAAAACAAACTTCACCTATACATTTGCCTCTTTTACCTACCGATTTTCCCAAAAAGTACTTGCCATCTTGTAAAACTAAAGCTGCATCCTGCATTTAATTCTCTCAACTCATTTAAAATATTATATAAGAATTTTAAATTACAAGTAAGCAAATACTAAATTTCCCTTTAAGTTTATATAAAATTCAAAATTATAAGTAGCTTTCTTTTTTTATTATTTAGGAAAATTATAGCAAACTTAACTTGTGTGAATAGGCAATAGTCATTACATTCATACTTCATGTTATATAAATTCACATGGATAGAAAAACTTGTCTCATTACAGGAGCATCATCTGGCATTGGAGAAAGTCTAGCACGGTTGCTCATTAAAGATCGATGGTTTGTGGTTGGCATTGCAAGGCGCACTGAAAAACTGGAAAAATTAAAAGAAGAATTAGGTAGTAATTTTTTACCTATAACATGTGATGTAAGCAAAAGTGAAAATATTAAAAACTCGTCTGATTTTTTAAAAAAGCAAAATATTATACCAAATCTCTTTTTTCTTAATGCAGGATGTGGCGAAATAGAAGATAAGTTTCATACCAACATTCATAGAAAAACATTTGAAACCAATTATTTTGGCGTTATCAACTGGATTGAAGAATGGATTCATCATAATTCCTTGGCAACTTTTGCGGTTATATCTTCTCTTGTTGCTATGCATGCAACACCACATGCTTCTGCATACTGTGCCAGCAAAGCAGCACTAAAAAGTTGTTTTCAATCACTAAAAATCCAATATTCTAACAGTAGCACAAAGTTTATCACCATAATGCCAGGGCCAGTAAAAACAGATATGTTTAAGTCTAATAAACCACTTCCCTTTATATGGGAGCCAGAAAAAGCTGCAGCATATATTTTAAAAAGTATATTTAAAGGAAAGAAAGTTATAGCGTTTCCAATTTTCTGGCGGTTATTTTTTCATATTTTACAAATTCTTCCCACTAAAATGACTGCAAGAATCTTACGATAATCACCAAATCTACCATCTTGTAAAGCTAAAGCTCTTCAAAACTCAATCGCAAGCTTCTCCACACAAAAACATCTTGACTATCGCATGTTTCATATTATATGAATAAACTGTTAATGAAAGTGGAGGGTTGCAATGCTTAATAATACAGATCAGTCTAAAAAAATAAATGAGAAATGGTTATTTATAGGAGGTGCTTCACTGTTTCTTGTAATAATGCTACCATCAATTTTTCTCTTAGCAAAAATAGCTATGATGTTTGTTATAATCTCAACTACAGCAATAGCAATAAAAATTGCCTCAAAAGCAATATCAAACGTTTTAGAGGATAAAGAGAATCAATCAACACAAAATAAAATTATAAACCTAGCTATTGGAGCAGTGTCCATACTTGCAGGTGGGCTATCATTACTTATTACAGCAAAAGTTGGTTTCATCGCAATATGTTCAACTATAGCTATTTTAGCTCTGTATGAATATATTAAAGATGAAAAAATAGGTAAGGATATAAATGATAAATTCGATGAAATAGCTAATAATACAACTGAGTTTTGCGTCAACAGCATTGAAAAACTTATTCCATCACAAAGTTGTGAAGTGTAATCTTTTGTTTATAAATTTTTAGATGCATGGCTAACGTATAAACACTGAAATCAGCACTTCCTTTCTTGTTATACTAGTAATGGCTTCCATCATCAAAAATGTTGTATTACTTTTATACTCGCAAATCTAACTGGATTCCAATGCTGGAATAACATTACCTTGAATGGAAATCGGTGCGTGATGTACATCTGTATAGAGATTAAATATGTCATTCAGTTTGTTATCATTCTAGTACTGCCATTCTATAGGTAACAGCTGTACCTGGAGCTCCTCTCTTGTCATTCCAGCACTGGAATCCAGAAAACTTAATTTCAAACCAGTACTTTCCCTCTTTTCATCCCAATTTCCAAAATGTTACTCCAGTACTGAAATCCAGCTTTTTTATAACTATCGAAAACACTGTATTACTTTACAAATTTAACTAGATATAATTACTGGCATGGCACGTTCGTAAAATTACGATAAAAAATTACTTGACAAACTCTAATAGTTTTGTTACCATGCACGGTGAAGGTGTTCTAGAGCTCGGAATCTATCTTCGTCTGCAGACTTTTCAATTCAATTAATCTATAATCTTCAGTTAAAATATATTTTAGCTATACTTCGGTCGTAGCTGTATACATTTTTCTCAATCTTTTTTATTAGTGGAGGACTATCATGTTTAAAACACTGAATTACGCATATCATTGACCTACATGTCTTTAAAGGACAGATGGTACCTATGTCCTTTTTATATAAATTATTGTGTTTTTATGTCTTTTTTAGCAATGTCATTTATTGTTTTACGCCCCAGTCTTTTTCAAATATTGCGAGCCCTTGATCAGTAAGTGGATGATTAATTAACTGTCTAAGTATTTTTGCTGGCACAGTAATTGAATGAGCACCAAGCCGTGCAGCTTCTATTACATGTGCTGGACTTCTTACTGATGCAACAAGAACTTTTGTCTTAAAATTATAATTAGAATATATAGTGCATATATCTTCTATTAGCGATAAGCCATCATAGCTTATATCATCAAGGCGACCAACAAAGGGAGAAATAAAACAAGCACCGGCCTTAGCGGCAAACAGTGCTTGTCCAGGAGAAAAACATAATGTAATGTTAGCAGGTATTTTATGTTCTGTCCACAACTTTTTACAAGAAATTAATCCTTCATGTGTAAGAGGTAACTTTACTACGATATTACTAGCGATTTTCGCTAACTTAAGGCCTTCCTTAACCATATCTTCATGGCTATCTGCAACAACTTCAACACTAACAGGTCCTTTTATAATAGAACATATTTCGCTTACTAAATCTTCGTACTTATCTTTATGTCCAGATTTTGCTATTAAAGAAGGATTAGTTGTTATACCATCAATAAACTCTTTTAGCTCCTTAATTTCATTCAAATCAACACTATCAAGAAAAATTTCCATATTATTGTCCTATTAAAAACCTATTTTTACAAAATATTGTCATCTTTGAAAAGTATTAAATAAAATCGGATTTTTAACTCAACTCAATTTTCAGTCCGTTAGGAAAGAAAATATTGCACTGAGACACAGTATAGCGCTTTCCTTAATTGGTTGCATTTTATTAACAAAATTAGCATAACCAATTTCTGAAGTTTACTAGCTTTACGTTCAATAGAAATTCTTGCATAGCCTAAAACTTAGTGCTACTATTAGTACAGTAACACAAATAGATAGTGGGGAACAATAAACAAAATGACTAAGATCTAGTTTAACGCTCGCAATTAAATTCAACTAAAAAGGTTAATACAAAAGGAGTTAATCACTCCCAAAGTAAATATATTATCAAAACAATAGTAATAGGGGGTATACTATGTCAACAAATTTCCTGACATTGAAAAACATATTAGCAGAACTGAAAAGAAAAAATAGCATTACTGTTTTAGAAGAATACTATCAGGACAAATGGGAGATTTATGACTTGCTCATGGATTTGACAAATGATGAAAATTTTAAGCAAGCATATATAGATCTATCTTTCAACAAGAGCTTTAAAAAAAACTTTATAGAATTAGCAAATCAGGCAAAAAAAGCTGTAAGTAAGTATTTTAGAGACAAAGACATAGACCTTCGAGCTTTTTATGTAGAAACTAACAATTCTGATAAAGTGTTAAACATTAATCTTATTAATTACAATAGAAGTGAGCCAATAAGAATTAGTGATATCTTACAGCAAGAAAGAGATATTAGCACATTGAATATTTATTGCAATAAAAAGCATGACATATACGCTTACCGAAAAGGTAAGGAAAGACATTATGAATTTAAAGAGGGTGCATATTATGAAATGACAAGCACTTGGCCTGTGCAGGACAAGGATGGGAAAACTTTTACCTGTACTATGGTTATGAATGTAAGTAATTCTGGTATAACTAAAGTACTACAGTTTAATGGTAAAGATTTTGAATCGCCACCTGAGGAGTTTTGGGAATTAATAAGACAAAATGAGGAATTATATATTCAAGACCTCTCTCTACATGATGCTGTAAAAGCATTATTGAAAAAGAACAAAAATGCTAACATTGCACCGGCTGTTAGTAATCTGCAAAATAACGAACATATCGTAATCAATCAAGACGAAAAGATGAAAGATCTTGAAAATGATGCTAAAAGCAATCCTATTCTTTCTTTCACTAGCAACAATGTATCAGAGGTTAATCCACAGCAGATTGCAACTCAGGCAATTGCAACTCAAACAGAAGTTAATTCACAGCACACTGAAACTCAAACAGAGGTCTCTGTGCAACACGTTAAGACTCAAACAGGAATTGGCTCTCAAGAAACTGAAACTCAGACAGAAGTTAATTTGCAAGAAGCTGCAGCGCAAACAGAAGTTAACTCACAACAACTAGATCAAAAGCTTACAAAAGCTGAACAAGAAATTAGAGAATTAAATGAGCAGAGGAACAATTTACAGCATAGGCTCGAAGAGGCCAAGCAAGAATTTGAAAAGCATAATAGTGATTTACAGAATGAACTTGGAGAAGAAAAGCAAAAAAATGCAAAATTGCAAGCTGAACTGACACAAAAAAATGCAAAGCTAGCAAATATGTCAACAGAGCTGCAAGAAAGAGCGCAAGAACTTGAAGGTGCATATGAAGAAAAGAAAGACCTGAAGAAAAAGCTGGAAGTTGCCAATGCAGGAAAAGAAGAGTTGATAAGTGAGTTAAGAAAATTGCACGAGGAATTAAATCAACTGAAAGAAGAAAAGTATAGTTTGGAAGACAAGCTTGATCAATTAGAACACTATAGCAATAGTACAAAAGAAAGCAGTGAACAACAAATATCAGATTTGAAAGAAGAGTTATTATTACTGAAAGAAGCAAATCAAATGTTAAAAGCAAAGCAAGTAGAATCAGAACAAGAACTCGTGGAGGCTAAGCAAAAAATTGAGGAATTGGAGGAACAGTGCAATGATTTACAAGTTGAGTGTAAAGAAAAGGAACAAAGACTTGAGGAAGAAATGAGTAAAACAGATGAGCGAATAATCCAGCTCAATAAGGAGCAAGAGCAGAAAATTCAAGAAATTTATGGAAAAAATAAGGAACTGGAAGAAAAGGTAGAAGAACTGAAGGAAAAGCTAAAAACTGCTAATGCAGAACAAGAGAAACGACAAGGTAAATTGAACCAGTTTGAAAAAAAAGAGGAAGAGATAGAGGAAGCAGAACACATGATAAGTGCAAGGGATAAGTGTATAGCGAGTTATAAATCTCAAATACAAAATTTAGAAAATGAGCATAACGCACATTTGGAATCTGATGAACAAGAGGCAGATCAGCTAACGTGGGATTTTGAAACGTTAAAGAACGAGCTAGAGCTTAAAGATGAGCAGATCGAGACAATAAGAGGGCAATTACGGCAGGAGATAGAAGAAGAAATAGTTAATAAGTACCGTCCATCACTGGAATTAAAGTTTAAAGAATATGAAGATGAGATTGAAAGATTAATAAGAGAAAAAAAAGAGCTAAACGATAAAGTACAATACTTAAATAGCCAAGTAGAACTGTTAAGTCCAGTAATTGATCAAGTACTTGTTAATAAAAAGGAAGTTTTTGATAATAATTCAAAAATGTTTTACCAGCTTACAGAGAAAATTGATGATTCAGAAAAAAAATCTAGGTCTTTAAGCCTTGATAGCGCATTTCATAGCGATCACTGTAATTCACTTCTAGACTTAATCAGCAGTCCCTCAAAGGTGTGTAGCCAAAGTCAGCGTGAAAATGTTTAAAGATGCACATGAGACCAGCGGCTTCTTTATTCAAGTAGCCCCTCTTGTCATCCGAGTTGTGTGTCAGCTACTTGAACGACAAACATTGAGATGACAAGAGTAGACTTATTTCTTGAACAAAAAAGAGCCCCTAAAGAGATTTGACATCAAGATAACTTAAATATATACCAACTCTCTTATCTTTTAATGATTCCTCATCATGAGTCAAATGATCAAAAACCTGAATTTGATTCGTTATAATGCTACAATTATTATTTGCAACCTCTAATATACCATTATCAATTACAACTTTTTCCTTTGTCTGGTTACTCATTTGAGCAGTAATTATACCAGGCAATAAATAAATTAAGTAAGGAGAATGGTAAGCTAAAATCACTAGCTCTCCTTCAAGCCCATTCACTGAAAGCGAAACCACTTCATCGAATGAAATTCGATTATCAGGAGAAAAAAATTGCACCTTAAAAGTGTTCATAATCTTTAATGTCCGGCTCCAACTTCAGCTTTTATTGATTCAGCCTTTTCTATTGCTTCACTTATACTTCCCACCATATAAAAAGCAGCTTCTGGCAGATGATCATATTTACCTTCAATAATTCCTTTAAAACTAGAAATAGTATCAGAAAGTGAAACAAATTTGCCAGACATGCCAGTAAATACCTCCGCAACATGAAAAGGTTGAGAAAGAAACTTCTGAATTTTACGAGCTCTATCAACAATAATTTTATCTTCATCAGATAGTTCATCCATACCAAGTATTGCGATAATATCTTGCAGCGACTTATAAGTTTGCAATATACGTTTCACCTCAGAAGCCACATTATAATGTTCTTCACCAATGATTTCAGCAGATAAAGACTGAGAAGTTGAGTCAAGTGGATCAACAGCAGGATATATACCCATTTCAGCTATCTGCCTTGACAACACTGTGGTTGCATCAAGATGAGAGAATGTCGTTGCTGGAGCTGGATCGGTCAAATCGTCTGCAGGAACATATATAGCCTGTACAGAAGTAATAGAACCAGCAGTAGTTGAGGCTATTCTCTCTTGCATAGCGCCCATATCAGTCGCAAGAGTTGGCTGATAACCAACAGCCGACGGTATTCTTCCAAGCAAAGCAGAAATTTCAGAGCCAGCTTGAGTAAAACGGAAGATATTATCTACAAAAAATAGAACATCTTGATTTTCATGATCACGAAAATACTCCGCCATAGTTAGTGCTGTTAAAGCAACCCTAGCCCTTGCTCCAGGAGGTTCATTCATTTGACCATAAACCAAAACGGCTTGAGATTTTTCGTGCTCATTTATATCTATTACATTCGAAGTAATCATCTCGTTATAAAGATCATTACCTTCACGCGTTCTCTCTCCTACTCCAGCAAACACAGAAAATCCTTTATGAGCTTTTGCTATGTTGTTAATCAGCTCCATTATCAGAACTGTTTTACCAACACCAGCTCCACCAAATAAGCCAATTTTTCCTCCTTTAAGATAAGGAGCAAGAAGATCTATAACCTTTATTCCTGTAACTAAAACTTCTTCCTGTATCTTCTGCTCAGTAAAGCTTGGAGGTGATCTATGTATAGGTTCTAAATCATACTTTCCTTTTAGCGGACCACACTCATCTATAAGCTCCCCTACAACATTAAAAATCCTTCCTAAAGTTGAGCGTCCAACCGGAACTGATATTGGTGCACCTGTATCAACAAACTCATCACCTCTTGACATACCATCTGTGCTATCCATAGCAATGCAACGAACTATATTGTCACCTATATGCTGTGAAACCTCTAAAACTAGCTCCTTGCCCTTATATTTTAGTTTGCTTTTTAAAGCATTAAATATCTTAGGCAACCCGTCTTCAAATTTTAAATCAACAACTGCTTGAGTTATTTTAACTACTTTACCTGTACTCATCTCTTTCATCACCTAACACTACAATTCTATAAAAGAACTTCTAAAGAAAATAAATCTTATATTATTAACAGAAATTTTGCAATATTAAAACACTTACTAGTTACGTTTCATTATAAACAATGCAAATGCATTCAATAGCCAAGTAATAACAAACAGCACCAAACTAAGCGCATAAGCAGCAAGAGTTTGCACACTATTGAAATCCTGATCTCCGGTAAGTAATGTAGCAATTTGTACAGTGATAGTAGTAACTGAATTGAGAGGATTAAAGGTCAAATTTGCATTGATTCCCACAGCCATTAGTACAATCATTGTTTCACCTATTACTCTTGAAATTGATAATAAAATTGCACTTAAAATTGTAGGCATTGCATAAGGTATTGTTATATGCCATATAGTTTCCGCTGGTGTTGCGCCAAGCGCCATAAAACCATAACGTAAACTTTTTGGAACAGATCTTATAGCATCTTCAAGCAAAGAAATAATAAAAGGAAGAATCATTACCCCGATCGATAAACCAGCAATCAAAGCACTTTCTGAGTGTATACTTAAATTAAAAAAATTTGCTACCTGCTTTATAAAAAAAGACAAAAATATAACTGAGAAGTATCCATATACAACAGTAGGAATAGCAGACAAAACCTGTAAGGCTGTATTAATAACATAACGCACTTTTTCACTCGCATACTCACTAATATATATTGCAGAAAATAAACCAAGCGGCACCGCAACTAACATTGCTACAATAGTTATAAGTAATGTCCCCACTAAAAGTGGCGCTATACCAAAACACCCCACCTCTCCTTCACCAATAATAGCTACATTATGCTTCCATTTTAAGCAAAATAAGAATTCTGAAATAGCTACTTTATTAAAAAAAGAAATGGACTGAACAAAAATAGATAGCATTATAAATAAAGTGATAAAAAGTGATATTGCTAAAGCCATAAATAACAAAAATTTTACCATCTTATTTCTTTTACCTTTAAGGATAAAAATCAGCATAAAAAAAAGTAACGCTATAGAAATAGAAGTTATAAAATAACCATCATAGAATGCTAACAAACAAGGTAGCATCCACATACAACTCAAATATATATAAGACTTAACTTTACTTACTGCTTGAAACTTACTCAAACAAAATAAAAGGACTAGTAAAACAAGTACGCCTATAATTAAATTCATTTTTCCATATATCAAATTTTATTCAACAAGAATGCCACAGAAGTTGACCATTATTTGACAATAGAGCAAAATAGTTTAAAATAAATAGTCATATTAATATAAAAACAATGAAAAAAACATTTCAACCAAAAAATTTAAAAAAAAAGCACAAACATGGATTTCGTTCACGTATGTCAACAAAAGCTGGAAGAAAAATTCTTAATAAGCGTCGCTCATTAGGGTGTAATAAATTATGCGCATAGTAAGCATAAAAAAAAAGAGTTTTCCTTTGCTTTTAAAAACAGATTAGCATCTTACAGTCTTTTTTATCGAGGGGTATATATATCACTATATGCTATAAAAGAAAGAGAACCTGAAAAGTATATTCATGTTATTAGAGTAGGTCTGGCTATCAGTAAAAAAGTCGGAAAAGCAGCAAAAAGAAATAAAATAAAAAGGCAATTACGAATGCTAGCTAAAGTTAGCATTTCTAATATAAGTAATGTAGGATACTATTACATAATACTAACCCATCAAAACATTATGCAAGCAGGCTATAAAAATTTACAAAAAGACCTCAATATTTGCTTAAAGAAAGATAAAATAAGAAGGAATTTTCACTAAAGTATTTACAGCTATATTTTTTATGATAAGATGAGTGAGGTTTTTAAAATAAATTAATAGATGTGGGTGCTTGAGGTAGAAAGTATAAAAAAACAAGATAAAAAGCTCGATACAAATAATGCTGAAGAGAGTTTTTATGAATATAGAAAGTCTAGCTATCGTACACAATGGGGAATGGCATTTGAACAAAGCCAATATTTAGAACAAAATAAAGATCATCCTAGAGGGAAATTGCTAAATTTTAATATAGAAGCAACTCATTACAATAAGAGAATAGTTTGATAAAAGTACCCGTTCAGGGAAGTGGTTGAAGAAACGATAGGTAGGGGATTGTATAGTTCTCTTTGCTTCCATGTTAAGTATAATGAAATTATCCTTTCAAGTTCCTAGCTCTGATTACGTAAAATATGAGCTTTTACAGTAAACGATATAATGCCTAATTTGCTGTTCAGCGTGATAGTGGAATACTTTCTGGTTTATTTAAAAAATTTCACATCATTCTTTCAGATTTTAAAATATTTTTCGCAACTTGAGAAGCTCCAGTTGCTTCAGATAGGTAGCTTCAAGTAATACCTTATACGTTTTGCAACTTTCTTACACTTCTGTTTCATTTTTTAATAAAGCTTTTTTTAGCATAAATAATTCAGTGGATGCGTTTTTTAAGTAACAGCCCAGAATTTTAACTTCAATAGTCCAGCTATGTTTCAAAGTACCTTTCAGCGACTATTACGATTGCACATACACTGTCTTTTAAATCTTCTTTCCCTTTAAAACTTGCAGTATTGCTTCAGCACTAACCAAGTTTACCTTTATTATAACACGTTGATGCGCAAAACCTCACTTTTCTTATTCGATTTGCTCATACACCTTTTTGCATTTGAGGGAATTCTATATTCACTATTTGATACGCTTTCAATTCACATTAAAAACATCACTTATAATTTTCACGTTTTGAATTTTTATAAGATCCACTGAGTGCTACAATTATCACCTAACTATTGGACCAAATGTATCTGCTTTTTGGTAGTTTGCTACTTCTTCTTTCTCCTCATCTCCAACAACTTAATTAATATTCAATTATATAAAGTTTGATTTTCGGAAGATCAATTGTTTGATGATTTGTTAAATGTTGCTATCTCTCCTCCTAATTTGGAAATAAGTGACAAATTCTACTTTTAAATTTTCTACTTTTATCTTAAAGTTTTCGCAGAGTTCTAAAAGATCAGTTATATTACCTCACAGCTACTCTATGTTTACCTTGTTTCATCGCTCTACTGAAAAGATATAAATAAGAAGAAATTTTTATAAACTTGGCAACGACCTACTTTCCCTTTTTAAGTATCATCGGCGCTAAAAAGTTTCACTTCCGAGTTCGAAATGAGATCGGGTGGTTCATTTTTGCTATAGCCACCAAGTCAACAAAAATTTCTGACTTAATAAATTTTAATTTAATATTTAACACTGCATATGCACATATAGAAAGCAAATAAATCAATCAGGCTATTAGTACCAGTTAGCTTCACATGTTACCATGCTTCTACACCTAGCCTATCAACGTGGTAGTCTCCCACGGCCTTAATTGGGAAATTTTTTTGAAGAGGGTTTCTTGCTTATATGCTTTCAGCAATTATCCCATCTATACATAGCTACCCAGCGATGCTATTGGCATAACAGCTGGTACACCAGAGGTATATACATCTCGGTCCTCTCGTACTAGAGTCAGATCTTCTCAAATTTCCTTCACCCACGGCAGATAGAAACCGAACTGTCTCACGACGTTCTAAACCCAACTCACGTAACACTTTAATCGGCGAACAGCCGAACCCTTGGGACCTTCTCCAGCCCCAGGATGTGATGAGTCGACATCGAGGTGCCAAACGGTGTCGTCGATATGAACTCTCGAACACCATCAGCCTGTTATCCCCGGCGTACCTTTTATCCGTTGAGCGATAACCCTTCCATACAGAATTACCGGATCACTATGACCGACTTTCGTCTCTGCTTGGCTTGTCAGCCTCGCAGTCAGGCAAGCTTATGCCATTGTACTATCAAGCTGATTTCCGACCAGCTCTAGCTTACCTTCGCACGCCTCCGTTACTTTTTAGGAGGCGACCGCCCCAGTCAAACTACCCACCATACAATGTCCTAGTTCCAGATAATGAAACATAGTTAGATATCAAAAGTGTAAAGGGTGGTATCTCAAGGTTAACTCCATTATAGCTAGCGCCATAACTTCAAAGTCTCCCACCTATCCTGCACATCACACTTTTAATAGCAATGTAAAGCTATAGTAAAGGTGCACGGGGTCTCTTCGTCTAACCGCGGGTACCCCGCATCTGCACGGGGAATTCAATTTCGCTGAAGTGATGTTGGAGACAGTGGAGAAATCGTTACGCCATTCGTGCGGGTCGGAACTTACCCGACAAGGAATTTCGCTACCTTAGGACCGTCAGTGTTACGGCCGCCGTTTACTGGGGCTTCAATTCAGAGCTTGCACCCCTCCTATTAACCTTCCAGCACCGGGCAGGCGTCAGACCCTATACTTCCACTTACGTGTTTGCAGAGTCCTGTGTTTTTAGTAAACAGTCGCTACTCCCTATTTTGTGCCACCTACTTATAGTTGCCTAAAAGCAGGTTACCCTTCTTCCGAAGTTACAGGTATAATTTGCCGAGTTCCTTCAACATCATTCTTTCAACACCTTAGTATACTCTACTCATCCACCAGTGTCGGTTTACGGTACGGCCTCATAAATATAAGTGCTATTTCCTGGAGCTTCTTTTAAGCATAGATCAATCCAATCAGACCTATACAAATACAAAACCCGTCACACTTAAGAGGTTTAGGAATATTAACCTAATTGCCATCGACTACTCCTTTACGGACTCGCCTTAGGAACCGACTAACCCTACGCAGATTAACTTAACGTAGGAACCCTTAGATTTTTGGTGAGAGTGTTTTTCACACTCTTTTACGCTACTTATGTCAGCATTCTCACTTCCGATATCTCCAGCAGTTTTTACAAACCACCTTCACAGACTTACGGAACGCTCCGCTACCGCGCCTATTAATCGAAATTAATAAGCACCCACATCTTCGGTATACAGCTTTAGCCCCGGTACATTTTCGGCGCAGAAAAACTTATTTAGACAAGTGAGCTGTTACGCTTTCTTTAAAGGATGGCTGCTTCCAAGCCAACCTCCTAGCTGTAATGGTTTTTCTACTTCCTTTCCCACTTAGCTGTAATTTTGGGACCTTAGATAGTGATCTGGGCTGTTTCCCTTTCCACCACGGACTTAGCACCCATAGTGTGTCTGCTGTATAATTAATTATTGGTATTCGGAGTTTGGTTAGATTTGGTAAGATGATGAATCCCCCTAGTCTATCCAGTGCTCTACCCCCAACAACATAAATACAACGCTCTACCTAAATAGATTTCGCGGAGAACCAGCTATTTCCAAGTTTGATTGGCCTTTCACCCCTAATCACAACTCATCCAATAATGTTGCAACATTAACTGGTTCGATCCTTCAGTATGTTTTACCATACCTTCAATCTGGTCATGACTAGATCACTTGGTTTCGGGTCTAATCCATAAAACTAAACGCCCTATTCAGACTTGCTTTCGCTACGCCTACACCTATCGGCTTAAGCTTGCTTCATAGATTAACTCGCTGACCCATTATGCAAAAGGTACGCTGTCACTCTAAATATCAATAAATTGATATAGAGCTCCAACTGTTTGTAAGCACTTGATTTCAGATTCTATTTCACTCCCCTCCCGGGGTTCTTTTCACCTTTCCCTCACGGTACTTGTTCGCTATCGGTCGTTAAGGAGTATTTAGGCTTGGAGGATGGTCCCCCCATATTCAAACAGGATTTCACGTGCCCCGCTCTACTCAAGGATTTAAAAACTTTCTATTTGTACAGGACTATCACCTTCTATGGTTACCATTTCCAGAGTATTCTAATTCTTATTTTTAAATCACTAGCCTTTTCCGCTTTCGCTCGTCACTACTAACAGAATCTCGGTTGATTTCTTTTCCTTTGGCTACTTAGATATTTCAGTTCACCAAGTTTGCTTTATATACTTAGTATATAATAACTAGCTAAGCTAGTTGGGTTTCCCCATTCGGAAATCTGCGGATCAAAATTTGTTGACAATTTCCCGCAGCTTATCGCAGCCTGCCACGTCCTTCATCGCCTCTTAACGCCAAGGCATCCATCAAGTGCTCTTAATAATTTATTTATCTGACTATATGTAGAATATGCAGAGTTAAATATTAACTTACAATTGAATTGAGATTAAATAATCTCTACCATAAAACTTTTCAAACATCTAAAAACTAATCTTTTATATGTTACAATCTGATAAATCATATGTCAACGCCTTTTTACACAAAACATTTACCTATTATTATCAACAACAATATACCAGCAATCTTAAACATTATAATCTAAGAAATATTTGACAAATTGATATGTACAGAAAAATTAATGAAAAAGATATTTTGTAAGATAAAATGTGTTAAAATTAGTTACCTAAAAATGAAAATGAACATTTGGAGTATTTCTAATGTATGAAAAGTAATCTATCTTTTATAAAAAACTTTGCTTTAAATTGTATATCCAAGCTCACTGGCTTATTAAATAGTAAAAAAGTAAAAAATTTCATTATGGATAAATACAGTACTCTCCATAAAGAAATTGTAGTGTTTCTTGAAAAATCTAAAAACCTGTTAAATACCAACACTGAAATCGGGTTATATCACTTCTATAAAGGTAATATATCAGATGCAAAGTTAAGATTTTGGTTAATTAGCATATTCTACCCTAATTTACCTCTAGTCTGGTATAATATCGGAAGATGTCATTTTGCAGTAGGCAATACTAACAAAGCTTATAATTATTTAACAAAAACCCTAAAATTAGATAGTAGTCATAAAGAAGCTTCTTACTATATAAAGAAAATAACAAACACATCAGATATTGTGGAATTGCCTGAAAATCTCATAAAACAATATTTTGATTACACAGGTGAATATTTTGTTGAGCATTGGCTAATTGCCAAACAATACAGAGGGCATGAACTCGTACACATGATAATTACAAAAGTCTTTAACAACTCCACTTCTAAACTGAATATACTCGACCTTGGTTGCGGTACTGGAATATGTGGTCACTTCCTAAAAATAAGTAATATTAGAAGTCGCATAACAGGAGTTGACATCTCAAATAGAATGCTCAATATTGCAAGAGGATGCCTTATAAAAGGTAAACCTGTTTACGATGAGTTAATACATACAGAAATGAAAGAGTTTCTTAAACAAGAGAAGAACCAGCAGTATGATGTAATTATCTTTGCTGAAGTGCTACACTATCTACATGATTTTCTAGCAGAATTGGAACTAGCAAAAGGATTGACAAACAAAAAAGGGGTTATTGTATGTTTAGTAAGAAGAAAGGAAGGTAAAGGTATTGACTTTGTAAACAAAGGAGATTATTTTCGTCACTCAGAAGATTATATTCAGCATGTTGCAAAAGAAACAAATATGCAAATAAGTCAAATGAGTTACTGTAAAATATATGGCAGCCAAGTTGATGGTATCTTGTTTGCATTACAGTATCCACAAAAAAATTTAACAACTTAATCGAGAAATCGCTCAAATAAATGTCTATATTATCATAAAGGGAGTCTTATGAATTACATTGCTATTAACTACGCAAAGGATAGTAAATTAACTGATTTTGGAAAAGCAGTTCTATTGGACAGGTATTTAATAGAAAATGAAAGTTATCAAGATCTCTTTATACGTATTGCCAATTACTACTCTGATAATAAAGAGCATGCACAGCGTCTTTATGATTACATGAGCAATTTATGGTTCATGCCTTCAACTCCAATACTTAGTAATGGTGGTACCAAGAGAGGATTGCCTATTTCCTGCTTTCTTAACGAAACTGAAGATAGCTTGCAGGGAATAGTTGATTTATGGAATGAAAATGTTTGGCTCGCTGCACGTGGTGGTGGAATAGGTAGTTATTGGGGAAATTTACGTTCAATTGGTGAAAGTGTCAAAGGTAGCGGTAAAACATCAGGAATTGTGCCATTTATCGTAGTACAAAATGCTCTGACGCTTGCAATCAGCCAAGGATCCTTAAGAAGAGGAAGCTCAGCAGTTTATCTTCCTGTATGGCATCCAGAAATAGAAGAGTTTCTAGATTTACGTAAGCCAACTGGTGGTGACCCAAATCGCAAAGCATTAAATATACATCATGCTGTAATAGTAACAGATAAGTTTATGCAAGCTGTTGAAGATGATCAAGAATGGGATTTAATAAGCCCTCATAACAATAAAGTTATTTCAACAGTAAAAGCACGGGATATATGGATTAAAATATTAACAGCAAGAGTTGAAACTGGAGAACCTTACATTATTTTCCTTGATGCAACAAATAACAATAAGCCAGAATCTTACAAAAAACTCAACTTAGACATCAAAATGTCAAACCTATGCAGTGAAATAACTTTAACTACAGGTTACGATCACCTGAAAAAGTCACGCACTGCTGTATGTTGTTTATCATCCGTAAATCTTGAATACTACGAAGAATGGAAAGATAATGAGCTTTTCATAGAAGATATAATGCGTTTTCTTGATAATGTATTAGAGGATTTCATAAACCAAGCACCAAATGAAATACAGCGAGCAAAATATTCCGCAATAAGAGAGCGTAGTATCGGTCTTGGCGTGATGGGTTTTCATTCATTTTTACAAAGTAAAATGGTTCCTTTTGAATCAGTAACAGCCCAACAATGGAATAAAAAAGTATTTAAGCATTTGCGCGAGCAAGCAGATGTAGTTTCTAAAAAATTAGCAGAAGAAAAAGGGCCATGTCTTGATGCTAAAGAAATCGATCTAATGGAAAGGTTTACACATAAGCTCGCTATTGCTCCAACTGCCTCAATTTCGATTATCGCAGGCAACACTTCCCCTGGAATAGAGCCATATGCAGCAAACGTATTTATACAGAAGACACTTACAGGTTCATTTGTAGTACGAAATAAATTCTTGCAAAAACTACTAGCAGAAAAAAATCAAGACAATGATGAAATATGGTCCTCAATTTCAACAAATGAGGGTTCTGTTCAGCATTTAGATTTTCTTAGCAAGCATGAAAAACTGACATTTAAAACAGCATACGAACTTGATCAACAATGGATCATAGAACATGCAAGTGATAGAACTCCTTATATTTGTCAATCTCAATCAGTAAATCTGTTCTTACCTGCCAATGTGCATAAACGTTACTTACACAAAATACATATGCTTGCTTGGAAAAAAGGATTAAAAAGCTTGTATTACTGCAGATCACAATCAATGCAGAGAGCTGACAAGGTCTCACATGACATATTCAAAAAAAGTGAAATATTGCAACAAAAAACAGATATTAATTATGATGAATGTCTATCATGCCAGTAGACTGTACATAACTTACTGTCACAAAAATACAATTGTACAAAAGTTATGTTTTCATAGATGCTACATAGAAATCCAGATGAATTTCTAAAGTCTATTCCAAGAGATAAACGTATAATGTGCCTTGATATGGGAGAAAAACAAATAGGCATAGCATTTAGTGATAAAACACAGCTTATAGCTACAGCTCATAGTATATATTATAGAAGAAATATGAGCAAAGATTTAGGTTATCTAAATAGAGTGCTTAAAGAAAATGAAGCTGGATCAATGGTAATAGGACTACCATTCAAAATAGATGACCAAGAGACTGAATGGTGTAAAGCAATAATCCAGTTTGCAAATAAAATAATAAAAAAATGTAAAGTACACATATACCTACAAGACGAAAGTCTATCAACATCTCTTGCAACTCACGCACTAAAAATTACTGGAATATCAATCACAAAATCAAAAAAAATAGATGATAAAATTGCTGCATGTATTATTCTGCAACGAACGTTAGATAAGATAAATACCATCAAATAGTTTTTTCAACTGAATTCATGTAAAACTATTCAATAAAACAAGAACTTCTCGTATAAGCATGACAAATTGCTGTAGCAAGAGCATCAGCAGTATGATGACATTTTATATTTAAGTTTTTAACTATTTGCTTCACCATAAATATAATCTGATCCTTATCAGCATGACCATTTCCAGTAATGCTCTTTTTTATATAGTTTGCATCATATTCATTCATGGGTAAATCCGTCATTCGTAATATTAAAATTGCAATCGCTCTTGCATATCCTAAAGTTAGCGAAGATTTTGGGTTCTTATTAACAAAAATTTTCTCTACTGCAGCTTCATTTGGAGAGTATAGAGAAATTACTTTCTTTAATTCTTCAAAAATTATATGTAAACGCTCACCTGTACCCAACTTACTATCAGTTGATATGGCACCACCACCCAAAAATTCAATACTATTTTTTTCTTCCAGATTGATAATTGCCCAACCAGTTTTGCTTATTCCTGGATCTAGACCTATTATCTTAATCACTTAATAAATGCTGAGCCAATAAACAAACAAAAATAAAAATATCCAAACTACATCAACGAAGTGCCAATACCAAGAAGCAAACTCAAAACATAAATGATCTTGAGGTGTAATCTGATTTTTTCGAGCTCTAAATAAACATACTGACAAGAATATTATCCCTATTATAACATGTACACAATGAAAACCAGTAATCATGTAAAAGTTGGATGTATAGATAAGTTTCTCTCCCGCTTCTTGTAGAGAAAAACTTGCTTCATAATACTCAATTGCTTGCACTATTATAAAGAACATCCCAAGCAATATAGTTATAGACAGCATTTTAATCATGCTCTTTTGATCATTTTCAAGTAAAAAATGATGTGCTGAAGTAATCGTTGTACCAGAAAGTAATAATATTAGTGTATTCATAAATGGTAACGACCACGGATCCGGTGGTAAAATCCCTTCAGGGGGCCATTCAACTTTTTTTGTAGGAGAAAACGCTTCAAATAAAAAAACCGGATCAAGCCAGGCTTTAAAGAATGAACAAAAGAACGCTATAAAAAACACAACTTCCGAGAGGATAAATAAGTACATTGCAAGCTTGAGTCCATGTTTTACAATGGCAGTATGGCATTTATCATAAATTGCTTCTCTTATTACATCTCTCCACCAATAAAACAGCACTCCTGATACCGCAGAGATTCCCAAAACTAAACCAAATATTCCAGAAATTTGTTTATGGAGTGTACCAACTAATCCAAGTGCAAGAACAAGAATTGCTGCTGATATAGCAATTGGCCAGGGACTTGGGTCCACTAAATGAAAATCATGTTCTTTACTTTTCATATCACCTTCAAAAATACATATCAAGCATACAAATTAGCTTAAAATTGTCAATATTTCTTAAAATCTTGATCAAATTTTGAAAAATTATATGCGCTATTCCAAAAGTCTAACTCAAATTGTGCAGTTATTTTAAATAATTCAAGCATTCTGGTTCTTTCACTTTCCCTTGCTTTGTTACAATACTCGTCAACAATATCTTCCAAAGCAACACATCCAGATTCCATCAAACTACCGCCAAAAAAATCAAACCAATCCTTATATCTATTATTTTTTTTAATTTTATTTCTCATATTATCAACAATAATTTTATATATAAAATGGCAAGAGTAAAGAACTGTTACAGCTTCATAAATGTCGCTATACGAAGTAGACAAAAGAAAGTTAGTAAAATTGAAACATTCAAGCGACTTTTCTCCACGATTTATGGAGTATACAGTAAAGTAGTGGTCGTATAACACTCTCATAATCTCTATTCCTCCTTTAGCCACCCCAATCAATGGAACAATGTTATTACAACTCTCCATTTTTGATGCAGTCATTAAAACAGTACGAACATAATCAGCTAAAAAGAATGCATCTTGTTGTATATAAAATTTGAAGTTTTCTATGTTTAAAGTATTATTTGCTAATTCAACATTGAAAGGATGCTCAATAATATCCTTTAAAAGATTTGACCCATAATAACTCTTAATTATACCACTAAACATCACATAAACTAGAATATAATTTAGTGTTAATACTACAGATTATGCTAGAGAATACATCTCATCCCAAAACATTATTTCTAGCTCTAGACCTCTCTTAAAAAACTCACGCATCTTTTTCCTCTCACAATCACCAGCCTTTGCATATAGATTATTTGCAACGTCAGTAACTTGATTAATCGTAGCATTCATTACTGTGTTATTATAGATATCAATCCACCCTTGATATCTGTGATCTTCAACTTTTTTAGGCATAACCTCTCCTACCATATGATTTATAATAATTTGGTATATATTAAAACAAGGATAAGACGCTGCTAAAGCTTCAGCAACAGAATTATGATATGCAGCACGCATAAAAAAATCAGTAAAAGCAGAACAAGATTTTGATTTTTTATGATTATCGGATAAATCACAAGTCTCAAAATATTCAGTATACTGCTTTCGAACCGCAAATGTTCCCCTTGCTACATTAACCAAACTGCCCATTATTTCAATGTCATCAACTTTAGCTGCAATAATCAATAAAGCACGAGTACAGTCCACTAAATATAAAAAATCCTGCTGAAGATAAATTTTGAACTTTTCATAATCTAGCGTATTGTTTATCAATTCAACATTGAAAGGATGTTCTTTTATTTCTTCAATAAGATCAGATGATTCTTTTATAGCAATATCATAAAATTCTTCTTTTGGTTTGTTGGACATCTTGTAAGCCTCATAAATATTAAAACTAGTATAGTTACTAAAAAGTTACTTACAATTTATAATAAGTTATTATATCAGTATCAAGCTAGAAATAAAAGAGTTTAATAGTTTAAAGAAATTCTCTCTTTTCTTCTTCTATATTAAATTCTTTACAAAAATCAGTAGATAAGTCCACACCTTCCCAAGAAAATCCACCATCACTTTCTAACTTTTTACCAAAATGCCCATAGCAGGCTGTACGTTTATATATAGGACGATTAAGTGATAAATGTCTTATTATGCCTTTAGTTGATAAATCTATGTTACCTTCAATAAACCCTTTAATCCTCTCTTCATCTATTGTATTCGTGCCAAATGTATCAATGTAAAATGAAGTAGGTTTTGAGACACCAATTGCATAAGAAAGCTGCACAAGACAACGTTCAGCTAAACCTGCAAAGACAATATTTTTAGCAAGGTATCTCGCCATATAAGCTGCGGATCTATCAACTTTTGTTGCATCTTTTCCAGAAAAGGCTCCTCCACCGTGTGGAATATAGCCTCCATAAGTATCAACCATAATTTTTCGTCCGGTTAATCCACAATCACCAACTGGTCCACCAATAACAAATCTACCTGTTGGATTGACTAAGAGATTTTCTTTAGGGCACATCCACCCTTTAGGTAAAGATGAAGCTATGTAAGGATAAATTATTTCCTTCACTTTCGATTGACTCAGATCCTCAAGATGCTGTATTGAAACAACAATACTTTCAGCACGCACTGGAAGGTTATTCTCATACGCCAAAGTGATTTGCGATTTTGCATCCGGACCAAGCTTTACCTCTTTGACCATACTCATGATATTTCTCAGAATCGAGTGTGCATAAAAAATGGGTGCTGGCATGAGGCTTTCTGTCTCTATTGTTGCATAGCCATACATTATGCCCTGATCCCCAGCACCTTGATCCACACCTATTGCAATGTCATTTGATTGTTCATGTAGTAATATATTTACTTTCACTGTTTCCCAGTGGAAACCATCATGCTCATAACCAATATCTTTTATTGTATTCCGTACAATACTTTCAATCTTGCTATTTTCAATGTTCGGCCCAAATACTTCCCCAGCTATAATAACATTATCTTTAGTAACTAAAGTCTCTATTGCAGTACGAGAGGAAGAGTCATTAAAAAGGTATTCGTCAAGTATTGCATCTGAAATCTGGTCTGCTACTTTGTCTGGATGACCGGCTGCTACTGATTCACTGGTTACTGAATTCTTATGTAAAACCATCGTTTAGTTACACGATATCAAAACTATTGCAAATTTAAATGGTGGGTCTGGGAAGAGTTGAACCTCCGACCTCACGCTTATCAGGCGTGCGCTCTAACCACCTGAGCTACAGACCCGTATCTATTCAAGCCAAGGCTTGCATATCATCTGTAGGCACAACATCAATAAACGTCTTTTTATTTGCTGATTTTCTAAAACTCACCCAGCCTTTCGTTTTAGCAAAAATCGTATGATCTTTACCCATACCAACATTCTTTCCAGGATGAAATTTTGTACCTCTTTGACGTACAATTATGTTACCTGGAATAACCTCACCATTCTTCTTTATCCCGAGCCGACGCCCTGCCGAATCTCTACCATTACAGGAACTACCACCTGATTTTTTAGTTGCCATATCTTACCTCTTACTTTTGAAGACTAATTTCATTGATACGAAGAACAGTAATATACTGCCTATGACCATTTTTCCTACGGTAATTTTTTCTTCTCTTTTTCTTAAAGATTATAATTTTTTTATCTCTACACTGCTCCAGTACTTCAGCTTTAACAACAGCATTAGATGAACAAGATAAGCCATTGTTTGAAACACAAATCACTTTATTGATTTCCACTTCCTCTTTTTCTTCAGCTTGTAATCTTTCTACTTTAATTATGCTGCCTTTTTTTACTAAATACTGCTTTCCACCAGTTTCGATTACTGCAAACATGACAAATATCAATTATTGTTATTAACACTAATCGTAAATGATGTCACACATACTGTCAATATAAATAAAAACATGAAATACTTCTACCTTTATCTGCTTTTCCTCGTGGAGAGTAGTCAAGTTTTAAAACTTGACTACTCTCAAATTCTCTTAGTCTCATGAAAACTTTACGACGTTAATAAAAACTCAAGCTTTCACTAAAAACATTCAATCGGAGCTTATAAATTAAAACTCATTCCAAGTTCAAACCCATGAGAAAAATTACTGAACTTGTGAAGTTTATAGCCAGCGAAAACATTCGTTCTCTCAGAAAGTGGAAGATTAATACCAGCACCTATCTGGTAGGAAAAAAACTTTTCTACGTCTGGCTGTTGATCTTGCTGTGCTGGTTGAGATACTTTAGCTCCACCTCCTACACCAAAAGTAACATAAGGGGTAATATCCGTACTTTCAAATTGATGATGATAATGAAGCTTTGCCATGAATCCTAACTCTGCCAAAGATCCTCCAAACAAAACAGATTTCAATACAGGACCAGCTGAAATTTTTATGCTATCTGTATAATGATAGCCAAGCTCATAATTAATACCAAGATTGCCATATGACGACGAAGTATAGATTCTATCTCTAATCCAATCAACTCCAAAAGACGGTGCTGACAGAGAACAGCAGACTACTAAAGTAAGTAATTTTTTCATTTTTACCCTCTAACCATGAATATACGCATATATACTCACAGAAAAGTTAAAAATTACATAACTTACATAATAAAATCGGAATCACTTTCTTAGCTACTTGCCTTTCTCTTGCAATTGCCAAACTTCTCTTTGTCACATTTTGTTACCTACTGCAATCATCATTTTAGCCTATATCACTTGCTTTTTTTCAACAAAAATTCAAACCAGACTTCACTAAAAACATTCAATCGGAGCTTACAAATTAAAACTCATTCCAAATTCAACCCCATGCGAAAGTTCATGAAACTTCTGCAGCTTGTAGCCAGCAAAAACACTTGTTCTCTCAGAAAGTGGAAGATTAATACCAGAACCTATTTGATAAGAAAAAAATTCTTCTACGTCTGGCCCTTGATTTTCTAAAAGAGGAATTTTAGCAACTCCTCCTATACCAAAAGTAACATAAGGAGTAATATCTGTATTTTCAAATTTATAATGATAATGAAGCTTTGTCATAAGTCCCGCGTCTAAAATCCCTTCACTCATAACAAGTTTAACTGCAGGACCAAATGAAATTTTAATGCTATCTGTACAATGATAGCCAAGATCATAATTAACACCAAGCATGCCATATGACGAAGAGGTGTAGGTTCTATCTTTAACCCAATCAACTCCAAAAGACGGTGCTGACAAAGAACAGCAAGCCAACAAAGTAAGTAACTTTTTCATTTTTATCCTCCAAAGATTAATATATGCATATACAAGCATATAAATATTAAAAATAGTATAAATTGCAAGTAAAAAATTGGAATTATTTTATTTTTTTTGTTATTTGTCTTTCTCTTGCAATTGCCAGACTTCCCTTTGGCACATCTTTGACTACAACGCTACCTGCTGCAACTAGAGAGTCATCATGAACATTAAGCGGTGCAATTAATGAACTATTGGCACCAATAAAACAATTGCTTCCAATATTTGTTCTATGTTTCTTTTTCCCATCATAATTACAAATAACGGTACCTGCACCTATGTTACTCCCCTGCCCTACCTGAGTATTTCCTATATAACTTAAATGCTTTATCTTAGTATTTATACCTATATCACTTGCTTTTGTTTCAACAAAATTACCTATGATTGCACCATCACCTATTGTTGTATTTTCACATTTGGCAAATGGACCAACCCTAACACCAGATCCTATTTTTACTCCAGGACCAAAAAAAACGTATGGGTAAACAATCGAATCCATACCAATTTGCGTATCAAGAGAGAAGAAAACAGTTTCTGGAGCAACAAGCGTTACTCCAGAGTTAGTGAAAAACTTTCTTTTTTCTTCTTGAAAGTAAAACTCGGCCGTTGCAAGGTCATTCCTATTATTTATGCCAGTTGCCTCCTCCTCATCAGCAATAACATAGCCGACATTTAAATTACTCTTTACTGCAATGGCAACGATATCGGTCAAGTAATATTCATGAGCTTGGTTATTACACTCTATTTTCTCCACCAATTCACGTAGATTCTTTTCACGTGCAACCATTATTCCGGCATTAGCAAGAAATTCCTCATCATTATTTCTACCATTTTGTGCTTCTACGATTTCTCTTAGGGAACCGTTCTCAATAATTAGTCTACCGTATCCTTTATTATTAGTTTTAAACCCAAGACAAACTAAAGCATTGCTCTCTCCTAAGCAGCTTATCATTTTAGTTATTGTGCTGCTTTTTATTAGTGGAGTATCCCCATACTGCACAACAACTATATCTGACAATTCTTTCAGGTTCCTCATTGCAATTTTGACTGCATCTCCCGTGCCGAGCGTTGACTCTTGTGTAATTAGTTTTATACCCTCAAAGCATTTCAGCCTTTGAGTTAAAGGCAAATCGACTACAATAACTATTTTTTCAGGATTCAGCTGCTTTGCATTGTAAATGACATGCTCAAGCATGGAGAAATTACCTATTTTGTGCAGAACCTTAGGCAAGCTTGAATTCATTCGTTCACTATGCCCAGCAGCAAGTACAACAAATGTATAAGATTTATTTGTCACTTATCTTAAAGACGAAAAATGAAAACCATAATGGTTGAGCCAACTAACTCTATTGTCGTAAAAGCTCCTTAGATCACTAATTTGATATTTCAGCATTGCTAGCCTTTCTATACCAATCCCAAATGCAAAGCCACTGTATTTAGTATCGTCTATTCCAACATTTTTAAAGACATTTGGATGCACCATACCACATCCAAGTACTTCAATCCATTTACTATCTTTATAGCTTATGTCCACTTCCGCAGAAGGTTCAGTAAAAGGGAAAAAACTATTACGAAAGCGTATTCTTAGACCCTTATCTCCGAAAAATTTACTAAGGAAGCAATGAATAGTAAATTTTAATTGGCCCATATTGACATTTTCATTAACATAAAGTCCTTCTATCTGATGAAACATAGGAGTGTGAGTTGCATCAAAGTCATTTCTGTATACCCTGCCTGCAGCCACTATTTTAATTGGAAAAGTTTTTGTCTTTTCCATGGTTCTAATCTGCACAGATGAGGTATGAGTGCGCAGCACCATTCTTTTATCATTTATTTTATTCCTTAAATAGAAGGTATCTTGCTCCTCTCGTGCAGGGTGGTGACTTGGAGTATTTAATGCATCAAATACGTGAAATTCATCTTCAATATCAGGACCATCAACTGCTTTAAAGCCCATATGCGCAAAAATGAGCTTCACTTCACTTATAACTTTACTGAGTGGATGAATCTTGCCAATTCTTTCTGGTCTGACAGGCAGTGTGATATCAACTGCTTCATTTTGCAGTTTTAACTTAACTTCTTTATCTTTCAGTTCATTTTCTTTGCTTGTTATAAGCTGGTCTATCTTATTGCGTAAAACATTAATCACTGCACCTAGGTCGCGTTTCTCTCCTGCATCATCTATATTCTTTAAGTCATCGAAATAAGCTTTTACTACACCCTTTCTCCCCAAGTATGACAACCTAACTTTTTCTAAATCCTTCAAAGAAGCAGCATTTTCAATCTCAGAAACTGCCTTATCTTCAAGTAAAGGTATTTCACTTATTAGCTCTTTATTCACCTTAAAAACGCTAGCTTAAACTTTCATTATAGTGCAATCTTTAATATCATCAATAAAACTATTTGGATAAAAAGTTGTCATCAGAGTAGCTGATCTCTATGATTGGTATCATTAAAATTGCCCCTATCCGAGTGTTTCCTTCTTCTGTCATTCCAGTGCTCCGACACTGGAATCCAGCCTTTACTTAACAATAAAAACTTAGCATAACTTTCGTGCTCAAAAAATTCCTGAATTCCAGCATCAAGTGCTATCTCTATAGGACTACTAACTAATCCAGAATATTAAAAAATTCACCAAGCGAAAAAAAGGCAAAAGAATCCCCCAGTAGTGAGTTTTGACCCTATAATAATGTAAATCGGCATTGTAATAATGTGCTAACGCTTATTTAAAGCGCGTTTTGGCTGAATGTAGAAAAAATAAAAAAGACATGCAGCCGCTATAATTTTATGTAATCTGCCAATATATACCTGAGTTTTTTACTGAATTTTGTTGTTAAATCTGCAGAGATTAAAAACAAGGATAAACACTCTTATTGTTATGATAAGAAGATTGATGAGATTTGTAAAGTAACTTTTTCTGCTCTTATTGAATCCAACACGCTACTATTATGTAAGAGTGCTATAATTATTAATTTACTGACTAATTATATTTTTTTTGTTAATATTATGTTAATAAATTAAAAAATTAGAAACATGCACAGTAATGATACCACAACTCCGTGGGAGCAAAAAAAAAATTCATTTAAGTCTTTTATGGATAAGGCTAAAAAAACCATACATACAGCAGCTTCCGAAATTCAAAATAAGGTAACACATGAAATAGAAGATTTCTCTAAGTCCTTTAAAAAAGATTGTGAAAACATAAAGGAAGATGTTACTAACCTTAATACCACACTGCAGAAACAAGCAAAGAATTTATTTAAAAATAAAGCTCAAGACACAGAAAAAAATCTCACCAAAGTTGGAGCTGAGAAAAAATATGAGGTAGAAGATTTACCTAAATTTTTCAAAGATAAATCTAAAGAGATAGGCAAAGTATTTTCCGATGAAGTAGTAGAAATCAGCACTATTCGCTCAAGAAGTGTTACAAGTGACACACAAGAGTTTTCATTTAAGATCAAACTGCTGACAGAGGTAAACCCTAATACAATATTACCTCAAATAAAACATTTGATTGACTTTTTTGAAACCAGCCTTTCTCAGGAGAAAAACTTCACAGCCAATATAAAAGTAGCAAAAGAAAGTGAAGAATTATATAATAACTACCATAAAGCTAATAAAACTGTAGAAGAATTCATAAATAATGCTCCAATTCAAATCCTCATGCAGGGCATAACGATAACGCTACAAACAAACGTTAAAAACATCAACCTCAATAGCTTGCAACAAATCGAGATATTCTTGAATAAGCAGCTAAAACATGTAGAAAAAGCCAAAAGTGAGGAGCAAAGTCAAGATACATTACAAATAGAAGAAACTGAAAATAAAAACGAAAATGTGATTGAAAAAAGAAACACGCAAGATAAACAAATTGTGCAAGGTTCGTTTGGCTACAATATAGCAAGTAACAGAAAGCAAATTACACGTGCACCAGTAATTGTTGCTGCAATGCATGAAAATATTTCCTGGTTTAGGTCTCTTTTTCAGCCATTCAATTTTTTTAATACGGCACAATTCTTTTTCCCACAACTGCCCAAATTTTCTATACAGAGTAACAATATGCCACCTGGTGTTATTCCAGCACTTGACCAAGAAGAGAAAGAACCAGTGTCAGCCACTCGGATAACAGAGGGTAGTATAGGAAATTTAGTCCCTCAAGAAACAGAGCGGGATATAGGTCAAACCAGGTCGCACACAGATTATTTTAAAACTAACAGAAAAAAGAAGTCAAAAAAGCAAGCTCAAGAACTATCAGAAGAAGAAAAACAATCTATCGTAAAACAAGCTCAAAATGATGCTAGAGTAGCTATGATAGATAACCAGATTGAGCGTAGAGAAAAAAAACTCGATGAAATATTTATTGAAGTGATGAATGGATATAAAAATCAAGACCCAGAGACATTTCACAATATTTTCAACTTAATATTTAATATTGTTTACTTTCAAGATAAACAATTACATGAAGTATTAGAATCAGATGAGATATCAGAAGTGCTAGAGGTACTCAAAAGGCCACAACCTCCTAATAACTCACTTCTAGGTAAAGAATACTTACAAAAGCAAGTATATAGAAAAACAGTGCAATTGCTCAAATTAGTTTCGGGCATTCCTATACAATCTTCTCCACAGCCTCGAAATATTTCTCATGAAATTTTGCCAAGCAAAGCTGTAGAACATTTACCAAAAACAAATGAAGCTAAAACTCGATTGCCTACTAATATTGGGCTCAAATCACCATTAAAAACTGTATTTTCCTCGAAAGAGACTTATCTTTGTCTATTTTTAGTAGCAGCTTCTATATCAGCACTCTGGCTATGGCACTTGCCGCTGGGAAAAGTGTCAATTTTAAAGGAATTGGTGCCAACAGAAAAAAGGAAAAGTATCGGTCTAACATTAAACATAGGGTTACCGATATTAATTACACTGTGCGTTTTGAACCTGGCTTACTTTCTATATTCTGAATATTCTGTAGAATCTATTGAGCAGATAAGTGAAAAAGATCTTCCTTTGCACATCTAACAAATAAGATCTTTTGTGATATAATTATTTATTTTATTGCATGTTTAAAGGAATTATCCAAGATATTGGCACTATAACTGATATCACTATCCACCCTAACTCTGATCAAATCTTCCATATTGAGACACAAAATTTATCCTCTATAAACAAAGGAGATTCAATATCCTGCTCCGGAGTGTGTTTAACTGTTGTCGACATAATGAGCAATGTATTCACAGTTCAAGTATCTCAAGAAACTATGAAGGTTTCTAACTTAAATATGTGGAAAATAGGAAAAAAAATAAACCTAGAACAAGCAATGAAACTGAGTGACAGAATTGACGGCCACTTGGTTCAGGGTCATGTGGATGACACAACAGAAATTTTAACAATCAATCAAAATTTAGAATCTCATGAAATCAGACTATCATGCCCACAAGAATTAATTAAATTTATTACAAAAAAAGGCTCTGTAACGCTAGATGGAGTTTCCCTTACAGTAAATTCAGTTGTCGATCAAGAATTCACTGTGAATATAATTCCCTATACATGGAAAAACACAACTTTTCAGCATAATAAAACAGGTAATTACCTAAATTTAGAAGTTGATATGATTGCCCGGTACTTAGACCAGCTGATAAAATATCAATACAATTAATTTTACAACTTTGTTATTTACAACTATTATATCTTGAAAATCATATAGATACAAAATATGTTTTTCGATAGCCTAATTATCTTTATTATTGTCTTGTGTGTAATAATATCGATAACTAGAGGTTTTATAAAAGAGCTATGTGCATTAATGTTCTTGCTCTTATCAGTCTTTTTGACAGCTAGTTACTATGATTTTTTTATTATAAATTATAGTAAGTATTTTAACTCTAAAGTTACACAAAACATACTTTCTACAATCTCTGTATTTATTATACTTAATCTTACATTCATGACAATGAATAACTGGCTAATGTACATATTATCACCTATAAGGTTGGGATTAATGGATAGAGTTACTGGAATCTTTGTCGGAGCACTCAGAGGAATATTGCTTTCTTATGTACTATTTTTTGCTGTGCACTTATATTGCCACACAGTATATGATAAAAAAGAGGGAGAGTCTAAAATAGACGCAGAAGACATATTGCCCAATTGGATAATAAATTCACACTCTTATCAGGCTTTATTTGTGACAACAGAAGAAGTAATTAACATGTATGTACCAGAGTCATTGATACTAAAAATAAAAGAGATTGGTGAGGAAATGGTTGATCAAGAAAAACCTCAAAACAATAAAGAAAAGTGAGTGTTGATTTTCTATAGCTAAACTAGCCTAGACAGCTATTATCCACAGCAGTGCGCCATAGGTTACCAATTCCTATTACTAATCAAACAAAACTGCAAACATTGACGAATAAGTAAATCATCAAAAAAATTTAAATGTATAATTTTAGTTCATCAATGTAATAAAACAAAACTTTTTTAGTGAGTTCAAAATCTTCTAAGGTATTTCCTTCACATCTTGCTGTTATGCAGTTTTGCGTATTTGATACTCTAAGAAGCCACCAACCTTTATCATCAGTTACCTTAATTCCATCAAGCTCTGAAAATACAATGTTTTGCTGCTTTAGTGTCTCCTTGATTGATTCAATTATTTGAAATTTTTTCTCATCCTTCACCACAATTTTCACTTCATGAGTGATATATAACTTTGGTAAATCTTCAATCGCCTCAGATAGGCTTTGGTTTTTCTTAAGTAAAATGTCAATGGCTTTAATAGCAGAATATAGTCCATCATCAAAACCCAGCTCAGAAAAGAAAAAATGCCCACTCAGTTCACCGGCAAACTTGGCCCCTTCTTCTACCATCTTTTTCTTAACTAGTGAGTGTCCAGTGGCACAGGTAATTATTTGTCCTCCTAATTTGCTAACGAAATCATGCACTTTCATACTCATTTTTACGTTGGCAATAACTTTGCTTTTTGGGTATTCCGCCAATACTTCACGTGAAAAAATCATAAACAAGTGATCATTGGAAACAACATTACCTTTATTATCAATCAAGCGTACCCTATCACCATCACCATCAAGTGCAATACCAAGATCACATTTATCTTTCTTGACAATACTGATTAACTGAGCAAGATTTTTTTCTTCTATGGGATCTGGGTCATGCAGTGGAAACGTCCCATCTATAGAGTTATTGGTTATGATGTGTATATGACTTGGTAAAACTTTTTCAATATACCTTACAATTGTTGGACTATTGCCAAAATCCCAAGCTATTTTTAGTTTTTGTGTAGCGTTATTCTTGAGCGCATTTTTTAATATGTTAACGTACTCACTATATATATTCGTGTTAATTAAGCTTCCAATTTTCGTGCTGTTTTTAATTGTATTGCCTATAATTTCCTTCATTTCTTGATCTGAGTAAACTTTTTTACTACTGAAAAATTTAAAGCCGTTATATTCTCTGGGGTTATGAGAAGCAGTGATCATAATCCCAAGATCTGCCTGCATTGTTGCAGCGTAGAGCATAGGTGAAGAACAGAGCCCAACGCGTATAACATTCGCACCGGATAAAATCAAGCCTCTGATTAATTCTTTTTCTATACTTGGTGAATCTATCCTGCTGTCATAGCCTACACAAACGTTAGCTGCAGTTTGACCGAATTTTCTACCTATCTCATACCCATCACTGATTTGCAGGTCTCTGCCTACCACACCTCTAATATCGTATTTTCTTATAATATTATTGTCCATACTGCACTTCTTGGAGTGGTTAATATATAACATTCCCGTCAAATACTCAAGTTTATTTAACTATAAAATTAGTTGATTTTTTAAAAAATATGTTAATATTATAACATAGCTCTCTAAAAATAAAAATTATGCCAAAAGAAAATTTACTTGTAACTGAAAATCAAGGTTTAGATGTAGATGAGCAAAAGAAAAATGATATTTTAAGTTTCATTAAATCTTGCAAAAATTTTCAGGATTTTATCAGAAAACTAGAAGAAGAAAATTTAATCTGGTACTTTATTGGTCCTTTACACAAAGATGAGAACATTAAAGAACAGGTAAGTTCAAAGTGGAAAGAGGAGTTTCAAAAGTTTGAGCAATCAATAAATGCAACACATAAAAAATTCGCAGAATCTCTACCAAGTGAAAATTTCTTAGTATATACAACACAAGATAATGAATTTAAAATTAGATTTGAAAATAAAGAAAAACCAATAGAGATTAGCACCCTTTTAAGAGCCAGTGACGAAGGCAAGGTTTATAACCTATCTTTAGGGAAAGATAGTCAAATAACTGCAACCAAAAAAGGCAGCGAAAGGCACTATGATTTTACTGGTTCAAGCTCATGTGAGATGACCATTAACTGGCAAGCTAAGGATTCTAAAGGCAATAGCATAGATTGTAGCATGACTGTAGAAGTAAATTCTAAGGGCATAAAAAGAGTGATTGATGAACCAAAATTTGGAGAAATAACCGACCCAGAAGAGGTATTAAAATTAGTTGAGCAGAATAAAGAAGTTTTTATCAATGGCAAAACTTTATATCAAGCTTTTACTGACATGGGCAAAAGTGTGAACGATCAGCAAACACCAGCAGAGGAAACATTTACAAAAAATTCACCACAGTCACCTATACCAAGTAGCAGTGGATATTCCTCTCCTGATTCGCGTAGAAGTTCTTTTTCCGCTGAGAGGGAATTTGGTGATGAAGAGTCTGAAATCACTGATGAATACATTGACGACGGTTACGATCAACAAAAAATGTACAAAGATTATTACAGAAAGTATGAGCCAGAGGGATTAAAAGGTGTAGATGAGACTATAAATGAAATTAACAAACTTGTAAAGCAGAATTATGATCTAATCTCGGAACGTGATTACCTGAGAAATGCAATTAACGAACAACAGCAAGCAATATTTGAAAGAGATCAAAAAATCAAGGAACAAGATGCTTATATTAAGTCACTTACAGAGAAACTCAAAAAATCAGAAGAGCTTAATCAAAAGATAGAAAAGGAAGGTGGTACAGGAATAAGAACACTAAATGAGGGAAAGCAAGATCTGGAAAAAGAATTCACAAGACTTAAAGATGAATTGAAAAGAAAGGAAAAAGAGTTAGCTGAAAAGGATAAAGACATAGAGCAATTAGCACAAAAAGTAACCGTACTAGAACAAAGTCAAAAAGATAAAAATGCTAGAATAACAGATTTAATTAATCAATTGAAAGATAAAGAAAGTGAGATTCAGTCAACAAATAGAATAAATGAAGAGCAGCAGGAAAAATTAGAGCAAAGTGAAGCTAAGTTAAGTGCACTAGAAAAAAAGAATGCAAATTTGGAAAATAATCTAAAGAAAATATTGGTAGAAGGTTCACAAGATAATCATGAAAAGCAGTTGGTAGAACAATGGATGGAAGCAAAAAATGAAAACGAAGAATTGACTGATACAGTAAATCAATTAGCTAGAGAATTAAATCAACTGCAAAAAGAAAAGGGGAATTTAGAAAGGAAAATTTGGCAACTTGAATCTGGAAGATCACTTGCAGATGAGATGAGTGAGATAAATAGGAATGAAGAAATAGATAAGCTTAAACAACAGTTTAAGGCAAAGGAGGGTATGTTACAAGAAGAGCTGAAGTCTGTTAAAGAAGCTCTAGAGAAATTGCAGGACATATTACAGCAGGAAAAAGATCTGGCAGCTATCTCAACTCAAACTGAAGTTGAATATGAAAGTAGAGGAATCCAGGCAAGTAATCACGAAACTACAGTTCCTAAAACACAAGACCAAGGTACACAAGCTGCGGATAAATCTTCAAGCAAAAGAATTAGTAAATTAGGAAAGGAAAATAAAAGTTTGGCTAGGGACAAACTAATGATATCTGAACAATTAAAACAAAAAACAAAAGAGATTGATGAGTTAAAGAAAAATTTAAAACAATTACAAGAAGAAAATACACAACTAAGACAAAAAGCTACTAAAGATAAAGGAGTTAATGCATCATCTTCAACAGATCAAAAAAAGACTAAAGAAATAGAAATTCAAACTGACGTGCAAATGAATGATTTTCATGATTTATATGATAAAGAACGCAAATATGTCAGAACAGAACTATCAGATCCAAGCGCAGTCTCTGCTCAGGCTTCAGAAAAATCTACTCCTTCAAAAGGATGAGTTTTGCTTCAACTATAGCTAATCCAAACGAGATATTATATTGCAATAATCACTAATTTTCTGTGCTTTCAAAAAAACACATCAAGCAAAATCATTTGAGAGTAAGTGGACATTGTTAGATGAATTAACCCTAACTTAAGAATCAGATATATACAATATTAGTATGTTTAATTAATAGTGAGGTTAAAAATGTCACCTAGTGAAATAAAATCTAACTCACGTCCTGTTGAAGCTCAACAAGATAATTTGGGTGTTAGTACAATTATGCAAGATTCATTAAGTGCAGATATTGTTCATGATTCTAAAAAACTAAAGGAAAGAATTACTGACTTGTTAAAAGGAGATACAGAATTCTCCAAAATGAAGAAAGGAGATCAGGCTCTTGTAGTAGGTACAGCAAGTGGATTATTTGCAGCAGTGTTACCATTTTTGGCAGTTGGTGCAACACTTGCTATACCAAGTGCTATAGTTGGTCTTACTCTATTTTTCGCTGCGAAAGTTGCTGTAAAAGCAGTTCAATCTGGATATAAAGGGCTCAAATGGTCAGCAGAAAAAACAGTTGAAGGAGCGAAGCATATTGGCGGAAAAATCAAAGATGGTGCTGTATATGCCAAGAATTCGGTAAAAGAAACTGCAAGTTCTGTAAAACAGGCAACACAAGAGAGAGCTAGCTCTACATTAAGAAAAATGGGGGATAACATTCAAAACCTTGGAAGGAAGATGAGTGATAGTGGTGCAAGCATGTCTAGTTTAGATGGCATCGCATATTCAATAGGTAATGAAGATCAAACTGTTATTTTGAAAACAAAAGAAAAAACGAGAAGTTTTAATAGTGTAAAGGAAATGTTTGTCAAGGAAGTTTTTGAAGACAAAGGTGTGAATAGCTCTGCTTTAACTAGGAAAATATTTTCTAAGCTGGGGGAAAAAATATTAGAGAAAGCTTATTCTGTTGATGGTCAACACAGTGCCAAAAAGGACCAGTTGATCAACCGATTGAAGCAGCAAATAGACTTTATCAATAAATTAGATGCTAAGAAGTTGCAACATTTGTTAGCTAAAGATAATAGCAGCCTATATGAAATTTTTTCTGAACATCATAATGAGATTAAGGAAGTTATTAGAGAATGCAAGGAAGAGCATACTCGTTTTAATACTTTAGAAAGGCTTAATAAGTTAGCAAAAAGGCATAAAGCAAGTTCTATGAATTCACTGGAAAATAGCTTATCAGGAAGTAGTTCAATGAATTCTTTAAGTAGTTACAGCACTACTAGCAGCGAAGCGGAGTTGTTAAACCCTAGTGAGCACAAGGAAGTAAAAGCACCTACTTCATTCTTTGGTAGGATGTTCTCGTCAAAAGGTAGCAAAAAGCCAGAGGAAGTTACTTATATAAGATATCAAGATTCTGAGTTGGATCAGATACAATCTGCGGAGATAGGAAATAGCCGTTTTTATGTTGCTCCGGAGAAACCGCCAAGAAGCAATTCAATGGGTTCTATAAGCACTGACAGTACTGCTACAACTTCTAGCTTTGCCAGTTACCGTCGTAATTCTGATAGTGGGTTCAATTCACCAAGTTCTTCTCCGGAACATGGTATGTTCACTGAGAAAAATGGCAAGTTAAAAACCCAAGCTGACTTAAGAAAGACAGGTTCTTTGGACAAATTGGTGGGACCTTCTTCAACAGTAACTGCTGAAGTCGATGTAGAGCATCAAGCTCCAAAAATGAAGATATAGAGAGTAAACAAAACTATCTATCTTCTTAAAAAAGATGTTACTCAGTGAGTAACATCTTTTTTTCATTTTATCAAAAACATTCGCTTATTTAAGATCAGTTTTCTAGCACTGGGCCAATTTATGGAGTTTCTCTTGCCTTTTTCATAGGTTACGTAAGAAACTTAAAAAATAAAAGTTTTTATTCAATAATTTGTGTATAAGGGATATTATTTTACTGCTAGTGAAATAAACCAGAATGAAGTCTATTTTATTGACAAGGCCTTTATTAGATTCGTTGAGCACAAGAAGCACGCTAAAAAAATATGGATACAAAGTTTTTATAGAGCCAGTATTCACAATAAAGTACTTAAATCCTGATATATCCGCGCACGAATTTGATGTTGTGATATCTACAAGTAAAAACAGTGTAAAGGCTTTCAGTCAAATATGTAAAGAGTATGGCTTTCCAATTATTACGGTTGGTAATTCAACCATGCAGGCTGCAAAAAATTTGGGATTTTCCGATATAATCTCAGCAGACAGCAACGTTGATGGTCTGATATCATGCATAAAATCTCATTATTCAAATACAATAAAGTTCTTATATATAAGGGGACAAGAAGTATCATGTGACCTAAAAAAAAGATTATCTGAAGAAGGTTTTAACGTAAGAGAAGTTGTACTCTATAAAACAATTACTAAAAGGAGTCTAACTAATAGGTGTAAAAATTTACTATTGGACGGTAAAATTGATAGCGTTGCTTTTTTTTCCTCACAAACTGCAAGGGTATTTTGTTCATTAGTTCTAAAAAGTGGGCTATCTCCTGTGATGAATAATACAGTTGCATATACCATGAGTAAAAACATTGCTGATAGTTTAAAGTTAATCAAGTGGAAAAAAATTATAACATCGAGGTTGCCCACAGGGGAGAGTTTAATTGATATAATTAATAAGGATTGTTGATGCTAAAGATTGCAACTTGGAATGTAAACTCCATACGTAAAAGAATTAACCAACTTTGTAGTTTTATAGTTGATAGTCAGATAGATATAGTTTTGCTGCAAGAGATAAAATGTACAGAAGAGCAATTTCCTTATGCAGAGATAGAAAAGTTAGGATATGAATATGCTGTCTATGGACAGGTTGCAAGAAATGGTGTTTGTGTTTTATCTAAATATCCAATACTGGAAAAATTAAAAATTGATATTGTAGAGAGTCATCAAGAAGCACGTTATATAGAGTGTGTGATAAAACACTCCAATAATAAGGTAAGGGTAGGAAGTGTATACGTTCCAAACGGTCAAAGCCCAGACTCTCATACTTTTGAGTATAAACTCAAGTTTTTTGATAACCTATATGAAAGGATGGGCACTTTGTTGAAAAATGAAGAGTTAACTATTATAGCTGGCGATTATAATGTTGCACTGGATGAAATTGATGTTTTTGATTCAAATTTATTAAATGGCCAAGTGTGCTTTCATATAAAAGAGCGTGAGAAATTAAGAGCGATCTTGAATCTTGGTTTTAAAGATGCATTTAGAATATCTCACCTCAACTTACAACAATTCACTTGGTGGCATTATCAAGGTAATTCACTCAGAAACAATCAAGGAATGCGAATAGATCATATGCTGCTATCGCCACAAGCTGCAGATAAATTGGAAACATGTTACATAGATGATAGGTTGCGTAAACTAGAAAACCCATCTGATCATACTCCTGTTGTATGTGTTATAAAACAATAAAAGACCTATTACACAATTCACCTTTGGCAAATAGGTCTTACTTGACTGCTGTCTTTTCTGTGCTTTTGGCTGGCTGATCTATAGTAATTTTTCCATCAAGCATAGTAAGCTGCTCACCCCCTTTATTTCCCACCTGAGGAGCTTGTTCCGGAGTAGGTTGTTTTTTACTCCCGTCAGCAATTGTTTCAAGAGAGCTTTCAATTGGGGTTTTTAAAATATCATCAATACCCTTGCGAATTTTTTCATTCAATTTTGCTCTCTTTTCTGTATCATCTTTATCTGGTGAGCTAGGGTCATATAAAGTACCTGGCCTATTATTTGAAAAAAGAACTTCAATTCCTCCCTTTACAGCAAATATTGTACCAATAACAGCAGCAACTATCGCAAGTGTAGTAGGACCAAAAATTAATATTGAAGCAATGGAAAAAAGAATAGGAAGAAAAACCTTACGTAAGCACTTTGTTACCATCTCTTGATCACTAAGTAGTGGTTCATCCTCTTCTTTTTTATCTCCACCTAAAAATGGTATTTTTTCTTTCACTCCATCCATAAAGGAGCCAGAAATATTTTTCGGGTCTATTTTTATTCCCAATGGGAACCCAACAAGTTTTATTAGTAAATCTTTAGCTTCTGTACCACGTACATCATCTAAGCATTCCTCTACTACTTGCTTTACTTTACTATCTTCCTCTCCAGCCAATTTTTTCTCTCTAACTTCTTTAAATATAGAAAGTAAAAACTGACAAAAATTCTCTTCACTGAGTGGTCTTATTTTTTCCGGATTGACATTAGTTAGTAGTATCTTCTTATAAGCTAATATAAAATAATCAGTTATTCCTTTGCTCTCCTTTAATTTGGCTTTAACTTCTAATACTTTTACAAAGTAATCGTAAATTTCCTTATGTTCCTTCTTGAAGAGCATCTCATTTTGCCCGGTCACCTGAGTAGATGACTCTAAAGGCTTATTTTTTGCTTTTGGAACTGTCATAACGATCTATTTGTACTAACCTATGCTATAATTATAGCATATTTTTCGCATTAATTCAAATTTCTTAGAACCTGTCTTGAAAGGGAAAAAAGAAAAGAATAAAGCAAGAAATAGAAAAGTAACAAATGATAAGGGAATGTAAAAAATTGCTTCCATATATTTTAAATCTGATTATAATTACAGTTAGAGATATTTTAAGAGCTCAAAATCTATCTTTGTCTGCAGACTTTTCAGTCAAATTTTTAATCAAAAAGCGTAGCGTATCTTCTTTAGTGCATGTAAATATGCTTAATCTCTGTTGTATGTGCGCTGCACTTTTTTCTAATCTTTTTTTTACACAGGGGGATTTTATGTCCAGAATTCCAGATATTTGACCCTTACTTTAGCTAAAAACCAATAGGCGCCTATTGTTTAACGCTAATTAAAATAAAAATTTTTCTAATATATAGAAAAATCACTGTTTACTGAAAACGGGGCAAGAAAGCTGCTAATGTCACAGAATTTTAGGTAAACGTTGTTTGCTTAACGTGCTCTCCTTACTTCAAGAACTCTTTAATATGACTACTATTATACTTGCGAAATTAACCACTCAAGGCATCCGTTCAGGGGTGTGGCAAAATAAGGTAAAAGTGAATTTACAACAATAAGGCAGTGCCCAGACACTGGAATCCAGCCTTTTGTAGTCTCATTGAAAGCGTTGCTTTTAATATCTATGATTAGGTTGCTTGTGAGCACCAGTGTCAAGCACTGGGATGACATTACTTTTGCTTCAATATTTACACATTAGCCATGCATCTGAACAGATACTACTTAAGTCCTTTCAAGACAGGTTCTTAGGGTATAATTAAGAAAAGCCCCAGTTGTCGCTAATTTTTATTTCTACTTCAAGTGGTATAGAAATTTCTACTGCATTTTCCATTATATCTTTCATAAGTTTTGCTGTTTCTTGCACTCTGCTCTCTTCCACTTCTACAAGTAATTCATCATGAACCTGGAGGATTATTTTACCTGACTTTAACTGATCAAAAAGCCGAATCATCGCGCGTTTTATTATATCAGCGGCAGTTCCCTGCAGTGGTGCATTTATTGCTGCCCTTTCTGCAAATTGTCTTAGATAAGGAATTTTATTGTTGATGTCTCTTACAAAACATCTTCTACCAAACAAAGTCTCTACATAACCATGATTTCTCGCGATAGATACTGCTTTTTCCATATAGACCTTTATTTCTGGGTAACAAGAAAAATAGTAATTAATGTATTCAGCAGCCTCTTGAAAGGTAATGCCAAGTCGCTTTGCAAGGCCAAATGGACTAATGCCATATATAATGCCAAAATTAATGGTTTTTGCTTTGCGTCTTAATTGCTCATCTATTTCTTGCACTCCAAAAACTTGTCTTGCAGTGATATCATGAATATCTTGCCTGTTTGCAAAAGCTTCTTTAAATGCGGTAACATTTGCAACGTGTGCCAGGAGTTTTAATTCTATTTGTGAATAGTCGGCAGAAATTATCTTGCAACCTTTTGGTGCAATAAATGCTTGTCTGATGAAATTTCCTTCTTCGCTCCTGATAGGAATATTCTGCAAGTTAGGGTTGCTCGAGCTCAGCCTTCCAGTTGCAGTCACAGTTGTTGAGAAACTTGTGTGTATTCTACCATCAATAGGATCAACTTGCTTTATTAGCGCATCAGTGTAGGTACCCTTTAATTTACTTAAATGTCGCCAATTTAAAATTTTACTTGCAATTTCTACCCCTTCTTCTTCAAGAGCCTCTAGAACTTCATAATTGGTGCTATACGACCCAGATTTTGACTTTTTCTTTTTACTTAGCTCCATTTTATTAAACAAAACATCACTTAATTGTTTTGGCGATGCAATGTTGAATTTTTCTCCTGCTAAATTATGTATATCGTTTTCAAGTACAGCAATTAGCTGCTCAAACTTATCAGACAATTCCTGTAGTTTTTGAATATTGAGCAGTATTCCATTTTGCTCCATATCAAATATTACTTTCATGAGAGGTCTATCAAAGCGCTCGTAAATCGTAAAAAGTTTTTCCTGAAATAATCTTTGTGTCAGTTTCTCATGGATCGCTATTAAAATTTTTGCCGAGAAAGTTTCTACATTTTTACTTAAATTGTGTGCAATTATGTTTGGAATGCTGTGATCATGCTTACCTGTGTCAAGGCTGTATGACATGATCATCAGGTCATCAATTGAGTCTAGCACTCTCTCTATTGTAGGAAATATTTCTCTGATCTTTCTAATATCATGTACTATTTTAAGCACCCCATTTGAAAATAAAGTTGAATTTATTATAGTAAGTGCATCTTGTAGGCAGCTTTGATCTATGTAGAAAATATTATCCTCACTACAAGATAAGGAGATTTTGTTCAATCTATTGTTTTCAAAGTGGCAATGAATTGCAATTTTACCTTCATATCTGCAATGCTCCAAAAATTTTTCTAATTCTTCACTACTATATTCTGTTTTCTCTTTTGTGCTAGATCCACTATAAGAAAAGAGCTTTTCTACTTTTCCTATCAATGAATTAAATTCATATTTCTTCAAAAAGGATAACAATTTTTCCATATTTGGAGGATGAACTTCATATTTTACAATATCATGTTGAAGATCTACTTTTTTGCATAGTGACAAAAGTTCTCTTGAAATTAGTGCTTTTTCCTTATGCTCAGTAAGAATATTACGAACTCTTGTTTGCTCAATGTTATTGATGTTTTCTATAATGTTATCCAACGAATCAAATTTATCCAGCAATTTAGCTGCAGTTTTTGGGCCTATTCCTGGAACACCTGGAATGTTATCAGATGCATCTCCAGTTAGAGAAAATAAATCAAGAAGCTTATTTGAATTTACACCAAATTTTTCTATCACTTGTTTTTCATCTACGTATATATTTTTGATAGGATCAAATATTAGAATGTTGTAATTCAAAAGTTGAAATAAGTCTTTATCTGATGAGACTACTACTACTTTAAAGTCTTCGTGGTTGGCATATTTTGCAGCTAGTGTTGCAATTATGTCATCTGCTTCATAGCCTTCAATCTCTTCATAGCTGAAGTTAAAAGCTTCTACCGCTTCTCTCAGTATTGTAAATTGTGGAATTAGATCCTCAGGAGGTGTTACTCTGTTTGCTTTATACTCAGAATATAAACTGTGCCTGAAATTTTTTTTGCCAGAATCAAGTGCTATAGTTAAGTAGTCCGAATGGGAAATATACTTCAGAACCATATTAAGAAAACCGTACACAGCACCTACTGGAATACCAGCTGTGGTAGTCAAATGATGCAAAACGTAATAAGCTCTGAAAAGAAAACCATAACCATCAATGATTGTGAAAGTTTTTTCTTTCATTGTAGATATTTATGTGTGCCTTTGATGGTCTGTTATTTAGCTGTAAAAATCAAGCTCTTGTTTCCTATAGCCAAAATAATCATAATGCTATAGTTACTATAAGAAAACATATTACGTAAGGGAATTAACTATTCTGCCACAATTTTGCTCTATCACACTTGCCATATTTAATATTCCAGCTTCATCGTAATAATTTCCAATTACTTGTAAAGCAAGTGGTAAGCCTTCATTGGAAAGTCCAACAGGAACAGAAATAGCAGGTAACCCTGCTAAGCTTGCCGGCACGGTAAACACATCATTGATGCACATAATTAGCGGGTCTGGCTTTTCATTTAAGCCAAAAGCCTCTGTTGGAGCAGATGGCACAAGTATGTAATCTATTTTTTCAAACGCTTTTATAAAATCATTTCTGATTAATGCCCTAATGCACTGTGCTTTTTCATAATACTCATTGTAATGACCTGAAGAAAGAGCATAAGAACCAATTAAAATTCTCCTTTTCACTTCTTTACCAAAACCTTCTGCTCTTGTTAGCGAATACATTTCTTCAAGGGTATCAGCATCAACCCTGAATCCATAACGTACACCATCATAGCGAGCAAGGTTAGATGAAGTTTCAGCAGAACAAATTAGATAGTAAACCGGTATCGCATATTTAGTATGAGGCAGAGTAATGTCAACAACTTCAGCACCATTTTCTTTTAAATTGGAAGAAACTTTTTCCCAATGATGAACGATTTGTTCTGAAATTCCATCCATCTTATACTCTTTTGGTATACCAATGCGCTTACCCTTAATATCACCATTTATAAAACTGGAAAATTTAGGCACTGTCCTTTTGCTCGATGTTGAATCTTTTTCATCATAGCCACAAATTATTTCAAGCATTAATGCTGAATCAGAAACGGAACGAGTAATTACTCCTGCTTGATCGAGAGAACTTGCAAACGCAATCATACCAAAACGCGAACACCTTCCATAAGTTGGCTTTATTCCAACAACTCCACAATAAGCTGCTGGTTGGCGTACAGAACCACCAGTATCACTTCCTAGTGCTCCAGCACATAAAAACCCAGCAACTGATGCTGCAGATCCACCAGATGATCCACCAGGAACAACTTTTTCTCCGTCACTTTTTCTAATCCACACATTTTCAACAGGACCAAAATAGCTGTTTGTGTTCGCAGAACCCATAGCAAACTCATCCATGTTAAGTTTACCAAGCATGGCTGCTCCATTTTTTAAAAGCAAGTTAGATACCGTAGATTCATAAGTCGGGATGAAATTTTCCAGCATTTTTGAGCATGCTGTTGTTTTTATTCCTTTTGTACAGAATAAATCTTTAACACCAACTGGTATGCCCATAAGTGGTGAAATATTATCTTTTTGTTTCAAGAAGTATTCATCTGCTATTTTAGCAGCTTTTATCGCGATTTCTGGGGTTTTTGTTACAAATGCATTTAGTTGCTCATTTTCGACTGCATTAACATGCGTCTCTACAAGCTCAACAGCAGAAAAATCTCCCCGCCTTAGTCCATCATGCATCTCTGTAATAGTGAGCCTTCTCAATTCATTCATTAATATTCAATTTTAGCGAGGTATTAATTATAACAACAATAGGGCAGAAAATCTATATATTTATGATCGAAAATAGGAATACAATCAAGATCAATTCAGATTTCTGAAATAGACTGATTAGTAGTACGTTTTAAATAGCCGGTTTGGCACACAATGCTAAGCCATAAGGGTTTAGCGTTTCTAACATCAAATATCAACATCATGTACGTTAAGTGCATTGTTATTTATAAAGTCACGACGTGGTTCAACTATATCACCCATTAGCACGGAGAATATGCTATCTGCTTCCTCACAATCTTTTATTTCAACTTTTAACAGAGTTCTAGTTTCTGGATTGAGTGTAGTTTCCCAAAGCTGATCAGCATTCATTTCACCAAGGCCTTTAAATCTCTGCAGAGTTAAACCTTTTTTACCATAATCCATCACTATTTTTGCGAGTGCACTTGGAGACTTTATTTTTATTTCAGTTTCTTGCGACTGTAAAAATGAATCACCATTAAATAAGTCAATTATGTTATCAAGAGAACTCAATATATTCCGTATTTCTTTGCTTTCAAGCATACTAAGCGAGAATACATATTTGTCTGCTAACCCTTGAAACAATTTAGCAATGTGAATTTCCTCATCTTTTACTTCTACTTCCCAATTATATTCACTATACATCAATTTTAAATATTTTAATATCTCATCAGCAGACAATAGAGCATTCTTTTTGCTTAAAATTAGCAATGATTCTAAGAGATCTTTTGGTATTTCCCTATCATAATTTTTGCTAATGTTTGAAATACTGAGGCACTTATTCAAAACGAAACGCAAATCTTTGCCTACACCATTTAATGTTAATTTTTTAATCGCTGAATTTACTATATACTCTTCAAAATTTTCATCATCTTTGATATAAGTATCTTTAGCATTTTTTGTAACTTTATAGAGCGGTGGCTGCGCTATGTATAAATATCCTTTTTCAATTACTTCACGCATATGTCTAAAAAAGAAAGTTAGAATCAAAGTTCTTATATGCGAGCCATCAACATCTGCGTCTGTCATAATGATAATTTTATGATACCTAGTTTTTTCAATATCGAAGTGCTCACTCCCTATTCCAGCCCCAATTGCCGTGATCAGAGAGCCAATTTCTGCAGATGAAAAAATACGATCCAGCCCTGCACGTTCTACGTTTAGAATTTTCCCTCTTAAAGCAAGTACCGCCTGTGTTTTACGATTACGTCCCTGCTTTGCAGTACCACCTGCGGAATTACCCTCTACTATAAACAATTCCGATAACTCAGGAACTTTTTCCTGACAATCGGCAAGCTTTCCAGGTAGAGTTGCAATATTAATATTGTTTTTATTTTTAACTAACTCTCGTGCTTTTCTTGCGGCTTCTCTTCCTTTTGCTGACCTAATCGCTCTTTCTACTATACTTGCTGCTAACTTGGGGTCAGTTTCAAGTATTGTACTCAACTTGTCAAAAACTATGCTCTCTACAACTGCCCGCGCTTCAGAACTGACCAATTTATCTTTTGTCTGTGAAGAAAATTTAGGATCAGGCATCTTGAGAGATAAAACACAAGTTAAGCCTTCTCTAACATCTTCTCCAGTCAAATTCACTTTTGCCTTCTTCAAAAAACCTTCATTGTTTGCATAGTTATTGATACATCTGGTTAGTGCAGATCTAAACCCTGCCAAATGCGTACCACCATCCCGTTGTCTTATATTATTTGTGAAGCATAGCATATTCTCATAGTAGGAATCATTCCACTCCATTGATATTTCTACACTGGTACCTAGATCTTTTACATTATCTCTAATGCTGGCAATTTTAGTCACATGTGTCTTATTCTTGTCTAAGTACCGTACAAAATTAGCTGTACCAAAATTATCTTCAGACTCTTTACTATCGTTAAAATGAGACTCTACATGTGGTTTATTACGGAGATCACGCAAAATGATCTCAATATTTGAGTTTAAAAATGCCAATTCTCTGATGCGACTCTCAAGAGTGGAGTAACTAAAATCAATACTACTAAAAGTCCCCGTTGATGGCATAAACGTTACTCTAGTTCCTCTTTTATTTGTGTTTTCATTAATTATCTTTAAAGATTCAATAGACTCACCATCTTCAAAGCGCATAAAATGTTCTTTTTTATTGCGCCAGATGGTTAATTCCAGCCAACTTGATAATGCATTCACAACTGAAATTCCAACACCATGTAATCCTCCGGAAACCTTATAGGTATTGCTGTCAAATTTACCTCCTGCATGCAATTGGGTCATTATTACTTCTGCTGCCGATATTCCTTCCTCTGGATGAATGTCTGTTGGAATGCCACGACCGTTGTCGGTTACAGAAACTGAACCATCTTCATTTATGCTAACTTCAATCTTACTACAATAACCAGCTAAAGACTCATCTATCGCATTATCAACAACCTCATACACCATATGGTGCAAGCCTGATCCATCATCAGTGTCACCAATATACATACCTGGACGCTTTCTTACAGCATCAAGACCTCTTAGGATTTTTATTGCGTCGGCGTTGTAGTTACTTTCCATGGAATTGCTTTATTTATAAATATTAATTAATATTACATTTGTATGTGCTGATTAGCAACATCTTTAAGTTGAGAGAAGGATCCTTGACATGTAGATAAAACATAACATATCACCTACACGAAGTGGTTTTACATGTTATTTCAATACATAAACTTAAGTTCAAATAATCATACAAAACTCTGCTTCATATTTTAAAATAAATGGCGACAATCAAATACAATTTACCTTCTCCTTTCAATTGGACTTTCTAGCTCAACACAGGATAAGTTGCTCATACACTCTTCTAATATTTCATTCTTTTTATCATTGTTTAATCTATTGCTGAACTCTTGACACCTTCTCTCAAGAGCTGAATGCGTAGTCATAATATACCTTACTGTTTCAGATGATAACTCTGGTAACTCGCTACGGATCCTTTCTTGTTCTGTTCCAGAGAAATTGGTGAAATTGGCTCTGGCCATTTCAGGGAATTTTTGTGTGATCGTTTCTTTTATCATTTCTCTAGCCTCTTCTCCATCGAGTGTAATAACCACTGATGGATGTAAGCCAGATAAAGACTCAAATAATTTATTGTATGTTCCACCTGCACAACTTTGACCTTGATTACCATAAGTTGTTGCAGCGTCTACAAGACCTTTTACAAACATATCCTTTCTATTTTTTATGCCTGCATCACTCAAAGGAATTCTTTGATTCTCTGTTCCTGTATTTCTATCATTGCAGGCTTTCCAACATAAAATAGCTGCTTGCTTTAATGTTAACTTACTATGATTGTCTTTAAAATTATCTCCTGTTCTATTGATAAATCTTAAGCATTCAAGTGCATGAGATTTATCGCCTTCTGTAAATTCATTTGATTGTTTGATGTACTCTTCAATGTCGGTTGTGTTGCCTCTATTTAGCTGTACATAGAATTCATCTTTGCTTAAATTCTCTTTATACTTTTCTATGAGTCTATCAACACTCAAGTTTATACTAGCAACTGCACTTGGGTCATGAGTAGTTTGTGCCATAAAAGGAATGGCTGCTAAATCTTGAAAGAAAATAGGCCTTTCTTCCTCTGGAATTTGTTGTATTAAATCGTTAAACTGCTGTATTTCTTCAATGAGTGATTTGTTTAGCAAACATAAGCACAATATAGGCAGTACCAAAAGCACACAGGAATTAATAATGTGTATAATTAAAAAAATGCTTAATGTTATTCTAATAACATTTTTTGGCCACGCTGATAATCTTTTTTCATTTTCCCTTGGTTTGAAAAAATAATTTACTAATGATAAATACAAAGAGAGCTGTACAAGAAGAAAAAATGAAGGAATCATACTTACTAATAAAACTATATTAATGAATCTTTTAATTTTATTAGTGTTGTTGTAAGCATTTTGCACTCTTTCTATTAAAGCCTGTGCTCTATTTCTATTTTGCTGTTGATTATTATTTTGACCTGCAAACACACCCTATTCTAACATTAATATATCATACTATAGAAAGAATGTAAATAAAGCAAGGAATTTAGAGCTGCTTTTATTTTTGTTTGATTGGGGATACCACTTCTATACTTTCCGCTCCATCTAAGGTACTATTTGGTTTTTCTACAGTAATCTTGGGAGTTACTTTATTCTCGATATCTGCTCCATATGAGCTAAGTACTTCAATGGCCTTTTCATTCCCACTATTGAGTGCAATATCCAAGGCATCCATTCCAGCTTTATTTTTGTGATTGATAAAATTCTTCAACCGATCTCTACCAAAGCTTTCTATATATTGTTTAATGATGAGTTCCACTACTTTTCCAGGACAATTATTAGCAGCAGGAAAAAGTATTGTGTTGTTATTATTATCTTTTTTCGTTATGTCTGCTTTGAGTTTATTTATCAAATACTCGATAACTTCTACTCTGCTATCATCCTTTGCTTCAGTGCATTGCCTAATAGCTAAAAATAAAGCTGTACGCCCATTATTATCAATATCTTCAATATTCTGTCCCTTGTCAACTAAGGCTTGTATTACACTTTTATTTCCATATAAAGTAGCAAGGTGAAAAGGTGTATGTCCTTCAGTGCTTTCTCTTTCATCAATTGACGCACCATTGCTAGCTAGCAATTCTATAAACTCTGGCGTGTTTGCAAAAATTGCAAGGTGCATTGGTGTTAAGTCATCTTTGCCATGATTTCCAGTTTTTGCGTTAACGTTTGCTCCGTTATTTATCAGCAATTTCGCTATTTCAAACTGCTTATACCCGATAGCAATATGTAGTGGTGTACGATTACGTTCATAATTATCATTGACATTTGCACCAAACTTTATTAGCAGCTCTGTAGCTTCAATATCACCCATCCGAATTGCAGAGTATAAGGAAGGAGATTCATCTTTTTCTATTTCCCCTGTCATACGAAATTAAGAACACAACAATTCATATATTATTAAGAATTATTATTAAGTTTTTATTAAAATAATATTAACAATAGCTAAGAAATTAAATTTTCATTAAAAATTAATCTCTATCAATGGTTATATAAGCAAATGTTTATATAACCATTCCAAAAGTGAAGAAGTGAAAAAAAGCTTTTCATGAGAAATTATAAATGATAAATTGTTAATAATGAATTATCGAGAATAAATTATGTGCTTTGGTTTACCTAACATAAACAGAGAAGGTTATTTATTTATAGTTGTTTCCTTTATCGTAACATGTATAGCATTCTCTATATCTTGGGGAGCTGGAATTACTTGCTTATTTCCAACGTTATTATGTACCTATTTTTTTCGTGATCCAGCAAGAGCTGTACCAAACAATAAGGACTTTATATTAAGTCCTGCTGATGGTGTAATTTCAAAGATAGAAGAAGTTAGTTACTCTTTATCAGAAGAGAATGAAGAAGAAAAGAAATTTACACTTGTCAGCATATTTCTAAGCGTTTTGAATGTCCATGTGAATCGTATACCAATATCTGGTACGATAAAGGAAATGAACTATAAAAAAGGCAAGTTTGTTTCTGCAATGAGTAATAGATCCAGTAATGAAAATGAAAAGCAGATTATTGTGATTGAGTATGAAAAGGAAAAAGAAATCATTGTGGAACAAATAGCTGGATTTATTGCACGCCGCATTGTTTGTAATTTGAGGACATCTCAGAGCGTAAAAGCAGGTGAAAGATTTGGAATTATAAGATTTGGTAGCAGAGTAAATATTTATATCCCTGCTGGAATAGAGGTAAGAGTCTCAGAAGGGCAAACTGTTATTGGCGGTGAAACAATTATAGCAGATTTTAATAAACAAGAAAAGCTTACTTTTGATGTTATATGAATAACGATGAAAGTAACAGTAAATTTTTACCTATTACCAAGTTATTCCCAAACTTTATAACTTTATTAGGTTTATGTGCTGGCCTTACTTCACTTAAATTCACATTTAATGAACAATGGGAATTTTCAGCAATTTTTATTATCATTGCAGCAATAATAGATGGAATGGATGGCAGAATAGCCAGAATTTTAAAATCAACCAGCGATTTTGGAGCACAACTCGATTCTTTTGCAGATTTTCTAAATTTTGGTTCAGCACCTGCTTTTCTTTTATATTTTTGGAAGTTAAATGAAATTAAAGTTGTAGGATGGATTTTAGTAATGATATATGTAATCTGCATATCAATAAGACTTGCAAGATTCAATGTTTCGCTACATTTAGAGCAATTATACTGGAAAAAATTTTTCTTTTCTGGTGTTCCAGCCCCTGTATGCGCTTTACTTGTTCTGTTTCCAATAATTATTACCTTTCAATCTCATGAAAGTGAATATCTACTTCTTATAGAGCAATTTTTTAACGTAAAGAATACAGCTTGTTACTTTTTGACCATCTCATTTTTTTCGATAAGTCATATTCCAACTTTCTCTGCAAAATACATTTATGTCCCTAAAAGTTTATCCTATATATTTGTGTCATTTTTTGGAATATTGATCATACTGTTTATAAGCAAGCCCTGGATAACACTACCAATTTTAGGTGTAGTTTATATCTTGACTATTCCAATAAGTATCGGACTTTATATACATTACGCATATAAAACTAGTCAGCTACATAAAAAATAGTGAGCAGCATGATTATAAAAGTAACTGATCTATTAAACTCTTTTTTATATATAAAGATATTCAACATACCATTTATAATTATTTGGGTAATTGCAACTGGGGTTTTTTGTACGATTCGATTCAAATTCATTAACTTTAGGTTGTTCAAATATGGAATACAAACACTATTCAACCTAGAGAGCCATAATAATAACGGCATAATCACCCACATTCAGGCATTTGCAACGGTAATTTCAGGAACAGTTGGTCTTGGAACAATATCAGGAGTTGCAATAGCTATTACAATAGGGGGGCCAAGTGCAGTTTTTTGGATGATAATTACCGGAGTACTTGGCATGTCAATAAAATTTGCTGAAGTAGTGCTTGCATTTACTCATCGCTCTGAAAACACAACTGGTGGGGCTTTTTATTATATGGAACATGGACTTGCAAAGATTGGATTTATGAAGACTGGCAAATTCCTTGCATTTATCTACGCAGTTATGCTGCTTGTTGCAATGATTCTAGGCGGCATACCATTTCAGGCAAATCAAATTGCAGCGTTGTCAAGTAACTTATTTGAATACAACACATCTGTTATTATCTCGCTATTTGTATTAATTGTAATACTGGGAGGAATAAAGCGAATTGCTTTATTTGCAACAGGTTTAGGGCCGATCATGATAATGTTATATATAGGCATGTGTATATATTTAATCTGTGTAAACGGAAATAATCTACTGAATGCTCTATCTATAATATTTCAAGATATCTTTAACAAATCAGCTATAGGAGGTGGAGTATTGAGTGGATTAATAGCAGGGGTAAGAAGGTCAGTGTTTGCTAATGAAGCAGGTACTGGAACAGCAGCTATAGCACATTCGATTGTAAAAGAGAAAGACCCAGTTAAAGTTGGAAGTGTTGCAATGATTGCACCATTTGTAGACACAATATTAGTCTCATTTTTGACTGGTATTGTGATAATTATCACCGATATGCATAGCACTAATACCGTAGGTGATATTACGTTAGTTAGCTCAGCATTTTCAACAGCCTTGCCTTTATTGAGCAAGCTAGCTCTTCCGCTGATAATGTTTTCCTTTGCATTTTCCACAATAATAGCTTACTATTACTACTGTGAAGTTGCCCTGTTGTACTTATTTGGTAACAAAAAAGTACTGATATTGTTCCAAATTCTTATAGTGGGTTCAGTGTATATCAGTTGTATGTCAAAAAATATAGAATTTATATCTTATTTAGGCGATAGCCTGTTTATGTGCCTTATGATTCCAAATGCTGTTGCAATATATCTACTGAGAAGGGAAGTCTTAAATACAATAGATTCTTATTACAAAAGGTATTAAACATGATTTATAGATTGCTTTGCATGATGTTATTTTGCCTATCGTTTAACGATGTATACGCTGCTTCAGTTTTTCATAAAAGTTATGACACTGCATTAAATGGAGTAAGCAACTTCATGAATGAAGTGTTGTTTTTCAAGATCTTTCACGTACCATTTATAATTCTTTTATTGGCCTTTGGTTATATATTTCTAACACTACGTTTTAGATTTCTCAACATAAGGATGTTTAAGCATGCGTTCGCTATTTTATGTGGAAAATATGACACAGATCATCATGATGGTCACATTACGCATTTTCAGGCATTTGTAACCGCGCTATCAAGCACAGTAGGTCTTGGAACTGTTGCTGGTGTTGCAATTGCAATTTCAATGGGAGGGCCAGGAGCGGTACCTTGGATGATGATCACAGGCTTTTTTGGTATGTCTGCAAAGTTTGCTGAAGTAACTTTAGCATTCAGACACAGAACAGAAGGTCAAGAGCAGTTATTTAGTGGTCCTTTTCAATATATAAGAAATGGGCTAGAGGAATTTGGATTTAAAAAACTTGGTATCGTACTGGCTGCAATATATGCAGCGGTTTTTGTATTATCAGGTCTTGGTGGAAGTGTAGCGTTTCAAACTAACCAAATGGTTTCAATATTATCTGGTTATTCAAATTGGATAGATGGTCATCCTTGGTTTCTCTCTTCCATAATTTCTACGTTACTTGCTCTGGTGATTATCGGTGGAATCAGGAGAATAGCTAAAGTCTCTTCTGCGCTGGTGCCTATTATGTCACTCATATATATTTTGAGTTGTTTCACGATTATTGCATTCAATATTCACAATTTTAGCAATACATTAAAAATATTGTTTTCCAGTATGATAGACTTCAATGCTGTTGGTGGTGGAGTAGTAGGAGCATTTGTCGCTGGGATTCAAAGGGCAATTTTTGCCAGTGAAGCAGGTGTTGGTTCTGCTGCAATTACTCACGCTGTAGCTAAAGATGAGGAGCCGGTTAGGACTGGTCTAGTTGCTATGATAGAACCATGCTTCGATACAATGTTAATTTGTTGTTTGACAGGAATAACAATAGTAATAACAGGCGCATACCAGACTGGCATTGGCGAGGGAATATTGATCACCCAAAAAGCATTTGAAACAGTTTCTTCTTGGTTTCCTATACTTTTAACCATCGCTGCGCCTTTGTTTGCGTTTTCCTCAGTAATTTCATTTGTATATTGTTGTGAAATGGGATGGCTGTATTTGTTTGGTGTAAAAAGTGTAGTAATATATCGTATAGCGGTGGTGGTAGTTGCATTTTTGTCAGGTTTGTCTAAAGATATAATGGCTATTGCTAATATTGGTGGGGCTTTATTCTCTTGTTTAGCACTCATCAATATGACAGCACTTATACTGTTTAGCAATCAGATTAATGATGAAGTTCAATGCTATCTAAAAAGACTGAGGAATAACAAGATCAACTAGATTTTTAGTATAATGGAGAAATATATAATTCTTATATTATCTTACGTAATCGGTTCAATACCGTTTAGCTTAATTATTGCAAAAATAAATGGTATAAATTTAAGAGAAGTAGGTTCAGGAAACATTGGTGCTACAAATGTTGCAAGAACAGGAAATAAGAGACTTGCTGTCCTCGCATTATTTTTAGACTCTTTGAAAGGATTTGTCGCGGTTTATACAGCACAACAATTTTGTGATAATAACGATTTATATATATATGTATCTGCAATTTTAGCAGTTCTAGGTCATATGTTTCCTATTTGGCTAAGGTTCAATGGAGGAAAGGGGGTTGCAACAACTTTGGGAGTTTTGATAGCACTTAACATTTCTATAGCATTAGCATTTGTATTTGTCTGGCTAATAGTATTTTTTATCTTTCGGTACTCCTCTCTTGCTTCCTTGGCTGCTACTGCAGCAGCTGTTATAGCATCTTTCTTTTTTCAAAAGGAGTTATTCCTTATACTACTCACTGTAGCGATATTAATTTTCTTGAAGCATTACAAAAATATTGCAAATCTTCTGCAAGGCAGAGAACGTAAGTTTTTATGAGCTATGTCTCATTCCTTCTACTACATTACTAGCGGATACTCCATGTGAGAGACGACTTGAGACTACTTCTTCTACTTCTTTTATTATTTCTTCCATGTTTTTTCCACTTTTTTTACATGCATCATCAAGTGCTAATTTTAGCTTACGTATATCATACTCTTCTAGCATCTTATTCATTTCTTCTTTCGTTATCTCTAATTTTTTTAGTAAGATGTTCTCCATTATTTCTCTTTTATCACCTTTATATTGTCCATTTAGTCTGTTATATGCAATGCAACACTTCCTTTCTCGTGGCAAGGCTGACAGATTTTGCAATGTAGCATCTATTTGAGCTTCTATAGGGTTAACTTTCCTAGCCTTTTCAGCAGTTTCTGACCTAAATTTCTCTACTTCTTCTTTTATTATTTCGTCAGCTATTCCCTTAGCTTCATTCAAAAATGAATCCTTAAGAGAAAAATCTATCCTAAGTAAATTTTGGTTTAAAAGCTTCAAAAAGACTTTTTCTTTGATATTTTCGAGTTGGTCATCTAAAGCATGCTCCTGCAGTCTATCTCTCATGTGCTGACCCAACACAAAGTGCTCTAATTTATTTAACTTTACAGAGCTGATATTTTTCATTAATGTCAGCACAATTTGTTCACTATACTGAGAAGTAAAACTTAGCAACCTTCTCATTAAAGGAACGCTTACTTCTGCAATAAAATCATCAACTATTTTTTGACTTTTATCATCTTCATAATTATTTTGGGCGTTATGCCAAGCCCTAAGAATTTCTTTACTGTTCTTCTTATTTTTTAGCCTGTCTAACATAAACTTACGTGCTTCATTTTCTGCTTCTGTAAGGAGCATTTGTCTAGGTGGTGTAAATTTAATCTCTGGATCGGAATGAATACCCTCTAATGTACTTAACATTCTGTAGATAACACCAGTAAAACATGTGTTAGGAATTCGTTCTTTTCTAGAGAAAGTTTGGCTATCTAGTAAATTTGCAATCAACGCGTCTTTTTTATTTTTTACAGCTTCTCTATCTCCATCATTGCAGGCTCTAAGAACTAACAGAAGAATTTGTCCACCAGTGAAGCCAGAGCTATGTTTCTCATTACCTTTGCAAAAATCTTGCAAAAACATTACTAATTTTCCCTTATTCTCATTACTAAATGGTTGGCCATCAAGCATATGTAAGTGATTTATATATTCAATAAATTCTTTAAATCCCTCATTATTAATAGTGTCTTCAGATACTTGTTCAGTATATTTATCTTTTAATTTGTCAATATTTTTAATGATATCATTATTTAATTGATGGGGTAGTAAATGTTCAAGCTTAATATCAAAGCTATTGACTAGCCCACGTGAGTTTTCTTTTATGCCTTCTAAAAAGAAACTAATAGCAGCTTTGAGTAACGTAAATGGATTAAAATCCTTTGGCCTTAATTCACTTTGTAATAGAATTAAAATCATTGCAAGTGGTATTGTTGCAAGTAACGAAACAAGCAGGAAAGTAGTTGTAAAAGTTATATATGTTATAGAGGCAAAAAATAAAAGGAAAGATGCTATCTTAATTTTATTTTTCTCAAAAAATATTTCCCAATATTCCTTTTTACTTATTTTTTCCTGCTTTGCAGCTTTTATGTCTTTATAAACGTAAAAAGTTTTTATTTCAGATCTAAAAAACAATGTGGCAAAAGATAAAAAGACATTGGCAGGATTAACTAAAATGCTTAAAGAAACAAAAGCTGCGAAGTAACTTGCTGTCTTTAATCTGTAAGAATCCTTTCCAGGAAATTGTATTTGGGAAACACCTATCATAGCCTACTCTCTATAATATTATGATATTGTAGTAATAACAAATAGCCTATAGATGTCAATGCTTAAGTATTTTACTGTCTACGCACTCATCGTATTCAATTTCAACTGTAGAGTGCGCAATTTCGAACCTATTTAATAGTATTTTTTTTATCTCATACAAAATATTAGTGTGTTGTCCATTTTGCTTTATCTTGGCATGCATAGTAAGTATAAAATAATTATCAGATAGTGACCATGCATGTATATGATGCACATCTATCACTTCAGGTAACTTAGATACAATCTCACTTTTTATCTCCTCAGCAGATACACTCTCAGGTGTACCTTCAAGGAGTATATGGCAAGAATTCTTGAGAATTTTATATCCACTGTTTAAGATTATTACACTGACAAATACTGACAAAATAGGGTCCACTATTTGCCATCCGGTAAACATGATAATTATGGATGCAAGTATAGCAGCTACAGAACCTAAAATATCTCCGATAACATGCAATACAGCACTTTTTATGTTTATATTACTTTCGCATTTACTATGTAATATAAAAAAGACTATAATGTTAGAGATCAGGCCAAGTGTGGCAATTATTAGCATTACTTTCCATTCAACATTGACCGGACAAATGAATCTCTTTATTGATTCAATTATAATGACCGCTGCAATGAAAAATAGAGTTAAACCATTAACAAATGCTGCAATTATCTGCAATCTGTGATACCCATATGACCTCTGTAAATCAGATTTCTTAGCTGAAAATTTGTGTGCTATCCAGCTTAAAACCAAGGCAAAAAGATCAGTGAGCATATGTACTGCATCTGATAGTAGAGCAAGCGAATGTGAAATTACTCCACCTGCTATCTCCATAAGCATTGTTATTGCGACTATTATTATGGAATAAATTAAGCGCTTGGACTCTGCTATTGAGTGTTTGCCATTGTGCACTGCTGTCATATAAAATCTTTTTATGAGCAAAAATCGTGGGTAACACTGGGCTCGAACCAGCGACCCCTTGCACGTCAAGCAAGTGCTCTACCAACTGAGCTAATTACCCATCGTAGCTTTAGTATAGTGCTTCAGTGAAATGAAAGTCAATTTGCTTTTAGACTTCTTGCTGAATGAAACTCCTTGACAAACCTTCCCACTTTCCTTATCATACCAATAAGAGTACTTATCCTTGTTTTTGATCCTCGCGGGTTCAACAACAAAAATTCAGTAAAAAACTCAGATATTTATTGGCAAATTACATAAAAATTATAGCGGCTGCATGTCTTTTTTATTTTTTCTACATTCAGCCAAATCGCGCTTGTTAGGACATTATTACAACGCCAATTTACATTATAAAACTCGCTACTAAAGGATTTTTTTACCTTTTTTTCTACTCAGTAAATTTCTTAATTATAATTCCGCTACTTATTAACAGCCATGGAATTTTAGCTATATTCTCGATTTTTCATATTGAGTTAACTATCTATACTTTTTTATTAAGATATAAATTATATCAATATGAGAATTTACACTTTCTTAGCGGAAGTAGCTTTATGCTTGATATTGTAAAGACTAATAAATTAGGGGTTAAAGTAATGACAATCAATCGACAAGTAAATAAAAATATATCTAAAGATGAATATTTTAACAACAAGCATATCATAGAAGTTAAAGATTTAAATATCAAAGTAGAGGTTCATTCTCATGATTTAAGAACAAGTAAAGTTGCTCACATTGAAAGTGAGATAAGAGAAACAGCTACTAATTTTAAAGATGCATTTAAGCTGGAGCCTGGTAGCTCAGAACAAACATTCAAAATTTATGTGTTTGATGATAAGGCTGATTACACTCACCTTGGTGGAAGCGAACGTTTTGGTTCTTACCTTGGAGATGAAGGTGGTAAATGTTACTACAAAGGAGAAGCTGATATTTTTGCTGAGATGTATGTCTATCAGCAAGGTGGCGTTCATAACCTTCAGCATGAATTTGCACATGGTTTAACTTACTTGGCTACAGGAGGAAAATCTCTACCTACAGTATTAATGGAGGGAATTGCAGATTACTTTGAACATCATTCAGATCACAAGTTCAATGCTCAAGGGTCAAGCATTGATAAAACTGAAGCCACAAATTTGGATCTAGGTGGAATTTTAAATTTACAATACTCAGCCAATGGTGAAGAAAACAGTTTAGTGTATAAAACTGGTCATGCGTTGATAATGTACTTACAGGAAAAAGATCCTAGTTTATTAAGAGACTACCTAGATGCTTTACGTCAAGGTAACTCAGATGAATCAAAAAGTTTCTTGAAAGACATAAAAGGACATGATGCTGACTTCAAAAGTTGGCTTGCTGAGAATGATACAGAAACTGCAATGGAACATCTCAACGCTTTGCAAGTTACAAAAGGAGATTTTATAGCAACTGGTCAAGAAATAGTGGGTGGAGAAATTAAAAACATATCCTACTATAAAGCAAATATAGAAAAGATAGATGGAGAAAACGTTGGAAGTTTTTCTCCTGTAGAACATGTTGCATTTTATGATGTTGCTCGTGCTATTAATAGGGCAACAAATGATAACCTCGATATATCAAAGGAATATCATTTTTTAAAGGTAGTAAAAACTCCTGATGGACAGGATAAACTAACTTACTCTGATCAACAAGGTAATGAATATCAAAACAGTCAAGAGTATAAAATGCAAGCTTTGAGGATATTATCAAAATATGGTGAAGATCTTAGAAAATCTTACTATGATGGGAAAGAAGACTTAGATAAGCAGAAGGATATAAAATATAATGATGTGTTGAAAAGCCTTCGTGAACAGGAAGAAACACAGCGTCATGATGCATACGAGCAATACAAAAGAGGAGAGATCTCTTATGAGAAATTTGTAGAAAAATGCAATTCAGCCAGCACTAATTATCATAATGAAGGTAAGAGATTATATAATGCTACACAGGACAAATATACACAACTGAAAGATGATTTGCTTGATAAAACCATAAACGCTGGCTTGAAACAAGTAAAAGAAACTCAGAACATTGACGTAGAAAAGATGTTAGAAGAGATGGTTAATATCGATCCAAACCTAATCAGAGGTGCTCATATTAATCTACAAGAAGGTAAAGTTTTCTCTATCAAAGCTCTTGGTCACGGAGATATGGGTGCACTATCTATATATGATGGGAATACAAAGCTTGGAGAGTTGTCGAGCGAATCGGGCTTTTTTAAGCAAGTTGAAGGTCAAACTAAAGAAACTTTTGTTTTTGAGGACATATTGCACAACTTGAATACTCAATATGACGGTGGTGCTTATATGGCTATTACAAAAGAAAATGGTCATTATAAAGCTTCTCTGATAGATGGCAGAACAGTTGAACGTGATGAATACTTTGATGAAGCACATTTACATGAAAATGAATTGTTGCATCCTAGCACTGGACACATTCAAAAAGATTTAGATTCTCTGCTTCTTAGAGGGACCAAAATTCTAAATCATCAGGATTCAAAGCATGCTCAATATTCTGATGAGCAAAGAGAAAGCGGTGTAATCGTAGAAAAAGGAACATTATTGGATGATAAAGGGACTGATAGAACAGACGACGATGTATACGAAGCGGTTGTAAAGCAAGGAGGCGAAAATCTACATGCATTCAAAAATATGGGCTTCTATATCACTGAAGAGATGAAAAATGAAAGAGGTGAAGTTGTAAATGGGAGTAACTTATTCATTCATGATCACGGAAAAAATGTACGCTATCAGTTACCTGAAGAAGTTACTCATCTAAAGTTAGTGCAAAAGGATGAAGGATACAAATTAGTGCCAGCTGATGAACGTGGTAATGAATATAGGTATGATGCTCAAGGTAATACTATACCAGAAGAATACAAATATATCAACCCAGTATTTGCACATGAATATGAAAAGAGAGATTATTCTCATAAACATATAAATGTGGGCCTTATAAACTTAGAAAAATATGCCCCTGGTAAACTTTTTACCATTAAACATGATCCAAATGATTATCAGATACAAAGAAACTCGAGTGGTGAAATAGTGAGAATCAACAATCAAAGATATTTCACTAAAGTAAAACTATTTGATGGTGATACTGATGAAGAAATAGGAATGTTATCTAATAATTTCCATAACTTCAAAGGAAAAATATTCTTTTCTGCTGATTATAACTACAGCTATAATGATTTCCTCGCATCTGTTTCTCCTCAAGTTGAAATTGAGAATATGGGAAATGGAAGCAAAAAAATAACTTTCGATCAAGGCAGTGGCGATATCGGTGATACTAACAGAGGCTACACGGACTATCAGAGAATATTCACAAAAGAGAAACAAACCGAAAGTCCAAAAGGGCAAGTAAGTGAAACTAAGACAGAAGTTCATAGTACTACTAATGTTGTTGCTGAAGAGAGAAACGACAACAGTGAAATACAGTCTGATCAACCACAAATTCCAACAAGGGCAAAAAGGTCAGCTTCAGTGGAGGAGAAAGAGCAGGTAGTGTTGAAAGACACAATCTTGAAAATAGAAAAGAGCTATGATAGAGATGTAGAAGGAAAGCATAAGGCAAATGTAATCATAGATTATAATGATGTGAAAGCCTTGTATAATAGAGCAGAAGGAGCAGATAAGCAATCTGTGTTAGATTTTTGGAACAAACTGCATACATCGGATTATAAGATTGGTGCTTTGCCGGAAGACAAGTATTACTTTAAAGATGGCAAATTTCTAATTCACGATAGTGACACGAAAAAGCTTATAGTGTTACCTGAAGATAAGGTATCCATCAAAATAATGAAGGATGGTGATAGTTATAGTTTGGCTATATCAAATGGTAATGGCAAAGTAATAAGCAGCATTAGTAAAATAGATAATCCAAATTACGAATTGCTATCAGATTCAAGTCACTTCAGCTTAGAAACACAAGATAACTTTGAGTTATTAGATCAACATCATGAATATAATCTCTATCTAGAGAATGGTTTTGTGAAAATGTTCGACTGCGCAAGCGATCACGTTTATCACGATCATAACTCAGCCTATATCTAATATATAAGGAGGGCCCTGCCCTCTTTTTGTTATTCCAATGCCCAGACACTGGCATCCAGTAAATTTGCTAGTATAAAAGTAATCAACGTTTCTTATGATGGAAAAATGGATTCCAGTGTCAAGCACTGGAATAACACCAAAGGGGCTACTAGGATGACATCGTCTGCTACATACTTAGATCACAAGAGAAGAATTCTGAAGCGAAAAGCTTCAAGGAAATCTTATGCAAAATCTAGTATTTACGGAATTTATATTATTTTCATGCACATTATGGTTTTTATAATTAACGGAAAGTGATATGGCTAGTTTAACTTTTAAAGACAACTCTGGAGGAAATGTACCATCCCCTAACATTAAAAGCATAATTTATGAAGATGCTGCACAGAATAAGTATACCTTTGGTGTAGACAATGCTACTAATGTTTTCAACACTTTTAAGTATGAACCTAATGGTGCTGCTGAAATAGATTACAGTGCTACAGCAACAAAGTTCATGACTGGAGGTGCAATTGCTACATTATTAGGTATTGGAACTAATGTAGATGCAATAAAAACTAAGACTGATTCTATTCCAGCTGACTTAAGCGCTGACTTAGTTACCATAAAAACTCAAGTCGGAACAGATCTGATATCAGGAATAAAGGCTAAGACTGATAAGATTACAGATACCTTAGGAGCTGATGTCACTGCTATAAAGGCTAAAACTGATACTATTCCAGCTGACTTAACAGCTAAAGTAACTGCTATAGAAACTGCTACAAATTCTGCTAATTTAGGAGATAAAGTTACTGCAATACAAACTAAGACTGATAAGATTACAGATACCTTAGGAGCTGATGTCACTGCTATAAAGGCTAAGACTGATAAGATGCCTGCTGATTTAGGAACTGAGTTAGGTAATTTAGCTAAATCTGCTGATGTTACTGCTATAAAGGCTAAAACTGATACTATTCCAGCTGACTTAACAGCTAAAGTAACTGCTATAGAAACTGCTACAAATTCTGCTAATTTAGGAGATAAGGTTACTGCAATACAAACTAAGACTGATAAGATTACAGATACCTTAGGAGCTGATGTCACTGCTATAAAGGCTAAGACTGATAAGATGCCTGCTGATTTAGGAACTGAGTTAGGTAATTTAGCTAAATCTGCTGAACTAGCTCCTTTAGCTAAATCTGCTGATGTTACTGCTATAAAGGCTAAAACTGATACTATTCCAGCTGACTTAACAGCTAAAGTAACTGCTATAGAAACTGCTACAAATTCTGCTAATTTAGGAGATAAAGTTACTGCAATACAAACTAAGACTGATAAGATTACAGATACCTTAGGAGCTGATGTCACTGCTATAAAGGCTAAGACTGATAAGATGCCTGCTGATTTAGGAACTGAGTTAGGTAATTTAGCTAAATCTGCTGAACTAGCTCCTTTAGCTAAATCTGCTGATGTTACTGCTATAAAGGCTAAAACTGATACTATTCCAGCTGACTTAACAGCTAAAGTAACTGCTATAGAAACTGCTACAAATTCTGCTAATTTAGGAGATAAGGTTACTGCAATACAAACTAAAACTGATAAGATTACAGATACCTTAGGAGCTGATGTCACTGCTATAAAGGCTAAAACTGATACTATTCCAGCTGACTTAACAGCTAAAGTAACTGCTATAGAAACTGCTACAAATGCTGCTAATTTAGGAGACAAGGTTACTGCAATACAAACTAAAACTGATAAGATTACAGATACCTTAGGAGCTGATGTCACTGCTATAAAGGCTAAAACTGATACTATTCCAGCTGACTTAACAGCTAAAGTAACTGCTATAGAAACTGCTACAAATTCTGCTAATTTAGGAGATAAGGTTACTGCAATACAAACTAAGACTGATAAGATTACAGATACCTTAGGAGCTGATGTCACTGCTATAAAGGCTAAGACTGATAAGATGCCTGCTGACTTAAACGCTGAGTTAATTAAGTTAACTACAATAGGAAATGCTATAAATGGTAATGGTAACGTCACTGAAGCTGCTAAAGCTGTACTAGAGAGCAGTTTCAAGAAAGCTATTAAAGAAGCTGGAGAAGATGGTAGCGAATGGCTTAAAAATGAGATAAAAGAGATAGTGTCACAGCCATCCTTCGAGATTCCAACAGATTCAAGTTCACCTCTTTCTTGGGATTGGTAATGTAAGTGCTAGTGAATGACATCGCAAGATGTCATTCACTGTTGTCATTCCAGTATCACATGCTGGAATGACATCCTTGTTTTATTGCAACTAATTTGCAGTGATTTTTGTTTCAATGTAAATGGAATATAGTCCTATTGCTGCTGCGTTTGAAACATTTAGACTATCAATTACGTTTGACATTGGAATTTTTAAAAGATAATCACAACTTTCTTTCACTAATCTCCGCATTCCTTTCTCTTCAGAACCAAAAATAATTACTCTTTTTTGCCCAAAATTCTTTATTTCATCTATATTTTCCTTTGCATTGCAATCAAACCCATAACACCAGTAGCCTATCTTTTTTAAAGACTCCATCGTTTTTACTATGTTTGTAACGTATATTAGAGGAACAATATCCAGTGCTCCACTTGCTGCTTTTGCGATAGATGCATTTTCGCTCGGTGAATGGTGATGTGGTAAAACCAGTGCATCAATGTTGAAACAAGCTGAGGTTCTTAAAATCGAACCTATATTGTGTGTATCAGTAATTTGATCTAAAATGACTATAGTAGAGCTGTCACCTGAACCTTCAGCTATTTCTTCGATATTTAAGCTGTGAAAAATAGGAGCAACTTTTAAAGCAATTCCTTGATGATTGACACCTTTGGGTAAAACATCATTGAACATTTTGTTCTCTACCAGTCGAGGTTTAATGCCCTTACTATCTGCACATTGTTTAATTTCTTTCTCAAATTCTCTGTAGAAATTTTCTGTTACTAACAGTTCTATACACCGCCTATTTTTGTTTCTTAATGCTGAAATACAAGTGTGCTTTCCATATATCCAACAGTTTTCATTAGCTTTTGATGATTTCATCTCATTATTGAAAATCAGTTTTTTATAGAATAAGCAATATTTTACTGTGTTTATATATTGTTGTAAAATTATGCAGTTCAATTAATGAATTTATGTCAGATGATGAGTTAGATTGGCAAAAAAATGTTAAGCCAATAGAATGTGGAAAAGTTACTTTAAAAGTTGATCACAAAGTAAATATAAAATCTATGATTGATAAAGGTGCCTCTAGTTTACAAGAAAATTTTCTTAATACTGATAATGGTGATTCATCATTTTGTCTTGACTACAATACAAAATTAAAGATCGATAGGGGCAAATATTTTATAAGCGATAAACTCGATTTGCATGGCTATAGTATAGATAATGCTTATTGTAAATTGATAGATTTTATTATCAAAAATTATCAAGCAAGGAATAGGTGCTTATTGGTAATTACGGGGCATGGTAATAGTACAGATAAAATAGACACTATAAAGAATAGCTTAAATAAGTGGTTGAATGACACAAAAGTTCGAAATATGATCTTATACTATCAGCAAGCCATAAAAAAACATGGTGGCAAAGGAGCTTTTTATGTCTTATTAAGAAGAAATAAAGGTTAATTTTAGAGTACCTATTTAGGAGTACCTTTCTTAGAATTCACGTGTTGAAGAATGATTTCTGCTAAACCTTTACTAATTCCAGGTACGTTTTGAATTTCAGCTAGAGAAGCTTTGCTTATATTTTCTACAGAACCAAAATGAGACATGAGTGCCTTCTTTCTTTTACTGCCAACACCGGATATTTCACTTAATTGTGAAGCAAAAAACTGTTTATCGCGTTTTTTTCTATGCGAAGTTATCGCAAAACGGTGAGCTTCATTACGCAGCAATTGTAAATAAAGCATGACCTTACTGTCACTTGCTAGAGTAAATTCTTCTCTGTCCGGCACATAAAATCTTTCATTTCCTGCATTACGATCATGACCCTTTGCCATACAAGCAAAAGGAACTTTTATATTCAATATTTCCAACACATTCTGCACTATGGAAACATGTCCTGGACCGCCATCAATCAGTAAAAAATCAGGGATTATATCTTTTATATTGCCAGAGAAACGTCTAGTCAGCACTTCTCTCATCATTTTATAGTCATCACCTGAAATTTCTTCTTTTATAGTAAATTTTTTGTATTCACTTTTTAAAAAACCTTCCTGCCCTGCAACAATCATCACACCAACTTGTTGATTTCCAGATATATGGCTATTATCATAAACCTCGATACGCTTTGGAATATTTGGTAACGAGAAAATCTTCCTAAGCTCTTCGAGCTTTTCTAGGTTATTTCTATAATCAGTAAGCTTCTGTTCTAGACTATGCTGAGAATTATTGTAAATAAAATTCAACAAATCACGTTCTTTACTATTTTTCGCATGCAAAACTTTTATTGATTTTTGAGTAAGAGCATAAAGTGCTTGTTCTATAATTTCCTTATCCTTAATAAAATCGGGAACGTAAATTTGCGCTGGTGGTGTGTTAACTGGATTATACAAATTGACCAAAAAGGTGGATAAAATTTCATCATTTGAATGATCACTACAATTCTCAATGAAGTAAGGAATGCTTCCATAGTTACCTTTATCTCTGAAAGATAGTACACCAATGCATGCTAAGTCTGCCTCACGTACAACGCTAAAGAAATCTGCATCTTCTTCAAAAGAAAAATCCATTGGCTGCATTTGAATTTGCTGAAGAAATTTCAATCGATCTCTATAGACAGCAGCAAGCTCGTAGTTCATCTCCCTACTGCACTTTTCCATTGTAGAAAATAGCTGTCTTTGCACTTCTTTATTCCTTCCTAGCAGAGTATCTTGTGCTTGTTTTACTGATTTGCAGTAATCATCTTTTGTAATTTTATCTACGCATGGTGCTGAACAGCGCTTAACTTGATACTCAAGACATGGTCTTTTTGTTGAAGAGAAATATTGATCTGAACATACTCTTAAGAGAAAAGCTTTTTGCAATGATAATATAGTGTTCTTAACAGCAGCAGCAGATGGAAAAGGGCCGTAGTAATGAAACTCATTCTTCTTAAACTTACCTCTATATTTCGCTATTCTTGGATAATCATGCTTAGAAATTGTTATATAAGGATAAGATTTTCCATCCCTAAGCAAAATATTATAAGATGGTTTTAACGATTTTATTAACTGTGCTTCAAGAAGCAATGCTTCGATTTCATTCTCAGTGATGAATATTTCAACCTTAATAACCTGTGAGATCATTACTCTGATTCGTTCAGAAAGGTTTTCGAATTGAAGGTAGTCAGATAATCTCGACTTCAAGTTTTTTGCTTTACCAATGTATAAAACCTTACTCTTATCTCCAATCATCTTATAAACGCCACAGGATTGTGGAGATGATTTGATTTGTTCCTTATATTGCCTGAGCATTTATCAATTGTTTAACCTGTATAAGGTTAAACTCTGCTACTAAATGAAAGGTAGAAACAACATTTGCAAGCAAAGATAACCTGTTTATTCTAAGCTCATTAGAATCACAGTTAATCTTTACACTGTCCATAAATTGATTGATAAATGGAGCAAAACGAGCAAGTTCATCAAGCGCTGTATTAAAGTCGTTATTTTCTATCGCTTGTTTGATGTTTTTACAAGCAGCTATAGCACAATTTGATAGCGCAATCTCCTCATCTTCAATCAAAAACTTCTTACTGTAAGATGCATTATAAGTAGTGCCATCACTTTTTCTCACTTTGCTCATCATGTTACTGGCTCTTTTATAAGTGCTTAGAACCTGTTCACCTTCTTTTGTACTAAGATAACGATCCAATATCACAGTTTGCTTTTCCGCTTTCAGCAGATCATTAATATCGACTTTATATAGTATTGAATCTACAACATCTTGCCTTATATTTCTATTTTTTAAAATAATCTTGAACCTTTCTAAGCAGAATTTAAATACTAGTTCTAAAATTTGTTTTTCACTTGGCTTATCAACTGGAGTTATATTTTTATTCAATAGAAGCCTTGAACATAAAGATACTGACTTATCTATCAGCAATCTAATTGGAATATGCAAATTATTTTCAAGTATTGTTCTAATTATACCAATTGTCATTCTACGCAAACCAAACTGATCATACGAACCAGAGATTTTCTCACCTGCTGCAATTAAGCCAACCAAACTATCCATTTTGTCTGCAATAGCTACAGCAATCGCAGTAGGAGATCTAGGGCATTCTTGGTCCGATCCAATTGGCTTATAGTGCTCAGTTATAGCTTCCACTACTTCTTTATCCTCTTGAAAATAAGAAGCGTAGTATCCACTCATTACTCCTTGCAATCCCGGAAATTCTTTCACTATCAACGTTGCAAGATCTGCCTTTGCTAAATATGCAGCACGTTCAACTTTAATTAATGAAGCATGTGGAATAAATATCGCTATATACTTTGAAAGAGCGATAATACGCTTCACTTTTTCTTCTACGCTACCGAGCGAAGCATGAAATGAAATAGAGCTCAATTTTTTGACATAGTAATCTAGGTTTTCCTTCTTGTCTTGAGATATCAAAAACTGGGCATCAGCAAGACGTGCTTCTAATATTCTTTCATGGCCTTTGACAACTTCATTGTTGTTAACATTTACAACAGTAACAAAATGTGATATTTTCTGTCCATCACTTAAAGCAAGATACTTTTGCTGCGTATTAATTATACTAAGTATTACTTTCTTCGGTAATTCTGATGATTTTACTTTACCAAATAATACTATTGGCCACTCTATAAGCCCTGCCAATTCATTAAGTAAATAATCATTTTTTTCAAGTTGTAAGTTCTCCTCTTTTGTAAACTTATTAATCTGATCTAGTATAAATTGCTTTCTTTTGTCCAACTGGAGAATGACATTATTTTTTTCTAACAATTCAAAATAGTCTTTGGGTGTTTTAACAGTAAGTACTGCATCACCTGAAAGAAACCTATGACCATACGTCACGTTGCATGCTGTAACCCCTGCAAAAGATATAGGTATTATTTCGTCATTTAAAATACATAGAATATTTTTAATTGGCCTAACCCATCTCTCTTTTCTTTCACTCCATCTCATACTCTTTGGCCAAGAAAAGTTTTTTAGCATTTCCTCCAGTTGATTTTTGAGAAACCCGTTGATGTTAAATAAGCAGCTTTCTCTCTTAATGAAGTAAAAATCTTCATCATTTACTTTGCGAATGAGTAAATCTTCTTCACCTTTCCGATTTTTTCTCAAAAAACCTTCGATAGCACTTTTCGGTGCATTAACTCTTGGTCCTTTAATTTCATTGTTAGAATCTTTTAGCTCTAAAGCACTTATGCCATCAATAAAAAGAGCAATGCGACGTGCAGTCACATAAACTTCTATAGATGCAAATTTCACATTATTTTTACTAAAAGCATTAGTGATATAGCTCTTAACCTGAGCTGCAGATGAATTCTGCATTCTTGATGGAATTTCTTCTGAAAGACATTCAAACAATAATTGTGACAACATATTCTACTTTGCTCTATATAATTCACAGCATTTTTTTGTTAACTCTCTCACTCTACCAATATAGGCTGTACGTTCATTCACACCAAGCACACCTCTTGCATCAAGTAGATTAAGTAGATGGCTCGTTTTAATACATTGGTCATAAGCTGCTATCGGCAATTCTTTTTCAACAAGGAATTTACACAGTTTTTCTGTATCCTCAAACTGCTGTTGTACTACTTTAGTATCATAATAATCAAGTGCCAGGTAAGAAAACTCTCGCTCTCTTTGTTTAAAAATATCTCCATAAGTTACACCATTATCGTTCCACATTATGTCGTAAACATTATCTACACCCTGTATGCACATTGCTAAACGCTCTAACCCATATGCTACTTCACCAGGAATTATTCTGCAGTCAATACCTCCCACTTGCTGTATATAAGTAAGTTGTGTTACTTCCATTCCGTTGCATGTAACCTCCCAACCAAGACCGGATGCGCCAACACTTGGGTTTTCCCAATCATCTTCAATAAACTTAATATCATATTCTTTTGTCGATACACCAAGAGCTTTTAAGCTATTTAAGTAAATATCTTGCAAATTGCTGCCAGATGGTTTTATTATAACTTGGTATTGATGATGCTGATATAAACGATTAGGGTTGTCGCCATAGCGTCCGTCTGCAGGTCTGATTACTGGTTGTAGATACGCAATTTTTGTTGATTTTTCGTCAATCGCTGACATGATTGTTGCGGGATGTAGTGTTCCAGCTCCAACTTCAGACGTATATGGATGAAGTATAGTACACCCTTCATCTGCCCAAAAATCTTGTAATCCCTTTATTATATCCTGTAGATTCACGCAAACTGTATATCTTTTAAACTGAATACATAAGCAAATAAGTACTATTCTATACTTATTTTTTTAATAGTGCCATGAAAATAGTCACTCAAGGCTATTGAACTTTCTTTTACATACTCAAATATGCTTTTGTTTAAAACAATCGCATCATGCATAGTCAGATCGCAGAATATAAATGCAGTCAAGTACAATAAAATCACTGCATAAAACACATGAAAAATCCCTTCAAATGTGATTGATATTGCATTGTTATAACTAAGCTGTATCGTACTTATCGGCCATGGTTTTATTACTTCTACAATATTAAAAAATAAATAAGGTATTATAAAGAAAAAGAACAAATGCATAAGATCATTAAACCAAAATGGACATTGAAGTATTGCCTTGCATATACTTAAATAGAATTTACTTACAATATAATAAATTGACATTATTGCCGGCATCGAAAACGCAACAGTCATCACCTGTCCTGATGCTATTTGTATTACTATATTCTCATCACTGCTGGCTGAAGGATCTTGAGTATGAAAAATAGATATGCCAACTAATTGCAGCACTAACATAACTATTGCTAGCTTGGTAAAAATAGCAGCTACAACTATGCCTGAATTCGGCATTTTATATAGTATAAAATCACCTCCGTATGTAAGCATTAATATAATGTCGGTAATAAATAATATTAGAAAAGAAGACCAATAATGCTGCCAACCCGGTAAATATCCTACTCCTAAAAAAGAGCTTACTATTTTGGCAGGAAAAACCTTGCCTAGCATCTTACCCAAAAATTGAAAAAAAATCCCCATGTCCTAACTAACACTTGACTTATATTTTTCACAATACTGAATTGTAATGGACTTATCAATACACTTCTTGCATAGAAAAAAGGCAAATAGTTAAAAACGATCTAAACCGTTGCCCCTTTATACTAGTAGCCTCCTTTTTTGTCATCCCAGTGCTCCGACACTGGGATCCAGCCTTTCTTACCAATAAAAACTTAGAATAAGATCTCCTTTGTGCTCAAAAAATTCCTGGATTCCAGTGGGCTTTGTTGCACAGCTCTTCGGATAGTGGGTAATGTATAATAAATTCATGAAGCTATATCAAACTTAGCCATGCCTATTTCAGTAAATTTGTTAAGCAAATAACACTTGAGTAGCAGTTCCTTCTCACGATTAATCTCAGATTTATTCCTAAAACTAAATCCAAATATTTGCTTCAGTCGCGAGAAAAAACTTTCTATATAAGATCTCTTCCAATAATTTATCTCTTTTTTCCACCTCTTCATACCATCTTCATCATATGACTTTATGAGCTTGATTGTAGAATTTCTCTCATTCATATAATCCAACTTTGGATGCTCTACTGCATTATTTTGCGGAGGAATCCTTGTCTTTATGTCAAGCTCATCGCACAGTTTGTATAACTTCTTTCGATCTATCTGCATATATCGTGCTTATGTTATACTTGGTATCCACTCTTTCAATAAGATCACAGGCTCCATAGTGGTCGGAATAAACTCCACTACTGTATTTTGCAGCTATAACTTTTTTACTACCTATCTCTAGCATTACATCTTGTTTGCTCATAGCGGCGATACTTTCTATCTGTACCATTTGCCTTACTATGGCCTGGAATATTATTGTAGATGCTGATACCTGTACTATCTATAGCAATTTCAATATCCTCCATATCGTTCTTATCAACTCTGCAGTCGTTGATTTTGATATTAAGCTTTTTAAACCTTCTTGAAGCCTGCGAATAGCTGATAATTTGCAAAATTTTCCCTATTTGCTCAAGATATTTCTCTATAAATCCCACTGTTTGCCTAAGACCAATCCTGAATAGATAGGTTATTATGTGAATTAGAATCACTACTTTGTCGCTGTAGACATTGTTGCCACCTGCTACTTTTGGACTATTTTCGTACCAATTTTCAATGGCATCGTTGATATAATGAAAAACATTTCCCCTTTCTTGAAGAAATTTGTTATATTCATTGCAGTTACTGACTTTCATTCTTATTGGCATATTTTTCCTTTGTCGGCTAAATATCTATTTTATAACAAATTCCATCAGTAACTGCCTGTTCTTTCCTTGAGTGGTGCAACAAAGCCATTCCAGTGTCAGCTACTTGAATGACATCTTTAATCTCCGTATAGCTATGCGTCACGCGCTGGCCTGAAGCTTTAACTATAAATATTAAAAAATTTACCAAGCTAGAAAAAGGCAAAAGAATCCCCTAGTAACCCCAACTATGGATTAGCCAGCAAAGAAAGGCATAGAAATAGAGGGCTTTTTCGACTGCATGGAATAGGAAATCAGAACAGAAAAAACATGAATTAGGAAATTTGTTGGCGATCTGTGTCTTGTGTGCTCAATCTCAAATTTGTTTTTCAAGGAGTCGAAAACAGTCTCAACAATCGATCTTTTCCTTAGTAAAATCTTCTCTTTAAGTGAAATGAGTACGTTTTTCATACCTTTTTTTACTTTAGTGACGAGTTTTAGGCCTCTATCAAAGAGTTTCTCAAAGAGCTCTTTCTTTATATAGCCCTTATCTCCAAACAAAAGTCCGGTCAGTCTTTTAGTGAGAGTTGGCACAGGTTTTCTGTCATCAACGTTACCTTTGGTTAGAGTAAGTGCTTGAATTTCTCCAATTTCATTAATTACCAAGTGCAATTTAAAGCCAAAAAACCAACCATATGTGCTCTTACTAATTTCTGCCAAACCATCAAAAACTTTGTTCTTGGAGATTCTTTTTTTGTGGCAAACAGCGATTGTAGAAGTGTCTATGTAGGCAATACCTGTCATTTTTGCTTGTTTGCAGAACCATTGCAAAAGTAATGCTAAATACCATAAAACCCGTGATTTAAGAGCGATAAATCGGTCATATGTTGGCAATTTAGAAAACTCAGATTTATAAAGTGGCAGATAAAGTAGGTAAAAAGCTTTGAAACTTTTGCAAGGGGATTGATGATATAATAGAATTATGGTGAGAATTTCCGAAGTCCGGTATTCTAGTTGGTTTTCTTCCTTTTGATAGGAGCATATTAGCAAAACTATCATCGACTGTGCGACAAAAATCCTCGACGCAACAGTAAAGTTCTGTAATATCTTTCTTCATGGGTAACCTCTTAATTATTGATAAAATACTTGAGCTTACCCTGTTTTCCTCTTCTTAGCTGCACTTTTATCTCTTTATTTAATCCATAGTTGGGGTTAGTAGTGAGTTTTGACCCTATAATAATGTAAATTGGCATTATAATAATGTGCTAACGCTTAAAATAAGCGTGTTTTGGCTGAATGTAGAAAAAATAAAAAAGACATGCAGCCGCTATAATTTTATGTAATCTGCCAATATATACCTGAGTTTTTTACTGAATTTTTGTTGTTAAATCTGCAGAGATTAAAAACAAGGATAAATACTCTTATTGATATGGTAAGGAAAGTGGGAAGGTTTGTCAAGTCACTTCGGCCAGCTACCTACTTAGATGTTCCACACTGCTAAGTAGATACCAAATTTTTTGCAACATCAAGTGCAGCATAGGTAAATATTGCACTTGCACCTGCACGTTTAAAACCAATTAAGGACTCATAAATCACTCTGTTATAATCCAACCAGCCATTATTTGCTGCAGCTTTTATCATTGCGTATTCACCGCTTACTTGGTAAGCAAAAATCGGAAAATTGAACTTGTCACTTGCTGTTTTTATTATATCTAAGTATGGCATACCCGGCTTTATCATAATAAAATCTGCACCTTCATTTATATCCATTTCAATTTCGCAGATTGCTTCGCGTGCATTTCGATAATCCATTTGATAACCACTTTTGTCGATGAAATTTGATGATGCGCACGAACCGACAACTTGCCTGAATGGCGCATAGAAGCTAGAACAGTACTTTACTGCATAGGACAATATTGACACATTCTGAAAGTTATTATCATCCAATGTTTTTCTTATTTTTCCTATCCTGCCATCCATCATATCAGAAGGAGCAACTATATCGCATCCTGCTTTTGCTAAAACAAGCGCTTGCTTACACAATATTGACACAGTTTCATCATTTTCCACATCCATCTTGCCGTCTTTTAAAATGCCATCATGACCGTGAGTAGTGTATGGATCTAGTGCAATGTCTGCAATAATGCCAATATCAAGTACCTTCGATTTTACAGCATGAATTGCTTTGCAGATTAAATTATCAGGATTATATGCTTCCTCAGCTTTTTCAGATTTTAGTTTACTATCAACTACAGGAAAAATTGCAACAGCATTAATCCCCGAGTCCTTAGCTTTCTGAACTATAGAAATTAATCCATCTATTGAATAACATTTGATATCAGGTAAGCCAGAAATTGGCTCAATTGTTTCTTCTCCGTCATGAACAAATAAGGGAAAAATCAAATCATTTACTGATAAAGTGATTTCACTTGTTAAATTGCGAATCCACTTGCCTGAGCGCCTGCGTCTTAATCTTATGTTTGGAAAGTTAAACATTGGACCCAGGCAAGTTCCCAGTAAAAAGCAACACTCCTGAAATGAGTATTACCCAAAGCACTGATATCGGTAGAAACACTTTCCAACCAAGACGCATTAGTTGGTCATATCTGTAACGGGGTATTGTTGCCCTGATCCAAATAAATATGAACAATAATAAAACTATCTTCAAAACGAACCAAATCAAACCTGGAATTTTATATAGTAAACTAAGCTCTAGTGGAGGATACCACCCTCCTAGAAAGAATATTGTCATCACAGCGCTTGCTAAAATCATATTTGCATACTCTCCTAGAAAAAAGAGAGCAAAAGGCATTGATGAATATTCGACGTTATACCCAGAGACAAGCTCTGCTTCAGCTTCTGGTAAGTCAAATGGGTGACGGTTAGTTTCTGCAAGCAAAGAAATAAAAAATATTATTCCTATAGGCATCATCAGCAAATCAATCCAAAATGGCATATTATGTTTCGCTACCACCATCTCTGCAAGATTCAACGTACCAGTTGTAATAACAACTGTAGCAACTATTAGACCTATTGAAACTTCATATGAAATCATTTGAGCAGCTGACCTTATAGCGCCAAGAAATGCATAATTAGAATTACTAGACCAGCCTGCAATAATAATGCCATATATTCCCAAAGAGGATATAGCTAGCACATAAAGCACTCCAACATTAATATTTGATATTACCTTAGGGATTATTACCTGCTGTCCATTTTCTGTAATTATTTCAGCTCCAAATGGTATAACTGCCCAGGAAATTAATGCTAAAATAAAGGTGAGCATTGGAGCCATAATAAACAGTATGGTGTTTGCTCTAAATGGTATTATCGGCTCTTTAATTATCAATTTGATAGCATCTGCAAATGGCTGTAGTAGCCCAAATGGCCCTACTACACTTGGACCATGCCTTAGTTGAATTGCACCAATAACTTTACGCTCAAAGTACACTAAATATGCTACTGAAAGCAAAAGTGGAATAAGAAGAAAAAGAATATCAAATATCAAGTACATGCAACCCTAAATCAAAAAAATAGTTCATAATTGTGGCAATAAAAAATACAGCAAATGCTCTAGACACAAAAGACAATGTCCCTATTGAAATCAATAGGACAACACTTTTCTGTACAGCATTTAGCTTAATAGAATAGTAAAATGATATGCATATGAATGACACTAGTGACATCATAATTAAGATCATTGTGAGAGGCAAATAATTCCCTCTTCCCTCGGTAACTATAATAAATGTTATTGCCATCCATACATATCCTTCCGTAAATAGTGCAATAATATCATTGATAAAATCAACTAGCTTATAAACGAACTGTTTTTCTAATGTATTTTGTTCTTTACAGAAAAATATAGAGTTTAATTTTCGTTGAAAATATACCAGAGTTATTAGTAATAATGGTGTTAGAATAAATAAAATATTAAGTAGAGTGTTCATAAAAATCCTTAGTACAATCTGCCATTATTTTTGAAGCACGACCTATTGAGTCTGTCATATAAAAATTACACTCCTTTAAAGTAAAAGGCGTATTACTTAAATTTATTTTACCATTGCTGATTGGTACCCATGTATTTTTTACCACTTGATCAACACTTCTAAACTGTGGACCGATAGTATCTAATTTTTTTCTCACATCAAATAAACTATCATATAACAAGGAAAGGCTCAAATATTGGGATAAATTTTTAATAATCAACCAATCTTCCTTTGCTTCACCAGGAGGAAAAACAGCTAAATTTGTTCTCTGTACTCGCCCTTCAGTATTTACATAAGTTGCATATTTTTCTGTGTATGCAGCTCCAGGTAGAATGACATCTGCTATATGCGCTCCCCTATCACCATGGTGGCCTTGATAAATTACAAATGTATTTTCTAATTTTGATGTATCAATTTCATCTGCACCAAGAAGATAAACAACTTCCACCTCGCCACTTTCTGCCTGTTTTAGCATCTGATTAATGTCTTTTCCACCTTTGCTAGGAACAAATCCAATATCGAGTCCACCAACTCTTGCTGCAGCCTTATGCAGTACGTTAAAGCCATTCCAGTTATCTCTGATCATGTTAAATTTTTCTGCAATTTTGCCAGTTAGCGCTAAAATTGATTCAGAATCATCTCTTACTAATGCATCTTGACCGATGATGAGCATAGGATTTGAGGCAACACTCAGCAGCTTGCAAAATTTATGATTTCCTTTTGCTATTTCGTCTAAGATATTTGGGTTATTGCCTAACCTCTCAACATGGTATAAATACTCAACGTTAGGGCCAATGCTTGCAATAGGAAAATTGCCTTGTAAATATCTCTTTCTCAATCTTGCATTAATGATTGGTGCTTCTATCCTTGGATTCGTATTGATTAGCAAGCATAAATCTGCACTTTCTATACCCTGAATAGTGGTATTGAACACATAAGATCCACGATTACTTGGTATCAGTTTTGCTCCATCCTGTCTGCAGTCTATATTTGCTGAACCAAGCTTATGCATCACTTCCTTCAGCAGAAGCATAGATTCACAATCTGCTAAATCACCTGCAATTGCAGCTATTTTGTTTGGTTTCGTACTTTTTATTTTTTTTGCAGCAAAAGTCAATACTTCATTCCAGTCAACTGAGACTAATTTGCCCTCTTTTTTTATATAAGGTCGATCGAGGCGTTGTACTTTGAGTCCATCGTAAGCAAAACGAGTTTTGTCTGATATCCATTCTTCGTTCACTTCTTCATTGAGTCTTGGCAATATTCGCATAACTTCAGGACCACGACAATCAACTCTAATATTACTTCCTACAGCATCTAGCACATCTATAGTTTCACAATGTGATAGCTCCCATGGACGTGCTGTAAAAGAATAGGGCTTTGAAGTTAAAGCTCCCACCGGGCAAAGATCTATAATATTCCCAGATAATTCAGAGCTAATATGCCTTTTTATGTAAGTACTAATCTCTATATTTTCTCCCCTTCCGATTCCTCCAAGTTCATTTGTACCTGCAACATCAGACAAAAATCTAATACACCGAGTGCAATGAATACACCTGTTCATTGCAGTTTCAATCAGCGGACCAAAATGTTTTTTTGGCACAGCCCTCTTATATTCATCAAGTCTGCTGATTCCTTTACCATAAGCCATCGTGATATCTTGCAAATCGCATTCACCACCTTGATCACAAATTGGGCAATCAAGCGGGTGGTTTATTAGCAAAAACTCAAGCACACCTTCACGCGCCTTTTTTACCTTGGGAGTATCCGTGTGAATAACCATACCCTCTGCAACTGGCATTGCACAAGAAGCTACTGGTTTTGGAGGGCCACCCTCAACTTCAACCAAACACATTCTGCAGTTACCAGCAATTGCTAAACGCTCATGATAACAAAACCGTGGAACTTCAACGCCCACAACTTCACAAGCTTGAATTATAGTGAGCCCATGCTCTACTTCACATTCCTTAGAATTAATAGTAACTTTAACCACAACTACTATACAGCTTCCCACTTTATAGGATTGCCGCTTACCTCATCTTCAACTAGATTGCCGTTATCGTATTGAGCAGACATATAGTTCATACGTGAATCACGGTCTATATATCTAACCGGCTTTACCGGTTTATCCTTATACATTTTTTGTTCTGCTTTCTTACGCTGAGTAGGGTTATTTTTACTAGCTGTTTTCGCTTTTCCGCCTGCTGCCATATAAACTCCTAAAAACTTCCTATTTTATTCTAACACTTAAGTATATACCGTCAATACCCAATAGCTTTAAAGTTTTAATAGTCCATCATTACAATCATCATTTGAACAAAATACTTTCTCTTGATGCTGCTCAAGTGTGTAACTTTAGAATCCCCAAAAAAGAAAATGTAAGTTACTTTGATGATATCATTTTCTACGTCTTATAAATAGACATTCATGTAGCCGTAAATTAAGCTATAAACTCAATACAAAGATCCTTAATTATTAATCTCATAGTACTTCTCAACCAACTTATTTAGCAACCTTACACCGAAACCTACTGCCCCTCTTGGAGAAATATCAGTGCCTTTTTCGTGCCAAGCAGTGCCTGCAATGTCTAAATGTGCCCAACAAGTGTCGTTTACAAAACGCTGTAGAAACTGTGCAGCCATTATACTATCTCCACCAGAACCTGCAGGAGCTATATTTTGCACATCAGCAATCGGCGAATCAATAATTTTGTTATAAGTTTCATTCATAGGAAAACGCCATAATTTCTCATTTACTTCATTTCCTACATCAATCAGATGATTCGCTAATTCATCGTTATTTGAAAAAAGACCAGCATATTCATTATTTCCCAGTGCAACCACTATAGCACCAGTTAAAGTTGCAAGGTCGATCATAAATTTCGGTGCAAATCTATCTTGTGTATACCATAAAGCATCTGCAAGTATGAGCCTTCCTTCTGCATCAGTGTTCAACACTTCTATCGTCTGTCCAGACATCGAAGTTACTACATCACTTGGTCTTTGAGCATTACCGTCCACTGCATTTTCTGCAAGTGCAACTACACCAACTGCATTTACCTTTGCTTTTCGTCCAGCTAGAGTACGCATCACCCCAACCACAGTAGCAGAACCCGCCATGTCATATTTCATTGACTCCATGCCACGCGAAGGCTTGAGTGACACTCCACCAGTATCAAACGTTATGCCTTTACCCACAAAAGCTACAGGCTTTTGTTCCTTGAAAGCTCCATTCCATTTGATCACTACTAATTTTGGCTCTTTACTACTTCCCTGTGCTACCCCAAGCAATGCTCCCATTTTTTTCTCTTCCATCTGCTTCTTACCAAGCACTTCGATTTCAAGGCCAAGCTTAGTAAGCTCGGTTTTTATATAATCAGCATAGGATTCTGGATATAAAACATTAGGTGGTTCAATGGTAAGAGTACGTGCAAGAAATATGCCTTCACCTTCTTGTCTTAAACGCTCAAATGATTTTTCAGCACTACTGAATTGCTCATCTTTCGTTAGCACTGTGATCTCCTCTACTTCTGTAACTTTTTCATCCTTTTTGGTTTTATACTTATCAAATTTAAAACTGCGCAAAAATGCACCGTATGCAACATTTGCTGCATTGCCTTCGATTGAGATTGCCGCTCGCTTGATTCTTAATCTGCTTAGCTCACAATATATTTTACCACCAATATTTAATCCTTTGCTTTCATCCCATTCATCTCTCATTCCAAGACCAGCAACTATAATATTTTTTCCCTCTGATGAAGTAACGGAGAAAAATTCACCAAAACCTCCATTAAAATCACTAAATTTCTTGATGTTATCTATAGCTTGCTTATCTTGTAGAACATTAGTTATGAGCTTATCACCCTCAAAAAAACCTACCACTAGCGTCTCAAAATCGGGTAAAGCTTTAGAAATTGTTATCTTCATCGTTGACATCTCCGTTGCAAATAATTGTAAGCTGCACATAAAGCATAGTAAAAACATTAGTAAGATATTTTTCATATACATTTTAAGTACAATAGCGCTTAAGACTACTATGAACTCCGCTGATATGCAAGGGCTTTATCTTTTATCAGAAAATTTGTTATGCCCACCTAGGGTTATATTAAATGTGTAGGTCTTCATGGCCTGATTGTTATAAGTAAATGGTGCTATCAGAAGGCTTGCAAGTCCACTCTCAATAAGATTACCAAGAAGAAGATCATCACAGTTATCGCAATTATGATTAGCAAAAAACATTTGTGTTGTGAATTCTGGAAAATCTGGATGTTGGACCAAAAAGTTGATGTGTGGAGCCCTATCACCAATTTTACCTGGTACTATTGTAATAAAATTATAATAGCCAAGGTTATTTACTACAAATCTTCCTGATCCAGCAAAATTTGGATCAAGCTCCACATTTTCATCATAATAGCTCATGCCAAGTGAGTCTGCGTGCCATATAGAAACCACAGCATTTTGTATCGGTAAGCAATTTACATCAGTAACTCTACCCACTACATTTATTAATTCTCCTGATGCATTATTTGGAGAGCCAGGTTTTCTTCTTAAATTATTTGAAGAGTTAAAGCTTTTTGGCCTTGTTTCAAGATCATAAATCCCTGGAGTTTCAATACAATTAAGCAAAATAGGATCAGCCGCAAATAATGACAAATCGAATATAAATTGTACTAAAAACGCTAATAAGATATTTTTTACATTCATTTTGTTTATAGTGCTTTTATCAGAATTATAGCAACCTTTTTCTTTTATTAAAGACAAGACTTTCTTTGAAACCTCCTTAGAATCACAACTATCCTTTCAGTGTATGAGTTTTAGGTTTTAGTACTGCATACACAACTGCACGGACTTCCAATTTAGAAATTGCAAATCAATCCAAACACGCAAGTGTAATGTTACCGCCACATGCTGTAGTGTTGACACTTACAACCTTTTCTATAGAAAAACGTTGCAGATAATTAGGACCACCAGCTTTTGGTCCGGTACCTGACAGTCCTCTACCGCCAAATGGTTGCATTCCAACTGCTGCACCTATTTGATTGCGATTGATGTATACATTTCCAACTGATATTTTCTTGCTTATTAAATCGATCTTACTTTGTACACGGCTTTGCAAAGAAAACGTAAGTCCATATCCTGTATTGTTTATATCACTTATAACTTCATTTAACTGCGACTTATTAAAACGTATGATATGTAAAATAGGCCCAAACACTTCTTGCTTTAATTGCGAAATTTTTTGTATCTCATAAATGTACGGAGGAAAGAAATAACCATTATAAGAATTTGTATCCATGGGTACCTTGGACAAAAGGTTTGAATCTTCATCCCTTGATATTTTTTCCGTATGTTTAGTGAGCATATCAATAGATGCTTTGTCAATTATTGGACCAATATCTGTGCTCAGTTGTATTGGGTCACCTATCTTTAGTTCTTGAGCTGCATTGCATATCATTTTTATCTGTTTTTCTGCTATATCTTCTTGAATAAATAGCACTCTGAGAGCAGAACAACGTTGACCGCCACTGCGAAATGCAGAAATTAAAACATCCTTAGTTACCTGCTCTAAAAGAGGAGAACTATCAACAATCATAGCATTTAATCCACCAGTTTCAGCGATAAGTGGCACAATAGGACCATCTCTGCTGGCAAGCATTCTATTAATTATTTGAGCAGTCTGTGTTGAGCCGGTAAAAGCTACACCGGAAATTCTATTATCTGGCACTAATATTTTACCTAAATATCGACCATCTCCTGGAACAAGATGTAATACATTTTTTGGTATTCCAGCTTCGTGTAGTATCTTAACGGCTTCATAGGCAATAATCGGCGTTTGCTCTGCCGGCTTTGCCAGCACTGCATTACCTGCTACAAGTGCAGCTGAAACCTGCCCAATGAAGATAGCAAGTGGAAAATTCCACGGTGATATGCATAAGAAAACTCCTCTGCCCTCAAAAAAGATGAAGTTATCTTCACCTGTTGGACCTGGCAATTTTTTCCAGTCATTCAGTTCGTTTTTTGCTATCATTGCATAATAGCGCAAAAAGTCGATTGCCTCTCTTACTTCTGCTATTGCATCGGATAAAATTTTTCCTGCTTCCAAGATCAGAATGTAAACCAACTCTTTCATCCTTTCTTCAAGCAAATCTGCAGCTTTTTCAAGGCATTTAGCGCGCTCTTCTGCTGAAATATTCTGCCACTTAGTAAAAGCACTATGTGCTATTTCAAGAGCATTTAAAGCCTGAGCGCTTGTTGTACTTGACACTTCTCCAATTACATTTTCCAAATGTGCAGGATTCACTACTTCGATAAATTCAGCACTATCAAGTAGTGCCTTTCCATCAATTATTGGCCCAACTTGCCATTTCTTTTCACTAAATTTTTTTATATCATTTGCAAATTGCGAAACTGTAATTGAATCACTAATATCCATCCCCAAGGAGTTTTTTCTTTCCTCTCCAAAAATATCTTGTGGCAATGGAATGTTTTGATGAGGTTCATATTCTAAACTTTTAGCTTTTTCTAATGGATCCGAGACTAATTCTTCAATTTTAACGTTAGGATCATTTATTTGATTGACGAACGAACTATTAGCTCCATTTTCAAGAAGACGCTTAACAAGATATGGTAATAAATCACTACGTTTACCAACTGGTGCATATATACGACAGCTGATGCTTGTTGCAAGTTCTGACATTGCATAATCATATAAATCCTCACCCATTCCGTGTAAACGCTGAAACTCAAATCCAGGATGATCTTTGTCAGCAAGCTCTATTATAGTAGCAAAAGTATAGGCATTATGAGTTCCAAAGCATGGGTAAAAGTGATTTACTTTGCTTAAAAGCTTCTGTGCACACGCAAGGTAGCATACATCAGTATAGCTTTTTCTTGTAAATATCGAATAACCACTTAACCCTAGCTCTTGTGCACACTTGATTTCTGAGTCCCAATATGCACCTTTCACAAGCCTTACCATAATTTTATGCTTTGATCGGATAGCAACATCCTCAACAAAATCAAGCACAGATAAAGCACGTTTTTGATATGCTTGTACAGCCAAGCCCTCCCCACTGAGAAAGTGACTCATCAAGACGCAGTTGCTCGAATAAAACTAATGACATCTCAAGTCTTTCTGATTCTTCTGCATCTATGCATAGTGAAATGTTGTATTTTTTTGCTTCACGACAGAGCTCTAAAACCCTAGTAAATATCTCATCAGCAATTCGGTCAAATTGACCAAATTCATAACGTGGGTGCAAAGCAGAAAGTTTTATTGAAATTCCATGGGATTTAAAACAATCATTCACTTCAGTAGTTGCACCTATAGCTTTTATTGAGTGCATGTATGAATCAAAACACTCTTCTGCATCTTCAGCTGTGTGAGCAGCTTCGCCAAGCATATCAAAAGAGTATAAAAACTTACTATTGTCATCTAGTTTTGCATATCTTAAAGCTTCTTCTATGGTTTCTCCAACAACAAAATGATTACCAAGCATAGACATTGCTTGTTTTACTGCTTTGCGAATGATCGGTTCTCCTAAATTCTTAAGTAACTTAGAAATTGCGTAATAGAACTTCGAATCGCCTTCATTATCTCTCAATATACTGCTACCTATCATCAAGCTCCATGTGGAAGCATTAACAAACAATGAAGAGGAACGCCCCAAGTGTTTATTCCATTCTTGGTTGGTAATTTTATCTTTGATCAATTCGTCTATTGTGTAATCATCTGGTATTCTAAGTAGCGATTCAGCAAGGCACATCAATGCTATTCCTTCATCATTGGAAAGCGAATATTGCTGCATAAAGGAATCTACAATACTTAATTTATTGTGTTTGATTTTTTCAATAACTTGTTTTGCAATATTGTAAATTCTGTTTTTCGAATCAACCGAAAGTTCTACTTTTTCTACAAGATAACGTACACAGCTTTTTTCATCAGTACGATAAAATCCTTGTAAACGTTTTCTGAGTTCATTAGGTTCTTGTATAGAGCTAATCATAATTATCTATAAAACACCTTTACTATATGTAAGGTAAAATTATATCATAACTTCGCATAGAACAAATCATTATTTAAAAGGACCAGGGCTGGAGCTAAAAGAAGTCTAGTACTTACTTTTACTAAGTCGAAAGAAGTATGTAGCTTAACACCCCACCACTCATTAAGTATTTAATCTCAGTTGCGGTTTGTACACAGCATTTGAGTTGTATTGATTGCTTTGAATTATCCTGTCTTTTAATGATACATTCTAGATTTCCATTTGATACTATTTCACCTTTTATGCTTATTATCTCACTACCATCAAATATCTTTCTGGTTATTCCATTTTGGAATATAAGTGGAAGAACACCCATGCCGACCAAGTTGGACCTATGTATGCGTTCAAAACTTTCTGCAATCACAGCTTTAATTCCCAGTAATGCAGTACCCTTTGCTGCCCAATCCCTACTTGAACCTGTACCATATTCTTTTCCTGCAATGACAACTAATGGAACAGCTTCTCTTTTATATTGCATTGCTGCATCAAAAATTGACATAGTTTCTTGAGAAGGAATATGTTTTGTATAGCCACCCTCAGCGCTCACCATTTTATTTCTTATTCTGATATTAGCAAAGGTTCCACGCATCATTACGTTGTGGTTACCGCGGCGAGATCCATATGAATTGAAATCTTGCGGTTCAACTCCAAGACCTTTTAAATATATGCCTGCAGGACTATTTGAGGCAATATTTCCAGCAGGGGAAATGTGGTCGGTAGTGACGCTATCGCCAAACATCGCTAGTATTTGCGCATTCTTTATATCAACTATGTTGCTTCCATTGTTCTTAGTCGATAAATTATCAAAATAGGGAGGGTTTTGTATATAAGTGCTTTTCGTGTCCCAATCATAGATTTCACCTTTCTCACACTTTATCTTTTGCCAATGCTCATCACCAGAAAAAACATCCTTATACTTTTGTATGAACATTTCACGCGTCACAACACTTTTAACACAGCTCTCAACTTCATTATTTGTTGGCCATATATCTTTGAGATAGACATCATTTCCATTCTTATCTTTGCATATTGAATCTTTTGTCAAATCAATTTGCACAGTGCCTGCAAGTGCATATGCAACAATAAGTGGCGGAGATGCCAAGTAATTAGCTTTGACTAACGGATGAATTCTTCCTTCAAAGTTACGATTGCCAGACAAAACTGCAGCAACAGTTAAGTTTTTGTTTTTTATATCATCCTCTATATCCTTATTAAGTGGACCAGAATTTCCAATGCAAGTTGTGCAGCCATATCCAACTAGATTAAAACCCAAAGCATTTAGATCTACCTGCAATCCAGACTTTTCTAAATATTCTGTCACAACTTGTGACCCTGGAGCAAGAGAAGTTTTAACCCAAGGCTTTGATTTTAATCCAAGTTTAATTGCATTACGAGCTACAAGACCTGCAGCAATCATCACACTTGGATTTGAGGTGTTAGTGCAGCTTGTTATTGCTGCAATCACTACGCTGCCACTCTGGAGCTGATCGCCATAGATAGGTTCCAACGGAGGTCTGTTTGTCTCATTAATAGGAAAAGATGTAGAAAAAGATTCCGCTACTTCTGAAAGGAAAATCTTATCCTGTGGTCTTTTAGGACCAGCCATCACTGGCTTTACGCTTGATAAATCAAGCTTCAGTGTGTCAAAGAACGCCAATTCTTCATTACTACGCCACAGCCCTTGTTCTTTTGCATAGACTTCAGCTAATTTAACCAACTCTTTTGGCCTTCCGGTTAAGTTTAAATAATCTAGTGTCTTCTGATCAATTGGAAAGAATCCACAAGTTGCACCATACTCTGGAGCCATATTAGCTATGGTTGCTCTATCTGCCAAAGATAAACAATCTAAGCCATCACCATAAAATTCCACAAATCTGCCAACAACGCCTTTTGTTCTCAGGATATTAGTAATCGTTAGCACTAGATCAGTTGCTGTTACTCCCTCTGAAAGTCTTCCTATTAATTTAAATCCTACTACTTCTGGAATTACCATACTAATTGGTTGACCAAGCATCACAGACTCAGCTTCTATTCCACCAACACCCCAACCAAGAACCGATAAACCATTTACCATAGTAGTGTGACTATCTGTACCGACTAAGGTATCTGGATATAGAACTCCGCTATCGTTACATACAACTTGCGCTAAATATTCAAGATTCACTTGGTGGCAAATTCCAGTACCTGGTGGCACTACTCTAAAATTTGTGAAGGATGACTCTCCCCATTTTAAGAATTGATACCTCTCCAAATTTCTTTTTACTTCCAGTGCAACGTTTTTACCAAATGCAGAAGTGCTTCCGTAACTATCTACTTGAACAGAGTGATCGATCACAAGATCAACAGGTACAGATGGATTTATTTTGCTGGGGTTACCTCCGTTTTTCTTCACATAATTACGCATTGAAGCTAAGTCAACGACAGCAGGAACTCCTGTGAAATCCTGCATCAAAACCCTTGCTGGCTTGTAGCTAATTTCGTGATTAATGTGTTTCTTGACGCAATTTGCTAATATCTTTATGTCATCTAATTTAACGCTTACTCCATCTTCGTTGCGCAATAAATTTTCAAGCAATACCTTGAGTGAACAAGGCAATTTTGTTAAATTTACTCCTAAAAATTTACCAGCGTTACTTAGGTTAAAGTAGTTATATAACCTTCCATCAATATTTAAAGTCGTCTTTGCATTTAAAGAATTGTTCATCCTGTATTAGTTAAAATTGGAATTACTAGCGCTACTTTTTTGTTGTTGACTTTGCTGCTGATACATAGTTTCAAAATCTATAGGATCTAGCATAAGTGGAGGAAACCCACCACTACTTGTAGTTCTTGCAATTATTTCTCTTGCAAAAGGGAAAAGAAAAGTAGGTCCACCAATAAATAAAGCTTGTCTCACCTCTTCCTCACTTAGCTCTGTAAAATTTTCTATTGAAAAAATACCGCAATACTTTACCTCGCAAATGAAAGCTATATCATCTTTTACATCTTCATCTTTTACCGTTGCTTTGGCTTCTATATGCAAAGTAATTTCATGAAAAGGCTTTTCTTCACTTATTCCTTTTTTATTTTCTGTTCCTTCTAATTTTGCTGAATTAATATTAACCATTACATTAATATCAGGAGCTTTACTAGAAGGAAGGAATGGCGAATTTGGATTCTCAAACGAAAAATCTTTGACATACTGACCATGAATTTTCATTTTGTGTTGTGACATTTCTTACGTCTCCTTTAATTAAGTTGAGATGTTTAATACTTTCTTATATAATATATTCATTTACAAATGAATAGTAAACCTAACTATAGGTTAATATGAAAAACATATTTTTATCAATAATTAATAATATTTAGATACTTTATATATCAAGGAGTTAAGTTACCATGATAGAGCTTGTAATATATGCTTTACTAGCGGCGTTTATTTTTTCACGCTTATATAATTCTTTAGGAAGATCAGCCAGTCTCAACCTAAAAAAGCTAACAGGTGTATTGGATGTAAGTCAAAGTAAAGAAGATGTGGTAGAAAATATCGAAGATTATATTTATAGCAACGACAAAAGTTCAATAGAAACTACTTATGAACAAATATTACAAAAAAACAAAGAGTTTTCTATTTCCAATTTTATAGAAGGTTCAAGCATAGCTTTTGAATTAATAATAAAATATTTTAACCAAGGAAATTTACCTCAATTAAAATCCCTTCTGGACAAAGACTTATATAACAGTTTTGTGGATAAGATTAAACATCGTAAAGAGACACATGAGTCCATAATTGTTTCTATCGTTTCACAAAAGATCTTAGAAATAAAGTTAGTAAAAAACGTAATATTTATTGCAGTATATTTCCTTTCAGAGCAAATTAACTTCGTTAAGAATAACGAAGGAAACATCACATCAGGTAGCATGTCTACTATTAACAAAGTTGAAGATGTATGGCAATTCAAAAAAAATATTAATTCATCAGATCTAACTTGGTTACTTGTTTCTATTAACTATAAGAAGGCAAGTACTGATAAAAATTTAACAACAAATGACAACTGATGAAAAGTAGGCTACGAGAAATAGTACTTGATACTGAAACTACAGGTCTTGATACTAAATCTGGCCATCGAATTATTGAGATAGGATGTGTAGAACTAATTAATCGTATTCCAACAGGTAAAACATTTCATCGATATCTCAATCCAGAAAGAGATATACCTTACCACTCATTTAAGATTCATGGTATTAGTGAGGAATTTTTGGAAGATAAACCACTATTCTCAGATGTTGCACTTGAATTTCTTGACTTCATATCCAATGACATTTTGGTGATTCATAATGCTGAATTCGATGTTAAGTTCCTTAATATGGAGTTAGGCAAGTTAAATGCTGGGTTAATTTCCTCAGATAGAGTGCTAGATACATTACCACTTGCAAGAAAAAAGTTTGTAGGATCACCTGCTTCTTTAAATGCATTATGCAAGCGTTTTGATATATCGCTAGAAGGTAGAGAGTTACACGGAGCATTAGTTGATGCTCAATTGCTTGCAAAGGTCTATGTTGAGCTTACAGGAGGATTGCAAACCTTTTTATTTAATAATGAATGTGCTCAGGACAATAACTCTACGTTTATTCAACATAAAGTGCGTAATTTAGCTCGCAGAGAACATTCACCAAGTATTAAAGAAATTGATGAGCATAAGAAATTGTTAGATAAAATTAACAACCCACTTTGGAAGGAATATATTGAATCAATCAACTAATCAATATATGATTTAACTTTATTGGAAACGCTTTAATGATAAAGTTTATAAGGTTATTGTCTAGTTTGCTAATAACAGTAGCAGCTATCTTCTTAGGTTATTGTTATTTTACTAAGCAAGGCATATTTGTTTCACAAAATACAGAAATTAAAATAGGTGGGGATTTTTCTTTGATTAACCAAAACGGGCAAATAGTACGCAGTAGTGATTTCAAAGATAAGTATATGATGATTTTTTTTGGATTTTCCTCATGTAAAAGAATTTGCCCTATGAACCTTGGAATAATTTCAGAAACACTTGCAAAGTTAGACGAGAAAACTGACAACAAGCTACAAACATTTTTTATCACAGTTGATTCTGAGCGCGATAATACAGAAAGGCTTAAAGAATTTCAGCAGCAATTTGACCATAGAATACAAATGCTCACTGGTGAAAGACAAAAAATAGATGAAGTAGTTGCAAAGTATAAAGTATATGCAAGTAAAGTAGATGGAGAAGAGGAAATTAACCATTCTTCAATGATATACCTTATTAGCCCTGAAGGAAAATATGTCACACACTTTGTAGCTGATTTAAATTCAGATGAAAGTCAATCTGATAAGATTCTGGCTGAGATAAAAAAATATGTAAGCTGAACTAAAGAGCTTAGCTTACTTTAAATTTATGCTAACAGCTATTTTGATTAAACTAAGTCGTTTTTTTAATTTTTTCTAGGATCAACTCAGCAGCTTTTTGTTCAGCAATTTTCTTACTAGGAGCGCATGCAGAAACTTTGTCATAACTCTCTATGCAAACTGATATAGTAAATTCAGGATTGTGTGCTGGTCCAGTTTGTTTTACAAGCTCATACTTCGGTAAAGGTAATTTATTTCTCTGAGTCCATTCTTGCAGTGAAGTTTTAGGATCTTGAGGAGGATCGAGGATGTCCTTAGCTAGCTTTTCCCAATGTCGGATAATAAATTTCTCAACACTCTCAAGTCCGCCGTCAATATAAATTGCACCTATTAGTGCTTCAAGCGAATTTTCTAAATTTTTTAAGTTACATTTTCCTCCGTTACAACGTTCACTATTATTCATGATAATAAAGTTACCTAACTCTATTTCTTTAGCAACATTAGCAATGGTACTGCCACAAACTAAATCCGTTTTTCTTTTTGCCAATGCTCCTTCTTTTTCTTCAGGAAACATTTTAAACAGCATAACAGACACAACCATATTCAAAACACTATCGCCCAAAAACTCTAGCCTTTCGTAGCTTACAACCTGGTCTTCGCTATTTCTCTTATTTACGCTTGGGTGAGTTAATGCCTCTTCTAATATTGCATAATCTGTAAATTTGTAATTAATAACTTTAGATATTGTATCGTTCAAAACTCTCATATTAATCATTCAATAGAAAAGCACTCTCTATCATACCTCTACACTAAAAAGTTAGCTCTACTTTACTAAAACAATATCAATAACTTCCAAAATTAATGTATACAACCCACTGCTTCAGTAATGTTACTAAATCCATCTCTTTTTACCAATTCTGCAAGCTCCAGATTGATTTTGTTCACAACTTGATGCCCCTGGTATACAAGAGCAGTGTACAGTTGTACTAAAGAGGCTCCTGCCTTTATTTTTTCATATGCATCAACACCACTTGAAATTCCTCCGCATCCTATCAATAGAATTCTGCTTTTAGTAAGCTTGTACATGTCACTCAATAACTCGGTTGAAAGTTGAAATAATGGCCTGCCGCTCAACCCACCACTCTCATTATAGTAAGAATCTCGACTTATCGTAGTGTTGCTTACTATTAAGCCGTCAATTTTATATTCTAGTGTAAGCTCAGCGATATTTTCTTTTGTTTGCTGATCTATATCTGGAGAAATTTTTAATATTATCGGTATGGATTCAGAACTATCGATTGATTTCCGGGTTAGAGTGATAGATTTCAACAATTTGGATAATTCTTGTTTATTGTGCAAATCGCGCAAGTTAGGTGTGTTTGGGGATGAGATGTTCAGTACTATATAATTGCTCTTTCCATATACTATCTTTATTAAGTCAACATAATCGCTGATTTGGTCCTTTGATGTACTGTTTCTTCCTATATTTATACCAAAAATACAATTACCAAGTTTAGTTTCACTTATCTGTTTAAGAAAATAGTCTACTCCTTTATTATTAAATCCCAATCTATTAATTATTCCTTCATCTTTAATTAATCGAAAAATTCTCGGTTTTTTGTTTCCATATTGGGGATGTTTAGTTACAGTACCAGCCTCAATAAATCCAAAACCAAATGAGAGCATCGGCTTTACAACTTCCGCATTTTTATCAAAACCTGCAGCAAGACCTACAGGACTCCTAATTTTATTACCAAAAAAGTTTACATTTAAAGACTTAGGTAGTTCTATAGGTTTCCTACAGGGCATCTTTTTTAACGCCGTTATTACCAAGGAGTGAGCGATTTCAGGCGGCAGTAAAAACAATAAATTACGTAATATCATTTTGTAAAACACTTTGCTTATTTTTAGTTTATTTTTTACCATGCAACAAGAATAACTTAGAAAGCTTGAGGTTTATCAAAATAGTAAGTATATAGTTTCTATGGGTAGTAAAAACTAATTTTTCTGAAGGGAAACCAGAACTTGATCAGTATTTTCATCTACTAATTCGAGGTAGCCAAATTTGTTAATTTGAGATTTTATTAGTATAGGAATCTTATTTCGATTTAAATAAAATCCCTGTTTTGATTGTTTATTAATCCGCAACCTTACATCCCCATTTTTCCAAGCAAGCATCTTATTTATTCCAGATTTTTCTTTACAATTATCTTCATTTACAAATCCTAAGTATTCATCTTCTGAAGAAGATATTGCAATCTCGCATATTCTATACCCTACCCAATTCCCTAGATATGGATCAGTATCGTCTTTTTCGTGAAGCTTGAACTCTCCTTTGACATATTCCCATGGAGCTTTTGCATCACCTACCTTTTTTAGAAAGAGTACGTCCTGATCAAAGTTTATAATGGTCCTTGTATGAAATGTTGTTAAGCTTGTGTCCCATAATAGTTTTTCTGTGATGCTAAAATGCTCTTTATCCTTTTGCATATTTTGAAATGATACGATTATCACATCTGCTCCAACTTCTCTTCCATAGTTAACATATTGACTAGCACGCCCATGTTTGGCTGTGAATGATGACTTACCTATTAACAGAAAGTCATTAAATAACGCATTATATATAGTCTGTGCACTGTAAGCTGTACCGACGTAAACCGGCTGTTTGTTGGATGAAGGGTACTTTTCTGGTGCAAGATGAGTATACGAGCTCTTTAATAAATAGTGAAAAGTGCAACTGGTAAGCAAGAAGGGCAAACCAATCAATAATAAAACTTCTGTTAATCTCTTTGGCATTTTACTGCTTATATTTTGAATATAGTATCTTATTTTTTTAAATATTTCATTAAAAGCCACACTTCTTGTTAAAATTTCAGAAGAAAAAACGATCTAATTGGAGTAAGAGGCCGGGACCGGAATTGAACCGGTATAAAAGGATTTGCAGTCCTCCGCATAAGCCATTCTGCCACCCAGCCGTTTTTTATGCGTAGATATTAATTATATCTTTTAGCATAGATAAAGCATCCTCTTTTTTTCTTTGAAAAGTGTTGCGCCCGATAATTGAACCATTACCACCACCTTGCTTAATTTCTTTTGCCTCATTGTATATATCATCCACTGACTTTGACTCACCACCAGAGAAAACTACTATTCTTTTTCCTGCAAAGCAAGACTTTTTAATATATTCAATTCTTTTAGATAATGATTCAATATTTTCTATTTTTTCTCTTTCCAGATGATTGGTTGGAAGTTTTACTTTTATTATGTTGGCACCGAGCAAAGCCGCTATATGCGCAGCATAGGCAATCACATCAACTGCTGTTTCACCTTCTTTGGAAACCCCTTCACCACGTGGATAAGACCATAGCACTACAACAAGGCCACAAGATTTAGCCTCAGCTATAATTTTGCGAGCTTCTTCCATCATATCAAAACACTTAGCAGAACCAGGATATATAGTAAACCCAACAGCCATGCAGCCCAAACGCAGCGCATCTTTTACAGAGGCAGTTATTGCTTGATCTGAAGTTAAGCTTTTTGAGTGCAAAGAGTTAGCGCTATTAAGCTTCAAAATAAGTGGTAGCATTCCAGCATAAGTTGAAGCACCAGCTTCGATCATACCAAGCGGAGCAGCGTATGCACTTACTCCTGAATCAACTGCAAGCTGAAAATGATAATGTGGATCGTAAGCATTAGGGTTAACTTCAAAACTTTTTATTGGTCCGTGCTCAAATCCCTGGTCTACAGGGAGAATTACTAACTTGCCAGTTCCACCAAGTTTCCCATGCATAAGAATGCGAGTAAGATTCGCCTTTACTCCAGGGTTTTCACTTTCGTAGTAACTTAGGATTTGTTTTACTTCTTCACTCATTAATATCTTCAAATTTACTCAAAGTGTAGCAAAAACTATAGTTGAAGCAAAGACCTTTTTATGCTCTTGTTCCTACGCCTATATTTAAAGGTGTAACTTTAGGATCAGTAGTATGCTGTTGTGGTTTTTCTTGAACTAAATCTTCAAAATACATTTTAACAATAGGAAGAACGAGCGGCATAAGTACTAATTTGTAGTCATACCATGCAAATTTTTCTTTATAACTAAATTCCGCATCTTCTTCATATAAACACTGGATACAGTATTCACCATATAGTTCAAAAGCTTTCACAAAAGTCCTAAGTAAAGCAATAAGTAATAAATCTAATGCTAAATTAGCTATTAGCATCGTTCCATATTGAACAGGCCAGCCATTTTGTGCAACTTCCGACATTAAACTGCATACAGCAAACGCTGCTGATATACATATTACATAATTATCAGCAGCAATAAGTAGATTGTATCTTCTATTTAACCTATCTAGATTTCCTTCTTGTGAGCCTCTTTGTTTACTTGCTGCATAGATAATACTACAAAAGGATATAATAAATAACCATGGCCAAACTCCAATGCTGAATGCATAAAATTTATAAGCAATATTTTGCACTTTGCCACTGTTAGCAAGTTGTGATAAGCAATATTTGACTTGAGGCGACGGACCAAGTACCACATTTGCTAATATAAAAAATAAACATGCTCTATTCACAGCTTTCTCTCTACGCAATAGAATCTCATTGATTCTCCTTTGTTTTTCCTGCACTTCTCGCTGTAATGTTATAGATATGCCAGCTGCTTTTAAGTCGTTAAGATATTTCTCTAGCTTATCTTTATCTGCACTAAGTTTTTTAAACTTTTCTTCAGCTATTTTTTTCTCTTTCTCTCCTACTACTTTATCAGGGTGACATTTTAATGAAGCTCTTCTAAAGCGCCGCTCAACTAACTTAAGTACATCATCAAACTCCTGGCTTATTACTTCTTCCGCTTTTATTCCCAGCCTTGAAAATAAATTCCGTAAATCTTGATTACTGTAATATTGATTTCTGGTTAAACTTGCCACTATAGCCTCATTAAAAAATAGTGACTATACTACAAATTTAATACTCAAGCAAGAATTTAAACTATATCAAAAGCAATTCCGTGTTTACCAATATAAATCCTTAATTTCTTTCCTTTAATTAATCGACGATTCAGTATTTCTTCAGCCAAATGACTTTTTATCTCTTTTTCAATCAGCCTCTCTATTGGGCGTGCTCCCATTTCTTTGCTATAACCTGTTTGCGCAAGATAAGACTTTACTTCTTCTTCCACTGAGCAGCTTATACCCTTTTGCACAAGTTGTTTTTTTAATTCCTGAATAAATTTATCCACAATGTGCAAAATGACATCCGCATCCAAATCAGAAAAGGAAATGACTGCATCAAGACGATTACGAAATTCGGGGCTAAAAACCCGTTCCATTGCTTTTTCGCTGTCACTGATGTTAAAGTTTTTATACCCAAAGCCAATAGAACTTTTGTTACGTTCAAATGCCCCTGCATTGGTTGTCATAATTAAAATCGTATTGGAAAAATTAACCTTACGTCCGTAAGTGTCTGTAACACAACCATAATCCATGATTTGTAGTAATATATTATAAATATCACTATGAGCTTTCTCAATTTCATCAAGAAGTACTACGCTATATTGATTATTAGATACAGATTCTGTAAGCAATCCACCTTGGTCGTAACCCACATATCCAGGAGGGGAACCAATCATTCTAGATATTGTGTGAGGTTCCATATACTCAGACATATCAAACCGAATAAGGTTCATACCCATATTTTGTGCTAGCTGCTTCGCAAGCTCAGTCTTACCTACACCAGTTGGCCCTGCAAAAAGATACTTTGCCAAGGGTTTATTGTAACTTCTCAGACCAGATTTAGCAATTTTAATAGAATTAACGAGAAACTCTATCGCTTGCTCTTGACCAAAAATGGCCCTATTGAGATTTTCTTTCAAAGATTTTACTCTTTGCATATCATCAAACCCGCAAGGTACGTTTGTAATCCTAGCGATAGTACTCTTAATGTCTCTACTGTTTATAATTTTTCGCCTGCTTTTTTGTAACTTACAATATGCCCCTGCTTCATCTATAACATCAACTGCTTTATCAGGTAATATTCGCCCAGTAATATACTTGTGTGAAAGTTCAGCTGCAGATTTAATGGCATGTTTCGTGTAATATACTCCATGATACCTTTCATAGTAATGCTTTATACCATCTAGTATCTTTACTGTATCATTAATAGAAGACTCTTTTACATTAATTTTTTGAAACCTCCTTGCTAATGCTTTATCCTTTTCAAAGCTATTGCTATATTCTCTATATGTAGTTGCACCTATACAACGCAACGCACCTCTTGCAAGTGCAGGTTTGAGCAGATTGCCAGCATCAAGAAAGCTGCCACTTGTTGAACCTGCTCCAATAATAGTGTGTATTTCATCAATGAAAAGAATAGCGCCAGGTTTTGCCTCAATTACTTTTATTATAGATTTTATTCTCTCTTCGAAGTCACCTCTATAGCGTGTTCCTGCAAGAAGTGATCCTAAATCCAAAGCATAAATTATGCTGGATCTCAGTGCACTCGGAACACTACCTTCAATAATTTTCAATACCAAGCCTTCAACTATTGTTGTTTTACCAACACCTGGTTCTCCGACATATAAAGGGTTATTTTTTCTGCGTCTTAGCAAGATTTCTATAGTGCGATTTAATTCATAATCACGACCAATGACATAATCTATTTTTTTGCTTCTTGCATAATCATTTAAATTTCTACAATAATTTTGTAGAACTTCTTCATCTTTTAATAATTCACCTTTATTTGCTACAGTAGAGATATCGTTATTCTTATCAAGTTTTATCTTGCGATTAGTTACATATTCTTCTATATCACCTGAATATTTTATATTGGATATGTTATAAATCAAATTAGAATCCTTTGCATTCTGTTTGCATAATAGCTCTTCAATGTATAAATCTTGCTCAGACAGAATCTCTAATAGAATACTTGCTCCATTTATTTCTTTTCTTCCCAGACGATGAGCTCGTATCATGGCTTTATGTATTATGCGTTGAAATAGCACATCAGGCTCAACTTTATTGACAGTTAATTCGGAGTTGTCTTGTAAAAAACCTTTTGCATTATTACCACGATCATTCCTTAATATAATATTATCTATATTTATGATTTCACCAGCTCTGATGTTACATCTTGATAAAACATAATTTACATCCACATCTTTGGTTAATGCTAGCAACAAATGTTCCACTTTTGCATATTTAAGCTTACAATCAGAAGCAATCTGTAACGCTCTATTTAAACTTGCCTCTAAATTTTTAGAAATCATCTATTCTCTTTAAAAGTGTAAATTTATATATAATTAGTAGCACACAATTATTAAAAAAACTGAAATCTAGCAGCTCGTTGTAGCCAAATTGAATTAAGCTACAGATTATAGTCCACACAGCCTAACATTATACCGTTGTGATAATCTCAAAACGTTATAAGCAGCAGAATTAAGATTATCAAATTGTAGGTAAATCTAATTTGGGCTAGCTATATATTCTTTCTACCATCCTCCAATCACTTCACTTTGCAGCAAGTTTACTGGAGCTTTTAAAGAATAGAAGAATAGTTAAGTACATTAATACGCTTTTTCTAGTACTCTGCTTTTCTTCTTAAATACATTGATCTTTTTTCTACCGTATTTAGCCTTTAACGTACTTGGCCTTTTAAAGATCTTTTTGCTATTACGTTTTTGAGATTGCATACTACAATCAAAATTTGGCTCTCCTTCTTTATCTGCTAGTGCAGGCAGTCTTCTCTTATCTTGAGGTGTAACAAAAGATAATGCAAATCCTTCAGCTCCCGCACGTGCAGTTCTACCTATACGATGAACATAATCAGCTTGCGATTGTGGTACATCATAATTGATAACATGTTGAATGTGCGGAATATCAAGACCGCGAGAAGCAACATCTGTTGCAACCATGATTTGATTGCGGCCACGACGAAAAGAATCAATGACTCTTTCACGCTTGTGCTGCCTTAAATCACCATGAATTGCCAAAGCGCTATAGTCATCTTTGTGCAATTTGTCAGCTAGCTGATCCGCTCCTCGCTTTGTTTTGACAAAAATAATGATTGATCCTTTGCGCTGACATAATTGTGTAACAAGCTTGCCATATTTTTCTGATTCTGATGCATAAACAACTTCTTGTTTAATTTTTACAGAAGTTGTAGCCTGGCAATCGACAGAAACACGCTCTGGTTGATTAAGATATTTTTCAGTAAGTTTTACTATTTCTCCAGGAAGAGTTGCAGAAAACATAAGAGTTTGCCTTATTTTAGGCAAATGCTTCATAATTTCTTCAATCTGAATTCCAAAGCCCATATCAAACATACGATCCGTCTCATCAAGCACAAGAATACCAACATTCCGAGTAACTAAAGTTTTACGCTCAATATGGTCTATAATACGACCAGGAGTACCTATTATAATTTGTGGTTTTTTCTGAAGCTGATTTAGCTGCCTAAAAATAGGCTCGCCTCCGATCAACAAAGCAACTCTTAGTAAAGAACTTTGAGATAAGAGTTTTCTTATCTCACTTGTTACCTGATGAGCAAGCTCTCTGGTTGGCACGATGACTAAAGCTGAACCAATGCTTGGCTCATTCATCAATTTAGCAACCAGTGGAATAGCAAACGCTAAGGTTTTTCCAGTTCCCGTTTGAGCAGACCCAAGAATATCTTTGCCCTGAAGAGCTAGAGGAATCGCTTGCACCTGAATCGGGGTTGGAACACAAAGATTATTTTTACTTAGAGCTTGCCTAAGCAAAGTTGGAAGCCCCATTTCATGAAAATTACTCACAATACATTACCCTATTAAAAAGCTTCACGATAGACTAATCTTCCAATCTTAAATTTATTGCAGACTTTTTATCTTCTCCGTTCCTACCACGCTCTTCTTTAAGCTCATAACTTACTCTTTCCCCTTTCATTCCTCTCTTTTTATCCTCTCCTCGAAGTTCATCAGGTCTTATTCCTGAACGTTCTAATGTACTAACATGTACAAAAACGTCCTCACCTTTACCTTCTGGCTTGATGAAACCATAGCCTTTTTCAACATTAAACCATTTTATATTACCAAATTCCATATGGATAACTCCTAAACTACTAACTAACATTATTAATGTGATGAAAAACTTTGAAATTACGATTTAGAATGCTTTAAGCTTAGTTACTGCAACTAAACTTCTATACTCCATAGTCTATTCTTAACATTACATAGTAATAGTACACAATTATTGTACTTAATGCAACTAAAATTTTTAATCACTAAGTGAACCTGCTACTGTCATTTCGCTAACTTTAATCGTTGGTGAATTAAACTGCCCACAGAAAGTTAGGTCATTTGCAACAACTAAATTGCTAAACATATTTTTCAAATTGTCGGCAACAGTAATCTCGTGTATTGGATACGTTATTTTACCATTTTCTATAAAAAATCCGCATGCACCTTGACTATAATCGCCATTGATTAAATTAACACCAAAACCAAATAAATCAGTTACATATATTCCTTCTTTTACTTCCTCAATTAATTCCTTAAACGATCTATTACCATTTTTGAAATAGAAATTACTAGCTGAAGGAATAATTGCAGCATTACTTGCACGAGTTGCATTTGCGGTCGTTTCCAAGTTTAATTTCCTAGCCGAATATAGATCTAAAATCCAGTTTTGCAGTACTCCATTTTTTACAAATTCATTTCTTCTACTCATTATTCCTTCCCCGTCAAACGGTCTTGATGTTATACCCCTTGGTAACAATGGGTCATCAATAATGCTAATCTCAGTATTAAAAATTTGATTATTTAAACTATTTCTCAAAAAAGAGCTATTATTTACAATATTGCTACCATTTATGGCAGAAGCAAAGCTCTTTACTAGCTCTTTTGCTGCTCTTTTTTCAAAAACAACCGGAAATTTGCCTGTCCTGATTGTACATGAACCCAATTGATCTATTGCTCTTTTTGCTGCTTCTTTCCCTATTGACTCCGGTGTTTTTAAATCACTGAAGTTGCATGCTACATCGTAATCGTAGCCTATTTTCATTTCATTCTTTTCTCCAGCAACAACAGAAACCTGATTAACAAAAGTTGACTTACTAAATGAACCAACAAAACCAGAAACGGTTGATAATACTGTATTTACTGAAGTATGTGAAGATGAAGCTCCTTCGGAATTAATAATATTTTTATGTGCAAGAGCTGAATTTTCTGTAGCTTCAGTAATTTCTTTTAAGTTATCAATTGTTACAACATTATTATCTGAGATATTTAAATCTGCAGAAGAGATATAATTACTGCCATCTACAGCAAAACTAATATAAGGATCTTCCTGGGCATTCTTTGCCATTTCCACCACTTGGCTCACTGCACTACTAAGATTATTCAAATCGTTTGTGGAAATATACGCAGCTTTGTTCTTACCTGCTATAGCTCTAATTCCGACAGTACAGTTTTTAGATTGTGATATTTGTTCAATTTTTGATAGACGCTGAGAAACCGAGGTCTTATTAGTTTCATATATTGTAACTTCTGCGTCTTGATTCTGCTTTTTTATTAGTTTAGTGATATCTGCTGCAATATTTAATATATTCATTTTTCATTCCTTGAGTTTCTATAAAGATTCTGCACCACCTATAACTTCAATCAAATCAGTTGTAATTGCTGCTTGACGAGAACGATTATAAAGTAATGCTAGTTTATTTAGCATTTCTTTTGTATTTCTGTTTGCTGATTCCATAGCAACCATCCTAGCACTATTTTCACTTGCTGCACTTTCAAGTAAAGCAGAATAAAGAGAAGCTGTAACATAATCTTGAGTCAAAGATTTTAAAATAAACTCAATATTTTGTGGTTCATACTCATAGCTGTAATCTGTTAGAGGACTAACTACAGAATTATCAATTAATAATGAGTCTTTACTCCATGGTTTTATTGTTTCTAATATTGGCTTTTGCATGAAGGTATTATAGAATTTACTGTAAAAAACCTTAACTTTATTGTATTTACTTAGATCTATATCACTAACCAAGGCTTCCACACGCTTTAGTGTGATTCCCTTACTATTTTCAACCTTCAAGATATTTTTAGAATTAAATCTATTTTTGCCTGTCTCAAAAGCTTTCTTACCAAAAAAAACAATGTCTACTTTCTTATCATTTGCAATTAATTTGTTTATATGCTCCTGACTAAATTTAACAACAGAGGAGTTGAAGCTGCCACATAAACCACGATCAGATGCAATAATAAATACTAGGAAAGAATCTTCATTATTGATATTTAGAATTCTTGCTAGTAACTCTTGATCCGCTGATAGCGCTAGTGAAGAAATAATGCTATGCAGCTTAGATATATGCAATTTTGAATTTGATAATTTCTTTTGGCTTTGTAATAATTTTGCTGCAGAAACCATTTGCATTATTTTCGTGATTTTCTGCACAGACTTAATATTTTTAATTCTTAAGGATAATTCCTTTAAGCTCTTCATTTTATATATAATTCTAATTTATTAAAATATATAACTGGTAATGTCTAAAAACAAGTTTTTTTGACATTGGAATCAAACCTAACTAAGAAACTCACAGATTTACTGTTTTGAGATAAAGATTATATTAAAGCAATCTCGATGTAAAAGTATCACACCTTATGGAGTCTTATAATATAAGGTAAATACAATTAAGACTATTGCAACTTGAGCACTTATAATCCCATTGCTTTAGCTCTTTATTACAATCAACACATTTCCAACCTGGATCAGGCACAGCTTCTGAGTTCATCTTATTTAGCCAGTAAATTGCTTGATCATACTCTTGTAGCATAATCTTGAGCTGTACCATAACAAGGTAGATTGATATGTAATTAGCTTTTTTCATAGCAATATCTAAATGCTGACTTGCAAGATCATATTTCCCTAAGCTAATTGAAGACAAAGCAAGCAAGCAATAACTAAAATAATAATCAGGGCGTAAGTTATATAGTCTTTCAGCGCCTTTATTATTTAACTTGATATACATTCTAGCTGATTGAGGAGTAGGATTTACTCTATACTCTTCCTCTAATACTGTGGAAGCTTTTCTGATTTTTTCAAGCTTGATATATAATTCTGCCTTTAAATAATTGATGGGCTGAAAAGTTGCATAATAACTTTGTGCTTTAGCTAAATAATCTATAGCTTTGCAAAAACTTCCTTTACTTTCGTATTGCTTTGCTAAAGCGCAATAAAAAACCGCTAACATCTTTTTACGATCAAAGGGAAGAAAAATATTGAATTTGATAGCTTCCTTTAACTTTGAAATTGCATTTATCCAATCTTCTTGCAATATACAATGCTCTATTTGAAAGGGAATAGACAAAATTTTATCATTAATTGAACTAGAGCAATATTCTATAAATTTTTGAAAGACTAACCTTTCTTGCTTTAGGTGAATAATCAGTTTATTGATCAGAAGTAGAGCTAAGTTGCGATTTTTACTTGCAATACTCGTTAAATTATGGCTGAAAAAGCTGTAATTTCCCGTTTTACCTGAATTAAAGAGCTTTACTAAAGATAATTTATCACTTTCTTCATTTAGATTTTTAATTAGCTTATTGGTGTTCTCTATATTACCTAAATCTAAGCTAAAGAAAGCTTCAAAGAGAAGCAATTCTTCCCTACTTCTTCTTCTATTTTTTATGTTAGCAAATGTTGATGAAATAGAAGAACAAAAACGTGCAACTGCAATCAATAAAAATAATAAGACTACGCAAGCAAGAATAACGAAATATAGATCAATACTTATAGTGTAATTGCCTAATTCCAATTTTATTACTTCACCACTTACCTTGATCCATATGCCAAATAAAAACGAAAAAGCAAAAATTATAAAATAAATCATGAGATGTATTGTAATAAGTGACGATATATTATTGAAGTATTCTTGAAAGCTACAATAAAATCATTCAATTTATTAAGCCATGGTTTGAATTCTGGGTATGTTAAGTCACTTATTGCGGTGGCTATGCTCTGCCAATCATTATCGCTTATTAATTCTTCAATTTCCGCAAGCTTTAACCTGAGTGGATCACTACGATCATCTATCTTGATCCAATTTGAAATGATTTTTTTAAACAAGTTACTTTTATTGTAGTTAATAACAGTCATGTTCTTCTCAAAAGACAATTTCAACCCGCATAAAGTATCTACCTCTTTCAAATTTTCCAATTCATTGACTGCATTTTCTATTTCTGGATCGTCAAGCTCTGATATCAAAGGCTTTATTGAATTTATATGATTATCAAACTTGGCTTCTTGCAATAACGAATTCTTCATCTTAATCACAAGTAGCAGCAACTTTGCGAGGTTCTTATGTCTTGAACTACCGTCACCTTGCTCACATTGAGTGTGCAGATTTCTCTTTAAATCAAATATCTTTTTCTCTACCTTAATTTGATTAACTTCAAGCAACATTTTAAGTTCATCTATCTTTTCCGTTACAATACTTATACTATTTTCACTCTCTTGCTGATTTATTTTAAAAAATATTATGTTATTTATTGTAATATAGCTAACAAACAACAATATAATTAAGAACCAACCTATGCATTTTCTCCAAGTATCATTCATAACGTAATATCTCCACAGGATCTTGAGCAGCTGCTTGTAATGCAGGAGGAATTGTCGCTAAAAATGATAAGAACAATGCAAGTGCAGAAATGTTAATCACATCTTGAGAGACTAATATCACTGGCAAACTTGAAAAAAAGTATATCATAGGATCAAACAGTTTGATGTTGGTAATGTTTTCTAAAAACACTCTAATACTTTCAATATTGAGAGAAAAAACAACCCCTATAATAGAGCCAAGACAAGTTCCTGTAAAACCAATCAGCAATCCACAAGCACAAAATATGCGCATAATGCTTCCGCTTGTTGCACCAAACGTACGCATAATTGCAATTGCAGATTTCTTTTCTTGCACTATCATCATCAAATTTGAAACAATATTAAATGCTGCTACAACTATAATTAAAGTGAGAATTAAAAACATCACATTTCTTTCAGTCTTTAAAGCATTAACATAATGGCTTTGCTGAGACTGCCAACTTTCAGCTCTCATTCCTGTTTCTTTTGCTATAGCGTTTGCTAGCTTATTAGCCATAGCAATATCATCTACAAACACTTCTATATTTCTCACATTATCTTTATAATTAAAAAAAGCTTTAGCTGACTTTATGGGCATATACATTAAGGTATTGTCGTACTCAAACATACCCATATCAAATATTGCTACAACTTTATATTCTTTCATTTTTGGTATTTCACCAGACAGTGCATCAAATCCTTCAGGTGATATAAGCATAATGTTATCACCATAATCAATATTCAAAGCTTCTGCTAATCTTGCCCCTATTATGATACCTTCATCGAATTTTTCCACGTTACCCATAATTACATTATTCTTAACGATAGTATTATTAAGTAAGTCTTTAGTTGACACACCACGGACTACGCTACCCACAATTCCACTATTTGCTGCAACGATCACTTGATCATTGGTCATAGAAGTAGCTTTTAATACACCTGGGATTTTCTCAATAGATTTTAACACTGCGTGGTAATCTGAATTTATGCTTCTATCAAAGTAAACATTAATATGACCATTAATGCCAAGTACAGAGTCGAGCAGCTTTGCTCTGAACCCATTCATTACAGACATTACTACTATTAGCGTTGCAACTCCAAGAGCAATACCAATAATAGAAAACAAGGCCATTATAGAGCAAAATCTAGAATTCTTTGCTCGCAAATAGCGAATAGCCATAGTAAATTCAAAGGCAATAGACATTATACTAAGATTTAAATATCATACTTTTTATGCTTCATATAACTGTAATTTTTCCTTTACCTCAAATGAGGTTGTCTAAATTTAGCAAGCTTATAGAATATATTCAATGTTCTATATTAAGACCTTCCATATATATCGTCCAATCTTACTATATCATTATCAGATAAAAACTTTCCTACCTGAAACTCAACTATCTCAAGAGGAAATCTTGTACTTTTATTCTCAATTTTATGAAACACCTTCCTTGGAATCTCTACTACATGATTTTTTGTTATAGCATATGTTTTGTCATCTAAACTCACGCATCCAACCCCTGATAGTATTATATGGTACTCATCTCTATAGTGGTGAAATTGCTTAGAAGTGCAGCTCAGTGGATTTATAAAAAGGTATTTTATAAGAAAATCCTTGCCCATTAAAACTACACTATAAAATCCCCATGGCTTAACCTCTTTCCTTATTGGCTTTACTTCCTTAACTTTATTAATGAACAACATTAGGCTCTTACTTGGCCGTTTATAAACTCTACCTAGTAAATTTTTTGCATCATTTTCTGTCATCAAAACTGGCTCTCTTCCTTTGATTACAGCTTGAAACGACTCAAAATTCTTATTAAATCTCTTACTTAACTCTAAAACTGAACCCCAAGTGCCAACATCCATCCAATCGAAATTGGCTTCTATCATTACAATATTTTCTGCTTTTTCTATCACTAGGTGATCAATAGATGTATCACCCATTCCTGCACAATTTTGCTGTTCTAAATACAGAAATCTCTCTCGTGATACAAAATGCTTCATACTTTCACAACATAAATTATAGAGAGTCGGAGCAATTTTTTTTATCTCATCTATATAGCGTTTTGCTCTAAACACAAATATTCCAGAGTTCCAATAATGATCGTTACTTACCTTACGCTCGGGTTTTTCTGTAAAATCTTTTACTATATGACATTTTTCTTTCTGACCATATACTGCATTTATATAGCCGTATTCAGAATTGAATTCATGAGGCTTTACCCCAAAAGTGACTATAGAGTCAGTTTCAGAGGCTAGCTTAGACGCTTTCTCAATAGAAACATAAAAACTATTCAAATCACCTATAAAATGGTCTGAAGGCAGAACTAAGATTGTCTCGTTCCTATCGCAGAGAAGCACAGCAATTAGTATTGCTGCCGCTGTCCCAATTTTAACTGGTTCAAAAACTACTTTACATTCCTGTAATGCATGTAATTCCTGCATCAATAATGACTCATATTGTATATTTGTGGTAATGATGGGTGGCATATAATCGCCTTTTAGCCTCAACAAAGTGTTGTGAAACATAGTATTCTGACTAAATATTTTCTGAAATTGCTTTGGCTTAGATAGAGGCCAAAGTCTGCTGCCACTACCACCACACAGTATTACAGGGCGCATTTAATTAAGATATTAATTATTTGATTAATATCTTATACTAACGGCAAAATGCATGCAAGTTTTTATTGTGAGATGATTAAAGTAAAAAGTAATTTAAAGTGATGGTTGACTACGAGCATTATGGAATCCCTACATTTCGTGATGAGTCTTGTCTTCTTTCTATCTCTCTATCAATATGAGGAGTGCTGCTTTTTTGATTAACGGCTGCAGCTATTTTTTTATCAGTTTTGTTTTGCGGCTTCTCCTTTAAGCTTTCTCCAACACCTGGTTCTCTGGATTTATCTATACTTTCACTACTTTTATTCAGCGCCTTTTCCAAGTCTCTTTCAATACCTAGACTTCTAGCGTCAAGCTCATCCCATGTGCCCACTATACTGAGTGGCTTATGATCCTTCTGCTCCGGCTTTAGCCCTTCTTCACCTTTAATAATATTAAAGTCACTTTTTGCCTCTTTCCAACATTCTTTCAATTGGTGTTTCGACATAGTAAGATAAGCATTACCATACTTTTTCTCATTTTCTACAAATAATAAAATTGGAACCTTAAGTATTGTAGCTCCCATATTTACTAAATTTTTTACTACCACTGCAGGAGTGAAAAAAAGATAACCAAAAGATTTTGCAACTCGATTTTTTCTAGCTATCAAATTCTCTCCTAATTTCATAGGAATAAAAGTCAGCATTCTAGCACAAATCTTAGCTAAACCCGCAACAAAAACAATAGGAACAGATATCAGACTTTTATCTAGCTCTAGATTACCATCCTGATCTCTAATTTCTGAAAAATGGGTGCTTAGCTTCTTGTAATCACTAGCGTATAGTAATTTTCCATTTCTTCCTTTTTCATCTCTATCTTTCTCATCAACTTCTCCCGTGTCATCATTGATGAAGCAGCCTTTTTTAGCAAGAAAAGAGGAATTAGTTAGCTCAAACTTATCATCTTTTTCCCGAGCTTCAAAAATTGGAATATGTTTTTCAAGATCAATTTTTGAAAACCCAAATGGTTTATAGTAGCCATCATAATGCTTAACATCCTTGTTTTTTTCCCGATTAACTAAAAAGTCAATGGTAAAATAGGACCTATCATCCGTTTTCTCGACAAGAGCTAATTCAAAAGTTTTCTTGTCATACAAAAGTTTATATATAGTCTCACCATTACTATTCTTACTTTCTACAACTTTCCCAGATTTCACAATCTGATCGTAATTCTTTGGATATTTGCATTTTCTTCCATCTGTATATGTCATTACCTTCCTAAGATCCTTGACATAAATTTGAGATTCAGATGAAGCAAATAAACCTTTTGCTTTAAGCGTAAAGTCTGCTACTCCTTTTTTTAACACTCCAAACATGTTGTCAAACCAAAATCACTATAGCTCAATAATAAAATTAGTAAACTAATAATATACTAACACAGAACTAACAATTTTACAAGAAAATATGCCTATAAAAGAAAAAAGTCGTAAAAGCAAGGACTATATAAGTAATGCTTGATAAGTATTTTATGCATGTAATTGTAAAAATCCTTAGAAGTACGCTGTCTATATAATCTTCACACACTACCTGCATTCCAAGAACTGCATGCCAAAAAATGCAAAACACCAGTATAACAAAAAACAAAAGCTCTAGTGGATGATTAATAGCCTGAAATAATTTTTCATTAAAAGATAAAGGGCTATCAACATAAAATGTGCAAGAAAATGAGTAAATAAACCAAGGAAATAAAAATAACAAAATCACCGCAGAAACACGCTGGATCCACCAATGATGTACTGAATTTACAGATTGACTCATATAAATATAAAAGCCATAGTAGAAAGAAATAGCATTATTGTTAGTAATATAGCACTTTTTAAAACACTAGCAATTTCTAAATTAAGCCCAGCATCCCACAATAAATGACGAATACCATTGAGAAAATGATACATAAAGCTTACAAAGCATAAGATATAAGCTAATTTAGCAACAGGAGTGAACAATAATGCATTTAAGCACCTTACTATAATTAACTTAGGGGAGTAAACATATAATATAAAATACCAAGAAAGTATGATTAATAAAAGAAATAGCAAGATACCAGTCAATCTATGCATAATAGAAAAAAAACTAGTAACTTGTACTTTATATATTTGTAAATGTGGGGAAAGAGGCCTGTTACTCATAAAATTTCGTTATCGAGAAATTAAAAAATAAAGTAGAAGTAAAGACAGCAGTATAGTACATAATGACACTATTATTTGAAATGGTGAATTACGTACAAAGCCTAAGGAGGTAATCCAGCTGCAGATTCCCCTACTGCTACCTTGTTACGACTTCACCCCAGTCACTGATCCCACTTTAAATAACTCCTTCCTTGCGGTTAGGCCATTAGCTTCGAGTGAAACCAATTCCCATGGCGTGACGGGCAGTGTGTACAAGACCCGAGAACGTATTCACCGTGGCATGCTGATCCACGATTACTAGCGATTCCAACTTCATGTACTCGAGTTGCAGAGTACAATCCGAACTGAGATGTCTTTTAGGGATTAGCTTAGGCTTGCGCACCTTGCAGCCCATTGTAGACACCATTGTAGCACGTGTGTAGCCCACTCCATAAAGGCCATGATGACTTGACATCATCCCCACCTTCCTCCAGCTTATCACTGGCAGTTTCCTTAAAGTACTCAGCATTACCTGATGGCAACTAAGGATGAGGGTTGCGCTCGTTGCGGGACTTAACCCAACATCTCACGACACGAGCTGACGACAGCCATGCAACACTTGTGTAAAATCCGGCCGAACCGACCCTATCCCTTCGAATAGGTATGATTTTCATGTCAAGAAGTGGTAAGGTTTTTCGCGTTGCATCGAATTAAACCACATGCTCCACCGCTTGTGCGGGTCCCCGTCAATTCCTTTGAGTTTTAATCTTGCGACCGTAGTCCCCAGGCGGAATGTTTAACGCGTTAGCTGTAATACAGAAAGTAAACTCCCCATATTTAACATTCATCGTTTACAGCGTGGACTACCAGGGTATCTAATCCTGTTTGCTCCCCACGCCTTCGCGCTTCAGCGTCAGATTTGAACCAGATAGACGCCTTCGCCACTGGTGTTCCTCCTAATATTTACGAATTTTACCTCTACATCAGGAATTCCTCTATCCTCTTTCAATCTCTAGATTAATAGTTTTAAAAGCAATTCCAAGGTTAAGCCTCGGGATTTCACTTTTAACTTATTAACCAGCCTACGCGCCCTTTACGCCCAATAATTCCGAATAACGCTAGCCCTCTCCGTATTACCGCGGCTGCTGGCACGGAGTTAGCCAGGACTTCTTCTGTGAGTACCGTCATTATCTTCCTCACTAAAAGAGCTTTACAACCCAAAGGCCTTCTTCACTCATGCGGCATGGCTGGATCAGGCTTTCGCCCATTGTCCAATATTCCCCACTGCTGCCTCCCGTAGGAGTCTGGACCGTATCTCAGTTCCAGTGTGGCTGATCATCCTCTCAGATCAGCTATAGATCATTACCTTGGTAGGCTATTACCCCACCAACTAGCTAATCTAATATAGGCTCATCTAATAGCAATAAATTTTTCCCCCGTAGGGCGTATACGGTATTAGTTGTCGTTTCCAACAATTATTCCGTACTACTAGGTAGATTCCTATACATTACTCACCCGTCTGCCACTAAGTTATACCATAGCAAGCTACAATATAACTCCGTTCGACTTGCATGTGTTAGGCCTGCCGCCAGCGTTCATTCTGAGCCAGGATCAAACTCTCAAATTTAGACTTCAACCTATAAAAGGTTGAGGGTACATCGGATAAATCCGACAAAAAATAATTTAGCTTAATACTGCTGTCTTTATTTCTACTTTAGAAATATTTTAATCTCCAACTATTCAAACAACTTTAAGGATATTATTATGTGATATAATCACTATGTCAATATGTTTTTGCAAATCAAAAGCATTAATGTATAAATATATAACTATTTGGAATATTAACATGAAAAAATACATCTTTCTGCTTACACTTGCGCCAATGTTAGTTGGCATCACATTATACTTATTGCGCAACATTGATAACACAAAACAATCTATAACTGCAGGTGACAAGTTTTACGAAGTATTATTCTTAAAAAAAGATAATAAGTCGCTGCTAGAAGAAATAGATTCACATTGGGAGTATTTAGCAAATTTTGAACGCGCATTCAATCATATCTCAGATTCAATGCCAACAGACACAGCATCTATTATTTATAATGATTTGGCAGACGATAAAGATGCTCCTGATGTTTTACGTGAGTTAGCACAATACTTAGAAGTAATGAGCTTACTTCACTCCAGCGGTGAAAAAACAAATAAAGATAAAATTAGTAATTTAGAATCAAATGCAGTGTACCCTTATTCAAGCCAAGAAGCTATCGCTATAGTAAAGATACACAGTAACGACATTAAAGGTGCAATTGAAATATTGCATTCATTATTAAATGATAGAGAATGTCCGACTCTAATCAAGGCCAATGCACAAGAATTACTTCGGATATACGAAAACTAAAAAACTTGCTTGCATAACAATTTGGCAGCGCATCTAATGAAATAAAGAACTTTACTTGACAAACCTCCCTATTTTATTATGGCACTAAAAGTATTTATGACTCAAAATTTGTTTTTGACTGTAGGATCAATCACAAAATCCAGTAAAAACTTAGGTGTTTATTGGTAGATTACATAAAATTATAGCGGTTTTTTAAATTTTTTCTATATTCAGCCAAGTCGCGCTTGTTAGAACATTATTACAGCACCACTTACAGCAATATAGAGTCAAAATTTCACTACTCAGAGGTTCCTTTTACCTTTTTATTTAGTAAGACTTCTCTATATTTATAGTTAATATATCAAAGAATAAACTTCACTAGCAGAATGTCATTCTAGCACTAAAATGACAAAAAGAGGATAAAATCGCAATAGTATGTATCAAGCACCGTTGTATTTTCTCTATATTTTAGATTATTTTGTTTACCCCCCTCCCTTTACCATTCAGCTACGCAGATAGTTACTACAAACCGTAAAGATGTTTAAAAGAAATCTAATTTTTTATCAACTCATACATTTCATTACCAACTTCACAACAAGGTTCTGCAGTTGGATAAAAATAATCAAAAAAGAAATAATCCTTTAGTATTTCTGTGCTGCATCCAGAATTATAGTAAGTATCAAGTCTTCCTTTAAATATCAACAAGAGTATCTTTATACTTTTTCCAAATCACCCTACCCTAAACTGGTCTACGATGTTTGATAGGTATGCATCTCGATCATTTAACCCTTTGCTCTTATATTTACCAAGCATACTTTTCATTTTAGAGTTAAGATCGAATGCTTTTATTTCAAGATCTGCACCTTTCTTCATATAATCTAAATTATTAGCTAATTTTGTATTAAAACTCTGTGTAAGCTGTTGCAGCCAGCTCTCTTGCTTTTCGTCTTTATTAAAGCTAGTATCAAACCAACCTCAGTCACATTTGCAACAATCACATGCTTTACACCATATTCATTTAGAACCAAATGCATTACATATTTCACTAACCGCTTTATTTCAATACTTTTTCTGCTTTAACATTGTTATAAGCAGTGGCACCCATAATATTATTTCCTCGATTATAATGAAAAATAAAATCTCCTTTACCTACGTCTGGATGATGTTTAATTACTGCGTTTAGCTGATTAACTAAACGAAATTTATTGAGGAAATAAGAAAAAATAGGGTTAAGAATTTCAGATGCTGTTGCATATAAAATCGCATAGTTATGACCTTGCTGTTCATAGTATCGATCAAAAAATGAGCATCTCCATGATGACTTAAATTCTTCTAAACCTAAATACTTTGATACATATTCAACAACAGTAAGGCCATTGCTAAAAATCCTCCTTAATAAAAAGGGGCATTAAGTTTCACGTTTCTTACAAAGGATAAGTTATTAAAATTTCAATAATTACACCATTATCAGATAAACTATCACCCAGAACACAAAAATTTTTACACTTTGAATTAGAGTTATTATTTTTATTTGCCATAACATTCAATATCTAATCATACTGCTCTATAAAGCCTATAAAAAAAGAAAAATAGGGTGAAATTATAGAACTTTGGCTGAATTTTACCTATTTTTTGAGCAGCCCTTCTGCCTTAAAAGAAACCTCTAAGTTTTTTAGCACGGCTTGGATGTTTCAACTTACGTAGTGCTTTTGCCTCTATTTGCCTAATTCTTTCACGTGTAACATTAAAAATTTTTCCTACTTCTTCTAAGGTATGCTCCTTTCCATCTTTACCAAGGCCAAAGCGCATCCTTAGAATTCTTTCTTCTTTTGGTGTTAAAGTTGCAAGAACATTGGTCGTAATACCACGCAAGTCGGCAAGTATTGCAGCATCCTCTGGTTTAGAAACTCGCTTATCTTCTATACAATCACCGAAGGTACTACTATCATCCTTTCCTGTTGGAGCTTCAAGACTTACCGGATCTCTTGCTATCTTCATAACTTTGCGTATTCTTTCTAGCGGCATCGCCAATTCTATACTCAATTCCTCTAATGTAGGCTCTCTACCCATTTCATGAGTCATCTTTCTTAATGCTTTGTTGATTTTACTGATAATTTCCACCATATGTACTGGTATTCTAACTACTTTAGACTGTTCAGGTATTGCCCTAGTGATTGATTGTTTTACCCACCAAGTACCATAAGTCGAAAATTTATACCCACGTTTGTAATCAAACTTATCCACAGCCTTCATAAGACCAATATTACCTTCTTGTATCAAATCAAGCAGATCAAGGCCTCTTTTTGAATACTTTTTAGCAATCGAAACCACCAGCCTTAAATTAGCCTTAATCATTTCTTGCTTTGCTTGAGAGACTTCTTGTTCATGTTTCTGTATTCTCTTGATTACCTTCTTAAACTCCTGAATTCTATCTCCTTGTACATAACTCTTAATATTGCTTAAGGCACTAGCTATATACTCATAGCTATCGTTTATAAACCTTAAGAATTTATTTTTTAATTCACCTGTAAAAAGAGATTGATTTTCATTAATCTTGAGAAAACTTATTTCACTAAACTCGTGCTCTAAAAGCACATCATCATAAACATTATAAAAACTTTCTCTATCAATATCGTACTTTCTAGCTTCAGTAATAAGATTAGCTTCTTCAAACGTGATTAGTCTATTTATTTCGTAAAGTTTTTGTGTAATTCTGGTAATAGCAGCATCACTAAACTGAATTTGTAATGCTACAGACCATATTTGATTATATAAATTTTCTAGCTCATTAGAGAAATCTTTAGAATTTTTTTTCAATACCAATGCTTCATTTGTTAAAGCAATGATCTCATCCAATGCCGTGATAACCTTTGGCAATAAATCACTTTCCATTTCAAGAACAGAAATATTTAAGTTAGCTGAACTTATGTCTTCACTCTCATTTCCCTTTTCATCATTACCTTTTTCCTCATCATTAACACAATCTCTAACATCTTCAGCTTCACTTTCTTCTTTGTCTACCATATTGAAATCAGAGTTATAAATTGCATCCAGATTTATAATTTCTCTCAGTAAAAAAGTTCCACCACTTAAATCATCACGCCATGTTTTGATTATTTTGAATGCCACTGATGTTTCAATTATTGCACGTAACATGTTATGCTTTTCAGATTCAATTTTTTTTGCTATCTTAATTTCATCTGCTCGTGACAAAAGCTTTACAGAGCTCATATCCTGTAAATAAATCCTTACTGGATCATCGTTTTGCACTAAAGTTGTAGTAGTATTCAACGATGTCTCATCATCATCAAGCTTATTACCATCATTATTAGAAGGAGCTTCTTCCTCATCTTCACTACTTTCGAGTATGTTAATTCCAGAGTCTTGCAATAAAGCTATAGTATCATCTATAAAATCAGTTGAAAAATTTTCATCTGACAACTTATCATTTATATCATCAAAAGTGATAAAACCGCCCTTTCTTATACTTTTGGTTACAAGATCTTTGATGATCTTTTTCCTATCTTCCGTACCATTAATAGTTGACATCATTACCTTTACAGTTTATAATTTTATTTCTTATTTATCAAATAAACTTACAATTAGCAAGCTTATAGTTTTATTCTTAATTTATAGTTACTTGCTACTTCATATAGTTTAAGATACTATCAATTTATTCACATTCTTCTTAATCAACTAATCTCTCTATTCTTACTAATATGGACAATCCAACTGAAAATGTTGCAATTCCAACCACTATAGCAGTAAGCATTAAGACGTGAGGTATAGGATTGGTATATAAGTGAAAATTTGAAGTCAATATAGGAGGTAAAGAATTTTTTACATACCCTAAAGATATGTAAAACAACAAAACAGATGATTGTAAGACACTTAATCCCATCATTTTTTTGATTAAGTTTTTATCATTTACAATGATATAGAAACCTAGCACCATTAATATAGTAATGCCTACATAATTATATAGAGTCATTGTTTTTTCTTGCGAGCAAAATTTATATATATGATTAACATGGAAGAAGAGACGGTAAGCAATACACCCAGCTCCACTAAGAAAATACCCAATTTTTGACCTGTTCTACTATCAGCTGACAATATACTATAGGATAAAAAATTTTGGCCAAATAAAACTGTTATAATACCAGCTCCTCCATAGGTTAAAATACCTAGTACGTTAGTAAATTTGATAATAGAGTAAGGTATTGCTTTTAAAGTTGTAGGTATATCAAATAACATAGAATATAATATTATCCCAGAAGCAATAATTATTCCCGCCTGAAAACCTCCACCTGGAGTATAGTCACCATGAAACTGTATGTATAAACCAAAAAAAATGATAAAAGGTATCATCAAAAATGTTACTGCACTTAATACCGGATCTTTAATCACTTTCTTTCTCTTCTAATATTAACATTATACAAAGTGCAGCAGTAAAAACTACTATAGTTTCTCCAAATGTGTCATAGCCACGAAAGCTTGCTAAAACAGCTGTCACTATATTAGGAATACCAATAGCTTTTTCAGTATTTTCTACATAATAAGGAGCAACGTGCAAGTGAACTGGAGCATTATGACTGCCAAAATCTGGTAATTGAATCATAAAGTATGATAAACATGCAGTCAAAAATAACATAAAAAAAAGTGTTGTGGGGCTATGAGATAAATTTGCTTTGTAATTCTTTACCAAAGAGAGTGCTGCAAACGTAAAGACTGTGCTCAATCCTGCACCAACAGAAGCTTCAGTAATTGCAACATCTGGCGCATTCATAATCAAGTACATAAGTGCAATAAGTGAACTAAATACACACATTAGAACAGCACTTACAACCAAATGTTTCGAAAGAACTATAAAAACTGTAACCGTGAGTAACAGCAAAAGTAATATTAGATTCAGTATTTCTAGCATCTTAACCTTCTTTAATAGTCTTTACTTTTATAATAAGTTCTCTAATTGCATAAAAGTCAACAATAATTTTTTGTATCATGAAAAATATTTTTTGATGTAAAATTCAGCTCTAATACAACCTTTTATTTATTATTGTATTATCTTATTCAATCAAAAGAGGTTTTATTGGCAATAAAAACATCAACACTAATTTCCAATTAATCTCTTTTAAACTATGTAGCCAATGAATATGTGGATAAATACGTCCACACAAACTTAAAGTATTTATCCACATATTCATTAAGCTTATAAAAACTAAGGTATCATTCTTTTCCTCTATAGTCTTAATGATTTTACATAAGTTAAAAGTAGCATGCTTCCATTGTTCTCTCCGCGGTCTAATATGGCTAATTCATATTGTAGCCAAGCCGCACTATACTTGTTAGGCGGAAGTGGACGGCAACATGTACGCCACGAAGTCTATGCTTCAACATACTGTAATTGCTATTGAATGATGGAGAGACATACTCCATTATTTTAGCACGAAGTAACAAATTCAATGAATTAGTTCTTCAAGAATAATTTAAACTTTTACAGTAGGAGTAGTCTCATGAAACATTATAGCGGGTTAGATGTCTCACTCAAAGAAACTTTTATTAGTATCATTGATGAGAAAGGAAAAATTGTTAAAGAAGGGGTTGTTGCAAGTGAAAGCAGTGCAATAGCTGAGTTTCTGCTTGGTCAAAACAAAAAATACGAGTCCATAGGAATAGAAAGCGGGCAATTATCAATATCGATGTGCAAAGAGTTGAGGAATCTTGGATTACCAGTAACTTGTGTAGATGCAAGGCATATGGCAGCAGCATTATCTGCGAGAATCAATAAGAATGATAAAAATGATGCAAGAGGCATAGCACAAATGATGAGAGTTGGGCTATTTAAGGAGGTATTAGTAAAATCAGACGAAGCTTGTCAGGTTAAAATAATACTTGGAAGCAGAAGACAATTAATACGTTGCAGAGAGCAAATTGCGGGAACAATAAGGGGATTACTGAAAATATACGGGATAAAAGTTAATCAACGTCTTAGTTCTGCAAACTTTGCTTTAAAAGTGCAAGAAATGGTTAATAATCTAGATGAAATTAGCCAAACCTCAATTGAATCATTAGTACATAGTTTAGAAATAATAGAAGAATCAATAAGAAAACTTGATAAAATGCTCTCAGAACAAAGCAAAAAAGATGAGGATTGTAAATTATTAACTACTGTTCCAGGAGTTGGTATTATAGTAGCAATGACATATAAAGCTGCAATAGATGATCTGCATAGGTTTGAAACATCTTATACAGTTGGAGCCTATATGGGATTAAGTCCAAGACAGTACGCTTCTGGTGAGATTGATCGACACGGAAGTATATCAAAAATGGGACCAGTGGACTGTAGGAATATGTTATATGAAGCCGCGCAGGTCTTACTGGTAAAATGTAAAAGGACATTTAAATTAAGAAGCTGGGGATTGAAGCTTAAAAAGAAAAAGGGCATGAAAAAAGCAATTGTTGCAGTAGCAAGAAAATTAGCCGTGATTATGCATAAGATGCTAATCGATAGAAAAGAGTTTTGCTATCAATAAACACTAAAGAAGTATAAAACAATAATTTTACTGAAAGTAAAGATAGCAATGCCGATGGAAGGGATAAGCAAGAGGATAAGTTGAAGCATAGACTTCGTGGCGTACATGTTGCCGTCCACTTCCGCCTAACAAGTATAGTGCGGCTTGGCTACAATATGAATTAGCCATATTAGACCGCGGAGAGAACAATGGAAGCATGCTACTTTTAACTTATGTAAAATCATTAAGACTATAGAGGAAAAGAATGATACCTTAGTTTTTATAAGCTTAATGAATATGTGGATAAATACTTTAAGTTTGTGTGGACGTATTTATCCACATATTCATTGGCTACATAGTTTAAAAGAGATTAATTGGAAATTAGTGTTGATGTTTTTATTGCCAATAAAACCTCTTTTGATTGAATAAGATAATACAATAATAAATAAAAGGTTGTATTAGAGCTGAATTTTACATCAAAAAATATTTTTCATGATACAAAAAATTATTGTTGACTTTTATGCAATTAGAGAACTTATCCTCTTGCTTATCCCTTCCATCGGCATTGCTATCTTTACTTTCAGTAAAATTATTGTTTTATACTTCTTTAGTGTTTATTGATAGCAAAACTCTTTTCTATCGATTAGCATCTTATGCATAATCACGGCTAATTTTCTTGCTACTGCAACAATTGCTTTTTTCATGCCCTTTTTCTTTTTAAGCTTCAATCCCCAGCTTCTTAATTTAAATGTCCTTTTACATTTTACCAGTAAGACCTGCGCGGCTTCATATAACATATTCCTACAGTCCACTGGTCCCATTTTTGATATACTTCCGTGTCGATCAATCTCACCAGAAGCGTACTGTCTTGGACTTAATCCCATATAGGCTCCAACTGTATAAGATGTTTCAAACCTATGCAGATCATCTATTGCAGCTTTATATGTCATTGCTACTATAATACCAACTCCTGGAACAGTAGTTAATAATTTACAATCCTCATCTTTTTTGCTTTGTTCTGAGAGCATTTTATCAAGTTTTCTTATTGATTCTTCTATTATTTCTAAACTATGTACTAATGATTCAATTGAGGTTTGGCTAATTTCATCTAGATTATTAACCATTTCTTGCACTTTTAAAGCAAAGTTTGCAGAACTAAGACGTTGATTAACTTTTATCCCGTATATTTTCAGTAATCCCCTTATTGTTCCCGCAATTTGCTCTCTGCAACGTATTAATTGTCTTCTGCTTCCAAGTATTATTTTAACCTGACAAGCTTCGTCTGATTTTACTAATACCTCCTTAAATAGCCCAACTCTCATCATTTGTGCTATGCCTCTTGCATCATTTTTATCATTCTTATTGATTCTCGCAGATAATGCTGCTGCCATATGCCTTGCATCTACACAAGTTACTGGTAATCCAAGATTCCTCAACTCTTTGCACATCGATATTGATAATTGCCCGCTTTCTATTCCTATGGACTCGTATTTTTTGTTTTGACCAAGCAGAAACTCAGCTATTGCACTGCTTTCACTTGCAACAACCCCTTCTTTAACAATTTTTCCTTTCTCATCAATGATACTAATAAAAGTTTCTTTGAGTGAGACATCTAACCCGCTATAATGTTTCATGAGACTACTCCTACTGTAAAAGTTTAAATTATTCTTGAAGAACTAATTCATTGAATTTGTTACTTCGTGCTAAAATAATGGAGTATGTCTCTCCATCATTCAATAGCAATTACAGTATGTACGCGCTAAAATATAACTGTTAGTTGAATTGGCTATCCATATTATAAAAATCAATAATATAACTTTAATAGTATTGATTGAAAATTCATTTTGCCAAGCAAAACCAATCAACAACAACATTGCGCCACTGGAATCTGCAATACCTGCAGCATGTAGTCTAGTATAGAAATCAGGAAATACTACTACTCCTACGCTTGAAATGACTATTAAACAAACACCTAAAAATATGAGAATGGATGCTACCATAAATTATCAAAACAACATTAATCTCATTAGCGCTATAGTTGATATAAAGCTGATGCTAGCATATAGTAATGCTATATCAATTAAAAAAAAATCATTCAGAACAATCGATATTGCTGTTATGAGTAAAACTAATTGTGTTGATAAATTATTGAATGCTAAAATCTTATTGTAAACGTCACTTGACCTAAATACTATACAACATAACATTACACTCATACAGAACAAAAGCACATAGATAGCAATACTAATCATTTATAAACTATTATAACCTCTGTAGATTTCTAAATCGGTACTTCTTCACCACTATCTTGATCATCTATTTCATCATCGTGGCTTTCTTGACTTACATCCAGACTTGTGTTAAGTTGATGATCAGAAAAATTTAACAAATTTGCTAGCTTACTTGGACTATTAATATAAGTATTATCTGTTTTTCCTTTCATGTGCTCCTTGCACCTTTTCACCAAAAGGTTAAACAACTCATGAGTATTCACCTTCTTTTCTGCTATTTCATATAAAGAAACTATCGTATCCTTATGATCTTTAAACTTAACCATTTCAACGGGATCGCTTGCCCCTGTACTCAAATCATGCGTTCTTTGACTTGCTAGCAGAACCAATTTAAAACGGTTGTGTACCTGTTCTACACACTTTTCTACAATAGACTCAACCATAAAATACCACCTTGATAAGCTTTATACTATATCACAAAAAATAAGATGTCAACTTCAGATCTATTGAGATCCAATTCTACATTCTACTTTTTCTTCTTTAGCTTTTACTGATTGATTTTCTGTTATTGTAATTGTTATTTCATGATCAAGCTTTTTCAAAAAACCTAACAGTCTCTCTAAAGAAAAACCACTTGTCTTACCACTTTTAATTTGTGACACCTTTGGTTGATCAATACCAAGTTTCTCAGCCGCACAAGCTTGAGTCCAAGTATTTTTTCCTATAATTTTACTTATTATGCTCAGCAATTTTTTTTTTATTGCTTCACTATCCAGATTGTTTAATGATATTGTTTCCATAATTTTTACTCTCACATACCAACTAGCTTTATTAAATATTATATCATAATATTTAATATACCAATATATTAATAGTATATAACTTGTCAATAACTATCTGATACTCAAAATTTTAAATTGACTATAATTTTTATCAAAATACTAGTAATTTCAAACTATTATTTTGTAAAAAACTTACTATTAAAGAGAATAAGTTGAAATTGCAAAGTTTAAAATACAGAAATAATCATTTTACAAACTCGTTTTAGAGACTGTACATGATCTCAAGAAAGGAATAAACCGGAGATAGAGTATGTAAATTATGAAAACAGAGCAAGATGAGTAGGAGAAAAACTGAGTAGAGTTCTGTAGAAAGAAACAAAATCAAGAAGATTTAGGATATATTTTACATAGTGTTACAGGTCCTAAAAAGTGGCTTCAGTGAATCAACAATGTTTTCAAAATGGCAAGATTATTTTAATAAATGAAGTAAAAAACATAGCGGAAGTAAAGAAAGTGTTTTGAAATATATATAAAAAAGTAATTGCAAAGAAACAAATAAAAGGATGTAACTGTAGAAATCTTTGCCGTATTGTCAAAAGGTAAGTCTCTAATACTCTTATAGAAAAGTGTAGACAATTGTGATAAGCAAAATTCAATACTAGCTTACAAATCGTCTTCTTGCTTCCACCGCTTTGCTTCTAAAAAGATTATGAATAGACCCTTATATCCGAAATTTATACCTCTATATTTTAATATAGGGATTCATTTCAATTTTTAAAGTTTCTATTTAATAAGAATGCTATATCATATTCGTAATTTAATTTAAATATCTGTTGCTTCTGAAATACTATTTGGTTAGTAAATAAAATCATGTCTAATACAGAAAAAATGAAAAAGGATGTTGCTGTAATTATGGGAAGCGAGTCGGATTATGGCACTATGGTGCATGCTATTAACCTATTAAAAGAATTGGAAATTTCACATGATGTATTTATAATATCCGCACACAGAACACCAGAGAGACTCTTTAATTTTACTAAGTCTGCTCAAGAAAAAGGCTTTAAGGTTATTATAGCTGGTGCAGGAGGAGCGGCTCATTTACCTGGTATGACTGCATCGCTTACTTATTTACCTGTTATCGGTATTCCTGTGCATAGCAAGCAATTAAATGGGCTAGATAGTCTATTATCTATAGTGCAGATGCCAAAAGGTGTTCCAGTTGCAACAATGTCTATAGGAGAGAGTGGAGCATGCAATGCCGCTATTACTGCTGCATCTATATTGTCGATTTCTAATAGTGAAATTGCAGATAGATTAAAAAAATGGAGAGAGGGGCAAACTAAAGCAGTAAAAGAAAAACCAACATTATAATGGCAATAGTTCTTTTAGATACAAAAACCATAAATCGTATAGCAGCAGGAGAGGTAATAGAAAGGCCTGCAAGTGTGGTAAAGGAATTAGTGGAAAATGCAATAGATGCCAGAAGCTCAGAGATAGAAATTAAGATAGAAAGTGGTGGGCGTAACCTCATTACTGTAATCGATGATGGTAGCGGAGTAAAAAAGGATGATTTAGAACTTGCGTTTATGCGCCATGCTACTTCAAAATTGAGTGACAGTGAATTGATAGAGATCAAGCATCTTGGCTTTAGAGGAGAAGCTTTGCCTTCAATTGCAGCAGTAAGCAGAATAAAATTATCATCTAAGGCAAGCAAAGCAGATCAAGCATGGTCTATAAGGTATGAGGGGGGAGAAAAAATAGGAGAGCTTGTTCCTTATCCTTTATCGATAGGAACATATATTGAAGTACGAGATTTATTTTTTGCCACACCAAATAGACTAAAATTTCTCAAAACCGAAAGGGCAGAAACACAAAGCATTGTTGATATTGTAAACAACTTAGCAATGATCAATTATGGAATTGAGTTTACTCTTATCTCCGATAATAAGAAGCTTCTTAAGTATGCTAAGCAGAACTCATTATTTAGCAGGCTATGCGAAGTAGAAGAAGAATTTCATGAAAACTCTTTGCAAATTAGTGAAGAAGAAGATGGCATTAGACTTACAGGATACATCTGTAAACCTACTGTCAATCGTAGCAATTCAACTCAGATCTATACATTTGTTAATGGTAGACCAATTAAAGATAATCTACTTATTGGTGCAATTCGTTATGCGTATCACGACCTTATTCCAAGCAATAGATATCCTTTTGCAGCGCTGCACTTAGAGATACCGTATGATCAAGTTGATGTAAATGTGCATCCAAATAAATCAGAGGTAAGGTTTCAGAACAAGAGGCTAATATATGAAATAGTGAGAAGAGGGCTAATAAAAGTGCTATCAAAGAGAATAGATCTTGCAGAAACTGTATTGGCCCAGAATGGAACAACAACGAATCATCTATCATCAGATCCTTTTAGTAGGTCTAGTCTTAAAAATGAATTTTATGGAAGAAGGTCGGATCCTTTTGAAAACCAGTTAATGAGAGAGTTTACTTCTCCAAATATAGAGACAAAAAGCTTATCAGAACATTCAAAATCGTTTGATTATACTGGTATGCAAAAATCTCCTCCACGAGCAGAAACTACAATTTTGGAAAGGAAACAAACCGATCTAATAAGGGATTATCCACTTGGGTTTGCACACTGTCAAATCTACAATACTTATATTATTGCCGAGGTAAGAGACAAACTAATTATAGTAGATCAGCATGCAGCCCATGAAAGACTAGTATACGAGTGCTTAAAGGAGAAATCAAGTATAAAAAGACAAAAACTTCTTTTGCCTGAAATGGTTGAAATCAAAAGTCAAGCCGGTATGGAAATGATAGAAGTTTATAAGGATAAGCTTTTCGAAATGGGCTTTGATATCGAAATTAAATCAGAAAATGCGATCATAGTAAAAGAAATACCTGCAATCTTAGGGTCAATAGATGTGAAGAAAATGCTAATTGATATAGTGGATAGATTAATAGAAATAGAAGATACTCTACCTATAGAGGATAAAATAAATAAAATACTAGCTACAATTGCTTGTCATGGATCAATTAGAGCAGGTAGAAAGATGAAATTAGAGGAGATGAATGAGTTGTTGAGGCAAATAGAAAAAACACCATATTCTGGACAATGCAATCACGGAAGACCAACCTATATAGAAATGAAATTAAGCGATATTGAAAAGTTATTTGAGCGAAGGTAAGAAATTGTCACAAATGTGTATAGATTATACAACCCTAGTTTCGTCATCTCAAAACTCAGATACACAATTGTTCGAACATTGCAATTTGCAGGTAATTTGTATAGTAGATAATGTCATTCTATTACTTGACGATGATTTATTATGCAGCTACTTGATTAAAATTAAGTTTCCTAAATCCCAGGCATTGTCTTTTATGTTAATAATTAATATACAACTAAAGATGCTTATCAAAAACGACAATAAAGAATTCAAAAAAAGCCAGAAATTCTGTAGAATTGACCATATAATATAGAGAAAAAGGAAGTGTATGATCACATCCTTCACTCCGATCATTAATCTGCAAACAAAATAGTTTTGCATTTTTTGATAAGATTAAGTAATATCAGCGTATTAGTTATACAATTAATAATTTTTATGGATGAGCGTAATCCTTGGAATCTTGGAAAGAAACCGTCAGGTTCAAGTAATGAAGATATTTTAAGTAAAGCTGTGTCTGATATAAGATGCTTTTTTAATGGCTTAACCAGAAATAGAGGGAAAAAACCTTATTTCATCATTTTTATTGTTTTGTTGTTTTATCTTTGTACTGGTTTCTATATTGTCCATCCGAGTGAGGAAGGTATAGAACTTACTTTTGGCAAATATTCCAATACAGAAACATCTGGTTTGCGTTATCACTTTCCCTACCCTATTGGTAAGGTTTTTAAAGTGAATGTTAAAGAAGTAAATCGTGAAGAAATTGGGATAAGCAGCTCTTATGGGCGAGATACAGATCGTGGTGAAGGAGTGATGCTTACCGGAGATGAGAATATAGTCAACGTTAACTTTGAGGTCCAGTGGCGAGTTAGAGATGCCAAAGATTATTTATTCAAAGTGCGGGATTATAAACCTGGTTTCAGCGTTAAAAATGCTGCTGAAAGTGCTATGAGAGAAATAATAGGTAAAAATACGATCTCTTTTGCACTCGAAGGTCAAGGTAGGGCTGAAATCTCCAGAGATACTAGAATTTTATTGCAACAGATTCTTGATGGATATCAAATGGGTATAGAAATTTTATCTGTTCAAATGAAAAAAATTGACCCACCAGAAAAAGTGATTAGCTCATTTAGGGATGTACAAAGTGCTCGTGCAGATAAGGAGCGTACTATAAACGAAGCATATGCTTACAGTAATGATATTATACCTCGTGCAAAAGGTGAAGCAATAAAGATAAAATTAGATGCAGAAGCATATGAGAACGAAATAATAAATGAAGCGAAAGGTAATGCAAATCGCTTTTTATCTCTTTATGAAGAATATAGACAAAATCCTTCTCTTGTTAAGAATCGTATTTATCTTGAAACTATGGAAAATATTTTTAGCAAGGTAGATAAATTTGTTATAACAGACGATCTGAAAGGTATGTTCTCTTATTTACCTCTTACAAATCTAGGAAAATAGTCATGAGTAGTAATATTAAAATTGTTTTTGCTTTTGTATTTGTTGCATTATTGATTGCATTATCTAATTCAATCTTTGTTGTTCAAGAAACAAAACAAGCAATAGTTATACAACTCGGTAAAGTCGTAAAAGATGTTAGGGACAGTGGTTTATATTTTAAATTGCCATTTATAAATAACGTAGAATTTCTTGATAAGAGAATTTTAGATCTAAGTCCTGATAAAACTCCAAGGGAAGTGATAACTGCAGATCAAAAGCGTATTATAGTAGATGCTTATGCAAAATATAAAATAATAGATCCTATCACTTTTTATCAGACTGTGAAAAATGAATCAGGGCTAGTTAGAAGATTATATCCTGTCATAGAAGCTCACATAAGGGAGAATATAGGAAGATTTTCATTAATTAGTTTATTGAATGAAAAGAGATCAGAAGTTATGCAATTAATTCAACGTGGAGTTTATTCTGAAGCTGGAAAATTTGGCATAGAGATAATAGATGTAAGAATTAAGAGAGCAGATCTACCAGAAGAAAATAGTTCTGCAATATTCCGCCGCATGCAAACTGAAAGAGAAAAGGAAGCAAAAGAAATTAGAGCAGAAGGAGAACAAGCTGGACAAGAAATTAGATCAAAAGCTGATAAATTAAAAAGGGGAATTGTCTCTAGTGCAGTAAAAGAATCACATGAAATAAGAGGCCGTGGTTATGCTGAAGCAACTAGAATCTATAATGAGGCATTCAAGGTTGATGAAGAGTTTTTTAACTTTTATCGCTCTATGAAAGCTTACAGTAAATCATTTGCTGAGGGTAATACTAAATTTGTGCTTTCACCAAATAATAATTTCTTAGATATTTTGAACAAGGGATGGAAATAGTTTATGAAAAGTAAAGCATTTATTTTATCTATATTTGCATATTTTTTAATTTCATTTTCTTCATATGCTAATCTGTTTGCAAAAACAGTTGCAGATCCTGTATGTAGTTGTAATAAAGGGCTTGCTGATATAGTGGAAGAACTTATTCCTGCAGTTGTAAATATTTCAAGTGAACAAATAATTAAACAAGAAAATAACAATAGAACTAAAATCCCTTTTACGCCAAGAAATAATTTCTTTGATGACTTTAGAGAATTTTTCGAGCATTTTGATCAATTTTTCGATAGAGCTCCTAGCATTAATAGAGAAGTGACGTTACTTGGGTCTGGATTTATTATAGATAAAAGTGGAACCATAGTAACCAACTATCACGTTATTAAAAATGCCCAAGATATTACAGTTACTATGAACGATAATACTTATTTCAAAGCAGAAGTTTTAGGCTATGATGCAAAAACTGATCTTGCTGTGCTTAAGATTAATTCTGATAAAGATCTTCCTTTTGTTGAATTTGGTAATTCTGATAAAGCAAGAGTTGGTGATACAGTTATTGCAATAGGCAACCCTTTTGGTTTAGGTGGCTCTGTAAGTACAGGAATTGTGTCTGCAAGATCTAGAGACATTAGTATTGGTACTATGAATGAATTTATTCAAACTGATGCTGCAATTAATAGAGGTAACTCAGGGGGACCACTATTTCATCTAAATGGAAAAGTTATAGGCATTAATACTGCTATTTATTCCCCATCTGAATCTGGCGGTAACGTGGGTATAGGCTTTGCTATACCATCTAATCTAGCTATTTCAATTATTGACACATTAAAAAGTGGTAAAAAAATAAAACATGGTTGGCTTGGCGTGCAAGTTCAGCCTATAACAAAAGAATTTGCTGAATCCTTGAGTTTAAAAGATATCAAAGGTGCATTAGTTGCAAGCATAGTAAAGGGCAGTCCTGCAGAGAAAGGAGGAATCAAAGTAGGTGATATACTATTAGAGTTTGACGGCAAAAAAATTGATAGAATGACGCAATTACCTCATATGGTTTCACGAACTGAGCCCGGAAAGAAAGTACAGGTTAAGTTACTTAGAAAAGGTAAAGAAGTCAATATCAAGGTTGCAATCGAGGAATCTACAAATGATGATTCAGGTAATAATCAAGAAGAAAATAAATCAACATCTAGTTATATAAGTGGTTTAACCGTTTCAAATTTGCCAAAAGAACTAAAAAACAATGCACCCACAAAGGGTGTAGTAGTTACTAGTGTAGATAGTAGTAGTAATTCTACACTACGTGTTATTAAGAAAGGTGATATAATTATTCAACTAGATGGAATCGATATTGAAAATACTAATGATTTTCAAAAACAAATTGATTCAGCAGTAAAAAAAGACGGCAAAGATTCAGTAATGCTGCTTATTTACCGCAACGGCAATCAATTTTTCACCTCAATCAAATTGAAGAAGTAGCTATTTATCTAGCTGGTCATGAAAAAATTGCTTGACAAATTTAACTAGCTTCTTTATCCTGAGGGTAAGGGTGTTTCTGTAGATTAATAAAATTTGTCCCTATACTGAAAACCTTTCCAACGAGGTTATGGAAGAACTAGATTTCAGTATCAAGCACTGGAACGATATCATCCATAAGATGAAAGAGCTGGAGTGGTAAGAAGTTCGATAATACAAAGCATTTTTATGCTCAGTTGTAAAAAAACAACTTTCTTTCACAAGTTAATTTATAACTAAATTAGTGTAAAATATAATTATATTTACTGATCATCAGTATTAATCAATAATTAATACCCATAAATTAATTATATCTAATCGCAAAGGGAGGTGGAGATGCGTTTTAAACTAGAAAAGGAAGATATTCCACAAAAAGATTGTAATAATAGAACTGGTCGTAGGATACCTGCACAAATAAGATTAAATAACAAAACAACATTTAGCCTGCCTAGTGTATCTTACATTATCATCGACAACAATATTGGCCTGAGTTTTCAAATTTGGGATTTGAAGCATGACGTGGCAAGTATACTAAACAACTTATCTGAATGGCCACAATTAAAGCTAGAAAGGGTAGGAAATGATTACAAATTCGCTTTAGTTACTACCTCTGATCAACCTTATTATTATTACTATGATGGCAAAAATACTATCATAGCTACTATTGATCGTATACCTCATGGTTACACAAATGGTTTACATGTTAAGGCATATAATCGTGAAAGCTGTAGTACTTATTATGAACTGCTAGAAAATAGGAAGGTTTTAATAGATCCAAAAGACATAATTAGTAGCGAAAATGTCAGTCTTATTTTGGAAGATCTTAAAAGTTCACCTGATAAAAGACTCAAAATAAAAATAGGAGACTATTTGTTTAAAGAATCAAGAAATATATACAAATTATATAGGAGCGCTCAGGTATATGATTCAATTGGTAGAAAAGTTGGCATATTGAATGATATCAATTCAGCATTTACTCGTATAAGCAATACATTCGAGTTATTCCCTTTTCATGAAATGGAGAGCTTGAACGCACAAGATACCTATTTTGCAGTAAAAAAGTTAGGCAATAGTTATGTTGGTTGCATATCGTATGAAAATAGCACATGCAAAAATTTTTATAATTTTAACCCTAATTCTTTTGGGTATGAGCACGACAATAGACCAGGTCCATATCCTTATTATTATAACTTAGAAAATTTTGATAACTTTTTGGAGGTTGATGTGAATATTCAAGAACATATAAATTTAGAAACAGAAATTGAACTTTTAAAACGCAGAATAGACAGATTAGAACGTACTGGTGTACAAGGTCCTAAAGGTGAGCCAGGTGAAAGGGGACAAAAAGGTGATAGAGGCTTCGATGGAGCGCCTGGTCCTCAAGGTAACAAGGGGGATACTGGATCGTCAGGTGCGCATGGATCAAAAGGTGATCAAGGACCTAAAGGAGAAAAAGGGAATCAAGGCACTAATGGAATAACTCCAAGTATTAGTCAAGTTGTTACCGAATTTTCTTCTAACAGAGCCCATCTATATCCTTTAGCAGCAGCTATAATGGAAGAAGATCAGAGTAATTCCATGGGATTTTCAGAAAGAATAGCACATCTTTTTGGTGAGCGTGTAAAGCGAGAAGATTCTTTAAAAGCGTTAGTTAAAGGCGTACAAGGTCCTCCAGGCCAAAAGGGCGAACCAGGTCGTAACGGTCAACGGGGGTTAAAGGGCGAACAAGGTCCCAAAGGTAATAAGGGTGACCGAGGTTTTCCTGGTCCAGAAGGTTCTAAAGGAAATACTGGCTCAAAAGGTGAGAAGGGAGATGCCTCAAGTGCTATAGAAATTGCAACTGAATTAGTTACCAGTAAAAAAGCTGAGCTAGGAGAAGCAGTTCTTAACGCAAATGGTATCAAAGGTGAAAATCTTGCAACTCAGATTGCCGGTAAAATTAATCTTAATTCGCAGGAACTTGTGAATAAAATTGATGTAGCAAAACTTACTGAAGGAGTAGTAAGTAAACTTTCTTTAGAGGAAGCAAAAAACATTATAAAAGATACTGTGAGTAAGATAACAAGCGATGCCACAAAGAAAAATAATCCCGATCCTATAGCCTTCCAAAAATATGAAAAATTTGCAGAAAAGCTTGCTAAACTACTTGTTGATAGAAGCAGTATGAGCGAGATAGAAGCTCACAATCTTATAAAAGGTAAGGTGAGCGATTGGGCACTTGCTAAGTATCTTCTGCTTCATAGTGATTTAAATAATCAGCCAAAGGCTCTAGAAATCGTGAAGCAAGAAATAGACAAGGAAAAATTAGTTGAGTATTTGCTTGAGTATGCCAAATTAAAAGGCGATGTGAATGCAGCAAAAACAATAGTTGAAAATATTGTTCATCAGTTCTTTGACACTCAAAAAGTAGGTGAATTAGGAAGAGCAGTACTAGAAGCAAAAGATGATCAAGATAAAAAAGTGCTGGTAAATGATCCAGTCTTACGTGAAGGAATAGCAGAAGAATTGAGACAAAATCCAGGAAAGATAAAAGGTCCCAAAGGAGATACTGGTTCTAAAGGTGATAAAGGAGATACCGGAACAGATGGATTGCCAGGTGCACAAGGTCCTAAGGGAGAGCCAGGCATAAAAGGTGAGCCAGGCATAAAAGGTGAGCCAGGTATAAATGGAACAAAGGGAGATATTGGTCCTAAAGGATTAGACGGAGCCATGGGAATAAAAGGTGATATGGGTGAGAAAGGAAAGATAGGTTCTAAAGGTGACAAAGGAGATACTGGGTCTAAAGGTGATAAAGGTAGAGATGCAAGTCCTGAAGAAGTTGCACAAAAATTAATTAATAATGGCACTATTGCTAATCAGGTGCTTGAATATCGTGACCAAGGCGGAGATTTAGTATTAGAGAAGCAAGTTGCAGGAAGAATTATTAGTAATCAAGATATTCAAACAGGAATAGCCATTGCATTAGCTGATAACAGAATGGAAGAGCTAGCAGATGTGTTACTAAGTGATTCTAATCATACATTAGTAGAAAACCTTGCAAATAATACCGAGCTAACACAAAGCATTGCAGAAGAACTAAGGAAAAATCCAGGAGAAGTCCAAGGTCCAAAGGGAGAAAAAGGAGATATAGGTCCTAAAGGATTAGACGGAGCCATGGGAATAAAAGGTGATATGGGTGAGAAAGGAGAGATAGGTTCCAAAGGTGACAAAGGAAAACCAGGCACGAATGGGTTGCAAGGTCCAGAAGGTCCTAAGGGAGAGCCAGGTATGAGGGGCTTCAATGGTACACAAGGTCTTACAGGTAACAAGGGTGAGCCGGGTATAGAAGGATTAAAAGGAGATATAGGACCTCAAGGTATAAAAGGTGAGCCAGGTATAAATGGAACAAAGGGAGATATTGGTCCTAAAGGATTAGACGGAGCCATGGGAATAAAAGGTGATATGGGTGAGAAAGGAGAGATAGGTTCTAAAGGTGACAAAGGAAAACCAGGCACGAATGGGTTGCAAGGTCCAGAAGGTCCTAAGGGAGAGCCAGGTATGAGGGGCTTCAATGGTACACAAGGTCTTACAGGCAACAAGGGTGAGCCCGGTATAGAAGGATTAAAAGGAGATATAGGACCTCAAGGTATAAAAGGTGAGCCAGGTATAAATGGAACAAAGGGAGATATAGGTCCTAAAGGATTAGACGGAGCCATGGGAATAAAAGGTGATATGGGTGAGAAAGGAGAACCAGGTGCAAATGGATTGCAAGGTCCAGAAGGTCCTAAGGGAGAGCCAGGTCTGAGGGGCTTCAATGGTACGCAAGGTCTTACAGGTAACAAGGGTGAGCCGGGTATAGAAGGATTAAAAGGAGATATAGGACCTCAAGGTATAAAAGGTGAGCCAGGTATAAATGGAACAAAGGGAGATATAGGTCCTAAAGGATTAGACGGAGCCATGGGAATAAAAGGTGATATGGGTGAGAAAGGAGAGATAGGTTCTAAAGGTGACAAAGGAGAACCAGGTGCGAATGGGTTGCAAGGACCTAAGGGAGAGATAGGTTTGCAAGGACCTAAAGGTCAAGTTGGTAGATCTGGTCTTAAGGGTATGCCAGGTCCACAAGGTCCAAAAGGAGATACCGGAGCTCCAGGTGCGAATGGATTGCCAGGTTCCAAGGGAGAAGATGGAATAGGTGCTACATTAGCTGATCAGTTTTTACGTGAGATAAGAAAAGCAAAAAATGAAACTCTGGATGCTAAAAAAGCAGCAGAGGCAGCTAAAAATGCTTCAGAAGGTTTTGCCAAACAAGCTAAAGATACGGAAGATAAGGTTAAAATACTACACAATCAAACAGTGAATCTTACAGGAGAAGCTGAAGATTCTGCTGATCAAGCACTTCAATCCGCAGAAAATGCGGAAGCATTGCATAGTAGCGTAAGAGATATGTTTTGTACAACAAATCCTGCAGATCAAGTTTGTAGTGCACGCAGAAGAAGGAGGGAAACTAAAAAATCATCAGTGACAAGCGGAGCAAGCAGACCAACTTCATTTATATCTCAAGTAATAAATTTCTTTTACCCTGCGGTAGGACAGGACAAATATAAAGTAAAAAATGAAATAGAGGAGCTTAATCGAGTGACAAAAATAATAGATGCAGTAGATATTGTAAAAAAATTTGAAGAAGTATTAGGAGAAACAGCTGTGAAATGCGGCATTTCAAAGAAAAGTCTAAATTTTAATCCAGTAGAACTGCAGTCAACCATTATCAATAAGTCATTACTTAATGATGAAAATCATAATGAGTTGTTGAAGTTCTTGTGTGTAGCTGCGAAAAAATCATTACCTGATTACAAACAAACTAGTAAATGTTTGGCTACTTTCAAAGATCATATGGAAAAAAGATTAAATGAGCAGCAAAGAGCTTTCGTTAATACTGAAAAAATAGTGGCAGATAATGAGCAGCCAAGGAGTTTTATGAGTTATGTCTCTCCTCCTAGTAGCCTAAGTGCCATTAATCAGCAAGTTGTTGGTTATTTAAGGTAATATCATGGAAAAACATATATTTAAAATAGAGGATAAAAATCCGCTCTATAAAAAATTGATTAAACTTCCTGCTGAATATTATATATTAAACAAAAATAGTAAGGTTATCAATTCACATATTGGTACAATTAAAGTAGAGGATATTAATGGTTTGAAGTTAAAGAAGCAGGGAGATAAAATATCTTTATATGAAGGAAACTTACCCCTGCAGGCAGAAAGATCTGATGAAAGTGGAAACTCTATTAAAGAGGATCTTATTGTAGAACAAGAAGCTATAATAAGTACAAATAGAAACAATATTATAGAAAAGCTTGAATCAAAACCTATCTTGATTTCGCTTTACAACATAAAAGATAGTCCTAACTTTGGCCTCAAATTGTCTGGTAGAGATATAACTGGAGTACTCAATTTTATCAATTTTAACGATGAAAATGACCCAGTACTACAAAAAATTCAAGAAGAAAAAGGTGGACTTTATTTTACAATAGAAGGTGATTATATCTATATATCAGATGAAGAAGGAAAATGTCTTCCAGTATGTGAAGATGGTAGTTGCTATAAGTATCAATACACAAAAAATGAGCATGATATATTAGAAATTAGTGAGATATCAACAATAATAAAAAACTTAACTAAAACTGAGCAATGCAGTGCACCAGCTAAGGCAGGGCAGAATTTTACTTTGCAAAAGGGAAAAGAATTATCGGATAATATCTATCAAGCAGATATCATGTTAAACGGTAAGCTTGTAGCTACTTTACCAAAAATAGGTTACTGCATGCTTGATGACCAATTGGTCATACATAATCACGTTACAGAAGAAGAGATAAAAATTCCTAGAAACTTTCATTATCTTAAAGTCGTTAAGTCTAGTAATAATGATGATTATAAATTAACATTTTGTAATTTCTTAGGTAATGAGTTTTTTGAACATAAAAAGTATGATTCTCAATACTCAAATGTTCCAGATGAATACCAGTATACAAGTTTAAACTATATGAAAAAGGGATATAAGCCAAATTTCTGCAAGTTACTTAACGATAAACCATCTTTTTTTATTGCAAAAGGAACTACTAATCAAGATTCTTCAGGCCACTGCCCAGCTGATGTATTTGAATTAGCAAAACGTGAGAAAATGGCTACATTAATTGATCAATTTGGCTTTTTCAATAAAGAGGGTAAGTTTCAATATTGTGATTACCATACAAAAGCAGATTACGATGTTTATGATTCTTATAAAATTAATAAAGAGTACAAAACAACAGATGAATTTCTCTTCAATGATGACATAGTTCTTTATACTATTCCAGAGCTATCTTAACCACGCACAAAGTATATTATAATTGTTTCAATAATTGTTTTTAAAATTGAATCGAGTAGACTTTCAAGCAGTGTAAAAATGTATTTTTTTAGTTTAGATTCGCTACCATTTTGCCGCTCGTTAGTAACGCAGTGGTTTTGTAATAGAACACAAGCTGCAAAAACTTAAGGAAAAAATGGGTCAGTGCTTGACACTGGCATCTAGTTCTTTCTATCAAAAATGCTGTAAAGTGTTCACCAATTTAGTTGGATACCAGTACTGGTATGATATTATGAAGACCTAGCAGTTTATGACGGTGTCATTCCAGCGCGTGGCGCTGGAATCTAGTTCTTATTACCTGAGTCTTCTGGGTCCCAGTACTCGTATGACAAGAAAAGGGAGTATTGGTTTCAGCATTAGCCATGCATCTGGATCCCAGTATCAAGTACTGGGATGATAAGAGAAAGAGGACACTGGGATGAAATTATGAAGGCCGGGATAAACACTATGAGGACTGGAATGACATTATGAAGGCCTAGCAGTTTATGACGGTGTCATTCCAGTGTGGAATCCAGCTTTTTTGTAACTTCATTGAAAATATCGTATAGCTATTTGTTCACAATTAATTCTTCTGGATCCCAGTACTCGGATGACAAGAAAAGAAACACTGGTTTCAATATTTGCATGCATCTGAACAGATACAGATGGCTAAAATGTTGAAAAAAGCATATGCGTCAAAAGTTTAAAGCTCGCTACCCTAGACTTCTTTGACTTGTTAAGAAAGGTCTTTTTTCCCCAGATTCTATTGTCACATGCTGAAATGACATCTCTTGCTTCTTCATGTAATTATGCAAAAAGTCCTTTGAATTTTTACAGCTTGAAAAATCTTTATAAAATTTACTTTCTTTAAATGCTTTAACTTTCTCTTCATTATTTAGTGAGCCATGTTTAGAAAAATATTCATCTGTCGCTTGAATATATAAATTAATCAGCTCAGGAAAAGTGTAATCAGTTTTGTTGGAAGATTTTAAGCACGTAATTGGCAATTTATGTATATCTTTCTCAGCTTTTTTAGGATCAATATATTCATCATTTTTTCTTAATATTGTATACTGCTTGAAAAATTCTTCATATTCCTCAAAATCTTCAAATACTTCTTTTTTTTGGTAATCTTTTCTTCTACCGCTTTGATCTATTTTTTCTATTTCTGTTGCAAGTTGCGCTGGCTGTTTTATCGTTTTATCTCCCTCTCGATTAAAGTACATTGTATAAGGAGTAATTGAATTTACGATTTTATATGTCTTCCAGTGGCAGCCAAAAATCTTTAGTACCAATTTGATTATCGGAGCAAGAAAAATTTTTAATTTTGCTATGAATCCAAAATAATAAAGAGAAGCTTGTTTAAGTGAACTTGCAGCATTGCTAACGATGCATCTTAAATGTATATCCTTATACTTAAAATTTTTATGAACCTCTGCAGCCACATGTCCACCTAGGCAGTCTCCAAACAATATGATATCATCTGGCTTTATACCTTTTTCCAATAAGTTAGTTACAACTGCTATACCAGATTTAACTCTATTGCTACGTATCAATGAACTGTTTTTACTTAAACCAAGTCCAGGATAATTAAAAAGATGTACATTGCTCTGTGGCCCAATTCCAATTTTGGGAATAATCTTTACCAGGGCTTAACGCTCTATTTCCACCAATAAAGTATATCAGATGTTTTTCACCTCGATTATTGTTTTGATTTTTACCAAGAAGCGTAATTGTCTCTATTTTTATCCCGTTTTGAGTTTTTATAAATTCTCTCTCAGTTTGCTCTCTTGTTTCTTTCATATTTTAACTCTCACTATAATTATACAAAAAAATCTTAAAAAATCAACAAAATCTCAATTTTATGAACAATATAAACTTTTTAAAATTCATTGAATTATGCTTTCAAACGGTAGTACCGGGGTGTGAGTATAATGATTATCAATATATAAAAGTCATAGCGGATAGGCTTGAAGCGGCAAGTTCAGGTGAAGTGAAAAGAATAATATTCAATATGCCTCCGCGTTCAATGAAGTCTATTTGTGTAAGTGTTGCATGGCCCGCATGGATACTCGGAAATCAGCCAACTGCAAGAATAATAGTTGCAAGTTATTCTCGGCTCCTCAGCGAAAAGCACTCACTCGATACCAGGTGCATAATGCAATCTGATTGGTATAGAGAGCTATTTCCGAAAGTAGAATTATGCAAAGATCAAAACACTAAATATAAATTTCAAACAGTGCAAAGAGGATGTAGGATTGCAACATCAGTTGGGGGAACATTAACCGGTGAAGGTGGAGATTTCATTATCGTGGATGATCCACTAAGTCCCGCACAAGCTTTGAGCGAAACATTTAGAAAGCGTGCTGCAAACTGGTTTGATCAGGCTTTAGTAACCAGGCTCAACGACAGAAAAAAAGGAGTTATCGTTCTTGTGATGCACAGACTCCATTTAGAAGATTTAACTGGTCACCTCCTCTGTAAACCAAGAAACATATGGCATCATGTCTGTTTACCAATAATAGCTGAAGATAAGGAGATTATTTATTCAGTTAATAATCATATTCCAGAGCATGAACAGGAAATATACTCAAGAAAAGAAGGTCAATTGTTGTATTCCCTAACTGAAGGAAAAGAAGAAATTGAGATGATAAAAGCTGAACTTGGGAGTTATGGTTTTGCTGCTCAATACCAACAAAACCCTCTACCACTTTCAAGTGCTATAATTAAACGAGAGTGGTTGAAGCGCTATAAAAATTTTCCTGATAGCCTCTTGCATGTAACACAAAGTTGGGATACTGCAATTTCAACAAACAATACAAGTGACTTTAGTGTCTGCACTACCTGGACAAAAGTAGATAATACATTCTATTTACTCGATGTATATCGCGCAAAACTTGAATATCCAAAACTTAAAGAGAAAGTTCTGTCGCTGGCTGCAAGGTGGAAGCCACACGCAATTTTAATCGAAGCAAAAGCAAGCGGTCAGCAATTGGTTCAGGAGCTCAGGAAAAACAGTGATTTACCTATTATTCAAATAGTACCACATGATGACAAATTAACTCGATTTCACCGAATTGTCCCAATTATAGAATCTGAGCGGGTTTTTCTCCCTAACCAAGCAGTATGGCTTAGCGACTTTGAGTATGAGATTTTAATGTTTCCAGAAATCCGTCACGACGATCAAGTAGACAGTACCGTGCAATATCTTCAGTGGGTGAGAAATAATATTGCTAGAGTGGTAGCGATACGTTCATTGTAGCTTGAAAAGGTTCCTCGGAATTGTGTATAATTTTTTTAACTGAGTTTTATCCATTTTCTGAATGATATTTTAGGGTTTATTGAAATAAATACTACGCAAAAATTCTATCTCTGGGTGCTTAGATGAATATCTTTATATTAGACGAAAATCCTGTAACTGCAGCACAAATGTTATGCGATAAGCACATAGTAAAAATGCCGCTAGAAACTGCTCAATTGCTTAGCAGTGTTTTTTCAATAGCATTAAAAGAGCCAAATCCTTTAGTCAGCATTACAAACCAGAATATAGAAGTTCCATATAAACTTACTCACAAAAACCATCCTTGTTCTTTATGGGCTAGACAATCAAAAGGAAACTTTGATTGGTTAATAAAACATGGAAAAGAATTGTGTATAGAATATAGCTTGCGATACAAAAGAACGCATAAATCCGAAGAAGTTATAGATTGGTGCGATAATAACAAGGATTTGCTAATATTTCGATCAGCTGATATACAAGCTTTTACACAAGCGTTACCTGATCGATATAAATGTAATAACCCAATAGAAGCATATAGAGAATATTACCTAAAAGAAAAGATGAGATTTGCTAAGTGGGAAAAAGGTAGAGAAGCACCAGATTGGTTGCTAGACAAAATGCTATAGGTTATAAAATTATCCAAACCGATCATAAAAAAGGTAGAATTGAAGTTGCAAAAGCAATGCTGGCTGATAATGTTGATGTTTATCAAGTTTATTGATCTTTCTATTTGTGAGATTAAAGAATTCAGTAAACTGTTATTCCCAGTATATGGTAGGCTACTTGCACTATAGAGTGTCATGTACACATCTGTACTAACAAGCAGAGGTAAATCTAAGTCAGTTTAGATATAACATTTACTTTAAAAAACTTTATTTTACGCTGATATTCTAGCGCTTTTCTGTGGTATTTTGTTGGGGTATAATTTGCAAAACTATCTTCCTTATAGGTTAAAAAATTACACTGCTTTATATGTAACTCTATCCACTCTGCATAATCCTGATGATCAGTTGCAATAAATATTTCACCTGTGACAAGTATTTTTTTTGCTAATAAATTTAAAAATTCCGTATTAATTAACCGTCTTTTGTTGTGACTTCTTTTTGGCCATGGATCTGGAAAGAGAATAAAGAATTTTTCAACACTGTTGTCAGGAAAATTGGCAATTAATTCTCTTGCATCTTCTGTCCATATTAAAATATTTTTTATGCTGTGTGCTTCTATGCTTTTTAGCAAGGAAGAGACCCCCTTTAAATAAGGCTCACATCCTATAAATAATAGATCAGATTCATTGAATGCCTGATGGAGCATATTTTCACCATTACCGAAACCTATTTCTACTCGTATTCTTTTTTGTAAGTCTACGATCTTTTTTATAGATTCCTTGCTGTTTTTAATAGAATACTTCTCCAAAACATTCAACTTCAACCTAGATCTTCTGGAAAATGACCTAATCCAATTATTATTCCTAGATAACATATCTTACATAACTTAATCTTTTATAGCTTAAACAATTCTCGAAATGAATTAATGAGAATTTACTTGTCACTAATTATTAATATTATATAATATATGAGTTCTAATGAAGTTAAAATTAAAAGGTATGGAAAGTACAGTTGCTATCAAGAGGCTATCATCAAATAGGTTCATAGAAGAGATATTTCAAGATCAATTTGATAATCAAGACAATGACTTTTGTGAAGATTCTTTTGCTAACAAAATCAAAGAAGGAGATGTGGTAGAAGGTATAATCACAAGAAGAAATTCTAATGATATTGTGGTTGATGTTGGTTTAAAGTCAGACGGAAGAATTCTGATTAAGGAGCTCAGTTGTAATGATGATATCACTGTTGGCGCGAAAATTAGAGTTTATGTTGAAAGAATTGAAGATTACCATGGTAATGTTGTTCTTAGTCGTGAGAAAGCAATCAGAGACGAAAAATGGAATAAATTGGAAGAAAGCGCAATTACAAAAGATGAAGTAACAGGAATCATTAAACGCTCAATTAAATGCGGTTTTATTGTTGATCTTGGTGATGGAATAAGTGCGTTTTTACCTCTGAGTCATGTGGATTTGAAGCAAATAAAAGATGCTAATCACCTTATTGAAACTGAACAAAAATTCATCGTTCTTAAAATGGATAAGAAGCAGGGGAATATTGTAGTATCAAGAAAGCTGGTATTAGAGAAGTTGCATGCTGGTGAAAAAATTAAGTTTTTAGAATCTTTAAATGAAGGTGATGTAGTAGAAGGCAAAATAAAAAGCATCACTCACTACGGTGCATTTGTTGGCATTCATGAATCAGATACAGTGGGAGTTATAGATGGACTGCTACATATTACAGATATCTCTTGGAGTAATGTAAGTCATCCATCTGCAATTTTTTCTTGTGGTCAGCATATAAAAACTAAAATTATAAAAATAGATAGAGAAAATGGAAAAATCTCCCTGGGTGTAAAACAATTAGGAGACAATCCTTGGCAAGATCTAGAGTCAAAATGCCCAATTAACAGCGTACACAAAGGATGCGTAACGGGTATAAAAGATTGTGGATTCATTGTTGAGATTAAACCTGGGATTGCGGGTTTGGTACACTCATCAGAAATAACTTGGAGCAAGAGTAATTTACCAATTAGTAGTTTTGTAACAATAGGACAAGAAGTGGATGTAAAAATTCTCGGTATTGACATTATTAAAAATAAGATGAGTTTAAGCACAAAAAGGTGCGTAGAGAATCCTTGGCAAGTATTTATTGATAAATATCCTCTTGGTTCTATTGTTTCTGGTAAAGTTAAAAGCAACAATGGTTCACAAATATCTGTGACTTTTGATAATTCTGAGATATCTGAGGACGTAGAAGGAACAATTTATATGCAAAATCTAAGTTGGTCGAAAAACAATTCAGATGAGATAAAAAAGTATAATGTAGGTGATGAAATAGAAGCAAAAGTGATAAGGGCTAACGTAGATCGGACAAGAATTTATCTTGGAGTAAAACAAATAGAGTATGATCCTCTTGAAGAACTGATAGAGAAAGTTAAAGTAGGGGATAAAATTCAGGTTACTGTAAGTAAGAGAGAGGAAAATGGTCTAATCGTTGAAATTGAGAACAATGTAACCCTTTTAGTAGATCAAGAGCATTTACCAGAAAATAAAAAGTTTTCTATATCAGAAAAAATACAAGTTGAAGTAGTAGGTGTTGAAAAATATAATATAATATTATCTGCCAAATAACTTCTTGTGCTTCATATAAATGGCAACGAAATCTGATATAATAGCAAAAGTGGCAAAAAAAAACCTTTTGTTAGATAAGGTTATTATAGCAGCCATAGTTGATAGTTTTTTTCGAGTGTTTTCAAACACGTTAAAATATCATAATAGAGTTGAAATCAGGGGGTTTGGTTCTTTTTCAATTAGAAGCTATAACTTGAAAGAAGCAAGTAATTTGACGTCACAGAAGGTTGCAAAACATCAATACTTTAAAACTTATTTTCGTAGCAGTAAAAAGTTATCCCTCTTGATAAATGAATGAAAATCTATATTGTAAATTTGAAAGTTGTACAATATAGCATCATATGCAAGTAGTAGAAATAGTTATACATAATAACACATATAAAATATCTTGCGAAAGTAAAAAGAAGGACCATTTATTACAACTTGCTAATAGCTTCAACAAGCTAGTTAGCTCCATATCTCAAAGAACTGGAGGTAAGGGCTCAGATGCATTAAATTTCTTACTTGCAGCATTGACTCTCGAAGACAAAATTTTAGAATTAACAAAGCGATTAGACGAAATAAATCAAGAATGCAAAAAGTATAAGGAGGAAAAAAGAGTAGAATATGCTGAAGTATTAGATAGGGTAAACAAGATTATTGGGTGCATAAGTGATTAAAGGAAGCAATCAAATCGACTACCTCACTACTCAAATCAGGGGGGAGAAGTCTCTTACGAGTTATGTAACAATATAATTCGCAATCATCAAGATCAACTATTTTTTCGTATTCAATTAGTTCACTTAAGGAAAATTTATCAAGATATTTCAATGCAAAATGCCCTAAAAGTATATCAGTTTCTTTACAACCCCTATGCCAACTCCTATACATCAGTTTTCTTCTTAATAAGGAGATATCTATCATTGTCATTAAACTTTTTTTTAATTTAAAGACTAAACTAAATACTTGTCAAGCAAGGCGCATTTTAATATACTCAACGTTTGATTAAGATTTAAAACATAGGTGGAATTAATTTCTCATCAACTTAGCGCTGGAATATATTATTTTTTATCGTTTTCTTTAATAATTTCTATCATAGTATTCGTGCATGAATGTGGGCATTATATTGTCGCTAAAGCATGCAAGGTTAAAGTTGAATCTTTTTCTATAGGCTTTGGTCCTGAAATTTTTGGTTTTAACGACAAGTCTGGAACTAGATGGAAATTAAGTGCCTTTCCATTGGGTGGTTACGTTAAAATGTTAGGGGATACTAATGCAGCAAGCGTTCCTGTTGATCAACAAAAATTAACTGAAGAAGAAAAATTATACTCATTCCATACAAAACCTCGATATCAAAAAGCAGCAATAGTTTTTGCAGGGCCTTTTGCAAACATGATATTTACCGTTATAGCCTTCACAATATTTTTCAGCGTGGCAGGTTATTATCGTACTCCACCAGTAATTGGTAATGTAATTGAAGAAAGTGCAGCAAAGCAAGCTGGCCTATTACCAGGTGACACTATTACACAGATCAATGAGTACAAAATAAAATACTTTGAAGATATTTCACGCGTGATAATGTCCAACCCTGAAACAAGAATAGAAATTAAGTATAGCAGAAATAACGAAGAGTACAGAACTATTCTAACTCCGTTTACAGTTGAGGATAGAGATGTCTTTGGTAACATAATAGAAAGAAAAACTATAGGAATTACCTCAATTAATATGATAGGGTTAAAACAGTCATCTTTTCTTGGAGCTGCTAGCCTATCAGTGAATGAAACCTACCACACTATGTGTTTAACAATCAAAGCACTCTTTCAAATTGTTGTTGGTAAAAGGAGTATAAATGAAATAGGTGGGCCAATAAAAATTGCAAAATATTCAGGGCAATCAGCTAAAAAGGGACTTATTATGGTTCTATATTTTATGGCAATTATTTCAGCGAATTTAGCTGCAATTAACTTGCTGCCAATACCACTACTAGATGGTGGGCATTTATTTCATTATATTATAGAAGCAGTTATACGTAGAGATTTGAGTTTGAAATATCAAAAATATGCAGCCACTTTTGGTGCTACCATACTGTTTTTGTTGATGGCAGTTGCAATCACAAATGATATTAGGCATCTTTTTTAAGATACATATGAAAAAGTTATTTCACATACTAATAATAATATTTATTTCTTTTCCCACTCTACTTGTTGCTCTAGAAAATAAGGAAAAAGTACAGATAAAAAATATTAAGTATATTGGCAATGAGCGAGTAAGTGATCAAACAATAAGGTTTTATACAAAATTAGAACCAGGTAATCATATAAATGATGATGATGTAGATTCAGTTATAAAAGATTTATATAAAACAAAGTTATTTGCTAGTATTAACGCCTATATCGATGATGAAAAAAACTTAGTAGTAAAAATTCATGAGAATCCATTGATTAACAAAGTAATATTGAAAGGCAATAAGTTATTTAACAGTAAAGAGTTGCTAAATAACGTTATCCAGTCAAAATCACTAACTATTTTCACTGAAACAAAATTACAAAACGATTTAATAAATCTAGCTACTCTTTATAGGAACAGTGGTAAAATTGGTGTTAAAATTGCATATGAGCTAGATAAGCTTGGTAGCAATAGGATAAACCTAATTTTTAAGATAAAAGAAGGAAGAACTTCTAAAATTAAGGGTTTACGATTTATAGGTAATAAAAACTTTTCAGCAAATGAGTTAGAGCAAGTTATCAAAAGGCATAGCAATGATATATTTAGTAAGTTATTTAGAGCCATTTTTAAAAGCGGAACTCATTATTCACCTCAATATCTACTGATTAACACAGAACTGCTTGATCGCTTCTATTCATCTAAGGGATATATTCAAAATAATATCCAACCAATTGTTGAGGTTGATAATAATAACCAAATAGAGTTAACTTTTTTGATTGATGAAAAGCAGCAATACTTATTTGGAAATAATGAAGTTGATATTGAAACTGAGATTCAGGATTTAAGTTTAAGGGAAGAAATATTAGAATTTATCAAAGAGGAAAATAATCAAATATTTAATAGAGTTAAAATTAACAATACAGCAGAAAAAATAAGTAAACATTTAAGCGAAAAAGGATATATATTTGCAAAAGTTAATCCAGAATATACACAACATAACAATATTGTGGATGTAACTTACAAAGTGCTACCAGGTAAAAAGATTTATATAAACCAAATTACTATTGATGGCAATGACCGCACTTTAGATAAAGTAATTAGAAGAAAACTTAGCATGGCAGAAGGTGACGCATATAACACATCTGAGATCCAAAAATCACGTAGAAAATTGATATATAGTGATTTCTTTGAAACAGTAAAAATAAATAGTTATACAGTGGATGACAATGCAGTGAATCTTGATTTAAATGTTAAAGAAAAAAGAACTGCCTCGTTATCTTTAACAGGTGGTATGTCTCTTCCTGGTGGAGTATTTGTTAAAACCGATTTCACAGATCGTAATTTATTTGGTAGTGGTAAAGAAGTATCTTTTGCTCTTGAAAAAAGTCAATATGTTCTTTCTACTAGTATAGACGCTGTTGAAAATAATTTTAACGACTCTGATACTTCACTAGGCATGGGTGTTTTTTATGAAAAACAAGACAAACCAAACACTACTTTCGATACCTGCAACTGGGGAGGAATAGCAAAAGTATCATATAAAATCTCAGAAAATCTAACCAATTCCTTTCAATATTCTTATAAGTATAATCACATACACATGGACAATAAGGGTGGAAAAGATGAGGATATCTCTGAGATAATAAGAGATCAAGAAGGTGAGTATCAGGTTTCATCAGTGGGATACACGTTAGCGTACAATAAACTGGATAACCTCTATACTCCTAAAGAGGGATATTTATTGCGTTTAAGTCAGGATATTTCAGGATTATGGGGAAATGTAAATTTCCTAAAATCTGAATTCTTATCTTTTTATACACATCCTATATTAAGCAAAATTGATGATGATATAACACTGCGCTTTAAAGTAGCAGCAGGTCATATTTTTTCTTATACCGATGAAGATCTAAACATTGGCCAGCACTTCTTTAAAGGTGGCAATGAGATTAGAGGATTTGACCTTTCCGGCATTGGACCAAGAGCAGAAGACAAAAATCAAAGCTCATTGGGAGGCAAAACTTATTTTAATTTAACACAGCAAGTAGATTTTCCACTATCTAAATTATACGACTATGCTGGTATCAAAGGCTCACTATTTGTTGACTATGCAACACTTTTTGGTTTAGATGAAAAGAAGGGATATAGTGGGAAATATTACGATAGTAAGCTTATAAGAGTATCACCAGGTTTTGGCTTTTCAATGCCTTCTCCTTTTGGTAGAATTAGATTAGATTTTGGGTTTCCTTTAGTAAAGGAAGCTTATGACACAATACCATCGACAAACGTTAAAATTTCTATTGAAGCGGGGATTTAAATGAAATATATACAGTTATTTACATCAGTTATTGCCTTAATTATTTCCTTATTTGTGGGGTATAAGTTTGTAGGGTATCAACCTCAGAGCACGCTTAATACAAAGGCTGCCATTATTGATAGTGATAAGGTTATCAATGAATCTCTGGCTCTGCAAAATATACAACAACAAATAAAGGAGCAGAATTCTAGATTACAGAAGGAATTTGAAAATGAGTTAGAAAAATTTAAGCCATCGAAAGAAGAATTTGACCTTTTGTCAGAAGAAGCAAAAAAAGAAAAGACAGAACAATTTAGTAAGCATACTGTAAGTGTTAGGGATAATTACGCTAAGAAAATGTCACATTTAGAAGAAAATTATAGAGAAGCAGTAGAAAGTGTCTTTAACAAGATAAAAGAAGTTGCTAAAAGAACAGCAGAAAAAAACAACATAGATTTGGTACTATTTATTTCAAAAAAGAATCAAGTTTTATACTCTATGGATGAAGTAGATTTATCGGATGTAGTATTAAAAAATGTAAACAAGGAAATACCCGAATTTGCTTTGCAAAACATTGAATAGACTTATGCAATGTAATATCAATGATATTATAAAAATACTACCACATTCTTATCCTTTTCTCTTAGTAGATAGGGTCATAGAATGCGATCCTGGTATGAGTATAAAAGCAATTAAAAACGTGACTTTCAACGAGCAATTTTTTATTGGTCATTTTCCTGGCCATCCGATAATGCCAGGAGTTTTGATAATTGAGTCTTTAGCTCAAGCATCTGCTATATGTGTTCTCGGTAAAAAAACAGTAGAAAATAAAGTTGTATACTTTATGTCCATTGAAAACGCAAAATTCAGAAAGCCAGTCACTCCAGGAGATACCTTAATTCTTCAATCTAACTTTGAAGGTTTGCGTTTAGGTGTATACAAATTTAAGTGTGTTGCATCTGTTGGAAAAGAAGAGGTTGCAGGAGCAACAATCTTAGCAAAACTGCAAGATAAATAAAATCTTCATCTATAAGAAACAGTATGTACACTGTATAGTATAAAGATGCAACTGAATTTCAAAATCTCATTTTCAAACTTATACACTCGTAATGAATTAATAAAGTTAGATAAGGCGTTTTTGGATTACATAAAATCGTGCGATGAAAGCTTGTTTTATTCATTAGTTGAAGCAAGAGAAAAAGCAGCTTCTTCTTCGATGTCATCCCAGTGTTCATCCCAGTGCTTGACACTGGGATCCAGAAAACAAGAAGGATGGATTCCAGCTTGGATGAAAGATGGTTGTAATAGCCAGTTAATAATGGATCTCTCACATTTACTTGATGAATTTATTGCAAAATTTTTCAATATTGAAAAAGAAGTAGAAGAGTTAAAGGAAAAACACAATGACTTTGCTGTAATATACAGATGCAAAAGATTATTTGTTCAGCGTTATGCATTGAAGAAATACACTGATGTAGCAAATATTGATTATGTCACTAACAAATTAAATAGTTTCATTACTTTACCGACAACAGAAAAAAACTTTTCTGAGCAGGTAATGAGTTGGCTTGAAAATAAAGAGGATCACAAAGAAGAAATAGAACTTGCGGCTCAATATGCAGTTTGGAGAGTAAAAAATAAACAGAGTATACTATTTAGCATACATAAGAAAATTGATTACGAAAATCTCGTATCATTCTTGAAAAAAGAAGTAGACGAGGTTGAGGTTCTGTATTCAAATGAGGTGAAAAGAAGATATGGTTTTGATCTAACAAGCAAAAAGGTGAGTTTGAATAAAGCACTAGATAATGCTCACTACTGCATATTTTGTCATAAGCAAAGTAAGGACAGCTGCTCAAAGGGGCTAATCAATGATGACAACACTTTCAAAAAGTCTCCACTTAGAGTTGAGCTGCACGGCTGCCCACTAGAGCAGAAAATATCAGAAATGAATCTGGTAAAAAGCGAAGGATATAGCATAGCAAGTCTTGCAATTGTGATGATAGATAACCCATTATGTGCAGCTACTGGGAATAGAATATGCAATGATTGCATAAACTCATGCATATATCAGAAACAAGAGCCTGTAAATGTGCCAGTGGTTGAAACAAGGATTTTGGACGACGTACTCAATTTGCCGTACGGATTTGAAATATATTCTCTGCTTAGCCGTTGGAATCCTTTAAATTTTCAGCGTCCATTGCCAAAAGAAAATACTGGAAAAAACGTTCTAGTTGTAGGACTTGGTCCTGCGGGTTTTAATTTAGCTCATCATTTATTAAACGATGGGCATAACGTTATCGCCATTGATGGACTAAAGATTGAACCTTTGATCGATAATTTTCAGCTAATTAAAGATTTCAAACACGAAAAATTGAGTGAACGCATGGCAGATGGGTTTGGTGGGGTGGCAGAATATGGCATTACTTCCCGATGGGATAAAAATTACTTAAAGATTATTAGATTACTACTGGAAAGGCGTGAGAATTTCGCACTTTATGGAGGCATTCGTTTTGATGGCACGATTAATGTTGATGATGCCTTCAACTTGGGTTTTGATCACATCGCACTAGCACTTGGCTCTGGCAAGCCACGAATGATCAAAATAAAGAATATGCTGGCTCGCGGAGTGCGCATGGCATCTGATTTTCTGATGTCATTACAACTTACCGGTGCTCTTAAGTTCGACTCCATAGCAAATCTGCAAGTTCGCATGCCGATAGTTGTCATAGGTGCAGGACTCACTGCAATTGATACTGCCACTGAAGCTTTAGCATATTATCCAATTCAAGTAGAAAAATTTCTTCTTCGTTATGAGATATTAGTTGATAAGTATGGAAAGAAATATGTTGAAAAAGATTGGACGGAAGAAGAATATGAAATTGCAAATGAGCTTATATCGCACGCAAAATTGATCCAAGCAGAGCAAGAGTTAGCAAAAAAAGAGAATAGAGAAGCAAAAATATTGGAACTAACTAAGAGCTTCGGGGGAGTGAAAATTATATACAGAAAAGAGCTAAAAGATTCACCGAGCTATCGATTAAATAGCGAAGAGGTGCAAAATGCATTGTCAGAAGGAATCTACTTCATTGAAAACTTAGAGCCTATTGAAATTGTTACAGACAAATATAATCATGCTGAGTTGATAAAACTGATTGATACAAAATCCCACGAAATTAAATGTATCAAAGCACGCTCTATTCTCATAGCAGCAGGCACTGAACCAAACACGGCTATTGCAACAGAAGATAAAAAGCATTTTCAACTAAGTAATGGATATTTTATTCATTTAAACTCATTAGGAAAAGAAATAGATCCAGTATTTTCTCCTAAGATGCAGGATAAAGACAGGATATTGGTATATAAGCAAGACAATAAAACAATTAGCTTTTTTGGTGATCTTCACCCTTCGTATAGCGGCAGCGTCGTGAAAGCTATGGCAAGTGCTAAGAACGGCTACCCTATCATTTCTCAGCTTTTGAATAGAGTTAGCTTCATTTCTCCCACTCCAGCTAGAATCTCGGAGTCATATGCACACTTGTATGAATGTTGTAATGTAAGAGTAACTTTCACCAAAAAAGATGTCATTCCAGTGCCCAGACACTGGGATCCAGAAAACTTAATTTTGAATGAGTACATCAGATGGTTGTATAGTCAGAACTGGATTACAGTGTCAGCTACTTGCATAACACCACCTACTATGCGAATTACCTACAAATTGCAGCATTTGTACACTAAAGCGTCACGCGCTGGAATAATATCAGAACACCTGGCTAACGAAAAATTTTTTAATAGAATCAAAGAGCAATTCACCGCAAAGATTATAAAAATTCAATATTTAACTGACAAAGTTGTGGAAATAGTGATCAAAGCACCACTTGCGGCAAAAAATTTTAAACCCGGACAATTCTTTAGGTTGCAAAATTTTGCAATCAATAGCAGAAAAGTCAATAATACAACCCTTGCTATGGAAGGTATAGCTGTAACCGGCACTGAAGTAGACAAAAAAAAAGGAATTATTTCCACTATTGTGCTTGAAACTGGCGGCTCCACTAATTTGTGCAGAGGCTTAAGAGAAGGAGAGGAAATAATCTTTATGGGTCCAACTGGTAAACCCACTTCGCACTAATTACATCATAATATATATTATTTATTAATAAATCTATACTACAATAATAATTTTTATTAAGGTAGCATTATGACATACAACTTAACACTGTCATTTCCAAAGGAAAAATACTCTATAGACAAGAACAGCTATGAATTTATAGCAAGAGATAAAGAAGGCAACAGATTTATCATGACTACAGATGATAAACAAAAAGGAAAAATTTCTTTTTGTAAAGATGACGTTAATGAGTGTAAGTTTACGCAACACTATGCAGTCAAAGATCCAAAAATATGTAATAAGCTCCCTGATATTGACAGTGTTGACTATATCACTGTTATTATGGAAGATTATGGTGAAAAATACTTCCACAATAGGATATTAAGTGGGCTCAATAAGTGTGATATTGATTACACAGTTGTGGATGATGGTACAACACAGAATGTACTGTTAGAGGATTTTATAATCTAATTTTTCACTATATAGCTACTCAAGAGCTTTCTGAGTTCCAGTATCTGCTGCTCAAATGCGTAATTACAGCACTTGACTATAGACTGAAAACAATCTAATATTCCGCTACTTGTTAGTGGAACCTATCTATACCATTATCCAAAAAACATAAAAAACTAAATTAACAAATAATTCTTTAATAGGATCAACTATTGCAAAGGTCATAAAAGTTGAATGAGTGAATTGAAAACTACTAGCTACATTAGATTTGTACAGATAATTAAGAGAAAGCGAGTAAATAACTTTCAATTGGTGGAGTTACTGAAGTTCTTGGTATTAAAGTGACGCCAAACTTTATTTCAAAAAGTAAATAATTTACTAACGCTCGTGCACAAATTAAAAATAAATTATGCACGAGTGTAGCACTATGAATTAGGAGTGCTATATTAAAGCTTACCTCACTATTAAAGCTATCGGTCAGATTAGATTAAAAACCTAATCTGACCGGTTTCTCTACAACCCTCTAAACCCTGATATAATTATATGGTAATTAGTTTAATTAGTGGTTAATATGCAAATTGATTTTATTCATATATTAAGATAGCATAAACCATATTGGTTTAAATTATTGTGCAACTTTATAAATCGTCACTGCTACTTCTACTGACTGCATTAATAGTTATAGTTCTAAAATTACCTGAAAATTTGAGCATTGCAGTAAATTGGTCTCTCCCAATTCTAGATTTTGATTTATCTTTTCGTATCGTACTAATATCTTTTTTGTCAGTTGCATTTTTAGCTGTTCTACCAACACAAAATTTGACTTTTTCAGAGATGCTATCTTTTGCTGCTTACACTACCTGTTCACTCTGTGCAATTTTATCCAAGCAGATGATATTGGTTATAATATTCTGTGAATTAATGACCGTCAGTGCATTTTTTACTATCGCAGCTGGCTGTAGAGATAGTGGACCTGCAATAAGGTACGCTTGTGTACACTTTTTCGTTGGAGTTATATTAATAGCAGGATTGGCACTTCAAAGCACTAACCTGATAATTTTGGGTTTATTGATAAACTGCGCTTGTTTTCCTTTTTCATTTTGGGTTGTTGATGCATATCCTGCTGCATCGCTACATGGCACCACATATCTCTCTTTATTTACCACTAAAGTCTCTTTTTTAGTGATGCTTTTACACACTTATAACCTATGGCAAGATTGTACTGAAATATTAGCGCTTGTAGGCGCCATCACTGCAATTTACAGCATTATATTTGCTTCTCTTGAGCAAAATATTCGTAGATTTTTATGCTATAATATTGTAGGACAAATGGGCTTACTGATTATTGCAGGAGGTTTACTCAGCCCTTCGGAAAAGGCAATACCAATTTTGATACTGCATATAATCTTCTCTCTTGTTTATCAATCATTATTGTTTGTGGTCAGCAATTCGATTATTTCACGAACAAGAACAATTAGTTTTAATGGAGTAGGTAAACTGATGTCAGTGGAAGGCATGTGTGCTATAATTGCAATACTTACAATGGCTGCATTTCCTGGAACCGCTGGATTTATTAGTAAATCATACATTACAGCCGAGATTGAAGCAAGTAGTGCTAATTTAGAAGTGTATAAAAACTTATACAAGACTCTAAATTTACTGCTTTATTTAAGCGTGGGGCTCAAGTTTCTTTACTACATATTTATTGCAAAAAGTAAGTCGAAACCTTTAGCAGATAAGGGAGGCAAAATGACTATGATTATTTTAGCATTTATATGCGTAATCGCTGGCAACCCTTACTTACCTATTTACAATAAACCTTCAATTTTTGATCTGGTGTACAATACACAAAACATTTGGTCTCAGTTTTATTTATTACTATGTACCACTTTATTGTTTATTCCTTTACGCAAGTTATTTTTGCCAAGAATAAATTTTAAAATGGATGTTGATTGGATTTTTAGAGCTTTCATACCTTATACTGTCTTGCTGTTCAATCAACTGGTCTTTAAAGTGAGAGAAATGTCTGCCAACGTACTGCAAAACTTGACTAATTCACTTGCTAGTTTATACTTTAATAATATTACTAAACTTAAAGAAGTGCTGAGTTATAACTCAGTGAGTTTTGTTTCAGCTTCTTCTCTATTTTTAATGAGTATTCTACTAGCGCTATTATGTTTAAATCGTTAACCGAAAGTTTAAATTCTGTATTTAGTAAACTGAGAGGAAAGTCAATCATTTCTGAAGATGATTTTAACCTTGCCATGCGTGAAATACGTATAGCTTTAATTGAAGCTGACGTTTCACTTGAAGTTGCGAAAAAATTCATCAATGACATTAAAGATAAAGTGATTGGGGAAAAAGTCATAAAAAGCGTTTCTCCATCGCAAATGATAATCAAAATTGTGCAGGATAATTTAGTTGCAGTTCTCGGATCAGAGAAAAGCGACTTAAACCTAGCAGCTAAACCCCCTGCTGTGATTATGATGGTGGGCCTACAAGGTGCGGGTAAAACAACCACCTCAGGAAAGCTTGCTTTCAAGCTAAAAAAGCAAAAGAAAAAAGTGATGCTTGCCTCTTTAGACATTTATAGGCCGGCTGCCCAGAAACAACTTGAGGTGCTAGGTAAACAGATAGACGTACAAACTTTATCTATAGTAATAAATGAGGAGCCTATTGCAATTACAAAAAGGGCACTGGCAGCAGCAAAGAACGATAATTATGATGTATTAATACTAGACACCGCAGGCAGGCTTCATATTGACAATAATATGATGAATGAGTTGAAAGCCGTAAAGGAAATAGCTTCACCTGCAGAAGTTATTTTAGTAGCCGACGCAATGATAGGCCAGGATGCGGTCAACATTGCCAAATCATTCAATGAGGTAATAGGTGTAACCGGCATTATTCTCACCCGTGTTGATGGTGATGCACGTGGTGGTGCTGCTCTTTCTATGAAAATGATCACCGATTGTCCAATTAAATTTATTGCTTGTGGTGAAAAATTAAGTGACCTCGATGATTTTTATCCCGATAGAATTGCAAAAAGGATACTTAGCATGGGTGATGTTGTATCATTGGTTGAAAAAGCTGCTGAGATTGTTGGTCAGGAAGAAATTGATAAGTTACAAAAGAAAGTAAAAAAGGGTAAATTCGATCTAAACGACCTAGTGGGAATGTTAAAAACTCTGAGTAAAATGGATGGCATTAGCAACATAATGAAATTCATCCCTAGTTCATTCACAAAAAAGCTAAGTAGCAGTGTGCCAGACGACAATAAAGTGAAAAAATATATAGCCATCATAAACTCAATGACCGAAAAAGAAAGGCAAAATCCAGATATTTTAAATGGCAAAAGAAGACTTAGAATTTCTAAGGGGTCCGGAACAAGTGTAACTGACGTTAATCTTCTAATTAAGCAGTATAATCAAATGAGCTCTATGGTGAATAAATTCAGTAAAGTTGATCATAATAAACTCAAAGAATCTGATTTAATGGATATGCTGAGCAGAAAATAAATCAGCAGGTAGTAGAATGAAATAAAATCATCAGTTGTAATTGCTGTTGAGTAGTGAAGTAACAAATTCAATAAATTTCCGCAGTTGGAATTGGCATAATAATAAAAATTGATATAAGTTACTTTAGCTATATTTAATGCGTTGTTTTATAGCTAACACACCATACCACCGTGGCACTACACTAGTAACAGAACGACAATTGTCAGTAGCTCAAGTTATGCTAGATGTGGCATTCACAATATCGTTTGTAAACCTATAGCTATATATAATGAATGAATTTTTTTATATATTCGTTATTAGTATTTTGTATTTCTTGGACAGTTCCGTGGTAGATAATATTCCCTTCGTATAATACTGCTATTTTATCAGCTATTTTAAATGCACTATGAATATCATGTGTAATCGTGATAATTGTAGGGTTAAAGTCTTTAGATAATTTTATTATTATCTCGTTTACCATATCTGACATAATTGGGTCCAATCCTGAAGTTGGCTCATCCAATACAATAATTTCTGGATTGTGCGCAATCGCCCTTGCAAGTGCTACTCTTTTTTTCATTCCGCCTGATAGCTCGATTGGAAACATATCTGCTATGCTTTCCTCCAGTCCAACATCATTTAACTTCTCGATTGCTAGCTGTTTTGCCTCCTTTTCGCTGATATTAAAGCGCTTTTTATAATTAAAAGATATATTTTCCCACACTGTAACGTAGTCAAATAAAGCAGAATTTTGAAATAAGACTCCAAATTTATTTTTGCTTTCACTATTTATTTTAATAGACCCTGAGTCTGGTTTTAGCAATCCAATGATTATTTTTGTTAATACAGATTTACCACTTCCTGAGCCGCCAAGTATGACTAATGATTCCCCCTTCGATATATTAAAACTTATGTTGTTTAATATCGTTCTATCATCAAAAGACAAGCTTAGGTTCAATATTGATATTATGGGGCTATACATGTATCAAAGTAATCAAGTAGTTTGCTAAAATGATCAATATGGACGAAAAAACAACAGTTGATGTTGTAGCAACACCTACTCCTCGTGCACCTTCCCTACAATGGTAACCGTAATAACAACTTGAAACAGAAATTATGGCTCCAAAAGCAGTCGCTTTCATTAGCCCAACAATAAAATCGTACATATTAAAGAATTGAGCTGTATATTTTATGTATATATTTAAATTGTGGTTAAATTCAAAGACTGCGGTGACATACCCTCCAAATATTCCTATTAGATCTGCACATACTGTAAGTATTGGAAATACTATAACTGACGCTAGAATTCTTGGTACAATTAAATATTTGAAAGGATTGATGTCCAAAGTTGTAAGTGCATCTATTTGTTCAGTGATGCGCATCGTGCCAATTTCTGCTGCAATTGAGGACCCAACCTTTCCTACCATTATTAAGCTGATCAAAACTGGCCCTAACTCTTTAATGATAGTGATCGTAACAAGTTTAGGTACTACTTGTTCTTGATTAATCAATATACCACTTAAGCTACTCTGTAAAACTATCACTGCTCCTATAAAAACTCCAGTGAGCCCAACAATTGGCAAAGAGAAAAAGCCTATCTCTATAATTTGTCTTGCCACATTGCTAAAATAATATGGAGGAATAAAGCAGTGGTATAGAGATTGAATAAAAAATACAAATGCGTTACCAATCCTCAACAGAAAGTTCATAAAGCATCTACCGATTATTCTAACGCTGTCTATATTAAAGGAACTCACTTTACATTTATCTTAGCTAAAATTAGTTTTACTGATTTTATTAAAATTTTTATTAACTTCGCCAGAGTATAGTCAAGATATGTCTTAAGTTCAATATACTTTGATCAAAATGCTTGAGTTTAAGTTTATAAGACTGAATTGTATAAGAAAACCTTATTTATTTTGCTATTTACTCCTTGTAAAAAACATGCTACTAATAAATTGTGTTATATAATTGAATTGGAGTAAGTTTTGGCAGTTCCGAAGAGAAAAAAGTCAAAGTCAAGGCGTAATATGCATCGTTCTCATCATGCTATTAAGCCTAAGAATATTGTAGTATGTGCAACAACTGGAGAATTCATGTTGCCTCACAACATAGCAGTTGACAATAGTTACAAAGGAAAACGTGTTTTCATTAAACAAAAGGCGGAGTAACTCATGATATGTTACCCACGGTCAACAACAACATAGTTATCGCACTTGATGCTATGGGAGGGGATTTTGCACCTCTTTCCGTAATTCAAGGTGCTAGTTTTTTCTTGGATAATCTTGTTGACCCAGGTGTTGAAGTTTTTTTTCATATTTATGGAGATCAGAAAGAAATATCTCCTTTGCTTCCAAAATACAAAAAAGTAAGCGATAACTCCGAATTTACCCATTGCTCTGATAATGTTCTTCCAAATGATAAACCCTCTTTTGCACTTAGACATCGCAAAGATTCAAGTATGAAGGCAGCTATTGAAGCAGTGAAAAAAGGTAAAGCTTTTGGGATGGTGTCTTCAGGCAACACTGGAGCATTGATGGCTATCTCCAGATTTATTTTAGGAACATTACCCAATATCTATCGTCCTGCTATTGCATCTGTCTGTCCAACTAAGACAAAAAGCTTTGCATTGCTTGATCTTGGTGCAAATGTTGACTGTAATACTGACTCATTATTTCAATTTGCATTAATGGGGAGTATATTTGCAAAAATAGCATTAAAAGTTGAAAATCCTGAAGTCGCTTTGCTAAACATTGGTACAGAGGAAGTGAAAGGTACTGACTCAGTAAGAGGAGCTTTTGAGTTACTCAAAAATGCTCCAAGTATTAACTTCAAAGGATATATAGAGGCAAGTGAATTTTTAGATGGTAATATAGACGTAATTGTTGCTGATGGTTTTGTTGGTAATGTAATGCTCAAGACAGCTGAGGCAACTGCTGGTACTTTTATCAGTCTAATAAAACAGGAAGTATTTAATTCATGGATGACAAAAATGCTTGTCGGCATATTGTTAAAACCCAAGCTAAATAAAGCATTAGAGCGTTTTAATCCTAAAATTAGAAGTGGAGCTATGTTTTTAGGGCTAAATGGTATCATTATAAAGAGCCACGGAAATTCTGATGCTATTTCTTTTGCTCACGCTATAAAATTTGCAGTAAATGCAATCAGTGAAAATTTGAACCAGAAGATAATTAACGGGGTAAGTCATATTGAATAAAAGTTTCATATTGAGCACTGGTTCTTACCTACCAAAAAAAATTTTGAGTAATAACGAAATTGCATCGATAGTTGAAACAAACGATGAATGGATACGGCAAAGAACAGGAATAGTTCAAAGACATATAGCAGATGAAGGAGAACTAACGTCAGATTTAGCTGTTAATGCAGCAAAAAATGCTATAGAAAAAGCGAAAATTTCAATAGATGAAATTGGTTTGATCATAGTTGCAACAACAACACCTGACAAAACTTTGCCTAGCTGTGCAACGATTGTACAAAGTAAGTTAAAATGTAAAAATGCATTTTCTTTTGATGTACAAGCAGCATGCTCTGGTTTTATATATGCAGTTACAGTTGCTGATTCGCTCATAAAATCTCACAATAGAATAAAATATGCGCTCGTTATTGGTGCTGAAATAATGTCTAGGATTGTTGACTGGGAAGATAGGTCAACTTGTGTACTCTTTGGTGATAGTGCTGGTGCAGTGATAATAAAATCAGAAATGGGTAGCAGCGGCATCATATCAACAAACTTACACTCTGATGGCAATGTGGACATACTATGTACGAACGGAGGGGTATCCTCTACTCGTGATTCTGGAAAGATACTTATGAATGGAAGAGAAGTGTTTAAACATGCAGTGGATAAGTTAACAGCCTCAGTAGAGGAAACTCTGAAATGCAATAATTTGAAAATCATTGATATTGACTGGTTAATTCCCCATCAAGCAAACATTCGTATTATTGAAGCAGTAGTAAAGAAATTAGATTTTCCTATAGAGAAAGTGATTAATACCGTTGATAAGCATGCAAACACCTCAGCAGCATCAATTCCACTGGCCTTAGACTATGCAATACAAGAATCAAAAATAAAATCAGGAAATCTGGTACTGCTGATTTCAATAGGTGCAGGCCTGACCTGGGGTTCTGTGTTACTGCGCTATTAGACTTCCTATTACCCACGCTTCTTTTTTCTCAGTTTTATCGTTACATGCTGTACTGACAAAGTTTTGAGATATTATCACAAACATTATATTCACAAGAAATACTTGACTTCACGTGTACTAAGAAGCATTTTATATATGATGTGTGCCCGTAGCTCAGTTGGATAGAGCAACAGCCTTCTAAGCTGTGGGTCGTAGGTTCGAATCCTACCGGGCACATTCTTCTATCAATGCTTTCTATAAATTTTCAAGTATTCTGGCACCACATTTTCAATTGCTAGTGGTCTAATTTTCATTGTTCCGAGATCATCTGACTTTTCGATTGAACTACTCATCATAACTTTCACCTGATCTCGAGTAAGTATAGGGCTTGCATCTCCGGTTATAGGTTTTAACAGTACAGAAACAACTTTACTTTCTAAGAAAAAGGCTATCAATCTTGCCATTGGAAAAGGTACATTGATCAGTAGACACTTTCTGTTAGTCACATTCAGAATAAACTTTAATAAGCTTTTAAAAGAGTAAACTTTTGGTCCACCTATATTATAAATTTTTTTATCTTGCTTATTAAAGCTGATAATACGGTATACCACTTCAGCTAAGTTTGTTACACATATCGGCTGAAACTTCGTTATTCCACTACCGATTAACGGCAAAAAAGGAAGAATTGTTGCTAATCTTGCAAATTTATTGAAGAAACTATCTTCTTTACCGAATACAAGACTTGGCTTAATTATCATTGCTCCTTGAAACGCCGAAGCTACAGCTTTCTCACCTTTCAATTTACTTTGGGCATATTTTGATAACTTATCATTTTCTATTCCCATGGCAGAAAAATGTATCATCATGGATACATTTTTTATTTGCGCAGCTTTTGCTATTCTTTCAGCTATTCCAACATGAACTGTATAGAAATCGTATTTTCTTTTTTCATATAATATTCCTACTAAATTTATAACAACATCACACCCCTCCATACTTTCTAAAATTGATCTTTCATTAAAAAAATCTCCTTCAATTATTGATATTTGTCCTAAATTTCCACATAACTTCAGACAAGCAGCTTTTTCCTGATCACGAGTAAATATTCTTATTAAATACCCCGCCGCTGCCAAGCGTCTTACGATGTGTTTTCCTATAAATCCCGTTCCACCAAAAATAATTATACGTTTTATCACAGTTAAAACTTCCAATAACTTAACTTTAAATTAATACAATAGTTTTATTTAATATTCTATTGTGAATTCCTGCACTATAAGGTCCATTCTCATTCCATGAGAACCTTTAACTAAAATTACATCATTACCTTGAACAATATTAGCTAAATTACTTTTCAATTGGTTAGAATCATCGAAATGCATGCCTTTTATATTCTCCGGTAAAAGTTTATTCAATTCTAACATAAATTTACCAACTGTATGAACTTTATTCACATTTTGTTCTACTATAGAGTCAAGCAATTCTGTATGAAATACTATGCTTTCATTACCAAGTCCTAACATATCGCCAAGTAGTGCCACTTTTCTTAAATTAGAATATGTACCTAAAGTTCTTATTGCAGCCTTCATTGAAGTAGGGTTAGCATTATAGGAGTCGTTAATCAAATGTACTAATTTTCCATTGTATTTAGCTTGATGAACATTACCTCTACCTTCTGTTACAGTAAAATTCTCAAGTGCTAGTGGTAATTTAGATAAATCAAGTTCGAGACTTTGCAAAACTGCTGTAACAACTAATGCAGAGTATGCAAAATGTTCGCCTTTTACAGGTAAATTACAGTTCATAATTTGACCACTGTTCAGTTTGATTTTTAAATTTAGACCGTTATCGTCTCTTATTAGTTCTAACAAACAAACAGTAGCACTTTCATTCTTACCAAAGCTTACTACATTTCTGTTAGCATTTGATAAGAGATAATCATAATGTTCATTATCCTTATTCAAAACCAAAGTACCATTATTTTTCATACCATGTAGAATTTCTAATTTCGCTTGCGCAATATCAAGTAGAGATGAAAAGTTTTCAACATGCGCAGGTTCAATGTTGGTAATAACTGCAATATCCGGATTGCTAATCTTCGATAACTCTTTTATTTCACCAGCTCTACTCATTCCTATTTCAAGGATTAAATACTGGCAGTCTTCTGGCGCTTTTAGAATCGTAAAAGGCAATCCTATATTATTATTCAAGTTACCTTCATTTACATGAGATACTCCATAATGCAACAAAACAGTGTTAAGCATATCTTTTGTAGTGGTTTTCCCAACACTACCTGTAATTGTGATAACTTTAGCATTAACAAGAATATTTCTAATGTAATATGATGCCATATTATGCAAAGCTTTTAGAGTATCTTGCACAATAATTAGAGGAAAATTTCTATATTTATCTTCGCTTACTACCGCAGCAACAGCTCCTTTTAAAAATGCTTCATGTAGAAAATCATGCCCATCAAATTTCTTTCCCTTGAGAGCAATAAATAAATCACCTTTTTTTATGCTTCTTGTATCCGTTGAAATATTTGAGCTATACACCGAATTACAAACACCCTCCCCTCTTCCGCCAGTAGCATCTATAATATTATTTGCGTTCCATTTTAACATAATTTATCTTTAAAGGTAATTTGAACAAGAAAAGCAGCAAAAATACTACATACTTTGGTAATGTACAAATAATGATTGCTATTTCTATAATTTCATCTTATAATAGATATACAAGCTTAAATATTTTCGTCTATAATTGAGTGTGTTTTACTATCTGATTGTAGAAAGTGACTTGGAGGTATGTATGGCAAAAGGTGAGTCAAATAAAAAGTCTATTTTGGCTAAGATAAAAGGCGTGTTTTTTCTTGTGCCTAAAGCACTTATTTATCCTATGAAGAAACCGTTTGCTTCAATTGATGAAATGAAGCATGATGCTAAAGTTTCATTAAAAAACGCTGTGAGTGATTTGCCTAAAGAAGAAGAGAAATATGACCCACCTATAAAAACCACAGAAGCTAGTAAGTACCTCGGCATACAAATAACAAAACAAGAAAAAGGTAAGGTAAGTTTTTTAGCGTCAAGAACTTTAACGGGGGATATACCTTACTTGAGTCCAGAGAAATTAGATGAAATAAGGGAAGATCTGCCCAATATAACTATTTTTAGAGAAGAAAACAAAATTGTAATTGAAGTTGATGTTGAAAAAATTATCCAAGAAATAAAAGATAAAAATCTAGGTATGGATGAAAAAGTAATGAAAAAGTACGCTCTTGAAGGAATTTATAATAAGATTGATTGTGATCTTAAAAATTTGGCAAAAATTACTGGTGGAGAGTTTAAAGTTCACACAGATCGGAAATTGCTGTATGGTATTGCAGAAAAGTTGTATAGTGGATATGATAGTAAAAAGCAGAAGTCACAGGAAGTTGTAAGGCCTATGGATAAAGAAAAGTCATCAGAGAAAATTTTAAATAATTGGCAAAAAGCTATTAAACAAGATTTTGAAAGTTGCGAAAGCATAAGAGGTAGGGGGAAATAAATTATGGAGAGTGTTATGAAAGAAGTTCAAATAGAGGAAAGGTATCATAGCCTAACTGTTCCTGGAGATATGTATCATTTACAACCAGAAGTTATTGCTGCAAGAAGGGCAAATAGAATAGAAACTTTTTCAAAAAGACACCAAATGGACTATGGGTCAATTTTGCGTGGACAAGATATACAGCTAAAAGACGACGTTTCAAGTCTTGAAGATGCTTCTAGCGAAGCAGCAATAAGCCCACCTTCTACACCAAATCATAAGCAAAATAGAAGAGGACCAGGAATTTAATAAAGTATGGGTAGTACAGCTTATGATGACACTAATATCTTTGCTAAGATATTAAGAGGTGAGTTGTCTTATGAGGAAATACATAAAAATGAAAATGTGCTGGCTTTTCGTGATAAGTATCCTGATGCACCAGTTCATATTCTAGTTATACCAAAAGCTCAATACGTTTCATACGATGATTTTGTTCTGAAAGCTTCCGAAGAGGAAATAGTAAGTTTTTTTAAAACTGTTAGAGAAATAGCACATAAATATAACTTAGAAAAAACAGGATATAGATTAGTTACTAATCACGGTAAAGATGGAGAGCAAGTTATACCGCACTTTCACATACATATTTTAGGTGGTAAAAGATTAGGAAAGCATGTAAATTCATAGTGTTATATGTTTTTTAAATGAGTGAATATTTAACCATATTAATTTTTATCTGTGTATCAATTGTAGTATCCTTTACTTTAGGTGTATTACCTATGTTTCTTGCAGTCAGTAACCCAGATGGTGAAAAGCTTTCTACATATGAGTGTGGCTTTAATCCTTTATCAAGAGCCAGAAAAAGTTTCGACATAAAATTTTACTTAGTTGCAATATTGTTCATAATATTCGATTTAGAAATTGCTTTTCTTTTCCCTTGGGCCGTTTCTTTATCTAAAATAAGCTATTGCGGATTTTGGTCTATGATGATATTCCTTGCAATACTTACTATAGGCTTTCTTTATGAGTGGTGTAAAGGTGCGTTGGAATGGGAATAAATTTATCTAATGGCGACTGGAATCGTTACAAAAAAGAAGGTTTTCTTATCACTAAATTTGGCGATTTAATAGATTATATAATGAACTGGGCAAGGTCTGGTTCATTGTGGCCAATGACATTTGGTCTTGCATGTTGCGCAGTAGAGATGATGCACACTGCATCCAGTCGTTATGATCTTGATAGATATGGCATAATCTTTCGTGCAAGCCCAAGGCAAGCAGATGTTATGATTGTTGCTGGCACGTTAACTAATAAAATGGCAGCAGCATTGCGTAAAGTTTATGATCAAATGGCAGATCCCAAATACGTCGTCTCTATGGGAAGTTGTGCAAATGGCGGTGGCTATTATCATTATTCTTACTCAGTAGTCCGTGGTTGCGATAGAATTGTGCCAGTTGATGTGTATGTTCCTGGATGCCCTCCAACTGCTGAGGCGTTGCTATATGGAATGCTATGTCTACAAAATAAAATAAAACGAACTAAAAATATATAGCATGGATAAAACTGCAAAATACATACAAAAAAAGACTAAATGTGAATGTATTCAGAAAAATGATGGCACTATTGTAATATATTCAGCTTTGAATGACATTGAAAATCACTTACTCTTTCTACGTGATGATGAAAAGTGTAGGCTTGAATTATTAGTTGACGTTTTTGGGGTTGATTACCCAGATAGAGAAAAACGTTTCGAGCTAATATACAATTTGCTCAGCGTTGTACACAATATCAGAGTGCACATAAAGCTTCAGTTATGTGAAGGTGATATACCTCTAAGTGTAGCAAAGATATTTAACGCAGCTTCGTGGTTTGAGCGTGAAGTATTTGATATGTATGGAATAGAGTTTTCTGATCACCCAGATTTACGTAGGATTTTAACGGATTATGGATTCAAAGGTCATCCAATGTTAAAAGATTTTCCTCTCACTGGCTACGAGGAAGTAAGATACGATATAGAGGCAAAAAAGGTTGTATATAATCCTATAGACTTACCACAAGATTTTCGTATGTTTGACAGCTTATCCCCTTGGGAAGTTAGTAAAGCCACAAAAGTAAATATAAAGGAGTAGAAAATGACAGCACAAAGAAAAAAAATATCTTTGATTGGTGCAGGAAATATCGGTGGGACTCTTGCCCATATGATTGCACTAAGAGAGCTAGGAGATGTTATTTTGCTTGATGTAAGCGATGGAATACCACAAGGTAAAGCACTTGACATTACAGAATCATCTCCTATTGATCGATCTAATGTCAATATTACTGGTACAAATAGGTATGAAGATATAAAAAACTCTGACGCAATTATAATAACTGCTGGCATTGCCAGAAAACCTGGAATGAGCAGAGATGACCTTCTGCAAACTAATGCTGCAGTAATGAAAGAGGTTGGGGAAAATATTAAAAAACATTCTCCAAACGCATTTGTAATAGTGGTTACCAATCCTTTAGATGCTATGGTTTCAGTAGTATACAAATCTTCAAGCCTGCCAACTAATATGATTGTTGGTATGGCAGGAGTGCTTGACTCTGCTCGTTTTCGTTATTTTCTTGCAAGTGAGTTAAATATTTCTGTCGAAGATGTATCTGCTTTTGTGCTTGGAGGACATGGTGACACTATGGTACCACTAATCAATTATGCTTCAATTGCTGGCATTCCACTTACCCAAATCATTGAGATGGGTGTGATTACGCGAGGAAAAGTTGATGAAATAGTTGAGCGCACTCGTAATGGTGGAAAAGAAATAGTTGATCTACTTAAATCTGGATCTGCATACTATGCTCCTGCATCTTCAGCCATAAGCATGCTAGAATCATACTTAAAAGATAAAAGGCGTATATTACCATGCGCTGCTTATCTTAATGGTGAATATGGTGTGAAAGACTTATTCATTGGTGTTCCTACTATTATTGGCAAAAATGGAGTTGAGAAAGTTCTAGAAGTTAAAATGAACGATAGTGAACAAGAGATGTTTTATAAATCTGTAAGTGCAGTAAAAGAGCTCTGTCAGCTAAATTAATTGCCCTATAGAATTTCTTTGAGCTCAAGCTTCGAAAACAGTCTAAAAAAATTATTTGTAGTTATTTTTGCTACTTCTTCTGGCGATTCATTCCATAATTTCGCTAAACAATTCACAACGTATTTCACCATTGCTGGTTCATTTTTTTTTCCTCTGTAAGGCTCAGGTGACAGGTAAGGTGCATCAGTTTCAACTAAAACACGCTCACGTGGCACATTTTGTGCAATTTCTCTTAGTAAGTTCGCATTTTTAAAAGTAATAATTCCAGAAAATGAAATGTATAATCCCAAGTCCATAGCCTTATAAGCAAGCTCTTTAGAAGAAGCAAAGCAATGCATTACTCCACTAAAAGCGTCCTTCTTCATTTCTGAATTTAACATATCAATCATCTCACTATCAGCACTTCTAGTGTGAATAACTAAAGGTAATCCTGTTACTTTTGCCGCTTCTATGTGTGATGCAAAACTTTTTTTTTGATTGCTTTTGTTATCAGATTTATAAAAATCTAATCCGGTTTCACCGATACTAATTACCTTTTTGCCCTTAGTAAATTCAATCAATTCATCAGCATTTATACACTCACCTTTTTCCACAGTAGTATCAAGCGGATGTATACCAACGGAGCAGTAGACTTGATCATAGGATGAAGAGATTTTTAATAATTTAGGGATATCATTAATGCTTATACATATGTTATGCAAAATTCTCACACCATTTTGCTCTGCTCTTGAAATTACCTTTGGTATTTCATCATCAGAAAAATAAATTAGATGACAATGAGAATCAACTATCATAAATAGATCCTTTTATGATAGAAGAAAACTCTTCTATCACTTTTTTATAAACTTCTTTTTTGAACGGTATAGCACTGGCTACCAAATCATCCACATTTTGCCAACGCCACTCTTTGAACTCTGGATGATCAGTATAGTTAATATTAATATCCTTATCCTTCCCACAAAATTTCATTAAGAACCACCTTTGCTTTTGGCCAGAATATCTCCCATTCCAGCATATCGGTATAACTTCCTCGGGTAAGTTGTAATATATCCACTCTTTATTTTGAGCCACAACTTCTGCTTCATCAGTACCAACTTCCTCCAATAGCTCACGTAGCGCTGCCTGCTCTAGCTCTTCACCTTCATCAACTCCTCCTTGTGGCATCTGCCAATAAGAGTCACTATCAAAACGTTTTCCAATAAAAATATTTCCCTGTTTGTTAAATAACATTATGCCAACACAAGGGCGATACTCTTTCTCCTCACTAATCACAAATACTCTCTGTTGCTAAATTATCTATCATAGAAGTTCCAACTACTTTTTTACTATTCATTTTTTCAACAATTTTTTTTGCAACTTCTTTTGCGCTTAAGTTTGAGCTATCAATTTCAAGTGAACCTTGAGGGACAAATAGTTTCTTTCCTTTAATTCTTCTCATAGCAAAATCTGAATCAGTAATTTTTCTCTCCTGCTCTCTTTCCTTTAATTGAACGCGCTTTACTAGTTCTCCACTATTACAATATAACACCACAGGGAGAATCTCCACGTTCATTTTTTTACTTAAATTCACCACTGAGTTGTATACTTTTTGATCATAGGAATCACCTTTTATCAATTCGTTTGTAAATATATAATGCTTTGATTCTATATGGTATTTTTCCAATATTGCTAACATATTCTCTCTAATCACAAAAATTTTTTCCCATATTTCACTTGTAACCTCAGCATTTCTGAAGTCAATCATATCAAATATAATATTATTAAACAGGTTATTGTCTACTATCACCCCATCAATAATATTACACAGCTCTTTTGCAATCGTAAGTTTGCCACTACCCGGAAATCCGATTAAGTAAATGATCATACCATCAGAAAACTATCATATATTACAAATATATGTATTATAAACGTTACACTAGAAACATATCAAAAATAGTTCATATTCAGAAATTTTGAGTGTATCATTACAGATAAATTATATAATTTAGAATAATGAATGGTGATACAGAATCAATAAAAAATGCAATTGTAGATGTAATAGATCAAAACAAAGGTCAAGATATAGTTACTTTTGATGTACAGAATAAAACTGTCATTGCAAAATATATGATCATTGCATCCGGTGATTCGAGCCGCCATGTAAAAGCATTAGCTGAGCACGTGATGAAAAATCTCAAGCAATATGATAAAATAGATGTAGAAGGTATGGATGAAGGTAACTGGGTGATTGTGAATTTTCAAGGTATAATGGTTCACCTATTCAGGCCAGAAGTAAGAGAATATTATAAGATAGAAGAGTTATGGAATTGATTATCCAGGTAGCTGGTATACACTTTCAAATGTTGTAATTTTGAAGGCAACCCTTATGAAGTTGGTGGTGTCATTCCAGTGCTTGACGCTGGAATCTAGAAAACTTAATCATAAACGAGCACACTATACAACATTTTTGATGAAATTTCATAATAAACTGGATTCCAGCGTCAAGCACTGGAATGACACCATCGTTAACAACACCGTTTACACACAAAATAACATATTATGAAACATAAATCCGAGTTTTTAAACTTCATTCAAGAAAGAGGATACCTATATCAATGTACAAACATTGATAGGTTAGACCAGCTATTATCACAAGATAATTATATAATTGCATACATTGGGTTTGATTGTACGGCACCAAGTTTGCATATTGGCAGTCTCATTCAAATCATGATGCTCCGTCACCTACAAAAATTCGGTTATAAGCCAATAGTTCTACTTGGAGGTGGCACAACAAAAATTGGTGACCCATCTGGTAAAGACAAAGCAAGAAGCGTCTTGCCGATAGAAGATATCAATCAAAATATACTTGGTATAAAGAAAACCCTCGAGAAGATGATATCTTTCGATTATGGAAAAACTGGTGCAATCATAGTAAACAACGCAGATTGGTTAGATAACATAAAATATATAGACTTTTTGCGTGATATAGGGACACATTTTTCTGTAAATCGCATGTTAGGCTTTGATAGTGTGAAAATTAGGCTAGATAGGGAGCAAAATCTAAGCTTTCTCGAGTTTAATTACATGTTGTTACAAGCCTATGATTTTGTCGAGTTGAATAAAAAGTATGGCTGTCGTTTCCAGATTGGAGGGTCAGACCAATGGGGAAATATAGTAAACGGAATTGAACTTAGCAAAAAGTTAAATTTACCTGAGCTGTTTGGTCTTACCACACCTCTTTTATTAAACGCACAAGGAAAAAAGATGGGCAAAACTGAAAGTGGGGCAGTATGGCTTGATGGCAGCATGCTAAATTCTTATGATTACTGGCAATATTTTCGCAATGTTGATGATCAAGATGTTGGTCGTTTCTTGAGACTTTTCACTGATTTACCAATTGATGAAATTAAAAAACTAGAGTCCTTGAAGGATCAAGAAACAAACGAAGCAAAAAAGGTTTTGGCAACAGAAGTGACGAAAATATGTCACGGTTGCAAAGAAGCCGAACTTGCACGATCTGCTGCAATCTCTGCTTTTGAAAATGAAGACAGTTCATTGCTTTCTGGTTACACTATTACAAAAGAACAAATTGCAAATGGTATACCCTTGATAGACCTGCTGTATGACACCGGTTTTGAACCTTCAAAAGGTGCGGCAAAGCGTTTAATACAAGGCAATGGATGCAAAGTTAATGATAATACTATAAACGATGTTAACTATACAATAAACTCTGAAAGCTTTAAAGGTCAGCCATTTATAAAATTATCTGCAGGAAAGAAACGACATATTAAAATTTTAGTGAGTGAAGTAAGAAAGTAAATTTGTCTCTGTTCAGCAGAATAGCAAAATAAGGTAGCCAAGAAAAGACAATTATAGGAACAAATGGATATCATTAAAGCAGCTGACACTGTGGCAGAATCGCTAGGCAACCCTACTATCGCTAGCAGTTTCTTGCTGTCGATTTGCTGAGATTGGTTTATCAACTTGAGTGTCAGGCTTTGACAATTTATATATAGCATTGCCAACTATTAATGCTGTTGCTGTAATTGCAACTACTGCTATAACTATAGGTATTAACTCAGCTGTAATTGCTCCGGCTGTAAAAAGTGCTATAGATATAGCAGTACCTAATAATGCAGTTACTCCACCGGCAATCCACCCTTTCTTAATTGCTGGACAATTAAGATAGTATAAAGGAGTCTCTCCCCACATATCTACTGCATTAACATTGACACCTCTTTCCACAAGAGCATCTATTATGGCCATACTGCGAAATAAAGCAGCATAGTGTAAAGGAGTCCTTCTCCATATATTTATTGCATTAACATCTGCACCTTTTTCTATGAGAGCGTTTGCTATGTTTATACTATCAAGATAAGTAGTATTATGTAAAGGAGTATCTCCTTTTACATCTTTTTCATTAACATTTGCCCTTTTTTCCATGAGAGCCTTCGCTATATTTTCTAGGTTAAAGGAAGCCACCAAGTGCAAAAGAGTCGCTTTTTCACCATCTTTAAACACATAATTTATATCAAAGCCAGACTTTTCCCACTCTTCATATTCCTTTGAATATCTTTTCAGCTCATTTTGTATTTTTTCAATTACGTTATCTTTGCTTAAATCTTTGTCAACATTAACTAAACTCAATAATTCGTGCCAATTTGAAATTTCCATTGCTATAACCTTACCTTTAATTTTCAATAATGTATTTAATTATATGATAAGAAGTCAATTTAAATAAATTACACATACATGGAACTTATCAGATAAATATATAATATGAACTAGATTCCAGCGGGCTTTGTTGCATCACTATCTATGAAAGGCTAACTATACAAGCAGCTTATTGAAAATCTTATTTTTTGCAATCTATCTGATTAAATTTAAGAATAGTAATTTATTGTTTGTACTAGTAAATTTAATTCTACTTAAAATAGCTAAAGCATTGAAATTCTTGAATTCTAGCTAGATTAGTGAATGATAGTAAAACTTCTTTTACTTAAATTTAGATATTTACTGATTGTCCTTACTATAAATGCTAGAATAATAAGCTACTGATATTCTACATTTTATCTTTTATTCATCGTAGATAGCGATGCAACAAAGCCCAATAGCGTCAACTTAAGAAAAGATGTTAAGGAATAAAATACTGTAAAAAATAGGACCTTTGGTTTCTATTTTATTTCAATAAAGAAGATATCAGTAAAGCTTATCTATTAAGTGTCACATAGAGGAGTGCTATAAACGACTCAAAGTAGAAGCAGAATTAGAGAATTTTTCTGGGATAAATTTAGAAACAAGAATTTTGTGCAAACTTGGTCATGTGCAATACTTCATATGTGTAATGCACAAGAGCCTTGGAACCCAGATCAAATTGCTGAGTATCGTTTAAATTTTTCAGTTTTATTTGGTGTAATGAGACAGAAACTTTATCAGGTGCTTATTAGCACCAAAAAACTTTCAAGCCCTTTTTAAAATACGCACTAAAGTTAACGTGAAGATTGTATAGCCGCAATAAAGTAGATAAGCCTAAACGCCATAATGTCTTTAGGAGAGCTTGCTAATTCATTCTCTTAAGTTAACGCCATTGCCTGAACAGATACATAAAAAAGTAGTACTTGCAAGAAAGAGTTACTTAAGAAATTAATTAACTTTGCTATTTTCTCTAACATACCTAGAAGAAATAGATACATTATCTAATGCAGTCCTAATACTAGCATTGTTCTCATTAACAACTACAGCTAGCTCACAAGCATTCAAAGTATATCTACCATATGGAAACAGTACAGTACTTACTTCAGTAAATGCATCTTGTAGCATGCTACTATTTTTAGCTCGTATTAAAGTAGAATTGACACATTCATTATTACCTTTATATATAGCAAAGGCAAATGGTTTAATGACATACGTCACGCCTGGAAACTGCACAATATCTTTAGAAGTAAAGATATTTCGTAGTGTATCACTGTTTTGAACTCGTATTAAAATAGAATTGATACATTCGTTATTGCCTTTATATATAGCAAAGTTAAGTGGCGTTAAAGTACACGCTATAATACTTAAATACTGTACAATATTTCTAGAAGAAAGAATATCTTGTAATATACCATTTTCTTGGGCTGTTGTTAAAATAACATTAATATACCTTCCCTTATTATGATGTATGGCAAAGCCAAGCGATGTTAAGGTGTACATCAAACCATTTTGATAGTTTATAATATTTGGAGCAGTAAGAATATCTTGTAGTATACCATTGTTTTGAGCTTGTTCTAAATAGAATTAACACATTCATTATTGTCTCTATGTATAGCTAGGCTAAGTAGTGTTAAAGTGCGTTCCCCACCTCTTGGAAATTGTGTAGTATATCAAGTGATAAGAACTTTAGTAAATCATTTCCTGAAACTGCTTCCAAGATATCGCTGATGCTCCTTCCATTCCATATAGATCTTTTTAGCTAAAAATACAAATCTTTTTGTTTTCGTGTTAAATTTTGATGATTTAGCATATTCTTGTAACCTCGTTTTAAAGTCAGTGCAGTTTAATTATTCTATGTTAGTATACACCAATAGAAAAAATTTCATCATATGTTCTGGAAAAATTTTACACAGGTTAATGAGGAAATCGTAAGAGAGAGCCTAAAAAAGGTTATAGAGAAGAAAAGTGGTAAGAATGTTGGTGTAGTATCCTCAATTGTTATTAAGGGTAAAGATGTTGCTTTTGCTCTTGAAGTTACTGAGCCAAATGAAGAATTAAGAAAAAATTGTGAGCAAGCTGTTAAGGCGATACCGGGAGTAGGAAAGGTTACTGTAGTTGCTACTGGTCAAAAACAAGCTAGGCAACAAAAAGCTAAACTTCATATCGAAGGAGTGAAAAATATAATTGTCGTTGCTTCTGGTAAAGGAGGTGTGGGTAAGTCGACAGTTGCACTAAATCTAGCTCTTTCGTTAGCAGAATTAAAACATAAAGTTGCGCTAGTTGATGCAGATATATATGGTCCTTCGATTCCTAAAATGTTGGGCACTGAGAAATTAAAACCAGAAATACAGAGTGGTAAAGCAATGCCTATAGAGAAACATGGTCTCTATACTATTTCAATTGGCTATTTTATTGATAAGGACCGCGCAGTAATATGGCGTGGACCTATGATCACAAAAGCACTTTACAATTTGCTAATGGGAACAAGGTGGTCTGATATAGAATATTTAATCATTGATACACCGCCTGGCACTGGCGATGTACATTTAAGTCTGATGGAGAATTTTAGTTTAACTGGAGCAATAATAGTTTCAACTCCACAGGAGCTTGCTTTAATCGATGCACAAAAAATTTATGATATGTTCACAAAGCTCAGCGTGCCAATTATCGGCATTGTGGAAAATATGAGCTATTTTGTTCAAGATAATTCAAAAATACACATATTTGGAAAAGGTGGTGCAAAAAAAATGTCTGAAGAGCTGGGAGTCAAACTCTTGAGCAGAGTTCCTCTAGATCCGCAAATATGTAGTGCTTCTGATTGTGGAAATCCTTCAATACTAAGTGAGGATTTAGTAAGGATTTATGAAGGCATTGCTAAAGATGTTAGGTCTTTTGTATGCAGTCTATAAAGTTTTTTTAAACTACTTTTAAAATAGGTAGAATGTAATTTTAGGTGAATAAAATATTTCAAATGGCAGCAGCTACCTCGTATCTGAACAGACAATAGACTTCTTGGATAACTTAAGAAACAAGTAGTAGAAGCAATATTAGGGAAGGTATAAATTTTGAGCAGATAAGTAAACTTGATGAAGAGAAGCTTCGAAGACTAAGAGGAGTAAAAAGAAAAACATTGGAAAAATAATAGAAATTTTAATAGAGGAAGAGGCCAAGAAAAAGGCAAGAGGAGGAAAACCAAATATATTTATTAATAGCACTCGAATATTTGTGTAAATACCGTACATATTTCCATATAGTGCAAAGCTATGGAATAAGTGAAAGTTCTTGCTAACGGCTGAATAGAAGATGCATTGATAAAACATCCAGATTTCAGGAAGATAAAGAGCTATTAAAGTTAAATAGGAGTATGCAAAAGTTTTATAAAAAGGGAATGTTCAACTCCCCCATAGAAGATCAAAAAATATCCTTAGGTTATCCAAGAAGTCTATTGTTGGTAAACATAAAAGGCTATTTGCCTTTTTATCTAGTTTATGCAGGAGGTCTAATATTTATTGTTGAGTGTGATTTTAGGCATGTCTGCTAAAACGCAACTTTTAAATCGCCAAAATTTCTCCTTGCCTTTACTAATTCCGATTCTTGGAGTGCACACATAATCTGGTTTGAGGTGATATTCATAGAGACAAAATTCATGACTTATAGTAAGGTCTTGTTTATTATGTTCTTTTGTAATGTTTAATTTTTTGCACAGTATGCCTGGCCCGCCTAAATTTGCTTCAAGCGGTTCAGTGAGCTTTAATCCTCGTATTAACACTGCTGCTGGGAATCCTTCTGCTTCTGTTACAATATTTAGACAATAGTACATTCCATATATAAAATATACGTACGAAAACCCTGGCGTACCAAACATTACTGAGGTTCGATTAGTATAGCCTCTTGCTGCATGACAAGCTGGGTCATCCATTCCTATATACGCTTCAACTTCAGTTATTATTCCACTAAAATTAGAAAATTTCAGCATCTTGCCTAGCAGCTCCCCAGCTACGGTTAAAGTTGGCCGTTCATAGAAATTTCTTGGTAATATTGTGTTATTCATCATAGAAGTACAAGTTACTTACATTTGCAAGCAACTCATACTATTTTCGCTTTTCCTTATTTAGATAAGAGGATACCTACATCTCTGAGAAGTAGAAGTTGGTGTTGTTGTCACATTTGTTACATCTGTTGAAGGCTGCTGTAAAACCTTGACTGATTCAGAGCTCTTTTGTTGCAATTGCGGTACTAACGCTTCATATAAAGATTTTGGTTCACGTCTCTTACCTATTTTGACTTCTTTATTTGCACGCAACTGCTCTGCAGTAACACCGTTGCCTTCAAGGAGAGTTACACCATTATTACCATCAATGTTAACTTTAATTTTGCATTCTCTTCCATCAACATACCACTTTAAAGTCATTTCATATAACCCACTAATTATTTCATAAACTCTTTCCTCATTATCACTATCATTATTAATATAGCAACATGCCCCTCTCTTTTTTTCTTGATTAGGATGACAAAATGTAATTGTTCTTACACCATACTCTTTACATATACTACCGCCTAGAAGTTTAGCTATATCTACTCCTTCTTTATTGGCATGTAGCACAACTCTCACAGTAGGATAAACAATATTCTCTTCCCTTTTGCCTTCTTTTATCATTATGGACTCTATGGTATATACCTTCGATATCTCTGCCTTAATTTGGTCAGCAATCTTGCCTACAATCTCTTTACCATGATAGTGAGATTCTCCTTTCTTCGAAGAAAAAGGTTCTTTGTTTGTAGTATTAGTGTCTGGATCATTCTGTAACTCAAAGAATTTATCCCATTCTTCATCACTGTCTAATTTGATATATTCACGCTTGTTCTTGCCTGATACTGCATTCTGAATACTAGACGATCCTTCTGTTACAGTTGTACCAGAGCTATTGCCTTTACCTTTTAGAAGAACAAGATGCTCTTCTGACCTTTCTTCCTTACTCAACTTTGAAGCTGCATCACCAAAAGAAGGTTTCTCTACTATATGCGTGTAAGAACTTTTAACTCTACTCTCATTATCAGGTACTGTAGTAGCCCACAAAAGCTTTTTAATATAATCTAACATATGCCACCTCTTACCATTAACTAAATATCAGTATGCAAACTTTGCTATAACTAATCAATAACTAAATTTACTCCAAATAAAATGAGCTGATAAAAAGGTATAAATTGAGATTAGGTAAAGCTTTTGGTATAATATCTAGTTAATTTTGAATAGGCAGGTGATCTTAGCTACAAAGACGTTTTTTATCTCATTTATTTTTGGGTTTATTCTCTTTCCCTATTTTATAAAACTTCTAAAAAAGATAAGTAAAGATGGACAACCAATCAGATCATATGGACCAGAAAGTCATTTAATAACAAAAAAGAATATACCACCTATGGGTGGAATAATAATACTAACTTCTGCTTTATTACCAATCCTGCTTTGGACTCAATTAACACCAGAAATTTCATTGCTGGTATTTATAACTCTATTTTTTGCTCTACTTGGATTTATTGATGACTATTTAAAATTGAAGACAAATCACCACCGAGGTTTAAGTGCAAAAACCAAAATACTTATTCAGTTTGTCGTTACTCTGGTCTGTATGTTTATACTTAAGCTACAATCTGCTGAAGGTTTTACAAAAATTTCTCTATTTAGAGAAGTAGCAATCGACCTTGGCTATCTATATCTTCCGTTTGCTGCATTTGTAATTGTCGGCTCTTCTAATGCTGTGAATCTTACAGATGGCCTAGATGGCCTTGCTGCAACTCAAGCCATTACTTCCTTTGCTTTTTTGGGGCTAATTGCATACATCACTCAGACAGATGTAAACATTACTTTATTCTGCATTGCATTTATAGGAGCTATTTTAAGTTTCTTGTGGTTTAACACACATCCAGCAAAAATATTTATGGGTGATGTTGGAAGCCTATCAATCGGTGCAGCTTTAGGACTCACTAGTGTTCTAATTAAAAAAGAAATGCTTTTTGCCGTTATTGGAATAATCTTTGTAATAGAGACTTTATCTGTGATTATTCAGGTATCATATTTTAAATATACAAAATTTAGATATGGAGCAGGAAGAAGAATTTTCCTTATGACACCAATACATCATCACTTTGAAAAGAAAGGGTGGTCAGAAAATACAATAGTTATAAAATTTTGGATAATTTCTATTGCTTGTTCGATTTTTGCTTTAACTTTCTTATTATAGGAACTATGAAATATCCAGATTTCACATTAGAAGATACATTATCAGGAATTATAGCAGGAGTAGATGAAGTAGGAAGAGGTCCGCTTGCCGGTCCAGTGATATCTGCAGCTGTAATATTTACTGATAGAGATACGGTTATTGATGGAATAAACGACTCAAAAAAGCTAACCCCTAAGTGTAGGCAAGTTCTATACGAAAAAATAACGTCTGTTGCAAAATTTGGTATAGGAATGGCAAGCGTAGAAGAAATAAACTCATACAATATTTTGCAAGCAACAAAGCTTTCAATGAAACGTGCGTTGGCAAACTTGAATCTAGAACTAGATTATGTGCTAGTTGATGGTAATCAACCACCTGAAGTAAAATGGCAAGTAAAATCTATAGTGAATGGTGATAGCTTAAGTATATCAATCGCAGCTGCTTCAATCGTTGCAAAAGTTACAAGAGATCGGCTTATGGAAGAATTGCATAATAAACATCCTCAATATAATTGGTATAAAAATAAGGGATATGGAACAAAAGAACACCTCAGCGCTATTGGCCTTCATGGAATTACGAAGCACCATAGAAAGAATTTTGCACCTATAAGAATACTATAGCCTTTAATCACTTACCTTTTTTGAAAGGTATGTTTTCATTAAACAGGCAGACTGTGCTTGATCCGTTTCTTAAGGTAAATACCGAGCTTACTCTTTCAATTATCAGGTAGTCATCAACTGTACGAAAATTTATCAAGGATTCATATCCTGCAGAATCAACCATAAAAACTGCCGGGAAATCAGAGTTTATTTTATTAAATTGTAGATATGTAAATTTTCCGTCATCAAAAACCTTAATTGGTATTATTGATTGACTGCCTTTAACGTGCGAGATGGAATAGTTAAAATTCAAGCCTTTCTTTATAACCTCAATATCACTTATATCAGGGATAGTGGTATGACTAGCTTGCTCTAGAATATCACCGTTACTCGTTGAATAAATTTCATCACTGTTGAACAGTGGATAAAGAAACCTTACTTCATATGCTAACCTTGGATCATCTAGCCCGTTTGCTTCTTCAGCATGAAATTCGAAATAATAAACTCTTTTATTGGTAATTATAGTTGCATTAGTATCGGCAATATCATCTATAGGCTTAATAAATAATCTATTACCTTGAGGAAGGAGTTGCCAACCGGTTGCATCACCCATTGAAAGACTCTCTATTACCTCCCCTGGCTCAAACAATATGCTGGATTGATAACCATAAAAGCCCGTGTACTTATGTATAGCCTGTGGATTATAATTCATTACCTTTATGTGGTTATCACCAGCTATTGGTCTTGGTTCCTGTTTTGCAAGTGCATAACCACCACAAAAAAATAATAGTGCAACAAAGAGTACCCTAATCATAGTATCAAAATAAACTGATCTTCATTTTATCATTGATAGACATGCACTGCAACTGTTAAGCTATCCCAGTAGTAAGCGACAGAAAATGCAAGCTTCATAATAATTCATTACTGCAGGAAAAAGGGGAGTGTTAAATAAACTGTGTCAAACCTCCATTTTTTGTTTCTATTTTATTTTTACTTCTCGGTTTGACACAGTTTATTTAACACTCCCTGCAAAGAAATTAACTACAGATTTTATGTCTAAGTTACTCCACAAAATTTTTCCTTTCCTTATCCAAGATTCAAATTTATAGTATCGATTCCCTTTTATGAAATATGAAGCCATCTCAAGTTATAGTTAAGCCTATATTCAGTGAATTACTTTCACAAGTGCAATTGATTTTAGTGTTATACTGTTCTAACAGTAAAGAAGTCATATAGATAATAATGTCTTTTGTATCCAAACGAATATCATTTTTTTTTGTTAATTTGCTCACTAATAATGTACTTATTGATTTATGTTCATTTACTACTTTTATAGTGAGTAGTGTTTTATCTTCTGTTTTAGTCAGTAAAATAGACACTAATTCAATTTGTGCCACTGCACTGATTATAGTTATCACCATATTGGAAATTATCTTATTTATTTTTTCAATTAAGTTTTCTGTAGGACATTCACTTACTCTCCACTGAAGCTTTACTTTTTTTTTAATAAATAATTTTCTATATTGGATTTAGTCTTAACAAAGCTGCAATTATCTGATGAATGAGAATACGCTTGCTTCATAACTTTATATTTATATATTAAATCATCGGAGCTTTCTTTAAGCAATGACAATGCTTCGTTTTGCATATTAGGGTTGTTTTCTTCAAGCTCTTCCAATCCACCCACTATTCCTTGCATAGAACTAGCAAAATCATGAAGAATTCGTCCTGATAGGCACTCTGTTATTAACATTATGTTTTTATTCATTGGATAAAAGTATAAATGATTTAAGTTAACCCTATATTGGTAGGCATGTAGTAGTCAATTTAAGAGAAAGTTTCGTTGCGCTTTTTGTGTCAAAGCATTAATGTAGTATTAATAATTATAAGATTTGTGAAGGCGTTATGAATACTTATGCTAAATCTGGAATAGACCTTAAACTATATAATGAACTAATAAAAAAAGTTAAACCTATTATTGAAAAGACTAAAGGAGAAGAAGTAATTAGTGAAGTAGGATCATTTTCCGCATTGTTTGACTTTTCTTCGCTGAGTAAGAAATACGACCATCCAGTACTTGTTTCCTCAACTGATGGAGTGGGCACAAAACTATTAATAGCTCAAGAGGTGAATAAGCATGATACTATAGGTATAGACTTAGTTGCAATGTGTGTAAATGATTTACTTGCACAAGGAGCAACACCTTTATTTTTCCTTGATTACTTTGCAACAGGCGTTTTAAACAAAAACGTTTTATTGTCTGTAATCCAGGGCATTGCAGAAGGGTGCAAGGAATCTAAAATAGCATTAGTTGGTGGAGAAACTGCAGAAATGCCTGGAATGTATGGTAACAATCACTATGACCTTGCAGGGTTTGTGGTTGGTGTTGTTGATCGAAAGCAAATTCTTCCAAATTGTAGTATAATGAAAGCAGGTGACTGTGTAGTTGGTTTAGAATCAAATGGAATTCACTCAAATGGATTTTCTTTGGTGCGCCATATTTTTAAAAGCTTAGGTATAAATTATAATGATATATCTCCATGGAATAATAAATCTTGGGGTGAAATATTACTTAAGCCAACAAAGATATATGTTGATTCTTTGTTGCCTATTATGCCAAAGGTAAAAGGCATTGCGCATATAACAGGTGGCGGGTTAATAGACAATATTCCAAGAATTCTCTCAGGAAATTTATTTGTAGACATAAATATTAATTCTTGGAAATGGCCAGATATATTTTTATGGCTGAAAGAAGAAGGTAAAATAGAAAAGAGAGAAATGTTAAAAACATTTAATTGCGGCATAGGTATAGTACTGATTGTAGATCCCGATAATATGAAGGATGTGGAAAGCCATTTCCAAAAGCGTGGAGAAAAAATTGAGATTATTGGAAAACTTGATGAAGCATGTCAGCCTCCACTTGATAGAGTAGTATTTAGTTAGTCTAACTTTACCGACAGTCTTTTTGCAACTTCTGAGTATGCTTCCTTTAAGTTTCCTAGATTTAAACGGAAAACATCTTTGTCTAGCTTTTTATGAGTATTTTTATCCCATAGCCTACAATTATCAGGGCTGATTTCATCGGCTAAAATGATTTTAGTGCTGTTGTTTATCAATTTGCCAAATTCTAACTTGAGATCAACTAAATATATATTTGCATTTGAAAATAGGTCGACTAAGATTTTGTTGATCTTTAAAGTTGTAGTTTTAACTTCTTCCATTTCTTTATGGGATAACCAACCAAAATATAATATGTGATTTTCATTCACCATTGGGTCGGCTAGGTCATCATTTTTGTAAAAAAACTCGATTATAGGAGATGTAAGTGCCTCACCTTCTTTGATATTAAAACGTTTGCAAAAGCTGCCAGCTGCAATGTTTCTAACCACTACCTCAAGAGGTATTATCTTGAGCTTTTTGACTAGCTGTTCTCTTTCGTTTAGAGTGTTTATAAAGTGCGTGCTAATTCCTGCTTCTTCAAGCTTTTCCATGATAAAAGCACTAACATGATTATTAATTATTCCTTTGCCCTCAATAATTTCATATTTTTCCTTGTTGAACGCTGTAACATCATCTTTAAAGTACTGTATAACAGTTGATGAGTCTTCAGTTTCAATAATGACTTTGGCTTTACCTTCGTATATCGTTTTATTCAGTGACATGATTAATTTAGCTGTATACTATAAGATAATATCAAATTGCTGCTTAGTTTACTACAAATTTGCTAATGACGTTTAGTGTTACAATATTAACCATATTTCCAGAAATGTTCCCCGGGTTTTTGAACTATTCTCTTGCCGGAAAAGCGTTGGAAAAAAAAATATGGAATCTTGAAATAGTAAATATTCGTTCTTTTGCTAAAGATAAACATTCAACTGTGGATGATGTTCCATATGGAGGTGGAGCAGGGATGGTTATGCGCCCAGATGTGATTGGTAATGCAGTTGATAATGTGCTTTCTGCTCATAAAAATACTAGATTTATTTATATGACTCCATCTGGTACAAAATTTAATCAGAGAATTGCGAAGGAGTTAACAGAAATTCCTCATGTAACAATATTGTGTGGTCGATTTGAAGGTGTTGACCAAAGAGTAATTGATGTGTATACTCCTTATGAGTTAAGTATTGGAGATTATATACTTTCGGGAGGTGAGCCAGCTGCGATGGTGGTTCTTGATGCATGTATTAGGCTTCTTCCAGGTGTAGTAAATAATTTCGATAGCGTTGCTGAAGAAAGTTTTAGTTATAGTGGTGGTATACTTGAATATCCTCAATATACTAGACCTGAGCAGTGGAGTAGGTACAAAGTTCCTGAGGTTCTGTTGTCTGGCAATCACAGAAAAATAAGTGATTGGAGAAGGGAACAGTCATATGTTAGAACAAAGGAACGTCGACCTGAATTGTTGAATGGAGATGATAAATGACAAACTTACTTGAAAAATTTAACGAACAACAAATACAAAGGTTAGCCAAAGAGATGCCAGCTTTTTGTCCTGGCGATGATTTGAAGGTCACTTTTAAGGTAGTTGATAGTACGGGTGAGCGTATACAGATATTTGAGGGCGTATGTATATCAAAAAGAAATCGTGGATTACACTCTTCTTTTTCAGTTAGAAAGGTAAGTCATGGAGAAAGTATAGTATCACAATTTTTTGTTTACTCTCCTGCATTAATTTCAGTACAAGTGATGAGAAAGGGAAAGGTCCGTAGAGCAAAATTATATTATCTGTGCAAGCTATTTGGGAAAGCTGCAAGGATCAAAGAACGTACTACTTATGTTAAAAAAAAATCTAAGTAGATACAATAGGGAGTGATGTCAATTGTATCATCTCAAAACTCTCTCTTATTATCCCAGTGTGTGGCGCACAACTGTACTTTCCCTCCTGCTGTGGTGTCATCCCAATGTTTGACACTGGGATCCAGATTCTCCTTTTGGTTTGTGCTTTCATGGAAAATATAAAAATTATTTGCAGGCAAAGCCTGTTAGATCTCAGTTCAAGCACTGGAAAAAGGGGAAAGTCTTTTCAAATCCTCATGTAAAGAAAAGTAAATGGGTATAATAAAGAAAAACTTTCTTAAGTTACTTCAATCTAAGCGCGTACATGCTCGTGTAAAAAGAAAAAATAAAAAGAACAACATTTTATGCTTTTGCTCTTTTACAGCACTGATTGTCTCAATTGGGTGTCCTATATGTATATTACTAAGTATATTAGTTAACTCTTACAGTGCTTTAACAGTAACGAAAATTTTATTACCAGTTGAAATAAATGCTGATCTTATTTTAACTAATAATCCTGGTGATTTACGATATAAGTCCATTGGCTTACTCAACAATTCTTTACGTAAGGTGTTTGAAGGAACTGATTTTAAAGACGGTGACGAAATTTTAAGTCGTAATTCTTACAAAGAACTAGAGAAATTTTTTCATAAGAAAGTAAAAGATAGTGGTGAATATGAGATCTGGTTTACCGCGTCAAGTATAATTAATTCAATAAATAAATATAAACATTTGAATGATCATTATGCTAAATTACTTGATTGGTTAAAAGAGAAGGGAAGAGTAAGAAAATTTTTTAATAAGTCTCTGTTTCTTAAGTCTGATTCTTGTGAGCCTGAGAATGCAGGGATTTTAGGGGCATTTATCGGTTCATTAATGACAATTATAGTATGCTTAGCGTTGGCATTGCCAATAGGAATTATGTCAGGTATCTGTCTTTATGAATTTATGCCTAGAAATAGGCTAATAACCAGTATTGTAGAAATTAGCATGAATAACCTTGCTGCAGTGCCTTCGATAATATTTGGTGTGGTAGGACTGACTCTCTACTTGGGCATATTTGGTTTACCCCGTTCTTCACCGCTTGTTGGCGGGATGACTCTTTCATTTATGATGCTGCCTAATATTATTATTGCAACAAAAAATGCCTTTACAAACGTTCCTATTGCAATAAAAGATGCAGCGTTTGCGCTAGGTGCACCTCACATCAAGGTGATATTGGATCACTCTTTACCGATTGCGTTGCCACGGATAATACATGGTGCAGTGCTTGCAATTGCAAGGATTTTAGGCGAATCTTCCCCTTTACTTATGATAGGCATGGTAGCATTTATTGCTGATACACCTACATCCTTCTTCGATCCGGCAACTGTTTTACCTGTACAAATATACATATGGTCAAGTAGTCCTGAAATTGCATTTATTGAGCTTGCTGCCATTGCAATTATAGCTTTATTGTTAATGCTATTTGCTTTGAATTTAATAGCAAATTTTGTAAAAAGAAAGTTCGAGTTTTTTGATTCATGAAAATTACAATCCTATCTGGTTATGGCTTAAATTGCGAAAAAGAAACTGCATTTGCATTTATGGAATGTAGCAGAAAGCTTGGTATTAATAATATTGAAGTAAAAATCGTTCACATTAATGATATTATAGATAATCCAAGTGAACTGAAATTAAGCAATATACTTGCAATTCCAGGAGGTTTTTCCTATGGTGATGACACTGGTGCTGGTAATGCGTTTGCTTTGCGTATAAAAAACAACTTGTTAGACGAATTTCAAAATTTCTTATCTCAGGATAAGCTTATTATAGGGATATGTAATGGTTGCCAGATATTAGTAAAGTTAGTTCCAGAATTCTCTAATCTAGCTTTAACCTCTAATGATATAGGTAATTACCAATGTCGTTGGATTAGAGTGAGAGTTAATCCGCAGAGTAATTCTGTTTGGCTACGGGGCCTGAGTGAACTATATCTCCCTATTGCTCATGGGGAAGGCAAATTTTTTATGGATCAAGATACTTTGAATCAATTGATTGAAAATAATTCCGTTGCACTGCGTTACGTTGATGAAAATGGTGACTATGCAAATTTACAATTTCCTTACAATCCAAACGGATCTATATACGACCTGGCAGCTTTGTCAGACAAAAGTGGTAGAGTTTTAGCTTTAATGCCTCACCCAGAGAGAGGAATATTTTTTACTCAGCAGGACAACTGGCCTCTTGAAAAAGAAAAATGTAAACGTTCAGGAGTGGCTATGCCAAAATATGGTGATGGAATGCTCATATTTGAGAATGCACTAAAATATTTTGCGTAAGTATTACAATACATTACATACAACAAGTTTTTAAACCATAAAAAGTTACTTGATCAGGATGACAATAAATCTTTATTTTTGATCTGCAGAGTAGCTTTCTCTAACGTTAGGGATATAATTGTTCCACTTTCCAATTGCTTTTCTCAACAAGAGTATATCTAAATCTAGTGTGTCTCCTATATTCACCTTCTTGCCAAAATTCAATTACCTTTGGGATTACGCAAAATCCCACCCAAAAGTCAGGACGAGAAACTTGTGTATTGTGAAATTCTTTCTCTTTCAATTCTATAGCCTGCTCAAAATCTTGCCAATTTTTCAGAACTCTTGATTGTTTTGAGCACCACGCGCTAATTTGACTATCGCGTGCTCGAGAGGAGAAATATTCGTCAGCCTTTTTGCCGCTTAGAAGCCTAACTTCTCCTTCAATTCGTACTTGTCTAGAAAATTCTGTCCAATGAAATACGAGTGCAGCTTTGGGGTTCTCAGTCAATTCTTTTCCTTTTCTACTGTTTGCGTTAGTGAAGAACACAAAACCTTCTTTACTATACTCCTTTAGTAATACCACTCTTGCAGATGGAATGCAGTCTTTGCTACACGTTGCTAGCGTCATTGCAGTTGGCTCCTTACACGGAGAATTAAGTACTTCTTGATACCACTTTGAAAACAAATCAAAAGGATCTTTTTCAGGTAAGAGTGTCATATGCAAAAATAAAATTTAATTCTGACATGCATTGCAAAAATAAGTGCTACGACCATTTTGTCGTATAAGTGTTATGATATTGTTGCAGATTCTGCAAGGTTTTTGCACTTTACCATATACGTAAAAGTTATTTTGAAAGTATCCAGCAGATCCAGATGGTTGTGCATAATCTTTCAGTGTTGAACCACCAGCAGCAATTGCATCACTCAGAGTATTTTTTATTTCGATAGCAAGTTTTTCGCACTCTATATATGTTAAATCTTGTGCTAGCCTAAGTGGTGATATGCGAGCTCTAAATAAGCTCTCAGAAGCATATATGTTACCTACGCCAACTATTAGCTTATTATTCATTAATACTGATTTGATATTTGCTTTTCTGCTCTGTAGCAACTTCTGTAAATAATTTCCATTAAATTCATCTGTGAGGGGTTCTATTCCTAGGTTATTAAAAAAATTTAGTTCTTGCTCTCTGTTTAAAACAATCACTAATCCAAACCTTCTTGGGTCATTAAAGATTAGTGAAGTGTTGTCAGAAAATAAGAATATCACATGATCATGTTTGTTCTGTGCTTGATTGTCTTCAACATATATAAGCTTTCCGCTCATGCCAAGGTGTATGATTACAGCCATACTAGCATCTATATTCGAGATTATATATTTACCTCTACGCTTGATATCATTTATAACTTTGCCCTTTAGCAAATCATCAATATTTTTTGTTATTGGTACACGCAAATTCCAATTATTGACTGTAACATTGCTTATTTTCTTATTTTTGATTTTATCAAATAAGAAGTTAGAGATGACTTCCACTTCTGGGAGTTCTGGCATCTTGTCTACTCTGTTGCTGTTTTTTTCTTTTTAGAATATTTTGCTTTAAAGCTTTTGCCAATCTTTTTCTCTCTTCTTCTTTTTCCTTATTTTTTTTCATGTTATTCATTATCATAATACGTGAACTTGCCGTTGTAGCTCAGGTGGTAGAGTACGTCATTGGTAATGACGAGGTCCCAAGTTCGAATCTTGGTAACGGCAGTTTAGAGGACGATATTCATAAAGTCAATCCTCTAGATGCTAATTAGATTATAGAAAAACGTCTAGTAAATACCTTTTATACACTACCATTAAGCTGCTTTTTCAGTATTACTATTCAATAATACCTGCCGTAATTTTTCTTTAGAAAATCCATGCATTAAAAGAAATTGTATAATCCTTTGCCAAAAATCCCTCACAATATACTGAAGGATTATTAAAACTTACGTTGGCAGGGTTAAACCTGTTACCATAACTTCCCCCACCACAAATATTTTCATAACAACACTGCTTACAATCGTCAGGCCTGTTTTCCATATCACTCAAAAAGTTATTAAAAAATTTATCTGATGAGAACTTAGCCCAACTAGTATTGCTTATGTTATATTCAACAAACTTATGAGGGACACATGTTCTCAAATCATCTAGTGGGCCGAGATTACCATTATTGGAAACACATATTAACGGTAATACAAAAGGACTTCTTTTGCCAAATCCTTCAACTCTTGAATAATTACCGTAAAATAGCTCTAATGAAAAGTTATATAGAAATTTCTCTATCCTTTTTATGATAGTTCTCAGTCAGGTCTTCTTTTATCTTATCTGCCCAGCATATATTACCATGCCCTCCACCATCTCTATCAAACTGACAATGGCTATTGTGATTATTTCTACCATGAAAATTATCTGAAAGCTTTTCTATTCTTTTAAGTATGACACTACTACTAACTTGACCGATATTAGCGCTAAGAAGCTCTAATAATAAATCCACTTGTTTTTCTTTATTGTTTACCATAATTATTTTGCCTTAAAATAGCAAAGTCTAGGTTTACTATAGCTTTTGTCAAGCATTTATCTGAGCTATTTATATATTGGAATGCTACTCGTCATTTTATTTGCTTTCAAATGTATAACTTTCGGTATCTTGTTTTCAAGGACTTTTAACTTAATATTACCACTATTAAAGTCAATACTATAACACTTTAGTTCTTGACCATCCTTGAGTCCCATATTATGGCAATCACTACCTAATTTAACCCCACGTATCTTTTGTAGCTCTAGACTTCTGGTTAAGTTAAAGCATATATCACTATACTTATCAGTATCTTGGAAAGTTAAATTTTTATTTAGTAATCTACTGGGTAATAGACTGAGAAGTATGCTAGAATCTCTTATAGAGGCTATGATGTCTTTTATAAGGGACTCTGGTAAGTAATGTTTTAAATGACTTGCAAATAAGTCAACATTAAAATTAACTTTCTTTGAAGTTATTTCACTTATTATATTATTTATAGTAGTCAATAAGTTATACCTTCCATTACTAACCTCATTTAATTTCTCATCTATTATCATTGCAAGAATAAAACCTTTGTTATAACTCAACATGCTTATGTTTTGATCAAGTAAATGCTTTTGATTTGTTTTTTCGAAATCAATATTAGGTATTAAAGAATTAAAATACTCTTTTAAAGTAATATTAATTATTTTTAAGTACTCATCTTTATCAATAAGTTTCGTGTCAAGTAAGGTTTTCACTCCATAAAATTCCGTAAATCCTTCAAAAAACCACTTATATTTTATTTCATTTTTCTTATCGTTGTCTTGCTCTATTATATGTCCTATATATCTGTGAATTAATTCATGTGATATCACTCTAGTATAATCTTTGATATTTTTTTTTAAGCTTCCCTCAATAATTACATAGTCCTTTCCTGCAGCACCTGTAGTTCTACTAAGATTGGGATTATCAACAAGTACTATATTATACGGCTTACTTTCTAGTATGAATAAGTTATCTTGAGCTAAGATAATTTTATTAATAATATTTACAAGACTGATACTATTATGAGCATTGGTATAAAGCTTATTTCTTTTATCAAGATCAAAACTTCTAAAATTGTCAGTTCTAATAATTTTTTCTATATTATCAAAAGGTTTTCTAAAAGGTAAAAAATCAGGTGAGTTTTTTAAATGTGATGAAGAGTTATCTAAAGCAATAGCAGAATGCATATACTGAATGTATATAAGGAAAAAACAAATAATATAATTTAATAGACTGTGTACATTTTTAAGCTTAATGTTTGCCATAAATAAAACAGGACATTGAAGAAGTGTAAGTAATTACGATTAAGCAAATATAATTTATTGCTAAGTAGGTGATAAGGATAATTTTAATTATCTCTTTAAAACTTTACTCTTCCCATATTATTGAACACCTTATAATAAAGACTGAGAAGAAAGTTACAAAGGATTGTATATTCTTATCATCATAGCGCTGTTACTACAGTAATAACACTAAGAATAACTATAAGTTTCTTTGAATGATAGTTGAATTTTGATTGAAATTTTGAGGCTATAAAAACCGCAGGTACCAGTTGGTTTTTATTAGCTAAAGTAAACGTCAAATATCTGGAATTCTGGACATAAAATCCTCCTTTGAAAAAAAAGATTAGAAAAAAATGCAATGCACATACGACAGAAATTAAGTATGTGTGTATGCACCCACATACGCTGAAGAGGATACGCTACATTTTTTTATGAGTTTGATTGTTTAATAAAAAAAAGTCTGCAGACAAAGATAAATTTTTGAGCTCTAAAAGTATCTCTAATTGTCATTATAATCAGATTTAGAATATGCGGAAGTAATTTTTTAGCTATAAGAATATATTATAGAAAAAAGGAACCCAAAAGTTAGCGTTATTGGTAATCCAACTTGGTGTAACGGCACTGTAGACCTTACAATAAAGACTGAGAGGAAAGTTACAAAGGAAGATTATCATGCTTCTTCCATATTCTTTCTACTTTCTTGTTTTTAAGTAGCTCTAGTGCTTTGTGAAAGTGATGCCTTGTTTTACTTGGCACTATAATGTCATCAATGTATCCATGTGATGCAGCAAAAAATGGATTAGCAAATTTCTCTTTATATTCTTTGATTAACGTTTGCTGGTCTTTTTCATGCCTAAATATAATTTCAACTGCACTTTCAGGGCCCATTACAGCTATTTCAGCAGTTGGCCAAGCATAATTTATATCACCTTTTAAATGCTTTGAGTTCATAACAATATATGCACCACCATACGCTTTTCTAGTGATAAGGCTAATTTTCGGCACGGTCGCTTCAGCATAAGCGTAAAGCAGTTTCGCTCCGTGTTGTATTATATTATTGTATTCTTGATTTGTACCTGGCAGGAAACCTGGAACATCAATAAGTGTGATGATGGGAATGTTAAATGCGTCACAAAATCTTACAAACCTCGCAGCTTTTCTTGAAGAGTCAATATCCAAGCATCCTGCAAGGTGCATAGGTTGATTTGCAACAACACCAATAGTATTTCCTCCAATTCTGCCAAAGCCAATTATGATGTTACGGGCAAAATCGGGTTTTAGTGCAAAAAATTTCCTTTCATCACACACCTTTTCAATAAGTTCATACATATCATAAGGAGTATTAGGATTACTAGGAACTAGAGTGTTCAAAGATTCATCAACATCATCAATTAAGTTGCAGATTGGTACAGATTTCGTTGACTCTTGATTATTTACTGGTAAAAAGGTAAGGAATTCACGGATTCTCAGCAGCATTTCAACATCGTTATTGAACGCAAAATCTGCTACTCCTGTTTTGCTTGTATGAATTTTTGCTCCACCAAGATCTTCGTGGCTTACATCTTCATAGGTAACTTTTTTCACTACATCTGGTCCGGTTATAAACATGTATGAGCTATTTTTTACCATGAAAATAAAATCGGTTAGCGCTGGAGAGTAAACTGCACCGCCAGCACATGGGCCCATGATTAGAGAGATTTGTGGTATAACGCCTGATGCATTTACATTCCTTTGAAAAATTTCTCCGTAACCAGCAAGGGAATTTACTCCCTCTTGAATTCTAGCTCCACCAGAGTCGTTTAGTCCGATAATTGGAATCCTGGCATTAATTGCCATATCCATAATTTTGCATATTTTTTTTGCATGTGATGCACCAAGTGATCCACCAAAGACAGTGAAATCCTGAGAATAAACAAAAACTTTTCTGCCATGAATAGTACCATGGCCAATTACAACTCCATCACCTAAAAAATCAGCATTTTGCATGCCAAAATCAGTTGCGTGATGCTTCACAAACTTATCATACTCTTGAAATGAATTTTCATCGAGCAATATACTCAGCCTTTCTCTAGCGGTTAGCTTTCCTTTTTCATGTTGCTTGTTAACTCTATCAGGACCTCCTCCTTTTTCGGCTTCTAATGTTTTGATCTTTAGAGTTTCTAGTATTTCAGAGTCTTGCATGTAGTAAAATAACTTTCAAATTGGTTGTAAACTTTATTGAGCTTACAAATCCTATTGATTATACACATACACCGTTACTGCATGCAACGGTGTATGTGTACGATAATTAATGCGCTAGCAATTTCTATTTAATATTTTGAGAATGCTGAGACTCACTAACATTCTGTGCACTTGCACTTGTTACACCTGTTGATGGATTAATTGTTATAACTTCTCTTTCAATTCCTTGTAAGTTTGAAGCCAATGAGACCAATTTTGCTAGAGTCATGTCATTATATTTATCCATCTTCTTATTCTCATAATAGCCAATTTTTATTTTTACAGCTTTGTTTTCCTCGAAGTCCTCAGGACTTATATTATCACTTAAATCAGTACAAAATACGTTATCATTTCCACTAATATTTAAAGCAATACTGCAATCTCTATCACCCACTTTCCAGTTAAATTTAATTATACAAGACTCATTTAGTATTTGATAAAGCCTTACACCATCATCACTTTGTGAAACACGCACCAACCTTTTATCTTCTGGAGATACCAATGTAAAAGCTCCAATTTTTGGATTACTATCCTTTAAGGCTTTACCAGGAAATGAGTTATCAAATTTTAACTCACCTCTGCCTTCTTTTAACGATACCCATGCAGTAAATGATTTATCTTCTTTTCCTCTCAACCTCACATCTATAGAATCATTACCTGTATATTCAGCAATTCCTTTTCGAATTACACTCAGAAATTTCTTAGTTTCTTCATCATTGTCACTCAAAAAAAGCTCCTTATTTTCATGTGACCGGGATGGATCATTGAGATTCTCCAATGCTTTAGCTAAAGTTATATAGTTATATATACGTGTCCTGTTGTTATAAGGTGTCCCTAATTTATAAATTTTAGGAGTTAATTGAGCAACTTGATCGAAATTCATTATTAAAGTTTCATTTGCATTATGCATAGCGCCTCCAATTCTACATAATAAACTTAAGATAAAATATCCTAATTTTAGGATAGGTATATAATCTATCAAGTCAATAGTTAAATTAAAAAATTTTGATTATAATTTACTATTTATAAAATACGCTCTTAAACTATGCTGAAAATAGTCATAATAGGCCTTCCAAATGCAGGCAAGTCAACTCTATTTAATAGGCTAGTAAGAAGAAAAGCAGCGGTAGTTAGTGACATTCCAGGAGTAACGAGAGATAGGCGTGAAGGAATTGGAAGAATTAGTGATTTAGAGTTTAAAGTTATAGATACAGGAGGATGGAATGACCAAACCAGTTTTTCACTACAAGTTATTGAACAAATAGAGTTTTCTTTATTAAGCGCAGATGTAATTTTTTTTCTTGTTGATGCAAAAGTGCAAAACGAGCAGAACAAAGAGTTTGCAAAGTGGCTGAAGAGAAAAACGAACAAACCTGTAATACTAATAGCAAACAAATGCGAAAGTCATAAATCGGAAAATGTTGATTATTTGCAGTTCTTCAACTTCATAGGTCCGGTGTACATCTCAGCCGAACATAATCTTGGTATGATTGATCTTTATGATGCATTAGCTAGTGTTATTGAAGGTCTTAGCGAAGGCACTGAGCTGCCTGAAAGTGAGTCCATTAGACTGAGGATTGCAATCATCGGTCGCCCAAACGTTGGAAAATCAACTTTTTTAAACAGTTTACTTGCAGAAAATAGACTAATAGTAAGCTCAGAACCCGGTACCACGCGTGACTCTGTGGATATTTCATACGACCATAATGGGAAATTAATCACTCTCATCGACACTGCGGGAATCCGCAGAAAGGCAAATGTTGTTGATAACTTAGAATCAAGATTTGTTGAAAAAAGTATAGAGTCAATAAAGCGCTCTCATGTAGTGATTTTAATGTTAGATTCCTTGCTTGGCATTGAGCAGCAGGATTTATCAATTGCTGAAGCTGCAATTAAAGGGGGGAAGGGAATTATCATTGTTTTAAATAAGTGGGATTTAATAGGTAAGGATGACAGAAGTAAGTTAATAAAATTTGTCAAACAACAGGAAGTGACTCGGTTATTTTTGGAAGTGCCAACTGTAACAATTTCTGCATTGAAAGGTATGCGCTGTGGTGATGTGATAGATAAGTGTCTTGAAGTGAGTGAATCCTTAAACAAGAAGATCAGCACTGCAAAACTGAATAATTGGCTAATAGATGCTGTGGAAAAACATTCTCACCCACTTATAAAAGGTAGAGAGATTAAAATGAAGTATATTGCTCAAATTGGCACCAAACCTCCAGCTTTTTCTTTGGTATGCAACGTCCCGGAAAGTGTTGATGAGAGTTATAAACGTTATTTGACTAATGGTCTTAGAAAAAACTTCTTTGTTGAAGGTGTACCAGTTAGATTGCTTTTGAAAAAGAATAAAAACCCCTATGTAAAGTAGATAATCTTGTTTTACTAATAATATACTTTTTTATCTTAGTAATATTATTAATAAGTAAATAATATTACTTAAATAAGTAGTTGATAAATTAATATTATATAGTAAAGTATTAACTTGTTTAGTACTTTTGCTATGAATTATAAAGGACAAGATTTAAGGCCTGGATCTCCACATACTTTCACGGTTGATACACCTTTAGTATTTCAGTAGCTTCCAAAAAGATATGGATACCCGATTCCAGAAAAATATTTGGAAAGATTGAGCAATTGGGCAAAAAGGGAAGATACGCGTGTAGTGAAATTAGTAATAAATGGATCTGGTTTTACTCCTACGCAACGTAAAGAGTTGGAGAATAAAATATCAAACAGAGAGTTTAACCCAAACAAAAACATAGAGCTTATAGACTTTAATGAGCTGGATTTAGGAGAGTATGAATTTAGCTTTCACTTACAAACAGATAAGAAAACAGAACTATCTAAATGTCCTTTATACACTGTATCTCAATATTTCAAAGATCTATACTCTATTCCAGAAAGTAAAATTTTGGTGTTGAGATAGACAGTATGCGTATATTTATGTTGTTGGTATTGAAATCTCCTATGATCTATTTTGATTTTGATATCTTACCTAAAGAAGATAAGAAAGTTGGTGAGATTCAGGCTGTGCATGGCTTTTTGGTTGCTGAAAATGACAGAAAAGGTTATGACTATGATGGTATAGCAAGTATTGAAAATGCTATCATTGCTCTAAGCTATGATGGTAGAGTAAAAATTATGGAAATTTACAATGAAGTAAAGAATAAGTTTCAAAAAGATTATCCTTTGTTTAAGTTATCAGAACATGAGATTTACAAAATTATGGAAGAGATAGTATATTTCACTCTTTCTAATGACGTTCTTCTTCTTATATCTAGCTATCAAGATTCTAACAAACGTTACAACAGACGTTTGGAAGAAGCAAGATTGCTTATGCAAGAAACATTTGGGTTTAAAACCAATGGAGGAGAAGTTGATACTCAATATGACAATAGCTGGACGAAAAACAAGGATGAATTGTATACCAAAGAAGAAATTGCAAAAATAGATAGTGATACTAGGGTTGTAACTAGTATGCAAACTAAATCAGTATCTAGCTGTGAATACATACATAGAGGCTAGATAAAAAAGTTATAGAGTGATATGTGTCGCTTTATAATTATATAGAACATTATTAAACAAAAGTTGACTTTTTCGGTTGTTGTGGTAATTCGTTAATTATGTCAGATATAAATAACAGTTCTACAATCTTTTTGCTGTCAAGTGCCGCTGCTCTGATTTTTGCATATGTGCTAGAGTATTTCTTCAATATGCTACCATGCAAGTTATGCATATACGAGCGAGTAGTTTACTATGTTACAGGGCTACTTGCAGTTGCGTACATGTTCAAAGACAACAAAATCCTAATCTATGCGATGTTTTGCAGCTATCTCATTGGTGCAATAATATCTTTTTATCATGTAGGTCTTGAACTCCACTTATTTCATGATGTTTTAGGCTGTACAGAGCAAGCAAGTGGTAACGTTAGCATAGAAGAGTTGAGAAATAATCTATTAAACCCCAATTACTCTCCGTCTTGTGACAGGCCTCATTATATTTTTGGTGTTTCATTAGCAACATGGAATCTTATTTATCTTATAGTAGCCCTGTTTGTATCAGGTAGGATATATTGTAAAGAAAGAAATTTAAGGCACAATTGGTGCAAAAAGTAGCAAGAGTAGATGCTGCATTTGTACACCGCTTAGTTGTCACCCAGTTTCCGCAATTTAAAGATCTGTCTATCTGCCAAATCGTGCCCGGTGGATGGGACAATAGAACATTTCGTCTGGGTGATCACATGCTTGTGCGTATGCCAAGCGCTGCAAAGTATGCAATGCAGGTGGAAAAGGAACAAAAGTGGTTACCCAGGTTGGCACCTTTACTGCCACTTTCAATTCCAAAGCCTTTGGCAATGGGAGAGTCGTGTGAGGGTTACCCATGGCAATGGTCTATTTACCAATGGATTGATGGCAACACCGCTGCATCTGTGCACATAGCAGATCTGAATAACTTTGCAACCAGCCTTGCTCAATTTCTCGCTGCTTTACAACGCATAGATACTACAGATGGGCCTCTTCCCGGACCACATAATTTCTATCGTGGAGGGGTACTAACAACCTATAATGCTGAGACAAAGCAAGCAATTGCCGTTCTAAAAGATAGAATAGATGCCAATGCTGCAATCGAGCTCTGGTAAGCAGCGCTAGCAAGCGCTTGGAAAGGTTTGCCAGTGTGGGTCCATGGTGACGTTAGCGCTGGCAACCTATTGGTGCAAGAAGGAAAATTGAGTGCCGTCATTGATTTTGGAGGATTGGGGATCGGCGATCCCGCTTGCGATCTAATGATTGCTTGGACGCTGCTTAGAGGAGAAAGCCGAAAAATCTTCCGTGCAATGCTTCCGTTGGATGCTAGCACTTGGACTCGTGGCCGTGCCTGGGCTTTATGGAAGGCTCTTGCTGATATTACCACAAACACGAACGCTGTCGAAGCTTGGCACACTATTAATGAAGTGTTTAGAGATTATAAACGCAATTCATAAAGTATATTTGTATGAACATTGTGATTTGAGAGCAATCTCCACTAGAAAGGATGTAATCTCAGTATTGAAATCCAGTTTTTTTATCAAAAAATTTTTTGTATAAGGAAGGTGTCATACTAGTCACAGCTGTACGAACATTGTGATTTGGGCTAAAAAGATGCGAGTAGCCCCTTCGGTGTCATCTTATGTTTTTGTCATCCCAGTGCCCAGATACTGGGATCCAGAACAGGTAATAAGAAGTGCTGGAATGACATCCTGAAATTTTAGCTACAAATATTAAGAAATTTACCAAATAGAAAAAAGGCAAAAGAATCCCCCAGTAGTGAGTTTTGACCCTATAATAATGTAAATTGGCGTTGTAATAATGTGCTAACGCTTATTTAAAGCGCGTTTTGGCTGAATGTAGAAAAAATAAAAAAAGACATGCAGCCGCTATAATTTTTTGTAATTTGCCAATAAATATCTGAGTTTTTTACTGAATTTTGTTGTTAAATCTGCAGAGATTAAAAACAAGGATAAATACTCTTATTGATATGATAAGGAACGTGGGAAGGTTTGTCAAGTCGCTTCTATACACCTGAGCATTGATCATACGGGTTCCATCTGTTATATATAGTCTTTTACACACGAAAAAAACTGATGAATGAGTATGATATTACAGTTATAGGCAGCGGTCCTGGTGGTTATATAGCAGCAATTAGGGCGGCGCAGCTTGGGTTTAAAACTGCAATTGTTGAAAAGGAGGAAAATTTGGGTGGTATATGCTTAAATTGGGGATGTATACCAACAAAATCGCTACTTAGAGCGTCTGAAGTTTATAGATTAATAAGAAGATCAGAAGAATTTGGCATAAAAGTAAAGGATACAAGTTTTGATATACAATCAATAGTGAAATATTCAAGGAACGTTGTTGATAAGCTATCAAGTGGTGTTGAGTATTTGATGAAAAAAAATAACATCAAAGTCCATCAAGGCTTCGGTAAACTTGCAGGTAATCGTACTATAAAAATTCTTAATGACAAAAAGGAGGAGGAAATTTCTTCCAAGCATATCATTTTAGCAACAGGTGTAAGGGCAAGAAATCTTCCTGGAATCGAAGTAGATGGAGATTTAATATGGAATGCGCAGCACGCTATGACTCCAAAGAAGTTACCAAAATCTCTACTAATCATAGGTTCTGGTGCGATAGGAATAGAGTTTGCAAGTTTTTATAGTACTTTGGGAGTTGATGTAACAATTATAGAAGTAAAAGACACTATTTTGCCGCTGGAAGATAAAGATATTTCAAATTTAGCACAAGAAATATTCACAAAACAAAGGATAAAAATATATACAAACAGTAGCGTAAAAGCTTTGACTAAAAATAAAGACTTTGCTCAAGTGTTACTAAGTAGTGGTGAGAGCAAAGAATTTGACAGGGTGATTGTTGCAGTTGGCGTTCAAGCAAACACTGAAAATATAGGTTTAGAAAATACAAAAATTAAGTTGAGTTCTTCTGGTTTCATTGAAACGAATGAGTGGTATGAAACAAGTGAATCAAGTGTGTATGCAATAGGTGATGTAGCTGGTCCCCCATGTTTAGCGCATAAAGCAAGTCATGAAGCTGTAATCTGTGTTGAGAAAATTGCCGGTAAAAATGCTCATAAGTTAAAAAAAGAGTGCATACCAAATTGCACTTACTCTCATCCGCAAGTAGCAAGCGTTGGCCTTACTGAGGAACAGGCAATAAAAAGTGGATACGATATAAAAGTAGGAAAATTTCACTCCAACTTTAATGGTAAATCTATTGCACTAAGTGAAACTGAAGGTTTAGTGAAAACAATTATAGACAAAAAAACAGGCGAACTTCTGGGTAGCCACATGATAGGTGCGGAAGTAACAGAGTTAATTAGCAATTTTGCTCTTGCAAAGCAACTAGAAGGAACAGACTTCGACATAAAATCTACGATTTTTCCTCATCCAACCATTTCAGAGATGATACATGAGTCAGTACTTGCTGCAGATGGTGAATCGCTGAATAGTTGAACTAACGTTCTATCGTTTTGGAGCTACAAGTATCCTGATTAGGCGATTCAATTCTAATAGATTGATTACCAATATCAGATTTTTCTAACTTTTCTTTTAACCCTTCAGCTGCTTCTTTCACTTCAAGCTTTTTTTCCCGATTAAGATCCTCTGGGCTTTTTCTTTTACTATCTAAACCTTGTTGTCTATCAATATTTTTATTGAGTTGTTCTTGTTGAGGTAGATCAACAACCGAATTGAAGAGAGCTTTTATTATGTTTTTTAATAAACCTCCGCTTCTGCTTTGCTCTTGAGGCTTATTTTTTACGTTAGATTCTTTTTTACTGTCACTACTTTTAGGCATTTTTAACTCAACTATCATAAAGCTTGATAAAATTTTACATGCAAAGTATTAAAAAATAATTAACAATCTATTATCAAATTACTACTTACAGATGACTATTATTCTAGCAACAGGCGGTACAGGTGGGCATGTTTTTCCAGCTATAACCTTAGCAAAAGCACTAAAGGTACAAGGGCACAATTGTATATTATTCACTGATCAAAAAACCATCAATATAGAAAGTTATATTTTACCATTGTGCAAGCCAAGTGGCAACAAATTGAAGTTTCTCTTTTTGTTAATGTATAGTTGTGTATTAGCACTGTATCAAACGAGAAAATTAAAACCAAAGCTAATCATTGGTTTTGGTAGCTACGCTTCTTTTCCAACTCTTCTTGCAGCAAAGATTCTTTCTATACCTATAGTTTTACATGAACAAAACACAGTTTTAGGGAGAGTAAATAGATTCTTTTTCAAGAGTGCAAAATTAATTGCAACTAGCTTTCCAGAGACTAAGTATGCAGAAGGTAGTAAATGCGTTTTTACAGGAAATTTTGTCGATATAGAAGCACAAGGCTATTCTAGAGCTGAAACAGTTTTAAACGTGTTAATAATAGCAGGCAGTCAGGGTGCAAATTTTTTTGATGATGTAGTGAGCAGCGTAATTTGTGATCTACCTGTTGAAGTAAAAGAGAGGATTAGAGTAACGCAGCAATGTACGAAGAAAAATATAAACAAGGTCAAGAGTCTATACAAAAGTGAAGGAATTGATTGTGAGTTAAGTGAGTTTTTCGATGATATGGAAAATAAACTGGCCAATGCTCATTTGGTAATTAGCAGAGCGGGGGCAACTTCAATAGCAGAGATTACTCTTGCTGAGCGTCCTGCTGTATATATTCCTTATCCTCACTCAAAAGATAACCATCAATTTTATAATGCAAAACATATTGAAGATTCGGGAGCAGCTGTAATGGTTGAGCAAAATAGTAACGCGAAAAAGAATCTAGGAGAGTTGCTAGTTGATTTATTGCAAAATTGTCAAAAATTGCGTGATATGGCTAATAATACTAAGAAAACAAGAATAAGGAATGGAGTTACTGAATTTATTAAGGCAATAGCTCAAGAACTTAGTTGACGAATTGCTTTTTCTTCAAATGCATCCCATAGTTCTTTTTCTAGTGATTTACTATACAACTTATTGATATAAACTACTCCCGTAGGCGAAGTTGTGTTAATTTCAAGAAGGAAGTCATCTATAATATCAATACCAACAAATATTAGCCCTCTTTTCTTTAGCTCAGGACCGATTTTATTACATATTTCAGTGTCTCTATCATTCATTTCAATAGATTCAAAACTTGCTCCAAGCCTCATATTTGTTCTGATTTCTCCGCTAGACTTTGGAACTCGCTTCATTACTCCTATTGGCTTTCCATCCAGTAGCAGTATTCTTTTATCTGTATTTATCTTTTTACAAAATGCTTGTGCAATTACAGGACATTCATATTTTGCAATCATGAGATCGACTACCACTTGAATGCTATTTTGGTCTTGTATTCTTATTACGTCATTTCCTCCATAGCTATATAGTGGTTTCAAGATGATATCTTGATAGTCGTGACAAAAATTTCTAATCATCGATATATTTTCAGTGATCAAAGTTGGAGGAATTAGCTCTAGAAATAGTGAAGTAATTAATTTTTCAGGACAGTTTCTTATTTCTGTTGGATTATTTATTACTAACGCAGTAGTCTTTTCTAAGATATAGGTTGTTGTAATGTACCGCATATCAAAAGGTGGGTCCTGCCTGATAAGTATGATATCCATTTCATTCAAATCTATAGTTACATCTTCTTTATAAGTAAAACCAAAATCATCAACGCTGACTTTCTGAGCAAGAGCAATTGACTGATTTAACTTGAGTGCTAGATTATTAGGAACATAGACAAAAATTTCGTGCTTTCTCCTCTGCGCTTCTTTTATTAATGCAAATGTAGTATCAGTTTCAAAATTTATATTTTCATCCATTTGAAAAGCTACTTTCATTTATCCTCCCTTCCTATTACAATATACTATAGTACCATAAAAGTGTTAATAATGGAGCAAAGTATGGAATTAACAGTAGGAAATAATGCACCTGATTTTAGTTTGCCAACAGATTCTGGCGAAATTTTATCGCTGAGTGAATTTTTTGATAAAAAAAATGTAGTCCTTTATTTTTATCCTAAAGACGATACTCCGGGCTGTACAATGGAGGCAAAAGGCTTTAGAGACAAAATAGAAAATTTCTCTTCTCTTGACACAGTGATAATTGGTGTATCAAAAGATAGCGTTAAGTGCCACGCTAACTTCAAAGAAAAATATTCTTTGCCATTTTCTTTAGTTTCTGATGAAAATGCTGAAATGTTGGAAAAATATGGTGTTTGGGTAGAAAAAAGCATGTTTGGCAAAAAGTATATGGGAATAGAGCGCACTACTTTTTTAATCGATAAAAAAGGTAAAGTAGTGAAGATCTGGAAAAACGTAAAAGTTAGTGGACATGTTGATGAGGTTCTAGAAGAAGTAAGGAGAATATAAATTAAAGAATGACTACCCATTGCTATATAAAAAAACTGAAATTATATAACTTTCGTAGTCATTCAAACTTTGAACTGGATTTAGATGATAGACCAGTTGTAGTAACTGGCAAAAATGGTATTGGAAAAACTAATATACTTGAAGCAATCTCATTGCTTGCTAAAAGCAACGGAATGAAAAAAGCAAAAATCAATGAGATGCAAAATAGGCGCAGTAATGAAAGTTGGGTAGTGTATTATGATTTTTTCAATGGAGCAGAGCTTAACTCAATTGGTATAGGAAAGAATCTTAATAAGAAATTAATACAAATTGATGGGAAAACGCAGTCAAGCTACTCATCTTTGTATAGAATATCTAATGTAATATGGCTAATTCCACAAATGGACTATATTCTTCTTAATTCTCCAAGTGACAGGTTAAAATTTTTAGACCGTATAGTTTCACTATTTGAAGAAAATTACACCTATTGCTACATGAAATATAGAAAAGCTAAGCATGAGCGAAGTAAATTGCTTAGAGAGAATATTTTGGACGAAAGTTGGCTCTCTAGTCTTGAAAACGTCATGGCTACCAATGCAATTGATATTTTACGTATGCGATCATCTGTTTTAAAGATATTACAAGACACAATTGATAACCATTCTTGTGAGTTTTTTCCAAAGGCAAGTTTGAAATTTAGCAGTCAGCTAACTTTGAACGATACTGCAGAATATTTTCAGAATCGTCTAAAGGAAAACAGAGAAAAAGACTCATTAACTGGTAGAGTAACCTTTTCTGTACATAATGATAATTTTTGGGTTTTTTGCCAAAAAGGGGACATGCCAATAAATCTTTGTTCTACTGGAGAGCAAAAGCTATTACTGCTTTCTATCATCTTATCTAGTGTAAAAGCAAGGTGTATTCATTACAATAAAGCACCTCTTCTTCTGCTTGACGATATAATGTCGCATCTGGATAAAGATTACAGAAAGGTGTTAATGGAGGAGGTGTTAAGCATTCAATGTCAAACTTGGATAACCGATGTAAATCAAGATAATTTCAATAACTATCTTTGCTCTTTCAAGTTTTTTGAATTATCAAGTAAATAAATTTCAAGCGTGCTGTCATACATCAAGCTCATATTCGGTATGTAAATCTCTAATTAAAGCCTCAGCGTGTTTTTTTTGAACAACTATACTGATCTTGATTTCGGACATTGTGACAGCAAGTATTTCTATCTTTTTTTCGCTTAAAACCTTGAGTGTGCGATACATCACTTCAGTGTTAGACATAACACCAATACCAATTATTGAAATTTTAGCTATATTATTGTTTACGACATAATTTTCATTTTTGTTCAATAACTTTGTCATTAAATCAACATCAAATTTAGAAATCAAAAAGCTTGACCCATGTATCATGTCAACTTTAACGTTTGCTCCTGCTATATCTCTTAAAGTATCCAGAGTATTTGCAAAGTTAGTAAAAGTTACAAGAGCTTCGTGAGTGCTATAAGTTATTCCAGTAATTAAGTATCTTTCCAGTACATCTTTTTCGTGTAGTACTGTAGTGCCTTCTACTTCCTCAAAAGTGGATAACACTTGCACCTTAATATTATGCTTCATTGCAAGTTGTACTGAACGATTATGCAATATTTTAGCACCAGATGACGACATCTCCAATATTTCATTGTAAGAGATAGATTTAAGCTTGCGTGCCCTTGGAACAATTTTTGGGTCTGCTGTATATATTCCGTCAATATCAGTAAAAATTTCACAAGTCCTAATACCAAAGACTACAGCAAAGGCAATTGCTGAGATATCAGATCCTCCTCTACCAAAAGTAGTGATTCTATCATCGTGTATACCCTGAAAACCAGCAATGATTGCAGCAGTATAACCCTCAGCAAAAGATCTTTTTACATGGTCAATTTTTATCTTTTTTATTTTAGACTCAGAATAAAAATTATCCGTTACAATTGGTAACTGCCAGGCGAGCCATGATTTAGCATTAACTCCAACAGACAGAAGAGTGATAGCTAATAACCCGCAAGAGATTTGTTCTCCTGCTGAAAGCAGGACATCATACTCTGATAACTCTTGTCTACAATTTAAATTTGAAATTTGCCTGGCTTGAAAAGCCATTTGGTCAGTGAATCCTGCAGCAGCAGATACAACAGCAATTACATTATAACCTTTTTCAATATCGTTTTTTATTAGATTTGCAACTCGATTTAAGTCAGTTAGCGAAGTACCACCAAATTTTTTTATTATTATTTTGTTCATAGTTACAATAAGGTCAATTTCACCTTTCTAGAGAGTATAGTTGCTTAATTAAATGTGTTTTTCTGATCACTAATTAAAGTGATAGAGGATTATTCATCTTTATCACTACCAAGGTCTTTTAACATACTGTAGTTGCCTTTTCTGAATTTACCTTTTAAAGATGTAACTCCGCTTTCGCTAATACCACTTAAACTTAATGCTGCTCCACCTAGCTGCAATCCAATTTCAGACGTTTCGGGAATAACTTTACTAGCCCCTAGATCTTTATAAACCTCCACATTATTCAAATCTGGTAAACGTATTATAATATTTACATGCGGGAAGTTTGTTGCAACTAGAGAAACTATTTTCTTTATAGTGACTTCGTTCTTTATTGAAACCACAAGAGCTTGAGCTCTTTCTATTCCTACTGATTTTAAAATTTCATATCTTGTAGCATCTCCAAGATATATAGGGAAACTGTCATTTTTTCCTTCTTTCACTATTTTTGATTGAATATCTACAACAACATAACTTAAATGCTCTGCAGTAAGCATTTTCGTTACCATATATCCCACTCTACCAAACCCGGCAACTATTACGTGGTTATAAAGATCTTGTGTGTCTGTTTCGATTGCTTCATCGTCTAGTATTATTTTTTCAGTGCTAAATGAATTTGCTATCCAGTCTCCTATTCCCGATAAAAGAGGAGTAAAAGCCATAGTTACTGTAGTTACCATCATAAGCACTTGAGCGATTTCACTTGATAGTACATCTAATTCATCTGCTAAACGGAATAAAATAAATGCAAATTCACCGCCTTGTGCAAGCAGTAATCCAGCTTGTATTGCAGGTGCACTTCTAAATCCAAAAAATCTACACAATGTATATATAATGGACGTCTTTAAAACGATAAGGATAATTGATAATAAAGTAACGAGTGGTAACTTATTGAGTAAAAGGTCAATATCAATAGACATGCCAACAGTCATAAAGAATAAACCAAGAAATAAGTCTTTAAATGGCAATACTGCATGCTCTACCGAATTCCTGTGTTCTGTTTCTGCAACTAGTAACCCAGCAACAAATGCGCCTAATGCCATTGATAAATGAAATTGTTCAGTAATAAATGCTGATCCTAATATTATCAGAAGTGTTGTTGATATAAAGATCTCATTACTCTCCATTTTGGCAATAACCGAAAACAATGGCCTCAGTAATAACCTACCAGTTACAAATATCAACACCAATGCAATAGCTGCTTGCACTAATGAGCCTGCCAACGAGCTTATTAAGCTGTGTTCAGAATTGCCAGTAAGCAGAGGCACTAGTACTATTAGAGGTACCACTGCAAAGTCCTGCATTAGTAGCACTGCTATTGACAATCTACCAACTTGGCTTGCTTGAGAACCCTTTTCTTGCAGAACCTGCAACACTATTGCTGTTGAGGATAGTGCAAGTCCACCACCGATAACTGCTGCCATGTTTGTATTTACTCCAAAGGCAAGAGCAATGCACCATATTGCTATCATGGTAACTATAACTTGAAGGGAACCAAACCCAAACACATGCCTACGCATAGCGATAAGGCGTTCAAATGTCAATTCAAGACCTATAATGAACAATAGGAAAACTACGCCAAACTCTGCAAAGTTATCCATTACTTCAACTGAATTTATCAGATTAAACCCATGAGAACCAATCAACGCACCTGCAACAAAGTAACCAAGTACTGGGCTAATATTCATTTTCCAAAACGCTATGACTATAAACACAGCAGCAGAGAGTAAAATTATAATATCAAACAAATGCTGAGAGCCGCTGTGCATAATATTCAACCTGTAGAATTAGACCATTTTATTGAACAACCAATGCTTGATTTTTGGTCAACTGGAGGATTGCTAGTTTCTGCAATAAATTTCATGGCTTGAAATAAATCACTACTTCCTACTTCGTAATTTTGAACTTTCTCTTTTTTTGTGTTGTTAAAACGCCCGCGATAGCAGAGGGCTAGTTTGGAATTAAAGCCAAAAAAATCAGGGGTACAAACAGCACCATACTCTTTAGCTACTTCTTGGTTATTGTCAATCAAATATGGAAATGTAAACTTATTTTCCTTGGCAAAATTAATCATGTTTTCAAAGGAGTCTTCTGGGTACTCATTTACATCATTTGGCATGATTGCAACGGTGTTTACCTGATAATCTTTTTTTAACAAATTAACATCGTTTACTAGATTGCTAATAATTGATTGAACGTAAGGACAGTGATTGCATATAAACATTACAATGAGACCATTTTCCCCATAGCAGTCACTTAATGTATAATATTTGTTATCCACTCCCAGGAGATTGAAATTCTTTGCAGTAAAGTCTAAATTTATCTTAGGAGTGTCTAGCGTAACCATAGCTCATAGAGAATTGTACACCATAATTTATGATCTTATTGCTTAAATGTCAAATGGTTTCTATGTAAACTGTTTGCATTTAGCATTGTAATTATAAAATTTATGTTCATAACCTTTGAAGGAATAGATGGTTCTGGTAAAACAACACAGTCTGAGTTACTTGCAAATTATTTCAAGCAAATTCACGGTGAAAATAATGTCGTATTGACTAGAGAACCAGGTGGTACTGATTTTGCAGAAAAAATAAGAGGATTACTACTTAAGGATAATATTGATCCTATTTCTGAACTCTTGCTGCTTATCTCGATGAGGCACGAACATATGAAAAAATTAATATTGCCAGCTCTTTTAGAAGGGAAAATAGTGATTTGTGATCGGTTTATTGACTCAACTATTGCGTATCAAGGGTATGGACTAGGTGTTGACTTGAGTCTAATAAGAGACTTACACAAATTAGTGGAAATTAAATATCCAGATATCACATTTATTTTAGATATTGATGTTCAAGTTGGACTCAGCAGAGCAAAGGATAAAAATAAGTATGAAGAAATGAGCATTGATTTCTATCATAAAATTCGAAAAGGATTTCAAGAAATAGCTATAAAAGAATCTAATAGATGTAATGTTATTACTGGAATTGCAGATAAAGACAACAATAAAGTGTATAGTGAAATTATTGATGTAATAAGAAAAAAGAAAAAAGGCATGCAGCCGCTATAATTTTGTCAATAAATACCCTGAGTTTTTTACTGAATGTTACGATTGAGCCTACAGGTCAAAAACAAGCTTTGAGTTAGAAATAACATTGCTATTATAATAAAAGAAATCGCAATATTTGTACAATTGAAAGATGGTTGCGGGAGTAGGATTTGAACCTACGACCTTCAGGTTATGAGCCTGACGAGCTACCGAGCTGCTCCATCCCGCGTCGTTGCTTATTTATTATTATATGCGTAATAATAATAAATAAAAGAATAAAATCACACTATTACATATATTTATATATCTATTAACCTTTCTTAACATGATAGTAAATTATATACATAACAATCTGTGCAATGAAAAATATAACTTGATATTGTGGTTCCCTATTTTTCAGTGTGCAGGAATTTTAACCTATTTCTCATTAAATTTTGAACCAAGCTGTGCTTTCACTATATCTATTTTTCTCTTGCTTTCACCTATACTAATTCTGATTGCAATATTATACAGGAAATACGCAATATTATGCATTTCTTTAATTGCAGTGCTCATAGGATTTACAGCCAGCAAATTCAGAACAGATTCAGTTAATACTCATATTCTTGATAAGGAAAGGTATGTGAAAGATATTGTTGCTACAGTGAAGGATATTAACGATAGGGGCTCATATAAACAATTTTTGCTTTATGAAATAAAAAACACGAAGTTCAAGCTGGATAACATCAGAATATCAGTTAAAACAAAAGCGGAAGAAGGCATTAAAATAGGGGATCAAGTAAAATTATCAGCAAAACTCTTTCCTCCAAAAATTGCGCCTTCGGAATATGCATATGATTTTGCAAGAATAGCATATTATCAGAAAATAAGTGCAACAGGCTTTGCAACAAGCAAAATAGTCCTGTACAAAAAGGCTGAAGCAAGAAAATTTCAAGAGTATATAGAATCTTTCCGTCAATATATCTATGAAAACCTACAGCAAAATACCAAAAAGCCACACGCGGACATAATCTCTGCATTATTAATTGGCAAAAAAGACGGGATAGATCAAAAAACTATGAATGCGATACGAGATTCAGGTATAGCACATTTATTCGCTATATCTGGTTTACATTTATCGTTTGTTGCTGGTCTATTTTTTATAGTATTCCGTAATTTATTTGCAATATCTGAAACTTTGACTCTTAAATATAACACTAAAAAAATATCTGCATTCTTTACTATCTTGCCAACTACCTTTTATTTGTTGATTACCGGTATGCAAATTTCTGCTCAGCGTGCCTACATCATGGTGATCTTGGTACTTGTTGCAATAATCATAGAAAGGAAATATCGAGGATTAATAGCAATTGCGTTTGCTGCTTCGGTGATACTCATAGTGGAGCCAGAAGCAATCTTAAAGCCAGGTTTTCAAATGTCATTTTCTGCTGTTTTGGCACTAGTTGCCAGCTATCAGATCAATGCTAATAAGTTATTCAAAATAAAAATAATAAAATATTTTGTGTCGATAATGATCAGCTCAGTCATAGCAAGTTTAGCAACTGTTCCGTACACAATATACAATTTTAACTATTTTTCAATCAGTGGCATTATCACAAATTTGATTGCTATACCAATAGTTACACTCATTATTATTCCACTTGGAATAATTTATGTTTTATTGATTCCTTTAGGTATTGAATGGATTATAGCGCCATTTATAGAGCGCCCAATTGACAGTATCTTGTGTATAACAAATGCAATCGCTAGTCTTCAGTATTTGGTTATTCCCACTCGCACTTTTCCTGGCTCATCAATTATTATAATAACACTTGGGTTATTGTGGCTATGCTTGTGGGAAAGGAATTGGCGTTTTTTTGGAATTTTCTTTATTGTGCTGGGTATTTTCTCTAGCGCTATGTATAGAACCCCTGACATCCTGGTCAGTATTGATAATCTTGCTGTAAAAGAAGATGACAGTTTACTATATTCTCTTACCAGGAAAAATAGGAACTTTGTTGTCAAAACATGGGCTAAACAAAACGGGCAGAATCAAATTTTGAATCACACTAAATTCAGTAATTCAAACAAAAGGCTAAAATGTAATGATTATGACTGTACATATAATAAAGGAAATAATAAGTCAGTGTTGCTAGCTCATAAAAGAGAAGATATTTTAGAAAATTGTAACAATGTCGATCTAGTAATTCAGTTAAGCAAGTTTAACTATCCAGCTTGCAATACTAAAATCATCAAATACTCTGACTTAGAGGCATATGGCACACACTCTGTTTGGCTAGCAAATAGTGGCATAAAGGTTAGCAAAGTCCGTTCTAATCGTCCTTGGCATAAGCCAAAAAACTTGTTTTAAAAGTGTTATTAGTATATAATTAATTAGGTGCTAGGAAGTTTATGCCTTTAGATATAATAAATCCTTTAAGTGTTAAAGTAGATCATAATTTTGCCAAAATAGATGATGCTATTGGTTTTTTCCCTAGATTATGGCATGCAGCAAAGAAATATTCCGTAAGTAACACTCTACCTATAGCAGCTGTAAATACTTGGCTTCAATTTTCTTTGGCTTATGTAGCTGCAATAATAATAACTAGTAATAATTTAAGCTTTATTACAGATATTTTTAACCCAACATTCATGCCAATTTACACTTTGGTTTCTATTATTCTTTTAACAACTTTTGCAGCCTCTTCTGCTATGAGATATATGCATAAGCAGAAGATAAAAGAAGGAAAAAAGCCGATAGAGGAATTAATAAATGATAAAATTAGAGGTGGCAAAGACAACGAGATAAGTGAACTTGCTGAAAATGCTCTAAAAATAGAGATAAAACCAAATTTAAGTTTTACAAGTCACAAAAAAGCAAGCTTTTCAATAATTTTGCCAATCTCTGAAAATCAAAAAAAAATATTAGATGATCAAAGACAAGAGAATAAGAATAAGGCAATTTTTCTTACCATACCATATGTAATTAGTGCTGTAATTATAGTTGGTGCGTTAATACAAAATAGACTGAGCTTTGCCAATATTCAGGATTTGGAATGGGCCATAGTTGCACTGGCTAGTATCATTGCTATTGTTGGGATATGTATAACATTCAGCAAGCTAAAAAACAATGAGATAAACAATAATCATAATATTGTTAAAAAGTTTAACAATTTGGATATTCTCTTTCCATTCAGAAGAGGTGGGGTTGTATCGGTAATAGAAAAAAAGACAAAAGATGAGGAAGAAAATGATTCTATATCTCAATTGATAAAATTACTTGATAAGCACTTGACTGATTTTACAGATAAAATTGTTGCTTCATTTGATAAGCAGCTAGATGAAGTTAAAGATCTACTTGATAATAGCCTTCTAAAGCCTGCAAATGATGAAATTCAAGAAACACTTGTTCATCTACAAGGAATTAGAGGAGACATCAAAAAAGATTTAGATAAGTTGCACAAGGAAATCTCGCCCATTTTAAGTGAAGCTAAAGGGCTGGTAAAAAGAGCAAGTTCACTAAACATTGAAAGTATTTTTTCTAGTTTAGATAATGCTATTAAAATCGCTGAAGATAAGGTTGAGCGATTTGAACCAAGCAGATTTGTTGGCTTTTTTAAATCTGGGGAAAGCACAGTTAGTGATGATCCTTTGTTTATAGATATGTTGGAAAAGCAAAAAAAAGAGGCGGAAAAGATAAAGAAGGAATTAGAAGAAGAACTAAAAAAAGTAAAAGATGAACTAGAGGAATTAAAGAATAAACAGACTCAATCAAATGAACCTAATAGCAGTGAAGGCAGTATTACTGCTACTCCTTTTGACAAACAACGGGATGAAGAGAAAAAAGCAAAAGAAAAAAATAGACTATTAAAATCAAAAAAAAGGATGAAAGAGCTGGAGCAAGAAAATGCAAAATTGGAAAAAGAATTATCTGAACAAGAAAAAATGGATGAATGGAGAAAAAAAGTTAACGGTAAAGCAAGTGACTTTCTATATTATTTATTAGAGTCTATTAAGCTAGAAGAAAAAGATAAAAAAGAGGAAAAGAGGGAGTTAACGCTACGGGATTTTGATAATAAAATAATAATTTACTGGAAAGATGGCTCTCAAATAATTTGCCATATTAAAAAACAAGACGGCCTTCAAATTCAACCTAGTACAAAAGTTGATTTTGTGAATCCAGATGTTCATGCAGCATTCAAAGTAGCTTGCGCAGGGTAGTGACCATAGATATAACCTTAAATGTTAATAGTGACGAAAAAAAAATTAAGGCTAGATACTTACATAGCTAAAAAGTGCAACATATCACGCAGTAAAGCGCAAAGATTGATACAAGATGAGCGGGTAACATTATTTGGCACGCCGATAATTAATAATGACCACATAGTAAAACCAGGTGAAGAGTATATAGTACATCTCGTTCAACCTGACATATCCACATCAATTGAACCTAACTATAATATAAAGCTTGATATCATCTACGAAGATGGGGACATTATAGTTCTGAGTAAACAAAGTAGATTAACAGTACACCCAGGTGCTGGAACAAACAATGATACACTCCTGAATGCAGTGATCGCTCACCTTGGCAAAATTCCATATACAAATACAAGACCAGGAATTGTTCACAGGCTTGATAAAGATACTAGTGGACTCATGGTAATTGCAAAAAATGAACAATCCCACAGCTTCTTGTCTGAACTGCTATCAAATCGTAAAATAAAAAGGGAATACTTAGCAGTAATTTGGGGAGCATTACCTAATCTGCAAGGAACAGTAAAAACCCATATTGCTCCAAAACGCAGTAATAAAGAAATGATGTGTGTCACAAAAACAGCAGGTAAATTAGCAATCACTCATTATTCAGTGAAGAAAATTATAGGGCAAGCAAGCCTGGTTAAATGTACTTTAGAGACAGGCAGAACACACCAAATTCGAGTACACATGAGCCACATAGGACATTCTGTAGTTGGTGATCAAGTTTACGGAAAAAATAGTAGTAAAAGTGAAAAACATGCTAAAAACTCTGACTTTATCCGTAATTTCAATAGACAGGCACTACATGCTCACACGCTAGGCTTATATCATCCAAAAAGTAAAGAATATATAGAATTTGTTTCTGATTTACCACAAGACATGCAAGTCTTAATCGGTGAATTTGAAAATATATCTTAACAACATTCATATCAATATTATCATCCATGTTATCAAGAAATTAATTAATGAGAGAAAAACTGCTGCACTACCTAGATCTTTCACTTTTTTTGAAAGTATATGTTGTTCACTGGAAATACGCTCAATTGTTGTTTCAAAAGCAGTGTTAATAATTTCTACAATTAACACCAAAAATAGGCTACTTACCATTACTGCACGTTCTAAATTACTTACATCTAAAACAAACAAAGTTGAAACACATATTATAAAAAGCAGTAACTCCTGTCTAAACGCAACTTCTGATACAAAAGCTGATTTTATTCCTTCACAGGAGTATTGAATTGCTTTTATTAGACGAGTAATGCTTTTCTTCATTATCAATTTTGGAAACTCAATGAACTACACTTATTGCACTCAGGTAAAAAATGCATGAAAACACCTTTCAGTCGTGATCACTTACAAAGATTTTTAAGTTAAAGTCTAGCATATTGTTTGAATCAAGAAAATTAGTACAAAGCCTTTCAACAAACGCTCAAGGCAGTTATATATTGATACTGACACAAAAATCCTTTAATTAAATTTCTCTCGCCTTAGCTTACACGATCCTCATTTTGAAATAAGTAATAATTTATTATAGTCTTGATATTTAAACATTTTGTATCTGCTGTAATGATTTCACTTCCAATTTGCTATTCTTTACATATTGAATTGCAAGCGCTAACGCTTTACTCCCAGAAGCTGTGGTGCTATAAGCTATATTTTGCAAAATAGCAGTTCTCCTGATATCTTTGCTATCTGAAACTGATTTCACACCTTTTGAGGTATTGATTACTAGATTTATTTTTCCATCTTTGAGCATATCAACTATGTGGGGTCTGCCTTCTCTCACTTTATTTACAGCTTTTGCAGCAATGCCGTTATTGTTCAGATACGAAGCTGTGCCTTTGGTGGCATATATTTCAAAACTCAGTTCTTTCAACATTCGTGCAACAGTCAATATATACTCTTTATCATCATCTTTTACTGAAATCAGAGCTGTTCCTTCTGTTGGTAACTTGTATCCTGCAGCCATGTGCACTTTTGCAAGTGCAGCTTCGAAAGATGAGTCAATTCCCATCACTTCTCCTGTTGATTTCATTTCAGGACCAAGTAAAGTATCAACTCCTGCAAAGCGGGTAAATGGAAAAACAGCAGCTTTAACTGCAAAATGATTGAAAGGCTTGTTTTCCTGATTCAAAATTTTACCCAAAATAACCTGAGTGGCAAGCTTTGCAATAGGAATATTGATTACCTTGGAAATAAAAGGAACGGTTCGACTAGCTCGTAAATTTACTTCAAGTATGCATACATCACTCTCTTGAACAGCAAACTGAATGTTTATCAGACCTTTCGCTTCTAGTGCAAGAGCTATTCTTTCAGTTTGGAGCTCGATCTCTTTTATTACTTCGTCACTCAATGTGTTTGTCGGTATTGAGCATGTTGAATCGCCAGAGTGGATACCAGCTTCTTCAATATGCTCCATGACCGCTGCAATGAAAACTTTTTCCCCATCACACACAGCATCAACGTCAACCTCAACTGCATTGACTAAAAATTTATCAAGAAGAAGCGATCCGTGTTCAAAAATTTTGGTTTGATTCAAGACATACTCTTTAAAGCTCTGAGTATCATGTCTAATCGACATAGACTGACCGCCGAGGACATATGATGGCCTAACTACTAGTGGAAACCCCACCTTTTCTGCGTTGGTTAACGCTTCTTCTACTGAATGGCAGATAGAACTTTCAGGTTGTTTTAAATTAAGTTGCAAAGCAAGGTTTTTAAACCTCATGCGATCTTCTGCAAGGTCAATAGAATCAAACGAAGTTCCCAGAATTTTGAAACCTCTCTCGTTAAGCACTTTGGCTAACTTTAAAGGTGTTTGACCACCTATTTGAACTATTACACCAACCAGTGTGCCATTTTCTTGCTCTTTGCTTAGTATTTCAAGCACATCCTCTGCAATCAGTGGGGCGAAATATAAACGATCAGCGGTATCATAATCAGTTGAAACGGTTTCTGGATTACAGTTAATCATTATTGTTTCATACCCCATTTCTTTGGCGGCAGAAGCTGCATGTACGCATGCATAATCAAACTCAATACCTTGACCAATGCGATTTGGACCACTTCCTAAAATGACAACCTTTTCTCGGTCAGAAACATCTGCTTCGCACTCCATTCCCTCTGTCATCCGAGTAGCTGACACTGGGATCCATTCTTCCTTATCTCTAGTCACACGCTGGATTGTGTTACTCTCATAACAGCCATACATATAAGCAGTGCTCGATTCAAATTCAGCTGCACAGGTGTCTACACGCTTATAAACTGGATTAACATCAAATTTTTTCCTTATTGCTTCAATTTGTTCTACTTTCTTATTGCTTAATTTTGCCAATCTTGCATCTGAAAACCCCATTTTTTTCAGCTCTAACATTTCATATGCAGTTCCAGGAAGGCCGTTTTCCTTGATTTTTTGTTCAGCCAAGATGATTTGCTGTATATTTTGCAGAAACCATAAGTCATATCCTGTAATCGAATTTATTTCTTCTATGCTAATTCCGTGACGCATTGCGTCAGCAGCAATCAGTAATCTGTTTGGCAGCAATTTTGCTAATTGAGATTTAACATCTGTGTCTTCAGAAAACACTTCATCAAGTCCCGTGAGCCCTGTTTCAAGTGAGCGAAAAGCTTTCTGTAGTGACTCATTAAAAGTGCGGCCTATAGACATTACTTCTCCCACTGATTTCATGGAGGTTGATAGTTCACAATTCGTCCCCTTAAATTTCTCAAACTCAAATCGAGGAATTTTAGTGACGATATAATCAATCACTGGTTCGAATGCAGCAGGTATAACTGGAGCACAGTCGTTACATATTTCATCGAGCGAATAGCCAATAGCAAGTTTAGTTACAACTTTTGCAATAGGATAGCCTGTTGCTTTCGAAGCAAGTGCAGAGGAGCGAGAAACCCTTGGATTCATTTCAATTACAACGAGGCTTCCATCTTCTTTAGGATTCACTGCAAACTGAACATTTGCACCACCGGCGCTAACATCAATTTCTCTCAACACTGCTATAGATGCATTTCTCATTTGTTGATATTCAGCATCACGCAGAGTCAAAGCAGGAGCAACTGTGATACTATCTCCGGTGTGCACTCCCATTGGATCAATATTTTCTATTGAACACACTATTATACAGTTATCCTTGCAGTCACGGATAACTTCCATTTCATATTCCTTCCAGCCCATAATTGATTCATCTATCTGAACTTCATTTATTGGTGAAATTTTTAGAGCACTTTCTGCAATATTGAAAAACTCCTCTTTATTGTATGCTATGCCGCTACCTGCGCCACCAAGAGTGAATGATGAACGGATGATTGCTGGTAATCCAATGTAATCCAAAGCCTTTTTTATTTGTTCTTGATTTTTTATAATGATACTTTTGGGGTATTTTAGACCTATTTTATCCATGGATTGGCGAAATAATTCTCTATCTTCCGCTTTTTTTATTGCTTCTCTATTTACTCCTATTAATTCTACGTTGTATTTGTCTAACACTCCATCATCTGCAAGTTTTATTGCGCAATTGAGTGCTGTTTGCCCGCCCATTGTTGGCAATATTGCATCTGGCATCTCCTTAATTATAATTTTCTCTATGATTTCAGGTAGCACCGGCTCAATATAAGTTGCATCAGAGAATTCAGGATCTGTCATTATAGTTGCGGGGTTGGAGTTAACTAAAATGACTTTATAACCTTCACTTTTTAATACTTTACAGCTTTGCGTTCCAGAATAATCAAACTCGCATGCCTGACCTATAACTATTGGGCCTGCTCCTATTACTAATATAGATTCTATATCTGTGCGTTTTGGCATAATTACAATAATAGTCTCGACTCAAATAATGTTACCAATCTTTCCTGTGTATGTGAATTTTTATTAAACCTAACTACCTTTAGGCTTAACAGTATCTTTGCAGATACTATGGTAATTTACTCGGGAGATTTGCTAAGTGGTAAGATTTGTCCTGATATGCTACAATCTTCAGAAGCAAGTTCTACAAATTTGTCTGTCAGTTTATCAGGTGGCACCAATTCAGATATATCTTTTCCCGAAAATGCTTGCTTATACATTTCACTATCGATAGGCCCTTCCGAATACACGGCATTTATGCATAAGTTCGTATGTTTTGTCTCAGATGCATATATCTTCACCATTGCTTCTAGTGCAGCCTTACTTGCAGCATATGGTACCCAATATGGATAAGAGGAAGGAGAAAGTGTTATCTCTGAGGTCATGAATATCGCTCTTCCAGCATTAGACTTTTTTAGTATTGGACCCAAATTTTTTAGCAAGTACCAACTGGCAGTAAAATTTGTATTCATTACGTTCTGTAGATCTTCAAGCTCACAATCATGAACAGAGCTCAACTTACCTAAAATTTCAGTGCATGCAATCAGTATATCAAGTGTTCCAGATTCTGATAATTTTGGGCTTTCTATCATATTTGCCAGTTTTTCTACGTTTTCAAAGTCTAAAAGGTCAAGCTGAATTAGTTTCACAGAGCCTTCTTTCAGCTCTTCAATTTCGTTATACAATGGCTTGAGATTATCAAGAGATCTGGAAATCAGAATTACACATGCACCTTCTTTTACAAATCTTTTTGCAACAGAAGAGCCTATTCCACCTGAAGCTCCGGTAATTAAAGCTATTTTACCTTCTAAGTCACCCATTTCTTTCTCCTTAGCAAGATCCATTGAAATATTTTAGCTGAAAATTAAATTTTGCTCCATATATAAAAATCAAACTTAGCACATAAAAAAATAGTAACGATACTATCACACCACCTAAACTTCCATATATCAAATTCAGTTGGTCAAAGGAAGCTTTTAAGTATTGCTTGAAAGCTGAAGCAGAGATCGTCCAAAGAATAACAGCTACACAAGATCCGGGAAATACGTCTGATAAGTTTTGTTTTATGTTTGGCAATGTAAAATATAGCCAAGATACTATAGTAAAAAGCAAAAACTCAATAAGTAAATATCTAGTATAACTTAGCCCTTGGTAAGAAAAATCAATTAACATTGGCACTAATGTAAAAAATACTATAGTCAGAGTTGTAACAAGCGTAATTGCTAAAAATTGTAATATACTGAGCACCCTTCTCCATATATAAGGCGATGAAACCGGAACTTTATAGGCCTTATTCAATATCGTTCTAAATCCTTCAATTGTCGATGAGGCAGTCCAAACAGCGCCTACAATTGCCAAGGTTAATAAGCTTTGCGGAGGGCCTGATATTATCTCCCTAATACGTGGCATCAAAGATGATAAAATATCCTGTGGCATGTTATCAATAATAAATGCCCAGCCGACATTGTATTGATCTAAGAAATTTGCGAACGTTGATGCCATGGCTATTAAAACAATAAGAAAAGGAAATATTGATAACAGGATTAAAAATGATAGATACCCTGCATGCTCCACTCCATCATTATAAATTGTGTCAATTAAAGCACGATAAAGGCAATAAACGATACTATAAAATTTCTGTAGCACTTGTAATATAAATAAACTAAGAAAAGTATTCTAAATGAAATAAAGCATACTTTTAAGCAAAAAATCCTCACCGTTTACTTAAATTTAATCAAAATGATAGATAATCCAGCGTTAAATACGGAGGCATAATGAAAAATTTTCTTCTACTTGTAGCTTTAATTCTTTCCTTTGCATTTGATGCAAATGCTAAAAATACTTTTGTTGATAAAAATGATACAACATCATCAGTGATATGCAAGATAATAGGCTATACTCACGGCATAGGTGGACCGATGATCACAATAGTGATAATTGGTGCAGCTTTGCTTGCGATATTCGGCAGAATGCCATGGCCAGCGCTTTTTGCACTCGGTGCGTTCACTGCTGTGTTTTTTGGCGCTCCTGTAGTCGTTTCAAAAATAACACCAGAAGGTGTGATTTGTAAAAACGGTGCAGTAGCGGATAAGTAATAGAAATTACTGGAGGCATAATGAAAAATTTTCTTCTACTTGTAGCTTTAATTCTTTCCTTTGCATTTGATAATGCTTTTGCTGCTGCTGTTACTGATGATGCAACAACCAATACAATATGCAAAATAGTAGGCTATACTCACGGTATAGGCGGGCCTATGATTACAATAGTGATAATAGGTGCAGCATTGCTGGCAATATTTGGCAGAATGCCATGGCCAGCGCTTTTTGCACTTGGTGCATTTACTGCTGTGTTTTTTGGTGCACCTGTAGTTGTTTCAAAAATAGTACCAGGTGGTGTGATTTGTAAAGATGGTGCAACTGCTTGCCCTGATGGTAAAACATGGAATGCAACAACAAATACATGCGCATAATAAGCATTAAAGCTTCAAAACATTAGCAAATGGTGCTTCTTAAAGAAGCACCATCATTGCACGAACTTGTGATTTAAGAGCAATTTTTGCCAGTTCATCCAAGTACTGGTTTACTTTATGACGGTGTCATCCCAGTGCTTGACACTGGGATGGCTTTGTTGCACAGCTCTTCGGATAGTGGGTAATGTATAATAAATTCATGAAGCCATATCAAACTTAGCCATGCCTATTTCAGTAAATTTGTTAAGCAAATAACACTTGAGTAGCAGTTCCTTCTCACGATTAATCTCAGATTTATTCCTAAAACTAAATCCAAATATTTGCTTCAGTCGCGAGAAAAAACTTTCTATATAAGATCTCTTCCAATAATTTATCTCTTTTTTCCACCTCTTCATACCATCTTCATCATATGACTTTATGAGCTTGATTGTAGAATTTCTCTCATTCATATAATCCAACTTTGGATGCTCTACTGCATTATTTTGCGGAGGAATCCTTGTCTTTATGTCAAGCTCATCGCACAGTTTGTATAACTTCTTTCGATCTATCTGCATATATCGTGCTTATGTTATACTTGGTATCCACTCTTTCAATAAGATCACAGGCTCCATAGTGGTCGGAATAAACTCCACTACTGTATTTTGCAGCTATAACTTTTTTACTACCTATCTCTAGCATTACATCTTGTTTGCTCATAGCGGCGATACTTTCTATCTGTACCATTTGCCTTACTATGGCCTGGAATATTATTGTAGATGCTGATACCTGTACTATCTATAGCAATTTCAATATCTTCCATATCGTTCTTATCAACTCTGCAGTCGTTGATTTTGATATTAAGCTTTTTAAACCTTCTTGAAGCCTGCGAATAGCTGATAATTTGCAAAATTTTCCCTATTTGCTCAAGATATTTCTCTATAAATCCCACTGTTTGCCTAAGACCAATCCTGAATAGATAGGTTATTATGTGAATTAGAATCACTACTTTGTCGCTGTAGACATTGTTGCCACCTGCTACTTTTGGACTATTTTCGTACCAATTTTCAATGGCATCGTTGATATAATGAAAAACATTTCCCCTTTCTTGAAGAAATTTGTTATATTCATTGCAGTTACTGACTTTCATTCTTATTGGCATATTTTTCCTTTGTCGGCTAAATATCTATTTTATAACAAATTCCATCAGTAACTGCCTGTTCTTTCCTTGAGTGGTGCAACAAAGCCATTCCAGTGTCAGCTACTCGGATGACACCATTTGCTACGCAATTTACTTTCAAAAATGAATGCTCGTACAGCTGTGTGTCAGCTACTTACATAACACCTCTCGAAAATTACTTTAGTTGCAAATATTAAGAAATTTACCAAATGAAGAAAAAAGGCAAAAGAATCCCCGTGTGACAAGTTTTATAATGTAAATTGGCGCTATAATAATGTGCTAACAAGCGCGTTTTGGCTGAATGTAGAAAAAATAAAAAAAGCCGCTATAATTTTTGTGTAATTTGCCAATAAATATTTGAGTTTTTTACTGATTTTGTAATTGAGCCTGCAGGTCAAAAATAAGGATAAATATTCTTGGTATCATAGTAAAGGGAATGACGAAATTTGTAAAGTAGTTTTCACTCAAATGACGCCCAGGCAAAAACTATATGGTTATGCAAAAAATCTATTTTTAAAACTGTTAATATAACATAGAAAAAACCTCACCTTTATTAATAATAGATTACTTACCAATTGGGTAGTCACCAGTGAAACAAGCATCACAATATTGCGGTGTAGCGTTGTTACGTTTTTCTTCTTTAACAGCCCTGTATAGGCCATCAATACTCAAGAAGGCTAGGCTATCTATTCCTATAACTTCCTTAATTTCCTCTACAGATTTATTTGCAGCAATTAAATCTTTGCACTCTGGCGTATCTATTCCATAAAAACAAGAGTGCTTAATTGGTGGACATGAAATCTTTAGGTGAATTTCTTTTACTCCTGCATCTTTTAACATAACTATTATACTTCTGAGCGTGCTACCACGCACTATACTATCGTCTATTAAAATTATGTTTTTACCCTTTAAAATATGCTTATTAGCATTGAATTTTAATTTTATTCTAACCTTACGTATTTCAGGGGTTGGCTGTATAAATGTTCTTCCTATATAATGATTACGAATTATCCCCAGTTCCATAGGTAATCCTGAATGCTTTGCATATCCAATAGCTGCAGGTATTCCAGAATCAGGTATTGGTACAACCATATCTACATTGTTTTTTGGTGGGCTCTCTTCTGCAAGTATTCTTCCTATTTCTTTTCTTATATCATATATGGACCTATTCTCCATTATGCTGTCTGGTCTCGAGAAGTAAACGTATTCAAAAATACAAAAACTTGATTTTTGCTTTGGGAAAGGAAACATTGAGGCTAGCTTACTATCCGAACTGATGGTAACTAATTCGCCTGGTTCTATTTCTCTAATAAACTCTGCATTTATTATATCAAGAGCACAAGTTTCAGATGCAAGAACGTAAGAACCGTTTAACTTTCCTAAAACAAGAGGCCTGATTCCAGATGGATCACGTACTCCAATAACTACTTCTTGATTGATTGCCACAAAAGAATAAGCACCTTGTATTTGCTTTAATGCATATATAAAACTCTCTAAAAAGCTATCTTTTTCACCGCTTGCTGTCAGATGCACTACTACTTCTGTATCAATATCTGACTGAAAAACACACTCTTGTTTAATTAATTGTTCGCGTATCGGAGAAATATTAATTAAATTACCATTATGTGCTATGGCGAAATCTCCAAATTTGCCACTTTTGCCAAACATGGGCTGCACTCCAAATTTACTACCACTGGTTGAGTATCGAACATGACCTATTGCACAATCTCCAGGTAAGGATTTCTTTATTTCATCTATATCATCAAATACGCTGCTCACTTGACCTTGAAAGTGATAAGAGAGCAGCTTATCGTTGTTACTGGTTACTACACCAAAAGACTCTTGACCTCTATGCTGCAAAGCGTGGAGAGCAAGTATAGAGTTAAAAGCAGCACTTTGGTTGCAACTTATGCCAAATACCCCACACTCCTCATGTACTTCATCAAGCATGAAAAATATTAAATAAAGCCTGATTGTACTTTAGTAGAGGTAAAGTACAAGAATTTTATTTGTTAATCCCTTTCAAAGTTGAAGCTTTCTACGGTAGTTTTGATGTATACCAGAAAGTAGATTATATGCAATTAACCAATTTTGAGATTTTTGACAATTTTTTAGCACTGAAGAGAAAAAGATATTTTTATTGACTTATCTATGTATTGAAGTAATCACTAAAAAGTTTTATTGGTTATGGTATATAATATGTCTAAGCAAGTAGGTAAACAAGGTGAAAGTAATCTTATTTTAGAGCCTGAACAGTTCTCTAACAGCTTCTTCAATAGTCAACAGAGTAGTTCATCAAATCCAAAATTACCGACTATAAGTCGTAAAGATAGGCATATGGATTTAATCAAGAAAAGGTACGCAAAAAACAAAGATGTTGCAGAATATCTAAGAAGTTATGACTTTATTAAAAGAGCAGAAGAATTGTCAATAATTTATCTTTTTGAGCGAGACTCATCTTCTACGAAATTGCAAATACCATTGACTACAGATGAACAAATTCTAGTTAAAAAATTTTGTGATGAGATGATAAAAGGTATAACAGAACACGATGAGCAAGAAAGCGTTTTAAAGTACATGGAACGCATAATAGAGGGTTATTTAAATCAAGGAATAAGATTAAACTCATATTACGGTAAGGATAATAAGACTGTAACAAATTTTATATTTGAAAAAATGGAAGAATTAATTAATCGCTTTCATGCAAATCCACACAATTCAACTACAAAAAATATCATACAAAAGATCACTCGTAATTTAGTGTTAAAAGGTGGGGTAGAAAAAGGATTATCTTTTTATAGCGATATTGAAGGCGGATATTACGGCTCTAATTATTTAAATGATCTTAACGAACAATGTAAGAGTAAGAAAAAAATGCTAGAGGGTCTAGCATATGAAGGTATTGTGAAAGAAAATAACAAGCAAATTGATAAATATGATCTTGAAGTAGAAGTAGATAATAAATATTTTTATATTAAGTATCCACAAGGTAGTATTGTTGAAATTGCGAGAACTTTAAATAATGAAAAAGCTAAGGATTTAGAAGTTGGCATATTTCAGATTGAGGAAAATATAGTAAAAGTTGAAATTACAGAAGATGGAAAAAGAAATTACACAGATATCTTAAAAGGTGGTATTGAAATATTTTTTACTACTAAAATAGGAGAGATTAGTATTTATCTACGGAAAGATGGTAACAAAATGGTAGTAGAAATTGATGAGAAAAGCAAAATAAGGTTTAGCAAGTTAGAAAACAAATCAAGCTTTGGAGGGAATTGTCTTATACAGGGAAAAAGTGTTTTAGAAGTTATGGGCAAGAGTTTTGAAAATATTCCTGAGGAGTTAACTCAGACTATTAAAAACGTTCCATCTACTAGTCTTATGCAAACATGTTTACAACAACAAGAAAACTCTAATAGGGAATTAAATTAATGTATTTTTAGGATAATAATTAAGAAATTAATTATAAACATTCATACGCATTCGATTGTAGTAGAGGATATGGGGCAGCAATTAGCACAAGAACTAAAGGCAAATGTGGTTGGTTGTCAAATAGTGATTGATTAAATCAATTTAGAGAGGTAAATAGCAGCTTTGCAGCTTGTTTTTATGAACAAAGATAAAACGTTGTAGCCAAGTGCGCTTTCGGCATTGTGCTGAATTGCAATATCTCTGTGCTCTAATTCCTCATCGCGAAATTTACTTATAGTTTCTCTTAATTCCCCATCTTCTAAATGTAAGACTTGCTCCTTGTAGTGCTCTCCGATCACTTCTTCAACTGCAGCAGTGCAAGCCATAGCGGCTTTTTTACCCATCATGGCAGTTACAACACCAAGTGATACCCCTAAAGCACCCCAAACTGGCAACAAAACAGTAGGACGAACTCTTTGCTCCTTGATTTTCTCATTAAAATAGTGGAAATGTTTTTTTTCCTGCTCCTCCATTTCAATTATTTTGTCAATTATGGAAGATTTTTTAAGAATAAATTTTTGACCGGAATAAATGCAAATGGCTCCATATTCGCCAGCATGATTTACTCTAATTGCTTGTTCTAAAAAATTTCCTTTCAATTTTTTTATATTGCTTTCCAATGTCTCCTCCCTTTATTTCTGCATTAGTACTACTATAAACCAATATATTATAGAGTAAATAAAATTCCATGCGTGCATTGCACCAACATTGTGATTACAGGAACTCAAGCAGCTATAGCAACTGCAAGAGTTACTTGACGGACTCCGCCATTCTCCTTAAAATAAGGGTGAAGATATATTATTTATCTTCAGTCTGTGCAGATAAAAGGACAAAAAGCTCGATATACTTGATGTTTAATTTTTTGCACTATGTGCACTCTATGTCTTTATAAAACTTTTACCCACATAAGCTAAAATACGCTTATCAAAGCATTTAATGCAATGAAAAACGCCAATTAAAAAAAAGGTAGTAGCTGATAGATTTTCTTTTGCCTTTTTCTCTGTTTAGTAAATTTTTCAATATTTAATGCAATTAGCCGGCACTGGGATGACAACGAGTAGTGAGCTAAACGTCCGTGTGGTTATTGGTATTATCAAGATATTCTCTAATCTTCTTTAAATCTTCCCAAGCTAAGCGTTTTTGTGCTGGTTGACGAAGTAGATAGGCTGGATGAAATATAGCGGCTGTGGTAATTGCATGAGATAAATATTGGTTAGTATAAGTATGAAATTTGCCACGCAAGTTCGATATAGTCTTTGTGTTATCAAGAAGGCTATAACATGCGATTCCTCCAACAAAAATCAGAATCTGCGGTAAAACAAGAGCAATATGCTTCTCAACAAATGGTCTGCACATATCAAGCTCTAGATCAGTTGGTTTTCTATTACCTGGTGGACGCCAAAACACGGTGTTGCTTATATATACCTTAGTGCGGTCCAGATTAATTGCACCGAGCATCTTATCGAGCAGCATTCCGCTTGCACCACAAAATGGTATGCCTTTCAGGTCTTCATTTGCTCCTGGTGCTTCACCAACAAGCATGATTTTTGCATTTGGATTACCATCGGAAAAAACAGTATTAGTTGCAGTTTTTTTTATTTCACAACCCTCAAATGACTTAACTGCACTTCTTAGTTCATCTACACTACCACATTCACTTGCAAGCTTCCTTGCTTCAATGATCCAGTCACTTGGGAACATGGCTTTTTTCTGCTCGATGACAGAAGACTGTGCAGCTCTCTCATTTTCCACTTTTTTTTCCTCTTCACCTTCAGTTAGCGTGCAGTCAACACCCACTTCATGATAGAACTTCAACAATTCTAGATCTTCATTGTTCATAGTGCCTCTTAACCTTTTGAGCTTTTTTCATAGCCATATCGTACTTCAATTTAGACAAATGTCTAACGTATAATATACCATTTAAATGATCTAACTCATGCTGAATACACCTTGCAAGCCAACCACTAGCTTTTAGCGTCTGTTCTTCGTTATTTAAATTTTTATATTTCACAGTTAAATATTTTGGACGCTTAATTTCATGGCTTTGCTCTGGAATTGAAAGGCACCCTTCTTTGAGAATTACTTGTTCACCCGATAATTCTGTAATTTCAGGATTAATCATGCAAAATTTGCCAGTTGATTCATATCCTGCTGGCCCATCTTCAGCCTTCTCTGGCTGAACGTCCATGACAAAAACTCTCTTCATCACTCCAATTTGCACTGCAGCAAGGCCAAGACCATCTTCATGGTACATAGTTTCGAACATGTCATTTACTAATTCTTTAATTTTATCGGTTATATCTATTACTTCACTGGCACGTGTAGTTAACCTTTCATCAGGGGCAATTACAATTGGCAATTTAGACATAAAATTAAAATTTTATGTTTTATTTTTTCCTTTGTACAGTATTTTGGGTATATTAAAATGTTGCTGTATTTTTAATAGAAATATAAATTATTAAAGGAAGCTACAATTTGAATGGAATTGTGTCATAAGGTCAACTAATGTACTCTGCAGTAATAATAAAACCAAAGCGAAATGTTTTTGCCGTTTTAGACGTAGGTACAACAAAAATTATCTGTCTCATTGTTAAGATCAATAGCAACTTCAGCTATAAAATAATAGGAACGGGTTATAAAAGTGCAGAAGGTATAAGCGGTGGATCAATAACTGATGCAAAGCATGCAAGTTACTCTATTTCATCAACTATAGGTTTAGCTGAGCAAGTATCAGAAGAGACTATAGACCAGATATATGTGAATGTAGCCGGATGTGGAGTCTCATCTTTTAACGTATATAACGAAATTATTGCAGCTAATCACGAAATTTCAGACCGAGACATAAAACGTGTAGTCTTTCAGACATTTGAGAAATATATCGAAGAAAATGTCATCATTCACAATATACCACTGAAATATCACTTAGATGATATGACTGACATAAAGGAAGTCAGTGGATTATATGGAAAAAGATTATCTGCTGATGTTAATGTTGTCACTGCTTCGCGTCCAGCGCTTACCAATATCGAAAATTGTATAACTAATAATAGTGGGATAAGTATGGCTGGTTGTGTTGCTTCTGCATATTCTGCAGGCCTTGCCTGTCTAAGTAAAGATGAAAAAGAGCTAGGAACTGCCGTTGTTGACATAGGAGGTGGATGCACTGCAATTGGAATTTTTAAGAGAGGAAAACTTGTGTACACAAGCAGCATTCCAATTGGTGGCATTCACATTACCCGAGATATAGCTTATGGACTATGCACAAGTATAGAGCATGCTGAACGCATAAAAATACTATACGGTAGCACTATTGTAACTTCAATAGATGAGAATGAATGTATTGCAGTGCAAAGTAATGAAAGCGATGAACCAACTCAAGTGTTTAAGTCTGAACTTGTTAACATCATAAGACCAAGGGTTGAGGAAATACTTGAGCTGATAAGAGAACAATTTCAAGAACAGAAAGATCCAATTAATAAAGTAGTGATCACAGGTGGAACCAGTCAACTCACAAGCATGAAAGAAATTGCAAGCTATATATTCAATAAACAAGTCCGTATCGGATGCCCTGAATCTTGTAGCGGTCTTGATGGCGAATACGACAAAAATCCTGTATTTTCTGCTGCTTTAGGCTCTATAAAGCTAATAGTTGACACCTTTTATAGAAATAATTCTGGAATGCTTGGTCACGATGGCAAAATAAGTAAGTTATACCATTGGGTTAAATCAAAAGTCACAGTCTAGATTTTTGTCTTTATCTCTTAATATACAAATGGCTTGATCTAAGAGCTTATTTTTATAGTATTATTACACTGATGTATCCGTAAGAGAAGCAGAAAATTACAATAAAACGTAAGAAACATGAACATAACTATACATTCACAAGAAGATTTTGACTTTATGCGTAAAGCTGGCAGGCTTGCAGCTGAAACCCTTGATTTTATTGCACCACACGTCAAAGTAGGCGTAACAACTAATGAATTAAATGATCTATGTCATGATTTTATAATCAATGCAGGTGCAATTCCAGCACCACTGAATTATAAGGGATATCCGAAATCAATTTGTACTTCGAAAAATGCTGTTGTATGTCATGGTATTCCTGATGATAAACCTCTTAAAGATGGAGATATTTTAAATATTGACGTTACAGTGATTTTAAATGGCTGGTATGGTGACACAAGTCGCATGTTTTGGGCTGGTAAACCCTCAATAAAAGCAAAGCGTTTGTGTAATGCTACTTATAATGCGCTAATGGAAGCAATAAAACAAGTCAGGCCAGGCAATAAGTTAAATAAAATAGGACTTACTATAGAAAAATATATTGAAGATTTTGGATATTCTATCGTACGCAATTATTGTGGACATGGCATAGGAAAGGTTTTTCATGCTCCACCAAATGTTGTACATTTTTATGATGAAGGTGAGGATCTTATCTTAAAAGAAGGCATGTTTTTTACGGTAGAACCAATGATCAATGCTGGAAAACATGAAACTCTGCTCAGCAAGCTAGATGGCTGGACAGTGACAACACGTGATCTTTCACTTTCTGCACAGTTTGAGCATACGCTTGGAGTCACAAAAGATGGAGTTGAAATATTTACACTATCACCTAAAAATTGGCATTTTCCACCTTATGATTAGATTTTTTAAACACTTGGTTTTTGAAAAAATCTAACTCTTAACTTGTGATATAGCAACTAACCCAATTAATGCACAGAAAATCATGTAAAAACTTGCTAAAGTTCCTTGTCCTGTAACTTTGATAATAGTTGTGCATATAAATGGTGCAAGACCACCAAAAAATCCCGAAGCTATATTTCTTGATAAACCAAATCCACTGTATCGTACCTTTATTGGGAATAATTCACACATAAACGCGCTAACAGGACCAAGAGAAGCAGCTATTGGGATTATAAAAAGAACGTGCGCCATTATGGTGAGCAAATTATTACCACTTAGTATCATTGAAAAAACTGGATAACTTACTACTATAAAAGTCACAAATGCAAATTTCATGACTCTTTCTCTCCCTACCTTATCAGAAAGTATTGCAAATAGTATAGTCAATCCTCCAAGTGCAACCTGATTCAATATTTCTACTGCGTGATTAAAGTGAGTGTTTATTGTTGATGCAAGTAGATTAAAAAACACTAAATATATGTAAAGAGATGCATTCTCAACTATGTCAACTCCAATTGATATTAGAAAAGGTTTTTTATAGCCATTTAACAGTTCTTTTAACGGTAATTCATGTGGCTTTTCCTGCTTTTTATATTCTGGGCTTTCATCGAGTATATATCTCATATATATACTGATTAATCCTATTACAAAACTGAAAATAAAAGGCAATCTCCATCCCCAAGATTCAAAATCGGATACTTTTTTGCATATAAGCACCACTATAAGACTTAATATTGAGCCAAGAATTGCGCTCAATACTTCAATACTGCCAAAGAATCCTCTTTTATTTTTAGGAGCATGCTCTATTAAAAATGGGGCATTTCCTGCCTCTCCTCCAAGAGATATACCCTGCAATAATCTTAAACATACCACCAGTACTGATGCGAGTACCCCAATGTTCTGATAGCCTGGAACAAATGCAATAAGTACGGTTGATAGAGTCATCAATATGATAGAGAGAAATAGAGCAATCCTTCTTCCATATTTATCGCCAATGTGGCCAAATATAGCAGCACCAATTGGTCTTATTAAGAAACCCACTGCAAACACTCCAAAAGCTTTAAGTATGCTGACTAATTTGTCGTCTGATGGAAAAAACACATCTCCGATTATGCTTATTAGATGGCTGAAAAGCATGTGATCATACCACAACAAAGTGTTACAAATTAAACTTGATAGTATTACTTTTGTTATTTGTTGCACGAAATCTTCCGTAATTTGTTTGATATTATAGTAATATTACTTACTTTTTCAAACGTGAATTATGTAAATGTTATATTAATAATATTATCTTATTAAATTTTTATATCGTTGATTATATTTAAATATTCTTATACTATACCTATATATTTCCATATATTTTTTGGCGAGAAAGTTATTTTAATTTAAGTGCACAAAGTCTCTTGATATGACACATACTCCAGTTTTGTTAAAAGAGATGCTATTTCAATTAGCACCACAAAGTGGTGGCATATATGTAGATGCTACATTTGGGGCTGGAGGATATAGCAAAGCAATATTGGAATCCGCTGATTGCAAAGTGTATGCAATTGATAGGGATGAAACAGTTACCAAATTTTATGATGATCTAAATGTTAAATACCCTAATAGAATAAAGTTATTTATTGAAAAGTTTAGTAATATCAAAGATTTATTAGATAGTAATAATATTAAAGGTATCAATGGAATAGTTTTCGACGTTGGAGTTTCATCTATGCAGCTTGATAATGGAGATAGAGGATTCTCATTTCTACGTGATGGCCCACTTAACATGAGCATGGATAACTATTCTCATATGAATGCTTCGACATTTGTTAACGCTTTACGTGAAGAAGAGATTGCGAACACTATATATAATTATGGGGGTGAGCGTCATTCCCGCAGAATCGCAAGAGCGATAGTAAATGCGCGGAAGAAGAAAATTATCAAAACTACATTTGAACTTGCGGATATTGTACGTTCTGTAGTGTTTCGTGGAAAAAGCAAGATTGACCCTGCAACTAGGACATTTCAGGCAATCAGAATATGGGTAAATGATGAGCTAGGAGAGCTTGAAAAGGGTATTAAAGCTGCATCTGAGATTTTAAGTGAAAACGGCAAATTAATTGTAGTTACCTTTCATTCTCTAGAAGATCGTATAGTTAAAACCCTTTTTAAAGATTTGTGTGAACCAGGACCTACCAAGACATTCTCCCTTTTAAACAAAAAAGTGATTAAAGCAAGTGCGGAAGAAATAAATGCAAATCCGCGTGCGCGTTCAGCAAAATTAAGAGCTATACAGAGGTTATCATGAGGACCTTTCGTGCCATTTCAATAATTATGTTTTTCTTCAGCATTGTAGGATTATTTAAGGTAAAATTATATGTCCAATCACTAAATAAATAGCTAACACAAATAAAGCGTGAAATTAATTTAGTGCAAAGCAACATAAAAGTTCTTCAAGCAGAATGAAGTTATTTGAGTAATCCAAAAAAACTTGCAGTCTTAAGGAGAAATACCTAAAAAATAACTCTTTGATACTAGCTAGCCAGGTTCAACTTTCTAAATAGCCGCAGTGCGTTAGCAAAATCATAGTAACGATTAGGTTTAGGTTTTTAGATAAACACACTACAATAAAATTTACTTTAGTATAAAGTTATTTGCATAAGATTTTGGCAGTCTTTTAACATCTTTTGGCATTTCAATTGTGTAATTTGTGTTGTGTTTCTTTGCGTAAGATATTGCTTTTTCAAGAGAATCAAACTTTAATACAATCTGTTTTTGGGGATCTTTTGAGCCAACCCATCCCATCAAAGGTTCAATATAGTAAGAACAAGGCTCAATTTTTAGGTACCAGAATTTTGTATTACCTAAGCCAGATTGTGTTGCAGTTTTTGTTGGCTTATAAATCTTAAAAACTACTTGATCGTTAATACTCATAGCTCTTACTACGTAATCTTAAGTATATATCTAAATAAATTTTTCCACAAAGAATTAGTGTGAAAGAATGAAGTTTGAAATAAATATTTTTATGTTATATTATTAAATTATATAAAAAGGATTAGCTGAATAGGAGTAATCGATGGCACAGCAAGAAATGGTAACAATTAATGCAGAGTTACGTGATGTAAAAAAAAAGAAAGCGATGCAGGCTCTGAGGGAGAAGGGAAGTATACCTGCAGTTATATATGGTAAAGGGCATGATAACGTAAATTTGACATTGTCTGCAAAGGAATTTACTAAACAATATAAATCAGGTGCTCTTTCTGCACATTTAATAGAACTAGATATTTCAGGGAAAAAAGAATATGCTCTTGTTCGTGATATTCAATGGCATGTAGTAAAGGATACTGTGCAACATGTTGATTTTCAGTTTGTTGATAAAGGTAGTGAAATTAAAATAGATATACCTTTATCATTCATCAATGAAAGTAAATCACCAGGAATCAAATTAGGTGGAGTGCTTAATGTTCTGTGTCGTTCTATTACTGTCAAATGCTCTCCTGAGAAAATACCTCAAGTCATAGAAATTGATTTGTCTGGCAAAATGATTGGTCAGTCTATACATATCAATGATGTAAAATTGCCAGAAGGTGTTAAATTTGTAGCTCATGAGGAAGAAAATTTCACCATTGTAACAATCTCTGCTGCCGATAGTGATGTTGAAGAGCCTCAAACAAAAACAGAGGAGTAGTGCATTTAATAGCTGGGCTTGGTAATCCTGGTAGTCAATATGAGTTAACTCATCATAATATTGGTTTTATCGTTATTGACGCAATTCACAAATATTGGAATTTTCAGTCATTTTCTAAGAAAGCCGATTACTTGATAACCTCTGGCATAATTAATAATAATAAAATCATGCTGATAAAACCTTATTCATTTATGAATAATTCAGGTATTCCTGTTGCAAAAATAAAAAATTTTTACAAATTATCGCTAGACAATATTGTTGTCATACATGATGATGCTGACTTAAAATTCGGAAGAATAAAAGTAAAAAAAGGCGGTAGCTCTGCTGGACACAATGGACTTAAGTCTATAGATAGCTTTATTGGTAACGATTATTGGCGTTTGAGATTTGGAGTAGGTAGGCCTGAAAATCGGAAAAGCTTAGCAGATTATGTATTATCAAAATTTGAAAATTTTGATAATGTTATCCTCTTAGTGGAAAAAATAGCAAAAAATATACACCTAATGCTACAAGGAGATATCTCAGCTTTCATCAACTCGGTTGAGAGTGAAACTTTAGTATAGCAATTGAATACTGCCTAATACAAGCATCTAGATTAGAATACTGATTCTTCTAGAAGTTGTTCACGCTCCTCTTCTATTGCAATAGAGTTATCGTGATTTTTAAATAAATCTCTGATTTTTGTTTCTATTTCATTTGCAATTTCTTTATTCGCCTTGAGGTAGCTTTTTACATTTTCTCTTCCTTGCCCAAGACGCGTATTGTTATATGAATAATAAGCGCCTGCCTTTTCAAGGACACCAAGTTTTGCTCCTATATCTATTATTTCCCCAAGTTTTGATATGCCTTCATTATACATTATATCAAATTTTGCCTCTCTAAATGGAGGAGCGACTTTATTTTTTACAACTTTAACTCTCGTTTCATTACCCGTAATATTCTCTTTATCCTTTATCGCACCAACTTTTCTTATATCAAGTCTTATAGAAGTATAGAATTTTAACGCATTTCCACCAGTGGTAGTTTCAGGATTTCCATATACTACTCCTATTTTCATACGAATTTGGTTGATAAATATCAATATACAGTTTGCTTTTGAAACTGCAGAGGTGAGCTTTCGTAGCCCATGACTTAGAAGTCTTGCTTGTAGTCCCATGTGCTGGTCGCCCATATCTCCTTCAATTTCAGCTCTTGGAGTTAGTGCTGCAACAGAGTCAATAACTATTACATCAACTGCACCAGAACATACTAAATACTCAACAATATGCAACGCTTGTTCTCCAGTGTCTGGTTGTGAAATCACTAAATCATCGGTGTTTACTCCAAGTTTACGAGCATATATAACATCCAGTGCGTGCTCCGCATCGATAAATGCACATAAACCTCCTTTTTTCTGTGCTTCAGCAATTACATGCAAAGCAAGGGTAGTTTTACCAGAACTCTCAGGGCCAAATATCTCAATTATACGTCCTTTTGGCAATCCCCCAACACCCAGAGCTGAATCAAGTGCAATCGACCCTGTAGATATCGTGTCTATTTTTTCTACAGGATTTTGCTTTAGTTTCATTATTGCACCTTTACCGAATGCTTTTTCAATTTGACTTATTGCATTATCTAGTGCTTTTTGCTTATCATTATTTCTTTCTTCTGGATTATGTGCCATGGATCATTTATTAACTTGTATAGTCTCCATGGTAATTGAACGCAACCAATCTGCCAAGGGTTTTTTAATAACGAAGAACGTTAGTTACCTAAAATTAGATAGATAGACTTTGTAGTGCGATACAAAATAACGATAGAATACAATGGTAGTAGTTTCTCTGGCTGGCAAAAGCAACAACACTCTGCTAACTCAATTCAGGAAACCATAGAAAACGCTATATTTAATTTCAGTGGCGAGAGAGTCTCTTTGCATTGTGGTGGCAGAACTGACACAGGGGTTCATGCTTTAGGGCAAGTTGCTCATTTCAATATGGAAAGGCAATTTGAGCTTTACAGAATAAGAAATGGAATAAACTATCACTTAAAAGCGATTCCTATAGTTGTGCTTAGTGCAGAAGCCGTAGATGATGCATTTCATGCGCGATTTTCAGCAAAAAAAAGATATTATGAATATAGAATAATTAATCGCTACGCTCCTGCAGCTCTGGAAATCGGTTATGTGTGGCAAGTATTTAACCCACTTGACGTAAACATCATGCGTGAAGCTGCTAGACACCTGCTTGGAAAACATAATCTTTCAAGCTTTCGCTCAAAAGATTGTCAAGCTACAAATCCGGTCAGAACAATCGATGATATTGATATAGTACAAAACGGAAGTCACATATACATCAAAATATCTGCGATTTCCTTTTTACATAACCAGGTGAGGATTATTGTTGGTACTTTAGTTGAATTTGGAAAAAATAGAACTAATCCACAAGAAATGCTAAACATATTAAGTCAATGTAAAAGAAACGCTGCTGGAATCACTGCACCGCCTCACGGCTTATACTTAGTAAAGATAGATTACTAGCTTAAGTCCTCATTGGCATTACTATATATAGTGCACTTGGATCATCTTCATCAGTGATAATTGTAGCGCTATTACCATCTGATAAGCTAAATTTACACTTGTTTTCTATACAGGATAAAACATCAAGCAAATAACGAGAATTAAATCCTACTTCCATAAGAGCTCCATCGTAATCCACTTCTATAGACTCAGTTGCATCACTACACTCTTGGGAATTTGAATGTAGAGTTAATAAATTCTCTTGCAATGAAAATTTAATTGATTTTATTTTATCGGACACAACAACGGAAACTCGGTCTATAACACTAGCAAGTTTGCTACTCTCAACAATCATTTGTTTATCTTGAGACGTTGGAATAACGGCTTTGTAATCTGGAAAAGTTCCATCTATCAATTTTGATATTAGAATATACTCACCACATGTAAATTTGATTTTTCTATCTGAAAGTTTTATATTTATCTCATTACAATCATCCAATACTTTCAACAGTTCCATGATAGTTTTACGTGGAATGATCACCCCAAATTCTCCGTTGATATCTTCAGGTTTAGGCCTTTTTATACATGATAAACGGTGGCCATCAGTTGCAACGCAGTACAGAAATTGCTCATCTGTATGCAGATATATCCCATTCAAATTATACCTTGTATCATCTAGCGACACAGCAAACTTCGTTTTAGTCAACAAGTCTACCAAATCTGCACTTAGTAGAGTGAAATCGTATTGATGATCACCTTCTTCAAGAACAGGGAAGTTATTTGAAACTACGTTCGGTAAAGAAAAATTTGCATTTCCACAGGATATCAATAATTTTCCTTGATTATTCATTTCGAAATTGACATCCAAATTAGTTGGCAATTTTTTCACTATATCATGTAAAGTATGTGCTGAGATTTTCACTTCTCCTTCTGCTGATACATTTGCAGTAAGTGAGGCAAATATTGAAATGTCAAGATCAGTAGCCTTCAATTTTATGCTACCATATTGTGCTTTGATATTTATACACGCTAAAACATCTATCGCGTTGCGCCTTTCAACCACTCCACTTACCCTGGATAGCGTATTTAAAAGGCTTGCACGACTTACACTAAAACGCATTTGTTCACACACAGAACTTTGTTCTTTGATTCCTATATCTACAATTTTTGACATATTAATTCTCAAAAATATATTTTAAATGATATTCATATTCTATGTAAAGTGATATCCATATTTTTGTCTGAGAGACAAAACAGCCTATCTTATACTTTAGTGATCAATAATTTACTTTGTATGGCATAAGTCATGCATTTTTTGGTACGCTTTTTGAAAGCCAAGTAAGGAATAAGTATCATCAACATTTGCTGTTTTTACTTTTCCATTAACTACCATTGATAATCCCTGCTTCATTTTTAGAATCAAATCTTGGTCCATTTTTGTATCATCTGTCCACGCAAGACTTCCCTGTATTATTGGCAATTGATATTTAATTTTTTTATCGATATTGAGAACTACAGGCTCATTATTATACTGAAAGCCAGAAGTGACGCTCACCTCATCTGCTTTTTTATCAACGTAACTGACCATTACATACGGCTTGCGATCGGCTGTATAATGTTCACTTTTTTTCTTAGGATGAGATACAATATAACACACTTTTTCACCATCTTCCAATGCAGTATACACAAACCAGTCTTTATATTTTTCGCTCAGTTGTACATTACTAACCGATGCAAGAGTGTCTATTGAAAGAAATATTAGAAATACGAAAAGACTACGCATGTAAACCGAATTTCAAACTCTCTGATTTTATATGTTGTTTTACCTTACTCATCGCTTGCTCAGCCAGCTGTCTTATTCTTTCTCTTGAAACACAATATTTTTTGCTAAGCTCATCCAAAGTCTGAGTATTCTCAGATAAATATCTGCTAATGAAAATGTCTCTTGATCTTTCATTAAGACTTGCCAGCGCATTGCTTAAAATTGTTTCTTTTAATGCCTTTTCTTCATGATTCTGGTAAGCTACTTCTTGACTAACTAAATTACACGGAATCATATCTTGTAACTCCTTTTTAGAGTCATCACCTATTTTTATACAATTATTTAACGACTGATCCTTACAAGCCAGACGATAGCTCATCTGTACAACATCTTCTTCAGATACAGAAAGCTCATTTGATATTGCTTTTATTTCTTCTTTACTCAAAGTTTCTCTGTTTGTGTATTGTAAAATTCTTTTTTTTATTTTACGTAAACTAAAAAACAATCTCCTTTGTGCTTGCGTTGTACCTATTTTTACAAGTGACCAAGATTTTAATATAAAGTCTTTCATTGAAGCTTCAATCCACCATACTGCATAAGTTGAAAAACGAAATCCCAAGTCAGGATTGAACTTTTTCACTGCATGCATTAAACCCATATTTCCTTCCATGACCAGGTCCATCAACAATAGACCGTAATTCTTAAATTTCATTGCAATTTTTACTACCAAATTCAAATGGCTAGTAATCAACCTGTGAGCAGAAGAAATATCCTGGTATTCTTGCCAATTTTTTGCTAATCGCACTTCCTCTTCTTGGGAAAGCATAGGAAATTTTCGCACTTCAGCAATATATTGCATGAGATTAGTGCTACTATTAACACATAAATTTGCTACTGGGGTCAACATAATAACTTGAATTAAAACTCTATACATATAATATATTGATTTTCAGTGAAAAATTCAAGCTTTAATTAAAAAAGCATAACTTTATATCTAGTTGAGATCTTAACAACAGCTACCTAAATGTAGAATTAAAATTGCCAGCGTGTAACGATAAAAACTACATTAAATAAATAATGTGTTATTCCAGTGCTCAAACACTGGAATTCACATTTCTTTTTTCTAGATCCCAGTGTCATGCTACTTGAATGATAAGAAAAACCCACTGGGATAATAAGACAAAGATAGACTAGAAATTAAACGCTACTCCAGCTTCTGCACCAACAGTGCTGTAAACAACATTTTTGATACCAGTATCATCCTTAGCTGCCTTATCAAAACTAGCACCATAAGAACCGAAGTAACGAGCTCCAGCAAAGAGTTTGATTTCTGGGGTTACATCATAACTAACACCAGCTTTTGCTTGATAAGCAAAACCAAATCCTTTTTGATCTTTAACTGCATCAGCTTTTGAAGGATTGCTGATATATGCTGCACCAACACCAACACCAACGTATGGAGTGATAGGCATATCTTCAATCGCTATATCGTAATAAACGTTAACCAATCCTGAAAATGCTGTTAAACTGTCTGCAACATTTGTTTCAGAAGTATTTACTACAGCTGTATCTTTAGCCAATTGTGAGTAAAGCCCTTCAACATCAACTCTAATATCATCCATTTTATAACCAAATGCACCACCACCAGCTATAAAAGATCTTGTTAAGGGACTATCCTTTTCTTTATCTTTTGCATTTGTAATACCATCAACTTTTGTATAAAAAGGTAAAATTTCACCGTTGTATTGTAAACGAACGTAGTAGCTAGTTTCTTCATCACTTATTGGACCAATAGGGTCTGATGAAAAAGCAGAGTTTGATAGGCTTAGCAACGTCACTAAAGCAGCTGCCGAAAAAAACTTTTTATAATGCATAATTGCCCTCGTTAAAAAAATTAAAATTCCATTTTAGCAGTCTAAATAATAACTAAAGTTAAGTCAAGTGCTAACTTAATAACACAAAACCTTCTGTATCTTAACTAACTTTTAGGAAAATACAAAGATTTTATTAATTAATAAATAGAGTTACTCTACTTTTTTTACTCTTGATCTTCTGACACCTATTTCACTAATGTCTTTTTATCTTCTGATCTGCATTCATCATTGTGAATTGCTGCATATTCATGCAGTAATATGAATGTACTTCATGGAAGTACTAGTATAAAAGGAAAACACTTAGTTACTGCATTAAGTCAAACTTCAGTAGTAAATTTAAAAAGGAAGTTTAAATCCAGGTGGTAACCCCATCATACCTGCAAGATCAGAGGTTGCATTTGCCATATCTTCTTCTGCTTTTTTAATTGCATCATTAAACGCTGCTGTCACTAAATCTTCTACTATGTCTTTTTCTTCATTTCTCATAAGCTCTAAGTCTATGTTTACCTTTTTAGCTTTATAGCCACCTATTTTTATAACTTCCACTAATACAGAAACTTTGCCACCACCAGAAATACCTTGAAACTCTTTTCCAATATATTTTTCTTGGGCTTCCGCAAGCTTTTTTTGCATTTCTTGCGCTTGCTTCATTATTTGACTGAAATCCACAACCTACTCCTTATTTTCTATATTAACTACCTTTGCACCTTTAAACGTATTTAATATATCCTTAACTACAGGTGCATAATTTAAATTACTCACTTCCCTATTCATATAACTCGTATCAACTATAATAACCCACTCCTGATTAGTAGCTTGATTTAAGTAACTTTTCAAGTCATTACAAAAATTACTGTTCAAGTTAGATACAGCTTTTAATTTTAAATACCCAAATTTACAATCTATTAATTTTAGATTACTACACAGTTGTTTGTAAAGATAAATTTGGTTACTCCGCCTTAATAGTTGCAAAATCTTATCAAAATCGTAATTTTGTTGTTTATTTTTCACATGGATCCCAGTGTCACGCACTGGGATGACAGAGTGGGGTTTTTCCACATATTTTTTTGGATCCGAGTAGTCAGTTACTTGGATGACAGAGGGGGAAGGTGCAACAGGTCTGCCCTGTCTATTTCCTTGCTCTACATTCTGTGAAAGAATTTTTTTGATCACCTGTTCCGGAGAAGGCAAATCAGAAAGATAACAAAGGCTAATTAACATCATTTCAGCAGCAACCTCATTGCATGTTGAAATTTTTATATCTTGAATACCCTTAAGCAGCACCTTCCACAATCTCGAAAAAAATATTAAAGACTTTTTTGCACTCAAATCTTTTACTCTGCTCTTCTCATATTCTGTATCAATCTCTTTTGTAATTAAAAAACGGCATATTAACTGGATTGTTTGCAGCAGATCTTCAAAAATATTGAGCGGATTTGCTGTTTTTACCACATTGTCGAATACTAACAAAGCCTTCTGTAAATCACTATCTAATACTGCTTCCAGTAGATCAAATATAACGTTTCTATCTACTAGACCAAGTATGTCTTTAACACTTTGAGTGGATATTGTACCATCTTTGCTATATAGCAATGCTTGATTCATCAAAAATAAAGCGTTACGCATTGAATTGCTACAGTGGTGCGCAATTAATTCCGATGCTTCTTTTTCAATAAAATAATTTTCTTTTTGTGCAATATCATTTAAACGCTCCATTATCTTAGCTGAAGGAATGTTATGTAAGTCAAACCTTTGACAACGCGCAATAACAGTTATTGGTATCTTTTTTATTTCTGTAGTTGCTAGAATAAACTTTACGCTAGATGGTGGTTCTTCTAGAGTTTTAAGTAATGCATTAAATGCATTACTGGATAACATGTGTACTTCATCTATAATGTAAACTTTAAATTTAGAACTTATTGGTAAATAGCAAATATCTCCCAAGATCGCTCTAACATCCTCAACACTAGTGTGACTTGCCGCATCGATTTCAACTACATCTGGATGGCTTGAATTTTTTATTGCCAGACAACTTGTACATGATCCACAAGGTTCAAAAGTTGGCCCCAATGAGCAATTCAAACATAAAGCTATTATTCTTGCAGTGGTGGTTTTACCAATTCCACTGCTACCAGAAAGCAGTATAGATTGTGGAATTTTGTTGAGAGTAAAAGCATTTTCTAGTATACGCACCAATATATCTTGACCTACTAAATCTTTAAAGCTACTAGGACGATATTTTAATGCTATGTTCATAGCCTAGAATAAAACAAATAGTACAAATAGGTATGCAACCCAAAAAGATTCTGATATGGTTGCTTCATTTCTGACCTGACCAAGTTACAGAATTTTTGCCTGCATACCTTATCAAAGGTTATACTTTTTTTTTTTTTTAGCAAGGTATATTCTATATTAGTCTTATAATTTATATGTTAGACCTTTTGCAACATTACTTTGGAGTAAACAGCCGTTACCTAAAATACTCTTCTTCTGTCATCCCAGTGTCCAGACACTGGGATCCAGAAAACTTAATTTTAAATGAATACATTAGGCTGTTGTATAATAAGAACTGGATTCCAGTGTCAATCACTGAAATGACACCCTTCCGGTGGGGATTGCTCTCAAACTACAATGTTCGTACAGTTGTACTGGGATTCAAGTATAAAAATATTTGGAAATTATACAATGGACAATGGATTCTAGGAATATATGTTAAAAGTAATGTCCATAATGAAATAAGCTGGATTCCAATGTCACGTACTGGAATGACAACATATAGGTATTGGAATAACAAAAGAGGAATATTATGATTTTATATCATTTTCCTCTTTGTCCATTTTCACGAAAAGTTAGAGCTCTTCTCAAGGAAAAAAAGCTGAGTTGTGATTTGGTATATGAAAATCCATGGGAAAAGCGGAATGAATTCATGGAGATCAATCCAATCGGACAAGTACCAGTATTAATAGATAATAACTTTGTAATAGCGGATAGTAATGCCATTTGTGAATATATAGAAGAGATTTACAATAGTAACGTCAAATTACTTGGTTCATCAACTATTATTAAGTCTAAAATACGCGCTTTAATCAATTGGTTCGATAGCAAATTTTACAATGAAGTTACTAAGTATATTATGAATGAAAAAGTAATTACTAACCGCAGCCCTGACTCTAGATTTCTTCATGCAGCTCAGCATAACCTGCCTTACCATATGGAATACATCGAACACTTAATTAACAAGAACGTTTGGCTTGCAACCGATAAGTTCACTTTAGCCGATATTACTTTAGCATCACATATTTCTATAATAGACTACGTAAATAGTTTTCCCTGGGAAAAAAGTAAGATTTTAAAAGAATGGTACTCCATTGTTAAATCAAGGCCTTGTTTTCGCGAAATATTATTAGAGAGAGTTTTTGGCTTAACTCCCCCTAGACATTACGCTGACCTTGATTTTTAACTTGCGTTAGTTTTAAAGCTACAGTCATTCCTTCGTCAGTAGGAATCAATATGGAGAAATATTTTTTTTCATCTGACAATCTATCGTTAAACTCTCTCATAGCATGCCATGACTTTTCTGATACTTCTTTTGGAGGAGATTCTAAAAATACTGTATCAAATAATAGAGTGTTATCTGCAACGATTAGCCCATCTTGTTTAATGTATGACTCTGCCCAATCTAAATACTTAGGATAACTACTTTTGTCAGCATCGATGAATATCATGTCAAATGGTGCCTTTGCTGATAATTCATTAATTTTTTCCAGTGCATCACCTTCTATTAGAGTAATTTTATCACTTAGATTAAAAGCACTAAAATTTTTTTTTGCTATTCTTGAGTGTTGAGGATTATTTTCTATTGTATATATATGACCATCTTTCGGTAAAGCTTTTACCATACAAATTGACGAATAACCATATAAAGTGCCAATTTCAACTATGCTTTTAACTTTATGGATTTTGATAAATAAATTTAATAATTTTCCTTCTTCAGGAGTGATTTGAATACGTTGTTTCTTATCAAGAGTACAATGTTCTTCTATTTTTTTATACTCTTTTGCAAATAAGCTTCTTATGTACAACGATTTTCTGCTAAAGTTATGACGCATTAAGTTTTATAATATAAACTAAGGAGGTTTAATCTATATAAGATTTATAGATATAACAATAGAGTTAAGAATAATAAAAATTTTTATTTTAAGTTGTTATTTTATAAAGTAAAATTTTAAGTGACAAAGATTATTATATATTTTACTATGGTTAACTAGTATAATAACCAATTGTTATACTAGAATTAAGGGATCGTTTATTTTACATCTCTCTTAAAATGTAATTTTTATAATCAATTAGAGGGGGTTATATGTCTTATAACATTGCTAACGAAGTTGAAACGTTAAGCAAGAAATCTAATAATAATGAAGGAGTGAAATTACTGCACAATCCAGCTTATCGCGAGAAGTACAAAGAACGCTTTAACGAAGCTCAGAAAAAAGTTATGGATATGGTCCAATTTTATGATGGAACGATAGTATTAATAGAGAATAAAATTGCTATGTATTATTATGCTTGGCACAGTAAAAAAAGAGAGTTTGAGCGTAAAAAGCAACAAACAGTATCAAAAAATACTGATTCAGCATAGGGTTTTTATATGGTAAGCTAAAGTGTTATTACTTCACTATAGCTTTTCCATATAACTCATCTATTACATTAGTGAAATATTCCAGCTCTCTATATCCTTCATGTTTGATTTTACCATTCTCTACGTATGATTTGTCATCGTTAATCTTGATGATGAATACAGGAGTAGCTGTGATATCAAGTTTATTAATTGCAAGTGATTTATCATTTATAATTTTGTCCATCATCTTTTTATCATTAATGCATTGGTTAAATACATCTTGCTTCAAATTGCTTAGTGCAGCAATTTTTTGTAGTATAGTTAAATCACTAAAATTAGAGTAGTTCCACGAGTCTATTGCATTAAACACAGCTTTGTTAAAATTAAAATAGTCTTCTTCTTTTTCATAGCAATAACTTAGCATTGCAGCTTTTAATCCTCTGTAATCTAGAGGAAAATGACGGAATATGTATAACATCTTACCTGTATCTATGTACTTTTCTTTGATTTTAGGAAAAACTTTCTTATGAAAAAGAGAACAGTGATAACAAGTGAGCGAAGCATATTCTATCATTAAAATTGGTGCTTTTGGATCACCTAATAATTTATCATCAGGCAGTAGTGACAGTAGTTCTTTTGATGTTATTTCATCAGTTTTTTGAGTGTTGGGTAAGTTTTGTTCAATAGCTGCATAAGAACTAACACTTATAAAAATAAGTAAGAACAATAATCTAAAAATCATTACAATGGAAACACTTAACTTATTAAAGAATTTATGCATTTATATAAATAATGTCAAGATAACTTTTTCTCGGCAACACTTTCTACTCTGTCTTTAAATGCAGCAATTATTTTACTTTGTGTGTATTTATAAACTGAGTTTAATAAGGCGGAAAACAAATTGGATTTAAATTCAAACTTTATATAGAACTCTACCATAGTTTTACTTTCATCTATAGGAGTGAATTTCCATTCGTTGTATAAATGTTTAAATATTCCATTTGACGACACAGCTTTTATCCAACTTTTATTTGCTCCATTTGGAGAAAGAAAGGTCACTTCTGATGTGTAACTTCCTTTAATGCCATGAAAAGCTGCAAGGAGGTCCACAATCATTTGGCTATCAGTTTTTTCTTTTATATAAACAGCTTTGCACCAAGGAACAAAATCAGGATACTTCTCAACGTCAATTACAACTTGAAATATCTCATGAGATGAAAAGAAAAAAACACCTTGTTCTTTATATTGGTGTAACATAAACCTAAATAATGGAAAAGGGATCCATATCTACCGTCAGTCTTAGTAGATTCCTGAGACCTAAAGTTAAGGTGGGCATCACGTACTAATTTCAATGAAATTAACAGAGGCAATTCCCTTGATCAGAAATTATCGCTCGGGAAATTTAACTTAACTCATAACGCATAGCACAGACCCCTAAATTAATTATAGATTATTTATATAGAGTATGTCTATAGATATATTAAAACTAGCGATCATTATTTTGCCTTTGTTAAATTTTGCATTTTAAGTATCATAGCTAATAAATATATCTTATGAATCTTATTAAGTTCTTAACCATTTTTATTGTAATCTCCTCAAGTGCTTACGCGAATTGTATAGGGCACAAAACTTTTGTGCTTGCCATGAAGCAGCAAGTAGACAACACGTCTATGAAAGGGAATAGAAAAAATCTAGAACATGTACAAGAAGAACTTCTGAAAATTATTCAGAATAATGTTGACCTCAAAGGAATATCTCGATTTGTCATAGGGAAATATTGGAATTTATCTACTCAGAAAGAAAAAGAAGAGTTTCTAAAAGAATATGAAGTATATCTCGCGCGTTTGTGCGCTAAAATTTTGTATAAATACATAAATAATAGTGAAATGATCATAATGAGTACAAGAGCAGTTGACGATGAAACTTGTCTGATAGGAACAAGATTTTCTTATGGTGATGAGGAATTTACAAACATTGACTTTAAAGTGACTAAAAGTGACAATTCTTTCTTAATAAACGATGTTGTAATGAGTGGAATAAGTATTTCTATTAATCAACGTTCTCAATTTAGTGAAAAGATCGACACGAATGGCATGGCAAGTGTAATAGATGAATTAAAACGTAACAATAATTTATGATATACATGCCTCATTGGCCTAAGCCGATTGGCAGTAGGCCAAAGGATTTTTCTCTTGATCGCATAAAAAGTTTTCTAAATAAACTGGGTAATCCCGAGAAAAAAATACCGCCAATAATTCACATAGCTGGCACTAATGGCAAAGGATCAACACTATCCTTTATAAGATATATAATGCAAGCAGCAGGGTATAAAGTTCATACGTACACTTCTCCACATTTAGTGAATTTTAATGAGAGAATAGTTGTTGCAGGCAATGATATCGATGATAGTGAATTACATAACTCACTGGAAGAATGCCGTATAGCAGTCGCAGAACAACCCATCACTCTATTTGAAGCCGCAACGACTGCAGCCTTCTTAGCTTTTTCTCGTCATAAAGCTGATATTACTTTAGTTGAAGTGGGTCTGGGTGGAAGGCTTGATGCAACAAATGTTATAGATAATCCGATTCTAACGATCATCACTTCCATTGCACTTGACCATACAGAATATCTTGGTCCTACCGTAGAAACCATAGCAGGTGAAAAGGCTGGAATAATGAAACCTAATGTTCCTTGCGTAATAGCACCACAAGAAAAATCTATAATGAACACGCTAGAACAACACGCAATAAACAAAAAATCTCCCTTATATAGAGGAGGATTTGAGTGGAATTGCGAAAAACAGAATAACAGAATAGTCTTTCAATCGACTATTCAATCAATAGAATTTTCTTTGCCATCTTTAAAAGGAGATCATCAAATAATCAATTCAGGAAACGCAATTGCAGCATGTAGCATTTTGAGTGGGAAGTATGGATTTAATATTGGAGAAGAGGACATTGCTTCAGGTTTACAGAGCACTTATTGGCCTGCGCGGCTAGAGTCTATAAAAGAAGGTAATTTAATTTCTTTATTACCAAAAGATTGGCAATTATTTCTAGATGGCGCGCACAACAATGATGGTGCCAAAGTGTTAGCTAAGTGGGTAAGAGACAATTTTGCTGAAGGTATCTATATGATCTTTGGTGTTACTCGTAACAGAAACGTCGCAGAGTTCTTAGAGCACTTAAAGCCATACATCAAACTACTATGCGCCGTTTGTGTTAAATCTGAACCTAAAGCAACAAGTACAGATTTAATTAGAGAAGGAGCTCATAATATAGGAATCAATGCTATCGAATGTGAATCAATCAGAGATGCTATATCAAATCACATACTAAAAGCTTCTATACAAAACGTCAAAACCATACTAATCTGTGGCTCGCTATTTTTAGCCAGAGATTTGAGTATGGAGAATAGCTATCAATTAATCCAAGAACAATAAATGCACTACACAACTTGCTCTCTTCCATGAGCGTGAACACTATCGGGATTTACAATGCTGCTTGGCTTTTCGGTTAATGCTCCTATAGGTACATTTTGTTCATCACCTCTTCCTTCAGTTTTTACAAGATTTACAACTTTTCTCTCGTAGATCTCACTTGCTAATTGTAATAATAAAGTACAACCTAGTACTATAGCAAATCCAATGAGTACTTTACTGTCTACGCAACTAGATTGGTACTGCAACACCAAACCTGCTATTAATAAAATAGGAGGAAGATAATTTGAAATTTGGGAAGTAAGAATTAGATATTTAAATGCTTTACTTTTGAACATTTCATCTATATAAATAGTACCTTCAAAAATAAACGTTAGTGCGGTTGTGTGTCCCACGCTGGCTCTCTAAAATTACTTTAGCTACAAATATTAAGAAATTTACTAAGTAAAAAAAGACAAAAGAACCCCCGTATAGCGAGTTTTAATAATTTAAATTGATAATGTACTAACAAGCGCGATTTGGCTGAATGTAGAAAAAATAAAAAAGACATGCAGCCGCTATAATTTTTATGTAATTTGCCAATAAATATTTGAGTTTTTTACTGAATTTTGCTGTTAAATCCGCGGAGATTAAAAACAAGGGTAAATACTCTTGCTATCATAGTAAGGGAGATGGCGTAATTTGTCAAGTTAAATAAGCTAAGTTATTAACATGTAATAATTAGGCAGCTATTGCAGATTGAATGTTCAAATGATCACTAACTTTGAGGTTTTGGTTTCATCTATTTGCGGCTGACTAATCATAGTTCGAATGAAATTGGTTGCCATAAAGGTACAACCTAGAATAAAAAAAGCAACGGAAATAAAGGGGATAATAGGAAATTCAAGAGGTAATATAGATGTAATTCCTCCTATTAAAAATGAAACGTTAGATGCAATGTCGAGGCAGATCTTCATTAATTTCTCTTGCCGAGAGGTATCGAGTTGCTTATTAAGGCCACACTGCCTAAAATGATCAGTTAATGACCATATATTTAAAGCAAGCGAAAGTGCACTTAGTATAGTGCTGACAATAGTAAAATACAAGCTTAAGGAAGAAATATTTAGGGCTAATGCTGCTATGTACCCACTCAAAGAAGCAATAGATAGTGCAGTAACCAAGCGTTTTGAATAAGTTCTTATTTTCTTTCTGTAAACAAGCTTTTTTTCTTCATAACTCATAAACTTAGTAGTAAATACATTATATCATAGCATTAATTGACTCAAAAATCAATACAGAGTGCCCGGGAGAAGACTTGAACTTCCACAACTTGAAAAGTTACTAGCACCTGAAGCTAGCGCGTCTACCAATTCCGCCACCCGGGCTTTTTGTGATTTACTATGTTAAAATTAAATAATATACTTAAACAATTTTTAGCTCAAAGGTAATGCCAAATCTAGATCAAATATTTTTTGCTCAGAACAATGTTAATATTAATAATGTATATAAAATAGTCAACAACGCTTTGAGCAATAGTGATGGTGGTGAGCTATTTTTAGAGTTTTGCCAATCAGAATCCCTGATTTTTGATGATAATATATTAAAACATATGGATTTAAATATCAGAAGAGGATTTGGTCTCAGGTCTTTTTGTGAAGATAGTACGTCTTTTGTTTGCTCTTCTGAGATTAGCGAAAAAGAAATTAGTAAAGCTGCTTCTATGGTAAAAAGTTCAGCATCTTTAAGCAAAACAAATTCAGTAAACTTAAATGAGGAGGCAAAAAGCCTGTATTCAAAGATTAATCCCATAAATGAAATGGATCTGAGCTCAAAAATTAAACTACTCAATGAGATTAATGAGTATGTAAGGTCGAAGAATAACTGCGTGAAGCAGGTAAAAATAACTCTAAATGGAGAATGGCAAGTTGTACAAATAATAAAAGATGATCACAGGTTAAGCGATATCAGGCCTTTGGTACGTTTTAATGTACTAGTCATCGTAGAGAAAAATGGCCGAGCAGAGAGAGGTTCTGCAGGGCACGGTGGAAGAGACTCTTATAGTAAATTTGTTTCTGAGAAGAAGTGGAAAAAAGTTGCAAACCAAGCGTTAGAACAAGCGCTAGTAAATCTTGAGGCAATTCCAGCTCCGGCTGGAGAGATGACAGTTGTTTTAGGTTCAGGTTGGCCAGGAATATTATTGCATGAAGCTGTAGGTCATGGACTTGAAGGTGATTTTAACCGTAAAGGAATCTCGGCATTTTCAAATTCTATGGGTAAACAAGTGGCAGCCAGTAACATTACTGTAATTGATGATGGAACTCTACCTAATTTGCGTGGTTCTATTAGCATAGACGATGAAGGTACTTTACCTGGCTATAATGTGCTTATAGAAGATGGAATTCTAAAAGGATATATGCAAGATCATATGAACGCTAAACTTATGGGTGTAAATCCAACTGGTAATGGTAGAAGAGAAAGTTACAAAGAAGTTACTATGCCACGCATGACAAACACCTATATGTTGCCAGGAAAACATCCACCAGAAGAAATAATATCTAGTGTAAAGAAAGGTCTATATGCAGTAAATTTTGGTGGTGGGCAGGTTGATATAACATCAGGAAAATTTGTTTTCTCGTCTTCGGAAGCTTACCTAATAAAAAATGGTAAAATTACACAACCAGTCAAAGGAGCAACGATAATTGGTGATGGGCCAACAGTGCTAAAAAAAGTATCAATGATTGGTAATGATCTAAAGTTAGATCCTGGTGTTGGTACGTGCTCAAAAGACGGGCAAAATGTGCCTGTTGGAGTTGGTCAGCCAACACTCAAGGTCGATGCAATAACTGTTGGTGGAACTGAATATGTAGATAAGGGCTAAGCGAACTCAGCTCATGCTGTACAATTGTACAAATATTGTAACCATTATTCAAGTAGCTCATATAGATGCAAAAACTACTTAACAAATCTCTCTGCCTTCCTTGCCATAACGTGTATAACAATCTCACAAAAAATAATATCATAGAATTCAATAGGTGGTCTTTAAAAAATCCTTAAGGAAAGTAAAATCTGTTTAAATAGGCCGATATAGATGGTTTTACGATATAATAAAATTATTATAAACAAGAACTTATAAACTCTAGCAAATGAATTTGTGAGTTTAGTGGTGTTAGGAATACCTGGCTCTTTTATGTGGATTGACATTCTCAATAACCTGCTCTAGAGATAGATTATATAATTTTGACAAGGTTCTTGGCATGTGATATTTTTCTCGAATATAGGTAATGGCATAAATGACTTTATATCTATATCCAGCTCTAGGGGAAGATCTTCAATGTTTACGTCCATCCCTGACAAAGGATATTCTATGTCCATGTGCAGCTTTGGGGGATAGTTCTACTTTGAAGATTTCTTTCACTTTTACTATTGCGACTCCCAATTCCACTGAAATCACTCTTTCCCTTAATTCATATTGATATGGTGACTCCATTTATTCCCTCACTTTCAGCTTTTTCTTGCTTTACCATATCTCTTCCCCTCTTGTCTCTATCTTTATGTATTAAGCTATATAACTCAAAATCTTGATAAAATGCAGAAAAGTTTTTTTAATTTCAGCTCCATCCTCGAAGAGTTAGAAAATAACTTTAAGCAAGTTAGTCAGAATTTTTCTGACGCAAAGGAACAAGTTTTAAATTTAGCTGTCAACTCTGAAAATTTGGCAGGCAAGTTTCTTAATTATCACCCGAATATGTGCATAGTATAAAATTAGCTTGATAGACTTCAAGAGCTTTGCCTATGAAGTCAGTGTGCTTCTTGAAATGCAATATACTTTTATTACTTTAATTATGAAAATCCGTTAAGCCTTCTTGCCAATTACTACAATATTTTCACTTGGAAAAAAGTAGTCAGGTATAGCCATGTTCTTTGGTGCAGGACCGCCAATTACTCGGCCTGATGTGTCATAATATGAACCGTGACAAGGGCAGAACCAACCGTTGCCGTCTTTTGTAGCGTGATCAACTGGTACACATCCAAGATGGGTGCATATTCCAATCATAATTAACCATTCATCTTTTCCTTTATATACTCTTTTTTCATCTGATTCAGGATCTCTCAAATTTTCTGCATTTATGGCTCTTGCAGCCTCAATCTCTTGTTTTGTGCGCTTGCGGATAAATACTGGCTTACCTTGCCATTTTACCTTTTTTCCTTGTCCTTCTTGAATATCAGATAGATTAACCTCAACCGTAGACATCGCTAAAACCTCAGCAGAAGGATTCATAGACTTAACCAATGGCCAAAGACCGCTTGCAGCTCCTATACCTGCCATGGCACACGTAGTTAATGTGATAAAATCTCTTCTACTCTTATTTTTGGCAAAATCTTTAACAAGAGATGTTTTTTTATTCTTCTCATTCGTCAATGATTTTTTATTTTTAGTTAACTTCTTATCCATCAATCTCTACTTGAACATAGACACATATTTTAATTTAAATATTATAGATTAATCAATAGAAATTTGCACTATTTGTTTAACCTTTGCTATACAGTTAAGAAGAAACAGAGTTGTCAATTTCGGAAATACTATCTTCAGTGGAATCGGGATCCTCAATTTTCGCTACTGACACCACCTTTTCTCTACTCTCTGTTTTAAACAGAGTGACTCCTTGAGTGCTACGTCCTGCAATTCTGATATCATTTACTGAAATACGAATTAACTTTCCTTTATCTGTAATAAGCATGATATTATCACCCTGTTCAACTGGAAAGCTAGCAACAACATTACCGTTTCTGTCGGTAGTCAGGATATTTGTAATACCAACACCACCTCTATTTGTTACCCTATACTCGTACGCAGAAGTTCTTTTACCAAAGCCATTTTCAGTAATAGTTAATATGAACTCCTCATTCATTGCAAGTTTTAAGAACAGTTTGTTATCTATTCCTAAATCATTCAAAGTCTTTTCCAATTTAGAATCAATGAAGTTATTAATTGCAGTCCCCAGTCTTTTTGCAAGTGGAACTTTTAAGTAAAGTTCTTTTGTTTCTGTTGCTACACCTATCCCATTTAATATGGTCATAGATATCACGCTGTCATTCTTTGCAAGTTTGATACCTCTTACGCCATCTGAATTGCGACTTTTAAATTGACGCACATCACTTACAACAAATCTGATGCTTTTTCCAAGTGTTGTTGAAAGTAGAACATGATCAATTTCGCTACATACTTTAACTGATATTAACCTATCCCCTTCGTCGAGCTTTATTGCTATTTTTCCATTGCTTGGAATATAGTGAAAATCTGCTAAGGAGTTACGCCTTATGTTCCCATGAGCAGTAACAAAAACTATATTTTGATTTTCGTCATTCTCACTTGGAAGCGGCATGATGTTAGTTATAGTTTCACCATCGCTAAGCGGGAATATATTAACAAGCGCTCTTCCACGTGCAGTTGGCTCTGCAAGAGGCAGTTTATAAACCTTTAATCTGTAAACTCGACCAGTATTAGAAAAGAATAAAAGGCTAGTATGAGTATTTCCAACAAATAATTTTGTGATTACGTCCTCCTCTTTTAACCCCTGTCCTAGCTTTCCTTTTCCACCACGATGCTGGGTTCTATAGTGAGAGAGCTTCACACGTTTGATGTAACCATTCATAGTTACGGTCACTACCATATCTTCTTGTGGAATTAGATCTTCAGCTTCAATGTCCGTATCTGATTCCTCTATTGAAGTTTTTCGCGGCACAGCAAATCTGTTCTTTATTTCTTGTAGATTGTTTTTTATTTCTTTCATCAACTTCTCTCCTGAGCCAAGAAAAGCGATATATTCTTTTATCAGGTTGATCATTGAACTTAGCTCAGCTTCTAATTTGTCTTTTTCAAGGCCTGTTAAACGTTGCAATTTCATGTCAAGAATAGCTTTCGTTTGCAGCTCAGTTAATCTATACACTCCGTCTTTCAAAAAGCTCATGCTGTCTGAGATTAATCCAATAATTGTGTTTATCTCAGCTGAAGTTTTCCATTCTTTATTTAAAAGTTCTCTACTTGCTTCCGCAGGATCTTTTGCACCACGGATGATTTTTATCACTTCACCTATGCTCAAGACCGCAATGTAGAGCCCTATATATATATGAGCTTTTTCCCTCGTTTTTCTTAAACGAAATTCTGTTCTCCTGATTAATACTTCTTTTCTAAAATCAATGAAAGCAGCTATGATTTCTTTCAATGACATCAAAGCAGGCCTGTTATTGTTGAGGACTAAAGTATTAACACTAAAACTACTTCTTAGTGGAGTTAGTCCCAATATTTGATTAAGTATAAAACTTGCTTCAGCATTTCTTCTGAGGTCAATTACTACTCTAATACCAGACTTATCAGACTCATCCCTAATTTCTGTTATGCCATCAATTCTTTTTTCTTTTACAAGCTCACCTATCTTCTCAATTAATTTTACTTTATTTACCTGGTAAGGTATTTCATCAATCACTATTGCTTGCCTATCTTGTGGCAGGTCTTCCATGTGAGTCTTGCCTTGCACAACAATTGATCCACGACCCGTTGCAAATGCTGATCTTATTCCAGACCTTCCAAGAATCGTTCCTCCAGTTGGGAAATCCGGTCCTGGCATCACTTCAAGTAACTCATCCAAAGTAACTTCAGGATTATCTATATATAACATACAAGCATCTATTATTTCTCCAAGGTTGTGAGAAGGAATATTGGTTGCCATACCAACTGCAACACCGCTTGCACCATTTACCAATAGATTCGGAAATTCTGCAGGCAGTACAACAGGCTCTGTTTCATTTCCATCGTAGTTTGATCTGAAGTCAACTGTATCTTCATCAATATCATTCAGTAAAAAATGCGATACTCTGTGGAGCCTTGCTTCTGTATATCGCATTGAAGCTGGTGGATCTCCATCTATTGAACCAAAGTTACCTTGCCCATCGATAAGCGGTAAAAGAAGAGAAAAATCTTGAGCCATCCTGACCAAAGAATCGTAAATGGCTGCATCACCATGTGGGTGATATTTTCCCATTACATCCCCGACTATACGAGCTGCTTTTTTATACGGTTTACCGGCATCGAACCCAGCCCTCGACATTGCGTATAATATGCGCCTATGAACAGGTTTAAATCCATCTCGCACATCAGGTATAGCTCGACTTATGATCACACTCATTGCATAGGAGAGATAAGAATCTTCTAGCTCTTTCACTATTGAAACTGGTACTATGTTGTCTTGCATTTTCTATACTTTGATTGAAATAATTGTAATATTAATATTCAACTAGGCTAATGGGCAATGACAGACTTGAACTGCCGACCTCCTCGGTGTAAACGAGATGCTCTACCAGCTGAGCTAATTGCCCCTCTAGATATAATTCTATAGTTCAATGTTGTTGTTGTAAACAAAAATAGCGATACAAGCAACTCTTATGGAATCGCTGGGTGCGCACTATGGAGTTGTATAAATTTTAGTCTTGCTGCTACCTTGTATAAAGGTATTCTTTCACTTGCATTTTTTGACATGTTCAACAACTTTGAATAACATGCTGTGGCATTTTTAAAATCTGAGAGCTTATCTAGAATAACAGCTAAATTATAGGTATAAAAAATATTGTTTTGATCTAAAGAAATTGCTGCTTTCATATATTCTTTAGCTTTTACGTAATCCCCTTTTTTCATATAGATCAAACCTAAATTTGCTGATAAAGGGGCGCTATTTCTGAGTGTATCATACAATTTCAACATTTCACTCAATGCTAAATTAGGATCATATTGTGAGATTATCGTCAGAAAGTTCTTTAATACATAAGGGTTGCTAGGATATTCTTTTAACAGTCTTGTGTAAATCTCTACAGCTTTTTTAAATTCTTTGTTAGCGTAATAGATATTCCCTAGTCCAATTAAAGCACTTTCATGATAAGGAAATTTTGCGATAATCTGATTGAGGAGAGAAGTAGCTGTTTCACTATCTCCTAACTCAAAGGAATCTTTTGCTTTTTTTAAAATAGAGTATATGTCAAAATTCTTGCCAGAATTCTGCGAAATTTTGATATTAAATTTGTCACTTTTTCTCTCGATAACATCAAGATCTTTATATTTTTTATCAGCTTTTATATGCTTGACAACACTATCAAAGACCTTCTGTATCTCCAAATTTTCACTAGCATAAGTAACAGAAGACCTCCATAAAATCACAACGCAAATTAACATGCAGACAAACATAGATCCTAGTGTTGTGGCATTGGCTGCAGCGCGTAACCAGTAAATCTTATTTCTTTGAACTATACGCAACACATTACAAATTCATAAATGCTAAATTACTTATCTAATATAATAATAAAGATATTATTAATTGGCAGATACTATTTAGAATGAGTTAAAAGAGCACTTCTACACATTCCATATGGTTGCCAATTACACTCCTCACATGCGTAGTCAAATTTCTCTAAAGACATTTTCTTTCTAATTCTTTTTACTGCTTTACTCCAGGTCAAAATCTCGCCAATTTTTATTCCTAAAATTTCCATATGCCTTCTATCTAGCTCTAAAACTTTAGCTTGTGTGGTACATTTACCTTGTTTAGTCTGGTTTGGGCAAACACTACAAATAGTGTCAAGATTATCAACTACTTCGATTTTAGTATTAGGATCACTAATTACTTTACTTGCTATCTTTTTGTAATTTTCTACAAAACCCTGAGAATACCCATATCCTTGAAATGCAAGAGTGCACATGAAATGATGAGGACGAAATTTTATCATTTTTTCAAATATTGCAAAGCTGCTACAAGTAGAAAAATTTTTACCAAACCAGGAAGGATAAATGGTAAAACACCTACCATTATTGCTCGTTCCAGACCAAAGTAAACAGAAAGCCAACTAACACCACAAATAAAGATTACAGCTGTACCGGCCAGACAACTTAAAGAATTACACACAAATGATTTATATTTAGAGTTCAGTAATTCATTTACTTTGTTCATTACCATAACAGCAGCTAAACAGCCAATTAAATATCCACCTGTTGGTCCAAGAAAAATGTGATAACCACTAGAAAAATTCGCAAAAACAGGAAATCCTGCTGCACCAAGTGATAGATATGTAAGCACAGAATAGAATGCTGTTCTGCGGTTAAATTTAAGCCCAATGAGCATTACTCCTAAAGTTTGCAATGTGATAGGCACAGGCTGCAACGGTACGCTTATTTGAGCCATCAAGAATAAAAGTAAAACGCAAGACAATATTTCAACCAGTGTTGACCTACTGCTTGATTGTGTTATAAACATATCTTCCCAATAGAAATAACTTACTAAATGTAATATATGTGTATAAGAGGTTTTGCAATTTAAATTTTGCTCATATTGCGCTACAATGAATTATTTATGCACTATTTAAAAATGATGAGTAAACAAGATCTATTATCGTTGATGAAAGCAAGACACAGTGGACGTTCATACGATCCTACAAAAGCAATATCTCAAAAAGAAATGGATATTTTAATAGAAGCTGTAAGGCTAACACCCTCGTGTTTTGGTGATGAACCTTGGCGATATGTGATATGCAACAAACAGAACAATCAAAGCGCATGGAAAAAATTGTTCGATTGCCTTGATGAATCTAATCAAAAGTGGGCAAAAGATGCACAAGTGTTAATCATATCTTTAAGTGCTAAAAACTTCCGAAAGCCAGACAAAGGGGGAAATTTTTGGGCTAAGCATGATACTGGTGCAGCAAATTACGCACTTATGCTACAGGCTACAGCTATAGGCTTAATGGCTCATCAGATGGGCGGATTTGACAAAGACAAAATAATAGAGAGGTTTAATGTACCTGATGATTTTAATGTAATGTCAGTGATAGCGGTTGGTTACGAGGAAGAAGGTGCCGAAGTTAAAGAAAAGAACAGAAAGCCAATAGAAGAAATATTCTTTTATGACGAATGGCCAGCGAGCTGACTTGACCATTCTTTTTTTAATATCTTAAAAATTGGATTATCTGGCAAATAATTTTTTTTCATCCTACCCTCTTCAATTGCTTGCCAATCTTTCCATGAAAGCTTTTTACTTCCCAATTCATAATCCATTCCATCCCACATATCTTCTCGAAAGCCATAAACAGCAAAGTGCCAATTATATTCATTAAAAATAGAAGTAAGATCTCGAAAATAGTGCTCTAATCCTTTTGAACAGCGATGTCCGCCAAACTCTCCAGCAAGGATCTGATAATCTTGTATATTATACTTCTCTTGGAAAATTTTTACAGGTTCTATATATAATTTTAACTTATCTTTATTCCAATACTCTACTTTTTTTCCATCAAAAGATTGAACATGTCCAGGGTAGGCAAAGTTATCCTGGTTTAATTTTAAATTTGTATAAGCAAAGGGCTCATACATGTGAAAAGAATAAAGAATATTAGAATCATCAACTGGTTTGAATTTATCAAAAGTATTAGAGTCAGCATAACTGCTGCTATCAAGTATTATTGGGGTCTCTGAGTCAACTTGGCGGACACTGTTTACCACGCTGCTATAAAAGCCAAATAGATTCTTCTGAACTTTGCTTTGTTCTACGTTATAAATAGCCGAATCTGCAGTATTATAAAGCCTTTCTGGATGTGGTTCATTTAAGATATTATATCCAACAATAGCAGGATGATCTTTAAGCTCTTTCGCAAGATCTTGCCAAAATTTTGCTGCTTGTTTTTGAAAAGCTTGATCTGACCATAAACGTAAATCATCTTTATCGTTATTATTTTGCTTCCATCTAGATCCAGGTAAGCTAAGCATCGTTAACACTACTGGTATTTTTTGTTGATGAAAAGCATCTAAAACATCTTTCAGAACTTTCAGGTCTTTGGGAATTAGGCCCTGATAACTGTCTGCATTACCTAAGAGGAAGTCACGTTGCGTAGTTTCAAATTTGTCAGGAGCAAGACGAATAAAACCAATTTTGTATTCCTTTGCTGCTTTGATTAAGTCACTATCAACTTTTCTATTGAAAACATTTGCTCCCTTTCTAACTCCAGTTTGCCAAAAGAGCATTTTGCTGTTCTCCGGTATTGACTTAGCACTCACATTACAGAAAACTATAGAATACAAAACAGCTGTAATTAGAAGAAAAATTTTCACTTATATAATTTTGCTATAATGGTAAGTAACCTAACAGACAAGATCCCGTTTGTAAAGATGCATGGTACTGGCAATAGTTTTGTTATCATAGACTCACGTTCAGCAAATAATTTAGACTGGAATTATAGACAAATTGCTGATCAAGGCAGTTGTGATCAAGTGATAATTATAACAATGTCTAATGCTGCAAACTGCTTTATGCATATCTACAATGCTGACGGTAGTCGAGCTGAAATGTGTGGAAACGCAGCACGCTGTGTTGGGTATTTGATAATGTTAGAAAAAGGTACTGAATATATCACTATTGAGCTGATAAATAATCGTATCTTAGAATGTTTTAAAGTAGGTGATAAATCAATAAAGGTCAATATGGGTAAACCACTGCTTAAATGGAATGAAATTCCTCTTTCTTGTGAATGCGATCCCCTTTATCTACCTATAGAGCTTGAAATGCTGAAAGAGCCAGTTGCAGTAAATATTGGTAACCCTCATATAGTTTTTTTTGTTGATAACATAAGCGAAATACCATTGCAGAATTTAGGACCAAAGCTAGAAAATCACGAATTATTTCCTCAGAAAACAAATGTTAGTATTGCACAAATAGAAAAATCTGGAGAAATAAACTTAAGAGTTTGGGAAAGAGGAACAGGTATTACTGCTTCATGTGGTAGTGCGGCTTGTGCAGCATTTGTTGCATCTATACTTCGTAAGTGTTTGGCTACTAAACAAACTTCAGTACATTTACCAGGAGGTCATTTACTGATTGAGTGGTCAAAAAATATACTGATGACTGGGGATATAGGGTTTTTATGACCTAGGCTAGGCACTGACACTCATTACTTCTAACACCTTTTTACCAATCACAGCAGGGGTTTCTGCAATCGCAATCCCAGCACTGCGCATAACCTCTAACTTTGCACCAGCACTTCCACCGCTGGAAGAGATGATTGCTCCAGCGTGTCCCATACGTCTTCCTGGAGGTGCCGTTTGGCCTGCTACAAAACCAACGATTGGCTTTTTAGTTTTTTCTGTTTTCACAAAATGTGATACATCTTCTTCTTCGTTTCCACCTATTTCACCAATAACTACAATACCATGAGTATCGTCATCTTTTAAAAAGAGCTCCATACAGTCAACAAATGTCATACCATGAACTGGATCCCCCCCAATTCCGATACACGTGGATTGACCAAGACCAACAGCAGTTGTTTGTGCTACCGCTTCATAAGTTAAAGTTCCAGAGCGAGACATAATTCCTATATGTCCACGTTTGTGAATATGTCCTGGCATAATTCCTATTTTGCATTCTTCAGGTGTAATAACCCCTGGACAGTTTGGGCCAATCAATCGACTGTTTGAACCAGCGAGAGCATGCTTTACCTTTACCATGTCAAGTATAGGAATGCCCTCTGTAATACAAATTATCAATTCTATTTTTGCATCTATTGCTTCAAGTATTGCAGCAGCAGCAAATTTAGCAGGTACATATATAACTGTAGCATTTGCACAGGTTTTTTCTTTGGCTTCTGCTACAGTATTAAAAACCGGTAAATTAAGGTGAGTGCTACCACCCTTTCCAGGAGTTACACCTCCCACCATTTTCGTTCCGTAATCAATTGCTTGCTCTGAATGAAATGTGCCTTGTGCACCAGTAAAACCCTGGCATATTAATCTTGTATCTTTGTTTACTAAAACGGACATGCTTTATTTTACCTCTTTTACTATCTTTTGCGCAGCATCACCCAGTTCATCTGCAGCAATAATATTTAATCCTGACTCTTCTAAGATTTTTTTTCCTTCTTCAAAATTAGTACCTGATAATCTAACCACTAGAGGAACTTTAATGCTCATTTCTTTTGCAGCCGCAACAATTCCACTTGCGATAATATCGCAACGCATTATACCACCAAATATGTTAACCAGAATTCCTTTTACGTTGCTATCAGACAATATGATTTTAAATGCTTCAGTTACAGTTTCTTTACTCGCTCCACCACCAACATCCAAAAAGTTAGCAGGCTCTGCTCCATAGTACTTTATTATATCCATTGTTGCCATAGCAAGACCTGCACCGTTCACCATGCAACCAATATTGCCATCCATTTTGATGTAACTAAGTCCATGTTTTGAAGCTTCTATCTCTTCTTTAACTTCTTCATCATAATCACGAAGCTGCACGATTTCTGGATGACGATATAAAGCGTTGTCATCAAAATTAATTTTAGCATCAAGTGCAACAAAATCCCCAGAATTTGTTTCAACTAGTGGGTTAATTTCTATTTGGCTTGCATCAGTTGTAATAAACGCATCATATATATTTTTTGCAATATTTGTTATTCTTTCTATTTGTTCTGAATTCAAATTAAAATTATTGGCAAGTTTACTGTTATCAAGATTTGTAAAACCAGTAGCAGGGTCAATATCAAATTTCACAATTTTTGTAGGAGAATTTTTTGCTACCTCTTCAATATCCATACCACCTTCTGAGGAAAATATAAATACTAACCTACTGAGCTTTGGATCAACTACTAGACTCAAATAGTACTCTTTTTTAATGCTTGAACCTTCCTCAATGTATACTCTTCTTACCTGCTGTCCACTAGGCCCTGTTTGATGAGTAACTAAAGTTATGCCGAGCATGTTCTTTACAAACTGTTGAGCTTCTTCAACTGACTTTGCTAGCTTTACACCACCAGCCTTACCCCTACCACCTGCATGAATCTGAGCTTTAACCACAAACACGTCAGATTTTAGTTGATTTATTTGAGTTTCTACTCCTTCTGCAGATGTAGCAACAAAACCCTTTGGTACCGGGACATTAAACTTGTGTAAAATTTCCTTTGCTTGATATTCATGAATATTCATAAGATAACTAATTATTAACCTTAGTAAAAACTACCAACCATAACGCTGTCTTCTGCATTCTTGCTGATACCTCTTTTTCCTTGCTTCAGCTTTTTTTTTAGCTGTTTTCTCTGATTTCTTTTCGTGATATTTTTTTTTCATTTTGAGCCCTCTTCCTTCCTTTTGAATTATTTTTCTCAACACTGGAAGAGCTCTATCTACATCACCATAATGGACTGATACTTCAATCAAACTCTATACCTCCTTCGGTAATCACTTCAAAATCCATTTATAAATTAGAAAATTAACATTGTCAATTATTTTATAAACTTGAGCGATAGAATATGATATGCAGTGATTTATATGAAAAAAGCTTCATTCTGCTGTCAATCATTTACTTGCTGATAAAAATTGCTCTTAGGTTACAGTGCTCTTGTAATTTTTCTAATCTCGGGGCGGAGAGATTTGAACTCCCGACCCTTTGGTCCCAAACCAAATGCGCTACCAGGCTGCGCTACGCCCCGACTTCTTTACTAAGAGTATCGATAGTTCGGAAAAATGCAAGTTTCATTTATTTCTTTTAGGAAAAATATAATGCAGATTTCTTTATATAGAGTGTCAAGTTGCACTAGCCATATTAAAAAATCTAGCTATACCAATTGGTGAAGGTTAATGCAGCAACTACAGCAGTATCAACTCTCAAAATTCTTTTTCCTAGACTCAGTTTCTGACAAAATTTATTGGCAGAATCAAGTTCGCAAGATGAAAAACCACCTTCGGGGCCAACAATAATAGCAACGTTTTTCTTGCCTTTTAGAACTTTATTAGGAGGTTGTCCTTCACCTGTTTCATCACACAAAACAAAATTTTTATTCTGGGAATCGGATAATTCACAAAAATTAATAGGAAGAAAAATCTGTGGTATACTTGTCCTACCGGATTGTTCCGCAGCTTCAATTGCCTGTAATTTCGCTCTACTTAGGTTAATGTTTTTTACTACTGTACGTTCTGTTGAAATAAATTGAATGCAGGTTACTCCCATTTCAGTTGCTTGTCTTACTATGTTGCTTAAGGCGCCGCTTTTTACCAGAGCACAATACAAATATAGATTTTTTTCATGTTGTTGTTGTTTAGTGCGTTCTTTTATTATAATTTTTGTCGATTTACTTGATATATTCACTACTTCTCCTAACCATTCTCCATCCTTTCCATTAAAAAGATAGATGTTATCATGCTTCTTAAGCCGCATTACATTGTAAATATAGTGACTTTGTCGTGGATGAAGCGCCAAACTTACATTTTGTGATAAAGCTTCTTCAACATAAAGCCTAATTTTTTTCATTCAAAACTTTAGTTATTTGCATTCTGTTTGAGTGACTCTTACGGGATTTGAACCCGTGTTACCACCGTGAAAGGGTGGTGTCCTAACCACTAGACGAAAGAGTCGACTTGAATCTAACTGAGTTATATCGATTATACATATAAAGTCAATTCAATTATTTTGAATCACACAGTTAGAGTAGTGATTTTATATCGACAGCCTCCTATTACCCCATGTTCAATGCTTACTGAACCTATCTCAGATTTAGGAGCTTTAGATCCTAATTCTAATTTTTGTTCAACTTTTGTATCTGAATCATAGCCAGAATCGTATCCAGAATCTCTACGCTCAAAATTTTGCCTTATTTCTTTTACGTTAAAGCCAGCCTTGGTCTTGATTTGCTGACTCGCTGGCTTATTAGCACTTTGCTCATTTAGTTTTACTTGCAAATTATTCACTTTATCCTTCACTAATCCATGATAAGTCCCAGAATTATCTTTTATATGTTTTGCTTGTCTTTCTGATCTCTTTTTCGATAAATCTACTTTAGCATAAATAGGCTCTGGTTGCTCTTTATGATTTAAGCTAGTGGGCTTTTTTTGCTCTGAGAAATCATCTACATCTTCATAAATAGGTTCTCCTGATATACTAGAATAACCACTATCTTTCAATGATAAATTTTCAGTAGATCTTTTATGCAAATCATATACTTCAGCATAAATGGATTCTTCCGATACGCTCAACTCTTCTAATGAGTTACTAACCTTAGCGTCATATACCTCATCATAAATGGGCTCTTTTAAAAGTAAAATATCATCATGCTCAAAAATCCTAGGAGGTTTTTTAGGTGAGTTGGCCTTAAATTTTATCTCTACTTCCTCTTTAAGCTTGTCACAACTTTCCGTTTGTTTCAAAATCTCCAATATTTCTTTTCTTTCTTTTTTTATTAGCTCACCAAGCACTAAACAACATTTTTCTTTATGATCTTTGAGACTGTCCTTATCTCCGTACTGCATAGCTTATGATGCTATTTTGTATTGAAGGATTACATTTCCTATACTATTATTTATCTCATTAATATTTGCTCCAGCACTAATAAGTAACGTCATTACATTATGATCAAGATTTGTTACTGCATACTCTAAAGCTCGATTTAAAGTTTGATCATTATTCAAGTCAAATGACCCCTTGTTCCTAAAAGGATTAATTCTAGAAAAGAGTTTTTCAAAGCTGTTTACTATATTATGAAGACTTAAAGCTAGCCTCACGCCTCTTATATTGCTATTTCTAGCGGATTTAATTAAAAAACTATCTACTTATACCCATGATTGTACCCCTCTATACAAAAGCTCACCATATGTGGTACAATCTTAAACTATAACGATTTATTTTATATTAATAATCGCTTTTCACACCCACTTAACAAGAGGAGGCATCGACATCATAATTGCATCGGGGTTACCATTAGTCATTAAACCAAACCTTGTACCACGATCATAAAGAAGATTGAACTCCACATATCTGCCACGTTTTATCAATTGTTCTTCTCGTTGTTCTTTTGTCCAAGATTTTTGCATATGTTTGTGTATGATGTGTAAGTAAATTTCTAAAAAGGCTTCACCTACTGCTTTTGTGAACTCAAAATCGTTTTTCCAGTTGCCAGAAGTTAGATTGTCATAAAAAATTCCACCAATACCACGTGGCTCTTTTCTATGTTGTAAAAAAAAGTAATCATCACATTGCTTTTTAAATTTCGGATAATATTCGATGTTGAACTCATCGCAAGTTGCTTTAATTGATTCGTGAATATACTTGCAATCTCCCTCATCCTTATAAATTGGAGTAAAGTCCATTCCTCCACCAAACCATTGTTTTGAGGTATATATCAATCTTGTGTTCATATGTGCTGCAGGGATAAGGGGAGATTGCATGTGAGACACTAAAGATATACCGCTTGCCCAAAACTCTCCATTGCTTTCACTTGCACCAGGAATTTCATTAATGGCTGAGTCTTCGAGCTTTCCGTATACTCTTGAAACGTTTATTCCAACTTTTTCAAAAATATTACCAAAGATAATTGTAGATTCACCACTTCCTCCACCTGGTCGGTTCCACTTTCTTTTTTCGATTTTTGGTTGTGTGAATGACTGTACCTCAATTGATAAGAAAGATTCGGTGATCTTGTTTCTCAGTGCGCAGAACCATTCAAATGCTTGTGTCTTTTGTTTTTCCATAATGCCTTCTGTTGGCTTATTAATATTATTGTACTCTATATTTACAGGACTTAATTAGATTGGGATAGTAACTACTCATCAAGGATGTTAATAAATCTATAATAATTAAATCAATATAGTAGAATATTTTTATATGTGCAAGGATGCCAAGCAATAATAATGAGTAAAAGATACATAGATAACAAAAAAGAGAACAGAGTTGACTTCATACTAAGAAATTATGGGATGTCAATTATTGTGATGGCAGTTATTATGTTCTTACCTCCAATAGCAATATCAGTACTCTATTTTTCTAATGTATATAGTCAGCATGTTAATATAGAGATTAATTTATTAATTAGCATTCTAATGACTCTCTTTGTGGTATATAATATAAAACGTTACAAGTATCTACTTAATATCATAGAGTTTCAAAATGCAATATTTGCAAATGCGCTGAATCATAATACAGAGTTTTGTCTCATTTTACATAAAGATGAGGGTATTATTTATGCTGATGCGAGGTTCTACGAAAGGTTCAAAGATCACATAAACGATGATGTTACGCTAGATAAAATTCTTGAAGCAGGAGATGTGTCAGAAAAAGACAGAAAATCACTCTATCATGCGTTAAGAAATAACACTTCTGTAAAAGTATGCATTTCCTTAAGCAAGAAGAGTAGAATATCTAACTTTCTTTTGCTCTCTGAACCAATACCGGATAATCCACAAATTGCTATAAATAGTAATAAGACTTTAAATTTATCATTAGCCCCAATAGCAAGACCGAATGGGTATTTTGTACTGAAGGCAACACAGGTAAACAAAGAGCAGGTATATGAAGAGTTGATAGAGAAACACAATATAGCAACTTACGTTGCAAATACAAAAGGAGGTATCTTATCTGTAAATAAAAGATTTTTAGACATGTTTGAACTAAAAAAATTGGAAAAAGGTAGCTCAATCAATGATTTTATATCTCAATCTAAGTATGACGATACAATAACCAAAAATGAAATTATGTTTTTTACTATAAGCGGTGCTCCATTTAAGGCTTATATGAGTACTGCTATATTTTGTGATAAATACAATCATAGCTATATACACGGCTTTATAACACCAACTGAATCAAATATTGTTGATTATCAACTACACCCTTGTTTTACAAATTCGTCAATTGCTATTGCACAATGCGATATAAATGGCAATTTTATAAAGAAAAATATAGCATTAGTAAAACTTGCGGGGTCAAGTAATGATTCTATCTTTGCATTGATATCAGATGGTTATCATATGAAAGTGCGTGAATATTTTTCAAGTAATAGGATAAATAATGCGTCCTTTGATGTGCAGCTCAATGGCGGTAATAACATGAAAATATATTTTAATAAGTTTCTTCATAATAAAGTGATGTTCATACTTTGTTATTTTATTGATAATACTGAACGTAAAAAACTAGAGATAAAACTTGAGCATTATCAAAAGGTGCAAGCTATAGGGCAATTAGCAGGTGGTATTGCACATGATTTCAATAATATATTAACCGGAATAATAGGATTTTGTGATTTGCTTTTACTCCAGCACTCAGCTAGCGATCCATCTTTTGGAGATATAATACAGATACAGCAAAATGCAAAACGTGGGTCAAATTTAGTAAGACAACTGCTTGCTTTTTCAAGAAGACAGACTTTGCAGCCAAAGATTATTAATGTAAATGGTACGATAGCTAATCTTTATGAAATGATCAAAAGATTAATAGGTGAAAATATAAAATTTAATATTTATTATGGTAGCGATTTGGGTGCTGTTAGGGCTGACCAAGGACAATTAGAGCAAGTTATGCTTAACTTAGCAGTTAATGCTGGTGCTGCTATGGAAAAGGGGGGAGAGTTAACTATACGAACCTTTAATCAAAAGGTTGATTCATTAAATTCTACACCTCAGGATATGTTTTCTCCAGATAAGGAAACGATTGAACATGGGAATTATGTTGTGATTGAAGTGATTGATACTGGATGTGGAATGACGAGTGATATAATTGAAAAGGCATTTGATCCATTTTTTTCTACCAAAGATATTACTTCTGGTACAGGTCTTGGCCTCTCTACTGTATATGGCATTATTAAACAAACCGAAGGATACATCTATGTTGCTAGCAAAGTGAATCATGGAACTAAATTTAGCATATTTTTGCCCATAGTTTACATATCGGATGAAAATGATAAAGAGGAAGATAGTAAAGAAATAGAGAAACCGGTAGAGATTAAAGGTAATGGTATAATTTTATTAATTGAAGATGAAGATTCAGTAAGGGAATTTACTGCTAAGGCTCTTACAAGAAAAGGATTTAATGTAATAGAAGCGAGTATAGGCAGCGAGGCACTAGAGATCATTAGAAAAAAAAATCAACACATAGATCTAATAATCACTGATGTAATCATGCCAGAGGTGAGTGGTCCAGAAATAGTTAAAGAAACATTGATACATAGGCCAAACATCAAAGTTATTTTTATTTCTGGGTATACAGAGGATGCTTTTTTAAAGAGCGATGAAATCAATATAGAAGACTTCCATTTTTTACCCAAACCATTTACTCTGAATGAGTTAGGAAATAAGGTTCAAAGTGTGTTACACAAGACAAAAAAAGGCAGTTTACTTTGAGCATGATTGGCAACAAAAAAATTTTTCTAATGCAAAAATTTCTTGCATATATACAATAGAGTTATTTTATACATAAGATAAAAGGCGTGAGCAAGATCATTGCAATAGTAAATCAAAAGGGTGGAGTTGGTAAAACTACAACTAGTATAAATTTATCAACAGCCTTTGCTGCTGTGGGAAAAAGTACTTTACTGGTAGATCTTGACCCTCAAGGAAATGCTAGTACAGGACTTGGGATTTCTTATCGTAGCAGGGAAGAAAAAAATATATATAAAATACTGCTGAGCAGCGAAAGTGAATTGGTGGAATCGGCAATTTTCAATATAAAGGAAATTCCAAATCTATCGCTGATTTCATCAGTGGTTGACTTATCAGCTGCAGAAATTGAGCTATCACAACTTGAGCAGGGAAAATTCGTACTAAAAGATACGCTAGAGAAAGTACGTAATAATTATGAGTACATAATTATCGATTGTCCTCCATCACTTGGTCTGCTTACTATCAATGCTCTGACCGCTGCTGACTCGATTATTGTTCCTCTTCAGTGTGAATTTTTCGCTCTGGAAGGATTGAGCCATTTAGTTAAGACTGTAGAGCTGATAAAAAGAAATAACCTAAACCCTTTCCTGTTAATAGAAGGAATATTGCTCACAATGTATGACAGACGCAACAAACTTAGTGAGCAGATTAAAAATGATATTTGCCAATATTTAAATGATAAAGTATATAAAACTATTATCCCCTTGTATGAGACCATTATTCCACGTAATGTACGGTTATCAGAAGCGCCTTCTCATGGAAAACCTGCTATTGTATATGATCTTAAGTGTCCTGGTGCACAAGCATATATAAGTTTGGCAAAAGAAATTTTAAAGAAACACATGAGCATCTGTAAAGAGAAAAAGCTGATAAGTGAGGGTGCAGCGTGAAGGACAATAGGCGCTTAGGTAGAGGTCTTGCTGGCCTCATAGGCGATAATTATGGTAATAAAGAAGATCGGTTACCTATTTCATTACTACACCCGAGCAAATTTCAGCCGAGAAAATATTTTGATGAGGAGTCATTAAAAGAACTTGCAGGTTCGATAGAGAAAAATGGTATAATACAACCTGTTGTGGTGCGCAAAGATCCAAGTAATGAAGGTTATGAAATAGTAGCAGGGGAACGTCGTTGGCGAGCAAGTAAGGTCATAAATCTTGATAGTGTGCCGGTTATCATAAAAGATTTAAATGACAAGGAATGCTTAGAAGTATCGATAATTGAAAACATACAGAGGCAAGATATTAATCCAATAGAAGAAGGTGAGGCGTACAGAAAACTAATAGATGAATTCTCCTATACACACGAAGAATTAGCCTTAACTTTAGGTAAAAGCCGCAGTCACATAACCAATATGATACGAATGCTGTCACTCCCTAATGGAGTAAAAACAATGATCAACGAGAAAAAATTGTCTATGGGTCATGCAAGAGCATTGATTAATGTTGAAAATGCGGAAATTATTGCAGAAAGAATAGTTTCTCAGGTCCTGAGCGTTAGGCGAACTGAAAAATTGATAAAAGACTTACAACAAAATAACGACCGAAAAGAGCATAAGTGTACTAAAAATCAAGATATGGCAGTATTAGAAGGAGCTATATCTTCTCAGCTTGGTTTAAAGATCAAAATTAATGACAGTAATTCTAAGGGTAAAGTCATGATACGTTATAACAACTCAAATGAATTGGATTTTATATTGAAAATTTTGAATAGAAGACTTGAATCAGCTATTAATGTCGAAAGTAGCTCATAGAAATTTCTTGACAAATCTTCCCACTTTCCTTGCAATGGAAGTGAAATGGTGGAGTTTGTCAAGTAAGTTATTTCGTTTCTACCTTCAATAAAAATTTGCACGCAATAGCACAGAAGCATACGTTGCTATTCCCTCATTTCTTCCAATAGAACCTAATTTTTCCGCTGTGGTTGCTTTGATATTTACGAATTCACCATTAATTTCTAATATTTTTGATATGAATTCCTTCATTCCTGCTTTGTAAGGCGATATTTTAGGCTCTTCACAAACTATAGTAATATCTAAATTAGACACGCTATATCCTTTTTCCTGTGCTTTTTTAGCAGCAAAGTCAAGAAAATGAGATGAATTGCAATCCTTCCATTTAGAGGAATTAGGAGGAAAATGTTCTCCTATATCGCCACATCCTAGTGCTCCGAGTATTGCATCAACGATTGCATGTATTGCAACATCACCATCGGAATGTGCCTCTATTGCCATATTATGCTCAATTTCCACACCGCAAATTTTTATAAAGCTCTTAGCATCATTTTGAATTTTAACAAATTTATGTATATCATAACCGGTTCCGACACGGAATTTTGGCTCTCCAAAGAGAAGTTTTGCCATATTGATATCCTCTTTTGTAGTTAACTTAAAATTCTTTTTCTCACCTTCAATAATCGCAACATGTTTTTTATGCTCTACCATTAGTGATGAATCATCAGTAAATTCTTTGACTGATTGATGGCACGATAATAATTCTCTGAAATTAAAAATTTGAGGAGTTTGCATGGCTCTAAGTTTTTCTCTTGAAATCGTAGATTCAATGAAATTATTACTCACCAACGATATAGTATCCTCGACTTCTATTGCTGGAACTACTCCTGTATATTGACCATTAATCATAGATTCAATCAAGTTGTTTATTAGAATATTTGATACAAAAGGCCTACAAGCGTCATGTATAATAACAAAATCTGGATTGATCTTTTGCAAACTCTCCAGTCCAAGTTTAACTGAACTCTGCCTGCTTTTTCCTCCACATACTGGACTCAGCAATTTAGTATCTATAGTTGATGACGTAACTTCTTTATAGAAATCTTTTTGACTTTCATTCACTACCACTCTTATGTAACTTATGTACTGATTAGCTAAGAATTTCCTAATTGTGTGAAATAAAACAGACTTACCTGCCAATTTTATATACTGTTTAGGGATTTTGGCATTGCATCTACTGCCTACTCCTGCTGCAACTATTAATGCTGCTATCTTGTATTCCTCAAGTCTGTTAGTGTACATGCTTACCATTTTCGGTGTTAATACAAGTTATCTAGCATTTTAAAAAAGTTGATCCAATTCTCAAAAAAGAATATTCTTTTACTAGGTGTAATATATGCTAGAGGAAAATAATACACGTTGCTAAGTATAATAAAGAAAATGAGATACATCTTATATTTTTTCATGGAATAGGTGATAATTATAAGAATGCGGCCAGGTATATACAAGATAGATCTACATATCTCCATAGGTCTAATTTTCACACTCATGCACATAAATACCCAATTGCATTTCAAAACTATATAACTTACGCAATAGCTAGTTTCTTGTTTTTAGGAACATCAATACTATTACCAACTTTAATATTACTTACTAATCCAATGACATCTAGTACAGCAAGTTTAGCCATCTTAGCAGCTTTAACTTGTACCTTTTTATCTGTACCACCACTCATGATTCCATTTATAAATAAGAATCAAAGCTTATCTAAGTCTTCAATAGAAAAAATCAATGAATTAATGGAGAAGGGTGTGAAATCGGAAAATATAATACTTTTCGGCCATTCTTTTGGGGGAGCAGTTGCATCAGAAGTATTAAAATATTTTACAGACAAAAATATTAAACTTGGAGGCGTTATTTTTACTAGCACTTTCAGCTCTTTTCATAATGCAATAAAGCATTTTCCAATTCCTCAAGCAAAAATTTTAAGTGTACTGCCCTCATGCTTATTGAAAAAGATGCTTAAGGTCCTAAATTTAGATTTTGATATAGTAAGCAATATACAAAAGCTACAAAATGATAATATACCAATAGTAGTCATTAATCATGAAAGAGACACCTTAATACCATATCCTGCACAATTGGCAAAGGCAGTAGATGATCTATTGTTAAATAGAAATTCGATTAAGATCGTTAATCTGAGAGGCTTTACAGATAACCCGCATAACGGAGTTTTATCTAGTTGGCAATTGAGTGAAAATTTGGCTGATCTCATGCCTAATAAAATAATGAATAGATAGTACTTACAAAAAACTTTATATTTTTCGGTAAATTAACTATTCTAAACACATGCAAAAACGTCATATAACTATTTGTTGTGTACTGCTTTTCATAATAGGGGCATTATTTTTGATGCGTCCTATGATTGTTCCGTGTCTAATATCTGTTTTTGTTGCACATCTATTTAACCCGCTAGTAACCAAGTTTGAAAAATATAGAATACCGCGTTCATGTTCTGTAGTTTTTATAACACTTGCCTTATTGATAGCTTTTATATTAGTTATTACATTTGTTTTACCTATTATATATTTTCAAATTACTTTAATATTAAATTTCTTAGTAAATAAGATACCTTCATTAAAGCTTAAAGTGATTCCTTCTGTGCTAGAATTTCTTAATATAAAAACTGAAGATAGTTTATTTGATCATTTGTCTAAAAATCTAGTAGAAAATTACAGTGATTATATATCTTATTTTATAAATGCTCTTAGCATGGGCAGTAATCTTATAATTCAAGTGCTAAATTCAAGCTTTAATTTGATTTACATGGTATCATTAATAGCTATTACGCTTGTGGTGTTTTTTTATGTATTACGTGATTGGCCTGCAATTGTAGAAAAGGCTAATAAACTAATTCCCATTCTTTACAGAGAAAAAGCTGCAGGTTATTTTTCCAAAGTAGATTTCATTATATCTAATTACCTAAGGGGACAGTTAAACGTATGTATAATCATGATGATCTTTTACTCCGTGGGCCTTAGCATAATTGGGCTGAAGCATTCTGTAGCTATTGGAATTTTATCAGGAATATTAACATTTATACCCTATATAGGGCCATTATTATACACTATTATCGGATTTTTGAGCGCCATTACTCAATTTAGTGGATGGTTTGAAAGTGCTGCTGTCTTGCTATTATTTAGTGTTGGTCAATTAATAGATTCAAGCATATTAGTGCCTTTATTAATAGGAAAAAAAGTTCATATACATCCAACTATCATTATTTTAGGAGTTGTCATATGCACCTCATATTTTGGGTTTATAGGTATATTATTTTTTATTCCAATAATAGCAATGTTCAGTGTATTAGTAGAATATGCAGTCAATAAATATTTTGAAAGTGAGCTTTATAAAAATGGCTAATTAGTTCACGATAAAAAAAGGATCTCTGATACATTTGAGAGATGGTGCGACCTGAAAGTCTTCGGTCATATTGTTTAAAAGGAGAGGAATTCATTCAGAAAGAAACTGAAAGGATTCTAAAACTTATTAAACCAGATGTTTTGCCGTCTGAGTCTACGCATCAGTGCGAATCGGGCAACCGGTTGGTGCCAAGCGATGCGGACAATGAACCTCCTCTTGAAAAAGAAGATGCTCAATCGTGAGAGGGGCATAAACTGCAAGCATCATGTGGTTGGAGGGCTAGGCTTAGTGGTATGGTGAACGTAAGTGAAGTTTCATAAGTATCGTAATTACGAAAGAGCTAAAGATGCTGATAAGCTCTGACCAAAAGGTAATGTGGATAAGTTACATTCTTCATTTCTGGATGTACGCAAATAATAACTCCACCGGTATAGAGAAGCCACCTAACCCACTGTTGTATGACTGGAGAAACAGGGTAAGCCTGTACTTTCGCCTACATGGCAAGCAAACCGCAAGGAATGCTGATGGAAGTGCAGGTAAAGGAGAATGGAGAAAGCGAATGCCATTTTGTAACGAAATGGATAGAATTTGTAACATTAATTCGCGTGAAAACGAGCAGACTTCCATTTGGTCCCTCGTGACAAGAAACTTTGTTAACCACTTAAGGTAGGAAAGCAGATGATTACAAGTAAACCTGTAAGTTCATCTACCGAAAGCTTTGAAGCATGGAAGCAATTGCCATGGAAGAAATGCCAGAAAGTTATTGTGAGGCTACAAAGACGTATTGTTAAGGCTGTCCAAGAAGGAAGATGGGGTAAGGTAAAAGCTTTACAACATCTTCTCACACGCTCTTTTAGCGGAAAAGCTTTGGCTGTTAAGAGAGTAACTGAAAACCAAGGAAAAACCACAGCAGGTGTAGATCGTCAACTATGGTCAACTTGCAATGCTAAATTTCAAGGAATAAAGCTGTTAAAACAAAGAGGATATAAACCTTCTCCGCTCAAACGAATTTATATCAGTAAATCTAATGGCAAAAGAAGGCCTCTCGGTATACCCACGATAAAAGATAGAGCGATGCAAGCATTATATCTGTTTGCTCTGGAACCGATAGCTGAAACGATCAGTGATCGTCACTCCTATGGCTTTAGACCTAAAAGATCCTGCGCGGATGCTATTGCTGCTTGTCACTTATTACTGGCAAGACGCAATCGACCACAATGGATACTAGAAGGTGATATCAAAGGGTGCTTTGACAACATTAACCATGAATGGCTTATGAAGCATATTCCTATGGAAAAGAAAATTCTTCATAGATGGTTAAAAGCTGGTTTCCTAGAATCGAAAACTCTGTATCCCACAACTGCTGGCACTCCGCAAGGAAGTATAATTTCTCCAATACTAGCTAACTTTACCTTAGATGGTCTTGAACAGTTATTAGAAAGTCGCTTTGGTAAATTAGGTAGCAAAAGAAGAGGAAAAATCAGAAGTGGAGTGAATGTAATCAGGTACGCAGACGACTTTATTATTTCAGGTTTCACACATGAAGTACTGGAAAAGGAAGTTAAGCCTTTAGTATCATCTTTTCTTCATGAGCGAGGTTTAATTCTGTCAGAAGAGAAGACAAAGATTACATCTATTACAACAGGGTTTGACTTTCTTGGTTGTAATGTACGTAGATATAATAAGAAGTTAATTATTAAACCTTCGAAAGAAAGTATTAAAAGACTTCTTAATAAAGCACGTACATTGATAAAAGCAAATATAGCGAACACTCAGGCTATAGTAATTAAGTCACTCAACTCTCTACTGAGAGGATGGGGAAATTACTATCACCATGTGTGTGCTAAAAAAGCGTTTAGAAAGATCGACAATGAAATTTGGCATAGTTTATGGAAATGGGCAAAGAAAAGACATCCTCGTAAAGGATTACGTTGGATAAAGAATCGTTACTTCAAAGTAATGGGTCAACGCCAATGGGTTTTTGCTGCACCCATATGCAAGAACAAACCAAAAGAGATACGGTATTTAAGACTGCTTAAGCTGATTGATATACCTATCAGACGACATGTTAAAATCAGAGCGGATGCAAATCCCCTTGACTTAAAATGGAAAAAGTATTTTGATGAGAGAGTGAAACGAACAAGAATGTTAGCAAGCTCCTTTTCAAGAGAAGGTTCTCTACTGTTGGTGTCACCATTAAGAATGATGTTTCCTGAGGAATCATGAAGGACAAGCCGGTTCTAGAAAAGAAGAACTTAGATAAGGGGCTCAAGCGTAGTGTGGGGAAACCTGCATGCTGCGTTTCTAAGGGAGGGGGTAGTAGTAATACTGCTTCCTTACCTGACCAAGTAAATTTTTATGCAAAAATTATTATCAAAAAGTAGTAATGTAAGAGGCTTTACGTGCAATTAAATTTATTTAACAATAATCAAGTTGATTATTGTTGGCAAAATTATATCACCTTAGATGAAAATAAGCACGTATATAACTCAATAGTTAATGATTTATCTTGGAAATGCCTGATTCTTTTTGGACCTAACAGCTCTGGGAAAACTCACCTTGCTCATATCTGGCAATCAAAAAACGATGCTATTTTCATTGATGTAAATAATTTTGTAAGCGAAATGAGGTACAGCGATGCGTTTATTTTAGAAGATGTACAAAACATTAAAGATGAGGAAATGTTGTTACATTGTTATAATTACATGAAAGAAAATGATAAGAGACTGCTAATTACTTCTTCGATTTTACCGAAAAAGCTTAACTTCAAACTAAAAGATTTAAGCTCGCGAATATTATCAACTATCAGCGTAAAAATTTTACCTGCAAGCGAAGAATTATTAAGAATTATGCTAATAAAACAATTTTCAGATAAACAGTTAAAAATTGATCTAAAGGTAATTGATTATATTCTAGCAAGAATAGAACGTTCTTTCCACAGCATTAATAAAGTTATAGAAAAAATAGATAATGAATCTATAGGATCAAATGTAACCATTCCTTTTATTAACACTTTATTAAAAAAAAGTGCAAATTGATTCCTTTTTTTGTAAGGTATTTATTACATATATTAAAAATTTATTAATACCCATACAATAATGAAGTTGAAATCACTATTTCTTTATGTTAAAATTATAATAAATACTATGATATAATAAGAATAAACAGACATAGCTAAGGGAAATTTTATACGATAGTAAAACTTACTTTACAGGATGTTTTTTATAGACTCAATGTGATAATTGAAATATGGTAAAAATAAGATCAAATTTAAAAAAAAGGTTAAAACAAAGGTTTGTAGTACTTACTTTATTGATAAATGCTTTGTTTATCTCATATTTTCTTATAAAAAACACAAAAAATACTTTCAATCAAATTATAGTCAAAGAAATAAATATAGGAGCTGATAATGAAAAATAAACAACCACAAAATAAAAAAGAGAATCTTTACATCACGTATTACATAGATGCTTTGGTTTCTGAAAAATCCTCTACACAAAATACTTTGGAAAGTTATCGTTCAGATTTACACCAACTTGAAAAATTTTTATTAGAAGGAGGCACTACCTTAGTTGGTGCAAGTAAAGCTAATATTAAAGATTATGTAAACTTTTTACGTACACAAAAGAAATATAAAACTAGTTCTATATCAAGAAAAATATCTGCTATCAAAAATTTCTATAAGTGCCTATTTAATGATGGAATAATAGATTTTAATCCAGCACCGGCTAATGATAATGAATTAAGAAATCCAAAGGTTTCCCGTCCTTTGCCTAAGTATTTAAGTGTTCAAGAAATATTTTTGCTCATGGAAACAGTAAAAAAATCAGCAAGCGGATCGAATAAAGAGATAAGCAGTAAAAGGCTATGTGCAATTTTAGATATTCTTTACTCTTCCGGGATGCGTGTTTCTGAACTAATTAATATGAAGTTATGTGAAGTATTACATTTAGTAAACGGTAATGGTAAAGAAGGCTATATAATAATAAAGGGAAAAAGTAGCAGAGAAAGGCAAATCCTTTTTAATGAGCAAGCATTGCAAAGTCTTAAAAATTATTTATCAATTCGTGACAATCTGCTTCCTAACAACAAAAAATCTGATTGGCTATTCCCAGGTGATAAACCTAATAAACCCATTACAAGGCAAAGAGTTGGTCAATTAATAAAGGAATTAGCAAGAAAGTGCGATATTGATGAAAATAAAATCTCTCCACATGTGATTAGGCATTCTCTTGCTACCCATCTACTGAATAGCGGAGCAAATATTGTGCTGATACAAAAAATTCTTGGCCATACTAATCTTCCTACAACACAAATATATACTCATATTGCTAATGAAAAGTTAAAGGACAAATTAGCTGATTCTCATCCTATTACTCAGATGATCAATAATTAAACTTATTGCTTTTAGTTTTGTAGTAAAGTTAAATTCAAATAAGTTTACGTGTGTTTGTGATTGCAAGTTTATTGTTTAATTTACTCCTTATATTATGGGAAGTATTCTATACTTTAATTACTCTCCCTGTAATTTTCTTTCCTGAGTGTGTAATAACCATTTTCCTTGTTTGCTCGGTGAGAGTTGTATTATTCATGTTGCGTTTATTATGTGGCATTAAATATGAAGTGAGGGGAATGGAAAACATTCCTAAGCAACCTTTTATAATTGCATCTAAACACCAATCTCCATTTGAAACATTTATTTTTATACTACTCTTTAGAAAAGCAGTTTTTATTTTAAAACGTGAATTGAAATGGATTCCATTCATTGGTTTACATCTTATAGCGCTGAAAATGATTTTTATTAACCGTTCAGATGGTATCAGTTCTATACGCCATATAATTAAACTAGCAAAAATGCATATAAAAGAAAATAGAAGCATAATAATATTTCCTGAAGGCACAAGAACGACTATAAACCAAAATATAAAATATCAATCGGGTATTGCTGCTTTATATAGCGTATTATCTGTTCCTGTGTTACCGATTGCTTTAAACACTGGTTTGTTTTGGCCAAAAAGCATACTTTCTCTGAGAAAGAATCCCGGAAAGGCGGTAATAGAAATATTACCTCCCATATATCCTGGGTTAAACAAAAATGAATTCTTGCAAAGTTTAGAAAAAATCATTGAAGAAAGAAGTAGTAGATTAATTGCAGAAAAAACTGATATTGCAAATTAACAAAAAAACTTTATAATTAAAAGAAAAGTACAGGTATTAATATATGGCAAATCATAAGAGTGCTAAAAAAATGATGAAGGTAATAGCAAAGCGTACTTTAGTAAATAAGATGCGAAAAAGCAAAACTCGTACTGCTATTAGAAGATTAGTTGATATAATCAAGTCTGGTGACAAAGAGAATGTTGTCTTGGCATTTCGGAATGCTGAATCCAATTTACACAAATGTGTAAATAAAGGTGTCATTCATAGGAATACTGCTGCACGTAAAATAAGTCGCTTAAATGCAAAAGTAAAAGCATTGATGACCGCTTAATACGGTTAATGTAAAGTTAACTGTATTAATATATACTTTTCAGTTTGTATATTCTGTATAAAATTAAGTAGCTCAAGTGATGGATAAAAAAGCATTATTGGAACTAAGTAATGGGTCAAAAATTGATCTGCCCGTATTAAGTGGAACAGTAGGTCCTGACGTGTTAAATATTAAGGATTTATATAAGACGACAGGATTATTCACTTATGATCCGGGGTTTGTTTCCACAGCTTCATGCTCTTCCACAATTACATTCATTGATGGAGATGAAGGAGTTCTTAAGTATAGGGGACATGATATAGCTGATTTGGCAGAGAATAATAGTTTTACTGCTGTGATTTATTTATTGCTCTATGGTGAACTACCCAGTTCAGAGCAACACAAAAAATTTCTTCTCAAAATACAAGAATCATCCAAAGTATCAGAGCAAGTTACAAATGTAATCAAAGCATTTCCAAAAACTGCTCACCCTATGTCGATTTTAGTTGCATGTTTTGCAAATTTGTCAGCATCTTACCATGAAACACATGGCAACAATGTCAATGGTGAAGATTTAGATTTTGGAATTTCTGCAATAGCACAAGTTCCTGCAATTGTTGCAATGATTTATAGACATATCAACAATCAGGAATTCACAAATGCTAATAATAAATTAAGTTATAGTGAGAATTTCTTAAATATGATATTTGGCAGTGCTGTTAATAATACCCTTTTTGTAAAAGCTCTGGATAAAATATTTACTCTCCATGCTGATCATGAACAGAATGCTTCTACAGCAGCTGTCAGATTGGTAGGGTCAGCTGGTTCTAATCTATTTGCAAGCCTGTCTGCAGGAGTTGCTACACTTTGGGGTCCAGCACACGGTGGAGCTAATGAGGCAGTTATAAATATGCTAAAAGAGATAGAGCAAAGTGGAGATGTAGATAGATTCATTGAGAAAGCTAAAGATGATAAAGATCCATTTAAGCTAATGGGATTTGGACATCGTGTTTATAAAAACTATGATCCGCGCGCGCTTATATTAAAGGATGCTTGTCATGAGATTTTAAGCAAACTAGAGCAAAACAATGAATTACTTGAAATTGCAAAAAAACTTGAAGAAATAGCTTTAAAGGATGAGTATTTTATTACACGTAAGTTGTATCCAAATGTTGATTTTTATTCAGGTATAATAATGAATGCTATCGGTATCCCTTCAAGTATGTTTACACCCATTTTTGCACTTGCAAGAACCACTGGTTGGGTTGCCCAGTGGTATGAAATGGTAAACGATAAAGAAACCAAGATTTGTAGGCCAAGGCAGCTCTACCTTGGCAAATAAACTTTCATTCACAATTCATCTTTGAATAGCCTAATTTCCTTTAGCTATAAAATACAGCAAGATGATTTTTTACTAGTTGATGTCTGCTTTTTTGCAGAACATTGGTCAGGCTGTGATATAGAAGGTTGGTTAAATGTTGTTTTGGGCTTATTAAAAGAAGATCGTGCTGAAGAAGGGACAAAGCCACTATCTTTAGCCGAAGCATCATCCCCACCTTTACCTTCACCATAGTAGTCGGGCCTAAGGAATTTGCTTGAGTTTTTAGCATGTGATTTACCTATAACTGAATTCTTAGGTGAATCACCAAAACCACTATCTGCACTTGTATCTGCACTTGGTCCATCCGTCCCTACTTTTTCTTCAGAAGGGGCAAGAGTTTGTGGTTTCATAGCTGGCACACGCGCAGGATCAATGGACAGTTTATAATCCTCATTGATTACAGAGCTTTCTATGACTTTATTCATCACACAGTAAGTAATGTCTGGGTTAGCACAATCTATTGCATATATTCCTTTAACACTAAGCCCTAGCTTTAATAGCACAATCTCGTCAACACAATCTTCCATATTATTTAATACATCCATGCCAAATATCTTATTAAGATGCTCAGCCTCTTCTCTTTTTAAAAGTATAAGATGATCATTACTACACTTAAAAACAGGGATTAAAATCGACTTTTCTCCTTTTTTCAGATAGTCAGGGCGTCTTTTATCAGAGCAAGGGACACGCATTATATTATTAACTGACGTGCCTGCTTTGCAAAATAAATCAACTGGCAAAAATTTTCTGTCTACAGAAAGTGGATCATCAATATTTGAAACTTCAAAAGCACGATACTCAATCATTGAGGTTTCTTTTACAATATTGTTAATGAACTCAATCTCATCAAAAACGTTTGACTTTATATATATCTCATTACCCTTAATTTCTAAAGCTTCCTCAGGAGACTTCCTATACTCTCTTATCTTTGATAACAATAAACCTTTAAACCTGTCTTGTAATTCTCTACCATTGGAATCAAAACGTATAGCATATAGGTAATTTTTTCTATCCTTAACTTCTAACTCCTCCCCCCAATACTTGTCCATAGAATCTGGATCTTTTTCTACTAAATAGTTCTTTTTACTATATACACAATAATTGGCTAGCGAACATTTTAAATTAAAAACCACCTTATTATCTATTGGTATTGAAAATTTATATTTTTCTTTATCTTTTTTTAGAAGCTTTTTATCACATTTAAAAGGAAAAGAATTCATATCAAAAGACAATCCAGCCATATCATGTCTCTCATCTATTTCATATTCTCCATAATACTTATCTACTATACTTTCTTTCAACTTACTCAGGTAGTCCATGCATTGCTCTTTATCCATGTTTTCATCAAATGAGATAACTATATGATCCTTGTAAGAACCTTTTTCTACGACCAGATTAGTAGCAATAATCTCATGATAATTAAGAATAACATTAAACGCTCTTACTAATTCTCGATTTATTTCACTTTTATTAGGCATAACGCCACCCCCTAAATTAAATTAACATAATTACTTACTACTACCTTGACCACTAGATTGATTTTTCTTTCTTTCCTCTTCACGTTTAATCCTGTCTCTAAAATCATCTATTGTAACATTTTCACCCCTCAAATTTCTCAGATTAATCTTTCCTCCTCCTGGAGCAGTATTATCAAATACTCTTTTGCCTGAATCATTGTTACCATGCATATCAACCTCTAAATTAAATTATTATGTAACGAGTATATTAAGAATCAATTGTCAGCACAAGCAGTTTTTTAACATAAATTTTATTCACCATTTTTATACTCCTGGATTCCAGACTGGGATGACAAGAGAAGAAGTGCTGGAATAACAACTTTTTAAATTAAGTTTTCTGGATCCCAGTGTCAGCTACTTGGATGACAAGAGAGAGAGCTACTTGTCCGCCATGTCATTCCAGCACTTGATGCTGGAATCCAGATAAAAAACCAGTCTGGAATGAAAAAAAGAGAGAGAACCTTTACACACTTCTCTCTTTGCTAACTGAAGAAACATGGTTTTCAACTCTTACATTATCAGTTAATCCTCCTGGCAGTTCAACAGAAGCATTAGACTTAGTAGCTTCTCGCTGATTACTATTGCGTCTATATTTAGCTCCTTCTTTATCTAATCCCCTTGCATCGCATTTAAAGCGCTTAACTCTCCTGCGTTCCTTTTGGTGTGGAGCAGGTGGACAGACAGCTAATTTTGGTTTTTCAGTTTTCTCTTCTTTTGCTTCTTTCTTTTCTTTATTCATTTTTTCCAGTTTTGGTACTTCACTATTTTTGTGACTTATAACAGGTTTAGGTAGAGTGTCTACTAATTTTTCTATAGGCTTTGGTAAAATAGCACGTTCTTGCTTGTCTAGAACAATTGGCATTGGAACTTGAGATGAAAAATTAAATAGGGAAATTGGTGTGATTTCATTCACTTTTGTTTCTATTTCTTGACGAACTTCTTTTGATTCTGTTTTTTCTGCTTTTTTGTCTCTTTTTTCCTCAGTTACATCTTGCTCTACTACTGCTGCTAAATCAACTGCAAAAATTTCTGCAAACATTGCAATGACTGAGCCCACGAGAAAAGTTTGAAGCTTCAATTTTAAATTTTGCAACGCTTGCAAACGTTCGAGTATTGCTATTTCTTCTTCAGGAGATAACTCACCGCTGAGTAATTTCTCCTGCAATTCTTTTATCTCTTTGTCTAGCCTTTTATCCCAACTTAAATCTAAATCTTTTTTGAAGATCTTTTTAACTAATTCCTTAAGCTTATCACGCAAAAACTTAATTATCGAAAGAAGCAGATTTTTCTCTTTCTTCTCCTTGAGCATTTTGTAGACTTTCGGATCTACATTTACTTCAAAAAGATTAAAGAGGGATTCAAAGAAATTTGCGAATACCCCTTGATTATCATCAGTAAAGTAATCCTCATTATCTTGTATATGTAGCTCTACTTGAGATAATGTTTCATCAATGCAACTCGCAGCCTGACGCTCAAGCTCTATTCTCTTGAGCTCAGCTTTCCTAGCAAGCTCCTCCATGAATCCTTTTAATTCATTGAGCTTCTGCTCTGCAGAGAGATCTTGCTCTCTGATTCGATTAATGTAGATTGAGCTACCGTCCTCTTCGTTGTTATTGATTAAAAAATTTTTCATTGCTTTTTCTCCATTAATTGAATTACTGTTTCTATAATTGTTTAGAAGGCTTTTTACCATTTTATCTTAAGTCTATAAAATACAATAACTCAATCTTATAATATGAAGTATTTAATAAGTATTAATCTTAAAAAATATCAATAAATTATTGATATTTTTACATTCATACTATATACAGCCTAGCATATATTACGTAATTTTTCAAGAACATATTCACTATAACAGAAGACTTTCTTATTTGCCTCTAAAACACCTGCAAATCATATAATAAAAGAATATTATAATGTTTAATGTAATACTATACAATGTTATAAAATATAGTATAATACTAGCATACCACTGAATTAATGCTGAGATATTCCCTTGCTTGATCAGTTAAAACACGTCCTCTTGGTGTGCGCTTTACAAAACTGACCTTGATTAAATAAGGTTCTACTGTTTCTTCAATATTGCCAACATCTTCAGATAGTGCAATAGATATGGTGTCAATTCCAACAGGTCCTGAGGTGTTAAACAAAAATCTCAGATAATCCATATCTAATTTATTTAGTCCCATTTTATCTATACCCAATTTTGATAGTGCAGAACCGGCAATTTCACAGGTAATTTTTTTATCATCTTTTACTTCAACAAAATCTCTTATTCTTCTGAGTAATCTCAAAGCAATTCTTGGAGTACCACGGGCGCGGCAGGCAATTTCCTGCACAGCATCCTTTTCGATTTCAGCACAAAGAACTCTTGCACCTCTTTTTATAATATCAACCAGTTCCTCAAAAGAATAAAACTCAAGATGCAGGGGAATACCAAAACGATCCCTCAGCGGTGCAGAAAGCAGTCCAAGCCGTGTTGTTGCCCCAATCAGTGTAAATGGTGGTAAATCTATTCTTAAAGTTCTGGTAGATGGGCCCTCACCTACTAGTATATCTAGGCAAAAATCTTCCATAGCAGTATATAAAACTTCCTCAATGCTACGATTTAATCTATGAATCTCATCGATAAATAGAACATCTTTTGCATTTAAAGTAGTGAGCACTGCAGCTAAGTCCCCAGCTTTACTAAGCAATGGACCAGAAGTTGCACGAAAGCTAACCCTTAACTCCTTAGAGACAATTTGTGCTAAAGTTGTTTTACCAAGCCCTGGAGGACCATAGAGCAATACGTGATCCAAAGCTTCAGCTCTCGTCTGTGCAGCATTTATAAACACTTTTAAATTTTGTATTAAGTCTTTTTGCCCGACAAAATCATCAAGTTGCTCAGGCCGGATATTTAAATTACGTACATCTTCAGAGTATTCCTTACTACATGATATTGACTTCATATTGTTTTAAGCGCCATACGAATAATATCTTTAGTGTCCAAGTTTGGTGATTCATCTTCTATTTTTTTTATTGTATCATAAGCTTTTGTTCTTTCATATCCAAGATTGATCAAAGCTGAAAGAGCATCTTCACTAATTGAGTGAAAATGATTGTTATTTATCTCTAATTTACTTACTTTGCCATTCAGCTCAGTAATAATTCGATTTATGAGTTTCAGGCCAAGTCCACTCACCTTAAGTGCTAGTTTATCCTCATTTATAATTGCCAAAAACAGTTGCTCTGGAGTTAATTTGCTCAAAATTGACATTGCGGTTTTATAGCTGACACCGCTCACTTTAACTAATAAACGCAGACACTGCTGTTCTTCTTTACTTATAAAGCCATATAGCTGAGTAACGTTTTCTCTGCTATTTGCATAAGTGTCGATAAGTAATTTTACTCTACTTCCAATCGAACAAGCACTTAAAGTTTTGGCTGAAAGATATACTATGTAGCCAACATCATTCACATTCAGGATTATGTGATCGCTACACACCTCATCAACTATTCCTCTTAGATTTCCTATCATTTCTAGTACTTTATAAAATTCAGTTTAAATGCTCCTGAATCTTAGGTCAAGCAAACGAACATTATAGAAGTAGTTCCAGTTTCAATCATTGCAGACAAGTTTGCAGGAAATCTATTTTAATATGTTATTCCAGATCATTATGTAATTGAACCACAAGTTACTCCGATAGAAATAGAATTGCAGTCTCCTAACTTAGCTAAGTAATAGAAATTTCTATCTTTGGTGAAATAAAGGTAATTGTTTACTGTTTGCGAAAATATTTGCATAATTTAAGTAACATTACTTGATAAGAATTAACTATGGAGCTTAATAAGATTGCAGCATCGATTTTACTTTCTGGATTAATAATTATGATAGTTAGTAATGTAGTTGATATGCTCTACAACCCAGAGGATTATAAAATTGAACACCAAACAATAGTAGCAGCCAGCAATGAGCCTCAACAAAAGATTGAACAAGTGGCACTTGATATTGGAGAGCTCATGCAGAATGCTAGCTTTGAAAAAGGCAAGTCAGCAGCAAAAAAATGTATAGCTTGTCATAGTTTTGAGAAAGGTGGAATGAATAAAGTGGGGCCAAACTTATGGAACGTGGTTGGAAATAAAAAGGCCCATCTTGGCAGCTCATTCAATTACTCAAAAGCACTACTTGAAAAAGGTGGGAAATGGGAGTATGAGGAGTTATTTGCTTTTTTAAAAAATCCAAAAGCCTACATAAAAGGTACACGTATGGCATTTGCAGGCATTTCCAATCCACAAGAGATTGCAGATCTAGTCAGCTATTTGCGTTCGATGAGCGATAGTCCGGTTGCCTTGCCAAAGTAGTATGAATTATTGTAAATTACTCGATGGAAGTAATGGCCATATAGCATATCGAAAGCTACAAGGAAAGAAGGCTTCTATAGTTTTTTTTAGTGGTTTTGCATCCAATATGGATGGAACTAAAGCAACTGCCGTTTACAAATTTTGCCAAGAAAATGATATAGCACTTGTGCTCTTTGATTATTTTGGCCATGGTAATTCAAGCGGTGATTTTGCTGATTATACAATAAGTGATTGGCAAAAAAATTGTGCTAAAGTGATAAGTGAATTAACTAGCAATAAACAAATAATTATAGGTTCAAGTATGGGAGGATGGCTGATGCTGCTCACTGCTCTTCAATTTCCAGAAAAAATTGCAGCATTAATCGGCATATCGTCTGCTCCTGATTTTACTGAAGATTTGATATTCAAGCAATTGTCAGGCAAGCAAAAAGAAGAACTAGGTTCTAAAGGTGTAATAGATTTTACTTCGGAGCATTGTGCATACAAAATAACTAAAAATCTGATCGAAGACGGTAGAAAGAACCTTCTTTTAAACAGAGAAGCAATAGATATAAACTGTCCTGTGCGCTTATTGCATAGCATTAATGATAAAGATGTTCCTTATCAAACTTCATTGAATTTAGCTGAAAAAATTAAGTCAACAGACGTTGAAGTACACTTAATAAAATCAGCAGAACACAACATGTCTGATAATCATTCACTGAAAATTTTATTTAAGACCATCAGAGAATTTTTGCCAGGAGAAATATATAATTGAAGTAATTCAGATGTGTTTGTCGTAAGAGCTGCAGTTATAGCTTCAACAGTAGGCACTATTCTTGATCACCTCAACATTTTCTCTTGGCAATTCTTTAATAAATCGAGAAGTGCTCATTGGTTGCCACTGATTATTAATTTCCCTCCTATCTGCACATGAAATGATCAACCTTTCTTTTGCTCTAGTTATGCCAACATATGCAAGTCTTCTCTCTTCTTCCAAAGCTTTACCACTTTTATCTTCAAAAGATCTTTGATGAGGAAATAATCCTTCTTCCCAACCAGGTAAAAACACGCACGGGAATTCAAGCCCTTTAGCCGCATGAAGAGTCATAACATATACAGTGTCATCGCTATTCATATTATCCACTTCCATCACCAAACTAATATGCTCCAAGAAGGTTATAGTGCTGTCAAAATTCTTCAAAGATGAAATGAGCTCTTTAACATTTTCTATTCGCGCTAAACCCGTCACTCCTTCATTCTCAAGCATTTCCATATATCCTGATTGATTTGCTACGATTTTAACAAATTCATGCAGTGGTTTTACGCTTACTATTTCTTCCCAAGCTTTAATTTTATTTAAAAAATCATTTAGTGAGAGTTTAATTCTTTCGGTTACTTGATCACTATTAACCAATATTTTTGCTGCCTCAAAAAAAGAAATTTTGTTATCCTGAGCAGTCGTGTATATTTTCTTTAGAGTTGTAGCTCCTATGCTTCTTTTTGGACGATTTACGATCCTTTCAAAAGCGAGATCATCATTATTATTTGTAACAAGCCTCAAATATGCAATTATATCCCTTACTTCTTGACGTTCGTAGAATTTTACGCCACTTATAATCTTATAGGGAATTGAATATTTTATAAAATACTCTTCGAGAACTCTAGTTTGAAAAGTAGCCCTGACGAGCACTGCAATATCACTAAATCTGTATTTATTGAGTTTTAATATCTGTTCGCTTATGAACCTTGCTTCAGCCTTTCCGTCCCACAATTTGATTAGATTTACCTTTTCGCCTTCAATGTTTGTTGTCCACAATTTTTTTTCTAAGCGAGTCTTATTGTGATTGATCACATATGATGCAGTTGCAATTATGTGGGATGTTGACCTGTAGTTACACTCCAGTTTAACGGTTTTTGCATTTTTAAAATCATCGGAAAATTTCAAAATATTTTCAACTTCTGCACCACGCCAACTGTATATCGACTGGTCATCATCTCCTACACAGCAAATATTTGAATGCTCTTTTGCAAGGTATTTTAGCCAAAGATATTGTATTGCATTTGTATCTTGATACTCATCTACCATGACATACTTAAACTTGTTTTGGTAGTAGGACAGAACCTCGGTCTTTTTATTAAAAAGTTGTATGTTATATAACAATAAGTCACCAAAATCAACAGAGTTAAGGAATTTTAACCTTTCCTGATACTGGTAATAGACTTTAAGTGCAGTTACGTAAACTGGCCTAAATGATTGAACATCTTCCACTTCAGACGGCAATAAGCACTTCTCTTTCCATTGCTGAATAATATTCATAATGGTCTTATATTTTTCTGATAGGTAATCAGGATTTATTTCATTGATAATATTTTTTATTACCTGTAATTGGTCATCCACACCAATGATTGTAAAATTGGGGTTTAAGCCCACAATTTCTGCGTGCATGCGCAAAATTTTTGCTGCAATTGCATGGAAAGTGCCAAGCCATGGTATGTTTGTGCCCGTTAGCTCAAGTACCCTTGATACCATCTCATTTGCTGCTTTATTTGTAAATGTAACTGCTAATATCTCATCAGAATAAGCGTGACCGTTTCTAATTATGTGTGCTATTCTTGAAGTAATCGTTCTTGTTTTTCCGGTTCCGGCTCCTGCCAGTATCAAAACTGGCCCATTTATGTTAGTTACAGCTAATTGCTGTTCTGGATTTAACAGTGAGAGATAATCGTTCATTGAAGCTCTATAGATTATAACTTTATAAAGTTAAACCTATGATCCAAATATTGTAAAGGTCTTATTGAACATAACATTCAACTCATTCAAGTACTAGATATTTAAGCGTAGATCTATCTTGTTGGGGTAGCTTCAAGTGTATGGTGAGTAACAACAACTTGATTTGAGATATTGGCATCAAAACTTCTGCTTGTTTGATGAATAGGTGGAGTTTGAAATGGCTTAGGCTTACGATTCAGTTCCTTCATCTTTATTTCCTCAGCTTTAATAGGAAGTTTTTCTGGAACATAGAAGTTATGAATTTCAGCTCGTTCAGTGAAATTTTCATATGTTGCTTTCAACCAAGCTCCAATATCATATATAAAACCATATGCTTTTTCTTTAAATTCTATCAATGATCTACTGAAACTTGCTAATGTGTTATTAAAGTAAATTGTCATATAGTCTCTTGTGGTGTATTGATAACCTTCTCCATTTAATCTGCTATTTTGTGCGTTAGAACTATTGTTGCTTTTGAAGTAACCAAATATGTTGTACATTTTGAGCTACCGCTGACTATTAATATACATACATTATATATTAATAAATCAAGATTGTCAAGAGTGTTTATTGCATTACTGAGGAGTTGAAGCTTGTAGTACGATATTTTCAAATCTTTAATATAGTATTGACTTTACAGCAACAATTACCTTAAGTTAGTAACTATTGTTGCAGTTAAAGTATCGATGCCTTTTTTCTTTTATTTTTTTGCAATTCTCAGCATTTTATCTGCTGTATGCGTAATTAGTGTAAGAAATCCTGTGCATGCAGTATTATTTTTAATTTTCACCTTCGTTAACTCTGCAGTTCTTTTCATTCTCCTTGGAGCTGAGTTCATTGCTATGATGGTGATGATAGTATACATCGGTGCGGTTGCGGTGTTGTTCCTCTTTGTAGTTATGATGCTCGATATTGACTACATAAGGTTGCGCCAGGGTTTTGCAAAGCATTGCACTCTTGGTGCTATGTTGTGTGTTGTGTTTTTTCTAGTCATCAGCTTTGTAATCCGCAGCTCAGCACCGAATATAAGCAATGTTATAAACTATAATACCAATAATGTGAAAGCTATTGGTAATTTGCTGTATACCGACTACATGTACGCTTTTCATCTTTCTGGTATTCTGCTGCTTGTTGCAATTGTCGGTGCAATTGCTCTTACTTTGCAGGACAAGAAAAAAGGAGTTAAAAAACAGAATGTATTAAAGCAATTGACACAATCTTCATCTGTAAAATTGATTAAGGCTAAATTTGGAAAAGGAGTAGAATGGAAATAGGATTAAATCACTTTTTGATAGTTGCTGCTGTTTTGTTCACTATTGGAGTGTGCGGTATTTTCATCAACCGTAAGAGCATAATCAATATATTGTTATCAATAGAAATATTATTGCTGGCAATTAATATCAACTTAGTTGCTTTTTCTGCCTTTATGAATGATATAGTTGGGCAAATTTTTGTGATGTTTGTGTTGACTGTTGCAGCAGCAGAGTCAGGAGTTGGGCTTGCAATATTGGTTGTATATTATAGAAGCCGTGGCAATATAGATGTTGAACAAGCAAATTTAATGAAAGAATGAAAGTATGATGGATATACTGAAATTAATAGTATTTTTGCCACTTTTTGGTTCGCTATTTGCAGCACTTTTTAGAAAAAGTCAGTTAGTTACAACGGCAGGGATTGGAATATCTGCAGTTTTATCTTGGTATGTTTTTCTCACCTTCTCTGAAAATTATCACTTGAGTTTATTTCCTTTATTTTCATTAAGTGTATTAAAAGTAAATTGGGCAATTAGTGTGGATGCTCTCTCATCCTTAATGCTGATTGTTATTACCACCGTTTCGCTGGTAGTGCATCTCTATTCTATCGGTTATATGGAGCATGATAAGGGGAAGTCGAGGTTTTTTTCTTACCTATCGCTGTTCACATTTTGTATGATTGTGCTGGTTGTAAGCGATAATTTCGTGCAGCTTTTTTTTGGCTGGGAAGGGGTTGGCCTATGTTCTTATTTACTCATAGGATTTTGGTTCCAAAAATATTCTGCAAATAATGCAGCAATTAAAGCATTTGTTGTGAATAGGGTAGGAGACTTTGCACTATTGATTGGAACCTTTCTTATTTATTATACATTTCACTCTTTGAATTTTACTGAAGTTTTTGACACAACTGATCTTCTTGGCACGCAGAACATTAGGGCATTCTGCTGTGAATTCAAAGTAACTCATATAATATGCATATTACTTTTTATTGGCTGTATGGGTAAATCTGCACAGCTTGGTTTACATGTTTGGTTGCCAGATGCAATGGAAGGGCCAACCCCTGTTTCTGCACTCATTCACGCAGCAACGATGGTAACAGCAGGTATATTTTTAGTAGCAAAATGTTCTCCATTATTTGAGCTATCAAATGTGGCACGAGAATTAATAGTTATTGTTGGGGCACTTACTGCTTTCTTTGCAGCTACGGTTGCGATTACTCAGAACGATATAAAAAAAATAATTGCTTATTCAACCTGCAGTCAACTTGGTTATATGTTCATGGCATGTGGGCTTTCTGCTTACAATGTTGCTATTTTTCATTTAATGACACACGCTTTTTTTAAAGCTCTACTATTTCTTGGTGCTGGCAATGTGATTCATGCAATGCATCATGAGCAAAACATTCAGAAAATGGGAAATTGCTGGAAGAAAATCCCTTGCACTTATACTCTCATGTGGATTGGATCTCTTGCGCTTTCTGGAATATTTCCATTTGCAGGTTTTTACTCAAAGGATTTGATAATTGAACATGCTTATAGCACGGATAGCTTTGCTTTTGTAATAAGCTTAGTTGTTGCATTCTTCACAGCGTTTTACTCTTGGAGGTTATTGCTTCTTGTGTTCCACAGCCAAAAACAAAGTAAAATTAATATACATGAGGCACCAAAGATTATGCTTATACCATTACTGATACTCGCTTTTGGATCAGTATTTTCTGGAATATGGGGAGCAAATATTTTGAACATAACTAGTAATGCGTTTTGGAAATCAAGTTTAGTAGTTATTGATGAGCATGGAGTGCGTAATTTCTTTATAAAATTGCTACCAACCTTGGCGAGCCTAAGTGGAATAGCACTTGCGTACCTAATTTACCAATATCAAGTAATTAGGCAAATTAAGAGTAAATTTTTACTTAAGTTTTTGCAGAATAAATGGTACTTTGATGAGGTGTATGAGTTTGTTATCATTGCACCGATAAGGTTTATGTCTAGGCTTCTATGGAAATTTGATGTTAAGGTTATTGATTCATTTGGGCCAAATGGTGTTGTAAGGTTGGTTAATGAATGTTCAAAAAGTTCTATAAAGTTGCAGACTGGTTATATATTTGATTATGCATTTATTATGTTTGTTACTCTAATAATCGGTGCTTTATATATTATTGGAATTAAATAGAAGGTGTTGTTACTTAGTATATTCTTGCTTCCACTGATAGGAGCGTTGATTTTATCCTCGATCAGGATTAATCATCAATCTATACACCTAAAATTCCTTGCCCTATTTTTTGCTATACTTCCATTTTTGCTTAGCATTGTAGCTTGTATAGAATTTGATTATAACAATGCGGACTTTCAGTTTGTCAGCTATCCAATCAAGAATGTAGGAATAGGGATAGATGGTATATCGTTGCTTTTCCTTCTGCTTACAACTTTCTTGTTTGTAATTTGTATACTCTATAACTGCAAAATGAGTTATACGACCCTAAAAGCCTATATGGCATTATTTCTACTGCTTGAGAGTTTTGTAGTCGGTTTTTTCGTTTCACTGAATGCTATAAGCTTTTATGTGTTTTTTGAAGCTGTTTTAATACCAATGTTCTTTATTATTGGCATTTGGGGAGGGAAGCAAAGGATATATGCGACGTTTAAGTTATTTCTTTATACATTAACTGGCTCATTATTATTTCTGCTTGGATTGGTGTATATCTATAGTACTTTTGGGACGTTTAATATACAAAAATTAGCTACATTAGTGCCAAGCCTTGATCTTGAAGTGCAGTCATTGCTGTGGATTACATTTTTTATTTCTTTTGCAATAAAAGTACCTATGTTTCCATTTCACACTTGGCTTCCTGATGCGCATGTGCAATCACCAACTTCTGGATCTGTGATTTTAGCTGGCTTGCTTATTAAAATGGGGGGATATGGATTTTTAAGGTTTTCTATTCCAATGCTTCCTCAGGCAAGTTTGTATTTTTCAAATTTCGTTGTTGTGCTGAGCATTATTGCGGTGATATATGCTTCTCTAGTTGCGTTTGCTCAAGATGATATAAAGAAGTTAATAGCTTATTCTTCAATAGCACATATGGGGATCGTTACTGCTGGCCTCTTTTCATTTTGTGAGGAAGGAGTACTGGGTAGCATATTTCAAATGATTAGTCATGGCCTTATTTCTGCTGCTTTATTTTTATGTGTTGGAATGCTATATACTCGAACTGGAACTTTGGAGATTGCAAAATATTTTGGCATAGTAAACACAATGCCAAAATTTGGTTTTATGTTCATTTTATTTTCAATGGCTTCAATAGGGCTACCTGGAACATCTGGGTTCGCAGGTGAGTTTTTGGCTATGGTTGGGATGTTTAAGAGCATAGGGTTTTTTACAGGATTTATCGCACTTGGCACTATTTTAAGCGCAGTTTATATGCTGAATTTATGTAAGCAAATAATATGGGGGGTTAGCTATTCTAAATTATTAAATAACCGTTTGGATAGCATAGAATTTTCTGTCTTAATTCTGCTTGCAGTGTTTGTTATTTTGCTTGGATTTTACCCAACCCTTGCACTGAATTATTTGAAGCCATGTATGGCAAATTTGTTAGTCAAATATAATGCGCTATGAATTATATACAGATATTGCCGGAAATGTTCTCTATTATCTCCTCGTTAGTGTTGCTACTGCTTGGGATTATATTTAACCGCAGAACTATCAACTTATTAGCACTTGGCTGCACAGTGGTAACTTTAATTATTTTAATTCTTTCGGCAGAAAACAATGAAATTTTTCTCTTTAATTCGTTGTTAAAACTCAATTTATACATCAGGTCAGCCCAAGGGTTAATTCTCAGCACAGGAATTTTAATACTTTTGATGCTGAATTTATCAAAATATGACTATAAATATGAATTTTCAATACTGATTCTTTTTGCACTGTTTGGCATGATAACTTTGGTTTCAGCAAATAGTCTGATCTCTTTTTATTTAGCTTTTGAGTTGATGAGTATATCTTTGTATGTTCTTGCGAGCTTTAATAAAGATTCGATTTATTCATGTGAAGCGGGAGTGAAATATTTTACACTCAGTGCACTATCTTCCTGCATTATGCTATATGGAATGTCGCTGCTTTATGGATATACAGGACAAGTCAATTTCTCTGAGCTCGGTTCATTCTTGCAAAACCATCAGATAACTTATGGAATAGTCTTTGGGTTAGTCTTTGTTCTAATTGGTTTGTGTTTCAAGCTTGCTATTGTTCCTTTTCATATGTGGGCTCCAGATGTTTATCAAGGTGCACCTACCATAGTAACTGCGTTTTTTTCTACGGCCCCAAAAGCTGCACTTGTAACATTTTTAATTCGATTGATGAATGAAGAGTTAGTAAATGTAAAAAGTTATGTTCAGCCTATTTTCTTATACGTTTCAGCATTGTCTGTGCTTATCTCAGCTTTTGGGGCTTTGCGTCAGCAAAACTTAAAAAGGCTGCTTGCTTACAGTTCAATTGGTCACATTGGTTTTATATTTGCTTCACTTTCTATTTTTACACAAGCAGGAACAGATAGTGCCTTAATGTATCTGGTGATATATATCATCACAAGCATAGGGCTATTCTCATATCTCGTACAAATTGACGATGATGATTGTGATATTGCAAATTTATCTGGTATAGGAAAAAAGCAACCAATTTTAGCATTCCATCTTTCTATACTATTACTCTCGATGTCGGGAATACCTCCACTTGCAGGTTTTATCGCTAAATTTTTTATATTCAAAAGTTTAATAAATTCTGGCTTTATCAGCCTGTCTTTGATCCTTGTAATATCGAGTGTGATATCATGCTACTATTATTTAAATATCATGAAAGTTATGTATTTTGATAAAGCTAGTGGTAATAAGGTTGCTTATTCTAAGAGTCTATTCATTATCACTTCAGTGGCTTCACTGATCAATCTCGTTCTTTTCTTGTATGTAGAAGATCTTGACTCACTCATTAAACTAAAGGGCTGACAAGGTGATCCTTGAAGGTTTTCGTATTTATCATTACAAAGAAGTTCCAAGTACTAATAAAGAAGCATTGGGTTTAATTGAGAAAGGGATATCAAATGAAACTGTCATTATTGCTGATAAACAAACAGAAGGCAGGGGACGCACTGGAAAAAGCTGGATTTCTCCAGAGGGTAATCTCTATGCGAGTTTGATAATTAACCAAGAAAAGGATGTCAGCAAATTGACAGAATTGACTTTTGTGACTGCTCTTGCTGTTGGAAATACTTTATTATCGTTAAATTTCTTGAATAATCAAACCCACTGCGGTGTCATTCCAGTGCGTGACACTGGAATCCATACTTTTTCTTCTGGATCCCAGTGTCAAAGCACTGGGATGACAAGAGATCAATTCATAAACGATCTCAATCTTCAACATAAATGGCCAAATGACATTCTAATCGATGGCAAGAAAATAAGCGGAATATTGGTTGAAAAAAAATCCAATTCAAATTGGCTCATTATAGGAATTGGAATTAATGTCAATCATGCGCCACTTCCAGGCACAACGTGCATTAGCAATTACGGTGAATCTGTGTCTAACATGGATCTGTTAAAGGAATTAATAATAAATTTTAATAAGCTAAGAAAGCAATGGCTATTTGATGGGTTTTATGCTATAAGAGAAATGTGGTTAAAAAAAGCATTCAAAATGAATGAGCAAATCAGTGTAAAGTTAGCTGACAAATTGTATGAAGGAATTTTTGCTGATATAGATAAAAGTGGTAAATTGGTGTTGCAGCAAAAGGATGGAAGCTTAATTTATTTTGATGCAGGTGAGTTATTTATTGGCAGTGCATTATGAATACATATGTAATTTTTGCTTACCTTATTAGTTTCATACTGATTGGTGGAAATTTGATTTTTACCGTTTCTTGCTATACTAAAAGTAAAAAAATTCTAGAAAGCCTGAAAGATAATAATGAAGAAGAAACATAAGCGATTACTTATAACTTCAGGAATTTTCTGCTTTTTAAGTTGTGCAGTTTTTTTTATTTTAACAACGCTCAAAGAAAATATCTCATTTTTCTATACAGTAAGTGAGGCAATAGTTTTACCAAATAATCAAAAGCCAATCCGTGTTGGTGGAATGATTGTTGAAAATAGCGTGATACGGAGCGAAAGCGAAGTAATTTTTCAGATGACAGATTTTAATAAGAGCGTTATGGTGAAATATCAGGGAATACTTCCACCAATGTTTTCAGAAAAAAGTGGTGTTGTTGTACAAGGTAAAATGTTTGATAATGGTACCTTTCTTGCAGATACGGTGTTTGCAAAACATGATGAGAACTATAAGCCGAAAGTCCTAAAATAGATTTCCTAATTCAGTTGTATTGAAATGGTATGTGAAAGAAAGCAACAGCCTGCTAGCAAGCTGTTACTTTCCTAACTACCACAATATATCAGAGTGAGTTGGTGCTTCCCATTCTACGTCATTATGGTCAATTATTGCTGCTTTTAATCCTTCAACTTCGCCCCTTAGGTGATCAAGTTCTTCTGCCCATGTTCTATAGTTTTGATTATTATCAATAAATCCATCCTGCTGAATTAACTTATTCAAATGAGATAAACCTTCGGCCAAGTGTTGGTTCATATCAATAAACTCTCCTCTAAGTTGTGCTATGTTCTCCATAATTGAGACACGCAAGCCCGAAACAAACTTCTCGTTTAAATCGCAGACTAACTTATCCATAACTTGATAGACGTAATGAATTGTTGCAATTTTATCTTCAATGTCCTCAAAGTTTGTGGGCTTAACTTCAACTTCTATATTGTCTATTTCTTTAAAGTTGAAATCGCTCATTTGGTTTATTGCTTCAAAGTTATTTTCGCTTTCTTGTTTACTATTATTCATGCTAACTCCTATAAAATTTTAAAATCAACTCAGCTACATTGAAATGGTATGTGAAAAGAGGTAACAGCCTGCTAGCAAGCTGCTACCTTTTTTATTAAAGCAATCCGTTCTCTTCGCCAGTAAATGCAGGAGCTCCTCCAATCTCTGGTATATCATCAAGTCTAGTCTGAAGATCTTTAAGTTTATCGTCTATCTCGCTTGTCTTTGCGCCTATGTTTTCTATAGTTAATGACAGTGGTGTTACTACGCCATTTGTAATCGCCTCACTTATATCGCCGTTATATTTATTAATACTTTTCATCAGACCATCATAAAAATTTTTAAGATTCTTAACGCTTATCGTGATTGCCGGTATAGCATTAATCTCTTCTTCTTTCATGACCTTGGTTATATCAATCCCATCCGGTTTGCTTTTAGTAGTAATCTTCTTTATTTCTGGTGTTACAAAATCTGGTTTATTAAACGCCGGCTTCTGAAGTTGTAATGTACTATTTAATTCAACTCCTTCACTAGAATATAATTTTGTACTTTTACTCATAATAGTTACCTCCTATAAAAAAACTACTTATCTTTATAAATCACTACTATACAAATAACAGTGAGTCATTATTAATGTCTACTATTGTGAAGTCTGGGGCCTGTCCAATTTCTGGCATATCATCCTTGATTTGCTTGAGCATCTCCTTGATTTCCTCGTTATGTTTATTCTGTTCTTCAAGTTTCTCTTTCAATGCATCAATAATAGCATTGGACTGATCTTTACTGCTAAGATCACCAATCACAGACATGACTTTCTCGTGAGGCAATTTGTGAATAATATCTTTCAGCTCTCCTGCACCTAAATTATCCAAAAGTTCTTTAAACTGCTCATTAGACATATTGCGAGCAAAAGCTTGAAGTTTGTCTGGGTTGTCAGCTAAAGACTTAATGATAATCTGAATCTTATTAGAATCAGTTAAATCTCGAGCTACTATTGCAAGTTTATCGTGGTCTAGTTTATTAATTAAATTATGTAACCTATCTCCTTCTAAAGTGTGTACTAGGGCTGGAAGTTGCTCAGACCACAATTCCTTGGAAAGAATGGTCAAATGGTGCTCATCTAAATCTTTTGCTAATTCTACAAGCTGATAATCGTCTATATTATTGATAAGTGCCTTGAACTGATCGACTTTTAAATGAGGTAAAATTTCTCTTACTTGCTCTGGATTTAATTCTCTCACTAGGGCTCCAAGCTGATCATCATTTAAAATAGGAATAATTATTTGTAATTTTTCTGGATTTAGTTCATAAGCAAGAATATGTAATTGGTGATTGGTTAAATGACTCACCAAAGTTTTCCATTGATTATCTGTTAAGTGCTTTACTAAGTTCTCTATTTGGACTTCACTAAGAGTATGGGTAAGAGTTTCTAACTGATCTTCTGTTAGTCCCCCAACAAAAATTTTAGCAAACACCTTTGATAGTATTATATTCTCTGGTATTTTAGATAATATATTTTTTACTGTTTCTTCACTGACGTCCAGCCCAATATATTGTAATGCCTGATTGTCAGGTGAATTAACAATATTTCCTTGATAATCTGAGAAATAATATTTATAAGTATCAGACAATTCTTCCTGTGTTACATAAATGTACTTAGATCTCTCAGATTTAATATCATTACGCAAAGTACCAGAACAACCTTCTTCGCAGTCTACAAAGTACGATTTCATTGATAGCTTGACTAACATATCATTATAATATACAAATGCACAACTGTTTTTTGTATAACATGGTTTATCTCTAGAAAAACTACCTTTCAAAGTATTTCCCTCTTCGTTCCTTATGCAATAAAAGGTATCTCCAAGGATGTTATTGCCGCATAATCTTATTGGTAATTCTATCGTTTCATCTTCTTTTCCCAGTTGCACAAGCTTAACTTTTTTAACCGATTGAAAAAGAGAAAATTCAGGCCAATAGACGTTGTTACCAAATCCTTTTGATAATTCCTCTCCGGGTACCATCTTAAAAACGCGTTTCTTGCTACTCATAAGTATTTCCTAATCAACTTAATTATAGCTATTCTAACATTTATTGATTAATTTATTGTTAAGTTAGTATATATCAGAATTATAATAACACACATTACTTGCATAAAGAAAAGTTATAGAAAGAGGGATTTTTTAGGAAACTAGTATAAAACACTCCTAGATTAAAATAAGCTGACTTTATGATACGCTAGAACCTATATTGGTGGAGGCAAGCGGGATCGAACCGCTGACCTTCTGCGTGCAAAACAGATGCTCTACCAGCTGAGCTATGCCCCCAATTCTTGCTTAAAGCATAAATCACTCACGCTGAAATGCAAGAAATATTTATTTGTGAGGCTATTGCTAAATAGTGCACAAATTCTGCATTTATGTATAATTCTCTATCTTTTTAGAGTTGTACGTCAGCTTTACCAAAATGAATCTTTGAATTAACAAGAAGTTTTCCTTCAAAAATTTTTAATTAAATTATCACTAATGCAGTACATTATGTAATTTATTTAACCACACATGAAAATTTTAGTTTGATTAAAACGGATAAAAACTATATTACTGTTTAGTGTAGCTGAAAAATAAAATGATCCCGTAGCTCAGCCGGTAGAGCAACTGACTTTTAATCAGTGGGTCACGCGTTCGAATCGCGTCGGGATCACTTAGAATCTTAAAAGCATGCTAAAAGAACAGGATAAAATATTCATAAACTTAAATGGTAAAGAAACACCACTACTTGAAGGTGCAAAAAAACGTGGTAGTTGGCAAAAAACAAAGGAATTACTGGATTTAGGATCAGAAAAAATCATTGATGAAGTAAAGAAATCTGGCTTGAGAGGTCGAGGGGGTGCAGGATTTTCTACTGGCCTTAAGTGGAGCTTTATGCCTAAAAATCCTTTAAAAGCGTATTTAGTAGTCAATGCAGATGAGTCAGAACCTGGTACGTGTAAAGATAGAGATATATTACGATATGAGCCACATAAGTTACTTGAGGGAATTCTTCTAGCTGGCAGAGCGATCAGCGCATCAGTTGCATATATTTATATCAGGGGTGAATTTTATAATGAATATTTAGTTCTAAAAAAGGCACTTGAGGAAGCCTATAAAGAAAACTTAATTGGAAAAAATGCCTGCAAATCAGGTTATGATCTTGATGTGTTTATCCATAGGGGTGCAGGAGCTTACATATGTGGGGAAGAAACAGCTCAACTCGAATCCATTGAAGGAAAAAAGGGCTTTCCTCGCATGAAACCTCCATTTCCTGCAGGTGTTGGACTTTTTGGTTGTCCAACTACAATAAACAATGTTGAAACTATAGCCATGGTTCCAGATATTCTAAATCGCGGAGGAGAGTGGTTTGCATCTCTTGGTAAACCAAATAATACTGGCACTAAGGTCTTTTGCATTTCAGGGCATGTAAATAATCCATGTAATGTTGAAGAAGAGCTCGGAATTTCACTGCGTGAATTAATTGAAAAATACGCAGGTGGAGTGAGAGGAGGTTGGGATAATTTACTTGCTGTAATACCTGGTGGGTCTTCAGTCCCACTAATTCCAAAATCTATATGTGATACTATTGAAATGGATTTTGATTCATTAAGGGCTGCACAATCAGGGCTTGGTACTGCTGCTGTAATAGTGATGGATAAATCAACTGACATAATAGCTGCAATAGAAAGATTATCACATTTCTATATGCATGAGTCCTGCGGACAATGTACACCATGCCGTGAAGGCACTGGATGGATGTGGAGGATTATGAGAAGAATGGTAGCAGGAAATATTAAACCTGGTGAAGTAGATAAGCTACTTGACCTTACAACTCAAATAGAAGGGCATACAATTTGTGCACTTGGCGATGCTGCAGCTTGGCCAGTTCAAGGATTAATCAGACATTTTCGTCATATAATTGAAGAGAGGATAGTAACTTAACTTATACTTTTAAATGATTTTACTACTTAGCAGCTAAAGTTAAAGAATATTGATTTCCTTCCCTTTTAGGTGCTAATTCTACTTTTGCAATATCTTCAGCGTCTCTAATTAGCCGTTCTAATTTTTTCAGTCCAACTTCAGTGTTTACAAGCTCTCTCCCTCTAAATCTCATTGTGACTTTAATTCTATGTCCATGCACAAGAAAATCCCTTGCTTGACGCAATTTTGTTTCGTAGTCGTGATCACCAATATTAGGACCCAGTTTAATTTCTTTTATAGTTAATGTTTTTTGTTTCTTTTTTGCTTCACTTGCCTTCTTTTTTATATCATACTTTTGTTTGCTATAGTCCAGAATTTTACATACTGGAGGAGTTGAATCAGGTGCGATTTCTACCAAGTCTAAATTAACACTTTGTGCAACTTCCAAAGCTTTTTCTATTGGAACAATTCCGACCATTTCACCACTATGATCAACTAAGCGTACCTCCTTAGCTGTGATGAGTTCATTAATTCTGTTTTTATTGTTCTTTTTGACTTGCAAATTTTAGCTCCATTAATTCAAATTAATAATCTTTAACAGCAATTCAGTAGCATTCTCCAAAGAAAAAGACTCCTGTTTTTCCGATCCTAAATTTCTCACTGACACAGTTTTATTTGTAACTTCATTTTTGCCTATGATCCATAATATAGGTACCTTACTTGAACTATGCAAACGTATCTTATAGCTAATTTTTTCATTGGTCAAATCAGTTTTGATTCTCACACCTTGTTCTTTTAAAACGTTGCTGATTTCTGTAGCATAACCGTCAGACTCATTTGTAATGGTCAGAATAGCAAGCTGTGTTGGAGCAAGCCAAACTGGAAATTTTCCTGCATAATTTTCTATTAAAATTCCAATAAAACGCTCAAAAGTTCCAAGAATTGCCCTATGTAACATGACAGGGTGATGCTTGTGCCCGTCTGTTCCTATATAAAAAGCTCCAAGCCGCTCCGGTAAAATAAAATCAACTTGCAACGTTCCACATTGCCAATTTCTACCTATTGCATCTTTCAAAATAAACTCTAACTTTGGACCATAAAATGCACCTTCACCAGGATTAAGTTCATAACTAAGCCCTGCTTCTTTAACTGCTTCAAGCAGTGCTCTTTCAGCTCTATCCCACACTTCATCATTACCTGATCTAGTATCTGGACGGTCTGAAAATTTCACAGAAATTTCATTGAACCCAAGTTCTGAATATACTTCTTTTAAAAGGTCACAAAACTTTACAGTTTCAGAATTCACTTGTTTTTCCATACAAAAAATATGTGCATCGTCTTGCGTAAAACCACGCACTCGCATCAGTCCATGCAATGAGCCTGAGCTTTCATTTCTATGGCATGTGCCAAACTCTGCCATACGTATCGGTAAATCACGATAGCTTCTGATGTGAGAATTAAAAATCTGCACATGACAAGGGCAATTCATGGGTTTTATTGCTAGCTTTTTACTTTCAGATTCATCAATAATGAACATATTTTCACGAAACTTATCCCAATGTCCCGATTTTCCCCACAGCTCTTTGCTTACTAAAATAGGGGTTTTCACCTCAAAGTAGCCATTGTTCATTAACTTTTTTCTGATGTAAGACTCAAGAACATTATATAAAGTATATCCCTGTTCATGCCAAAAAATCTGCCCAACAGCTTCCTCTTGAATGTGAAATAAGTCCATATCCTTAGCAATTTTGCGGTGGTCGCGTTTTTCTGCTTCCTCCAGACGTTTAAGATAAGTATTTAATTCATCCTTATTTCTCCACGCGGTGCCATATATTCTTTGCAACATTGGGCCCTTAGAATCGCCACGCCAGTATGCACCTGCTACTTTCATAAGTTTAAACGCTTTAACTCTGCCAGTTGATGGTGAGTGCGGACCACGACATAGGTCTACAAAGTTGCCTTGTTTATAAACAGTTAGGTTTTCGTTTTCTGGTATTGATGAGACAATATCAACCTTGTATCTTTCACCTATATCACTAAAGAAATCAATTGCCTGCTTACGAGTCCAAACTTCTCGGACGAATCTGTGGTTACTTTTTATAATTTCCTTCATTTTTTTTTCTATTGCAGCAAGATCGTCCGTGGTAAAGGTACGATCTGTAGCAAAATCATAGTAGAAACCATCTTGAATTGTTGGCCCGATAGTAATCTGAGTATTAGGAAAGAGCTCTTTTACTGCCTGCGCCATTATATGAGCAGCATCATGCCTTATTATATCTAAACCCGCTTCGTCACTCAGTTGTATTACCTCTATCTCTGTATCAGATTCAATTTCACGTGAGAGATCATACAACTCACCATTTACCTTAAAGGCAATTGCTTCTCTCAAAGCATCCGGTTGTAATATATCAAAGCCAGTGACTCTACCACTGTATTCTTTTACTTTTTGTTCGGCTAAAAAGGTAACTTTTATCATTCATTAGACCTTTTATCATCCCAGTGCTTGACACTGGGATCCATGTTTCTTTCTTTTCTAGATTCCAGCGCCACGCGCTGGAATGACACCAAAAGGTGAGCTACTGATCTTTCAGTTAAATAACAGTTGTACAAGAGATCTATTACATACTTGCTGTAAGAAATTTTAATTGTTGACATACCTAGTTAATAATACGGCCTATTCTTTTTTAACCTGAGTGCAATTGCTTCTTCCCAAACTTCACCATTACGCAATAGCTTTTCTTTATTGTACATTAGCTCCTCTCTTGTTTCAGTAGCAAATTCAAAGTTAGGACCCTCCACAATTGCATCAACTGGACATGCTTCTTGGCAAAGTCCGCAATATATGCATTTTGTCATGTCAATATCATAGCGTGTGGTGCGGCGACTACCGTCTTCTCTTTCCTCTGCTTCAATAACTATTGCTTGAGCAGGGCAGATAACTTCGCATAACTTACAAGCTATGCATCGTTCTTCACCATTTGGATACCTACGCAGCGCATGCTCACCACGAAACCTTGGACTTAAAGGGCCCTTCTCCATAGGATACCTCAAAGTAACCTTTGGTTTGAACATATATTTTAATGTAATAACAAACCCTTTAATTAACTCTACAGAAGACCAATACCAAGCTAATTTCTTGAGCATAATATTTAAAACTTGTGTCAGTCATTATAAATCATATTATCAGTTTTCAAAATAAATATTTTCATCTGGATGACTTTTGTAGTTTTTCTATACAATATATTTACTAATACTGCATTAATATGAATAAGTAATATAAGCAAAAATTTTTTAGATTAGGTATTTCGATTTCTTAAATTGCTAAGTAGTTTATATAAATAATGACAAACACAAATGAAACTATTTTTGCTTTGTCGACCGTATTTGGTAAGTCAGGAGTTGCAGTAATCAGAATTTCAGGCAACTACACCCTTAAAGCTTTAAATCATTTTCATATTAAGAAAAAAATCAAACCAAGATTTGCTACTTTAGTTGATCTATATGATGATTCCAATCAATTGATAGATAATGGAATAATCATCTATTTCCCTGCTCCAAACAGTTTCACTGGCGAGGATGTTATAGAGTTACAAGTGCATGGAAGCAAGGCCGTCATAAAAATCATCTTGGAGAAATTATCAAAAATTTTCGTTATGGCCAGGCCTGGAGAATTCTCACTTAGGGCTTTTCTAAATGGTAAATTTGACTTAACGCAAATAGAAGGAATTGCAGACTTAATTGATGCTGAAACGAAAATGCAAGCTAAACAAGCGATTAAGCAGATATCAGGAGAATTGGAGAGACTATACAGCAATTGGAGGCAAAGATTAATAACGATACAATCCAAAATCGAAGCATATATAGACTTTCCAGAGGACATTTGGGCAGAAAAAAGTGAATTGGAAAAAATTAATAATGAAGTGCAATCTCTCGTGCAGTTGATACAAGAGCATTTAAATGATAATAGACGGGGCGAAAGGTTGCGTGAGGGTTTACATATTGTAATAACTGGTGAACCAAATGTCGGTAAATCAACTCTGTTTAATTTCTTAGCCAAGCGTGATATTGCTATTGTTTCTGAATATGCAGGCACAACAAGAGATATACTTGAAGCTCATATTGACATTGGGGGATACCCAATCATTCTCTCTGATACTGCTGGAATTCGTGAGAGTTCAGATCCAATAGAATCAGAAGGTATAAGTCGAGCGAAAAAAAGGTCTTTTGAAGCTGATTTAAGAATAGAACTATTTCCTTTTGAACAGCGTCATAATATCAATTGCAACGTTGTAAATAGCGATACTATTTATGTATTGAGCAAAGCTGACGATGCAATTAATGACAGAAATATACTGATTGGCGGTGTAGATTTTCTACCTATTTCTATTTTAAAGGGAATAGGTACAAACAAGTTGATCTCTCTCATAAAAAAGAAGGCAGAGGAAAAATTTGGGCATGATAGAGACACTCCTGTGATTACTCGGCAAAGACATAGGAGTCACATGCAGAAAGCACTGGAACATTTACAACGTTTTAAAATCGATAATCCAATTGAGTTGATATCTGAAGACTTGAGGCTTGCTGCATTTGAACTTGGTGCAGTGATTGGAATTATTAATGTTGAGGAAATATTGGATAGTGTGTTTAGTAGCTTTTGTGTAGGCAAGTAAGATTTTTATAGATTGCTTGAAATTAAATATTGTGGTAAAAAAGAGGTGGACGGATGGCCGAGCGGTTTAAGGCACCAGTCTTGAAAACTGACGTACGGAAACGTACCATGGGTTCGAATCCCATTCCGTCCGCACTTACTTCTCAGATTTAAAATGTTAGTTAATTTTTAGAGCTTATTTAGATGGTTCATAACGCTGGAAATCTTATCTAATCTAGCCACATCTTTTAAAAATACATCCCTTTGTAAATTGACCTTGTTAGCAAAGAAAGCTAATATCTATAAATAGATCACCATCTGAATATGGAAACCGATATAGTAATAATAGGTGCAGGGCCTATTGGAATATTCACTGCTTTTCAAGCGGGAATGCTTGATATGAGATGTCATGTAATAGATGTTTTGGATCAAGCAGGAGGACAATGCACAGCTCTTTACTCAGAAAAGCCAATATATGATATACCTGGTTATCCTGTAATTACTGCCCAAAAATTAATTGAGCAGTTAATGGAGCAAGCTTCACCGTTTGAGCCTGTTTACCATTTAAGTCAAAAAGTGGAAAAGATTTCAAATAACGAAGGTGAAAACTTTACTATCATAACGAACATAGGTACAGAGGTAAAATGCAAAGCCGTTATCATTGCTGCAGGTAACGGAATGTTTGAACCTAACCGTCCACCCTTAAGTGGTATATTAGAATATGAAAATAAATCTGTATTTTATAGTGTAAATAAAATTTCTGATTTTCAGGACAAAACTATAGTCATTGCAGGGGGGGGTGATTCTGCGGCTGATTGGACTGTAGAACTTTCTAAAGTTGCGAAGAAAATTTATGTGATACATAGGAGAAAGGAATTTCGCTGCACTCCTGAAACTAGAAATAAATTAGAATCACTTGAAAATGACGGAAAGATAGAACTGGTAGTGCCATATCAATTACACGAACTAGCAGGAGGTAATGGGCAGTTGAGAGCAGTGATAGTAAAAAACATTGCCTCTAAGGAAGAAAGAGAAATATCCGCTGATTTTTTGCTGCCATTTTTTGGATTATCAATGAATCTTGGTCCAATAAACAATTGGGGTATAGAGTTAGAACATGGCCGCATAATTGTCGACCCAGCTACACTTAGAACCAGTAGAGATAGAATATATGCAATCGGAGATATAGCTACTTATCCAGACAAACTAAAATTGATACTAAATGGTTTTGCTGAGAGCGCCATGGCTTGTTATCACATATACAAAGTAATTCACAATTCTCCAGTTAATTTTCAATATTCAACTTCAAAGGGAATTCATCGAAATTAAAGAGTAAAGAGATCCATGAACCTGCATGCAGTTATCTCAAGCATAAGGGAATACAAACGAAAAAGATTACTTTACAAATTTCCCCAACTCCCTTATCATATCAATAAGAGTATTTATCCTTGTTTTTAATCTCTGCAGATTTAACAACAAAATTCAGTAAAAAACTCAGGTATATATTGGCAGATTACATAAAATTATAGCGGCTGCATGTCTTTTTTATTTTTTCTACATTCAGCCAAAATGCGCTTTAAATAAGCGTTAGCACATTATTACAATGCCAATTTACATTATTATAGGGTCAAAACTCGTTACACGGGGATTCTTTTGCCTTTTTTCTTCATTTGGTGAATTTCTTAATACTTGTAACTAAAGCTTCAGGCCAGCACTTGATGCTGGAATCCAGAAATCTTTTGAGCACAAAAGTTATGCTAGGTTTTGTTGGTAAGAAACCAGTGTCAGCTACTCGGATGACACCAAAGGGGCACTTGGATAGAGGCTACTTGAATAACACCATCATAAGGTGAACCAGTGTCAAACACTGGAATGACAAGGAAAGGGCTACTTGGATGACAAGAAAAAGGACGCTGATATGACACCAAAGAGGCTGACACCACCATAAAGTAAATTCCACTAACACTATAGGAGACTAACATGAACTTTTTAAAATTTATCGAACTATGCTTTCAAACGGTGATGCCGGGATGTGAGTATAACAATTATCAGTATATAAAAATCATAGCAGACAGGCTTGAAGCAGCAAGTGTTGGTGAAGTGAAGCGAATAATATTCAATATGCCTCCGCGCTCGATGAAGTCTATGTGCGTGAGTGTTGCATGGCCCGCATGGATACTTGGTAATCAGCCAACCGCAAGAATAATAGTTGCAAGCTATTCTCAGCGGCTTAGCGAAAAGCATTCGCTTGACACCAGGTGCGTGATGCAGTCTAGTTGGTATAGAGTGCTATTTCCAGAGGTAGAACTATGCAAAGACCAGAACACTAAATATAAATTTCAAACAGTGCAGAGAGGATGTAGGATTGCAACATCTGTTGGTGGAACACTGACTGGTGAAGGTGGAGATTTTATCGTCGTGGATGATCCACTGAGTTCCTCTCAAGCTTTGAGCGAGACGTTTAGAAAACGTGCCACAAACTGGTTCGATCAGACTCTAATAACCAGGCTTAATGACAGGAAAAAAGGAGTTATCGTTGTTGTAATGCACAGACTACATCAAGAGGATTTGACTGGGCATCTTCTCTCCAAACCAAGAAATATATGGCATCATGTTTGTTTGCCAATGATTTCTGAAAATAAGGAAATTATCTATTCAATCAAAAGATCCATTCTCCCTTCTCCTGTTCCTATTATTCAAGTAACTACAAATGAGTGCAAAAGCTCAACAGGCGCTACATCTTCAAGGATTTTATACTTAAAAAAGGAAGGTCAGCTGCTATATCCCCTAGATGTAGGAGAAATTGAAATGATAAAGGCTGAACTTGGGAGTTACGCTTTTGCTGCTCAATATCAACAAAATCCTCTGCCGCTTTCAAGTGGTATAATTAAGCAAGAATGGTTGAAACGCTATAGAAATTTTCCTGACAATCTCTCACATATAACTCAGAGCTGGGATACTGCAGTTTCAACAAACGATTCTAGCGGCTTTAGTGTCTGCACCACCTGGACAAAGGTGAATAATAAGTTTTATTTACTCGATGTATACCGTGCGAAGCTTGAGTATCCAAAACTTAAAGAACAAGTTCTATCACTAGCTGCAAGGTGGAAGCCACACGCAATTTTAATCGAAGCAAAAACAAGCGGTCAACAATTGATTCAAGAGCTAAAGACAATACCTGTTATTGAGATAGTGCCGCATAACAGTAAAATCGCTCGATTCCACCAGATTGTTCCGATAATAGAATCCGGCAAGGTTTTTCTGCCGCATCAAGCAATATGGCTCAGCGATTTTGAGTATGAAATTTTAATGTTCCCAGAAACCCGCCACGACGATCAAGTAGACAGCACTGTGCAATACCTTCAGTGGATGAGAGATAGTAGCTTCAGGGTTGCAGCTATACGAACATTGTGATTCAAGAGGCAATAATTTGCTACCCACAATTTCGATTATAAGCTCATTTAAAATAAATATTGATTTCTTATTTTAATTATTTAAAAATTAAAATAAATTATTTAAGATTAGGGTAAAAATTATGACAATAAATTATCAGCAGTGGCGGGAAATATTAAGTACGGTTAATAGTGATAATAAATTAGATAAAAGGAACGTAATTGAAAAAGTAAAAGAAGAGCTAAAGGCAAGCAATGAAGAGGTATTTAAACAGTGGGAAGAGAGTAATTTTTATGTAAATTATAAATTTGAAGTTGGAGATAATGAATTCATATTATTACATTTAACTGCTAAGTTAGGCTATACGAGCTTGACAAAGGCTTTAATAGTAACAAAAGGGATAGATGTTAATATAAAAGATAAAAATAAAAAGACACCTTTACATTTAGCTGCTGAAAATGGTTATAAAGAGGTAGTAGATGCTCTGTTGGAAAAAGATGAAATCAGGATTAATGAACAAGAAGATAAGGAGGGATGGACTCCTTTACATTTAGCTCTTATAATTGGCCATGCAGACGTGGTATACTCTCTCGTAAGAAACGGTGCGGATGTTAATATAAAAGATGACTATAGAGTGACACCTTCATCTTTGGCTATTCAAAGAGATTATGTATTTACTCCGCCAAAAAAACGTGAAGGCTCCTATGTTAATGTGAAAAATCATGCTAGAACTGCTTCTAGGAATTTAGCTAAAGAGGAAAAACAACGCACATCAGCAATTGCGAAAGGTTTTTTTGCCGGTAGTGCAACTGCATTATCAGGTGTTTTAATAGCGAAAGCACTTTCTGCAACTGGAATAGTTACAGCTGAGTCAAAACCCTCTACACCAATAGCAGTGGTTGCAGTTATAGCAACAGGACTAGCAGTTGGTGGTGCTACATATATGATGTTAAAGCCCAGTACTAAAGTTGATGGAGTAGCAGTCTTAATGGATGGGCGTCAAGAAGCTGCTAGCACTAGTAGGGTTACCTAGCACGTATTCGACCTAGCTGCATAAACTACTGATCATAGAAAATGACATTACAGGGACACTGGAATAACGTAGGAGAGAGCGCTGACAACTTTCGTTTAGGCAAGATTATATCTTGAAAAAATTAAGCTTTAGTGCTACTAAATATTGTAACTTCTATGCTGAAACCTGACTATGAATATGGAAAAAATACGCAATGCTAAAATAAAATTACCAATATTTCTCGATTATCAATCTACTACTAAAGTAGATCCTCGTGTTTTGGAGGTGATGATACCTTATTTTGGTGAGTTTAGTAATGCACACTCTCGTAGTCATTCATTTGGTTGGACAGCTGAGGAAGCAGTAGAAAAAGCAAGGAAGCACATTGCTGATTTAGTGAATGCAGACAGCAAAGAAATCGTCTTTACCTCGGGTGCAACCGAATCAAATAACATGGCTATCAAAGGTGTTGCTCATTTTTATAAGAATAAGGGAAATCATATAATAACTGTCTGCACGGAGCATAAGTGCGTTTTAGATTCTTGTCGACATCTGGAAAATGAAGGCTTTAAAGTTACATATTTGTCCGTTAAGCAAAACGGAATTATAGATTTGTTGAAACTTGAGGAGGCAATCACTGATAAAACAATTCTGATTTCAGTGATGATGGCAAATAATGAGATCGGAGTAATGCAACCTGTCAAAGAAATTGGTGCAATGTGTAGAAAGCATAATATATTTTTTCATACAGACGCTGCTCAAAGCTTTGGAAAAGTTCCAATAGACGTAAATGAAATGAACATTGATCTTATGAGCCTTTCTAGCCATAAAATTTATGGACCTATGGGAATAGGTGCATTATATGTCCGTAGAAAAAATCCTCGTGTTAGGTTGACGCCACTAATTAGTGGTGGTGGACAGGAGAGAGGCATGCGCTCTGGAACAGTTCCTACTCCCCTTGCAGTTGGTTTTGGTGAAGCGGCACGTATCGCTAAAGAAGAAATGGAAATAGAAGCAAGCAAATTAGAAGAGTTGAGAGATATTTTGTACAACAAAATAAAAGAGGCATTTCCTGATGTTGTTTTAAATGGTGACTACGAAAATAGGATTCCAGGTAACCTTAACTTAAGTTTTCCTTATGTTGAGGGTGAGTCTCTTATCATGGCAATCAAGGATTTAGCAGTAAGCTCTGGTTCTGCATGCACATCTGCATCTCTTGAACCTTCTTATGTCATAAGATCACTAAACAATGGCCACGATCTTGAGCATTCATCAATTAGATTTGGCCTTGGCCGATTTACAACTAAAGATGAAGTTCTATATGCAGCAGATCTTGTTACTAAAAATGTTGGACGGCTAAGAGAAATGAGCCCACTTTTGGAAATGGTACAAGAGGGAATAGATTTAAGCACCGTAAAATGGGATTCTCATTGAAGAATAAGACGTTAACCATTAGCAGAGTGATGGTTGTCTAAGCTCTTTCTATGGGTGAAATCGGAAACTTAGCTTTAAGTTCTTTGTAGATGCCACGGAACTAAGTAGCAATCCTATACATATTAAGCTCGCAGCAGTTGTGCTTCCGCCATAGGATAGAAATGGAAGTGGGTCACCTATTATAGGTAAAAGGCCTATTGTCATTCCAATGTTTATAAAGAAATGAGCACCAAAAAAGGCGAAAACCCCGATAGATATTAACTTAGAAAAATAATTTTTTGACCTGTAAGCGATAGAGAATATTATAGCGAGGAATGTGGTATAGAGTAAAATCAAAGTTATGCTGCCTAAAAAACCCCATTCCTCACTCAGTACCGCAAAAGCAAAATCTGTGCGTTTCTCTGGCAAAAATCCAAGTTGAGTTTGACTCCCATTAACAAATCCCTTACCAAATAAACCTCCTGAACCAATAGCTATTTGAGATTGCTGTGCATTATAACCTATTCCAAGTGGATCTACTGATGAATCCAAAAATGATAATATCCTTTGCTTGTGATAAGGGCGCAAAAAAGGCCAAATAGCTGGTATTGCGAAAATGCCAAGCGCTCCAAAAATTATTAAATGAGGTCTTTCCATTATTGCTGTGAATATAATTGATGCTCCTATAAACAATATTATTACAGCTGTTCCTAAATTAGGTTGCTTCAATACAAGGAATACAGGTAAGAAAATAATTATAAGTGGCTTAAATAAACTTTGAAATTTCATCATTTTATACACACTTTGTTTATTAAAATAACGAGCAAGTGCAAGTATTAAGCCCACTTTTACAAATTCTGATGGTTGTAAACTAATTGACCCAATTCTTATCCATCTTGTTGCACCCATTATATGCGAGCCAAAAAAATTTACTGCTAACAGCGCAATTACTGCTACTATGTAAAAAAAATAAGCGTGCTTCAAATAAAAATCTAGCTCTATAAATGACATAGCTATAGCAAGCAAAAAGAAGAAAGAGAATATGACCAATTGGTGAATTGCAAATGGAGCCCACTTTCCTCCAGCAGAAGAATATTGCACAACAATGCCAACGCAAAACAGAGCTATTACGTTAATGACTAATAATAAGTGAATCTTCTTCAGCTTATCCACAGCAAAAACTTTACAGACTTTGAGATACAATAAAACATAAGAAAATCAAAAAGCAAATTTATTAATTACCAACCGAATTGGACTACTATATATCCCAGTTATTACCGTTAAAATTGCCATAAATAATAGACAAAAGAGCATAAGCAATGGTACCTCATTAAGTGTCATTCCAGCGTTTGATGCTGTACTGTTTTCAAAATATATTTTCTCAACCATTCTCCACATATATATTAGTGCAAGAAAAGAGCCAGCAGCAAAAACTGCAAGGGAAATCCATGCATGAGATTCGATAATTGCTTTCATCATATACCACTTACTTACAAAGCCATTTGTCAAAGGTACACCGATTAATGCGAAACTAAGTAGAGTAAATGCAAGTGTTGTATAGGGCATTGACTTTTTTAGTCCTGATAAATTTTCTATTTTTGTCATACCAAACTTATAAGAAATACACCCTGCAGTCATGAATAAAGACGTTTTTATCATGCTATGATTTACTATGTGAAGAACTGCTGAAAACAAACCTGCTTTTGAATTTAAACCCAGCATTAAAAGTATATAGCCAATCTGACTGATACTGGAGTGAGCAAACAGTCTTTTTATATCTTTTTCGATTATTGCAGATATTGATCCAAATACAATAGCGCAAAGTGCGAGGATAATTATCACATTATGCAGTGGTAAGAAAAAATTTTGCTGAAAAACATTGTAAAAGATTCTGATAAAAACATATATCATCACTTTGGTTACTGTACCTGAAAAGAATACGCTAATGAAGCTTGGTGCTTCACTATACGCATTAACTAGCCATTTACTGAGTGGAAACAGTGCCATTTTGATTGAGAGACCAACAAAAATAAATAATGTACCTAGTCTTATGATGTTATTATCGTATAATGGTACTATTCTTTCAGCCATGTCAGACATGTTGAGCGTTCCGGTCATAGAGTATAAAAGGCCGATGCCAAACAAGTAAAATGTTGCTCCTACAGTACCACTAATGAGGTATTCAAATGCTGCAACTAAAGCTTTCTTATCCCTTCCCATTGAAACTAAAACATAAGAAGAAAGAGATGAAATTTCTAAAAAGACATAAAGGTTGAATATATCGTTTGTTACTAAAATTCCGAGTAATCCACTCAAGCACAGTAAAAATAGAGAATAAAAACCAATGATTTTGTTTTTGCTAATCTCTTTTTCATTAATATGAAAGCTATAAAGCACACTAATCAGCGCTATAAAATTCACCAAAGTTAGAATCAAGGAGTTCAATATGTCGATTCTCAACTCTATTCCGTATGGAGGAGCCCAATCTCCAAGATAATAAGTTATAATTTCACCATTGTATGTTTTCACTAGCAACATTAATGAAATAAAGAAAGTAGCTGCCGTTGTAAAAAAAGAGATAAACCAGGACACCTTATGTTTCCTGGTAAGAAAGCAGAACATCGATGCAATTATTGGTATAATAACTTGTAGAATTGGTAATTGCATTAAACTGTTGTTAATACATCGTTAAAGTATTAGTATATATAATACTTTTTGTTTTAATACCTTTATGTTATCTAAAATTTATAATTCAGTAACAAACTTATTAAGGAGAAAAGGTAAACTTATAGGTAGGGATGAAAACGGAAATTCTTACTATGAGTCAAGTAAAGGGAAAAGATGGGTAATATATGACAATGTTTCTGAGCCTACAACAATTCCTCCAGCATGGCATATATGGCTGCATTATACTGATAATGCAGTACCAATTAATAATAATACAAGAAAAACTCCTAATTTAACGGGTACAAAAGATGCATACTACCCAAAGCAAAAGGTGAAAAATTACTATGAAAGCTGGAATCCTAATAACTAAAGATGCGAAGGTCAAATATACTTGAAATAATTGCTGGATCATTTGTATTAATTTTCACTATTTTTCTTGTCTTCTTCGCTATTAATAAGCTATCTTACATAAAGAGAAATTATAAGGATTGCTATAAAATACATGGCCTTTTTACTGATGCTAACGGTGTAGGGGTTGGTGATAGTGTCAAGATCTCTGGTGTAGAAATCGGAAGCATAACTGGTGTATCACTTGACAAAGCTACCTACATAGCACGAATCGATATGTGCATAAGCAGAGACATAAAGTTGCCAATTGATAGCTCAGCTCTAATCGCTAGTAGTGGAGTTGTTGGTAGTAAATTTGTTAATATATTACCTGGTGCAGATCCTAAATTAATTTCACACGGTGGTAAAATAGCGCATACTCAAGCTGAAGCAAATATGGGTGGAATAGTGGATAAAATTATTGGCATGTTTACAAAGTGAGAATAAGAACACATAAGCCAACTTGGCCTATGTACAATTAAGGGATTTTTCTATCAATAGCTTGAAGTTGTTCAGCGTTTGAATTATCAAGATTTCTGCTAGGTTTTACATTCCTAATAATCTCAACAAATGCTTGTACTTTCAGTATAGGAGTGTTTTTTTTACGTACTTAGGGAAGTGTTAAATAAACTGTATCAAACCGAGAAGTAATAATAAAATAGGAACAAAAAATGGAGGTTTGACAATGAGTCAAGCAAACAGAACTACCGGTTTGGTAGACTATAAAGAATTAGAAACAAATATCTTATCGTCTATACGAGAAGGAAGACCATTGACGGAAAGAGATGGTGCATTAACACCGTTTGTAAAAAGGCTACTGGAATCGAGTCTGGAAGGTGAAATAAAAAATCACTTGTCGGCTAAAAGCGAAGAAAATAACCGAAGAAATTGAAGAAATTCAAAGACTTTACGGACAAGTGTAGGTTCATTTGAGTTATTGACACCAAGGGATAGGGAAGGAAGCTTTGAGCCACAAGTAGTCAGAAAAAGGCAAACAACCGAACTTGAAGCAAAGGTTTTAAGTATATGCCAGTGGCATGGTATATAGAGATATAGCGTCGCATGTAGAAAAGATATAAAATATCTGTAGCAGAGATATCAAGTATTACTGATAAATTATTGCCTGTAATCAATGAGTGGCGTAGTCGTCCACTGCAATCAGTGTATCCAATAGTGTTTATGTTTTTTAAGGTCAAAGAAGACAGGCATTGCGTAAGTAAATACATGTAGAATATATTAGCAGAATGAAAGGAAAGAAGTTTTAGGTTTTTATATAGCAGAAAGTGAGGGAGCTAACTTTTGGCTAGGGATGTTAAATGACTTAAAAGAGAAAGGAGTAGAAGATATCCTGATTGTATGTGTAGATGGGCTAAAAGCTTTCCTACAGCAATAAACAGTGTATTTCCTAAAGCAGAAATACAACTATGTATTGTACATCAGATAAGAAATTCACTGAAATATGCATCGAGCAAAGATGTGAAAATTTTCATGAATGATTTGAAAAAAATATACCGTGCTGCAAGTAGAGAAACTGCCGAAAATTATTTGCTTGAGCTAGAGGAAAAATGGTGAGAAAAATATATAGCTCTTCTCATAATAGTGGAAACAGGATAAAATAGAGACTTAGGGTAATAAGAAGGTAAAAGTGCCAGCAGCATACAGTTATGACTTAGGGAAAAAAGCCATGAAGGAGAGAGTAAAACAGCAGTAGCAAAGAGGTTCAAAATCGGTAGAGTGACATTGTACAAATGGGAGAAAAGGCGGAAAGAAACAGGAATCGAAGAAACTGGGAAATAGAGGCTATAATCATAAAATCACCGATTGGAATGCGTTTGTAGAATTTATAAAAAAGCACGGCGGTAAAACACAATCAGAGGTGGCCAAACTCTGGGGCAATATAAGTCGTCAAACGATTCATAGAGCTCTAAAAAAATTTGGATTTACACGCAAAAAAAGATTTATGGATATGAAGAAAGAAACGAAGAAAAACGAGCTGAATTTCTGAAAGTCATATCGGCAGAGTCCCCTAAAAATTTGGTATATATTGATGAATCTGGTATAGACAATACAGAAGATTACCCATACGGATATTGCAGAAAGGGAGAGAGGTTTCATGCACTAAAATCAGGCAAGAAAACTCAGAGAGTTAGCATGATTGCATCTTTAAATAAGGGAAAAATCGTTGCACCTATGACGTTTGAAGGCTATTGTGATACAGAGGTTTTTAATGGCTGGTTCGAGCAATTTCTGGCACCAACTTTATAGCCTGGACAAACAGTGATTTTAGATAATGCAACTTTTCATAAGTCTAAAAAGATTGTCGAATTTGCCAAAAGGGTTGGTGCAGACATTCTGTATCTGCCTCCATATTCTCCAGATTTCAATAAAATTGAGCATCATTGGTTTGCTATAAAAAACAGAGCCAGGAAAAACATTCCTCTTTTTAAATCTTTTCGTCAAGCTGTCGATTCTGCTTTTCTTCATTTGTTTCCACTATTATGAGAACAGCTATACTTTAGTTTTGGGAAAATAATTGGGAAAATCTGTCTAGTTATTTTAAATATTCCGGCCCTGTAAGAAAATTAATTTATACCACAAATCCTATTGAAGGGTTACATAGACAGATCAGAAAATTTACTAAAACTAAGGGCTCATTTACTAGCACAAATGCCTTCTATGAACAGGTATATTGTGCTATAAAAAAGTTAGGAGAAAAATGGGCTATGCCTATACATGATTGGGCTTTGACTATGTCTCAACTTGATATTTTTTTTTCTTGTAGAGTTGAATTAAAAATGCGGCTTGACACAGTTTATTTAACACTCCCTTTTTGAAAGTTACAGATCGCTAAAAATATTTAAACAACTAATTTTTATAACTTTATACCAAAAAAACTATTCCCACCTTAATTATCAAACAGTAACGTATAGAACTACAAACTTTTGTATATTAAGAAATTGTTTAAATTGCATACCTGGCTACTATGTCTCCTACTTCCAAGATAAAGTACCTTTCACTAAAAAATATTGAATTTAATTTTTGTAATCACTTAAGTCTAGTATTATTTTGTTAATGTATCGTTCATTTGCATCCTTGATGATAAATTTTATACCATTTTTATATCTTATAACTTCATCTACAGAAGGTACCTTACCAGCAATTGAAAGAACCAAACCACTAAGTGTGGCATAATGCTCTTCAGAGTCACACAACTCTATTTTTAGATTTTCCTCTATATCCTTTATAAGGGCCCTTGCCGATATTTCAAACTTATTTTGAGATAATTCAGTAATGGTGTGTTCTGAATTTACCTCATTCTCGTTATCAATATTTGGTATCAATTCTTCTATAAGATCATTTATCGAAATTAAACCATCAGTTCCGCCATATTCATCCAGTACAATAGCTAAATATGACTTGGAAGATTTCATTCTAACAAAAAGATTTGTTGCTTTCATTGAGGCTGGGACAAATATTACATTTTGTATAATATTTCTCAGATTAAAATCTTTATTCTTATTGAAAATGATATCTTTTACGTAAAAAAAGCCTATTACGTTGTCAAAGTTATTCTTATAAGTTGGTATCTTAGCATGGTAAGTGTTTTTCACCTTCTTTATTACCTCATCCTTGCTCGATTCAATGTCTATTGCACATATCTCCTTACGTGGAGTCATTATATCCATGATACTACAATCACGGAATTTTAATAGACTATTAAGTATGTCAAGACCTGACAGATCACCCATTAATGCCTCAGTCGCACATTTTTTTAACACAGAAGTTTTGTTGAAGAGAAAGAAAAAAATTTTGTATGCTATTTTTTCTACTAAAGTTCTTTTCTTATTCAATTTATTCCCTTTAATGGTGAAAATATCTTTAGATAAGGTCTATCAAGAAAACTGTTATTAAATGTTTAATAAGCATGTGAATAATGTCAAATTAATTTGTGAATTATTTGTTAATATAAAATACTAACAATTGATCAACAACTTTCTCAACGACATATACATAATTGTGTAACAATACATGATAGTAAAGTATTTTCCGTAAAAGAAAATTACTAACATTATAAATATCTTACTTATACACATAAATTATAAGGCAAAATCAATAGTATATAGAAGTTATTAACATATTTATCCACAAGTTAAGTAACAATAATTTTTACTGAATTTTAAGTTAATAACAATTTATTGATAGAACTATTATTACTACTATACTTTAGTATAGAAAAAAGTAGATAAAATAGAT